>CAZQKB010000009.1:0-161175 GCA_964593755.1 uncultured Mesohalobacter sp. | reverse complement strand
CGAACAACCTCGTGCCTCGGTTTTCGGGATAAGTTCGACTACGCAAATCAGAGATTTGCTGTCTCACTTACTGTATTGCTTTAGCTTCAAAGGCGATAATCTCGTCATTTTGTGATTGGCAAGATATTTCAATTGGCCTGCAACAAACTTCACAGTCTTCAATATAAGTTTGGCTAGACACCGAAGTGTCTATTAGCATGCTGATGGTTTCCCAGCAGTAAGGACATTGAAAAAAGTGTTCGTGCATAACTAAAATTCTATATTTAGTAATTGACCTGTGAGCTGCAATAACTGTAATTCAGCGAGCTTAGCATCGTATTTTGCCAAATTATAACTTGTTTTTGCATTTTGTAAATTCAGCTGAGCCTGCCTGAACTCTACAGAATTGATTTGACCTAAATCAAACTGATTTTCTGTCCTGCTGAAGTTGTCAATATTCGTTTTAACATTTTGTTCCTGCAATTTGTAGATATACAATCTTGTTTTATAGGTGTTCAAAGCGTTTTGGATGTCACGGTTTACTTCAGTTTGAATTTGTTTTTTCTGAAGCTCCTGATTCTCATAATTAATTTTTGCATTCTGAATCCTAACTGCAGTCTGACCACTATCAAATAAATTCCAATTTAAACTTATACCGGCAGCAAGTCTGTCTGAGGTTTGGATAGAGCCTGGAAAGAAAGGAGATTCCGGACTTACATTTCTATTCCATCCGTATGAACCAACCAGGTCTATAGTAGGCAAATAACCCGTCCTGCTAATTTTTTGATCATATGCACTAATTTCAAGGTTTTTTTCTATCTGCAGCATAGACACATTATTTAACTCATATTCTTCAACAAACTTTTCAATTTTCAACATTGGGGTAAAAGAAAGGCTGGTATCTACACTAAAGTCTTGAAATTCATTGGAATTAATAACAACCTGCAGATCTCTTTTGGCATTATCGAGGTTTTGAAATTCGTCAATTAAATTGATGCTGTCATTAGCCACATCAACATCGGCATTAAGCACCTGCAATTTATTGACCTGACCATATTCAAAAAGATACTCAACGCGCTTTAACCTGTCTTTTGAAAGTGATAAAGTTTGTTTTAAGACTTCAACATTTTCATATCGCCTAGCTACTTCATAATACACGCTAAATAATTGTATCAGCGTATTCTCAATTGTTTCTCTGGCTTGAAGCTCGGATAAGTTGTATTGCTCTTTGAGTCTTTTATAATTATACAATCGACCTAAACCATCAAAAAGCGTATAATTAAAATTTAAAGCTGCGCTGTAGTTCTCACTTTCAAGATCCCTCTGGTCTAAATTTGGTTCACCTTCTATTTCTGTAAATCGGTCAACAATATCAAAATTAGCACCGGCTTGTGCGTTCAAACTTGGCAGATAACCTGAATTAAGTATTCCGGCATTATTTTCTGCAATCTCTACATTATTTTTGGCGATTTGAATTCCAAAATTGTTTTGTAAAGCCAGCTCAACCACTTCAGCTTTTGTCAAAATTTCCTGAGCAGAGCCTTCACTAAACAAGAAAAGAAGGCTTGTTATAAAAAGTAGTCTAATTTTCATCATAATCTTCTACTTCTTTTTGTTCTTTAATAGCGCGTTCTACATCTTCTTTCGCGTAATCTTTACCTGTAGCCAGCCACATGGTTTTGGTTTTAATTGTATTAAAAATCGATAGACTCACCGGCAATAATACAAGGGTTAAAACAGTAGCTATACCAATTCCGTAAGCAATAGAAATCGCCATCGGTATTAAAAATTGCGCCTGACGACTCTGTTCAAAAATAAGTGGTGCCAGACCTGCAATTGTAGTCAGTGAAGTTAAAAATATCGCCCTAAACCTCGATTTTCCTGCTTCAAATATGGCATCGTCAAAAGACATTCCCGATTTTAAGTTTGAATTGAGCTTTGTCACTAAAACCAAACCATCGTTTACCATAATTCCAATTAAGGCAATAATCCCTAAAGCTGAAAGCACGTTGATGGGAAACCCGTGAATATAATGCCCCCATGCTACACCAATAGCGCTGAATGGAATGAGCAGTAAAAGTAATAATGGCTGAGAGTAACCCCTAAAAGTAAAGGCTATCACCACAAAAATTAAAAACAATATTGCCGGTAGGACTTTATTGGCTGAATCTGAAATTTTTGAAGCCTCTCGATTCTGCCCTTCATAAGACACTGATAAGCTCGAGTACTTCGATAAAATCTCGGGCATGACATCATTTTGAATTTCGGCAAGGATATCTGTAGCACTCTCATTAGGATCTGAAAGATCTGCGGTAACATTGATTTCACGCATACCATTAAGAAAGCTAATAGATTCTGTTCCACGAACAATACTATAGGTTGCAATTTCATTAAAAGGCACACGCATTCCATCCGGCGTGATGATACGCATATCATCCAAATCTCTAATCGATGAGCGATTGTCTAAATCATAGCGCACCCAAACTCGTATTTCATCTTTTCCGCGCTGAAAACGCTGGGCCTCAGCCCCAAAAAAACCATTCCTGACCTGACGCATTATTTCACCAAGGTCCAAACCCAATGCAAATGCACTTTCCTTTAAATCTATCTGTATTTCCTTTATACCTTGAGGGTCATTATCGAAGACATCTTTCAATAATTCGTTGTTTTCCATCCAGGTCTTAAGTTCGGTTTTAGCTTCTTCAAGCTCAGCGAGATTATTTCCCAAGAGTGAAACAGAAATAGGTGCACCTCCAAAATTATTTCCGGCGCCAAAGGTAATACGTTCAACTCCAAAAATAGGTCCGGAAGCTTCGCGTATGGCATTTGTGATTTCTGCGGCACTAAAATCCCTCAGTTCGCCGGGCAATAAATTAACCTGGAGCGAGGCTTTATTGTTTCCCGGTCCTACCCTTTTCACTGTATTCTCTACAACCTGCAAATTACCTGTTTGTTTTTTGGTAAAATCTTCGTTGATCCGCCATGTAGCCTCTTCAACAATGGAAATAATAGAATCGGTTTTTTCCGGATTAACACCTTCAGTCATTAACAAGTCTATGGTTGCTCTGTCGCTGGCTATGTTTGGAAAGAATGTCACCCGGATAATATTTCCACCAATCGAACCAAAAGTTAATACTAAAAGCCCCAGAAAAAGCAATACGATGAAGAAACGATTTTTAAGGGAAAACTTGAGAAAGGGTGCGTAAGAATTATCCCTGAGATAGCGCATAATTCTATCCCCGAATTGGTTTACATTCCGCATTTTTCTAAAAAAACGACCTATTAAAGTTTTGGGTGGTTTAGATTTCTTAATGTCCTTTAATGCACTTGAATGGGCTATATGTGCAGGTAAGATAATAAAGGCTTCAATCAGAGAAACTGTAAGTGTTAACAATACAACCACAGAAACTTCACTGAAGAACGTACCAATTCTTCCATCCAGAAAAAAGAAAACAGAGAACGCCAGAATGGTTGTTAAAATAGCCGATGTAATTGGAGGCAAAACTTCCATAACCCCGTCAATGGCGGCTCTGATAGGTTTTTTTCCGCGTTCGTAGTGTTGGTAAATATTTTCTGAGACTACAATACCATCATCTACCAAAATACCTATAACGATTATCATCCCAAAAAGGGATAATACATTAATAGTGACACCAAATGAATTGGCGAAAATAAACATGCCTAAAAATGAAATTGGCAAACCAAAAGACACCCAAAACGCCAGTCTTGTATTAAGGAAAATCGACAAAAAAGTTAAAACTAAAAGAATGCCTATTAGGCCATTTTCAAATAAAAGTTTTGTTCTTTGGTTTAAGGTAATTGATGAATCACTTACAACATTCAACTGAACATTATTGTTTTGGCTATTGAATTCCTCTATATAGGCATTGACATTTTCTGCCGTAGGAATTAAATCTTCAGCATTTGTATTTGTTACTATTACACTGATGGCATTGTCACCATTGTAGTAAAGCGCATTTGGCGTTTCTTCAAACTGGTCTTTTACTTTGGCTATATCCCCTAATTTGACTTGTGTTCCGTTAGGTAGGGTTTTAATGATAATGTCATTGAGTTTATCGGCGTAATAGCTTCTTTTGTTGGCTCTAATCAGATAATCTTCAGCCCTTGTTTTGATAGTACCTCCTGTTGATAATATATTGGTTCCCCTAACTTTATCGGCAACTTCCTGAAAACTGATATTATATGCAAGCAAATCATCCTGATTGAGTGCAATATCAATCTCTTCATTTGGAAAGCCCCTTAATTCAATTTGAGAGATACCATCTATTTGTCTTAAATCGGTTTCAATCTGATAGGCAATATCTTTAAGGGTTTTAAGGGTAACGCCTTCACCTGAAATGGCAAAATCTATGGTTTGCCTTGAGGTCTCCTGTTTGGCTACAACCAAAGGTTCCATTCCAAGAGGGAAATTTGGAACTCTGTCAACCGCGTTTTTGACTTCCGTCAGCATGACGTCTACATCTCTGTCTTCTTCGATTTCAACTGTTATAGATCCGCCATTTTCTCGAGCTACAGCGGTTGTACGGTCTATACCTTCGAGACCTTTTAAATTTTCTTCTATCTTAATAATGACCCCTTCCTCTATTTCCTCAGGAGAAGAACCGGGATAGGTAATATTTACATTTATAATTTTAGAATCCTGAAGTGGGAAAAAAGAAGACTTCAGACTGAAATACCCTACAATCCCAAAGATGAAAAATGCAAGTATGACAACATTTACAGCAACTTCGTACTTTATAAAATATGTAATAATTTTTTTCAAATTGAAATTATTTGGTTTTGACTAACATGCCCGGATAAGCACTGGACAAATTTGAAGTCATAATAACATCTTCATTATCAAGGCCCTGAACAATTGCCTTTTCATCGAGATAGTAAACAGGTTTTACAGACTTGTAAGCCAATACTGAGTCGTTGACGATAAATACCTGTGTTTCATTTTGAATTAAAGACCGGCTTATGGCAAATGCATTTTCTATGGTCTGTCCATTGATTTCAATCTGCAGGTACATGCCTTCTTTAACCTTGTTGTCGGTAGTTTTCACAAAAACCTGAATAGTTTGGGTTTGTTGCTCGATTTGTGCATTTATTCGATTTATCTGCCCTTTGGCGGTAAACAATCCGTCCAAACTCTTTAAAACCACAGTATCATCAATAGCGATGTAAGGAATCATGGATTTTTGTAAAGCAACACCAACTTCATAGACCGAAGGATCTACAAATTCTCCTAACCTTTGTCCGGGTCTGATAAGAGTTCCGGGATTTATAGATGCTTCAGTGAGAACACCATCGAATGGTGCTCGGATGACAAATTTATTAAGCCTGGTTTCTAAATTTTTTATATTGAAGTATGAGCTCAGTAAACCTCTGCCGGTTATAAAGTATTTTAACTGCTGCGAGGGTTCAGGCATTTTTTTTAGAGGCCTTTCAACATCAAAAGCATCAAGGTAGGACTGCCAGGCCTGAAATTCATTTGGATAATCTATTTTGATATCCGGCATTACTGATACCAAAAGGTTGAAAAAATCACTTTTAGCAGAAATGACATTTGCCTGAAATTCCTCACTATTTATTCTTAATAAGATTTGACCTTTGCGATATTTTTGACCAGTTCTAAAATCTTTTGAAGAGTATTCAAAAACACCTTCAACTTCACTGAACAATTCAAATTTTTTAATGGCCTCTGCAACACCATTGGTCTTTACGGTAATGGGAATATCAGAATTTTTTACCTTTTCGACTGTAACAGGCTTATAAAGATTTTTCTCACTGGTATTGTCTTCCTTAGGCTTGTTTACAAGATAATACGCCAGATATACGCAACCACCTAAAAAAAGAACACCGATTATAACAAGTATTAATTTTCTCATTCTTAACAATATGAGGTCAAAAGTAAAATTTTACAAGCCCCGAATGAGTTAATACTTTCACAATTCCAAATGGTCAATTTTTTCCTGGACCTTGCTCCAGTCTTCCATCAACTTTTCCAATTCTTTTTTACTGTTGTTGTATTTTTCAAAAAAACTATCCTGCGCAATTGTGGCTTCGTAGTCATAAGCCAATTTATTATCAATGGCTTTTATCTCATTTTCGAGCTTTGTAATTTTAGACTCAATATTGCTCAATTGGTTTGATAGGGATTTATATTTTTTTTGCTTTTCATAATCATTTGCTTTTGAGGCCTTTTCAGATTTGCTCACAGAACGTTTTTCTATACTTCTAAAGTCCTCTGCTTCACGGGATTTAAGATAATCGTCTATACTTCCCAAAAATGTTTTTACTTTAGAATCTTTAAATTCTAAAATAGTTTCTGACAGTCCCTGAAGAAACTCTCTGTCATGAGATATCAAAATCAATGAACCATCAAAAGCCTGCAGGGCCTGCTTTAAAACATGCTTTGACTGCATGTCGAGGTGGTTTGTGGGCTCATCCATAATCAAAACATTAAAGGGATTGAGCAGCATTTTGGCAAGAGCAAGTCGATTCCTTTCGCCTCCGGAAAGAACTTTTACAAACTTATGTACATCATCACCCCTAAAAAGAAATGCACCGAGAATATCTCTTACCTTTGGCCTGGTCTCTGCATTAGCTGCATCTGTCATGGTATCGAGTACGGTTTTATTTTCATCCAGATATTCTGCCTGATTTTGTGCGAAGTAACCAATTTCTACATTGTGTCCTATCTCAATTTGGCCCTGATGTGAGATCTCACCAATGATAATTTTTGCTAAAGTTGATTTACCTTGACCATTTTGGCCTACAAAAGCCAGTTTATCACCGCGATCCATAGAAAAACTAATATCTTTTATGACCGTATTTTCTCCATAGGCTTTAGTAATATCTTCTGCTTTTATAACAACTTTTCCGGCGCGTTTTGATACAGGAAAGCTGATTTTCATGGTGGCATTATCTTCATCGTCTACCTCTATTCTTTCCATTCTGTCCAGCTTTTTTATAAGTGATTGTGCCATAGAGGCTTTACTTGCCTTGGCCCTAAACTTATCAATAAGTTTTTCGGTGTGTTCTATTTCCTTCTGTTGGTTTTTTTGAGTGGCTAATTGTTGCTCCCTTTGCAGTTTTCTCTGCTCTTTAAACCTGGAAAACGGTAAGTTAAAGTCATATATCTGACCAAGAGAAATCTCAATAGTCCTGTTAGTGACATTATCTAAAAACATTTTATCGTGTGATACAATTACAACGCAGGCAGATGATTGGTTTAGAAATTTTTCCAGCCAAATGATACTTTCGATATCCAGGTGATTTGTTGGCTCATCAAGAAGTAAAATATCATTTTGTTGAAGCAAAAGTTTAGCAAGTTCTATTCTCATACGCCAGCCTCCTGAAAAAGTATCTGTAAGATTATTGAGCTCTGTGCTTTTAAAACCAAGACCTTTTAAAATACGCTCTGTCTCACCTTGATAGTTATAACCACCATGGATCTCATATTGTTGCTGATAGGTGCTTAAATCTACCATGAGTTGATGGTAATCTTCGGATTCGTAATCTTCCCTTTCTGCCAACTGGGTATTGATATCTTCCAGTTTTTTTTCTATTTCCTTAATGCTTTCAAAAGCCTGATAGGCTTCCTCAAGAACTGTTCGCCCTTCTTCAAAATCTATATCCTGTTTTAAAAAACCTATTGTAATACCTTTCTCTTTTGCAACATCTCCACCGTCTACAGGTTGTTCACCGGCAATAACTTTCAAAAGTGTAGATTTACCAGCGCCGTTTTTACCAATCAAACCTATACGTTCGTTAGCGCCAAGTCTAAAGCCAATATTCTTAAAAATGTATTCTCCGCTGAAAGACAATGATAAATTTGAAGTGTGTAGCATATGTTACAAAGAGTTTGTGCAAAGATTAGTAATTTTGTGTTACAATTTAAAAAATAAGGTGTTCTAAATATAAAATTTGTTAAGTCCTTTATATTTAAATATTCTGATATTATCTTACAAATAAAAACTAATGTTAAAAGGAAACAGGTTATATAGCATATTTAAAGGAACATGTCCTGTATGCCATGAGGAAAGCATGTATAAAGAATCTAATCCATATAAATTAAATCGTATTCATGACATGCACGAAAAATGCTCTAATTGCGGCACTAAATATAAAATTGAACCCTCATTTTTTTACGGTGCCATGTACGTCAGTTATGGTTTAGGTGTGGCAGTTTCTGTTGCTGTATTTATCATTTCGTATGTATTTCTTAGTCTTGAGGTATTGACCTCGTTTTTTTGCATTATAGGTGTACTAACGTTGATGATGCCTGTATTAATGAGGCTTTCTAGAAATATTTGGATCAATTTCTTTTTTAGCTACAAACCTAAGAACGATCGTAAATCCTCTCAATAGACACTTCTTTGTCCAAAGGCTTATTTTTAAAAATATGGCTTATCAATTCCTGACCAAGTATTGGTGAAGTCATAACCCCTCTACTTCCAAACCCGTTTAAGATGTGGATATTTTTATATTCATTATGGGTTCCTGCAATTGGTTTCCTGTCTTTTGTAGTTGGTCTTATCCCACAGACCTGATCAATAATTTTATAAGGAACCAAAATCATTTTGTCTAAAGCTTCCAGCATTTGTGCTTTTGCATCATCTGATGGTTCGTGGTTTAAAGGTTGCCTTTGGTATGTAGCTCCAAATTTATAAAGATCATTCCCAAGAGGAATTAAAAAATATTTGGCCTTGGCTATATTGTTTAATTGAAGTTTTTTTGAAAGAAAAATAATGTAGTCGCCTTTATTACCATATATACCAAGGTTATTAAAAAAAGGGTTTTTTGTCACGCCAAAGCCTTCGCAGAACACCAGGTTTTTATACTTTTGCTGTTTGTAAATCACTGCATGCTTATCTATTCTTAAATCATCATAACAAAAGCTTTCCGTGATGAATGCGTTAATAGATTTTAAATGACTGGTATAAGCAGGTAACAAATCATCTAGATGTACCAGACTTGCGTTGATTTTACCAAGCATTTTACAACTGAGGTTAGAGCTTACCGGATTGGAATAAACATTTGAACTAATAAAGGGTTTCAATCTAGGTTTATCGTGAGCTTCGTACCAGTTATTTTCCTGTTCTGTATTGTGTATAAAAACCTGGATAGGCATCTCAGAAAATACATTTATATTGAGTCGTTTAGAAAGTTTTGAGTAAAAAGACTTTGCGTAATCCAGGTACTTTTCAACCTGCCAGACAGGTTTCATTCTTTTAACCGATACCGGATTTAGTAAACCGCCTGCGACTCTGGAGGATTTTTGCGAGTTATCAGAAATAACATCAAAAGTTAAATTATTTGACTCAGCATGACTAGAGACAGCCATACCTGCTAAACCTAAACCCACAATACAAATATCTTTCATAATACAAAACAAATAAAAAAACGCCTCAAAAATGAGACGTTTTATCAATATTATTAGAGTTTTAGAATTAGTATGTCCACATATCTAATTCGAAATTTCTAATTTGTTCTTTAACACGTTGTGCTTCCAAGAGTTGCATCAGAGCATTGTCCTGAATATAGGTTTCAATCTCTCTATCCTCATACATGTTTTGTGTTTTGTATATAACTGCATCAAAACGTCTTGAATTGAGGATATGATCAAAAGATAAAGGTTGTGCACCATTATCAGCATTTAACACTTTTGCGTTGTGTAAGGCTTCTCTGGCATCTTTGAACCATACCCAGAAATAAGGTATGATTTGTGGATCTCCCGAATACGTCGGGTTTTGGGTCTGTATATCATAACCTGCCGGAGCAATTCCTAAGAGCCTGTACTTAAGCTCACCCTGTCTTTTGTCAAAATACCACATACCCTTGATAAGGTAAGCTGTAATATCAGCCGCAGTAATTTCTGTTGGGATGAGATATGGTTCCATTTCTCTAATAAGGTCTGCTGAGTACTCAGGGTATTGACTTAAATCTCCAGTCATAGCTCTGTCGAGTAACAACTGTACATTGTCTGTACCTGTAATACCATATTCGCCTAGTTTTGTTAAAGCTACATCAGGTAAAAATATCGTCTTTAATGAATTTTGTATTTCATCATAGGTCTTTTTCTGCTGAAAGTAGCTTGTAGCATATACCTCTGTAATAGCACCAGTAGAATCCGGGTCCTTACCTCCTTTTTTAACACCATCGATCAAAACCTGAAATAAAGATTGTCTGTCGCTTCCAAGCCTGTTATTATCAAGTGGATATAATAAAGGATAATTTACTTTTTGGTTAAGGTCAATCTTTTCCCATACAATTTTAGACCACATGATATCTCTCGTATCTACATAGCCATAGGGCATTGGTTTACTACCATCTAAAGCTTTCTCCTTCTCTTCTATTTTTTGAATATCACCTGGTGTATTAGCATTTAGTAATTTAGATTGTCCAAACGATAAACTAATACTGAACACTAAAACTAAAACATATAAAAAACGATGTGACATAATCATAAATTTAATTTTTAATTAGTAAGCTGAACCAATAAAGCTGGCATACTTTTTACGTTCACCTGTGCCCCAGGTACATCAGCTTTTATGTCAAAAAACTGAATAATATCACCTGTTTTAGCCAGATTAAGGGCTTTTTTGGCTTGATCATTTAATTTATCTCCATTAACAACAACAGATGCCTGACCAGGAACACTCATAGTAAATCTTCTTACTACTACTGATAAATCAAAATCAAAGTCTTCAAAAATTGCACCTACCGGTGAAATTTCGACAGCTGCACGAGGCAATTTAATAGCACCACCTTCCTGAATCTGTCCTCTGATGGTTGGCGTAGGTCTTGGTAGTGATTTAATTCTAAACTTAGTTGATGAACTAAAAGACTCTCCTTCTATTGTTCCTGTAACTTTTACATTTAAATCTTTTCCTGCTTTAGGCTTTAAGATATAAGTCGTACCGGATTTTTTTGTAAAAGTATGACCTGGAACTGAAGCGGATATATTGTTCTCCGGTACACCCGGCATAGATACAGTTATAGGGTTATCAATACCTCTGTAAACAACATTCATTTTATCTGCAGATACAATGGCTTGATTAGGCTTTGGAATAACCTGGAATGTTTGTTTAACAGGAACTTCAACATCTTTACCGTCTTCTGTAAATACCAAATTACCTTCAATAGTATGTTCTCCTGGGTTTCCTGCTCTGACCTTCAACTGTACTTTACCGCCTTTAATTTCAAAATCAGAACCCTGCTGAAGACTTCTTCCGTCAATTTTTAAGTTGACTGCAGATGGAACTGTAGTTGAGTCTGTACGTCCTAGTACAATTTTACCGTCAAATTCATTCCCTGGGTAAACAGCACTTCTTGTCGTCTCTAATAATGTTGAGTAGTTGTTTTCTACAGAAGCAATAGTTTCTAATTGTCCGGAGAACATCTGAGAAAGTACTTCATTCTCATTAATTTTGATGTTGTTCTGTAATGTAGAAAGTTTTGTAATGGTTGAAATTAATGGATAACCAATATAATGGTATTGAATGTAGTCCATAGTTTTCCCATCACCATCTTTGATCTCAGCATCAGCTTTTAAGAAAACGTCTTCTACACTCGCTTTTACAGTTGGGTAGCTATTTCCTAGCAGTCTTACCATATCGTTACGATAAGCTTCCATATTTGACATAAACTCCTGTCCGGCTTTTGTAAGTTTACCACTTCTTTTAAATTTCTCATTTACATAAGAATCCTTGTCCATAGACTCATAATCATTTGGATCTTCTACAGAGCCTAAGAATTCTTTCTTGATATTTTCAAGGTAGTTGTAGTAATCATTAGAAACTTTAGATATTTTAGATGCGTTTGCATATACATCTTTAAATTGTTCCGGATTCTCAGTAGCTTTAGATTGAAGCCCTTTAAGTGCTGCATCATTTTTAGCTACGAAGGTCTGATTAGATTTATCTACAGTCTCGTTTACAATACCGAATCCTGTAAGTACTTCTTTTGACATATTCAAGGCCAGCATTGCAATGAAAACCAGATACATCAGGTTAATCATTTTCTGCCTTGGTGATAATTTTCCTCCTGCCATAATTTACTTCTTTTTTATACTGTTAAAATTAATTAGGCTTTAGGTTTCATTGCGTTCAACATTCCACCGTAAACGCCGTTAAGGGAGTTAAGGTTTTTAGTTAGAGATTCCATTTGATCCTTTAAGGCGCTGGCATTGTCAGCAACTTGTTGGTTAACCTCAGCTTGTTTTGATGCAGATTCTACCTGGGATTTGTATAAATTATTTAAAGTTTCCATTTGAGCAGCAGCTGTGGATAGCTCCTGGCTGTATTTCTTTTGTGAGTTTAAAGAATCTGTTGTTGGCTGTAAATTTTTTGCCGCACCTTCAAAACTCTTGATGCTTTCTCCTAAGCTTTCCATAAGACCAGAGTCTATTCTAGCTTCTTTAAGCATTTCATCTAATTTTTGAGATAGTAACCCTTTTTCATCCTGAGGTTCATCTTTTCCAGAATCAAAAGACTCTCCACCAGCCAATTCAGGGTAAACTTTAGACCAGTCTAATTCTTTGTCTACAGGTTCAAATGCAGAAACAACAAAAACTCCTGCTTCTGTTACCAGACCAATGATCAGCATTAAATCACCATAAGGCCAATGCATAATTTTAAATAATGCACCGATGATTACTACTGCTGCACCAAGACCATAAACCATGTTCATCCCTTTCTTGAAACTATTTGACTTTGCCATAATTTTTAAAATTTAAACGTTTTGTAATTAATTGATTATTTGTTGATTGTTGATTTTTTTTGAAAACTTAAGGTCTTCTTTGTTGAGAAGTACCAACCTGGCTACCCAGATAGTCCTGTACAAGTCTAACACCTATGTAACTTCTTGCAGAATCTGCGTATTCATAGTCTCTTGTACTCACTCTTAAGTAGAAACTAACGTCTTTCCATGAGCCTCCACGAATAACTTTTCTCATGTTGTCCTTATCATTAACATTAGGATTCATAGAAGACATGTATTCGTAGGCTGCAGGTTCGTAGGAAGTATTTACCCACTCAGAGACATTCCCAGCCATGTTGTACAAACCATAATCGTTTGGCTCATAAGCATCTGCCTCTACAGTATACAATGCCTCATCTGCAGCGTAATCACCTCTAAGGGGTTTAAAATTAGCTAGATAACAAGCTCTATCATCTTTGGTAAATGGACCGCCCCAAGGAAAAGCTGCAGATTCCAAACCACCTCTGGCCGCGTACTCCCATTCTGCTTCTGATGGAAGTCTGAAAGTTGGAGCCTTGCTTTTATTGGCTTCTTTATTGTATGCATTCAAATATTGTGTTCTCCAATCTGCAAAGGCTTTTGCCTGCTTCCAGGAAATACCAACCACTGGATAATTATCAAATGCAGTGTGGTAAAAATAATTGTTGTGCATTGGTTCATTATAAGAATAATTGTAATCCTTAATCCAAACAGTTGTATCCGGATAGACAGGAACTCTCTCTTCAGTTATAAAATTAGATAGTTTTTCATCCTTTCTGGCAGCTTTATCTAAATCTACAGTCTTATAACTATATTCAAACTTACTGACATCCAGCATCCTCTCGCCATTATAGGAATTTTCTTTATCCAGGTAAAACTCATCCATAACGTAAACATAACTATCGTCCGGAAACTCAGAAGGCTTCCATATGATCTCAACATCCCAATTCAAAGCCCTGTCCAAAGGATCATAGTGCCTGGAATATTCCTGATATGGTGTCAGTTGATTTTGGTTTTGATTGTTACCTCTATTTCTTTTTCCTTTTTGGTTCAAATCTTTAAAGGCATAATCCTGTATACTTCTTGAATTTCTTCCACCACCCTGATTAGCACTTGCGTTATTGCCTCCACCAGCAAGTTCTGCTTCCTCGGCAAGTTTTTGACGAATAACAGAATCTTTTACACGTTCTGTAAACATTCTGTACTCTGAATTTGTAATCTCAGTTTCGTCCATATAAAAAGAGGTAACTGTAACTGTTTTTACAGGAGCATTTTTAAGACCAGCTATATCGTAATCTGATTTACCCATAGCAAATGAACCTCCCTCAATTTTGACCATGCCAAATGGTTTCTCATGATACCATTGCTTACCTTCTACACCTACTAGCTGACCTTTATCGCTGTTTCCACAACCAACTAATAATGTCAGGATTAATATTGAGCTCAAAAAATATTTTAAATTCATAAAAAAATTTTAAAAATCTTAATTATTTAAGAATTACAAAAAAACAATAATTTTATTAATAATGTTTAAAAATCAGAAAAAAAATCAAAATTCATTTTTTTGCTTTGCTTTTATCCACCTCTCAGGCAACTCTTGATCGCAGGCTGACAGGTAGTTGTCTTTATCACAAGGTAATAACGTATGTTGTTTAAGTTTATTATTGGTGTTGTTTGAATTTGACGGAATTTCAATCCACCACCTTCCTGAAAGTTTACTTTCATAAAACACAAGTATCTCATTCTCAATTGGAACTTGATATTTTACAAAATCAGGATTTTTAACACTTGCCCTTTCATTTAACCTGTATTGGTAACCCTCTATAAAATACCATAAGACCTGAGCCAGTAATTTTTTTGATTCGATTGAATTGAGGTATTGCATTTCATATATACCTAAAGAGCTTACCTTATCACTTATTCCTGCATATCTCGCCAAAGCACATATTTCTCTGCTGTTAAAGCCGTTTGTATGTAAATCCGTTTCCCCAAGGTACCTTGTTTCTATAGATCTTATATCTAAAGTAACCATATCGGCATCTCTTAATATGGGTTCGGCTTTTTTTGGGTCCGAAATTATTTCCCCAAGTCTGTAGGCTTCAAAAAACATTTTTTCTAATAATGTAATTTCTTCCTGGGCATTGAGGTAAGTCTGGTAGCCAATGTTGCTATAGTTAAATAAATTATAAGGCTGATTTACAATCATATGACTTAAATATGACTCATGATTCATATGTTGATTGGAGTCTCCTAAATCAAATTTAAAATCTATGTTGGAAATATTTATCATATACTTGATGCCATCATAAGATCTGTATTGTGAATAACATAAATCCTGTGAACCACCCAAAATAATAGGTATTACTTTTTTACTAAGAACAGTATTCAAAAGCTTTTTAAGAGCAAAATAAGTATCTGAGATTTCTTCACCGGCTTCAATATATCCTAAATCCAGGATTGAACTTTTCCAGTTGCCTCTGTATAGTTTATAGAATTGATATTTTATAGATTCCAGGTCAAAAATAGTATTTTCTGCCTTGTCTCCTCTGGTTTCCAGAACACCTACAATGGCAAAATCATAGTCCTCTATTTGTGTATCTTCTGATAGAAAATCTACATCGCTACCAACATGCGAAGACGCCATTTCCCATACAGACTCTTCGAAACTGGCAGAATTTGGGGTTAAAAACTCTAAGGTATCCATGTATTATTTTGCAGACTTTCTTTTTTTAGAAGTAGTTTTGGCCTTACTTTTTCTCTTTGGTTTTTTCTTTTCTATCATCGCCTTTACCTCATCTAGTGTTAAAGCCTCGGCGTCTGTTGATTTTGGTAATTCTATTTTGATTTTTCCCTGGCTGACTTTAAACCTTCCCCATCTGGCTTTTTCTACTTTTATACCTTCATCCTCCCAATGGTGAATGAGCTTATCCTTTTCTTTCTGTATTTTATCTTCAATAAGCTCAACAATATCAGCTTCTGACAAGTTATCAAAATCGTATTTTTTATTGACGTTAATGAACATACCATCCCACTTAAGGAAAGGGCCAAATCTTCCTTTACCTTTTTGCACACCCTTATTTTTGTAGGTGTAAATAGGCTCTTCTGCTTTCTCTTTTGCTTTTATTATTTCTATTGCTCTATCCAAATCAACATCCAGAGGATCTTCATCTTTGGGTAAAGACGCAAACTTTTTACCATATCTAACGTATGGACCATATCTGCCGACGTTTGCCTCTACAGCTTCACCTTTATATTCGCCTAGTTCTTTTGGAAGTTTAAATAAGTCCAGGGCCTCTTCAAATGTTACACTGTTTAAAGTCTGACTTGGCCTTAGACCAGCAAATTTTGGTTTTTCCTCGTCTTCAACAGAACCTATTTGGACCATTGGCCCAAATTTTCCAAGCCTTGCACTCACCGGTTTCCCGGTTTTAGGATCGTCTCCAAGATACCTCTCTCCAACTTCTCTTTCTGCATTTTTAGCGACATCCTGCACATTAGGATGGAATTTATTATAAAATTCTTTAATGACCTCCGTCCACTTTTCTTCACCTTCAGCTATTTCATCGAAATCCTGTTCTAGTTTTGCTGTAAAATTATAATCGAGAATGGCTTCAAAATGATTAACCAGGAAATCATTAACAACCATACCAACATCAGTTGGGATAAGTTTGTTTTTATCTGCGCCGGTTATCTCTGAAAGACCTGTCTCCTTAATATTATTTTCTTTTAAGGTTAGGCGTTTGTATTTTCTTTTGTGACCTTCAATATTAGATTTTTCAATGTACTTTCTATTTTGAATTGTTGAAATTGTAGGCGCGTATGTAGAAGGTCTTCCTATACCAAGTTCCTCAAGTTTTTTTACCAACGAAGCTTCAGTATACCTTGAAGGTGGTCTTGTGAAACCTTGAGTAGATTCTATATACTGGGTCGTAAGAACATCTCCTTTAGTAAGATTTGGCAAAAGGCCTGCCTGCTCTTCTTCTTCCTCATCCTTTCCTTCAAGATATACTTTCAGGAAACCATCAAATTTTAGCATCTCGCCTTTGGCCACAAAGGTCTCTTCATGACTATCTGTATTAATTTTGGCGGTTGTTCGCTCAAGTTTTGCATTGCTCATCTGAGATGAAATTGCCCGCTTCCAAATGAGTTCATAAAGCCTCTGCTGATCTCTTTCTGCCGGCACCTCATGTTTTGAAAAATCTGTTGGTCTTATGGCTTCGTGAGCTTCCTGTGCACCTTTCGACTTTCCTTTATAATTTCTACTTTGGTGATATTCCTCACCATATTCATTTACAATTTCTTTCTGTGCCCCTCTTTTAGCCTGATCGGATAGATTTACACTATCTGTTCTCATATAGGTAATATGACCTGCTTCATAAAGTCTTTGAGCTAAAGACATGGTTTTACCAACCGGAAAATATAATTTCCTTGAAGCTTCCTGTTGAAGAGTTGATGTTGTAAAAGGCGGTGATGGCTTTTTCTCGGCAGGTTTTTTCTCAAGATCACTTACACTGAAATTTGCACCAATGCATTTTTCTAAAAATGATTTTGCCTCTTCTAATGAATTTAACCTCTTTGGAAGTCTTGCCTTAAGTGAAGAACCTTCTTTTGTTTTAAATTCGGCTTCAACTTTAAAGAAAGTTTCAGTTTCAAAATCTCTGATTTCTCTTTCACGTTCTACTATAAGTCTAACAGAAACAGACTGCACACGACCTGCAGACAAGCCTCCTTTTACTTTTCTCCATAAAACCGGAGACAACTCATAGCCTACTAATCTGTCCAGAACCCTTCTTGCTTTTTGAGCGTTTACGAGGTTATAATTGATTCCTCTGGGGTTCTTTATGGCTTTTTGTATTGCTGTTTTTGTGATTTCGGAAAAGACAATCCTTTTAGTTTTTTTATCATCCAATTTTAGTTCATCAAACAAATGCCAGGCTATAGCTTCTCCTTCACGATCTTCATCACTAGCCAGCCATACTGTATCCGACGACTTTGCTGCTTTACTCAGTTTTGAAACAACACTTTTCTTGTCACTATTAACGACGTATTTTGGTTGAAAATTATTGTCTACATCTACACCGAGCTCTTTTTGTGGTAAATCTGCAATATGCCCGTAGCTGGACTCAACCTTGAAGTCTTTACCTAAAAATTTTTCAATGGTTTTGGCCTTAGCTGGTGACTCAACGATAACGAGGTTTTTTGGCATATCAATACTTGTTTTGGATTTTGCAAAAGTATAGGAAATTTTGAATTTTTTGCCTTAATATATTTATAAGTGAAATTACTTACTTACTTTACAAAGGGAGATACCTAACTAAAATACTAAATATCAGCCTTTTAAAAATTATAAAGATTTTAAATAAAATTTTTAATATTTAGATAATTTAGGAAAACAGATTATTACACTGATTATTTTTTTATCTTAATCAAATAATCCTTGAACCATGAGAATTTTTCCTTAATAATGTTGTCTTTTTCATTTCTAATATATTCGAGATAAGCGGTTGCCACCGGAGATAGTTTTTTACTTTTTAACCAGACTAAATTCCAGTCTGTAATTATCGGTGAACCCTTAGCAGAAACAATTTTTAATTTTCCATTCAAAATATCATTTTTTAACCCTATTAAAGGCATTAATGACACCCCTAATCCAGCAATAACTGCTTGTTTTACAGCTTCATTAGATGTTAATTCAAGGCGTTTACCAAATGGAAAATCGTTTTTCTTGATATAATTTTCCATTGCCCTTCCTGTCGCAGAACCATACTCCCTGAATATCAAAGGTGTCTTTTTGAGCTGATTAATGTTGTTTTTTTGTTTAAACTCATAATCGCTATTCGCAACCCAAACAAGTGTATTGGGCATAAGAGATTCTTTTTTGACATCTACATTTGTAGGAAGCTTATTAACAAGTGCAAAATCTATGAGGTTCTCTTCAAGCGCATTCAATACTTTCAACCTGTTAGAAACATCCATATTAAGATCGATTCCTGGATGTTGATTCATGAAGTCGTTTAAAAAATATGGCATGACGTATTTGCCTGTAGAAACTGATGATATTTTTAACTCACCAACCATTTGCCCTTTAAAGGCTAAAGTCTTGTAGTTGATGTCATTTATTTCTTTTAAAATTTTTTTTGAAGAATGTACTATTTCATTCCCGAACTCTGTGATAAATATTTGTCTACCAATAACTTCAATCAAAGGTATATCAAATTGCTTCTGAAGATTTTTTAGTTGAATAGATACTGCAGGTTGTGACAAATGCAGTGCCTCAGCAGCCTTAGTAACACTTTTTAATTCTGCAACTTTAACAAAAACCTGAAGCTGATGTAAAGTGTAATTCATAATAAATTTTTATATTCTAAATTCTTATTATAAATGTAAATATATGATTTAATTTCAAATTGTTTGTATTATTGTAATGTTTTGCTATTTATATTTGTATTAAAATGGTTTATGGATATTAGCCTGCTTCTAGAAAATCTTACAAATCCAGCGCTGTTATTTTTCTTTCTGGGAATCTTTGCTTCGCAAATAAAAAGTGATCTTGAGATTCCCAACGGGTCTTCAAAATTTATCTCACTTTATTTAATGTTTGCCATTGGGTTCAAGGGTGGACAGGAGTTGGCACATAGTACCATAGATAGTGAAATTTTTTGGGCATTTACTTTAGGCATAATTTCTTCTATTGTTGTTCCAATATATAGTTTTTTTATACTAAAAAAACCTTTTGGACCTCACAATGCCGCTGCAATTTCTGCAGCTTATGGTTCTATAAGTGCTGTGACGTTTATTACAACTGTTTCTTTTTTAGAGCTTCAGGAAATTGAATTTGATGGTTTTATGGTTGCTGTAATGGCATCGATGGAAGCACCTTCGATAGTTATGGGTGTTTTGTTGTTGGCCTTGTATTCCAGAGGACAAAAAGGTTCTCAAAAAATAGACTTTGGAGGAATTTTAAAGCATTCTTTAAGCAATGGAAGTGTGGTGCTGCTTGTTGGTAGTTTATTTATTGGCTTTATGGCTAGTGAAGAGCAGGCACAAGGCATTGAACCTTTCACCACAGATATATTCAGTGGTTTTTTAGCTGTTTTTCTTTTAGATATGGGTATTACAAGTGGGAAGCAGCTCAAAGAATTACTTAAACAAGGATGGTTTGCTTTATCTTTTTCTGTACTAATGCCGGTTTTTAATGGATGTATTACTGCTGTGATTTCTTCTTTTGTTTTAGATGGGGTTGGCAACAGACTTCTTATTTCAATATTAGTAGCCAGTGCTTCATATATTGCAGTACCGGCTGCCATGAGACTGGCGGTACCTAAGGCAAATCCCGGTTTGTACTTACCCATGGCTTTGGCTATAACTTTTCCTTTTAATATTAGTTTAGGTATTCCAATTTATTTAGGTGTCATTAATGCCATGTCTTAAGTAAGATTATCTTTGCCAAAAAAAAGTTGAGCGAAATTCAATCTAAAGAAGAAGAGTTCTGGAATGTTATTACGCATAGCATTGGTATTATTATTCACTTAATTGGCTTTATAATATTACTGAATGCATTTGATGTAACAGCAATTGCTTTACCATATGTTATAATATATGGGTTTAGTCTTTTATTATTGTTTTCGGCTTCAAGTATCTACCACCTGGTTTCTGAACCTAAATATAAAAGACAATTAAGAAAATTGGACCACATCAGCATTTATGTTTTGATTGCAGGCACCTATACCCCAATTTGTATGTCTGTGCTTACCGAGAGTCACGGCGTTTTTATTTTTATTTTGGTTTGGAGTATAACAGCATTCGGATTGGTTCTTAAACTGTTTTTTACAGGAAAGTTTGAAAAAATATCTTTGATGCTATACCTTGTCATGGGTTGGTTGATTGTTATTGATTTTGAAACATTTTACCAATCTGTTAACCAGGCTGCGATAGTCTATTTAATCTTAGGCGGTGTGTTTTATACCGGTGGTGTAGTGTTTTATGTGATGCATAAACTCAAATACCACCATGTCATATGGCATCTATTTGTTCTTTTAGGCAGCATATTTCACTTTCTAATGGTTTATGAAATACTTGCTGTGAGGAACTAGAGAAAGCTACTCCTTTGAGAAGTGATAATTTTTATTTTACAAGTCTTACTTTTAATTGAGCAAAGACTTTCCTGACTACTTTTCTTCTTTATTAAAATACACCAGATAATAGTACATCTGTCGGTCTTCATCCCAACCTTTTTCTATAAATTTTTCAGCAGTTTCAGAATTAACAAAATCCATCTTGATTTGAACATTTGTGTCCAGATTAATGACATTTTTCATTTTTTTACGCGCTGAAGTTACTGCAGTGTTTGATATTGGAAAGCTCGACAGGTCTTCAATGTTGAATTTTGGTGCTTTTTCAGTTTTATAATTCTTAAACTCCGGATGTAACTCGGGATTATCCAAAACTTCGTTTAAAAACTTTGTTTCTTCAAAATCTTCATTACTGGCAAAATGGTTTACCGCTTTGTTCATAAACATGAGTTCCTGCTGTTTGTCTTCTGCAGGTCTTACAACGTCTTTAGCAAAATTCTCGCAAAACTTTAAATACTTCTTTGTGTAGAAATTTTCGTCTGCGAAATAGTCAATCCCTAAAAAATCTTCAAGCCAATACTTTGTATCATATTTATTGGAATCCACTGAAAGTACTTTGTATCCGGTTTCTTTTTCCTTGTTGAAAATTAAGGCCCCTTTATCCAGCTTATTTAAATGAACACCTTGCTCTAACCTTGGCTGCAGGTTATTTTGGCTGGCGTCAAACTGAAGAAAATCGTGTTTTAATTCGCTTTTAAATATACCTATAGCGTCTACCTTCTCATTATCTACAAGCATATTTTCAAAATGAACGACATATACCTCTCCATTTTTGATATGCTGATGTTTGGACTGTTCGAAAAGATACCTGGTAATGTCTTTTGAAATACTATGTAATTCTAAAGGATTATTAAATGCTTTTCTTATCCATTGATATAAGTCATGAAATTCTAAATCTGCTTCGTGTTTAAATTGATAGTAACTTTCCTCCTTTTCTCTGAAAGGTTTCAGAAAGTATTCCTTGAGAAGGGATTTAAGCTCATCATCGGCCGTATATGGCTCGGCAGATACGAAATAATTTTCGTTTCGGCTTTTATTACCAACCCGGTGTATAGATAGGCTTTCAATCTGTGCAGAAAAGAGGTTCAACATAGGACTACTTCTTATTATTTCTTAATCGTTTTTGTTCTTCGGCCTGCTTCATCATTTCTTGCATTTTTCTTGCAAACTTACCTTTCTTCTTAGGCTTCTTTTTATTGGCCTCAATTTTGGCCAGTATTTTCTTTTCATCAATAATGTAATTCTTAATGACTAACATAATCCCAATGGTAATAAGGTTTGATATAAAGTAATACAAAGAAAGTCCACTCGCATAATTATTAAAGAAAATCAACATTACCACAGGTGAAATATACATGATGATTTTCATGTTCGGCATACCAGGTTGAGTAGGCTGCATATTTTGCCCCGTGGTCATTGTCATGTAGAAGAATATAGCAATAGAGGCTAAAATTGGAAACAAACTCACATGATCCCCATAAAAAGGAATATTGAAAGGCAAGCTTGCAATAGAGTCATAAGACGATAGGTCTTCTGCCCAGAGGAAACTTTTTTGCCTTAATTCGAAGGCACTAGGGAAGAATTGAAACAGGGCGTAGAAAACTGGAATCTGCAAAAGTGCCGGTAAACAACCACTCATAGGACTTACACCAGTTTTACTGTACAAAGCCATTGTTTCCTGCTGACGCTTCATAGCGTTGTCTTTGTGCTTTTCGTTTATCTCATTGATTTCCGGTCTTAAAACTTTCATTTTGGCCTGAGAAAGGTAGGATTTGTATAATACAGGTGAAAGCACTATTCTCACCACAATTGTCATTAAAATAATAGCCAGACCATAGCTTGGTAAGAAATCACTCAAAATTTCAAAAAAGGGTATAAAAATATTCTCATTAATCCATCCGAATATGCCCCATCCTGTAGGAACAATTTCTTTAAGGTTTTTGTCATAGGCATCAAGAATTTTATAATCTGAAGGCCCATAATAAAAATTCATCGATTCAGCAATTTCGCCGTTTTTATATTTAAGTGGTGCTAAAGTTTCAAATGATTTGGTATAAAGCGTATCAATTTCTTCATCCTGAACCAGGTTTCTTGAAACCATCCTGGCATTTTCAAAAGGCTGATCTGTGAGAAGAATCGAGGTAAAGAAATGTTGTTTGTAAGCTACCCAATCTACCTGAGATTCTACTTCTTCTGCCTCATCCTGCTGTCCGGTGGAGTCGTCTTCGGAACCATCATACTGAAATACAATTTCTGTATATCTGTTTTCGTATGAAATACTTTTGGCATGCCTATAACCTTTCAAAAACCAATTAAGTTGTGGCTTTTTAGAAACATTTACAGCTTCTTTCAACCCATTTGAATAGATCTCAAAATCCAGCATATAATCATTAGCTTTCATCTGATATACAAACTCAAGATATTGGTTATCAGAAAGTTTTAATTTCATAGACAAACGCTGCCCGTCATCAGTTTCCGAAAATTCAGGTGTAAAATAGTAATCTGCTGTGTTGATTAATCTTCCTGCTTTGTCCTGAAACTGAATATTGAACTTAGAATTATCATCTTTAACAAGGTATATTGGCTCACCAGCGTATGTATCAAATGATTTTATCTTAGCTTCAACGACCTGACCACCTTTATTAGAGATTTTAAGTTGTATTAGCTCATTTTCTATAGTTGTAATATCGTCTTTGGCATTGAGATTAGCATAATCGAAACTACCTTCCAGCTGCCGGGATTTTGATTCTCGAATAGAATCGTTTTCTATTAACTCAGATTCAACAGAGGGCTTGTTATTGGTAATTTGAGGTTCAGGTGTGTTTTGATTATTCTGAACTTCTTCTGTATTTGGTGATTGGCTCTCTTCCTCCAAAGGCTGATTACTTTGGTAATTATACACCATCCAAAGTGTCAAGCCAACAATTAAAACATAACCGATTATAGTATTTATGTCTAACTTCTTATTTTCCATTATATGATATTAAATAGCAATTTGCAAAAATCAACATTTTGTTTTAATAAAAACAAAAGAGTAACCTAAATCTTTTTAGTTAAAGACAATAACCTGGGAAAAAATCGTCCCGTTTTCTTCTTATATGCCATATAGTCAGGAAATTTTTGTATCAAAAGTTTTTCTTCATATGCGGACTTAAAATAAAACCAGATTAACAATAGTATGGTGATTATAATTTTGCTGGAAGAATGACTATATAAGGCATAGGCTAAAAGTGAAATGAACAAACCAGTATAAATAGGATGTCTTATGTATTTAAAAACACCAGTTTTTATGATCTTTAAGCTGGATTTTGGTCTTGGAAAAGGAGAAAGGTTAAAGCCGAGTTGAAAAACAGCAAAAGCAAATAAAGAAACACCAAGAGCTGTGATTATACCTAAAATAAAATCTGGGAAAAATTGATTAACTTCAAAAAAGTGAATGTCAAAAAAATAGATTAAAAACAATAAAAATTGAACACCGGTAAAGGTGACATCTGCAGCACTTAAATTTGTCATAAGTCAATCACTTCAATTGCGTTTCTGTGCAGTTTGATTTTATGATCCAGTTCTAATTTCTTTAGAATTCTTGAAATTACAACTCTGGAAGTATGCATATCGTAAGCTACTTGTTGATGGGTTACTTTAAGTTTTTCATCTCTGTTTATCTTAGCTTTATCTCTTAAATATTTCATGACACGTTCATCCATTTTCATAAATGCAATGGTATCTACGGTGTCCAGCATTTCAGACAAACGATCCTGATAACTTTGAAATACAAAGTGTCGCCATGAGGTATATTTCGCAGTCCATTCTTCCATTTTTTGAACAGGAATCATCAATAATTCTGTATCACTTTCAGCCACGGCTCTTATTTCACTTTTGGCACTTCCTATACAACAGGTCAAAGTCATTGCACAGGTATCGCCTCTTTCGAGAAAATAAAGTAATAATTCGTCACCATCATCATCTTCTCTCAATACTTTTATAGCTCCGGTTATCATTAAAGGCATAGACTTAAGAAAGTCTCCTATTTCTATGATAACGTCATCTTTTTTAAAAGTCTTGCAGATACCAACCTGATGTATTTCTTCAATCAGTGCATCTTTAAATATATAGCCATAGGCTTCCTGTAATCTTTCTCTCATAAGTTATCTTAAAACAAAGAGTTGCCTTTGTTTGGGAATTTATCTAAATGTTTAAATGCCAATTCTGTCACTTGCCTTCCACGAGGTGTCCTCATCAAAAACCCTTTTTGTATTAAAAATGGCTCGTATACTTCTTCTATGGTTTCTGCATTTTCAGAAACAGCTGTTGCCAATGTAGAAATACCAACCGGACCACCTTTAAATTTGTCGATTATTGTGGTCAGGATTTTATTATCCATTTCATCTAAGCCATAGGCATCTACATTTAATGCCTTTAACCCATAGACAACAATATCTTTATCGATTTTGCCTGAACCTTTAATTTGTGCAAAGTCTCGAATTCGTCTCAATAAAGCATTAGCTATTCGTGGTGTACCACGACTTCTGCCGGCAATTTCAATGGCTGCTTCCAGTGAGATGGGGACATTTAATATTCCAGCACTACGCTGTATGATATCAGATAACAATTCTGTCGAATAATATTGTAATCGACTCGATATGCCGAATCTTGCTCGCATAGGAGATGTTAACAGACCTGAGCGCGTTGTTGCGCCGATTAAAGTAAAAGGATTAAGATTTATTTGAACACTTCTTGCATTGGGACCACTCTCAATCATGATATCGATTTTATAGTCCTCCATAGCAGAATACAAATACTCTTCAATCACAGAGCTAAGTCTATGGATTTCATCTATAAACAAAACATCTCTCGGCTCGAGGTTTGTCAATAAACCAGCTAAGTCACCGGGCTTATCTATAACAGGACCTGAAGTAACTTTTATACCGGAATTAAGCTCATTTGCCAATATATGAGCAAGTGTAGTTTTACCCAGACCAGGTGGTCCGTGAAGTAAAGTGTGATCTAAAGCTTCACCTCGCTGATTGGCAGCCTGAACAAAAATGCTTAGGTTATCGAGTATTTTTTCCTGACCGGCAAAATCATCAAAACTTAAAGGCCTAAGAGCGCGTTCAATATCTTTTTCTTCAGAAGAGTACGATTCTCCTGTTGGGTCTAGATTTTCGTTCATAATCAAAAAATCAAAACGTAAAGATAAGTAATGCTACAGTGTTGAGACAAGCTTTATTTAAAAATCTCAACCCTCAAAATCTAAACTTATCTTAGGACTTATGCCCTCTATCATTTCCTGAGTGATTTGCTGTAATGAATATTTATTGTGCCAACCCCAATCATTTCTTGCGGAAGTATCATCTATAGAAGATGGCCAGGAATCAGCAATTCCCTGTCTAAAATCCGGATTATACTCAATTTCAAAGTCTGTGATATAGTTTTTTATAGACTTATAGAGCTCTTCGGGTGTAAAACTAATGGCTGAGACATTATAAGAAGACCTTACCTTAATATCAGATGAAGGTGCTCTCATGATCTGTATGGTCGCATTAATAGCATCATCCATATACATCATTGGCAAAGCTGTATCCTTAGACAGGAAACAGTTATAATGCCCTTTCTTTAAAGCTTCATGGAATATTTCAATAGCATAATCAGTCGTTCCACCACCAGGCTGGGTTTTATAGCTGATCAGGCCCGGATATCTTAAACTACGTACATCAACTCCATATCTTTTATGGTAATAGTGACACCAACGCTCTCCGGTTTGTTTACTAATACCATAAACCGTAGTCGGTTCCATTATTGTATTTTGAGGCGTTTCAAACTTTGGTGTTGAAGGCCCGAACACTGCTATACTTGAAGGCCAGAAAATCTTATTGATTTTAAACTCCTTTGCCAGATTTAATACATTGAACAACGTATTCATGTTAAGGTTCCAGCCTTTCATTGGAAATTTTTCAGACGTTGCACTCAGCATAGCTGCCATCAAATATATTTCGCCAATTTCATAGTGCATCACTACATCTTCTAAAGCAGATTCGTCTGTTGCATCAAGTATTTCAAATGGACCTGAAGACATTAATGCGTCATCTCCCTCACGTATATCACTCGCTATAACAGACTCTCTACCATGCTCTTCTCTCAATTTTAGCGTTAATTCACTTCCGATTTGTCCACAAGCACCAATTATTAATATCTTTGAATTCATATATAGTAAAAAATTTTAAATTGAATGTTTCGTAATTTTATGGCTTTAAAAATAAGCTTTTAAAAATCAGTTGCGATTTATTTGACAATAATTTATTAATTAAACTTTAATCCCTTGATAAAAAATATTTATACATCACTAGTTCTGATAATTTTGACTGTAAGTTTTCATGCCTGTAAGGACGAAAACACCGAAAAAAAATCTCAAAACAGTATTAAACAAGACAGTTTAAATTTAAAATTAAACATTAAGGCATACGATGCTGTAAGTTTAAACAACGGGGCTGATTCATTGACCAGAGACTGGCCTATGTACAATAGTTTAAAAAATGAAATGGAACGCATGCAAGATTACACTTTACAGGATCTTATGACAAACATCATTAGTATTGAAAGTGTAGTAGACTCACTTCAGGAAACTATACCCAGACAGGTGGATACCCTTCCAGTACAATCGAGAGTAAAAATATTGGATATCAAAGCAAAATTCATGTTAGAGTTGAGCCAAAAACAAAAACCTAAGCTCGATAAGATTATGAAAATAGCTGAGGAATACCCAATGGAATTTAATGCTCTAAATATTCAATTGAATGAAGTTTTCTTAGAACTCCCAAAATTTGACTGAAATTATAACTGATATAAAAATATGTCTAAAAAAGTTAAAAACACCGAGAATTTTATCATTGGCTATAACCAAAAAAAACCTATAGTTGCAGATATTACTTACGTTGAAAGCGAAAAACCTCAAAATATTGTAGTCTTTTGTCATGGATACAAAGGCTATAAAGATTGGGGGGCGTGGCATTTGGTGGCTGAGAGATTTGCCAAAAGTGGCATAGTTTTTTTAAAGTTTAATTTTTCTCATAATGGAGGCACATTTGAAGAGCCCATAGATTTTCCAGATTTAGAGGCTTTTGGAGAAGATAATTTCAGTAAACAATTAAGTGACCTCAATCAGGTTATTGATTTTATAAAAACCGAAAAGTCTCCCTTACCGAAGATTGACGTCGATGGTATTACCCTCATTGGACATAGCCGTGGTGGCGGGTTAGCCTGTCTAATGGCTAAAGAAAGTTCAGATATCAAAAAATTAATTACCTGGGCTGCTGTGAGTGATTTCAAGAGCCGATTTCCAAGTGGAGAAGATTTAGAAGAATGGAAAAGGAAAGGTGTATATTTTGTGAGAAATGGACGAACTCAGCAGGACATGCCACATTACTTTCAGTTTTTTGAGGATTTCGAAAGACATGAAGAACGATTCCATATCCTGAATGCGGTAAGTCAACTTAAAATACCTTATCTCATAATTCATGGCCATAATGATGAAACTGTAGATGAATCTAACGCCATGGACTTAAAGAAAGCGTATTCCAGTGCAAATTTAGAATTTATAGAGAAAGCAACACATACCTTTAATACTTCACAGCCCTGGGATACTTCCATACTGTCAAATGAACTAAAAAAAGCTACAGATAGAAGTATAAAATTTGTAAAGCAAGCTTAAAATGAAAAAAACTGTATTTTTAATACTTATAATTTATTCGACTATCAGTATGGCACAACAAACTTATTTAGCGCTTGGAGACTCTTACACCATTTGTGAAGGTTTAGATTATGAAGAATCATGGCCTTTTCAGCTTACAAAACGATTAAGTAAAGACGGTCTTCAATTCCATTCTCCTAAAATAATTGCAAAAACAGGATGGCGTACAGACGAACTCATAGAAGCCATTGACAAAGAACTTGAGCAAGACGTTAAATATGATTTGGTATCTTTATTGATTGGTGTAAATAACCAGTACCAGGAAAAGCCACTGAAAAAATACAAAAAGGAATTTAAGGAGTTGCTTGATGAAGCCATTTACAGATCAAAAACAGCTGAAAAAGGGGTTTTTGTAGTCAGCATTCCTGATTATGGCGTTACGCCATTTGCTAAAAATAAGAACAAGACTGATGCTATTGAAGACTTAAAGAAATACAATGATTATGCAAAAAAACTTTGTGAAAAGGCAAACATTGTATTTTACAACATCACACCCATCTCACAAGCCTTGAGCTTAAATCAAGAGATGCTTATCGAAGATGAGCTTCATCCAAGCTATAAACAATATCAGGCATGGATTGAAAGCTTTTACAATAAACTTTTAATTCAATTAAAAGAATGAAGCGATGCAGGAGGAATTTCTACATCATGTCTGGAAATACCAAAAATTTGAAGTTGAAGGTGTTTTAAGAACGAATCAAGGAGAATCTCTTGAAGTTATTAATACTGGCAGGTATAATCAGCAGGAGTCGGGTCCGGATTTCTTTAATGCCAAAATTAAAATTGGTCAACAGCTTTGGGCTGGAAATGTAGAAATTCATGTAAAGTCCTCAGATTGGTACGCGCATCACCATCAGCAAGACCAGGCCTATGACAATGTCATTCTTCATGTTGTTTGGGAGGATGATGTGGAAATTTACCGTTCTAATCAAATTATTATCCCAAGTTTTAGCTTAAAATCATTTGTATCCAAGCAAACTTTTGAAAATTATAAAAGATTAGTAGGCATACCTTCTAAAAAAATCAATTGCGAAAAAGATTTTGGAAAATTTGATGATTTTACCATAGCCAACTGGCTGGAAAGAATGTATATTGAACGTCTTGAAGACAAGTCCAAACTTATTATGAAACTTCTTGATTCAAGCAAAAACAATTGGGAAGAGGTTCTTTTTAAGCTTTTATCCAAAAACTTTGGGCTCAATAGAAATGGAGAAGCTTTTCTTAACATGGCAGAACATCTGCCTTATAAGGTCATTTCAAAACATCATAAGTCTGTGAGTGAGCTGGAAGCTTTGTTTCTCGGCACATCCGGACTTTTAGATATTGACACCGAAGAGAAATACATCTTAAAGCTTCAGGACTATTATCAATATTTTAAACACAAATACCAACTAAAGACGGCTCTAATGAGAACTCAGTTTTTCAGATTGAGGCCTGACAATTTTCCAAGCTTAAGATTAGCGCAACTGGCAGGCTTATACCATAAAGATTCTCAATTGTTTCAGCATATCATTCATCTGAAATCGAAAAAAGAGATATATGCATTTTTTGATATTAAACTTTCAGAATTTTGGGATACGCATTACAGCTTAACTAAAATAAGCAAGCACAAAACTAAGAGAATAAGCCAATCCTTTATTGATTTGCTTGTAATCAATACCATTATACCATTTAAATTTTGTTATGAGAAACAAAAATCAGAACCAAAATTTGATGAGCTATTAGCGTTAATTTCTGACATAAAACCAGAACAAAATCGAAAAGTAAAAGTCTTTGAAAATTTAAGACCAAAAACTAATACGTCAGCTTTAGAATCTCAAGCTCTGCTTCAGTTAAAATCCAATTACTGTGATAAAAATTATTGTCTAAAATGTCATCTAGGGCAAAAGCTGATCAACCAATCACTCTAAAAAGCTTTCGACAGCCAGCGCATATCCACGAAGACCAAATCCACTTATAGAGCCTAATACAACCGGAGCCAGAAAAGAATGCTTCCTAAAATCTTCTCTTGCAAATACATTTGAAATATGAACTTCTACGACGGGAGTTTCTATTGCTTTTATGGTATCTGCTATGGCGATGGAAGTATGTGTATATGCTGCTGCATTTAGAATTATACCATCTACATTATTATCTGCTTCGTGCAACTCAGAAATAATTTCACCTTCAATATTCGAGTGAAAATAAGACAACTCAACAGATGTATATTTTTGTTTTAACTCGTCTAAGTAGTCATTAAAACTTTGCGAACCATATATCTCTGGTTCTCTTTTGCCCAGAAGATTAAGGTTAGGGCCGTTTATGATGTGTAATTTCATATGTATTGAATTGAATGTTCAAATTTAAATGAATATGACTTAAGTATAAAGGCAATACCAATATTTTAAACTCAACTTTCAACAGAAGAAAAAAAATTGAAAGTTCTAAAGGCCACTTATACCAACATTTTACATTTGATATAAGTGGCCATATAAAACAAAAGCTTAGCTTTTATAGAATTTAATGGTCTCTTGAGTGCCAACATCATTTTTGTACATCAACAGATATAAACCGGATGATGAAATGATATGACCTGCGTCTATTTTTATAGCAGAATCTTGGCTGTCTTTATCTATTTTTAGCTCGTAAATCAGATTACCTGAAATATCAAATATCTTTACATTTTGATTTCCTACTTTATCAGCATTAGGTAATTCTATATTTATATTGTCTCTAACGGGGTTTGGAAAAAGAACAGGTTTTAAGTTGTCTTCAACAATTAGTGATTCTGTTTTGGTATTGGGAACATTATCATTTTCATTTCGATTCATCACCGGATAGCCCACAAAGATTATTTCATTTACTCCGGCATAAGGACTATCTAACATAGACAATCTTAGTTTTGACGCTGTTAAATTAACATCATGTTTTTTCCAGACATTGTATGCATCACAAGGTTCAGTTAGAAGATGACTCCAATTGGAACCATCTTCATACTCTATATTAAAATCATAAGTTGAATGTGTATCATGAATATATATTTTGGTAATATAATAGTCATTACCAAAGTCTACAGTTGTATAATACGGTGCGTTGGTATTATTGTAAAATGGTCTCCAATTTTTACTTACAGGCTGCTCATCTAATTCAGGATTAATAATTTGTTCATCGAACAAATACAAAGGTGAATCTACACTTCCTCCAGGAACCAAATCGTTTACCATATCGGGCGTAACCACTATTTGATTTTCTAAATCATGGTTTTCTTCCGGTAGTGTCATTATGGGATAACCATAAATAAGTATTTCATTAACGGATGCGTAAGGACTATCAAGCATTGTAAACCTGAGATATTCTGCAATGACATTTACCTCAGTTTTTTGCCAAACATTAAAACCATCACATGGCTCTGTAAATAAAGCTGACCAGTTTTCACCATCATTACTGACCTCAACAATTAAGTCGTTAGTATTATGCATATCGTGTAATGATATTTTTGACAACTTGTAAGCTTGACTTAATTTAACAACAGCATGATAAGGTGCGTTTGCATTATTGTAGAATGGTTTCCAGGATAAACTCAAGGGGTGTTCATTTGTAGATACATCTACATGTTGTTCGTCGAATAAAAAATTTGGAGAGTCTATACTTCCTCCTTCTACCATATCTGAAACCATTGTAGAATCAATAACGATCTGTTGAGAATCTTTCACAATAGGATATCCGTAAATCAAAATTTCGTTGACTGCGGCATAAGGACTATCGTACATTGAAAACCTCAAATATCTTGTTGAAACTTCAACATCATTTCTGATCCATACATTATAATTGTCAAGGGGAGCTTCAATGAGATTGATCCAATTCAAACCATCATAATATTCAATCACAAAACTATGCGTATCGTTCATATCATGAAGATTAATCTGAGAAATATAATGCTCGTCTCCAAGGTCTACAGTGGTGTGGTAAGAATCCTTTTCCATGAGATAAAAAGGTTTCCATGAAAGGCTAGTGGGATGTTCATCTGCATCAATATCAATATTTTGCTCGTCAAATAAAAACATTGGAGAATTAACACTACCTCCAATGACATTGTCAGTAACCATATCTGATGTTACAATCAAAAGAGAAGGCGTAGTTGCCGGATCATCATAGTCCGGAAATTCTGGTCCACTTGGAGCACCGATTCCAATATATTCAACTGCTGTATTATCAACTAAAGAATAATCATTAGAGCCAGGGTTGGTAAATTGAATTTCTGAGACCTGGCTCAAGCTATTATTAAAAAATACCTCATTGTCCACCCCATTTAAATCTTTGTAAAATAAAATATTGTTATCGTAAACATTACTGGATGCAGTAAAGTCATTTTTCTCATTCATATTTCTTATGACTTCCGACCCTGCAGTTGATTTAAAATAATTTTGGCTAACTTCAACAACAAAGGTAGTATCGGAAACACTTCTATTATCCATAAAAACACCTTTAGAGTTTTCTATATAATTATTTTCTACAATGACATTTCCCTTTCCAAAACTAATGATGCCATAATCCGGGGCATTCATCATAATGTTATTGTAAATTGAAGCCACTGAATTATCCCCTATCTGAAGAACATTCATATGAAAATTCAAACTTTCTAATCCGGCATTTATAAGTGTATTGTTATAAATCTCAACATCTTCAACACAATTTGCTATTTGTATAGATTCTCTTTCTGTGTTTCTTACGATATTATTATATATTTTAAGGTGTTTAAATTCCATACCTGGTGTTTTGGTTTCTCCGATATACATTCCTTCTGAAACCCCTTCGATAAAACAATCATGTATGATTAAGTTTTCAAAAACAGGAGCAGGTGCAGGTGGATTTCCATTGTAATCTTTTTTGGCATATATACCAAAAAAACCATTGTGGCTTATTTTGACATTTTCTACTTCACAGTCAGAACTCAACTCTGTAAAAGCCACACCACTCTCAAGCGCAGAAAGCTCAAAACCGTATTTAAATCCGGGATGGCCTGTTCCACTTAGTTTGATATTTCTGCAATTTTCAAAAGTCAATGCACCCCAGGAATTATCTGCAACACCATCAATTTTCACTTGCCCATCTTTATTGATGATGACTATAGGATTTGATGGACTTCCTTCTAGTAACTGAAATTTAATAGGCTTAACCCGTTCAGACAAAATGAAAATGGTATCACCACCGCTAAGGTTCTGACCTAAACTGGTATTATTAATCAAATAGGGAGAGCTAGAATCAATAGTAAAATGTTGTTGCGCACTTATTTTTGGTGTGTAGACCATACACACTAAAAATAAAATGAATTGCATCAAAAAATAAGAAGAAAATTTGCTGAAATCTTTAAAGGAAAAGCGGTAAAAACAGGAGGCCATAACTTGTAGATTGATCGTTTATAATTTCGATAAAATGCTTAAAAATATCGTCGAAGTGTAAAACTATGGCGATTAATGGTAAAATTAGTGAATATTTATCGACAAAGCAAGTAATTTTTAAATTATAAAAATATCTTAAAATAAGTCATAGATCAATTGTTGCTTTTTTAAACTTTATCTGTTTAACTTTATGAATAAATGCATTTTATTAAGACTACTCTTTTCTGAATTATCTTTGCTTAAAGTAAAAATCTAAAAACCATTAATGAAATTAAGAAAACAAAGCTTTAAACGAAGAAGTTAATGTTTTTATACAGATTAAATTTGAACATTTAAAAAGTGGAATATTTTCAAAAATTAAATTATTTAAAATTGAGTCTTTAGCTTGCAAATTGAAAAATATGTTTGCTACTTATTAAACATTGCAGTAGAATTCCAGGAAAATCAGGTCATAAGCAACAAAGCATCATATTAGATAATTTTTTTTTCTAAAAACTTGAATTATAAAATTATAATTGTAAATTTGCACCCCTTAAAAATAGGATTTATTTTAATATTAAATACAAAGGAGTGGATACATTGAGTTATAAAACCGTTTCAGCTAAGCCATCAACTGTTGATAAACAGTGGGTTATGGTTGATGCTGCCGATCAATCTTTAGGACGTTTAGCATCTGCAGTAGCAAAAATCTTGAGAGGCAAAAACAAGCCAAGTTATACACCTCATGTTGATTGTGGTGATAACGTTGTTGTTGTCAATGCGGAAAAGGTGAGTTTGAGCGGAAAAAAATGGGATGACAAATTATATATCAGTCATACAGGTTACCCTGGTGGTCAGCGTATAAAGACAGCAACTCAGGTTTTTGAAAAGCATCCAGAGAGATTGATTGAAAAAGCCGTTAAAGGTATGCTTCCAAAAAACAAACTAGGAGCTGATTTGTTCAGAAATTTGAGAGTTTTTGTTGGTGAAGATCACAATCTAGAAGCTCAGAAACCAGAAAAGATAAATTTAAACGAATTATTGTAATACATGGAGACAATTCACAAAATAGGCCGTAGAAAAACTTCAGTTGCACGTATTTATATGTCAGAAGGCAATGGAGACGTTACTGTAAATGGTAAAAAAGTAAATGAATACTTTACTACTGGTCCATTACTCTACAAAATAAATCAAGCTTTTGAGCTTACCGATACCGAAAAACAATACAATCTTATGGTTAATGTTTATGGAGGTGGTATTACCGGTCAGGCAGAAGCCATCAGAATGGCTATCGCCAGAGCTTTATGTGAAGTAAATGCTGAACACAGAGCAAAGCTAAAGCCTGAAGGACTCCTAACAAGAGATCCTAGAATGGTTGAGCGTAAAAAATTCGGTCAGAAAAAAGCGAGAAAGAAATTCCAATTCTCAAAACGTTAATCAAATTTTATATAAATCAAATTTTGTTGTTATTCCGTAGAATAGCGGAAAATTAGTTTAGCATCTAAACAACCAAGGCTTAAAAACCACTTGGTTGTTGCTTTACCAACAGAAAGTAAACTACTACAAAAATGGCAAATCAAGCAGAAGTCAAAGAATTATTGGACGCAGGTGTACATTTTGGTCACCTCACAAGAAGATGGAATCCAAATATGGCGCCTTACATCTACATGGAGCGCAATGGTATCCATATCATCAACCTTTACAAAACCGCTGCAAAATTAGACGAAGCAACAAATGCTTTAGCTAAGATAGCAGCGAGTGGCCGTAAAATTCTTTTCGTAGCTACCAAAAAACAGGCTAAGGAAATTGTAGCTGAAGAAGCATCAAAAGCAAAACAACCATACATTACAGAACGTTGGCCAGGTGGAATGTTAACGAACTTTGTAACCATTAGAAAGTCTGTAAAGAAAATGGCTGCCGTTGACAGAATGAAAAAAGATGGAAGCTTTGATACTTTATCTAAAAAAGAGAAATTACAGATCAATCGTATGAGAGCCAAGCTAGAGAAAAACCTTGGTTCTATTTCAGACATGAGCCGCCTACCTGGTGCTTTGTTTATTGTTGATACCATCAAGGAAGATATTGCTGTAAAAGAGGCTCAAAAATTAAATATTCCTGTTTTTGCAATGGTAGATACAAACTCAGACCCTAGAGAGGTTGATTATGTAATTCCAGCAAATGACGATGCTTCAAAGTCTATTAAAAAGATTGTTGGCCATGTGGCTAACGGTATCATAGAAGGTCTGGAGAAAAGAGACAATAAGAAAAAAGAAGACGCTGCAAAAAAAGAAGCTGAGAAAGCAGCAAAAGCTGAAGCAGAAGCTAAAAAAGCTGAAGAAACTGATAAAGCTGAAGAGACTAAATAATTTTGAATCAGATAATAACGTAACAAGCGAATATAATCATGGGTAAAATAAGTGCTGCAGACGTAAAGAAATTAAGAGACATGACAGGCGCCGGTATGATGGATTGCAAAAAAGCTTTACAAGAAGCTGAAGGCGATTTTGATAAGGCTATTGAAGTTCTTCGTAAAAAAGGTCAAAAAGTTGCTGCTAAAAGAGCCGACAGAGATTCTTCTGAAGGTGTTGCTGTTGCTTTTGTAAATGAAGAAAAAACAAGAGGTGTCATGTTAACCTTGAACTGCGAGACAGATTTTGTTGCTAAAAATGAAACTTTTATTGCTCTAGCTAAGCAATTCGGTGAGATTGCAATGAATGTTAATTCTAAAGAAGAATTGATGTCTCAACCTTTTGATAGCATCACAGTTGAAGAAAAGTTAACAGAACAAACTGGTGTTATTGGTGAAAAGATTGAAATTGGTGCTTTTGAGACTTTCGAAGCTCCTTATGTTGGACAATATGTTCATATTAATAAAATTGCTACGCTCGTTGGCTTATCGTCAGAAGTAGATAATGCGGAAACACTTGTAAAAGATGTTGCAATGCAGGTTGCTTCTATGGGAGCTACTCAATTATCATATAAAGATTTTGATCCTGAGTACGTTGCTGCCGAAACGGATGCAAGAATAGCTGCTATTGAAAAAGATAACATTGAGCTCGGTCGTTTAGGTAAAACCTTAAAAAATGTGCCACAGTATGTATCAATGTCTCAATTAACGCCAGAGGTGTTAGCAGAAGCAGAGGAAAAATTTAAAGCCGAGCTTAAAGCTGAAGGCAAACCTGAAAAAATATGGGATAGAATCCTTGCAGGTAAAATGGAAAGGTTCATTTCAGACAATACAACTTTAGACCAGGAACTGTGCCTTTTAGACCAAAAGTTTATAAAAGACGAAAAAAAGACTGTTGCTGAATACACTAAAACTTATGGTGATGTAGAAATCACTGGTTTTAAACGAGTTTCTTTAGTATAAGTATAGATTTAGTTTTTCATGTTTTGATTTAAAAACCGACCTCATGGGTCGGTTTTTTTTATGGAATTATTTTTCGATAAATTTCGCGCCAACGGTATTGTCTTAAAAATTTACCCTCTTCATTTGTAAGTAAAAAATCTATTTTATTTTTCGATGCATTCATGTAAGCCTTTAAAACTACTTTATATTTTGAAAGTTTATTTCTCATTGAAGCAATTTTTAAAGCAGCTATCAAAGTGAGGATAAAACCGTAGCGTAAAGCATAAAATACTTCACCCTGTTTTTTGAAATATTCGTCTTTGTATGACGTAGCTGTAGATTTATGATGTTTTACTTTTAAACTTTTATCTACTGCTACCTTCCAATTTCTGTAACGTAATTTGAACTCGTCAGCTGTATCCCATCCCATTTGGGGCTGAAGACCATAAATAGCTTGAAAAGCCTTAACTCGATAAGCTTTTAATGCTCCTCGAACATGATCTGAATTGGTAAGACTTTCAATTTGCCAATTGTTGCTTTTCAATATTGTACAGACTCCACCGAATAAACCTATAGTGATATCTTTTTTAAAAAGCCTATTAAGCTTTTCCAGATAATCAGAAGGGAATTCTAAATCTGCATCAAATTTGCAAACGATATCATAGTCTTCTAAATTGATAGTAGATAATCCTCTTTTAAAGGCATTTATAACTTTTGCACCAGGTTGATGTAAAGTTTTTGAATTTGAAAAGACCGTATGAATAAGTTTCGATTTTTTTGAAAATTTTTTTATAATTTTCGGTGTTTCATCTGTTGACCCATCATCAACTACAATGATTTTGTGTGGGAGAAGACTCTGATTAATTAAAGAATCTAAGCATTTACCAATATAATTTACCTCATTATAAGCAGGAATAATGATTAGAAATTTAAAGGGTTTAAATTCTTGAAGCATATACCAAATAATATCTTGGTGTAAAATAACGTAAAACTGGCCTAAAGCCAACTTTTTTGACTGGGTTGGTAAACTTTAATTTCTCCTGTATTTGCCAGCCAGCTTTTTCGAGCAACCAATCGAATTGCCAGTCCTCAAACTCGTGATAATGCCTGTCCCACTTATCACTTTTGCTTCTGTAGGCATTAGCAAACCATAAATTTAAAGGAACACTGGCAACAAGGTGTTCTGCTTTTATGGCCTTTAAAACGTTGTAAGGTGCTATAAGATGTTCAAATATTTCAAAGGCTGTAACCAATTCGGCGTTTGAGCTTTCAACCGCAGAAAAATCCTCATCTAAATCCTCTCCTTTAGTATTTTCAACTATATAGCCTTCTTTTTGCATGATTTCAGCAAATGGGTTTTTTACACCTAAATCCAGGATTTGCTTTGGCGGTGATTGAACCTGCTTAAGAAAGTCAAGAGTAATATTATAACGCTTTTCAGGATAAACTTTATACATCCTTAAATCTGATAAATCATAGCATTGATGTTCATGCCTGCACCAACGCTTGCAAACATGATGACATCTCCTTCCTTAAGGTCTTCATCATCAAAATGTCCCTGAATAAATAAATCATATAATGTCGGAATTGTAGCAACACTACTATTACCAAGCTTGCCAATACTCATTGGCATTATCTTTTCTGGCATTTCAAGTCCGTAAAGTTTATAAAAACGTTGAACTATAGCTTCATCCATCTTTTCATTGGCCTGATGGATAAAAATCTTCTTTAAGTCTGAAATTTTCTTCCCGGATTTATCTAAACAAGATTTCATGGCATCTGGCACATTAACCAGTGCGAAATTATAAATCTTTCTACCATACATTTTTATATATCCTGTTCTATCGTCTGTTTTAGACTTATTGGTCTCACCAAAAAATATAAAGTAAGCCTCGTCGTCTGTAAAAGACGCCGACTGATGTGATAAAACACCACTACCGGCAGTGTCTGAATACTCATAAACGGTTGCTCCTGCCCCATCTGAATAAATCATACTATCACGATCATGGGGGTCTACGACTCTTGAAAGTGTCTCCACACCAACAACAAGACATTTTTTTGCAATGCCACTATCTATAAAAGATTTGGCCTGTATACTCCCTTCAAGCCAGCCCGGACATCCAAAAATAATGTCATATGCTACAGCCCTTGGGCTTTTTATATTTAAGTTCTTCTTTATTCTTGAGGCAATACTGGGAAGAATATCAGTTTGAGTAGTACCGTGTTTTACATTTCCAAAATTATGAGCTACAATAATGTAATCTAATTCTTCCGGATCTATATTGGCGTTTTGAATTGCTTTCTCTGCGGCAAAAGTACCAATATCTGAAGTGTTGAGATTATCTTCTACATATCGCCTTTCTTTAATACCTGTAATGGCTTCAAATTTTTTAATAATCTCCTCAGGGTGATCATCAAAACCCTGGCCATCCGGGGTGTAAAATTTATGATTTAAAAAGTCTTCGTTTTTTCTGATTACATTTGGAATATAAGATCCTACACCAGTAATTTTTACAGCCATAAATTTACATTTATCTAATAATTTGCAATTTAATAAACATTATAAATATTTACGCTATTCTTAAAAAATAATAGCTTTTAGATTTTGATATTTTATGCACATTGTAAAATAAATCCTTTTTGAAAAGCTTAAAAGATTTAGTAAGAAGAATCTTCAGGCTTAACTTTTCCCCAGAAAGTTCTATAAACAAAATAGCTGTACAACAAAACCAATGGCCCGCCAACCGCAACGAAGCCCATCATTATTTTTAAGGTTTTAATAGACGCAGCTGCGTTGTAAATAGTAATACTGTTCTCTATCTCAGGGTTAGATAGTAGTAATCGCGGATATAATTCAAAAGCTACGATAGCGAGTAAAAGTGCTATAGTGATACTTGTAAAAATAAATGCCCAACCATATTGCTTTTTACTGGCCAGCCTGGGAACATTAGCTATACTTAAAAAAACCAGCAAAGGCACAACAAAGAGTATTTTATTTTCCTGAAATACGTCTAAAAGATGGTCTAAATAGAAAAAACCATACGTAGTTGTAATTATATATGAAATGATAAAAAAGGCCATCCCTTTTTTTAAAAAACTTTGAATTCTCTCAAATAGTTTTCCCTCAGTTTTAAGCAATAAGTAAATTGCACCATGCATCATAAATAAAGCCAAGCTTGTTATACCAACAAGTACTGAAAAAGGGTTTAAAAATTCGAAGAAACCACGACCAACATATTCATAGTTACTGTCCAATGGCATTCCATTCAGGATATTACCTAAAACTACACCCAATAAAAAAGCCAACATGATACTGGAAATAGAATAACTCCAGTCCCATAGTCTCCGCCACCACAGCATTTCTTCCATATTTCTAAATTTGATGGATATCCCTCTAAAAATAATGAACAACAGAAATAATATAAACGGAATGTACATTGCTGAAAACAATGTGCCGTAGAACACCGGAAATCCAGCAAAAAGGGTTCCACCACCAATCACAAGCCATACTTCGTTACCGTGCCAGGTGGGATCTATGGCTTTCAAGGCTGTTTCTCTACTTGTATTCTTTCTAAAAAACATGTGCCAGGCGCCTGCTCCAAAATCAAACCCGTCTAATATGGCGTAACCGGAAAACAAACCGCCTACAACCAAAAACCACCACGTCGGATAATCAATTCCTAAAAATGTTTCCATAATTCAAGTTTTATTCTGAAACAACTTCAGCTATTTCTTCATTTAAGCTACCCTGATCAAAATCTATATCAGAATTTGGACCTTTTTTTATCTTTTTATTCATGAGATATATAAAAAGAAGGAAAAGAACAAAATAAACAATAAAGAATAGTATGAGTGAAAATAATACCTGATTGGCCCTAACGCTTTTTGATAAAGCATCTGAAGTCCTAAGCAGACCATATACCACCCAGGGCTGTCTGCCCATCTCTGCCGTAAACCAGCCGAATTGATTGGCAATTTGAGGAAGTATTGCAGTGAATACAAATGTCCATAAAAGCCACTTTTTTTCAAACAATTTACCCCTTTTCCATTGCCATAAACCAAACAGACTTAGGGCAATCAAAAACATACCTATGGCAACCATGATATGGTAAAATTGAAATATGGCATTAATCTGCGTTGGTCGGTCTTCTTTAGGAAATGCATTAAGCCCTGTAACCGCTTCATCAAAATCCTGGTAAAGCATAAACGATAAACCACCGCTTATTTTCAAGCCTGTCACTTTTTGATTTTCTTTGTCCACCCAGCCAAATAAGTATAAATCCGCTGGGGCTGATTCTTCAAAATGCCCTTCCATGGCAGCAAGCTTAGCCGGTTGATTTTCAGAAACACCTTCTGCTGACTGATGGCCTGTAAATAATTGAGCTAAAGCACAAACTGCTGCTACAACTAAAGTGATTTTGAAAGCTTTTTTGGATAGAGTAACATAACGACCCTTTAAAATGTAATAGGCATGAACACTTAAGATTAAAAACGTACCTGCCAGGAAAGCACCAAGCCAAACATGAGTCAGCCTGTCTATTGATGAAGGATTGAACACCATAGCCCAAAAGTCAACAATTTCTGCTCTGGCCTGCATCCCTTCACCAACAATGTGGTAGTCTGCCGGGGTTTGTTGCCAGGAATTGGCGACTACAATCCAGACTGCAGAAAACATAGACCCTAAAAATACGCCCCAGGTCGCCGTTAAATGTACCCATGGTTTTACCCGATTCCATCCAAAAAGTAATACGCCTAATGCACTGCTCTCCAATGCAAAAGCGAAAATACCTTCAGCGGCCAGCGCGCTACCAAAAATATCTCCAACATATCTGGAGTAAGTGGCCCAGTTGGTCCCAAACTCAAATTCCATAACAATCCCTGTGACTACTCCAATACCAAACGTAATGGCAAATATTTTGGTCCAGAATTTTGCTAAAACTTCGTATTCTTTCTTTTTGGTTCTTAGGAAAAGGCTTTCGAAAACAACCATAATCAAACCAATACCAATACTTAAAGGCGGGTAGATATAATGGAAAGCAACAGTAAAGGCAAATTGAATTCGAGATAAAATTTCTACGTCCATATTCCTTTTTTTCAAAGATAACAGACGTAGAAATATTTAAGTGTTACAAAGGTTACATAGGTTTGTTAAATTATGACCTTGGCGATTTTTGATTTTTAATTGACTTTAAAATTAATGGGAACACTAAAGAGCACATTCACAGCTTTTCCATTCATTTTTCCTGGCGTGATATCGGGAATTTTTAAGATTACTCTTTCAGCTTCTTTTTGTAATTCCGGATGAGGGGCTCTGGCATTTACAAAAATTATTTCTCCGGTATGAGAGACTTTAAAAGAGGCGTAGATTTTTTGAACACCTGAGAGATTAAGTTCTTCTGCAAGTTGCGTATCAAAATGTTTACCAATAAGTTTGTAAATTTTCTTACTCATACAATTTTTTCGTTCTTTTCTGGTGTCATAAATTTCACATCCGGGAAAAATGGGAAATTCTTCTACACTTACAGATGGTACATCAGGGATTGGTGCAGGAACAGGTGTTTCTAAATCAGAAAGAATTTTACTTGGGTCTGCTTTTGGCTCTGGATTAGGATTTTTAAATATTTTTTCCGGTTCGTCATTTTTCTTTTTTGGCTCGGGTTCTTTTTTGACTATGTTTTCTATTTGCTTCTCTATGGGTTTTGGTTCATTTTTAGGCAATTTAACCACTAGAGATTCATCAGTGAAATCTATATCGACCTCGACACTTTCAGGTTCATAGGATTTACCATAACTTTTCCATTCCATTGAAATTAATGATAAAAAAAGCACTATACTCAATCCAATTTGAAAGTACAGGATTCTGTTTTTATTTAAATTTTTATGGGGATACTTTTTAATTTGCATGTTGTTAATTTTTTAGGTTTTGACAATAAGTAATCATTTGGGCATTCTGCTCAATTCAAGTTCAATAAGTATCCGGATCACTTTAAATTTTAATTAACAAGAACGATGCCAAAACTGTTTAAGACTGTTTAACAGGAACTTACATAAGGATTAAAAAGTTGAAAGTTTTTTTGCTTTATTTGATTACATTTATATGCCAAACTAAACCATCGTTTTAATCCATGGATATAGATAAACCCATTTCGCTGCGGCCACGATTCAGGTACTATACAGATTTAGATAAAAGTGTTTTGATTGAGCGCATGAGGAGTTTTAAAACAGCGTATAAATCAAAGTTCCGAATAAAATTATCCGGTGAGCATGTTTGGATACATCACCAGAAGTCCTTAGAAAAAATTTATACACCTCATCTTCATATAGAAATAGTTGAAAATGACTATGACCAACCCGATAAGCTCTTAATCAAAGGACTCTACAGTCCGAATTCAGCCTACTGGACCATGTTTATGTTTATACATTTTATTTTAGCCGGGCTTTTTATCGGATTTGCCATCATGGCTTACACGAAGTCAATTTTAGATGAGTCTTATTTAGCTTACCTAATTCTTATGATAAGTGTTGTCATGATTTGGATTGGACTTTATTTTTTTGCACGTTATAACAGATTACGTGGACTAAAACAGGCTTATGCCTTAGAAGAATTTTTTCAGGAATGGGTGAAAGAGTAAGTATTTTATATTTTGACAATTGGAAAGTTAAACTTAATGTATACCATAGTATAGCTGACCCTACTTAAAAATCTCTACCATAGCGAATATGATAGTTATACCACTAAAATACACAACTTTATTTTTTAAATATTATTAGAATTAAGTATTAATGCGTTAGTTTTATTAGGTGATTTTGATTTTTTTTGAAATGCATTAACTAAGACAATCTAAAATTACAAATTCCCTACCTAATCCTTATAACTCATATGAGTATTTTAAAAGCATTCTTACTAACCCTTCTGCTAATAATTCTTTATAGTGTATTACAAATCGGGCTTATTTATGGGGCTTATTTATTTGAGAGTTACGGAGAATTCTTTGCCATTTGGAATGCAATAGCAAATATAATTTCCTTTCTTTTTGCTTACCATTTGATATTCAAATTTTTCTGGTCTGAGAAGATCAGTTTTAATGAAGTTTTAGATTTTAGAAGAATCAATGATAATATTCTTCTCTATATTGTTTTAGTGGTTATTGGATTACACCTGTTTAATAAGCCTTTTTGGAATATTGAAGATATATGGCGCTATTATAAATTTTCAGAATTGAATACATTTAGTAGAACACCTGATGAACTAAATTTTTACTTTCTCATAAGATCAATATCAATTTTGATCATTGCTCCAGTGTTGGAAGAATTGTTCTTTCGCAAATTTTTACTGAACAAACTCCTTGAAAAATATAGTCTTGTCACGAGCATTATTGTTTCAAGTTTGCTTTTTTCATTAATACATATAGAAACACCTAAAAATTTATTTCCGACGCTATTATTTGGTATCTTAGGTGGATTAATATATATCAAAACCAGGCGAATAGCCTACCCTATCCTTTTCCACTTTCTATACAACCTTTTCATACAACTTTTGCGGATTTCGAGTTTTCCGTTAGATGCTTATCTTGATGGTTTAAGATTTAATGTAAGCTACTGGTTAATTGCTTTGCTAGGAGCTATACTTGCATCGGCTGGAATTTATAGAATTTTAAAAATGAAAAATTAATTATTAAAAATTAAATATTAGGCTACTTAAACATCAAGACATTAAGAAAATTAAGATCTTCAGCTTATAGGCAAACCACCACCATAGCGAACCTTGCCTAAACCATTGCGCCCTTTGCGGTTAAAATTGTTACGCTGCTAAGCACCTTTTAAGATATATTCAACACTAAAGAACTGATACATTCGATTTAAGAGTAACATCATAGTAAACTTTGTGGTAAACTTTGAGTCCTTTGTGGTAAAGTCTTACCGCTGGAATTCAACACATTATTTTTCAGCATTAAGACATTAAGAAAATTAAGCTGTTATTCTTAAAGTGATTTCGAACACTTAAAAAGCCAGCTTCACACCATGATTATTCTATTTTGAAATCACCTTTATCAAGCCTTTTACCTGTTCAGCGATTTCCCGGGCCTTGCTTAGATCTTTATCTACAATAGTCACATGCCCCATTTTCCGGAATGGTCGGGTTTGGGCTTTGCCATAAATATGTGGTGTTACGCCTTTTAAACCCATAATTTTATCTATGTTTTGGTAATATACATCACCTTCATGATTTTCATCACCAACCAGATTGACCATTACTGCACCAACTTTAGAGTCAGTTGCTCCCAGAGGTAAATCTAAAATTGCCCGGACATGCTGTTCAAATTGACTGGTATAAGCGCCTTCAATGCTATAGTGGCCTGAATTGTGAGGTCGGGGCGCTACTTCATTGACCATGATGTCATCGTCCTGAGTCTGAAATAATTCGACCGCCAGCAGTCCAACATGCTGATAAGCTTCCGATACCTTTCTGGCAACCTCCTGGGCTTTTTGAGATACTTCTTCTGAAATTCTGGCCGGACAAATGACATATTCTACCTGGTTTGCTGTTGGATGAAATTCCATTTCGACCACAGGATAGGTTTTGATATCACCACCCATAGAGCGGGCAACAATCACTGCCAGTTCATTCTTAAAATTTACTTTCTCTTCAAGTAAACAAGGCGTATCCGGCAAAGCTTCTAAATCAGCTTCACTTTTTAAAATGCTTACGCCACGACCATCGTAACCGCCGGTTCGGCTTTTCCAAACAATCGGTAATTGAAATTGACTTGCTTTATAATCAGCTTCCAGCTCAGCTTTAGTATTATAGCACTTAAATGGAGAAGTAGGTATATTATGGTTTTGGTAGAAGGTTTTCTGAGTGCCTTTATCTCTTATGGTTTTCAATGTTTTGGCAGAAGGATAGACTTTCTTTCCATCATTCTCCAGCTTTTGCAAGGCTTCAACATTAACATTTTCAATTTCAATGGTTAATACATCAACATCTTTTGCGAAATCTAAAACCGTCTCATAGTCCATTAAATCACCCTGAACAAATGTATTACAGGCAATTCTGCAAGGTGCTTCAGCACTGGGGTCCAAAACCTTCGTTCTTATGTCGTACTTACGGGTGTCATACAGCATCATTTTTCCGAGCTGACCGCCACCAAGGATTCCAAGTGTAAATTTTGATGAAAAATATGTAGGCATATATTCCTAATTAAAAAAATTGGGTTAAAAAACCAGTTAAATACTACAGGCTTTGACAGCGTTCAGCATGACAATTAATACAACTTGGGATATTTTTCTGGTTTAAATTCATGCATGATGGCATAAATCCTTTCAAAAATATCATCAGCTGATGGTTTTGAGAAATAGTCACCGTCCGTACCATAAGCAGGTCTATGAGCTTTAGCAGTTAAGGTTTGAGGTTTACTATCCAAATAGCGATAGGCGTCCTGCTGTTCTAAAATCTGCTGCATAATATAAGCAGAGGCACCACCTGGCACATCTTCATCAATTACTAATAATCTGTTGGTTTTCTGAATACTCTTTACAATATCATGACTGATATCAAATGGTACTAAAGATTGAACATCAATCACTTCTGCCGATATATCTACTTCCTGAAGTTCTTTAGCCACCTGCTCAACCATTCTTAAAGTCGAGCCATAAGAAACCAGAGTGATGTCTTTTCCATCTTTCAAAGTTTCTACTTTACCAACCGGAGTTTTGAATACACCAAGATTATTTGGCATTTTTTCTTTTAGGCGATAACCATTTAAGCACTCTACAATCAGTGCCGGTTCGTCGCTTTCTAATACGGTGTTATAAAAACCTGCAGCTTGTGTCATGTTTCTGGGAACAAGCACATTAATACCTCGAATCAGGTTTAATACGCCTCCCATTGGTGAGCCACTATGCCATATACCTTCAAGTCTGTGCCCTCGGGTTCTGATAATGACCGGTGCCTTTTGTTTGCCCCTGGAACGGTAATGCATTGTGGCTAAATCGTCGCTCATGATTTGCAGAGCATACAGCACATAATCCAAATACTGAATCTCTGCAATTGGTCTTAAGCCTCTTAAGGCCATTCCGATCCCCTGACCTAAAATTGTAGCTTCTCGAATACCGGTATCGGATACTCTAATTTCTCCGTATTTTTTCTGAAGCCCTTCAAGACCCTGATTGACATCTCCAATTTCCCCGGAATCTTCACCAAACACAAGTGTCTCTGGTTTAGCTTCAAATATTTTATCAAAATTATCCCTTAGAATAATTCTACCGTCAACTTCTTTGGCATCTTCGGTATATTCAGGGCTCACTGGAGATATCTTAGTGGCTTTCCATTCAGACTGACTATCTAAATGACTACTGTAATCCGGTTGAGTCTCCTTCATAAAGCGATCTATCCAGTTGATTAATTCAGCTTTTGCTGAATGTTGTTCATCTCTGGTATATCTCAAGACTTTTCTGGCAGTTGCTACCACTTTACTTTTTAAGGGCTCGTCATTAGACTTCAGGTCTTCAATAAGCGGCTTAATAAAATTAGCATTGCCGGATTGCTGAGCAACTTTATCTAAAACCTGCAGCAAAGATTTGCTCTCTTCTTTAGCTTTTTTACCAAAAGCCAACCATGCCGCCTTTTTTCCTTCTCTTACCGATTTTTTAATGTCTTTTTCTAACTGAGACAAGTCCTCATCTGTTGCAATATTGTTTTCTATCATCCATTGTCTCATCTGCGCATTACAATCGTATTCTCTTTCCCAGGCTAAGCGATCTTCGGTTTTGTAACGTTCGTGGGATCCTGAGGTAGAATGTCCCTGAGGCTGTGTTAATTCTGTCACATGAATCAAGACCGGGACATGTTGTTCTCTGGCAATATTTTCTGCTTTGTTATAAGCTTCTATCAACTCTACATAATTCCAGCCTTTTACAACTATGATTTCGTAACCGTTGGTGTCTTCTTCTTTTTTAAAGCCTTTGAGTATTTCGGATATATTTTCTTTAGTAGTTTGATGTCTGGCATGGACAGAAATGCCATAGTCATCATCCCAAACACTTATAACCATTGGAACCTGCATCACACCTGCAGCGTTGAAAGTTTCCCAAAACAGGCCTTCTGAGGTACTGGCATTTCCGATAGTTCCCCAGGCAATTTCATTACCTTCCTGAGAAAATTTTTCAGCCTTGATATTTTTTTCAGCTCTGTAAACTTTTGAAGCCTGTGCCAAACCCAGTAGTCTTGGCATTTGCCCTGCAGTAGGAGAAATATCAGGACTTGAATTTTTCTGTTGAGTCAGGTTTTTCCAGTCGCCATTTTCGTCCAGGCTATGGGTCATAAAATGCCCTCCCATCTGTCTTCCAGCAGACATAGGTTCCTCTTCGATATCCGTATTTGCATAAAGCCCGGCAAAAAATTGTTCTATAGTTAACTCACCAATAGCCATCATAAAGGTTTGGTCACGGTAATAACCTGAGCGCCAATCCCCATTTTTAAAAGCCTTAGCCCATGCTATCTGAGGAATTTCTTTACCATCACCAAAAATACCGAACTTAGCCTTTCCTGTAAGAACTTCTCTTCGTCCAAGCAAACTACATTCCCTACTGGTTACCGCAATTTTGTAATCTTCAATAACTTGTTGCTGAAATTGTTCAAATGACAGTTCTTTATCTTGTACTACGGTATTTTCCATGGCTAATATTTTGAGTTTTGCAAAGATACAAAATTTAAAAATATTGAATGTTTAGTAAAAATGAAGAACCATTAAATTTTTACTAAAAAAACGAACTGAATAAGCTTTATGATTATAGTTTTCTCAAAATTAAACTATTTGGAATGATGATAGTTTAATTTAGAATCTCAAAAAAAGTTTATTGTGAAAAATTTATTTCACCGAAGCCCTGTATCATTTATATCCGTTGAATAAAATTTATATGTAATACTGTCTCCGGCGATTTATTTAATCTCAAATGTAACTTTAATTTCAAAACGTAATTTAATTTTTTTATCAATGTCGGCTGTGGGCGCAATGGTTTGGGATTCCATCATAACATTTGAAGTTTTATTTTGCGGCATCCAATTGAAATATTGATTGTCTAATTCTACAATTGAAAGCACATCACCTAGTTCTTTATCTAATGCATTCAATAAATATTTGGCTTTTTCTTTTGCTGCTAAAATGGCTTTTATTTTTACTTCTTTTCTAAATTGAGTAATATCTTTATGCTTTAATTCTCCTATTCTCATATATTCAACACCTCTTATATTGACACTGCTTATAATCGCATCAACTTTATCAAAATCCTTAAGGCTGACTTCCAGTTTTTTTCTTATGAGAAAATCCTTTCCTCTGTAGCGCCAATGGTTCCCAACTTCAGTTGATTTTATATCGCCTTTATCTATCCCTAAATTCATCAAAGCTTTCAATACAGGACCTTCGATTGTTGAAATATCTACTTTAGTTTTATAATCTCCAAATTTGGTATTGTCTTCAAATTCTTCGGCCCAGTATTCTTCAATACCGATTTCAAAGATAAATTCATCCGGCTCAATAAACATTTCTGCACTACCGATAACCTGAATGGTTCTATTGTTTTGAGCTTCTAAGTTAAAACTTAAAAACAAAAACATCCAAATCAAACTAACTGATAAAATACGTAACTTCATAAAGATCAAATTTGAACTACTATAGATTTTAAACTTAGGTAAATTTAAACCATTTGATTACCCCAGGAAGTCTAAAAATGCTCTCACTTCCTCTACTCTTTTGACAAAATACCTGGCATTGGTTTTTCTAATGCCAACTTTAATAGTATGCGCCTCTTTAGGTAAATCTTCAAACATATATTCGTCTGTCCAGTCGTCACCAATAGCAATAATGTTATCAAATTCTTTTTCCTTGAGGACCTGCAAGGCTGCGTAACCTTTGCTCACCTTTGTACTTTTAATTTCTACCACTTCTTTTCCGTGGAAAACTGATAAATCTGTGTTTGAGGTTAAACTTGTTAATACGGTATTAATTTCAATAACCCGTTTCTCACCCATCTCTATATCGGCATCTCCGTAGTGCCAGGCCAATGAAAATCGGTTAACATCCAGGTAGGAACCTGGCGTCCTGTCTACAAATGTCTCTAAGACCGGAATGACATCTTCCATCCATTCTGTCTTTAAAGCTTCCAGCTCTGTCCAAATGTTATGCTTTCGATAAAATGCGCCATGGTCTGAAATGAGTCTATAATCCGTATCAGCAAACCACTTTTGAAGGTCTTCATTTTCGCTGCAACTGGTTATACATATTTCAACATTTTGCTTTTGTGATACTTTAGATAAAATATCATAAAGCGCTTTATCTGGTTTTTTATCTTCTGTCTTATCTTTATAATCTACTAAGGTACCATTATAACCTAAAAATATAATGGTGGCTTTGGATGTTTCTATCGATTTTAAAATATTGTCTTTCTGATCCTGATTAAGTCTTTCTGCCTGGATATACTGACTCACATTCTGAGAAGATTCCAGGGCATTCATAAATTCTTCTGCCCATTTTTCTACACTATATCTTGATATTCGTTTTTGAAGACTTAGCATTCTTCTTTTTTGTTCGGCTTTTGGCATTTCTAAAGCGCGCTTTAATGTATCAGCTATTTCTTCAAAATTAAAAGGATTGATTTGCAAAGCTTCTCCCAGCTCTTTGGAAGCTCCTGTCATTTCACTTAAGACCAAAACCCCATCCTGTTCAGTTCTTGTAGCGACGTATTCTTTGGCTACCAAATTCATACCATCCCTTACCGGTGTTATTAATGCTACATCCGAAGAGGTGTACAAATCTATCAAATTTTCAAAAGGCATTGTTCTAAAAAAATACCAGATTGGTGTCCAGCTCACGGTTGAAAACTGGCCGTTTATTCGCCCTACCAGTTCATCGGTTTCACGTTTCAATTTTTGATATTGCGGGACTTCCGATCTGGAAGGGACTGCCAGCATAATCAATCTGATTTTTTCTTTGTATTCCGGATATTTATTCAAAAAATATTCAAAAGCTCGGATACGGTTTGGTATTCCTTTAGTGTAGTCCAATCTATCAATAGACAAAACCATTTTTGCAGAATCACTTTCATTTAGATGTTCATCCAGGCGTCTCTGAACTTCACTTTTTTGCTTTTTGGACTGGTCCTGATTTTTCTTTGCAGCATTTTCAAATTTTTTATAATCTATACCCATTGGGAAAGAATCAACCTTTATAATCCTGTTATCGTGCGTAATTTTATTGAACCTGACTTCTTTATTCGCAATTCTTTTAACCGAACTTAAAAAATGCCGCTCATAATCATAGGTATGAAACCCTAGTAAGTCCGAGCCTAACATACCTTCTAAAATTTCCTTTCTTTTAGGGAATGTCCTGAAAATCTCATAAGATGGAAAAGGTATATGCAGGAAAAAACCCACGGGCACGTCAGGTTTTTTTTCCTTGATAAGCTGTGGCAGCAGCAAAAGCTGATAATCGTGTACCCAAACACGATCACCATCTTCTATTTGATCTATAACCACATCTGCAAACTTTTCGTTTACAGTTTTATAACTTTCCCAGGATTCTTTTTCAAACTCTGTATATTCTAAAAAGTAATGAAATAAAGGCCATAGGGTTCTATTGCTAAAACCATAATAATAATTTTGAATATCGTCTTCAGTGAGATTTACACCCACGCATTGCTCCTTTTGAATAGCTTTGTCAACCTTTTTTTGCATTTCAGGACTAATCTCTTCGTCTGTTAGTCCAGACCAACCGACCCAAACACCATTGCTGTCACGATGCACTGACTTCATACCTGTAGCTAAGCCTCCAACACTCGGCGTCACTTTTATATTTTTTCCATCAGTTTTAACCTGGAGTGGAAGCCTGTTAGAAACAATGATTGTTTTACTCATAATGTTTTATTATTTTATGCTAAAAATTTGCATTAAAATAAAAAAAGTATTTCATTTAAAGTCAATTATAAAAGTTTTTTATGAATAATCTTGATTATGGAATAATAGGTAACTGTCGCACAGCGGCTTTGGTTTCAAAGGAGGCTTCCATAGATTGGTGTTGCTTACCAGAATTTGATTCAGCTTCTGTTTTTGCTAAAATTCTGGACGAAAACATTGGTGGTCATTTTGGTTTTATTGTAGACGATAGTTATAAAATCAGTCAAACCTATGTTAGAAAGACCTGTATCTTAAGAACTACTTTTGAAAGTGAAGATGCAGCCTTTGAAGTTCTTGACTTTTTACCTAGATACCACAAAAATGATATGAATTTTCATGCACCACCTGAAATCATAAGGTATATAAGGGTTAAAAAGGGAATTCCGAAAATCAAGGTAGATTTTCAGCCAAAACTGGAATACGCAAAAGGAAATACCTTAAAATATTTAAAAAACAATTTTATTGTTAGCATAATTGAAGAAGACGAAGATTTTGACACTTTGTTTTTATATTCAAATTTAGACCATCAAAGTATTGTAGACAAATCCGAAATTGAGCTTACAGATGATGCTTTTTTCCTTTTGACCTACAACGAGAAAATAGAAATTCCGGATTTAAATTATATATCATTAGAATTTCAACGCACTAGAGTGTATTGGCTTAATTGGTGTGACAAAACGCCGAACTTTAAACACTTTAATGATGAAATTATGCGGAGTGCAATGACGCTCAAGCTTCTGAGTTATGACAAAAGCGGAGCTATTTTAGCGGCTGCAACCACTTCTTTGCCCGAAACTATCGGAGAGGTAAGAAACTGGGATTACCGCTTTTGCTGGATTAGAGATGCTTCTATGGTGGTAAGTGTTGTATCAAAACTAGGTCACAACAGGATGGCCAAGCGGTATTTACAATTTGTGATTGATTTGATTCCAGATAAAAATGAAAAGCTTCAAATCATGTACGGCATCAACAAAGAAAAAAGGCTTACGGAACATTTTTTAGAACACTTAAGTGGCTATAAAAATTCAAGTCCGGTAAGAATAGGAAATGCAGCTTATAAACAGAAACAAAACGATATTTATGGCATTTTAATGGATGTTATCTATCAGGAGCTAGTAAAATTTAAAAACGATATTGAAAACAAGGAAGAACTTTGGACACTTACCAAAGGAATTGCCTGGGTAGTCAGACATCATTGGCATGAACCTGATAAAGGAATATGGGAATTTAGGGAAGAAGACAAACATTTTACATTTTCAAAAGTCTTGTGCTGGGTCGCAATAGATCGCGCCATAAAGGTTTCTAAAATGCTTGGCAAAACATCAAAACTAAAACGTTGGGAAGCCCTGGAAGTAGAGATAAGGCAAGATATTATGGAAAATGCATGGAATGATGAAATACAGGCTTTTACACAAGCTTATGGCTCAAAGGATCTGGATTCTGCTGTATTATTAATGAACAACTACGGCTTTATACAAGACAGAGATCCTAAGTTTATAAAAACGGTAGAGGCGATTGGCAGGAACTTAACAAATGATGGGCTACTATACAGATACAAAACCAAAGATGATTTTGGGTTACCAGAATCCTCATTTACTATCTGTACCTTTTGGTATATAGACAGCCTCAATAAAATCGGCAGAACAGAAGAAGCCTTAGAACAATTTAAAAAACTATTGAGTTATTCCAATCATCTTGGACTATTTAGTGAAGACATAGATTTTAAAACGAAACGCTTATTAGGAAATTTCCCACAAGCCTATTCACATCTAGCCCTTATAGAAACAGCCATGAACTTTGAAAAAGTAATGTAATATTTTATATGGCTTATTGAAAATAAAAAGATCAAAATATTTGAGTAAATAATTTACCAGGGTACTAATTAAAATACTTTAAATTTATTATTTCTGTATAGTTTTTTGCCTTTACTTAGTATTTTTTTAGTGAATAGCTAATTTTACTTTAATTTGTTAAAATACCATAAGATTTTATTAAATATTTATAAAATTTAGTTATTTTTGGTTTGATGTATGTTTCCAGGTTTAGATTTATTTCATAAATCAATTTACTATAATAACATAGAAACATATATTTTGGTTTATCTAATTTTTTTGAATGCGAACTAAGTCTGATGATATAGACATTGAAGCCCTAAAAAAACAACTGGCGCAGTCAGAAAGACAACTACGGAACGCAGAATCAAAAATAAAACAGCTCGAAGACCAACAAAGATCCATATTAAATAATCTTGTAGATGAAGTCCATGTTTGGAAATTAATAGAGGACAAAAATGGAAGGATAAAAGCCTGGAAACTTATAGATCTAAACCAGGTAGCCATAAAATCCCTGGGCAAAGAAAAAGAAGAAGTCGTAGGTAAAACTATGGAGGAGATTTTTGGAAGTGAAATCACAGATACATTTAGACCAATTGTAAACCAAATTTTTAAAAGTTCTAAACCACACAGATGGCTGGAGTACTTTGATTCTAAAAAGCAGTATCTCAGTATGACATGTATTCCTTTGGGAGATCGATTTATATCTACAGGGAAAGATACTACCGAAGAAACATTACTGCACAATCAACTCCAGGAAAAGGCAAGTCTTCTCGTCAAAGCAGAGGAAATGTCAAAACAAGGTTCCTGGAAATTCAATATTCAAACGAAACAGTGGAACTTTTCTAACAATTGGATGAAAATATTTGGTTTTTCTAAAATACCCAATACAGAAGAACTTACAGAGGCCTTAGATACAAAAGATTTACCCTGGATAAGAAAAGCTTTTGAAAATGCCATTAGAGGTATTGAAGACTATAACGTAGAACACAGGATAAAGCTCCCAAGCGGCCAATTCCGCTGGGTAAAAGACTCAGCAAAATTACAGTATTCCGAAGACGGTGAACCCGTTGCCTTAATTGGAATAACTCTTGATATTACTGATGAGAGAAACCAACAAAAGGAATTAAGTGAAAGTAAGAGTATTTTAACCAGAACGGGAGAAATAGCAAAAGTTGGTGGCTGGATAATGGAAGGCGATTTTAAAAGGCCGGCATGGACAAAAGGCACATACGATATTCATGACCTGCCTTATGACCATATCCCAACTACCGAAGAAGGTATAAATTTCTACCATCCTGAGGACAGAGAATTAGTTAAGAACTCTGTAAATAAGGCTATAAGTGAAGGTAAAGACTTTCAATTTGAAGCCAGAATCAAATCAGCAAAAGGCATCAATAAATGGGTTTTAGCAAAAGGGAAACCTGAGATAATTGATGGTAAATGCGTGAAAATTCTTGGGGTTTTCCAGGATATTACAGAAAGGAAAAAGGCAGAGATAAAACTCGCTCAAAGTGAGGAAAAATTTAAATCCATTTTTAAGTATTCTTCTGTCGCCAAAATACTTGCAGATAATAATGGAAAATGTATTGATGTTAATGAGAAGTCATGTGAACTCCTTGGTTATACTTTTGAAGAATTAACTTCACTTAGTATTCAAGAAATTGTGTATAAGAAAGGAAAATATAAAAATGATATTTTCGAAAAGCTCAGTACCAATGGTGAAGATAGTAGTGTAGTAATGCTGAAACGAAAGGATGGGAAAATTAAAATTGTTGAGTACTATGCAAAAAAAGTGGGTAAAAACAGATATCTGAGCACTCTTATTGATATTACGACAAGGAAAAAACTGGAAAAAGAAAAATATAAAACCGACCAGAGGCTCCAAAAAATAGCTGATTCTGTTCCAGGTACAATTTTTCAGTTTGTATTCCATAAAGACGGAACCGGCTCTATGCCTTATTTGAATATTCGAGCAGAAGATTTGCTTGGCTTTGAGATTGAAAAAATGAGAAACCCTGAGTTTCTTATTTCACGTATCCACCCTGATGATTTTAAAAATACGATGTATTCTATTGTTGAGGCTAATCATGATAATGCCAAGTGGCTCAAAGAATTTAGGCTTTTTAATAAAAATAATGAGATAGTTTGGGTTAGAGGCCAATCTGCAGCAACAGCAGATGCTAAAGGTAACATCTCTCATTATGGTGTTTTATTTGATATTACAGAGCAGAAAGAATCTGAAAAGGCACTTGAAGAAAGTCGAAGACAATATAAGAATATAGCTGATAATCTACCAGGTATAGTTTTGAAATACAAACTTAACCCTGATGGCTCTGACCAATTAATTTATGCCAGTGAAGGTCTTAAGGATATTGTTGAGGTAAGTCCTAAAGATGCTGTGCTTGATAATAGTTTGGTATGGAACAGAACACATAGAGAAGACATTGATGACTTCAGGCAATCCTTGAAAGATTCAGCCAAAAACCTTTCCCAATGGAAATTTGAAACCAGAATTAAATTACCAGGAGATAGAACTAAATGGATTGATTTCAGAGGAACACCAATAAAGCAAACAGACGGCAGTATTATTTGGGATGCCATAGGTTTGGATATTACAAAACGCAAGCAAGCTGAAAGTGAACTTGAGCAAATCAATGTCAATCTTGAGAGACTTGTAGATGAACGTGCGGAAAAGGCTTTAAAACTCTCTAAAGAATTAGAATTATACTGGCTGGCTGCAGAACACGCCAAAACAGGGGTATTTCGATATAATAATATAAATGGGGAATTAGATTGGGATAAAACGATGTACGAGCTGTACGGTATAGATAAAGAAAAGTCTAAGCAAAGATATGACGTATGGGAGTCTTCTTTGCACCCTGAGGACTATGAGCAAACTATAGCTGCATTAAAACAAACCATAGAAAACCAGGTAGACTTTGATATTATCTTTAGAATAATACAAAAAAATACCGGAGAGATAAGGCATATAAGAGCAAAAGCAAAAGCTGAAGTAGATAATGAAGGGAGAACTGTATCTATATATGGTACTAATTATGATGTCACTAAAGAAATGGAACTTGCAAACCAAAATGAAATTGCTTTAAAAGAGTTAAAAGATGCACAGGCCACTTTAGTACAATCAGAAAAAATGGCATCCTTAGGGGTTCTTACTGCTGGTATTGCGCATGAATTAAATAACCCACTAAATTATATTGTCGGAGGTATATCTGCAATACGAAGTCATCTGGACGATGATGAAGTTATAAAAAGGGAAGAAATAAAAGAATACCTAAGTTGGATCAATACCGGTGCAGAAAGAGCAACTGATATTGTAAGAAGCCTTAATTTATTTAGCAGAAAAAGTGACAATAAAAAGGAAATTTGTGATTTACACTTGATTATAAACGATTGCCTTCTCATGCTGAAAAATCGTTTCAAAGAAAATATAGATGTTGTAAAAGAATTTTCTGATACATCAGCTGAAGTTTTGGCAAACTATGGCAAACTTCATCAAGTTATTCTTAACGTTTTATCAAACTCAATTGATGCTATCAAAAATGAAGGCCAAATCCATATCACTACAAAATCAAAAAAAGATAAATTTATTGTTGAGATTATAGACAATGGATTTGGCATTCCTAAAGATGAAATTGACAAAGTAATTGATCCATTCTTCACTACAAAACCTCCTGGTGTAGGCACTGGTTTAGGTCTATCTATTGCAAGTTCAATAATTCAGGATTACGACGGAAAATTCAAAATATCTTCAGAAATAAACAAAGGAACCAGCGTTTTGATTAGTTTACCAAAAAAAAGTTAGTATGGAAAAAAAGCAAAAAATACTGTGTGTTGATGATGAACATATCAATCTATTAATTCTTAAAAAAATTCTTGGAAAAAAATATGATATCATAACCGCAATAAATGCTTTTAAAGCTTTAGAGATATTGAATGAAGATCCTGAAATTGAATTAGTTATTAGTGATATGAGTATGCCGGACATGAATGGATTAGAACTTATCAAAGAAGCAAGCAACAGATATAATAATAAAAAATACTTTATGTTTTCTGGATATGCCATTACTGATGAAATACAAGATGCCCTAAACAATAATTTAATTGTGGACTATTTTCAAAAACCAGCTAATTTTGAACAAATTGATAAATCTATAAGCGAACACATAGATTAGATCATCTTTAAATTAAGTTTTGACCAGGCTGATAAATTAAATTATTATTCCAAAAAACGACTTTTAAGTACCAGTGATTTATCATACTGACTACCATTTCTCTCAATCACAAAATTAATTTCCAGGCCTTCCCTGGAACACAATAATTCATTTAACTCTTCTAAATCATAGCGGTATGAAGATCTTCCGTTGATTTTTAAAATTTTATCCCCAGCTATAAAACCAGCTTCAAAAGCTGAAGATTTTGGTCTTACTGCACCTACTTTTAATATTGGCTGCATCTCTACCATTACATTGCCTTTAGGCTTTTTGATTTTATTATAGCCACTGCGATTATCTGTTTGAGTTTTAACATCAGGAAACAAACTTTTATATGTAGTTATGGCTTGATAACCCTCGTATTTAAGTAACAAGCCACTCATGTCATAATTAAATATATCATTAATATCACTATTGGGCTTTAAATATACTTTTCGATTTGCATAATCAAAAAACCAATGAAATCTTCTCATTATTTCAGAGCCAATTACTCCGCTCTTAGACGTAAATGCTAATCCTTTATATGATAAACTATCCGGATAAGCGACTTTAGGTGTTTTTATAGTTTTTCGCCCTAATTTAAAAGCTTCAGCTTTAGACCTTACACCGGTTATGATATCTGCAAAGCCGTAACCTAAAATATCATAGAAACTTTTTTCTGGCAAAGTTTGATCTGGCAGTGACTTCAACCATATAGCATCACCGGAACCGATATCCAATAGAAAAACGTAGTCTTCGAACGCCTGGTTCTGTTGTTTTATTTTTGTTTTTATATAAGGTTTTTGATTTATTAATTTTATATCAAACTGGTCATATCTTTTAAGTTTCCTGGAAAACCTATCCGGGTTAAAAACTTTGAGATAATTGCCTGTATAATTTATTCTTACAATTAAATCCTTAAAAAAATCATACCCAATAATGCCTTGAACCTGATATCCAATTTTATCTGAAATATTAAAATCTTTATCAAAAATTAAATATACATCCTGAGAAGCATTAGTAAGTTTATCTATTTTAAGCGTATTATTTTCGCTTTTGTAAGCATAAGTTTTCTTTTTTCCAGAAACTCCTTTAATCAAAATTTTTTGAGAATTTTTCTTGATATATTCCTCATTACCTTCTATTCCAAATAAAATAGTATTGTCTACACCTGTGTCCAGTAATAAATTCATAGGAATACCATTCAAACTTGCCTTTATAATAATGAGGTTCTTATAATTTACAAATGGTATTCTGTAGGATTTTTTATTTGGCCTGTGAAATTGAAAATCTTTGTTTACCTGGGAAAATACAGACAAATTTACCACAAAGACTAAACCTAAGAATAAAAATAATTTTTTATACATATCTTAAATATACAAAGTTTTGAATCTATAATTTATTAATCAAAGATTAAAACTATAGATTTGCATTTTGACAAAAATTTGACTTATGCCTAAGATATCTGAAAAGGGCTTAGCGATGCCTGAATCGCCAATCAGAAAATTACAACCATTTGCAGATTCTGCTATAAAACAAGGTAAGCACATCTACTACCTCAATATCGGCCAGCCTGATATAAAAACACCGGAAAAGGCGCTTAACGCTGTTAAAAACACAGATATTAAAATCTTATCTTATAGTCCTTCACAGGGTTTTCATAGTTATTTAGACAAACTTGTGAAATACTACGCCAAAAACAACATTCATATTGAAGAAAAAGACATAATTGTTACTACAGGTGGTAGTGAAGCCTTGGCTTTTGCAATGGGTAGCATAACCGATTTTGGTGATGAAATCATTATTCCTGAGCCCTTCTATGCCAATTATAATGGATTTTCCACAGCGTACGGAGTTACTGTAAAACCTGTCATGTCTTCTCTTGAAGATAACTTTGCACTACCGGCCATTCAGGAATTTGAAGCAAAAATCACCCCCAAAACCAAAGCTATTTTGCTTTGTAATCCGGGTAACCCAACCGGATATCTTTACACCAAAGAAGAAATTGAAGCCATAGCAGATTTGGCACTGAAGCATGACATTTTTGTGATTGCTGATGAAGTGTACAGAGAGTTTACATACGATGGCGAAAAACACAATTCTATCATGAATATAGACCGATTAAAACACCATGCCATCATGGTAGATTCTGTGTCTAAGCGTTTTTCCATGTGTGGAGCCAGAATTGGTTGTCTGGTATCTAAAAACGAAGATGTTATGAAAACGGCCATGAAATTTGCTCAGGCCAGATTGAGTCCGCCAACTTTGGCCCAGATTGCCAGTGAAGCTGCATTGGATGTAGATACCTCTTATTTTGAAGAGGTTAATGCCGAATATACCCAGAGAAGAAATACACTGGTAGAAGGTCTCAAAAAAATTGAAGGCGTAAAAGTGGCTGAGCCTAAAGGCGCTTTTTACTGCGTTGCAGAACTTCCGGTAGAAGATACTGAAGATTTTGCCAAATGGCTGCTGGAAAACTTTGAAGATAATGGCGAAACCATTATGGTTGCTCCGGCGTCCGGCTTCTATTCTACTCCTAATACAGGCCTGAACCAAATAAGAATTGCTTACGTTTTAGAAGTCGATACGCTTAAACATTGTGTTGGTCTTTTAGAAAAAGCCTTAAAACAGTACAAAGCATAGATGAATGCGCAAACCGATTTATCATTAAAAAACTTCAACACTTTTGGTATTGATGTAAAAGCTAAACAGTTTATTGAAATACAATCTATCGATGAACTCAGACATGTGTTAAAACGTTTTTATACCGAAGAGATATTTGTACTTGGTGGAGGCAGCAATATGTTATTGACAGACGATATTGATAAAACAGTTATATATATTCATACTAAAGGGATTTCAATTGTAAAGGAAGACGAAGAAAACATAGTAATTGAAGTCCAGGCCGGCGAAAACTGGCATGATTTGGTCATGTGGACTGTAAATAATGGTTACGGAGGATTAGAAAACCTGGCCTTAATTCCAGGACATGTCGGTACTGCACCTATCCAGAATATTGGCGCTTACGGAATTGAGCTTAAAGATACTTTCGTGTCCTGTAATGCCATTCATCGACAAACCTTAGACGAAAAAGTTTTTAATTTAGAAGATTGTAAGTTTGGTTACCGCCAGTCGGTCTTTAAAAGTGAACTCAGAAACCAGTATATCATTACGAGTGTTTGCTTTAACCTCACCAAAAAAAATCACGAAATACATACCGAATACGGTGCCATCAAAGCGGAACTGGCTAAAATGCATATTAGCAAACCTGGTCCTGCAGAAGTGGCTAAGGCGGTAATCACCATACGACAATCTAAATTACCAAATCCTAAAGAAATAGGCAATTCTGGTAGTTTTTTTAAAAACCCTATCATACCGAAAACCCAATACGAGAGCCTTAAAAACGAATTTCCTGAAATGCCTAATTATCCTGTGGACCACAAACATGTTAAGGTTCCTGCCGGCTGGCTGGTTGAACATTCAGGCTTGAAAGGTTATCGCGATGGTGATGCCGGTGTACATAAAAAACAGGCCCTGGTATTAGTCAACTACGGTAATGCAACCGGTCAGGATGTTTTAGCACTATCCAAGAAGGTTCAGCAGACCGTTAGGGACAAATTTGGAATCGCTTTAGAGACAGAAGTTAATGTTTTTTAAGTAAGACCTGATGAAAAAAATATTTGACTGCATAGTAATCGGTGGTGGTGCCAGTGGGTTTTTCTTTGCCATTAATTATGCTGAAAATCATCCCGGACATTCTGTGTTGATTTTAGAAAAATCAAAAAATGTACTTCAAAAAGTAAAGATATCAGGTGGCGGTCGCTGTAACGTCACTCATGCGGAATTTGAGCCAAGACCTCTAACAACTCATTATCCTAGAGGAGAAAAAGAATTAATTGGTCCTTTTCACTCTTTTATGACCGGCGATATGATGGGCTGGTTAAATGACAGAGGTGTAGAATTAAAAATTGAGGAAGACGGCAGAATATTTCCCATAACCGATAGCTCTCAAAGCATTATTGATTGTTTTCTCGATCAAACTGAACGCTTTGGCATTGAAGTCAAGACCTCAGAAAACGTCTTGGATTTCAATTACACAAATGGGTGCTGGCAGGTTTCAACCAAAAACGATAATTACTCCACCCAACAATTGATCATTGCAACAGCAAGCAGCAAAAAAATCTGGGAAATTTTAGAACAACTTGGCCATAACGTCATTAAACCTGTGCCTTCTCTATTTACATTTAACATAAACCATTCTCAAATGACTAAACTTCAAGGTTTGAGTTTGGAAACGCACATTAAATTATATAAAGACGAATCACATAAAGAGTTTGTTATGGAATCTGAGGGCGCAACCTTAATCACCCATTGGGGATTGAGCGGACCCTGCGTTTTGAAGCTCTCGGCTTGGGGCGCAAGACAACTTAGTGCATTAAATTACCATTGTTATATTCTAGTGAATTGGTTGAAGAATAATTCTGAAGATGAGGTTTTTGAGGAATTTAAATTACTCAAAAAAACATCAGCCAAAAAGAATATTGGTAATCAGGCAATCTTTGGTTTGCCAAAGCGATTTTGGTTGTTTATGTTAGATGAATCCAGAATTAGCCCTAAAAAAAATTGGGCAGATCTTACTAAAACAGAAAGCAGAGATTTAAAAAATAATCTGTTACATTTTAGGCTTGAGGTTAATGGCAAAAGCACATTTAAAGAAGAATTCGTCACTGCCGGTGGTGTTGATCTAAAGGATATAGATTTTAAAACTTACAGCAGCAAAAAACAACCTCAACTTAAAATCCTTGGGGAAGCTTTAAATATTGATGCCATAACTGGTGGCTTCAACTTTCAAAGTGCCTGGACCAGTGCCTACATTGCTTCTAAATGAGACTAAAGCTTAAATACTGCACCTAGGCTTAACGCAAACTGATTGTGTATTTCCTCTGCTGGAGTTAAGTTATCGCTGTTATATTGAGCGAATGGGGTTTCAAATTCTGTGTATATCCCAAATCCATCTGAGAAAAAATACCTGAAGCCCAAATGTCCACCAAAATTCTTTAAACTAAGTCCTATTCCTGGGTATACATCGAAATTATCACTAATATTCAACACGTTTCCGATGTTAGCATTAAACCTTGCTCTTAAATTTACCCTATCGGAAAAATCTGCATCAATTGCCTCGTTTATACCCAGTGCATATCCACCTACTAACCCAATAGAAATGTTTTGACCTAAACCGTAATCATAACTCATCACAAAGCTCGTAGCATCATTTTGCAAACTGGAACCTATTTGAAGTTTCATGTCACCTTTACCTTCAAAGTTTTGAGCATTCAAAGTAATTGCACCTAAAAAAAGTAATGTTGTAAATAGATTTTTCATCTTAATAATTTTTGATACAAATATACAATCATATATCGATTCAAAATTTATTTTTAATACTATAAAACTGATAGTACATTTTGGGACATCTGAATTTGCCTATAACCTAAATCATGGCGGCCTTCAAATTTAAAATGTTTTGGACTGGTGATGCTTTTGGTGTAGAGATACAGTATTAGCCAAACCCTAAAAGCATTTCCATTTGAATGTACCTAAAAACATGAAGCAAATCATAATCTTTCAGCACATTTACAAGAACGATGTTTAATGGAATCAACGCATAAAAAAAGACCAGTAATGCTAAAAATGTGTTGGCTAAGCGCCTTGGCTTTTTCAACAAAATAAGCGCACTAAAGACCATGGCTTGAAGACCAAACACAGAGATGATAGTAAATAGAATAGAATTGGAAGAAATCAAAACAGCTATTTGAAACAAACTTAAAATAAATGACCAGAGTAAGTAGTAGAAGAATTGAATTTTTTAAAATTAAACTTTCCATGTAGCCAACATGTCTTCCTTAATAATGTGGGTTAATAAAATAGGGCATTTGCCGTATTTATGAAGTCTGAAATACCTTTTATTTTAGCAATTGTTAATTCTAAAATAACCAACTATGAAAAATTTATTATCATTTTTAATCATTTTTTTGATTAGTACATTTCATGTATTTTCTCAGGAACTTTTTTTAGACAATGAAAAGGCCTTAAAAAATATTGATGATATCAAAATCGCTCAATTTGCTGTCAGTTTTACAACAATGGAAGGTAAATCAGCAGATACACGATCCAGAAATAATTGGAATGGCGCCAGATCTTACCTTATCGTTAATACGGTAGGCCTTACCGAAGAGTTAATGCAAAAAATAACCAATGAAGCGTACCAGGATTTTGTAAATAAACTAAAAGATAAAAATTATACAGTCTCCGACTATGATGTCGAAGCTAACTTAAGCAAAGGCATGAAGCCCTACATGCCGAAAACTGAACCAATAAGAGAAAATTGCGATCATTATCAGGCGTTCGGTAAAATAGAGACTACCACAACCTACGCCAATCAAAAGCCGGGAATATGTAATGATCTGTTATACATGATTGGACACGCCGCTAAAAACTCTGGTGATGTTCCCATATCAGTGAGTTATTTGATCAATTCCGGATACCTTCTGGCTAACGCTAAAAAACATAAAGACAATAGCTTCGGTAAAATATACAGTAGTGCCAAAGTTGAATTTCTGCCTGGAGTACAGGTATTCTGGAGATCTGGCATTGATGCATGGGAAAAGAAGAACAAAGTCGGACAACTGAAAATCAACGAACATATTTATGTAGAGGGACCTGCAGGCGAGCTTGAGATAGACCAAAGCTCTAAAGCATCAGGGTATTCTAAATCTACTTTAATTTTAAATGTCAACCAGGAAAAATACTATCAGGATGCGCTCACTGTTCTGAAACAGGCCAACACAAAATTAGTAAATGCCATAGCTGATGTCCGATAAAGCAGAGTTTTGTAGTAAATGAATCGCCTACTTTTATATTTCAATACATTATATTTATAGATGGAAATGCCTAATTTGAGATAATTAACTTTTCTAAAATTTGCCTTTTATTATTGGCTTGAATTCATATAAAATAGAGTCCATTTTGCAGTTCACTAGTCAACAAGTCTTTGGTTTTTGATGAACAGAAATTTTGAAAAGATTTTACTGCCTTTCCTGTAGAAGTTTTTTTCTCCAAGTTAAGGTTAGAGATTTTTTTTTGGGGAAACATCGATTGATTTTAGAACTCTAAAAGCCTCAATGCCTGGTATCCATAGCACCTGCATAATACTATTGTTTTGAAAATACATTTCCTCAATTAAAGCGTTTAAATTAAAATTAGTCAAAACGATATTTGAAGCATCTAAATATACAAGTTTGCTCGACATTTGAATCAGAAATAGTGATCAGGTTATGAGCTGCTAGATTGATTGTAAAAAAGAATAAAGACATACTTCATTGTAGAAGATTATGACTATAGATTATTGTTTACTAATTATATAAAAATTTAAAGATATAGTTCTTTATGAGATTTTTAGCAAAAAACTGTTCACACTAAATCTATTTGAATAATGAGAGCTATTATCTTTTAAGACAACATAAACAAAAGTCGTTTTTTAAGTCACTGCATTTCATTTATATTGAGCCAAAAATTACAAGATGTCAGACAGAAACCTAAAAGAATATATAAAAAAACTGATCGATAATGTTCCCGAGAGTTGGATAAAACTGACGACGCATCGGTTAGATACATACAACGAAGACCTTGCAAAGGTTGAATTTTTAGATGAATTCGAAAAACTTTATCAAAACAACAATTATAATAAAAATACTTTAGAAAATCTACCTACAGCCTACGACTACATACGTTTAGGGCATCCGTTATCTTCAGTTTTGGAATGGGCCATTGCAAAATTAAATGCTTTTAAGTCGGAACAAGTCATTGGTTTTTCATCAAAAACCATGGCTATTCTTGCCGTTCTCAGAAAAAACCATTTCGATAAGAAAAAAACACAGCTGTTATACTTTAATGAAATGCCCGAATTCTTCGATGCAGAGTTGATCCGAAGGGTATACGACTACGATTTCGAATTAAAACCCATAGATGATTTAGATGCGATACTGAGCTTTAATGGTAGTAATGTGTTTATAGATCAATCTTCAGATATAGGAAAGATTGATTGGCAGCAAAACATAGATTTTTACATTAACATTCATGATGACTTTGGCAGTATAATTCACATAAGCGGTTTAAATAAGGCATATATTCCTTTTATTCAACATGTAAGAAGAAGAGAAACTGTTGCAATAACTCCGGGAGATAGTTTAAAAGCCTTAAAGAAATTAGCAGGATTAAAGGTTGACGAGTTAAATAAAAAGCAAGAATCAGCTAAAGCATTTGTAGAAGAAAACATTAAAACCATAACAGACACATCAGCCAGACCTTTGCTAGGCTCCTGTGGCCTATCAGTTCAATACGCAATTATGATGGGATTAATAGACAATGCCATGACATTGTATCCGAAAAAACCTATTAAAATTGTAGTTCCGCCAAACTGTTATGGCGGCACTAATGATCAGGCCAGACGTGTAGCAGCAAGCCTCAAAAATGTAGAAATTCTTGACTTACCAGTAGACGGCGATAATGATATGGTTCGAAGTACAAACCTGGTGCTTGAAGAAGCTGCTAAAATGGATGCTGTGCCTTTGATCATAGCAGAAATCCCCACCAACCCAAGGGTTGAAGTTCCTGATTTAGAAAATTTAAAAGCGGTGCTTAATAAAACAAGAAAAACACCATCAAATACTGATGCCATAGAACCGATATTTATTTTGGATCAAACCTTTTGTCCAAACTATAATTTCCTGGGTGAAAGTAAAATATTATCAGAAGTTGAAACTATTGCTTACGCCAGTGGTTCCAAATTTCCAAGTGGTGGAAAATGTACAGCCGGATATTTGGTAGCGAACAAAAAAGCGGAGTATCTTCTTAAGACAATAGAGAAGCACTTGAAATTATGTGACAATGAGGCTACTTATTTCCAGATCAATATTCTGGCAGAACAATCGCCATCTATGCTTCATAGAATTGAGGCTGCTTACAAAAACACAAGAGAATTTGTAAATTTTATAAAGGAAGAACTACCAGAAGCTAAGATAAATTTTGTCTCAGAGGAACTCGCCGATCGAGGTTTTACCCCATCAGTATTTTCTTTAGACTTACCTACAAAAGGAAGTACGTCCGAGGAAAGAGAATCCTATAAAAGAGCATTAAACCATAAGCTCATCAACATGATGATTACTCAAATACCAGAAGAAAGTAAATATTGTGTTAGTTATGGTCAATTAAAAGGTTGTTATTGGACTATTCCTGCTACTTCTACACAAGGGACAACAAAGGAAGAGGACAAGGATTATATAGCACGTGTTTCTGTTTCACCGGATCTCAATTTGGAAAAACATAAGTCTGTATTTTCAGAGTTTGTTGACCGTGAAGTAAAGCAGTAGTTGAATTTTAATTTTTATAGACTTGTAATAAAATCAGTACTCTACATCTGATCAAATCCTAATAAACTAGTATTGTTTTAATGGATATTAGGGCTTTTACTTCTGTAATGTGTGATTATTTCTTTGTCTACAATACCGCGATTCTTTAAACCTAAAGCTAAAATTTTAGATTTGAAATAAAACATCATTTGTAAAAAATATTTTATAAAAAGAAGTTAAAATTCAATAAACTTTCCCTAAAAATTTGAGCTTATATACTATTTAATTTTTGGTCGTTATTGATAAATAAATATCAATCATCATTATATTTAAAGGAATTTTCTTGGATTATCAAAAGTATTTAGTCAATTTTTGATTTTAAAATTTTTATGGTTTTCTTAATTTTTTATTAAAACCTGCGTATAATTTATATTGGATTTAAAGTAAATTTAGCATATCTTTGTTGAACACTTACTTAATTAAACTTACTATACAATGAAAAACACTTACTTTGTGGGTGTCATAATCTTTATGATTATGATTTTTATTCCCAGCTCTCATGGTCAGACCGTGAATCAGAAAAAACAGATTACTAGTCGATATGATAAAGTAGCGATTAGTGAATTACAGACTAAATTTAGTGCATCTTCAAGGATTGAAAAAGAAAAGGCACTTAAAATGGCCAGAGTAAAAAATTGGCCTATCATTATTGAGGAGGACGGGAAGTATGCTGAACTTCAACGATTAGCTCCTGATGGTTCTCCTATTTATTATACAACTTTTAATGTCGATGCCGCAAAATCCACTAGAACAGACCATCTAAATATTGGAGGTTCTTTAGGCTTAAGTCTTGATGGTCAGAATATGACGGCTCATGTATGGGATGGTGGTATTGCGAGAGCAACACATCAGGAATACGACGGTCCAGGTGGAAATGATCGATTTTCTGTTGGTGACGGCTCAGCATCCTTAAATTTTCATGCTGCACACGTTACAGGAACAATAATAGCATCTGGTGTTCAACCTGCTGCAAAAGGTATGGCTCCTCAGGCACAAGCTGTTGGTTATGACTGGAACAGCGATGTTTTAGAAGCTACAAATTCTGCAAATAATGGTATGCTGGTCTCCAACCACTCTTATGGTTACCGGTCTGATTTAGTGCCAGATTATTTTTTTGGAGCCTACATTACAAATTCCAGAGATTGGGACGAGTTAATGTACAATGCGCCATACTTTTTGATGGTTGTCGCTGCCGGAAATGATGGTAATACTAATTTTAATAGTGCTCCGTTAGGAGGAAATTCGGCTTTTGACAAACTTACCGGACATTCTACCTCAAAGAATAATATGGTAGTAGCCAATGCACAAGATGCAACAATAGATGCTTCGGGTAATTTGGTTTCAGTATTGATAAATAGTGGTAGTTCAGAAGGGCCAACAGATGATTACAGAATTAAACCGGACATTACAGGTAATGGAACAGGGCTCTATTCTACATATGAAAGCAGCGATACTGCTTATAATACAATTTCAGGTACATCTATGGCTTCGCCTAATGTTGCAGGTTCATTGTTACTGCTTCAACAACATGCAAACAACCTTAATGGTAGTTTTATGCGTGCATCTTCTTTAAAAGGTCTTGCTCTTCACACGGCAGACGATGCCGGTATTACAGGCCCCGATCCTGTTTTTGGCTGGGGATTAATGAATTCAAAAAGAGCAGCAGAAACTTTAAGTGCTAATGGTAGTGAATCTCAAATTATTGAGTTAACACTTATGTCAGGTCAAAGTTATCAAATCACCGTAGATTCTGATGGTATAAACGATCTTGTTGCCTCTATTTCCTGGACAGACCAACCCGGTACAGCGACTACAGCAACTAATTCTACGACACCCGTATTAGTTAATGATTTGGATATTAGAGTTACTCAAAACGGAACAACGTATTTTCCATGGAAACTCACCGGTGTAAATACTAATGGTAAAGGAGACAACAACGTAGACCCATTTGAACTTGTTGAAGTTGCAAATGCCAGTGGAAGTTATACCATTACAGTAACACATAAAGGCTCATTGGTTAGTGGAAGTCAGAATTATTCTTTAATCGTTACTGGCTTAACAAGTACACCTGTAGTTTGTAATGCAACAACACCTGCAAATGTTACTGTTGCGGCTTTTGCTGATACAACAGCCTTAATAAATTGGGATGCCGTACCCGGTGCAGATTTCACTTTTCAATACAGAGAGGTTGGCAGTAGTAACTGGATTTCAATTGCATCTACTACCAATACAGTTAGTCTGACCGGATTAACGCCTGAGACCTCTTACGAAGTTCAGGTGAGAAGTGAATGCCCTGACAGCTCTACATCCAATTATAGTAGTTTAGTGAACTTTACAACAACCGAAATTCAACTGAATTATTGTGATTCTTCCAGCACTAATACCAACGATGAATATATCAGTAGAGTTCAATTAAATACAATTGACAATACCTCTGGTGCCCAATTTTATTCTGATTTCACAAATGTATCAACAGACTTAGTCCAGGGGCAAAACTATACTATTTCTGTTACTCCAACCTGGACAGGGACCATCTATCCCGAGGGATATTCAGTATGGATAGATTACAATAAAGATGGTGATTTTAGCGATTCGGGTGAACAGGTATGGACTCAATCACCAACAAATACTTCTCCTGCTAGTGGTACTTTTTTGATACCATCTGGAACAGCTGAAGGAAATACAAGAATGCGGGTTTCTATGATGTACAATCAAATACCTCTTGCCTGTGGCTCTTATACATTTGGGGAAGTTGAAGACTACACCGTAAATCTTGTTAACGGATCAGCTTCTGATGACATTGCACCAGTTATAACCCTTACTGGAGATGCAGTCGTTGAATTTGAGCAAGGTGGTACCTATACTGAAGCCGGAGCTACGGCTACAGACAACTTTGATGGAGATATTACTGCCAATATAGAAATTGGAGGCGATACAGTTAATCCGGATGTTATTGGTACTTATGTAATAACTTATAATGTTAGTGACGCTGCTGGGAATGCTGCATCACAGGTCACCAGAACAGTGAATGTCTTAACAGAGACGACTCCTCCTGTAATTACACTTAATGGGGCAGCTGTGGTTGATTTAGAAACAGGAGATACCTACACTGAACAAGGTGCAACAGCAACAGATAATTTTGATGGAGATATTACAGCTAATATTGTAGTTGGAGGTGACGTAGTTGATACGAATAATATTGGATCTTACATATTGACATATGATGTAAATGATGCTGCAGGTAATGCTGCTATTCAAGTTACCAGAACAGTAAATGTCACAGCACCTGCTTCTACAGGCTGTTCTAATGGTGTTACATTACCGTACACTGAAAGTTTTGAAAACACCTTAGGCGGCTGGACACAAAGTACATCAGATGATTTAGATTGGATTATAGATGCCAATGGCACACCATCAAACAACACAGGACCTGCTCTTGCATCTGAAGGCAGTTTTTATATTTTTGTTGAAGCCTCAGGAAATGGAACAGGTTATCCAAACAAAAGAGCGATTATCACATCGCCTTGTATAGACTTATCTGGTATTGCTAATCCAAAATTATTCTTTGACTATCATATGTTTGGAGATGCTGATATGGGTTCATTAACACTGGAAATCAGTTCAGATAATGGTATTACCTGGACTGATGTTTGGAGCCAGGGCACTAATATGGGAGATATTTGGAATTCTCCAATAGTTGATTTAGCTACTTACGCAGGAGAAACCATACAAATGAGATTCAATAGATTAGTCGGAGGTACCTGGAAAGCAGACGTTGCCGTGGATAATATTGAGCTGGTAGACTTTGACGATGGTGTTTCTATAGGTTGTAATGATTTTAATCTTGACCGAACCTATCTGTCGTTCTCTAATCAGGACGGAGGAACTCACCAATTAACAAATGGTAATACAGAATTAGAGATAAGAGATAATGCATGGAAGTATGTGGATCTGATATATACTGTTACACCAAATACAGTTATTGAATTTGATTTTGCCAGCACAATTGAAGGAGAAATCCACGGTCTTGGTTTTGAGTCTGATAACAAACTTTCTTCTGATGTGATCTTTAAAGTGCATGGAACACAAAACTGGGGTATCCAGAATTTTGACAATTACCCAAATAATGGTCAATGGGTATCTTATAACATCAATATAGGTAGTTTCTATACAGGTACATCTGACCGATTGGTTTTTGTTGCTGATCATGATGGCAATCCAAAAAATGGAAACTCATTCTTTAGAAATATAGTTATATACGAAGATGCTAACGGAAATGGCATTTGTGATGATTCTGAATTTTCTGTGCAAAATTTATTCGCTGATGATTATACCTATCCTATCCCTGGAAACGATGCAACAGAAGGTTTAGATATAGTGATTTATCCAAACCCAGTTAGAGGAGACTTCCTGAATATTAAGTTAACAGGTAATATAGAAGACACAAGGTTTAAAATTACAAACATGTTAGGTCAAATTGTCAAGGACGGAAAACTTACAAACCCCAGAATAGACATCAACAGGTTGCAATCTGGCGTGTATCTTATCGAAATAAGCGACAGCGCACAAACTGTTACAAAACGCTTCATTGTGCAATAATTAACAATTAAGAAGTGTGATTTATTGCCAGAAAGCTATCTCAATAGAGATAGCTTTCGCTTTTTAAGGATATAATACCTTAGGTTTTTTTAGCTTCGCTTAATGGAAATTTTGTTAATGATCATACAGAATAAGTCTAATTATCCAGACTGCATAAAATAAATGAACTAATCTCGAATTTCAGGCAAAGTAATCAACAATATAGCACGATGATCTTGCCTATTGAAGAGTTTTACAGAAACATCAAAATGCTGATACTCTATAATAATTTTACGCATTTGGAAAACATCTCAAAAATGATTTGGGTTAAAATCTAGATGCAATGTGAAATTATTTCATTTTTTGAAATATCACTCTTTTTAGCCCAATATATCATTGTTTAAGAAAAATAATTAATGATCATTAAAAATGATATTTAGTCGGCTTTAAATAAATGTCTATCATAAACAAAAAGAGACATTCTGAATTTAGATCATGTCTCTTTCTATTTACTATCTACTAATTTTTAAGAAAGCCCTAATCCTTTAAAATAATGGCATCTATTTGCGCTTCCTTTACCATTTGGTTTAATGCTGGTAATTCATTTTCTCTTATTTTTTTCCATTTTAAGAGTTGACTATCAATTTTAGATGTAACCTCTTTTCTAAAAGCTTCGCTTTGTGAAGTTGGTGCAAAATCACTCATTCCCTCGAGAGAATTTAAGTGCGCCAGTTTGTTTGTTAATTTTATTGGGTAATTCAATGGATCTTGACGACTTTGGTTTTTTGTTTGATAAAGGGCTTTTTCAACTTCAGATATGGATTTATTAATGGCTTTTGATTTATCAACAATCTCTTTCAGGTCATTGTAAGATTTATACCTTTCAATAAGTTGATTGATCTGTACTTTCGCATAGCGCATATCTGTAATGGCCTCATGAGCTTCTGAAACTTTTTCATTCACCTTTTTCAAAAAAAGAAATTTTGCATGCATATCTGCTAATGTAGCACTACTTCTTGGATCTTTTAAAATTTCAAAGTCACTTTCCATGGACTTATCATCAACAGTTAATTTAACTTTATAATCGCCAGGCAAAACCTTTGGGCCTTGCATACTTGCCCACCATAAAATCATACCCTCAAAGTCAGATGAAGGTTGGTATCTCATATCCCAAATGAATCGATTTCCGCCTTTTTTTATATTATTCAACTCTACTTCTTTTTTATTTTTGTCTGGTTTAGTGTCAAATGCTCTAATTAATTTCCCTTCATTATCCATAAATTCTATTCTTACGTGAGTTGAATCCGTTAGCTCTTTTAACAGGTAGGATACCATTACGCCTCCAGGGTGGTTTTGACCTAATGTCTTTGATGGACGGCGAGCACGACCATCTATTCTATATGCTGACATAGGATCAAAAAGGTAAAAATTATTTTTAGACACCTCTTCACTCAACTGGTGCAAAGGCGTTAAGTCGTCAATAAGCCAGAGACTTCTACCTTGTGTGGCAGCAATTAGATTGTCATCTTTTACCGCTAAATCGGTTATAGGCACAATAGGTAAATTCATCTGAAAGGGAGACCAGGATTTTCCGTCATCAAAAGAAATATACATACCTGATTCAGTTCCGGCGTATAATAATCCTTTGCGTTTCGGATCCGCTCTGACTACCCTTGTAAAATGACCTTCGTCAATGCCATTGGTGATTTTTGTCCAGCTCTTGCCGTAATTTTCAGTCTTGTAAATGTATGGTTTGTAATCGCCAAGTTTGTATCGTGTTCCAACGACGTAAGCACCACCTTTAGTAAAGGGATCAGGATCTATGCTATTAAACATCATCCAATCCGGCATACCTTTTGGCGTTACATTTTCCCAATTCTCGCCTCCGTCTTTGGTGACATGTAATAAACCATCGTCAGAGCCAGCCCAAATCAAACCTTTTTCGTAGGGCGATTCGGTGGCTGCAAAAATGGTACAATAATACTCTACACCGGTATTATCCTGGGTAATTGGCCCTCCTGAAGATTTTAATTTATCAGGATCGTTTCTTGTTAAATCAGGACTAATAATTTCCCATGAAGCACCACCATTTTTGCTCATATGCAAATGGTTAGAAGCAGTATATAATTTATTTGGATCATGAGGAGAGAAAAATATAGGGAAATTCCACTGAAATCGATATTTCATTCCCTCTGCACCATAGCCCATAGGATTATCGGGCCAGACATTTACAGCCCTTACCTCATCAGTTTCGTGGTTATATTCTGTTAAAAAACCACCGTAACTCCCGCCATAAACAATCTCAGGATTTGTAGGATGTGGTGCAATATGTGCACTCTCGCCTCCGGCTGTTGATTCCCAGTCATTTTCAGTTATAGCATATCCGGAAGAACGATGAGCTATCCTTATAGTTGAATTATCCTGCTGTGCTGCATATATTCGATATGGAAAAGCATTATCTGTAGTTACACGATAAAATTGAGCGGTCGGCTGATTGTGGTAAGAACTCCAGTTTTCTCCGCCATCAAAGGAAACTTGTGCACCACCATCATCTGCAATTATCATTCGATTTGGGTTTTCAGGAGCAATCCAAAGGTCGTGATGATCGCCATGTGGTGCTCTGGCTGCCTGAAAGGTTTTACCTCCATCTGTAGACTTTTGATAGTCCACATTTACAACATAAACAATATCTTCGTCCTGAGTATCTGCATATATTCTGGAATAATACCAGGCACGTTGTCTTAAGGCCCTGCTTTCATTAATCTTAAACCATGTCTCGCCTGCATTATCTGACCTAAACACGCCGCCTTCCTCTGCTTCAACAATAGCCCATACACGTTCAGGGTTAACTGGCGAAACCGTTACACCAATAATGCCTAGTGTCCCTTTTGGCATTCCCTCATTATCTGAAATTTTTCCCCAATTGTCACCTCCATCTGTACTTTTCCATAAATCGGAACCTTCTCCTCCACTTTCCAAACTATAGGGTGTTCTGCGAATTCTCCAGGTACTGGCATATATAATTCTGGGATTAGTTGGATCAAATGTTAAATCAACAGCACCTGCATCTGCATTAACAAATAAAATACGCTCCCAGGTTATACCGCCATCTAAGCTTCTGTAGACCCCACGCTCTTCGGAAGACTTGTATAAATCCCCCATAACAGCAGCATAGACTATATCAGGATTTTTGGGATGTATTCGAATTCTTGAAATATGACGTGAATTTTTCAGTCCCATCTGGTCCCAGGTTTTTCCGGCATCAACAGATTTCCAAACTCCGTACCCATATGAGACATTACCACGGACAGTTTTTTCGCCTCCGCCGACATAAATCACATTGTTATCCCATTCAGAAACAGCTACAGCACCTATCGAACCTCCAAAATAGCCGTCTGATATATTTTCCCAGGTTTGACCACCATCTTTAGTACGCCAAACACCACCACCGGCTGAGCCAAAATAGTATAAATTGGGTTTTTCGGGTACACCTGTAACTGCAGCAGAACGGCCACCACGAAATGGGCCTATGTTCCGCCAGCTAATCGCATCTTTATATAGGGTTTCATCATAAGTGATGTAGTCACCTTTTTTCTTTTTACGTTGGGCATCCATATCCATAGGCATAAGCCATACCAGACATAAGGCTAAACAAAGGAGTGTTGAAAATTGTTTCATGAGTTCATTGAAATTAAAATTGAATTCCTCAAATATAATTACATTTTATCGTTCTATTATCTTTTGATACTCGACTCTTGTTTTCTTTGAATAATTTTTACGCTTCTTTCAAAAATCAAAATATTCATTTTTAAAAGTTAGTTAGATTTCGAAGAATAGTTTTATGTACCCCTTATTTAAAGTAAATTTGTCTTCCCATTTTGAAATATGTTTATTATTGATAGCAGATTCAGCCAAAAACCAAAAGCTTTTCCTCAACACCTTCTCTCAACCTATTCGATTATGAGAACAAAATTATTACTAGGCTTTTTTTTGGGTGTATTTGTTTCAGGTTTCGGACAAACTGTAAAGGTTATAGACAAAAACACTTCTGAACCTTTAGCAGGAACAGTGGTTTCTAATCAATCTATTTTCTTAACAACCAATGTAAAAGGCGAAATTGATATTTCTGCATTTTCTGGTTCTGAACTTATTAAAATTCAACTCATTGGGTACATCACCAGGCGTCTGAGTTACAAAAAAATTGAACAACTGGATTTTAAAATCGAGCTTGAAGCCGATGGACTTAGCCTCGATGAAGTCGTGATTTCAGGAACACGCTGGCGGCAGTATTCTCATCATAACCCTTCAACAATTATTTCCATTAATTCCGCAGATGTTGAACTACAAAACCCACAAACAGCGGCAGATTTATTGGGCATATCCGGAAAAGTGTTTATTCAAAAAAGTCAACAAGGCGGCGGAAGCCCGATGATACGGGGTTTTTCTACCAATCGATTGATTTACACTATCGATGGCGTACGAATAAACAATGCCATTTTTAGGGGTGGAAATATTCAAAACGTGATCAATATCGACCCTTTTGCTGTTGAAAAAACCGAAGTGCTCTTTGGACCGGGATCTGTTATTTACGGTAGCGATGCCATTGGTGGCGTGATGAGCTTTAATACCTTAACACCGGAATATTCTAAAACAGACAAGCTAAAGGTTCATGGAAATGCTGCAGGACGGCTCTCTTCTGCAAACAATGAACTTACAGGCCATGCGGATGTTAATCTGGGTTTGAAAAAATGGGCGTTTATCACCAGCATAAGTTCATGGGATTATGACGACCTGAGGCAAGGTAGTCATGGTCCTGATGATTATATCAAAAATACGTATCCAATACGGGAAAACGGTCAGGATTTGGTGGCCGTTCAGGATGACGAGCTCCTGCAGATCCCTTCGGCGTATTCTCAATTTAATTTTATGCAAAAAGCAAGTTTCAAACCCAGCGACAACTGGAAATTTAACTATGGCTTTCATTATTCGAAGACGTCATCATACGGCAGGTACGACCGATATAACCGTGAGATTGACGGATTACCAAGACACGCTGAATGGGACTACGGACCGCAGCAATGGATCATGAACAATCTAAACATTAGCTATACCAACCAGACCAACCTGTTTGACAATTTATCGATACGACTCGCCCATCAATGGTTTGAAGAAAGTCGAATTGTGCGTAACTTCAACAGCGACATTAGAACAACACGTGTTGAAAATGTGAATGCCTATTCTATCAATTTAGACTTCACCAAAGACCTCAATAAAACGCATCGCCTTTTTTACGGGGTTGAATATGTTTTGAACGATGTAAATTCAAATGGAACTGCTTTTGATATTACCTCAGAAAACACTTCAGATGCAGCAGACCGTTATCCGCTATCGACCTGGAATTCTATTGCCATATATATCAATGACGAATGGAAAGCAACGGAAAAACTTAGCGTTCAGGCAGGTCTGCGCTACAATCAATTTATTATAGATGCCGATTTTAGCAATAACACAGACTTTTTCCCTTTTGATTTTGAATCGGCGAAAATTAATAATGGCGCCTTAACCGGAAGTTTGGGCGCTGTTTATCGACCAAAAAACAACTGGGAGCTGAGAATGAATTTTGGTACAGCATTTAGATCGCCTAACATTGACGATATTGGGAAGGTTTTCGATTCGGAGCCAGGTGCTGTAGTGGTTCCGAATCCGGATTTGGATGCCGAATATGCCTACAATATTGATTTTGGCATTGCCAAAGTGTTTGACAATGTGTTAAAAATATATACAACAGCCTATTATACGCTATTGGATAATGCCTTAGTTCGACGAGATTTTCAATTGGATGGTCAGGAATTCATCGACTATGATGGTGTACTAAGTCGCGTACAGGCTTTGCAGAATGCTGCAAGAGCTAATGTTTATGGACTTCAGTTTGGTTTAGAAGCAAAATTCCTGGAAACTTTCACCTTTGAATCTGACTTAAACTACCAAAAAGGAAAAGAAGAACTGGACGATGGCAGCACGAGTGCTTCAAGACATGCCGCTCCATTTTTTGGTGTAAGTCGGTTACGTTATAAATATGACAATAAGCTAACAGTCGAACTAAATACTATTTTCCAGGGTGAACAAAGTTTCGAAAATCTTGCCGAAAGCGAACGTGCTAAGGACGAAATTTATGCTAAAGATGAGAACGGCAATAATTATGCCCCGGCCTGGTATACATTCAATTTCAAAGCTCTATATCGACTGAACAAATCTATAAGCCTTTCTGGTGGAATAGAAAACATTACAAACCAACGTTACAGACCGTATAGCTCAGGGATTTCAGGGGCAGGGCTTAATTTTATACTATCAGCTGGTTTCACTTTTTGAAATTTAAAGTTTAAACTTTCAGTTGGTATTCAAACTTATTGGAATAATCATAAGAACGTTTTATCATTTTTCAGAAATTATAATGTGTATTAATATTATTTATGAAATATGTTCATTATCAATTAATTATTAGTTAAAAATATTGTAATTTGCGTATGGCTATATCTAATGAATTTTTCATTTTATCATGAATTTCGATTCTAACCTACACGAGAGAAAACTCAAAATCTTGAAAGATGAAAATACTCTTCTTAGAAAAGAGTTATCGTTATTGAAGAATAAAAACAACTCTAAGAAACCTTTTTTAAGTGAAAAAAGTTATGTTCAGATATTTGATGCTCTTGTAGATGAAGTTCACGTTTGGAAAATCATAAAAGATGAAAAAGGTAATATTGTAAACTGGATTTTAGCTGATGTTAATATTTCTGCTCTTAGAGCGTGGGGAAAATCAAAAACTGAAGTTATTGGAAAATATACCAATGAGATATTTGGCGAGAAAGCACTTAAAGAGTTTCTACCTATCGTAAAAAAGATTTTTGAGACAGGCGAACCTCACCGCTGGACAAAATATTTTGAAAAGACTGACCAATACTTGTCTATGGATAGCATTCCTTTCAGGGAACATTTTATTTCCACCGGAAGGGACATCAGCAAAATGGTAAATATTCAAAAATCTCTTGAGCTTAGCCAAAGAAAGCTTAATCGTATATTTAATGCTACTTCCGAAGCTATAATTGTATATGATGTAGCAACTAATCAAATTTTGGATTGTAATGAAGCCGCTTACAATATGTATGGATATAAATCAAAAAAAGATATCCTTAAAAATGAAATTAAAGACTTGTCTGCATTAGTCAATGGATATGGTGAAAAAGAAATAGAAAGTCATGGCGTAAAAGCCCAGCAGAATAGCCAGTACTTATTTGAATGGGTGGCAAAGAAGAAAAATGGCGAACATTTTTGGGTCGAGGTCAGTCTCAAAAGATTGTATATTGATGAAGATATTTATCTTGCTGTGGTAAGGAATACTAACGATAAGAAAATAACGGAAAAGCAATTAAAAGACAGTGAAAAATATCTCAAAGAAATATATAATGCAACTTCTGAGTCAATAGCTATTCATGACATAGAAACTATGGAAATGATAGATTGTAATGATGCAACTTTAGAGCTTTACGGCTATGATTCTAAAGAAGAAATTCTATCCATAAAATTAGGTGAAGTTTCAGCTGCTGATAAAGGATATGATAAGCATAGACTAAAAAAAGAATTTGAAAAAGTATTAATAAACGGAAACCATACTTTTGAATGGCTATCTAAGCATAAAACCGGTAAATATTTTTGGGTTGAAGTCAACTTTAAAGTTGTGATATTACATGGCAAAGAACGATTATTGGCTGTTGCACGTGATATCAATTTTAGAAAAAAAGCAGAAGAAGCCTTGAAGGAAAGCGAAGTTAAATTCAAGTCTCTGGCAGAGAATACTGCAGATGCGCTGATCATTTTTAATTTTGATTACAAGATCCAATATATATCTCCAGCTTATACAAAGCTTTTTGGATACACCAAGAAAGACAAAATTGGAAATACTACCCACGATATAGAGGAATTTATTCATCCTGAGGACAGGGAAAATATCCTAAAAGGTCTATTTCAAGCTATAGAAAATCAGGAGGAAATCCATACTTATCAATTCAGGTTAAAACATAAAAACGGACATTATATATGGGTTAGAAATCGTGCGAGATTCATATACGACGAGCATGGAAAATATGCAAAAGCTTATATTGTATGTAGTGATATTGATGAACAGAAGAAAGTTGAAGAACAACTCAAATTATCTAATGCCACAAAAGACAAATTCTTTTCCATTATAGGTCATGATTTAAAAGGTCCGTTAACCAATATACTGGAAATTACAGATATGTTGATTGAAGACTTTGACACTTTCAACAAAAACGAGTTAAAAGCTATTTTTGAAAACTTAAATTTTTCAACCAATAATTCTGTTTTTCTACTTGAAAATTTATTGGATTGGTACAAAACAGAAAGATCAAAAATTGCTTTTAAGCCAAAACAGATTCAACTCCATAAAAAAATTGTTGAAATAGTAAATCTTTTTGAGCCCATTGCCAAGAAAAAATCTATCTCAATTAAATACGTTTATAATAGTTCAATGACCGCTTTTGCAGATAGAAATATGTTTGATTCTATTCTTAGGAATTTATTGTCCAATGCCATAAAATATACCAATGAAAATGGAGAAATCATTATAGAGACACAGCTGCATAATGATTGCACAGAGGTCAGTATTAAAGATAATGGGATTGGTATGGACGAAAACACTATAAAAAAGCTATACCAACTGACTGCTACAAAATCCAAAAGAGGAACAGCTCATGAAAAAGGTACTGGCCTGGGTCTGTTGATTTGTAAGGAGTTTATAGAGGAACACCAAGGCCAATTAAGTATTGAAAGTAACCCTGGAGAAGGTAGCACGTTTAGTTTTACTTTGCCTAATAAAAAGTAACCATATATAAATTTTCAAAAACCTCTTTCAGTTCAAAATCTATCCTCATCTTATTTAAAGTTTAATTATTTCAACTTCACTTAATATAGTTTTATTAACACCAGACATATTATCGAGTATTATAGAGACTTAAGTCTTCTGATGTTGGAAATCTGCCTTGGAGGTCAGGCTGGTAAAAACTACTGTCACAGAATTTAAGATTTTTCTTAGTTTAACCAGCGCTTAGAAATGCTTTAGCCTTTGTAAGCAATAAACGGATTGCAGGTCCTGAAGGCGATCTCTGCTGGAAATACAAAACCATTCCGGAGAAAATGCCGGAATTTGGTTTTATAGTTTAGCCTGAGCTTACAAAAGCTATTGCTTTTGACACAAAAAATGGATTGCAGATCCTGAAGGCGCTCTCTGCTGGAAATATAAAACCATTCCGGCGAAAATGCCGGAATTTGGTTTTTTAGTTTAGCCTGCGCTTACAAAAGCTATTGCTTTTGACGCAACAAATGGATTGCAGATCCTGAAGGCACTCTCTGCTGGAAATACAAAACCATTCCGGCGAAAATGCCGGAATTTGGTTTTTTAGTTTAGCCTGCGCTTACAAAAGCTATTGCTTTTGACGCTTGTCTAAACTAAAAAACCACACTTTTCTCAAAGTGTGGTTTTGTGCTTGTCGTGATCGCGACAGGATTCGAACCTGTGACCGTCTGCTTAGAAGGCAGATGCTCTATCCAGCTGAGCTACGCGACCTTATTGGATCTACTTGGCTGCCAATCCCTGTAATGCACCGAAAAAGGAAACTAAACTATCACCAATTAAATTCGGACTGCAAAATTAATATTTTTTTGGATATAAAAAATTTAAAACACAATAAAGTTTAAAAAATAAACAAAAAACTTAGCTTTCTAAAAACCTAATACCAATATCAAATACTCCTTCGAATTGTTTTATATTTACCCCTTCAATTCAATAAATTGTTAACCAAGAAGACTTTAATTTTAACTAGTAAACGCTTACAGAATGGAAAGTAGTCCTGATTATAAAAAACAAGCCCTGCTTTATGGTCTAATTTTCGGTATTTTTAATGCTTTACTTTTGTATTTCAACTACAAGTTTCAATTGGAAGATACATTATTACTTTCTTTTTTAAGCCTTACCGTCGCTATATTGATCGTATTTTTTCCTATACACCAATATAAATTAGATAATTCAAATTTTTTAAAGCTTAGTGAAGCGCTTAAAATAGGCTTGATCATCGGTCTTATTGGTGGGCTGATTTATGCTGCTTATACTTATTTTCACTATACACAGTTAGAAACAGATTTTGTTTCAAAAATTCTTGAAGAAAATAATAAAGCGATTGAAAGCGAAAAAACAAACATGACCCAAGAGCAAATCAATCAGGCTAAAGAATTGTCTTCTGCTTTTGTCTCTCCGTTTAGTTTCGCTACTATAAATCTCATTTCAATTTTGATGAAATCTTTTATTATATCATTAGTTTTAGGGCTAATAAAAAAGAATTAATGCTTATTTCTGTCGTTATACCTTTACTCAACGAAAACGAATCTCTTAATGAACTACATTCAGGGATAAAGGAAGCTATGACAGAACATGACTACTCCTATGAAATCATTTTTATCGACGATGGCAGTAGAGACGATTCGTGGGAAACAATCAACAAGCTGAAACAGAAAGACCATAATGTAAAAGGCATTCAATTTACCAGAAATTATGGCAAATCTCAAGCACTTCATGCCGGGTTTAAAATGGCTGATGGTGAAATTGTATTCACAATGGACGCTGACCTTCAGGATAACCCCGATGAAATTCCTGAAATGATAGAAATTCTACAAGAAAACAATTTTGATATACTTTCGGGATGGAAAAGAAAAAGACATGACTCAGTACTTTTTAAAAACATTCCTTCAAAGATATTCAATTTTGTAGCTAGAAAAACTTCTGGAATTTATCTACATGACTTTAACTGCGGCTTAAAAGCCTATAAAAGCAAAGTCATTAAAAACATAAATGTCAAAGGTGAAATGCACAGGTATATTCCTGTTCTTGCCAAAAACGAAGGTTTTGATAAAATAGGCGAAAAAGAGGTTCTACACCAGGCAAGAAAATATGGTAAAACTAAATTTGGAGCTGATAGGTTTTTAAATGGGTTTTTAGATTTGGTATCTCTTTGGTTTTTTTCAAAATTCGGTAAAAGACCTATGCACTTTTTTGGAGCTCTGGGAGTACTTATGTTTATTGTCGGTTTTGCTTCTGCAATTTATATCGGTGCATCAAAATTATACAAACTTTACAACGATCTACCCACAATTTTAGTTGTTGACAATCCATTTTTTTATATTGCATTGACTTGTATGATAATGGGTGTGCAACTTTTTTTAGCAGGATTTATAGGCGAACTCATCATTAACAATCAACCCACAGAAGAAAGATATAAAATTTCAAAAATCATATAGCCATGGATAAAGATATTTTAAAGAATGCTCAAGAATGGACCACTGAGCCATTTGATTTAGACACTCAGAAAGAAGTCACCAATTTGATACAAAATGACTTAAAAACCTTAGAGGAAGCATTTTATACTAATATAGACTTTGGAACAGGTGGAATGCGCGGCACGATGGGCGTCGGCACTAACAAAATAAATAAATACACCTTAGGAAAAAACACGCAGGGGATCTCGTCCTACCTGAAAAAGGTTTTTCCTGGAGAAAAACACAAGGTTGCCGTAGCTTATGACTGCAGACATAACAGTAAAAAGCTCGCTAAAGTAGTAGCTGATGTATTTTCTGCAAATGGTGTTCAGGTCTTTATTTTTGAAGATTTAAGGCCAACACCTGAATTATCTTATACCTTAAAAAAATTAGATTGCCATTGCGGAATTGTACTTACGGCGAGCCACAATCCCCCGGAATACAATGGCTACAAAGTCTATTGGCAGGACGGCGGGCAACTTGTACCACCCGAAGATAAAGAAATCATAGACGAAATTAACAATTTACAATTCAGCGATATCAACTTTAGTGAAAATGAAGACTTGATTGAATGGATCGGTGAAGAAATAGACGAACTGTTTATTTCTGATTCTGTAAAGAATGGGCAACAAAAATTACCTGAAGGTGCAAGAGATGAATTAAAAATTGTTTTTACTTCTTTGCATGGTACATCAATTAAGTCTATACCACATGTTTTGGAAAAAGCAGGCTATAAACATGTTCAAATTGTTCAGGAACAAGCTAAACCTGATGGTGACTTCCCAACAGTAAAATCTCCTAATCCGGAAGAACCTGAAGCTTTAGAAATGGCCTTGGCACTTGCTAAAAAAACTGATAGTGATATCGTTATTGGTACTGATCCGGATTCAGACAGACTTGGTGTTGCCGTAAAAAACCTTCAGGGTGAAATGACAATTCTCAATGGCAACCAAACCATGGTATTGATGACTTGGTTCCTGCTTGAGCAATACAAAGACAAGCTGAACGGTAATGAATTTGTTGCTTCTACTATAGTTTCAACACCAATGATGAAGGTTATGACAGAAAATTATGGTGTAGAATATATGGAAACCCTGACTGGATTTAAATGGATTGCAGATTTGATCAAAAAATTTCCGAACAAACACTTTATTGGCGGTGGAGAAGAGAGTTTTGGCTTTATGGTTGGTGATTTTGTGAGAGACAAAGACGCCGTTACCTCTACTCTACTCATCTGCGAAATAGCTGCAAAACTAAAAGCTGAAAATTCATCGGCATATAAAAAGCTGATAAAGCTTTATACTGAACATGGCTACTATAAAGAAAAACTGATTTCTCTGGTTAAAAAAGGCATCGAAGGTCAAAAGCTTATCAAGCAAAAAATGATGGATTTAAGAAATGAGCCTATGACTGAAATCTGTGGTGAAAAAGTTGTTTTGATAGAAGATTATGACACTTCTAAAGCTAAAAACTTACAAAGCCATGAAACTCTCGACATCGCCATTCCAAAATCGAATGTCTTAATTTACTATACTGAGAATGGAACAAAAGTAGCGGCAAGACCAAGTGGTACCGAACCTAAAATTAAATTCTACATCAGTGTAAATGAAAGCCTGGAAAAAGTTGAAGATTTTGAAAAAGTAACGACTAAACTCGATGCTAAAATTGATAAAATTTTGGAGGAATTAGGCCTAGATTAAAACTAAAGTTAATCTATTATATCTTTAAACAATCCCAACGCTACGATTGGGATTTTTTTTGGAATTCTCTCAAAGACAAGCCTGCCATAAATTATCCATTGGCAGAGGAGCTTCAAAAATTATGCTTGTTTTCTTTACGGGATGATTTATCTGAAGGGATTTGGCGTGTAAATGAATTCCTCCATCTGCATTACTGCGTTTAGCACCATATTTTAAGTCTCCCTTTATTACACAACCTATGGCAGAAAGCTGCGCCCGTATCTGATGATGTCTGCCTGTTTCCAAATCAATTTCAAGCAGATGGTAATTTTTCAAGCTTTTGATTAATGTATAATTTAAAATGGCCTTTTTCGAATCTTTTATTGGCTTTGGATAAGCGTAGGATTTATTTTGCTTTGGGTTTCTTTTGAGGTGATGTATTAATTTGCCTTTATCCTTATCGGGTTTATTTTCTACCAGCGCCCAATATGTTTTTTTAGTTTCTCTTTCACTAAATTGTTTATTTAATCTCGACAGCGCTTTAGAAGTCCTGGCAAATAAAAGCACACCGCTTGTAGGCCTGTCCAATCTATGAACTACTCCTAGATAGACATTTCCCGGCTTGTTGTACTTTTTTTTGACATATGACTTTATTGTTTCACTCAAAGGTTCATCTCCGGTAGCGTCTCCTTGAACTAACTTACCTACAGGCTTATTAATTACGATCAAATGATTGTCTTCGTAGAGAATATCTGGCATGATGAATTCTTGAGTTTATGAGGTTATGAGGTTATGGGGTTATGAGTTTATGAATTTATAAAGATATTAATATAAATTATTTGCCTTATAAAGCTTTCCTAAAAGTCAATTTCTTATAGGCTTTGTTTTAAAGAACCATATAGAAAATAAAAGACATCACGGCTCAAGATAAATCACCTTTTTAGCCCATTTTAAAACGTTAATCCAAAAATAATAGCCCCATTCTGCCAGCCATTATTGTAAGGCACAACGTAATCAAGTCTTAAAAACCTAAATTTTCCAATACCTAATCTATCTAAACCAATTGATAACTCGTGATACGGCGTAAAACCATCTATAAACAAACTTTTTGCCCCTAAGACCAAATTGGACTTTAAATGCTTTAATAAGGGTAGCCTGTTCATTATAAATCCTTCAAAATTATGTTCCAAATGAAATGCACCATGATTTTGGTTAGTCGACCTTTCATAGTAAGGAAGTAAATTAAATCTCCCTACATAATTTTCACCGGCACTAACCCGGGTTTGATTTCCGTTAAAATGTTTAAAATCCAGATAACTCATCCCATCCTCGTTCAAAAACAAACCACCGTCTAATCTATAGCTTAATTCGCCAAATCTCGATATATCCAATGACTGTCTGATATTTGCATTAAAGAAATCAAAATCATAACCCGATTGAGTCGCAGCAAAGCCTTTCTGATAATTTAATCGAAGCGTCGGATATTTATTTGAAAAGTTATTGTATTTACCACGTGGTGTTGTGGTATAGGTCTGATCAAATCTTATCCTGGCATTCAAATTGAGTTTCATGATGTGGTGTGTAGGAAAAAGTACCGACCCGAATGCTTCCGGAGCTAGCGGATTATTGGAAGTAAACCCACCTTTTTCATATCCAAAGACATGCTCATTTCTTGTATTTACGAGTGCTTTTCGCCTTTGATAGGAAAGGTTTGCACTGGCTCGGATACCATTTACAATTTCCTGAGAATACGTAGCTTCCACGAATTGTCTATCGTACAATTTCAAAAAGTTTTCCTCAAAAAATATGGCAGCAATATTAAAAGCAATATTTGAAGTCGTATTAGAAGAGTTGATTTCTGTGGCTTCAACTCCACCTTTCAAAGTTAAATAAGGTTTTGAAAAATTATTAAATTTTTTAGTGAAAGTACCAACCGCTCTCAATCTTTCATCTGATAAGCCATAACTTACATTGGCACTCATTCGCCAAAACTTATCAAAACCATTGAGTGTATCGCGTTTTATAAAATAAAGCCCTGTTCCAAAATTAAATCCCTGAACGGTATTGAAGTTGGCGTTTCCAAGATTAACAACACCGCCGTATCCAGCAGACATATTCTTTGTTGAATTTTGCCAACTATATCCAAAAAGTGGGTCTAGAATTTTGAATTTGTTGTTGGCCTGATCGACAGAGTCTTTGTATTTCTTTGAATTCCTAACCAGTTGAACACTATCTTTCTTTTGATAGTCCTGCACTTCTTCTTCTGTGAGTGGTAATGGTCTGGCTTTTTTCCAATACAAACTGTCTTTTTGATTGGCATATTTTTCAAAAAACATGATTTCTTTTGAAAAAAATGCATCATCAAATTGAGGCTTAAAATTATAATTACTGTACGAAGCTACGAATCGGCCAGATCCTGAAACACCAAAAAACTTCCATTGGAATAAAATATTTTGTGACAACAGGACCCAGAATTTATCATCTTTATTGTAGGTGAAATTTTGTTTAAAGTTAATAGTCTCTATAGGTGTTGTGTTTATGTTCGTTCCGGTAGTTGTTAAATCTATACCATAAATTTCCCAGGTATCTTCAATAATGAATATAGTTCCGGAAAAAACCTTATCGTTTTCACGTTTTGGAATGACTTTAATTTCATTTACCAAAAAACCATTTTCTTCATAAAAAACACCTTCTAACGTATACCTGTAATAATCAAACGCGTAATCTGCAATTGGTGAAACGAGCTCTACATTTACTTCTACAGTATTGTTATAATATGAGTTTTTAAAATCCTGAGCCGAATTAAAGCTAAATCCATTATCATCACCACTTACTTTTGAAGCAATAATATTTTCTTTAAAACTATCCGGAGCTTCAAAGGCTATTTTTGATACGGTTTCACTTAAATAGACAATACCACTTCTGGTAGAATCTAAAGAGCCGTCCAAATCTCCTACTTCTGCACCAAGAATTTTCTCGGGCACATTTTCTACTTTCCAAAGTCCTTTTGAATAGAAATCTGCCTTATAAGACAAACGTTTGGCCAAATTAGATTTACGGTTATCGATAGCGTTTCTAATAATGCGGTTTGCGGGATTTTCGCCCGATTTCACTACCACCTCGTCAAGATTAGTTTGGGTCGCCTTTAGGCTTACCTCAATATTTTCTTTTTTGAGCAAATCCTCTATATCAACAAATTTGGTTTCGTAACCAAGGTATTTAAAAACCAGCCGGGCATTATTATAACCTGACACATCTAACTGAAATATGCCGTCAAAATTGGTTGTTGTACCTTTATAAGTATTTTCAATATAAACATTTACACTTGGCAGGACATCACCTTTATTGTCGAGCACAACCCCTTGTATCTGCTGTGCTGATGAAATATAAATAAAAAATAAAAACGCAGAAGTAAGTATTTTTTTCAATGTAGATGTGTTATTTTTATTTCAATATGACGACCAAACTCTTAAAATGTTACTATCTCCTAAGGATAGATTTACCATTACCTATTCTTCTAAAACAAATTCTATGTTGAAGCTTTCCGGATTTTTCATATAATCTAAAAAATTTTTTTCTATGATCACTGTTTTCCGGTCCTGACTAAATAAGGCATTATCTGCAGATACTGATTTCACAGGCTTAAAAAAATGATACTCCAATTGGTAAGTAGAACTTTGGAAAAACATCTCCATATCTGATATGCTATCTATTTGAGCATTCAGTAGTTCCCTGTCAGTCACTTCAATATTTCGTTCGAAAACATTATTTTTATAGCTGTAAGTCACCGAAGAGCTGCTATTGGCATTTAATACAGACATAGGCTGTTGGTTGGCCTTAGGCGAATCTCCGAGTCCTTGAAGTTTTGACATTTCCGAAAACATATCGGTAAGCTCTGAAGCTTTATCAAAGTCTGTCATTAAGGTAAAAGACATTTCTTCTTTTTCAGGAATCATGACCATCTTTAATTTAAAATTTTCAAGTGCCTTCAATTTCGACTGTTGATCTTCCGGTAAATTAGCAATACTGTCTTTTTTCTCTTCTAAAAGGGTTTTAAAATCCATTATAGAATCAAAAGATTTATCACTGTCAGCAAATTCGTCTCCTGCAAGTTTCATCAATTGAGAAGCATCCATATTAAATGCTATACTTCCTGAACCATCTTCATTAATATATATTTCTTCTTTAAACGAACAGCTTTTTAAAACTAGAATTAAGATAAAAGCACAGAACAGATTAATCAATAAGTTTTTCATATTCTTTTGTTTTGGTATAAATATATTTAATAGTGCAAGTTTTAAAAAATAATCTAATTATTAAACGCCTTTTTGACCCTGTCTAATCTTCTTTTGGTATCGCGTTTTTTGATATCTTCTCTTTTATCATACAATTTTTTACCTTTACATAGGGCTATTTGTAATTTTGCGAAGCCTCTGTCGTTTATAAATAGTCTTAAGGGTATGATCGTCAAACCAGAATTCCTGACTTCTTTATAGAGCTTTTTTAATTCATTTCTATTCAGAAGAAGTTTGCGTTCAGTTTTGGGTTTATGGTTAAAATGTGAAGCGTGTGAGTATTCCTGAATAGTCATATTTACAACAAACAATTCCTGATGATCATTAAACTCACAAAAACTTTCTGTAATTGAAGCTTTTCCGTCACGGATAGATTTGATTTCAGTACCTACAAGTTTAATACCAGCGGTATATTTATCTAAAATCTCATATTGAAATTTGGCTTTTTTATTTTTGATGTTGATATTGTTCTTACTCATAAATCACTTTTATTTAAACTATCGTATATCATTTCCAAAGCTTTATTAACTGCTTTTTGGGTTACACGTTCACGGTGATTACCAAAACTGAATTTTTCGACTATCACATTATCTTTCATTGCTAAAGCTATAAAGACTGTACCGATTTTAGCATCACTATCCCCTTTGGTTGGTCCGGCATTACCCGTTGTGGCAATAGCCATATCAGTTTTAAACATACGCTTTGCTCGAACCGCCATTTCTTTTGTGATTTCTGCACTAACAACTGAAAATTCTTCGATGATATCCTTTGGAATACCTAATACATCATTTTTTGCTGATGTCGCATAACTTACAACACTACCTTTAAAATAGGCAGAAGCTCCGGGAATTTCTGTAAAAATTGCAGCCAGACGACCACCTGTACAGCTCTCTGCAGTACACAAAGAAAGTCCCTTTGCTGTCAATAATTTAGCTATATTTTCCTCTATAGTATTTTCATCTTCATATCCTTTGATGATATCTCCAATGTATTCATGCAGCTTTTCGACCTGACTGCCAATTTCTTTTTGTAGAAGATCTTCATTGTCACCTCTAGCCGTTAATCTCAAGCGAACTCTTCCTAGACTTGGCAAATAAGCCAGCTTAATGAAATCGGGCAGTTTATTTTCCCAGTCTTCAATTTTGTCTGCAATTGCGCTTTCTCCCAAGCCATATGTCAAAACGGTTTTATGGAAAATAAATGGCCTGTTGTAACGGTCTTTCAGTCTTGGTAAAACTTCATTTCTCACCAGAGATTTCATTTCAAATGGTACTCCGGGCATAGACACAAAAACCTTTTCACCTTTTTCAAACCACATTCCAGGTGCAGTACCATAAGGATTAATTAGCGCTATACATTTTGAAGGCAGATAAGCCTGAGAGCGGTTTGCTTCCAGAATCGGATGACTGATGTATTTTCTAAATATATCTTCAATGTGTTCTAAAGTCTTCTGATCTAAAACCAATTCATCATTAAAATAAGTACACAGGGTATGCTTTGTCAAATCATCTTTTGTTGGTCCAAGACCGCCGGTTGTTATGATGATATCTGCTCGATCTTCAGCCTCTGCCAAAGCCTTGAGAATGGTATTTTTCTTGTCTTGTATTGAGGTGATCCGTATAATTTCAACACCTATACTATTAAGCTGTTTTCCTAAAAAAGCAGAGTTGGTATCAATAATCTGTCCAATTAAAATCTCGTCGCCTATGGTAATAATTTCTGCAAACATCTATTTTACATTTACTTTAAATACCTGATTATCTTCAATTTTACCCAATAGAACATCACCTTCTTCAACTTTACCAACACCTGAAGGCGTACCTGTAAAAATGATATCACCAATTTTTAAAGTAAAAAACTGAGAAACATAAGCTATAATCTCATCTACTTTCCACAGCATAAATTTGGTATTTCCTTTTTGAACGGTTTCTCCATTTTTTAATAAGCTGAAATTCAAATCATTCAGGTCATATTTATCCTTATCCAACCATTTTCTACCAATCAAGGTTGCACCGTCAAAACCTTTTGCCTTTTCCCAGGGCAATCCTTTGGCTTTAAGTCTGGACTGTAAATCTCTGGCTGTAAAATCTATCCCAAGACCAATTTCGCTATAATATTTATACGCAAATTTTTCGTTGATATACTTTCCAAGACGATTAATTTTGACCAGAATTTCCACTTCGTAATGCACATCATTAGAAAACTCAGGAATCACAAAAGGATTGGATTTTGGGAGTACAGAAGAATCAGGCTTAATAAAAACAACCGGTTCATCGGGCTTTTCATTTTTAAGCTCGGCTATATGCTCTGTGTAATTGCGGCCTATACAGATGATTTTCATAATATCGTAAATAAAACAACAAATGTAAGCTTTGAAAAACTTTTAATGATTTAAAATTAAGCTAAAACCCAAATAGTGCGTAATTAGTATTAAGTAATTAGTAGATAGTAATTAGTAGTTGATAGTGCATTATTTGTAAAAATGGTTAGTACAGGCTTATATAGTTTTTGGCTTTTAGCTCTTAGTTCTTAGCTTATAGAAAACTAGCAACTAACTACTACCGACTACCCACTACCGACTTAAAATCATAATTAAGCCTAAAAATGTTGCCCTAAAATGATAAATTATTACTTTTGTGGAATTCAAAAAATATAATTCTAGATTATGAATCTTCACGAATATCAAGGTAAAGAAATTCTAAACAGTTTTGGCGTAAACATTCAACGCGGTATTGTTGCAACAACTCCAGATGAAGCTGTAGAAGCTGCAAAAAAACTTACTGAAGAGACCGGCACAGGCTGGCATGTTATAAAAGCACAGGTACACGCTGGTGGCCGAGGAAAAGGCGGTGGCGTAAAGCTGGCAAAAAATCTTAAGGAAGTCAAAGATATTGCAGGTGATATCATAGGCATGAATCTGGTTACACCACAAACATCAAAAGAAGGCAAAAAAGTACATCAGGTACTGATTGCGGAAGATGTGTACTATCCGGGTGATAACGAACCAGAGGAATATTATATGTCTGTATTACTAGATCGTGCACAGGGGAAAAATATGATCATGTATTCACCGGAAGGAGGAATGGACATAGAAACTGTAGCAGAAAAAACACCTGACAAAATTTTTACAGAAGTTGTAGATCCTGCAACAGGATTGTTACCATTTCAAGCTAGAAAAATTGCTTTCAATTTAGGCTTATCCGGAAAGGCTTTTAAGGAAATGTCTAAGTTTGTATCTGCACTGTACACAGCTTATGTAGAATCAGACTCTTCTTTGTTTGAGATCAACCCTGTATTAAAAACGAGTGATGATAATATTTTAGCAGTAGACTCTAAGGTGACACTAGATGATTCCGCTTTATTTAGACATAAAGACTATCAGGCATTGAGGGATGTAAGAGAAGAAGACGCCGCAGAAGTTGAAGCTAAAGAAGCAGGCCTGAGCTATGTAAATCTTGATGGAAATGTAGGTTGTATGGTAAATGGTGCAGGTCTGGCAATGGCAACTATGGATTTAATTAAGCAAGCCGGTGGTGAACCTGCAAACTTTCTTGACGTCGGTGGAACAGCTGATGCTAAACGTGTTGAGGAAGCTTTCAGGTTAATCTTAAAAGACGAGAAAGTAGAAGCTATTTTAATCAATATTTTTGGTGGTATTGTCCGTTGTGATCGCGTTGCTGAAGGCGTTGTGGAAGCTTATAAAAATTTGGGTGACCAAATTAAAGTACCAATTATCGTGAGATTACAGGGTACCAATGCTGATTTGGCAAAAGAAATTATAGACAATTCCGGACTTAATGTTGAAAGCGCTGTACTGTTCCAGGAAGCTGCTGACAAGGTTCAGGAAGTATTGAGTTAGAACATAAAACTATCTATAATTACAATTAGATTTCAGAAAAATAATAAAAAAATGACCGTCATTGTGCGGTCATTTTTTTATTATTTTTACTCCTCAAGTGTATAAATTAACTGCGCAGTACCCTGATATTGAATCAGAGTTCCGTCTTCTCTCAAAATTTCTCTTCCAAAGATAGGACTAAGGTCCATTGACATTTCAAAACTAAGTGACCTGTTATCGGAAGAGAGTTCCGCAATGTAAGTAGCAGATTCCCAAGTTTCTCCCTGAAAATAGAAATAAATAATATTGTCTCTTTGTAACCAAAGTGGAAAAGTTGCAGATACACTACTACAAGAATACCGTTGTTCCATGTTGCCATTTCCGTCATCGGTTACATTAATATCTATACCGGTAGCTGCAGGATTATTGGATTTATTATTTTCAAAACGTAGGCTATAAACACAAGCGATTTCGTCCATAAGATTAACTGAATAAATACCATCATTATTTGCATCAACGGCTTCGGTCAAGCTTAAACTGTTTAATCTATAGAATTCTCCTTCAACTGGAAAATCAACTGGATTAGTGGTATCATCATCATTATCACAGCTTGTTAGAAAAGATAAAGAGAGAAATGCTAGAAATAAAGTAAAATTCTTTATTAATTTATGCATGGTTTTTAATTAATAAATATTTATTCCACAAGCGTATAAGTTAACTTTATGTCATCCTCGTATATAATTTCAGTACCATCCTGAGTAAGGATTTCCCTTAAAAATATGGCATTGGTGTCAGCTGTAGCATTGAATGTGATTTGTTGTCCATCATCAGACAATTGACCCACAATATCTGCAGACTCCACGGTATCGTAGTAAAATATAATGCTTTTGTCATTTTGTTCCAAGAATGGAAGAACACCATCAAGAAATCCACAACTGCCCACCTGTTCAGGATTTCCATTTGAATTCGACTCAACTTGTAAAGCAAAACCAGTCCATGCGGGGTGAAGTGATTTTTCGTCATCAAAAGAAATGGTATACGAAAAATTACCATTGCAAGGATTTTCATCAAATATGTCCGTTGAATACACTCCATCATCATTAAGATCAACAGGTTCTGTAATGACAAGACTTGTTAAACTGTAAGTTTTATCTTCTACGATTAAGTCTGATGTGCTTTGATTGGCATTGTCATCTTCGTCACAACTGAATAAAACAAAAAAGGACAGAAGCAGGATAAAAAAGTTAAATTTTTTCATAATAGTGAATTTATATTTCATTAAAATTAACAATTATTATGCCATAGTACTTAGTATTATACCAAATCCATTTATTAACCAAAACATATATTAATGCTAAAATAATTTAAATAACCTTTCCATTTTGTATATGGAAGAAACTCCATAAACGACAATTCTTTACTAAATAAAAAACATCTCAAGCTATCAGAACAGAATACTCTCGGACAATGATTACTGCCGGTAAAAACCAATTAATGCTTTAAAAATACAATGGCTTATTTTAGAATATCGAAATATAAATATATTTTCTAACTTGATTATAAGCTGTTCTTAAGTATTTTCTACATTGGGATAGGAGGCATTTTGTTTTATAATAAATTGGTTATTTTTAGTACTAAAATATTCACATCATGAAAGTCACAGAAAAACACAATGAACGTATCGTCAAAATGACTTTTTCTTCCGTTTATCCACATTACGTCACAAAAGTTGAAAAGAAAGGAAGAACTAAAGAAGAGCTGCATAAAGTCATAACCTGGCTGACTGGATTTGAGGAAAAACAACTTATGACATTGGTTGAAGAAAAAGTTACTTTCAGAACATTTTTTGAAAAAGCTACGCTTAATCCCAATGCTCAGCTCATTAAAGGTGTAATTTGTGGATATCGCATAGAAGACATCGATAATGCGCTAACCCGCCAGGTTAGATATTTAGATAAAATTGTAGACGAATTAGCAAAAGGTAAAAAAATAGAAAAAATAATGCGCCAGCCTTAATTATTTAACTGCACATCAGTTCTTCTTATGTTCCCTGATTTGCCTGATGAAAATGATTTTAAATAAAATAATTGTTTAATTTTAAGCGAATTCTAATAAATACTTTTCATGTCATATTTCAAATTTAATTTCCTGTTTATTTTTTTGGCTTTACCGGCTTGTTTAATTTCTCAAAATACTGAAGATACCAGACTAATGCATTCACCTTCAATCAGTGAAGAGCATATCGCATTTATCTACGCAGAAGACTTATGGATTGCCGATAGTGACGGTAATAATCCTAAGAGATTAACCATAGACGAAGGTGTAGAATCAAATCCTATTTTTTCTCCGGACGGGAGTATGATTGCCTTTAATGCTGAGTACGATGGGAACACAGATGTTTTTATTGTTCCTTCTACTGGCGGTGTTCCAAGAAGATTGACATGGCACCCTACCTGGGACAGGGTTTTAGACTTTACGCCTGATGGTAAATCTGTTTTGTTCAGTTCACCAAGAACTACATTTACAAGAAGATATTCTAAATTATACACTATTGATATAGATGGTGGTCAACCAAAAGAATTACCCATTCCTACCGGTTTCAGAGGCAGTTATTCTGCCGATGGAAAATACCTGGCTTATGTTCCAAATTATGAAGTTTTTAACCAATGGAAACACTATCGTGGTGGTACTTTAGGCCGCATCTGGATTATGGACCTGACAACAAATGAAGTAGTAGAAGTGCCTAAACCTGAATCTCTTAGTAATGAAGCTGACCCGGAATGGGTTGGCAATACGCTATATTTTAGAAGTGACCGCAATGGAGAATTCAATTTATTCTCTTATGACATAAAAACCAATCAAATTCGACAGCATACCAATTATGATGATTTTGGTGTACTAAGCTTGAATGGAAATGGAAAAAAACTTATTTACGAACAAGCAGGATACCTTTTTGAACACGATACGAATTCAAATTCAAATGAAAGAATTGTAGTTGGTATAGCTACTGATTTATTGGAATTAAGGAAAAGATTTGTATCGGGAAGTCAGTATATCAGAAGTGCCGGCGTTTCGCCATCAGCGTCAAGAGTGGCTATTGATTTTAGGGGTGATATCGTTACGGTTCCTGAAAAAAATGGCGATGTCATCAACATCACTCAAACAGCAGGTGTACATGAAAAATTCCCAAAATGGTCTCCGGACTCAAGACATTTAGCTTATTTCTCAGACGAATCCGGAGAGTATGAATTGCATATCAGGGATTTTCAAAATAAAAATATCAGCAAAATCAAACTTAATGGTGCTGGTTTTTATGCCTTTCCACATTGGTCGCCGGATTCAAAAAAAATTGCGTTTGTAGATAACAGCAGATCGCTTTATGTGGCGGATGTCTCATCAAAAAGAGTAACTAAAATTGATTCTGATGAATTATACACGCCTGGCGTATATCGAGAATTATTTGGGTCATGGTCTAAAGATTCAAATTGGTTAAGCTACACCAAAATCATAGAAACAAATTTTGAACAGGCTTTTGTTTATAGCCTTGATGAGAAAAAATCTTATCCTTTAAGCGATGGATTTTCAAACGTAACTGAACCTACATTTGACAATAGCGGAAAATACATATTTATGCTGGCTTCAACAGATGCCGGACCTGTCGTGAATTGGTTCGACCAATCTAATCAGGACATGGAGATGACCAATTCTATATACTTAGTGACTTTACAGAAAGAATTGGAATCTCCACTGGCAAAGCGCAATGATATGGAAATTCCTGAAGAAGCAGAAGAACAAGGAAAGGATGAGGAGAAAGATAAGGACAACAATGAAGAAGCCATTAAAATCGACTGGGATGGTATTTTCAATAGAATCATTAGCCTTCCGATTAAAGAAGGCATGTATGCTAATTTAGCAAGCCCAAAAGAAGGTAAATTGTACTTTATTTCCAGATCTCAAAATGGACTTGGTTCATTAATGTCTTACGATTTAAAAGAAAGAAAAGAGAAAAATATCATGCCTGCAGATTATTTTGAAATTGCCGCCAAAGGAAAAAAAATGCTGTTCCGAAAAGATGGCGCATGGGGCATAACAGCTTTAGGAAAAAAGCCTGAAAATGGTATGCTGGATACCGGTAGTATCAGAATAAAAATTGATCCAAGACAGGAATGGCCAAATATCTTTAGCGAAACCTGGCGAGTTAACCGAGATTACTTCTACGATCCGGGCATGCATGGTGTAGATTGGAATGCCATGAAAAGCAAATACAGTATTTTCCTGTCAGAGATATCCTGTAAGAGTGATTTGTACCGGGTCATGCAATGGATGTGCAGTGAACTTGGTGTTGGGCACCACAGGTTTGGAAGCCGGGGAGACAACCTGAACAATCCGGATTATGTGCCTGGTGGTTTATTGGGCGCAGATTATGTAATAAAAAATAACCGCTATCAAATTTCTAAAATTTACGGTGGATTAAATTGGAATCCAGGCTTACGTTCACCCCTTACAGAGCCTGGAGTAAATGCAGAAGTTGGTGATTACATTATCGCCGTAAATGGCAATAATCTTACTGCAGACGATAATTTATATGCTTATTTTGAAAATACATCCGGTAAAATTGTCAATATAACATTGAGCAAAAACGCAAATGGTAATAATTCCCAAACTGTAAAAGTTGTGCCGATTGGGAACGAATCTTCTTTAAGAAACAGAGACTGGATTGAAGGTAATATCAAGAAAGTTGATGAGGCTACAGACGGTCAGGTCGCTTATGTTTACGTGCCTAATACCACTACAGCAGGCCATGAATACTTTAAACGTTATTTCTTTCCACAGGTCAACAAAAAGGCCGTTATCATTGACGAAAGATTCAATGGTGGTGGACAGTTGGCAGATTATTACATTGATAACCTAAGAAAGCCTTATCAATCTTCCTGGGATTTCAGGTATGGCAAAGATTTGATAGCACCAAGTGGAACAATTCATGGTCCTAAAGTAATGTTGATAGATGAGACTGCAGGTTCAGGTGGTGATTATTTACCCTATTTATTCAAGCGTTTCAATTTGGGAACTGTGATTGGTAAGCGAACCTGGGGTGGACTTGTAGGCGTTTTAGGTTATCCGGAATTTATCGACGGCGGCTCTGTTACTGCTCCAAATGTAGCCTTCTACAATGAGGACGGTTTTAATATAGAAAATGAAGGCGTTGCTCCGGATATTGAAATTGAACAGTGGCCGAAAGAAGTCATGCAAGGTAAAGACCCGCAACTCGAAAAAGCGATCGAAATTATTTTGGAGGATCTCAAGCAAGATAAAGTGAGCTATCCGCCTAAACCAGAGTATCCTGATGTAACGAAAAATTAATTTGAAAAATTAATCATTTTTAATCAAATGAATAGGTGTTTACTGATTGATTTATTAAAATGTTATCGGTATAATAAAGTTTTTATAAGGTATCTTAATTTTCATTTGGTATGCCATAAAGGATTGTATTTTGTGGCAAAAAAGCTATGCAAAACGCCGTAAATTGGGAAAAAATTAAATTATCAATTGAAAAAGAAATTGCCGATATAGGTGTTAAACGGGGCGAATTTGTCGTCTCTGCCATGACCAAAGCTGTGGCAAATGCCATGAATTACTTCCTCAAACATTCAAATGTTCAGGATTTACCGGCTTTAGATATTGGAACAGGAACAGCTTATCATACGGCGCTTTTACTTTCAAAGCAATATTCACAGGTAATATCTGTTGATATTAATCCTCAGGCTATAACTTACGCTAAAGAACGCATAAGACGTTACCTGCCTCATATAGAACAGTTTGAAGAAGCTGATTTTGAAACATTTATATCAAAATCGAAGGAGTACAAACAAGCCGTAAATTTTTACAATTATGATTTAGATGCTATTGCAAAAAACAAAGATTTCAAATATGCCCTGGCATCATTTAATCCCCCTATTTTATATCCTTTCCACAAAGTGACTTATGAAAAACCGGCAACAAACGGGGTTTATTTTGAAAATGAGGATATTAAAGATAAACGAAATGATTTATTGTACAGACTTTACGATACCATAGCAAAAAACAATCTAAAAAAAGGCTCACATATTTTGTGCATCTGGGCAAACTTAAACCGGCATCTGGTAGAAGTTGAACCTTTTGAATCTAAAAATCCCGAATATGTTCATCCGTCAAAAATCTTAGAGAACTGGTTTGGTTTTGAATTTGAAAATGAACCGGAATCTTTTGAAGGTTTTTATTGTCATCAAACTATTTTAGGCGCTGGATTTTTTAACCAAAGTGAAACCGGTAAGCTCTATTCTGCCAACATCAGACATGGTATAGAAAATGACTATTATTCTAAGCTATTAATTCCAAGTGATGAAGATAATCTTGCGGGAACTTATTTTCATTTTGGCGTATTGCACTTAGAGAAAACATCAGACTCTGAAAACAAGTTTAAAATCATTAATGGCAGTTCAAGAGGTTAAACCATTTGTATGCAAAACATTAAAAACAAATATTTTGATATTTCAATTCCTGTTTTTGTGCCGGCTGCAATTATTACCCTAATTTTTGTCTCACTGACGATTATTTTCGATCAGCAGGCAGAAACTGCTTTTACAGACTTTAGGTCATTTATGTCTAAAAATATGGGCTGGTTAGTGAATATTGCCATCAATTATTTTTTATTTTTTGTGGTGTATCTGGCGGTGAGCAAACTTGGTAAAATCAAAATTGGTGGTGCAGATGCCAAACCGGACTTTAGTAAATTTTCGTGGGTAGCCATGCTGTTTTCAGCCGGAATGGGCATAGGTCTGGTCTATTTTAGTGTAGCAGAACCTATGCTGAATTTCAACAACCCGATAGAATCCGGAATGTCTGATTTGGCGAAATCTAAAGTTGCTATGAAGCATACCTTTCTGCACTATGGATTTCATGTATGGGCAATTTATGCCCTTTTAGGGATAGCCCTCGCCTACTTCACCTTTAATAAAAATGCACCTCTTTCCATTAAATCTACTTTAAAGCCTTTATTTGGCAAATGGATGTCAACCGGTCTTGGCTATGGCATTGATGTGGTTGCTGTTTTGGCTACACTATTTGGACTCGCTACAACTTTAGGGTTTGGGGCGGTTCAATTTTCTTCAGGAGTTTCACTTCTGACGGGAATCTCTAATGGCAATACTTTACAAATTCTTTCTATTGCCGGGATTACATTGATTGCAACAGTTTCGGTGCTTTCCGGTTTAAATAAGGGCCTTAAATACCTGAGCAACCTCAATATTATTTTGGCCTGTGTGCTTTTCGGCTTTGTTTTGATCATAGGCTCAACCGCTTATTTGCTTGATGGTTTTGTCGAAAATTTAGGCTTGTATTTGAGAGATTTGTTTCAGATGAGTACATTTAGAAATCAATATGCGGAAGAAGGTCAATGGTTTAAAGGCTGGTCTATGTTTTATTGGTTGTGGTGGATCTCCTGGTCACCCTTTGTTGGAACTTTTATTGCAAGAATTTCAAAAGGACGAACCATCAGAGAAATTGCTATTTATGGACTACTCGTACCGGCGTTGTTTTCATTTTTATGGATGTCCGTCTTTGGGGGAACAGCCTTGGATATGCAGTTGAGTGGTACAATAGACCTGGCCAAAGTAGTGTCTGAAGACAGTTCACTGGCTTTATTTAAAATGCTGGAAGAGTTGCCTCTTTACGATATTACAGCGACTCTTTGCATATTTCTGGTCGCTACATTTTTCATCACGTCGTCCGACAGTGGTTCGCTGGTTGTTGATTTTATGACCTCCGGCGGTAAGCTCGATGCTCCTAAAGGTCAAAAAGTATTTTGGGCATTTATGGAAGGGGCTATAGCTATTGCCCTTTTGGTTGGCGGTGGACTTTCTGCTTTACAGTCCGCATCAATTTCAACCGGATTACCTTTTGCTGTTATTTTAATTTTTGTTAGTTTATCTTTGAGGAAAACCCTTAAAAATGATAAACAATTGAAATCTTCTGCTATGGCAGAAAATGAATTAACTCAAAATAGAGACAAATGAAAACTTTAATCATCGGCGCATCGGACAAACCTGAACGCTATGCCAACAAGGCTTTGCATTTATTATTATCTAAAAATCACGAGGTAGAAGCCATTGCACGGAGAGAAATGACTATTTCCGGAGTTGAAGTACATAAGGAAAAAGTTCCTTTTGAAGATATTCATACCATTACTTTGTACATCAGTCCAAAATTTCAATCGGAATATTACGATTACATCCTTCAACTGAAACCGAAAAGGGTAATCTTCAATCCTGGAACAGAAAATGCTGAATTGGCGAAAATATTAAGTAATAATGGCATTAAATATGAAAATGCATGCACTTTAGTGATGCTTCACACGAATCAATACTAATCCTAAAAAGGTCAAAAACCCATTAAGGATTAAGATAAAAAAACCAAATTCAAAGTTAAACCAACTTGAACAAGCCCAACTGATCACAAAAGACAGGATCGGTGAAAGAATAGCTACAATCGGAATAAAACGATCTTTGATTTCCCACCTGGTAAACATACCCAAGGCAAACAAACCCAACAGCGGTCCGTATGTGTAACCTGCAAACTGAAACAACTTATTGATGACGCTTTTGTCTTGTATAGCATATTCAAAAACTAACATGGTTAAAATTAAAACCAAAGACACACCAATATGGGTAAGTTTACGCACTTTTACCTGTTTGGCTTTGGGGTAGCGCTTTTCTATATTCAGAATATCTATACTAAAAGATGTTGTTAATGAAGTTAAGGCGGAGTCTGCACTGGAATAAGCGGCGGCGATAAGTCCGAGTAAAAAGAATATGCTCACTGCCAGACCCAAATCACCGTTCATAGCAATGGCAGGAAATAAATCGTCTTTTTCAGCTAAGATACCATTAGCATTGGCGTAATCGGTTAATAACAAGCCTAAGAAAAGGAAAAGAAAATTGACAATGGTAAGTATAATGGTAAAGGAAAAAATATTCTTTTGTGCATCCTTTAGATTAGGACATGTCAGGTTTTTTTGCATCATATCCTGGTCAAGACCGGTCATTACAATAGCAATAAAAGCACCTGATAAAAACTGTTTAAAAAAGAAATCACCAGATTTCCAGTCTTCAAAAAAGAAGACTTTAAAGGCCTCCTGAGTCTCCAGATAATCTGAAATACCGGAAAAAGAAATGTTCATATGTTGCATAAGCAAGACGATAGATACACCAAGTGAAATCAACATGAATAAGGTCTGCAAACTATCTGTCCAGACTATGGTTTTAATGCCACTTTTAAAGGTGTATACCCAAATTAAAATAATTGTAATGGTGACCGTGATATAAAACGGGATGTTGAGTTCGTCAAATACAATGAGCTGCAAAACACCGGCAACAAGAAACAATCTGAAACTCGCCCCAACGATTCGCGATAAAAGAAAAAAAGAAGCGCCGGTTTTATAGGCGTAATAACCATAGCGTTGCTCAAGATAAGTATAGATTGATGTAAGTTGAAGTTTATAATACAATGGCAATAACAACAAGCTAATAACAGCATAGCCAACAGTATAGCCTAAGACAACTTGAAAATAGCTAAAGGCTGAAAACTCTACTGTTCCAGGAATAGATATAAAAGTTACACCACTTAATGACGCGCCAATCATGCCAAAAGCAACAAGATACCAGGGAGATTTGTTGTTAGCTTTGAAAAATTCTTCGTTACTGCCACTTTTCTGAGTGAGAAAAGAAATGGAAACCAACACCACAAAGTAAGCGAGAATCAGCAATAAAATTTCAGTTGGTCCCAAATTGATTTTTAAGGCAAATGTAGAGATATAGATTTAAAAAAAGATTTAGAAATACCTATAAACTTTAAAAATATAACCAAATCCTTTATGGAATTAAGTAAGATTTATCTTCTAGAAAGGCCATCAAACACTAAGGTCTTTATTTTGAACTGTTCGCACTTCTTCTGGCAAAGGCTCATTTTTAGCCCATGTCATTTTCAAAAATTTATAAAGTCCGAAGGTCATTAGAAAACCGAATGGCAGCATCAAAATTCCAAGAAGTGTATCATTTATTCCATCTATAAGTTCAGGCGCATAAAAGGCCAAAACAAAACCTGTAAGCAAAGAAGCAAATAAAATTCCTGAATAGTAAGAAGCTACACCAAGAATAGCAAAACCCCATTTACTTTTATTATATTTTTCTGCAAGTTTATAATAGTACTTTCCGACCCAGTATAAAAAGATTATGCCTAACATAGATTGGTGTTTTAATTGTTATTTGTTTAATTCAGCCTTAAGACCATAAATTTCTAAAAAATCAAAAAGCCACTTAAAGTACAAACTTAAACTTATTTATTTTTTTTGGATTAAAAATTATAAAAAATCTATCTAAGAACGCTGTATTACAATTGTATTTGCGAATAAATCTCCCAAACGCTGGTTGTGGTTTGTAAACTTAATAGCACAGATTCCAATGATGCCCAATGGCCAAATATCATAAATATCAAAAAAATGCCTTATAAAAGAATGCCAAAGCTTTATCCTTGTCCCTCTCTTTTTCACAACCTTAAGCCCGAGTATATAATTACCTATAGTAGCTTCAAATATGGTCTCTATAATAACTAATAGAGTAAACCATAATCCAACGAGTTTAAAGAGTAAATAAAAGCCGGTATTCTCATCAGTAGAATTTTTAAGTAATTGGAAGGCTATAAAAAACAAAAAACCTAGAGTAAAGTAATCTATTAAAAAAGCAAATATTCTTTTTAACAGGTTGGGTTGTGTTTTTGTAAAGGCCTCATCATTTTCTAATTCTAATTCCGGCTTTAATTCAATTATTTCTTGTCTTAATTTTGGTTGAATCATCCAAATCCCAATAATATAAAACCAGGTCATAAAGAAGAAAGCTATAGGGTCGAAAAGAATTCTGCCTGTTCGCTTTTGATAAGCACTTATCACCGATGTACTTTTAATTAATAAATAGAATATGAATATTATCGTTAAAAAATGAAACGGTAAAAGTGTGAACAGGAACAATTCATTTTGAAAAATTATAGCCAGGACAATTGAAATAAATATCCAAACAATATATAATCCAGGAAATAAAGCCATGAAAAAATACAACCAACTGTATTTTTTGCTTGAAAACGTATATATAATTGAAAACAGCCAAAAGAAAATCGGCAAACCCAAGAATGACAGAACAAAAACTTTACGACTGGTTCGGGTTAAAAACCAGTTTGAAATCTGGCCATAAATTGATTTAAATGATTTGTTCAAAGTATTCTATATGGGATTTAAAATTTGAAAGACAAAATTAAATCAGTATTGATAATATATATGCCATATTATAAAAAAACACCCAAAGCATAAAACTTTGGGTGTTTAAAAATTTATAATATTGAATTATTACTGTACAATAAACTTACCATTCATCAAGGCAACATGACCAGGAAAACTACATACAAATTCATAAGTTCCTTTTTCAGGGGCATCAAATTCAATTGTAGTTTGCTGACCGCCACCAATCATTTCTGTATGGACAATTACATCATTAGTACCTTCAGGAATATATCCATTATCTTTGGCGCTTACTGCAGCCTTAGCGAATTCATTTCTGTCCACTCCTGACTTTAATAACACGAAATTATGTCCCATAACTTCAACTCCTAATTTACCGACGTGCTTTAAAGTTAATTTGACTTTGTCACCAGCATTTACTTTTATTTCTGACAAATTAAAACGCATCTGATCGTTTCCAGTTAATGTGACTTCTGTAACGCCATCCATTTCTTTCTTATCCTCTTCAGTTACTTTGTTAATTTGAAAAGAATCTTCTTCTTTTTCTTTGTTGTCTTTAGAATTAACGCATGCTGTCAATAATACCAACAAACTTAAACTGAATATTTTAAGTAATTTCATAATTTAAAGATTTAATATTAACGCTTAGTCTCTGTCATTTATACCAACAAATGGTCTGTGATTTTCCCCAACGTAGACCTGTCTTGGTCTGCCAATTGGTTCTTTTTTAAGACGCATTTCTCTCCATTGAGAAATCCAGCCTGGCAATCTTCCCAGAGCAAACATTACTGTAAACATTTCAGTTGGAATACCCAAAGCTCTATATATGATACCTGAGTAGAAATCTACATTAGGATAGAGTTTACGCTTTACAAAATAATCATCTTCCAATGCCTCTTTTTCCAGACCTTTAGCTATATCTAAGATAGGGTCTTCAATCCCAAGATCACCCAGGACCTCGTCTGCAGACTTTTTGATAATTCTTGCCCTTGGGTCGAAATTTTTATAAACCCTATGGCCAAAGCCCATCAATCTAAAGGGATCATCCTTATCTTTAGCTTTTGCCATATATTTTTTTGTATCTCCTCCATCTTCTTTAATGCCTTCAAGCATTTCAATTACAGCTTGATTGGCGCCACCATGTAATGGACCCCAAAGTGCGGAAACACCTGCTGAAATTGAAACAAATAAACCAGCGTGAGAAGATCCAACAATTCTTACAGTAGATGTTGAACAATTCTGCTCATGATCTGCATGAAGTATGAGTAATTTATTTAACGCAGAAGCTATGATAGGGTTGATTTTATAGTCTTCATTAGCCTTTTTAAACATCATTTTAAGAATATTCTCTACGTACCCCAATGAGCTATCTCCATAATCCAATGGCTGACCAGTTCTTTTTCTTAAAGCCCAGGCACATAAAACAGGAAATTTTGCCAGTAGTTTTACAATAGACTTATACATGGCTTCTTCCGAACTAACGTTTACAGACGTCGGATTAAAAGCAATTAGAGCACTTGTCAAAGACGATACAACACCCATAGGATGCGCAGATCTTGGGAATCCATCAAGAATTTTCTTCATTTCTTCATCAACCTGTGATTCGTTTTTGATATCCTGATGAAATTTATCTAAAGTCGATTGATTAGGTAACTCACCAAAAATTAATAAATATGCTACTTCAAGAAAACTTGCATTCTCTGCTAATTCTTCGATGGAATAACCTCTGTAACGTAAAATACCCTGTTCACCATCTAAAAAAGTTATGGCACTTTCGCATGATCCTGTATTTTTAAAACCAGGGTCAATTGTAATCAATCCACCAGATGAATTTCTTAGTTTTGATATGTCGATGGCATGTTCATTTTCTGTACCAACAACGACAGGTAATTCGTATTGTTTTCCGTCAAATTCGATTTTAGCAGTCATGTTTTATTGTTTGTTTTAAGTTCAAATTTATTTCCCTCAAAAATAATGAATGAATTGTTAAATACGCGTTAAGTCTGGGGTGTAAAAAAACCTATTCAACTTAACTATTCGTTAAAGTTAAGTAGAATAGGCTATTTATTTACTGATAAAAATCAGCTTTATGAAAACTCTACTTTAAAAGCATCGGTTCCTGGAAAATATGCAGTTTGTCCTAATTCTTCTTCGATACGCAATAATTGGTTATATTTTGCCATTCTATCACTCCTTGAAGCTGAACCTGTTTTAATTTGACCAGTGTTTAAAGCTACTGCCAAATCTGCTATAGTGTTATCTTCTGTTTCTCCTGACCTGTGAGACATTACAGCCGTATAACCTGCATTTTTTGCCATATTTACAGCTGAGATAGTTTCCGTAAGTGTACCAATCTGGTTTACTTTGATCAAAATTGAATTAGCTATGCCTTCTTCTATGCCTTTGGATAACCTTTCGACATTAGTAACAAATAAATCGTCACCAACCAATTGCACTCGTTTTCCAATTTTTTCTGTCAAAATTTTAAAACCATCCCAGTCATTTTCATCCATACCATCTTCAATAGAGATAATAGGGTATTTTTCTGAAAGCTGTGCAAGATACTCTGCTTGTTCTTCTGAAGTCCTTACTTCACCAGAGTCTCCTTCAAATTTCTTATAATTATATTTACCGTCTTCATAAAATTCAGCAGCTGCACAGTCTAGTGCTATCATAACTTCATCTCCAAACTTATAACCTGCGTTTTCAACCGCTTCTTTAATAGAATCTAAAGCATCTTCTGTACCCTCTAATTCCGGCGCAAAACCACCTTCATCACCAACTGCTGTTGATAATCCTCTGTTTTTTAAGACCTTTTTTAAATGGTGAAAAATTTCAGTACCCATTTGCATAGCATGTGTAAAGCTATAGGCTTTTACTGGCATGATCATAAATTCCTGAAAAGCTATAGGAGCATCTGAGTGAGAACCACCATTAATGATATTCATCATTGGAACAGGAAGCGTATTTGCAGATACACCACCTATATAGCGGTAAAGGGGTTGTTGTAATTCATTTGCTGCTGCTTTTGCAACGGCAAGAGACACACCAAGGATTGCATTGGCTCCTAATTTACTTTTATTGGGAGTACCATCTAATTCTATAAGATAGCTATCTATTTCTGTTTGTTCAAACACAGAAAAGCCTAGAAGTTTATCTGCTATTAAATTGTTGACATTATCAACGGCTTTAGAAACACCTTTACCCATATAAGAGGCATCGCCATCTCTAAGTTCTACTGCTTCGTGCTCTCCTGTAGAAGCTCCAGAAGGCACAGCAAATCTGCCAATTAACCCATTTTCGGTTGTTACATCTACTTCTAACGCGGGATTTCCTCTGGAATCAAAAATTTGTCTTGCGTGGACGTCTAAAATTGTACTCATTACTTTATAATTTTTATGCAATTTACGAAATATGTATTAAGTTTTCATTAATTAAAAATCAATATTTTAGTATAATTTGCGATATCGTTTTAGCATTTTGACAATTTGATTAAACACTTTGTGTAATGTCGTTAATAAATTAGCTTTTTAATAATAATAAATTATTATATACATAACTATGTAAAAACTTTAAACAAAAAGCTATGAAAAATTTAATTTCCAAAATCAGTTTTATTTTAGTATTTGCAATATCTGTAAATCTTAACGCTCAATCTTCTAAAACCATTGTAGAAAACGCTGCAGGTCTAGATGATTTTTCAACTCTCGTGACAGCAGTCAAAGCAGCAGATCTAGTAGACGTCTTATCCTCTAAAGGTCCTTTTACAGTATTTGCCCCGGTAAATTCAGCTTTTGACAAATTACCTGAAGGTACAGTAAATAATTTACTTAAGCCTGAGAACAAATCAACTTTACAGGCTGTTCTTACTTACCATGTTGTAAAGGGTGATTTGAAAGCAAAAGATGTCATAGCCGCGGTTAAACAAAATGGTGGTAAATTAGCTGTTGAAACTGTACAAGGTGGAAAGCTAACGGTAATGCTTAAAGATGGTGGCGTTGTATTGATGGACAGCAAAGGTAATTATTCTAAAATCGTTAAAACTGATGTAAACAGTTCTAATGGTGTAATTCACGTAATTGATACTGTTGTAATGCCATAATTTTATCGATTACAAATTAAAAGACAGCCTTGCGGCTGTCTTTTTTTTATTTATACATTTTATAAAAATCGTCAAATAGATAGTTTGCATCGTTAGGCCCGGGACCAGCTTCAGGATGATATTGTACTGAAAAACATTTTTTATCTTTCAGTTTTATACCTGCTAGTGTTTTATCATTTAGATGGATGTGTGTTATTTCTATGGCATCTGAATTCTCAGCTTCTTCTTTACTGACAGAAAAACCATGGTTTTGAGAGGTTATTTCAGATTTTCCCGTTGTCAGGTTCATCACAGGATGATTAATGCCTCTGTGACCGTGGTGCATTTTAAAAGTGGAAATTCCCTGAGATAAAGAAATGATCTGATGACCAAGACATATACCAAAAGTTGGAATTTCTTTATCAACACATTCCTTTGCTAAAAGAATAGCGGACTTTAAAGGTTGAGGGTCTCCAGGTCCATTGGAGAGGAATACGGCATTAGGTTCAAAAGACATTAAGTCCTCGAAGCTTGAATTATAAGGAAAGACTTTTAGGTATGTATCCCTGCTGGCTAAATGTTTTAGGATATTAGTTTTGACACCAAGGTCTAGAACAGAAACCTTATAGGTTGAATTTTCATCACCATAATAATATGGCTTTTCTGTAGATACTTTAGAGGCTAGCTCAAGACCATCCATTTTAGGATAGGATTGTAACTCACTTTTTAAAGTTTCTATATCTTCAGTTCTTGTAGAAATTACTGCATTCATAGCACCGTGAGTCCTGATATGTCTAACAAGAGCTCTGGTATCTACATCAGAAATGGCAAACAAATTAACTTCATTGAGAAAGCTTTCCAGGGATTTATCTGAGGATGCTCTCGAAGGATTATAACTGAAATTTTTACAAATTAATCCTGAAATTTTTGGTGTATCTGATTGACTTTCGCCTGATTGGGTTCCATAATTTCCAATATGAGCATTGGTAGTAACCATGAGTTGTCCGTAATATGAAGGATCTGTAAAAATTTCTTGATAACCGGTCATCCCTGTATTGAAACAAATCTCTCCGAAGGCAGTATCCTGATTATCTGAAACTGCTTTACCTTTAAACATCGTTCCGTCTTCCAGTATAAGGATTGCATCTATTTTTTTGTTGTATCGCATCGGATTATATTTATAAAAAAAGGGATAAATATAATATTTACCCCTTAAAATTATTAATTAAAAATGATATTGAAACTATTGCTTATCCTCATCTTTTGATTGTGGCTCATCAGATTTAGATTCAGCTTTAGAAGTATCATCTTTTTTAGGCTCTTCAACCTTAGATTTCTCTTCAGTTAACTGCAGGTTTGTCTCTTCATTATCTGAAGTCGTTTTCTTTCCAGCTCTACGCGTAGATTTTTTCTTCTTCTTTCCTTTTGGATTGTAAAGATCATTAAAATCTACTAGTTCTATCATAGCCATATCTGCTGCATCACCTAAACGATGACCTAATTTTATAACTCTTGTATAACCTCCTGGTCTGGAAGCTACTTTTGGAGCTACTTCTCTAAACAATTCAGATACTGCATATTTGTCTCTTAATTTAGCGAAAACTAATCTTCTGTTGTGCGTTGTATCTTCTTTTGATTTTGTAATCAAAGGCTCAACAAAAGTTCTTAGAGCTTTGGCTTTTGCAGTGGTTGTATTTATTCTTTTATGCTCAATTAAGGAGCAAGCCATGTTAGCTAACATAGATTTCCTGTGGGCAGACTTGCGACTTAAATGATTTATTTTCTTTCCGTGTCTCATTTTTTATAATGTTTTATCAGGTCAGTATTAGTCTTTATCAAGGTTATATCTTGATAAATCCATTCCGAAATCAAGACCTTTATTACTTACAAGCTCTTCTAATTCAGTTAAAGATTTTTTACCAAAGTTTCTAAACTTCATCAGATCATTCTTATTGTAAGAAACCAGGTCTCCTAAAGTTTCTACTTCAGCAGCTTTCAAACAATTTAAAGCTCTGACAGAAAGATCTAGATCAGATAGCTTAGATTTGAGCAGCTGTCTCATGTGAAGTGCTTCTTCATCATAAGTCTCAGTTTGTGCCATTTCTTCTGTTTCAAGTGTAATTCTTTCATCAGAGAATAACATGAAATGATGTATTAGCGTTTTTGCCGCTTCAGTTAATGCATCTTTAGGGTGAATAGAACCATCTGTTACAATTTCAAAAACCAATTTTTCATAATCAGTTTTTTGTTCTACCCTGTAATTTTCAATACTATACTTTACATTTTTAATTGGTGTGTAAATTGAATCTGTAAAAATAGTACCTAAAGAAGCTTCTTCCTTCTTGTTTTCTTCAGCCGTTACGTAACCTCTTCCTTTTTCAATTGTAATCTGCATATTAATGGATACATTTTTATCCATATTGCAAATAACAAAATCAGGATTCAGAATTTGAAAGCCTGAAAGATGCTTTTGAAAGTCTCCGGCTGTCATTTGTGTTTGGTTAGAAACACTTATTACAGCAGATTCTGTGTCTGTACCTTCTATTTGTTGTTTAAATCTAACTTGTTTTAGATTTAATATAATTTCTGTTACATCCTCAACAACTCCCGGAATTGTTGAAAACTCGTGCTCAACACCCTCAATCTTTACAGAAGTTATTGCAAAACCTTCTAAAGAAGATAACAAAACTCTGCGGAGAGCATTACCTACTGTTAAACCATATCCTGGCTCAAGAGGTCTGAATTCGAAGATGCCTTCAAACTCAGATGAGTCTATCATAATTACTTTATCGGGCTTTTGGAAATTGAATAATGCCATAGTGTTGTAGTATCTAATTATTATTTAGAATATAGTTCGACGATAAACTGCTCGTTGATGTTTTCAGGTATTTGAGTTCTTTGTGGAACACTTACAAAAGTACCTTCTTTCTTGTCTGAATTCCAGCTCAACCATTCATAAACAGCAGATGTATTTGATAAAGATTCATCAATTACACTTAGAGATTTCGACTTTTCTCTTACCCCAACAATATCGTTAGGTTTTAATTGGTATGAAGGAATATTAACTATTTCTCCATTTACAGTAATGTGTTTGTGTGATACCAACTGTCTGGCACCTCTTCTTGAAGGTGATAAACCTAATCTGTAAACCACATTGTCTAAACGCTTTTCACACATTTGAAGTAAAACTTCACCTGTGATACCTTTAGCTCTTGTAGCTTTTTCAAACATATTTCTGAATTGACGCTCTAAAATACCATAGGTATATTTTGCTTTTTGCTTCTCCATAAGCTGGATAGCATATTCAGATTTTTTTCCACGTCTTTTGTTATTGCCATGTTGGCCTGGTGGATACTTTTTCTTTTCAAACGACTTATCATCGCCGAAAATGGGCTCGCCAAATTTACGAGCAATTTTAGTTTTAGGACCGGTATATCTTGCCATATAAAATTTATTTGCGGTTATGAATTAAGGTCTTTCCTTCGATAACCAAGTTGAATATAATATTATTAAACACGTCTTCTCTTAGGCGGACGGCAACCATTGTGTGGTATTGGTGTTACATCTATAATTTCTGTAACTTCGATACCAGCATTATGGATTGAACGAATAGCAGACTCTCTTCCATTCCCAGGACCTTTTACGAAAACTTTTACTTTTCTTAGTCCTGCTTCATGAGCAACTTTACTTGCATCCTCGGCAGCTAATTGGGCAGCATAAGGGGTATTTTTCTTACTTCCTCTAAAGCCCATCTTACCAGCAGACGACCATGAAATCACCTCACCATTGTTGTTTGTAAGAGAAATTATGATGTTGTTGAAAGAAGCAAAAATGTGTGCTTCTCCAAAAGCATCTGTAGTGACTTTACGCTTTTTTGTATTGGTTTTAGCCATGATTATTTAGTTACTTTTTTCTTATTAGCTACAGTTTTTCTACGACCTTTTCTAGTACGTGAGTTGTTCTTAGTACGCTGACCTCTTAATGGTAAACCAGTTCTGTGTCTTATACCTCTGTAACAACCAATGTCCATAAGTCTTTTGATGTTCATCTGTGTTTGAGATCTTAATTCACCTTCTATTGTGAACTGAGAAACTGCATTTCTAATACCAGCAATATCTTTATCATCCCAATCAGAAACTTTTTTATTGATATCAACCTTAGCTTCTTCAAGAATTCTTTTTGCTCTCGATTTACCTATACCAAAGATATAAGTAAGGGAAATTATTCCTCTTTTGTGTTTAGGGATATCTACACCTGCTATTCTTGCCATAATTAACCTTGTCTTTGTTTAAACTTAGGATTCTTTTTGTTGATGACATAAAGACGTCCTTTACGTCGCACGATTTTACAATCTGCACTTCTCTTTTTTATAGATGCTCTAACTTTCATAATTTTAGTATCTGTATGTTATACGTCCTTTAGTTAAATCATAAGGACTCATTTCTAATTTTACTTTATCACCCGGCAGAAGCTTAATGTAATGCATTCTCATCTTACCGGATATATGAGCTGTTACAACGTGCTCATTTTCAAGTTCTACTCTAAACATTGCATTAGACAATGCTTCAATTATAGTTCCGTCTTGTTCAATTGAGGGTTGTTTAGCCATAATTATGCAACTGCTTTTCTATTTTTTCCTGATTTCATTAATCCATCATAATGCTTATTTAGCAAATAAACATTTATCTGATCTATTGTATCGATAGCAACACCAACCATAATCAATAATGATGTTCCTCCGAAAAATAATGCCCATCCCGCCTGTACACCTAAAAGTGTTACAACAAAAGCTGGAAATACAGCTATGATAGCCAGGAAAACCGACCCCGGCAAAGTTATTTGGGACATTATCTTATCTAAATATTCTGCAGTTTCAGTACCCGGTCTGATACCAGGAATAAAACCACCACTTCTCTTTAAATCATCTGCCATTTTGTTTGTTGGCACGGTAATAGCCGTATAAAAGTAGGTAAAGATAATGATCAATACTCCGAACACTACATTATACCATAAGCCAAACATATCATTAAATTCTGCTGCAAAGCCTTTTGCTGCGGCTGAATCAAACAAACCTGCTATTGTTGCTGGTACAAACATAATTGCTTGAGCAAATATAATCGGCATAACCCCGGACGCATTTAACTTTAAAGGTATAAACTGTCTGGCACCACCAAAAATACTTTTCTCATATTTACCCGATGCATTTTTTCTCGCGTACTGAACAGGAATCTGTCTTACAGCTTTTACTAAATAGACTGAAGCCAGGATAATAACAAACCAAATTACCAATTCGATCAGTATAAGAATTACACCTCCTGATCCATCATCTCCGGTTCTTGAAGCTAATTCCTGTGCGAAAGATTGAGGCAGCGTAGCAATAATACCTACCATGATCAAAAGTGAAATACCATTACCAACGCCTTTGTCTGTAATTTTCTCACCTAACCACATTGCAAAAATACAGCCTGCAGTAAGTATGATTACAGCTGAAGCGATAAAAATAGTATCACTTTGTACTAAAAAAGCTCCATTTGGCAGAATTCTATATAAATTATAAATATAACCAGGCCCTTGAACAAGAGTAATTCCAATTGTTAACCATCTTGTAATCTGCGTGATTTTTTTAGTACCACTTTCGCCCTCTTTTTGCAATTTTTGAAGATAAGGTATAGCTATGGTCATCAATTGTACAACAATAGATGCAGAAATATAAGGCATAATTCCTAAGGCAAATACTGAAGCATTAGAAAATGCACCACCAGTAAATGCGTTTAGGAGTCCTAAAATCCCATCTTCAGTTTGTGAACCAAGGTTTGCAAGCTGTGAAGCATCAATTCCTGGGAGCACTACCTGAGCACCAAATCTATAAACTACGAGTAAGCCCAAGGTCAGAATTATTCTGTTCTTGAGCTCTTCGATTTTCCAAATATTTTTTATCGTTTCAATAAATTGCATTGAATAAATATTATAGGGTTATAGCTTCTCCACCTGCTTTCTCTATAGCTTCTTTTGCTGTTTTAGAAAACTTATGTGCTTTAACCGTTAATTTAGAGTTTAAATCTCCTTTAGCTAATATTTTAACCAAATCTTTTTTCTTTACCAAACCTAGGGAGACAAGGGTTTCAGCATCAACAGTGTCCTGAATTTTTTTGTCATCTACTAAAGCCTGCAGATCTGAAAGGTTTATAGGCTTATAAACTATCCTGTTCATATTATTGAATCCAAACTTTGGGATTCTTCTTTGAAGTGGCATCTGTCCACCTTCAAAACCTATTTTCCTTGAATATCCCGATCTGGATTTAGCACCTTTATGACCACGTCCTGCAGTGTCACCAGTACCAGATCCTTCACCTCGACCAAGTCTTTTAGTTTTTCCTTTTACAGAACCTTTATTTGGTTTTAATGTATGTAATTTCATAGCTGATAATCTTATTTGATCTTTTCTACACTAACCAAGTGACTAACTTTATCTATCATACCCAAAATGTTTGGAGTATCCTGATGTTCTACACTTTGGCCTATTTTTTTTAGTCCTAAGGCTTCAAGAGTAAGCTTTTGCTGCTTTGTTCTCTTAATTGCACTTTTCGTTTTTGTTACTAATATTTTTGACATTTCAAAAGCTATTAACCGTTATATACTTTATCGATAGATAAACCTCTTTGTTTGGCAACCATCTCGACATTTCTTAATTGTAAAAGGGCATCAAAAGTTGCTTTTACAACGTTATGAGGGTTTGTAGAACCTTGGTTCTTTGAAAGTACATCATGTACTCCAACAGATTCCAGCACTACTCTAGTAGGACCACCGGCAATTACACCAGTACCTTCAGAAGCAGGAAACAAAGAAACTTTTGCGCCGGCATATTTACCTTTTTGTTCGTGTGGTAAAGTACCTTTGTTTAATGGTATTCTAATAAGATTCTTCTTAGCATCTTCTACTGCTTTTGCAATAGCATCTGCAACCTCTTTAGATTTGCCAAGTCCGTGACCAACAACACCATTTTCATTACCTACTACAACAATAGCAGAGAACCCGAATGCACGACCACCTTTAGTTACTTTCGTTACACGTTGCACTCCAACAAGTCTATCTTTTAGATCTAAACCTCCTGGCTTTACAAACTCTACGTTTTTATAATTTTGATACATACTTTAAAATTTTAAACCACCTTCTCTGGCGCCTTCTGCTAATGATTTTACTCTACCGTGATATAAGTAACCGCTTCTGTCAAAAGCAACTTCTTTTATATCTAGCTTACTTGCTTTTTCAGCTATTGCTGTACCTACTGCTTTAGAACGCTCTACCTTTGGCATGTTTTTGTCCGCGTCAGTTCTGGAGGATGCTGAGGCTATTGTAACACCGTTTACATCATCTATAAGTTGAGCATAAATCTCAAAGTTACTTCTGTATACGGACAATCTAGGCTTTGCAGCTGTACCTTTTATTGTTCTTCTGATTCGCTGATGAATCTTTTTTCTTCTTTTTTGTTTAGAAAATCTCATGATTATGCTGATTTACCTGCTTTTCTTCTTATATATTCACCTACATACTTGATCCCTTTTCCTTTGTATGGCTCAGGTTTTCTGTATGATCTAATTTTTGCAGCAACTTGGCTCACTAATTGTTTATCGTGAGAAGTCAACTTTATTCTAGGGTTCTTACCCTTTTCAGAAATAGTTTCTACTTTAACTTCCGGAGCTAAATCAAAAACAATATTATGAGAAAACCCTATTGCAATATCTAATTTTTGACCCTGGTTGCTTGCTCTGTAACCTACACCAACAAGCTCTAACTCTTTTGAGAAACCACTGGTTACCCCTTCAATCATGTTGTAGATCAAAGCTCTGTAAAGACCATGCTTAGATTTAGACGCTTTTGTCTCGTCAGTTCTTTCTACAATGATTTGTCCTTCTTCTTGTTTAACCGTAACGTTTTCGAACTTCTGTTTAAGTTCGCCTAATTTACCTTTGACAGTAATTTCACTGTCAGCAATTTTAATTTCGACGCCTTGTGGTATTGCAACTGGACTATTTCCTATTCTAGACATAACTAATTTTTATTCTATTAATATATGTAGCAAAGTAATTCACCACCAACATTAGCTTTTTTTGCTTGTTTACCAGTCATAAGACCTTTAGATGTAGAAACGATTGAAATACCTAAACCATTTAATACTCTTGGTATTCCATCGTGACCAGCATACTTTCTTAAACCTGGTTTACTTATTCTCTGGATTTCTTTGATAACAGGCTCTTGTGTCTGCTTATCGTATTTTAAAGCAATTTTGATAATACCTTGCTTATCATCATCCATAAATTTATAACTTAAAATATAACCTTGGTCAAAAAGAATTTTTGTCATTTCTTTTTTAAGATTAGAAGCTGGAATTTCTACCGTTCTATGTCCGGCAGCAACAGCATTTCTAATTCTGGTTAAGTAATCTGATACAGGATCTAAATTCATTTTTAATACTTTTAATATTACCAGCTTGCCTTTTTTACACCTGGAATTAAACCTTTGTTTGCCATCTCTCTGAACATTACTCTTGAAATTCCGAATGTTCTCATATATCCCTTTGGTCTTCCTGTAAGTTTACATCTGTTGTGTAATCTTACCGGTGAAGAATTTTTAGGGAGTTTCTGCAAAGCTTCATAATCTCCTGCCTCTTTTAATCTCTTACGCTTTTCAGCATATTTTTCTACAAGTTTTTCACGTTTTACTTCACGTGCTTTCATCGATTCTTTAGCCATACTACTAATTCTTTTTAAAGGGCAATCCTAATTCTGTTAATAATGCTTTTGCTTCCTTATCTGTTTCTGCTGTGGTTACAAAAGTGATATCCATACCAGAAATACGATTTACTTTGTCTATATTTATTTCAGGGAATATGATCTGTTCTGTAATTCCTAAATTGTAATTACCTCTTCCGTCGAAACCATCAGACTTAATTCCACTAAAATCTCTTACACGAGGTAAAGCAGATGTAATGAGTCTGTCTAAAAACTCGTACATTCTGTCACCCCTAAGGGTAACTTTTGCGCCTATTGGCATACCTTTTCTAAGTTTAAATGAAGCAACATCTTTCTTAGATACAGTAGCCACAGCTTTTTGACCTGCAATTCTCGATAATTCATCTACTGCGTGATCTATTAGCTTTTTGTCTGCAATAGCATCACCTACACCTCTACTTAAAACAATCTTTTGTAGTTTTGGTGCCTGCATAATATTAGAATAACTGAACTCTTTAATAAGATTCTTAACTATTCTATTTTTATATTCATCTTTTAATCTAGGTGTATATTCCATCTCTAGCTTATTACTTCGTTTGTTTTTGTAGAAACTCTAACTTTTTTTCCATCCTGAACTTCAAAACGAATTCTAGTTGGGTTTCCATCTTTATCCATTAAAGCGACATTTGAAACATGTATTGGCGCTTCTTTTTCCTGAATACCTCCCTGTGGGTTTTGAGCACTGGGCTTAAGGTGTTTTTTGATCATATTTACAGATTCTACTATAACTTTATCGCTATCCTGTAAAACTTTAAGAACCTTACCTTCCTGTCCCTTGTTTTCACCAGCTATAACTTTTACAGTATCTCCTGTTTTTATTTTAAACTTTTTCATTATTAAAGTTTTAAAGCACTTCAGGTGCCAATGAAACAATTTTCATAAATTTATTATCTCTCAACTCTTTTGCAACAGGACCAAAAACACGTGTTCCACGCATTTCACCTGTTGGGTTCAATAATACACAGGCATTATCATCAAATCTGATGTAAGAACCATCCGGTCTTCTCACCTCTTTGTTTGTTCTAACAATAACAGCAGTTGAAACTGCACCCTTTTTGATGTTGCCATTAGGCGTAGCTTCTTTAACACTAACTACTACCTTGTCTCCAACTCTGGCGTATCTTTTCTTTGTACCTCCTAATACTCTAATAACTAATACTTGTTTAGCTCCAGTATTGTCAGCAACTCTAAGTCTTGATTCCTGTTGTACCATGATTATTTAGCTCTTTCGATTATATCAACCAACCTCCAACGTTTAGTTTTGCTTAAAGGTCTAGTTTCCATTATTTTTACAGTGTCGCCCTCTTTACAAGTTTCCTCTTCATCATGAGCAACATATTTTTTAGTTTTTAAAACGAATTTTCCGTATATAGGGTGTTTGATTTTCTTTACTTCAGACACTACTATAGACTTTAGCATTTTGTTGCTTGTTACAACACCGATACGCTCTTTTCTTAAGTTTCTTTTTTCCATTTTATCGAAGAATTAAACTATATTTCTTTTACTGATTTCGGTATTTAACCTCGCAACTGTTCTCCTATGTGTTCTGATTTGCATAGGATTTTCAAGTGGCGTCAATGTGTGCGCCATCTTTAATTCAGATACCTTTTGCTTTGTAGTTTGATATGCTTCAAGCAAATCAGCGTCAGATAAATTTATAATTTCAGATTGTTTCATAATTTTTATTCTTGATAATCTCTTGCAACAACAAACTTGGTTTTCACAGGAAGCTTTTGTGCTGCCAGCCTAAGTGCTTCTTTAGCCACATCCTGACTTACACCTCCTATTTCAAACATTATTCTGCCTGGTTTTACAACTGCAGCATAATATTCAACAGCACCTTTACCTTTACCCATTCTAACCTCTAAAGGTTTTTTGGTAATTGGTTTGTCCGGGAAAATTTTAATCCACAAAGATCCTTCTCTTTTCATAAATCTGGTAGCTGCTATACGTGCGGCTTCGATTTGTCTCGCAGTAATGAAAGAAGAATCAAGAGATTTCAAACCGAAAGTTCCATTGGAAAGTCTATGTCCTCTTCCGGACACACCTTTCATACGACCCTTTTGTTGTTTTCTATATTTAGTTTTTCTTGGCTGTAACATGCTTACAATTTTTATTTTCTACGTCTGGCTCTTGATCTGCCTGACTTAGTGTTCTTACCTCCTTTTTTCTGTAACCCTACTAGCGGCGAAAGTTCTCTTTTTCCATAAACTTCACCTTTCATTATCCATACTTTTATACCTAACCTACCATATGTTGTATGGGCTTCAACCAATGCATAATCAATATCAGCTCTAAACGTAGATAATGGAATTCTACCATCTTTGTAAGATTCTACTCGAGCCATCTCTGCTCCGTTAAGTCTACCGGCAATCTGTATTTTTATACCTTCAGCATTCATTCTCATGGTAGCTGAAATTGCCATCTTGATAGCTCTTCGGTAAGAAATTCTATTTTCTACTTGTCTGGCTATACTAGATGCTACGAGAAAAGCATCTAATTCTGGTCTTTTGATTTCAAAGATATTAACCTGAACTTCTTTGTTAGTTAATTTCTTTAGCTCTTCTTTAAGTTTATCAACTTCCTGACCACCTTTACCGATGATTATACCAGGTCTGGCTGTTGTTATAGTAACAGTTACAATTTTAAGTGTACGCTCAATTATAACTCTGGAAACACTTGCTTTAGAAAGCCTGGCATGAATGTACTGTCTTATTTTGTCATCCTCTGCTAAATTATCTCCATAATCGTTGCCACCGTACCAGTTGGATTCCCAGCCTCTTATAATTCCTAATCTATTACCTATCGGGTTAGTTTTTTGTCCCATAATGATTCTTAGCTTTCTAAATTATTGTTTTCCCCTAATATTAATGTCACATGATTAGAACGTTTTCTAATTCTGTGTGCTCTACCCTGAGGTGCTGGTCTAAGTCTTTTTAAAACTCTTGCACTATCAACTTTTACTTCTTTGACATACAAACCTGCCTGCTCTATGTCTGCATCTTCATTTTTCTGCTGCCAGTTTGCAATTGCCGAAAGCAATAATTTTTCTACACGTTGAGCAGCTTCTTTCTTACTGAACTTAAGTACCTGTAAAGCTCTTTCGACTTCCATACCTCTAATCAAATCAGTAACTAATCGCATTTTTCTAGGTGAAGTTGGACAATTATTCAATTTAGCAAATGCCAGATTGGACTTTTGTTCTTTTATAGCTTCAGCACGTTGTTTTTTTCTAACTCCCATGATAATTTACTATCGTAATTGTTTATTTCTTTTTACCAGCGGTGTGACCTCTAAATGTTCTTGTTGGAGAAAACTCGCCTAATTTATGACCTACCATGTTTTCTGTTACAAAGACAGGTACAAACTGCTTTCCATTATGAACACCTATTGTTTGACCAACAAAATCTGGTGTAATCATGGAGGCTCTTGACCATGTTTTAATGACAGTCTTTTTTCCAGAATCCACATTCTGAGCCACTTTTCTCTCTAATTTATAATGAACGTAAGGTCCTTTTTTTAATGATCTTGCCATGTCTTATTTCTTTTTACGTTCTAAGATGTGTTTATTACTTGATTTCGTCAAAGATCTTGTTTTGAAACCTTTAGCAGGTATACCTTTTCTGGATCTTGGATGACCACCAGAGGCTCTACCTTCACCACCACCCATTGGGTGATCTACTGGGTTCATTACTACTGGTCTGGTTCTTGGTCTTCTACCTAGCCATCTACTTCTACCGGCTTTTCCTCCGATTAACAGCTGATGATCGCTATTTGATACAGCTCCTACCATTGCTTTACAATCCGACAAAACTAAACGTGTTTCACCTGAAGGCAATTTAATGGTTACATATTTACCATCCTTTGCGACTAACTGAGCAAAAGTTCCTGCACTTCTAACCATTACCGCTCCATTACCTGGCGCTAATTCTATACAGGATATAATTGAACCAAATGGGATTTTCTGTAATGGTAATGCATTACCTATATCTGCCGGTGCATTTTCACCTGACTGAATAGTTTGTCCTACTTTTAAACCACTAGGCGCAATAATATATCTTTTTTCACCATCTTTATATTGCACTAATGCAATAAAAGCAGTTCTATTAGGATCATATTCTATAGACTTTACAGTTGCTTCCATATCGGTTTTATTTCTTTTAAAATCGATAATTCTGTATCGTCTCTTATGACCGCCACCACGGTAGCGCATTGTCATTTTACCTTGATTGTTTCGACCACCAGATTTTTTTATCGGAGCAAGTAAAGACTTTTCCGGCTTATCAGTAGTAATAGTGTCGAAGCCATTTACTACTTTAAATCGCTGACCTGGCGTTATTGGTTTTAATTTTTTTACAGGCATGTCTTAAAATTAAAGATTACTGTATAAATCTATAGTATCACCATCAGCAACTTGCACAATAGCTTTCTTGAGATGGTCTGATGTCGCAGATACCACTCCAGTTTTTGTATACTTAGTTTTAACTGTTGGTTTAATGTTCATTGTTCTAACTTTGTCAACATTTACACCGTAAGAAGACTCAACAGCTTCCTTGATCTGGATTTTGTTAGCTCTTCTATCTACGTAAAAAGCAAAGCGATTGTTCAACTCGCTATCTTCAGTTGCTTTTTCAGTAATAATAGGTTTTATTAATATTTTCATAACTTATTGACTCAAGTTTTGTTCTAATTTCTCAATTACCGACTCAGAAAGTACTAAAATATCGTTATTTAATATCCTGTAAGTATTTAATTCTGAGCTTGTTAAGACATTATGTCTCTTCAAATTACGGGACGACAAATATACATTATTATTTGCATCTGCAAACACAAATAAAGATTTTTTATCGTTAAGCTTTAAATTTTCCAAAACTTGTAAAAATTCTTTAGTTTTTGGAGTATCAAATGAAAAATCTTCAACGACTAAAACTTCTTTGTCTTTAGTCTTTTGAGATAGTGCAGATGCTCTTGCCAGACGCTTAAGCTTCTTGTTTAACTTAAATCTGTAATCCCTAGGTCTTGGACCAAAAACTCTACCACCTCCTTTAAAAATTGGCGACTTAATACTACCAGCTCTTGCTGTACCAGTACCTTTTTGTTTTTTGATTTTCCTAGTACTACCTTTTATTTCAGCTCTTTCTTTAGCTTTATGAGTACCTTGTCTTTTACTGGCAAGATGTTGTTTTACATCAAGATAAACCGCATGTTCGTTTGGCTCTATACCAAAAACAGCATCTGTTAACTCAATTGATCTTCCAGTACTATTTCCTTTAATATCTAAAACCTCTACTTTCATTATTTTCTGATTGTTAAGTAAGTGTTTTTATGTCCTGGAACGCATCCCTTGACTATAATTAAGTTTTTATCCTCAACTACTTTCAACACTCTAAGGTTAGTGACTTTTACTTTTTTATTACCCATTTGGCCACCCATTTTCATACCTTTAAAGATACGAGCAGGATAAGATGCTGCACCAACAGAACCTGGAGCCCTGAGCATGCTTTGCTGACCGTGAGTTCTTTCTGAACCTGCAAATCCATGGCGTTTTACAACCCCTTGAAAGCCTTTACCTTTAGATATACCAGATACATCTACAAATTCACCTTCTTTAAAAATGCCAACTGTAATGTTGTCACCTAATTTAAACTCATCTTTAAAATCTTGGAATTCGACAACTTTACGTTTAACAGATGTATTAGCTTTTTTGAAATGGCCTTTTTCTGCCATTATAGAGCTTTTGTCTGTTTTGTCATCGAAACCAAGTTGAAGAGCGTCATACCCGTCAACCGCTTTGGTTCTGACTTGGGTAACAGTACATGGTCCAGCTTCTATGACAGTACAAGGAATGTTTTTCCCATTTTCGTCATAAAGACAGGTCATACCGATTTTTTTTCCTAATAACCCAGACATTTTATATTAATTTAGTTTATATTAATTATACTTTTATTTCAACCTCAACACCACTTGGTAACTCAAGCTTCATCAAAGCATCAATTGTTTTTGATGATGAACTATAGATATCGAGAAGTCTTTTGTAAGAATCCAGTCTAAATTGTTCTCTTGATTTTTTGTTAACGTGAGGCGATCTTAATACTGTAAATATTTTCTTCTTTGTTGGAAGAGGAATTGGCCCGGTTACAATAGCACCAGTTGTCTTCACAGTTTTTACAATCTTATCAGCTGATTTGTCAACTAAATTATGATCGTAAGATTTTAATTTTATTCTAATTTTTTGACTCATTTTCTTAAGATTTAAGCTTCTATACCTTTAGCAGCATTAATGACTTCTTCAGATATATTAGAAGGTGTTTCAGCATAGTGTGAAAATTCCATAGTTGATGTTGCTCTACCTGATGATAAAGTTCTTAAAGAAGTAACATAACCAAACATTTCTGATAATGGTACATCTGCTTTAATTACCTTAGAACCGGCACGGTCACTCATATTGTTAACCTGACCTCTTCTTCTATTCAAATCTCCAACGATGTCACCCATGTATTCCTCAGGAGTAAGTACTTCCAGCTTCATAATAGGCTCCATAATTACAGCTTTTGCCGCTTTTGCCGCAGCTTTGAACCCTAATTGGGCAGCCAGCTCAAAAGACAACTGGTCTGAATCCACATCGTGATACGAACCGTCTGTTAAAGTGACTTTCATGGCATCAATCTCATAACCTGCTAAAGGTCCGTTAACCATAGCCATTTTAAAACCTTTCTCTACAGAAGGTACATATTCCTTAGGAACATTACCCCCTTTAATTTCTGAGGTAAACTCTAATCCTTCTTTTCCTTCTTCTGCTGGTTCTATTGTAAATACGATATCAGCAAATTTTCCACGACCACCAGATTGTTTCTTATATACTTCTCTGTGCTGTGCACGTTGTGTTATAGCTTCTTTATATTCAACCTGAGGCTGACCCTGGTTGACTTCAACTTTAAATTCACGTCTTAAGCGATCTACAATGATATCCAAGTGAAGCTCACCCATACCGGATATAATAGTTTGACCGGACGCGTGATCAGTTTTAACTGTAAATGTTGGATCTTCTTCAGCTAATTTAGCTAAAGCCATACCTAACTTATCAACATCAGCTTTTGTTTTAGGCTCAACAGAGATACCAATTACAGGATCAGGGAATTTCATGGATTCGAGAACAATTCTGTGTTTTTCATCAGAAAGTGTATCACCTGTCTTGATATCTTTAAATCCTACTGCTGCACCAATATCTCCAGCTTCAATATAATCTATCGCATTTTGCTTGTTTGAGTGCATTTGATAGATACGTGAGATACGTTCTTTTTTACCAGAACGGTTGTTCATCACGTATGAACCTGCATCTAATCTACCAGAATAAGCTCTAAAAAAGGCTAAACGACCTACAAAAGGGTCAGTAGCAATTTTAAAAGCTAAGGCAGAGAATGGTTCATTAACATTAGGCTTACGAGTAACTTCTTCTTCTGTATCAGGATCTATTCCAACGATATCATCCTTATCTATAGGTGAAGGTAAATATCTACACACAGCATCTAATAAAAACTGAACGCCTTTATTTTTGAATGCAGAACCACAAATCATAGGTATGATAGACATATCCATAACTGCTGCTCTTAAAGCTGCATGTATCTCATCTTCTGAAATAGAATTTTCATCTTCCATGAACTTCTCAAGAAGCTCTTCGTCATAAACTGCAACTTCCTCAATAAGTTTTGCCCTTAGTTCTGCCGCTTCTTCTTTCAATTCCTCAGGAATATCAATTTCTTCGAATGTAGCTCCTAAAGTTTCATCGTGCCAGATTATTGCTCTGTTTTTAACTAAGTCAACAATACCTCTAAAATCTGCTTCTTCACCAATTGGCAGAACGATAGGAACAGCGTTGGAACCTAACATTTCTTTCACTTGCTGACAAACAGCTAAAAAGTTAGACCCTTGACGGTCCATTTTGTTTACAAAACCCATTCTGGGCACTTTGTAATTATCTGCAAGTCTCCAGTTAGTCTCAGACTGTGGTTCAACACCGTCTACTGCACTAAACAAAAAGACAAGACCATCTAATACTCTGAGGGATCTGTTTACTTCAACGGTAAAATCAACGTGTCCCGGAGTATCTATGATATTAAAATTATAATCTTTAGTTTCTGGTGTTGGCTGTGCATTTTCTAACGGAAATCTCCACGTACAGGTTGTGGCAGCAGAAGTAATGGTAATACCTCTTTCCTGCTCCTGCTCCATCCAGTCCATAGTTGCTGCACCATCGTGAACCTCACCAATTTTGTGAGACACGCCGGTATAGTAAAGAATACGTTCTGTTGTAGTGGTTTTTCCAGCATCAATATGCGCTGCAATTCCTATATTTCTTGTGAATTTTAAATCTCTTTGTGCCATTTTATTTTAGAATCTAAAGTGTGAAAATGCTTTGTTAGCTTCTGCCATTCTATGAGTATCAACACGCTTTTTTACAGCCGCACCCTCTTCCTTGGCTGCTGCTAAAATCTCTGCAGCCAATTTTGCCGGCATAGATTTTTCATTACGTTTTCTTGCAAAAAGTATCAACCATTTCATTGCAGTTGAAACTTTACGATCTGGTCTAATAGGTGTAGGAATTTGGAATGTTGCCCCACCAACTCTTCTACTTCTAACCTCAACGTGAGGCATAACATTGGAAAGTGCATCCTTCCAAAGCTCTAAAGCAGTTTTTTCTTCATCTTGTTTTTTCTCTTCAACAATATCTATGGTTTGATAGAAAATGTCGAAAGCAACTGATTTTTTACCGTCCCACATCATCATATTTACAAATCTTGTCACCAATGGATCATTAAATTTTGGATCTGGTATGATGGAACGCTTTTTTGCTAATCTTTTTCTCATGTCTTTTTTGAGTTTTTGTTGTTAGTCTTAGAATATCAGACCAAGTGATCTAATACCTATAAACTCCAACTTTTTAATTTTTTGGACGCTTTGCTCCGTATTTAGAACGGCGTTGCAATCTTCCCTCTACACCTGCCGTATCTAACGCACCTCTTACGATGTGATACCTTACACCAGGTAAATCTTTAACTCTCCCACCTCTTACTAATACTATCGAGTGCTCTTGGAGATTGTGTCCTTCACCTGGAATGTAGGCGTTTACTTCCTTACCATTAGTCAACCTTACACGGGCAACTTTACGCATTGCTGAGTTAGGTTTTTTAGGTGTAGTTGTGTAAACACGCGTACATACGCCACGTCTTTGAGGACAAGAATCCAAAGCAGCCGATTTACTCTTCTTAGTAGCGGTCTTTCTTCCTTTTCTTACTAATTGTGAAATTGTTGGCATAATACTTTTTAAATTACCCTTTTTTTTCGGGTTTGCAAATGTAGAAATATTTTTTTGTAAAACAAACTAAAGCCTAAAGTAAAATTTGAATTATTTTTAAAATTAATTTATTGTATTTCAGAAGGTTTGAATTTAATAGGCTTGAGACTTTTGAAACAGGCCATAATAATTGAAAAATTTATAGGAAAGATTGCTAAATTATGCACAACAAATACAATATATTTATACCAAAAATTCCTAAATGCACAAATTCATAGACCATACTTTGTTAAAACCAGACGCTGATGAACACCAAATTAAAGTGCTTTGCCAGGAGGCCATATTGCATGATTTTGCATCTGTCTGTATACAACCTCATTTTGTAAAACTTGCCTCAGGTTTACTAAAAGATGAGTCACCTAAAATTTGTACGGTAATAGGATTTCCACTCGGACAAAATACTACAGAAACCAAAGAATTTGAAACCAAAAATGCGGTTGATAATGGTGCAGACGAAATAGATATGGTTATTAATGTCAGTTGGTTAAAAGACAAATCCTACAAAAAAATAGCCGGTGAGATTAATGAAGTTAAGACTGCAGCAGGCAATCATATACTAAAGGTAATAGTTGAAATAAGCCTGCTTAATAATGAAGAGCTATCTAAGATAAGTCAAATTGTATCAGAATCTCATGCTGACTTTATAAAAACGTCCACTGGTTTTGGGTCTCATGGCGCTACGCTTGAAGCTGTTAAAATAATGAAAGCAAACATTTCTGATGATACCCAGATAAAAGCTTCAGGTGGTATAAGAGATTTTGAAACTGCAAAAAAATATATAGATTTGGGTGTTACAAGACTAGGTACATCATCAGGCGTAGAAATTATGGAAGGCAAAAAATCAGACAAAACCTATTAATCTATGAGCGTACACATCAATGCTAAAAAAGGCGATATTTCAAACAAAATACTATTACCCGGCGACCCGCTTCGCGCCCAGTGGATTGCTGAGACATTCCTTGAAGATGCCAAATGCTTCAACAAAGTAAGAAATATGCTTGGTTACACCGGCATTTATAAAGGAGAAAGGATTTCTGTCATGGGTACCGGTATGGGAATGCCTTCTGCAGGAATTTACATAGAAGAATTAATAAATGATTTCGATGTTGATACATTGATAAGAGTTGGAAGCGCAGGTTCACTTCAAAGAGATATCGTATTGAGAGATATTGTAATTGCAATGTCTGCATCAACCAACTCCGCATTAAATCAGCAACGCTTTCAGGGGGCACATTATTCACCAACAGCCAATTATGAACTGTTCCAAAAAGCTACTGACAAAGCTGAAAAGAGTGGCATAAATTATCACGCCGGTAATGTATTTTCATCAGACATCTTTTATGCAGACCATAGAGACTACTACAATATTTGGTCTGCCTACAATGTACTTTGTGTAGAAATGGAAGTCGCTGTACTTTATACAGTAGCAGCAAAACATAAGGCCAAAGCCTTAGGTATTCTTACTATTTCAGATTCGTTAGTCACGGGCGAACTCACTTCTGCCAAAGAACGTGAACAAAGCTTTGGAGATATGGTTAAAATAGGACTGGAAACCCTTTTAGATTGAAAGCATTTCTTGAAAGACAATATCAAGGCTTTTTAAACACGCCTCAGCTCTTTTCTGATTTTAAAGTTTTAGGTGTAGAAACTTTTCAAACAAAAGAAAAAGTTGACATTTCTGCAATAGAAAATTACGCAGAAGAACTTTCAAAACACAAATTTCTGGGAAAGAGGGCTGAATTATTCTTTTTAGCTTATTTAAATTCTTCAAAAAGGTACTCAGATGTAATTCACAGTTTCCAAATTAATAATGAGGAGAAAACCGTTGGTGAACTTGATATTGTTTGTTTTGATCAATTTAAGCAGCAATGGATTCATATTGAATTGGTATATAAATTGTACATTTTTACAGGAGAGGATCGTTATGATGATTTTACCCAATGGATTGGTCCTAATCTTAAAGATCGTTTAGATTATAAAGTTGAAAAATTGAAATCTCATCAACTGCCATTGGGGCATCATCGAAGTATTTTTAAGAAAATTGGAGCTTCTAAAATTGAAAGTTTTTGTTGCTTTAAAGCTAAACTGTTCTTACATCATAAAATAAAAAACATTGAAACATCTATTTTAAATTCTAATTGCAGGTCTGGCATCTATTTAAATTTTGAAGAATTTAAAACCCTAAAATATCAAAAAAGCCTTTTTTGTGTTCCTGAAAAAGTAAATTGGATTTGTAAACCTGAAGATAACACCTATTGGTACGATTTTAAAAAAGCTGAAGAAAATCTAAAGTTAAACCTGAAAGAAAAACGCGCCAGGCTGGTTTGGGAAAAAAATGAAAACGCTGAGATTTTGGAATATTTTGTTGTGTGGTGGTAAGTATCGTAAGATAGAATTATTCCTTTTGTTGTTATTAAATCATTTCATCTTTATATTTACTTACAAATTCCTTGAAACTGATGGGCCTCTTATCGGTAATGTCCTTAACACAGCTGCTGATCTTCGGCTCTTTTTTAAATCTTGGGAAATAGTGAAGCATAATCATCACCAATATCATTTTTAGAGGCATGTTTTGATGTCTTTTTACCCAAATAAACTTCAACAGGTCTGGCGACTGGTAATCTATCGTGATACCGGTCTCAGTAGTGATAATGTCAGCCATTTCTTCAAAATTAAGTTTTTCGGCAGAGGTCAGCGGATAAGATTTAAACTCATGCAGACTTAAATTTTGGAGAATATGAGCTGTAACAGACCCGATGTCTCTGATATCAATCAGACTGAAATTTGTATTTCCGGCAGGCAAAAAAATACGTCTATTTTGCTGAAGTTCATACCGTAGTGTGGTCGTAAAATTTTGCATAAAATAAGCCGGTCTAAGAAAAGTGTATGGTATTTTGCTTTCAATAATGAACTGTTCGATTTTATAATGTGGAATAAATGTTTGGTCTTCAACACCCTGAACAGACAAAAATATGATATGCTTTATACCATGCCATTTTGAAATTTTAATAAGAGGTTTTATAGTCGATTTTACTTCAGATATTTCCGGCGGTCTGAGCAAAAACAAAACTTCGCCTTCCCTTATAGCCTTATCAAAGCTATCTGGATTTTTAAAGTCAAATTTCACCAAATCACATTTAGATTGGGATAGAATCCGCTCGGCTTTCTGCAAATCTCTTACACCTGCTTTAATTTGAATATTTTTATTTAGAGATAAAAATTTAATAACCTCCTGCCCTACATTTCCGGTAGCCCCTGTAACAAAAACTTTCATTTCTGCTTGAGGGTTTTTTCGTATTTATCCGCAAAGGCTTTCATTTCTCCTAAGATTGGCAGAGCTTCATATCCTATTGGAGTAAGCTCATATTCAACTCTTGGCGGTACTTCACCGTAGTTGATGCGATTAACCAAATTACTATCCACAAGTAACTTCAACTCCTGAAGCAACATTTTTTCACTGATATCCGGAATGCGTTTTTTAAGCTCAGATGGTCTTTGAGCTTGTTCTTTTAACTGGAACATAATGAGCAATTTCCATTTCCCGCCAATAAGCTCTAGTGTTGTTCTTATAGGACATCTTGCTGTAATATGAACTGATTTCATTGATACTTACTTTTTGGTGTGTACTATAGGATTTGAATGTTTTGTAAAACTAAATATTTTTGTGCAAAAAAGAATAAGTTGAACTAAAAATTAAGCTATGAAAACAATTGCATTATTTGGCAGTACCGGTAGAACTGGTCAAAAATTTCTTGACAAAGCCTTATCAAAAGGCTACAATGTTAAAGCATTAGTCAGAGATCAAAATAAACTAAAACAAAAGCATGAGCTTTTAAGAATGTTAGAAGGCGATGTTTTAAATCCGAAAGATGTGGATAGTGCTATTAAAGGAACAGATATTGTGGTGAGTCTCTTCGGACATGTTAAAGGCTCACCTAAAGGACTTCAGACCAATGGAACAAAAAATATTATAAAAGCCATGCAAAGGCACCAAGTAAAACGCATAATTTCACTATCCGGTGGCGGACTGCCTTTCCCTGAAAAAGACCAGCCTAAGTTTATCGATAAGCTCATAAGAACCATCATGAAAATAGCAGTACCGAAGATTTTGAACGATGCCATAGCACACGCAGAAGTGCTAAGGCAAAGTGATCGTAATTGGATGATAGTTCGTGCGCCAAGACTTACAAACGACAATGAGAAAGGAAATTATAAAGTGGGTTGGGTTGGTGTTGATGCCAGTACGAAAATTAGCCGCTCTGACCTGGCAGATTTTATTCTAACTCAGGTTGAAGACACAACTTTTAACAAGCAAATGCCCTTTGTAAGTGAGTGAATTAATCAGCTATATTGAACACTAGATGCCGTAATTCTTGTGTTTTTTAAAATTGTATCTTCCTCTAAAAGACAGTTAATGTAATGGTAAACGTTCTTCAATGAAAACGACTTAAAAACGTTTTGCTAAAAGATTCTCTTTTCAACAGGATCATACTTTTTTTTAAGATTTTAAAAATGTATAATTTCAGAGAAAGCTATATTATTTAGTCGTATTTATCAATCACTTTTTATGCTGTTTTTAAACAAGCTTTACCCCTGCTAAAACTTCATCATGACCAATTTTTAGCCTTTTAACGCAGAAGATAGGTTTGGCTTAAAAATATTGGCCTCATGATTTTATTCATAAAAAAGTATTGACTTAGTCGCTTAATTAATACTTTCAATCTATTGTTTCATAATGTTTTATGAGTTTATTTATTGTAAGATCGTAAATCTTTAGGTTCTTTATGGCTATGAGGTGAAAATAAATAATCGCAAAGACGTTAAGTTCGGAAAGGAAAAGAGATATTACTAATATTAAGCAAATGCCCAAGCTAAAAAAAGTATAAAAATTTAAACTTTATACAGAATCTTCAGTAGTCCAAAATCAAGTAAAAGCATTTAGCTTACCATAATTTTATTGTATTTTTGCCGTTTATTGCACTAAGCTAACTATCATATGATTTCATTTTTCACAAAAGACAATGTTGCGTACTTTGCAGTGGTTCATAACGATCAATTTTCGACAGCTGATCTTGATAAACTTAACTGGCTTTTCGGCAGAGCTGAGCCGATTTCGACTTCTGAACTTGATAAGAACTTTATCGGTCCACGTGTCAATATGATTTCTCCCTGGTCTACCAATGCGGTTGAAATCACAAAAAATATGGGCCTTGAAGGCATAGAGCGCATTGAAGAACTCACAGCTGTTGATCAGGACTATCAGGCCTACGACCACATGCTGTTTCAAAAATATGAAACTTTAGATGAGCATATTTTTGATGTTCATATTCAGCCGGAGCCCATTAAAAATATTGAAGATATTGCAGCCTACAACAAATCTGAAGGTCTGGCACTAAGTGAAGACGAGGTAGAATACCTCAAAAATTTAAGTAAAAAAATAAAAAGACCATTAACTGATGCAGAAGTTTTTGGATTCTCTCAAGTCAATTCTGAGCATTGTCGTCACAAAATATTTAATGGTGAATTTATCATAGACGGTAAGTCCAAAAAAGAATCTTTGTTCAGTCTGATTAAAAAGACTTCAAAAAAACATCCCAACGAGATTGTTTCAGCCTACAAAGACAACGTCGCTTTTGTCAATGGCCCGAAGATCAAACAATTTGCGCCAGAAAAGGCAGATGAAGCTTCAATGTATAAAAACAGAAGTGTGCAATCTGTCATTTCACTAAAAGCTGAAACGCACAATTTCCCAACAACTGTTGAGCCTTTTAATGGAGCGGCAACTGGTAGTGGCGGAGAAATTCGGGACAGAATGGCCGGTGGACGAGGGTCTGTCCCTTTGGCAGGAACTGCTGTTTATATGACATCCTATTCTAGAATAAACGATGAGAAATCCTGGGAAAAAGCCATTGCCCCCAGACCATGGCTTTACCAAACCCCTTTAGATATTTTAATAAAAGCCTCCAATGGTGCATCCGATTTTGGAAACAAATTTGGTCAGCCTCTGATCTGTGGCTCACTACTCACTTTTGAACATACTGAAAATGAAGAAAACCTAGGCTATGATAAAGTCATTATGCTCGCCGGAGGTATTGGATATGGTATAAAAAAACAAGCCCAGAAAAACACCCCTAAAAAAGGAGATAAAATCATTATTCTCGGTGGCGATAATTACCGTATAGGTATGGGCGGTGCAGCTGTATCCTCGGCAGACACAGGTGATCAGGACAGTAGCATTGAGCTCAATGCTGTTCAAAGGGCAAACCCTGAAATGCAAAAACGGGTTTCTAACGCTATTCGTGCATTGGTAGAAACTTCAGAAAATCCTATTATTTCCATTCACGACCACGGTGCAGGCGGGCATTTGAACTGCCTCAGCGAACTCGTTGAAGATGTTGGCGGCCATATCGATCTCGATAAGCTGCCTGTTGGTGATAAGACCCTTTCGGCTAAAGAACTTATCGGCAATGAATCTCAGGAACGCATGGGACTCATCCTGTCACCTCAGGATACAGAAACCCTGAAAAAAATTGCTGAACGCGAACGTGCTCCTTTTTATGAAGTAGGTACCATAACCGGAGATCACCGATTTGAGTTTGAAAGCGAAACCTCTGGAGAAAAGCCCATGTCTTTAGACCTTGAAGATTTGTTTGGCAACTCGCCAAAAACCATAATGAATGATAGTTCAACACAGAAAACATTCGCTGAATTAGACTATAACCCGGAAACGCCAAAAACCTATCTCGAACAGGTATTACAACTTGAAGCTGTTGCCTGTAAAGACTGGTTAACCAACAAAGTAGACCGCTGTGTGTCCGGTCGGGTGGCTAAACAACAAACCGTGGGCAGGTTGCAATTGCCGCTTAACAACTGTGGCGTGGCAGCTCTGGATTACGAAGGTAAAGATGGCATAGCCACTTCAATAGGTCATGCGCCAATTTCCGGATTGATTAGCCCGAAAGCCGGGTCACAAAATTCTATTGCCGAAGCATTAACCAATTTGATTTGGGCGCCACTGGATAAAGGTTTAAAATCCGTGTCACTTTCAGCAAACTGGATGTGGCCCTGTAAAAACCCGGGTGAAGATGCCCGATTATATGAGGCCGTTGAGGCGGCATCAACTTTTGCTATTGACCTGGGAATCAATATTCCTACCGGTAAAGATTCACTGTCTATGAAGCAAAAATATCCAGATAAGGATGTTTTGTCTCCGGGCACTGTAATTATCTCTGCGGCTGGCCAATGCAGTAATATTGCACAAGTGGTTGAACCGGTCATGCAAATCAACGGCGATAGTTTGTATTATATCAACATGAGTCAGGATGACTTTAAGTTAGGTGGATCTTCGTTTGCACAGACCTTGAATAAAATCGGACAAAATACCCCTGAAATAAAAGATGCTGAATTCTTCAAAAATGCATTTAACACCATTCAGGAACTCATCAAAAAAGACATGATCCTGGCCGGACACGATATCTCATCCGGAGGATTAATTACCTGCCTGCTTGAAATGTGTTTTTCAGACATTAATATCAGTGCTGAATTAGATTTATCTGTCTTTGACCAATATGATATCGTAAAAACACTTTTTTCTGAAAATGCAGGTATAGTCATTCAGGCCAGTGAAGATAAAACAGTTGAAAAGCTCTTGAAAAAAAACAATATCGAATTTCACAAAATCGGCAGATGTGTACGTCAGCGATTTTTAACTGTAAATCATCAGCAGAAAACCTTCAAATTTGATGTGGCTAAATGCAGAGATCTTTGGTACAAAACCTCTTTGGAATTAGATAAAAATCAAACGCCTGTTCATCTGGCTGAAGAACGTTTCAAAAACTATAAAACCCAAAGTTTACAATATGTATTCCCACAAAATTTTGTTGGAAAAGTCAGAAAATCAACCCGTAACAAACCTAAAGCAGCCATTATACGCGAAAAAGGCTCAAATTCTGAGCGTGAAATGGCCAAAGCTTTAGACCTTGCCGGTTTTGAAGTGAAAGACATTCATATGACCGATTTGATTTCCGGTCGGGAAAATCTGGAAGATGTGCAATTTTTAGCCGCTGTTGGTGGCTTTTCAAATTCAGATGTATTGGGAAGCGCTAAAGGCTGGGCCGGAAGTTTCCTTTATAATGAAAAAGCCAAAACTGCGCTTTATAACTTTTTTGAAAGAGAAGACACCCTTTCCCTTGGAGTCTGTAATGGTTGCCAATTGTTTATAGAACTTGGGCTTTTACATCCGGAAGATGACGAAAAACCAAAAATGCTGCATAACGATTCCCATAAATTTGAATGTCAGTTTACTTCAGTTGAAATTCAAAACAACAATTCGGTCATGTTATCTGCTCTGGCAGGCTTAAAATTAGGCATTTGGTCGGCGCATGGTGAAGGAAAATTCAGTTTCCCTTATGCCAAAGAAAATTATAATATCGTAGGCAAATACGCTTATGATGCTTTTCCGGCAAACCCTAACGGCTCGCAGTATAACACCGCTATGCTAACAGACAAGACCGGCAGACACCTGGTCATGATGCCTCATTTGGAACGTTCGATTTTCCCGTGGAACTGGGCCTACTATCCCAAAGACAGAACTGAAGATAAAATCACGCCATGGTTGCTGGCTTTTGAAAACGCCGCACAATGGCTGAAAGATGGAAGCATTTCAAAATTAGAACAATAAGTTATGGAAATTTTTATTCCCGTATTAACGGTTTTGATTGGACTTGCTATCGGTTTCTTGCTTGGGAAATATGTTTCAAGCCTTTCTAAAAAAGCTAACGACAGTCAGTGGCAGGAGCAAAATAGCCAACTGCAAAACCAAATCGGTTATTTTGAAAAGCAAATATCCGATATGAGGTCTGAACATGAAAAAGAACTTGGAGACATAAAAACAGAACGGGAACAGATAAGAAAAGACAAAGACGACACTGCAACTCAACTCACAAGAATTCAATCTGAAAATAAATTTCTTCAGGAGAAATTAGACAATCAAAAGACTGAAATTGAAGATCTTCAAGAAAAATTCACAAAAGAGTTTGAAAATTTAGCCAACAAAATTTTAGACCAAAAATCACAAAAATTTACAACTTCCAATAAAGAAAATATTGAACAGATTTTAAATCCACTAAAGGAAAAGATCAAGAACTTTGAAGAAAAGGTCCAGAAAAATCAGGATAATTTCAATGAAAAGCATACCCGTCTTGACGAAATCATCAAACAGCTTAATGACGAGAATCGTAAGATGAGCGAAGAAGCTGATAAGTTGACCAAAGCCCTAAAAGGGGAAAGCAAGACGCAGGGGAACTGGGGCGAATTGATTTTGGAACGTGTACTGGAAAAATCAGGCTTAACCAAAGGCCGCGAATATGACGTCCAGCAAAGTTTTACCGATGCTGAAGGCGCACGTTTTATGCCGGATGTAGTCATCAACCTGCCTAATGAAAAGCAGATGATCATCGATTCTAAAGTAAGTTTAACAGCTTATGAACGTTATGTAAATGCTGAAGAGGAAACGGATAAAGCTCTGCACTTGAAAGCACACATCAAATCGTTGAAAAATCATATCAAGCAATTAAGCGATAAAAACTATCAGGATCTCGGTTATAAAAAATCACCTGATTTTGTATTGATGTTTATCCCGATTGAACCGGCATTATACCTCGCACAAAACGAAGACCAGAATTTTTATTACTCTGCCTTTAAGGATAATATTTTATTGGTAAGCCCTACTACCCTTCTGTCTACACTTAGAACTGTAGATATGATCTGGAGTAATGAAAAACAGCAGCAAAACGCCAACGAAATTGCCACCCATGCCAGTAATTTATATGATAAATTCAGTAATCTGCTGGATGAACTGGAAACGCTTGGCAATCGTATAAAATCGACAGATAAGGCTTATGTTTCTGCAATGAAGAAACTTACCGGACAACAAAATTTGGTCAAAGACATTGAAAAGCTTCAGCAACTCGGCGTTAAAACCAACAAGCAAATTGACCAGAAATGGATTAAAAAAGCTAATATGGGAATGATTGATGAAGGTAATCAAGTTGATTAAGATTGGATTTTGAAAATTAGTACTGCAATTAAAATCAAAAAGTTCCTTTTAAAGACTTTGTTCTTTCTTCCTTTCTATTTGCTAGTAGTAATAATCTATAACTTAATAATTTATGATTTTGATTTTGGATATAATTTAGCAATTACAGCTTTAATACTATCTGTTATTACTGTTTTCGTAAATGTATTTGATTACGATAAATTCAGTGGCATAACCCCACAAGATTATTTAGAATCCAGACACAAGACTCAAATTCAGTTTTCTGATGAATTATGGGACAAGTGTAAACAACTGGAATATTATCTCCCTGAAATAAAAATGGAAGCTGTAGAATATGGCAGAGAAAATATCCAATATAAAATTCACTTTAATATTATGATTGGTCAATTGAATTCTATTTTAGACTTTAAAAAAGTAAATGACTGTATACTGATTAGTATTGAGAAGCAATTTATCAACGTTTTGCCCGATCGTGGGGTGAATCTTAAAATCATCAGACGAGTTGAAAATAAGTTGAAATTGTATACTGAAATTGAATCTAATGAAATTTGAATTTAGAAAAATCTAGTTCTAAAGTGGGTGCAATTTCTCTAAGGCTCAAACCCTGCAAGGATTTCGGAACCCTTGCAGAGCTGCTTAGAAACTATAATTGTTCTTCTCTTTTTCCTAAAACAAACAAGACCACACTATAAATTACCACTGGATATATCAAACCTTTTCCAAAAACCACCACAGGTCCGTGGAGAATGGCAAATAATATAACATAGAGCCACAAACCAATTCCAAATTTTAAAAGGCGTTCTTCTTTAATGAGGTTTTTGGTGTAATGCAAAATCAAAAATGGTAGTGATATGCTTAAAACAAAAGCGCCAAATAGGGCATTAAAATTGGCATTAGAATCCATAATTAAGTACCCAAAAATAAAGACTAAACATAAGTTGATGATTATATAGCCTACTGAATAAATCAATTTTTGTACGATGGTTTTTGAGGCCTTTTCCTTTTGGAAGTCATCAATTGAAAAACCCAAAACCCCGGCAATACGATTTAAAGTAAATGCTCTGGCGTGAGTTTCATTATTTTCAATTCTTTGGATGGTTCTGGTGTTTAGGTTGGTGTGTTCGGCTAATTCCTTTTGGGTTAACCCCTTTGCTTCTCTAAATTTTTTGATTTGCTGTCCGTCAAATTTCATTGTCAATTAATTTATACGTCTAAAAATAACTAAAATTTAAAAAACAAAAGAAGTATTTAGACGGCAAAACCACGTCCTTTTTGATGTCGTGTATTTTTCTTTTTAAAATCCTGCAAGGGTTCCAGAACCCTTGCAGGGTTTTCGCGCTACTTCCCACATTCCTCCAAAATCTGTTCAGCTCTTTTCATTCCCCAGTCCGGATAAAATGCTTTTTCAGATTCTTCATCAGATTTAAAGATTTCAAGTGCACGCTGAACGTCTTTACAATAAGGATCTGTAGATTGATTAAAAAAACGCGCTGACCCCATATCCCACTCGGCTTTGGCCAATATAACTCGCGGATTTTCTGGTGCCAGTTGTGAAGCCTTCTGATAAATCGCCGTATTCTTTTGTGACATAGTCATGCCGTATTTTTGGCCATCAAAATTGATATAAGCCGTATTGTGCAAAGCCTGTGCAATCAAAATTTCAGCATTGTCAGGGGAAAGTTTTTCTGCTTTAGCTAACAAGGTTTTGGCCTTATCTAAAGTCAATTTCAGTTGAGTTTCATCCTTAATTTCAAAGGCATTTAATACCAATGTATAGCCTGCATAAAAAGGCGGTAACCAATTGTCTTTTTCAACACTGGCTATACGTTCAAATAAATTTGAAGCTTCTACCAGCTTGTCCTGATCCCATAGATCAAATGCAGATCGCATGCCTTTTTCATAGGCAGTTTGAGCCTGAACATCGATGCTCATTAGAATCAGGGTTAAAATTAAAGTCAGATTCTTCATAAGGTTTGGTTTTAGTTATTTGATACTGATTTGAATATTGGTGTCATTATCAATTTTAATTTTACAATCTTCAAAATCCGGTGGTCCTAATCGGCCTTTTTCACCATTTGAAAATCCGTAAGGTTCTTTGGGAATACCAACCAAATTTGTATCTAATTCCCCATTAGAATTCACGTCATGAAAATAGGAAAAACTGTAATAGCCTGGTTTTAAGCCCTCGACTGTTATTGTGACCTTGCTATTTTTGACTTTTGCGCTGGACGTTTTATAGGTGTCTTCCATATGACCTTCGGCGCTATCATACATGGCAAATAAAATTTGACCTTTGTTGTCTTTTGTGATTTCAAAATTTAAAGTCAACGTATAGCTATCAGAATTTTGAGCCACAACAGCAGTAGCATTTAGTAATAATATCAATAATGTTAGTAATGTCCTCATAGTTTTTATTTCTAAAATTAAGCATATAACTTCAGTTTGTGTGTTATAAATTATCTAATTGATTAGACTTATTATCATCACTAATGGTCCAGAAAAATCCCACGAAGAAAAATTGGTCATCATTTGGGACTATGGCTTGCCTTTGAAATACACCATTCATATCCGGCGCATTTGCATAATTGTATCCAAACACATTTTTTGTGTTCAAAATATTACCAGCAGAAAAATACAGGATTTTCTGTTGATCAATCAGGTAAGCCCAGTTAAAACTCAAATTGTGAAAGTTTTTCGTCTGTTGGTTTAAAAATCCTTGCTGGTTAGGATCTGTGTAGTTTCTGCCTGAAGCAAAAATATAACTTAGTCCCATTTGACTTTTCCAATCTTCTATCCAGTATTTCGTGACAACTGAAAAATTATGCGCTGTGGCAAAATTTGGTCTGGCTGTTGTGGGAAAATTTCTAAAATCGCGTTCTGTGTCCAGGTAGGAATAAGAAATCCAGTATTCTAAATTTCTGATATTTTCATTATCTCTCCAAAAGACATCAAGACCGGCAGCATAACCATCACCATCATTATTATAAATACTTGTAAAACCAGGAAAACCTGTATCATATTTTACAAGACCATCATATGTTTTGTGGTAAGCCTCTACACGAAATATTTGTTTAGGCTTTACAAATTGAAAATTGGCAATGAAATGCTGTGCATTTTCGGGTCTAAGATTTGAATCAAATTTCAGGTAATTGGGTAAGGGGTTTTGATAAAAATCCCCATAAGCTAATGCAAACTGCGTAAACTCACCTGATTTGTAAGCCAATGAAGCTCTTGGCGAAAAAACAGTTTCGTTCAATAACTCATAATGGTCCAGCCTTGCGCCGACTTTTGCCGCCAGTTTTTTAGAAAAGAAGATATCCATTTCTGCAAATCCCGCTGAAATATTATTTTGAAATCCATAATCAAAACGACAGGATTGCTGACCAATAAAAGTCTCCTCAAAATCCGTAATAAAATACTCACCGCCAAAATTCAACTCTAGGCGATTGTTGAATCGTTTTCTAAGCTTAATTTTAGCGTGGGCTGAATTATCATTGTTTTCAACTATATCTTCTGCAATTTGAAAATCGGTATTGTCATACGAAAACGAAAAACCACTGGACAAAATCCACTTTTGACCTAAAAAACTTTTATAAGAACCATTGAAATAAAGGTTGGTATTTTCATTGGAAAACCGGAATCCATCCTCAAAATTGATATCGTCCTGAATCAAATCCAGATTGGTATAACTGTATGCGCCATATAGCTTTAACAAGTCGCTGTCATTCACTTTGTAGCGGTAAACCATTTCACCTGTGGCCGACTGAAAGGGATTGATCCACTCGTTTCTGTCCGGAATAGCCTCGAGATAAGGGGCAAGATTGATATACGAAGTATTGATACTAAACGAACTTTTATCCCATTTTTGCGTATTACCAACACCAGCTCCAACCGTCATAAGAGAAATATCAGTTTTTTCCTGATCTGGCTCATCTATAGTATTGAGTTGCAAAACTCCTGACAAGGCTTGCCCGAATTCTGCCGAATAACCACCAGTTGAAAACGAAATCCCTTTAAATAAAAATGGCGAAAATCTTCCCCGTGTTGGAATATTATTGGCAGTTGGTGTAAATGGGGCAAAAACACGTATGCCGTCTATAAAAATCTGTGTTTCTTCTGCACCGCCACCTCTCACAAATAATCTACCGTCTTCTGCATTTGTAGAAGTTCCGGGTAAGGTCTGTAATGCCCCGACAAAATCGCCCAATGCACTTGCTGTGGTCACAATATCTAAGGGTTTTAGAGCAGTCACTCGGGTTTCTTCTCCGGCTTCAAACATGCCCGCGCTTAAAACGACAGCATCCAGGGTGTTGACGTCTTCTTTGAGTTCTATTTTTAAATCCTTCATCGCTGAAACATCGGCGGTTAATCTGAAGTCTAAATAAGATAAAAATGTGATGATCAAATGTTGCTCTCCTTCTGAGGTAGTATTAAACCTAAATTTACCGTCAATATCGGTTGAAGCACCGTCATAAGTACCATCCAGATAAACATTAGCGCCTAAAATAGGCTGTCCTTTTTTGTCGGTCACTGTGCCGCTGATTTCAGTTTGAGCGGTTGCTGAAAAAGCTATTAAAAAACTAATGCATGTGACTAATATTTTCATTGTAATCATTTTTACAGTACAAAAATGGGCGAGTTTTGAAGCCTGTACCAATAAAAAATTCTGAGGTGTAGAATTAAGGGGATGAGTTGTAATTTGGAAAGTTTTGGAGTTTATGCGGTTTATGAGTTTATGGGAGAATTAAGTCACAAGACTTTCCCGTATTTTGACTTTAATTATTTTAGAATTATATTTGAATAAAATGATTTACCATGGCTTCCATAAGAATTGAAAGACCAACCGAGTTAATGAATATGATGCGTAGTTACGTGATTTATATCAATGGCATTGAATCTGGAAAGGTTAAAAATAGTGAGGTCAGGATTTTTAACGTAAAGCCTGGTAAACATTTTGTTACTGCAAAAATTGATTGGTGCGGAAGTCAGGATTTTGAAGTTGAAGTCAAAGCTAATGAGACCATTCATTTGAAATTAAAATCATTTAAATATGGAAACCTTTTATTATTGGCGTTTTTAGGTGCGTTATTTTTGAATTTAATTTCAATCTATGCCTTCAAGTTCAATTTATTTGAGATATTCTTCTGGCCAGTATTGTTTTTAATTTACTATCTATACTATATCACTTTTGGCAGGTACAAATATTTGAGCTTTAAGAAACTAAATAAAACCAGAAAGGCTTTTATAATTTGAGCTTATGATGACCTTCGATAAAAGCAAATACAAAATTTATACCTGGAAAAACTGGATAATGTTGCATTGGATGATCAATCCGGGATTATTGATCAATGAGTTATTTCTTGGTCAACGGGTCCCTAAAATCACACTCGAAGACAAAATCTCAGACCAACCAAGAATTGACAGGACTTTTGTGCCTTGTCCGCATTGTGAAACTTTACACGATTCTAGAACCTGGTCAACACAGAACGGCACAGCATTTAAGAACTGGTTTGGACTCTACTGCCCTGAATGCGGCGGAATTATTCCTTGTTTGATGAATATCTTTACGGCTTTAGTACTGGGAATTTCCTATCCCATTTGGGGTTGGTTTAGACGCACACTTAAAGAAAAATGGCTGGCGAAACAACCTCAGCGTTTTAAAGAATTAAAAATTCAAGAAGTCAAAAATCCGTTTGAAGGCAAAGGCTGGATAAAAATGGGTTTGATTTGGGGCGGAATTATGTTTGTCATTATGACTTTTATTTTTCCCTTTTTTACAGACGATGGTATAGAAAGAAAGCAAATTTTGATTAACGTTCCTGTTTGGATTATTGCCGGCTTGGTTTTTGGCTATATAATGAAGGCTTATTTTGGAAAAAGAGTAGCGAAGTAGGTTTATTACTGTCGTTGCGACTTAACGAGATAAATGCCTACACATTTTTAATTTTAACTTCTCGTAAGCCTTTATCCAACAACTTCAACTCTACCCTTACAAAATGCTCCGGCCACAGCTCTTCAATCATCTCTGGCCATTCTATCAATATATAAGCGTCCTGAGCTAAGTAATCTTCAAAACCAATATCGTAAACTTCTTCCAAATCATTTATCCGATAAAAGTCAAAGTGATAAATGGGTTTTTCTTTTGCTAAATATTCGTTCACCAAAGAATACGTTGGACTGGACACATTATCTTCACTGCCGAGCGTTTTCACCAAAGCCTTGATCAGTGTAGTTTTACCAACACCCATTTCACCAAAAAATAAGAAGGTTTGGCTATCAGCGTGTTTCAGGATATATTCTGAGACATCTTCAAGTTGATCTAAACTGTAGGTCATGATTAAAGGTAAATTTTACACTAATTATTTTATTATCATCGAAAGATTACAACACCAATGTCTCCTCAAGCGAACAAAATTAAAAAGGTCTCACTCTTTGGGGTCCCGAGACTTCGGGATAGAGGGGGCTTTGGGCCTAACTTTTCGGCAAAAATACAGTAAATGGAATAATCATTTCTTCCAGAGATATACCGCCATGCTGAAAGGTGTTTTTATAATACTGCACATAATAATTAAAATTATTTGGATAAGCCAGAAAATAATCGCCTTTAGCAAACACAAAAGAACTGCTCATGTTGATACTTGGTAAGCGGATTAAAGACGGATCCTTTACCGCATAAACCTCTTTTTCATTAAAAGAAAGGCTTCTTCCGGTTTTGTATCTCAAATTAGTACTCGTGTTTTTATCCCCAATCACTTTTGAGGGGTTCTTGACGTTTATCGTTCCGTGATCTGTGGTCAGCACAAGTTTAAAACCGAATCTTTGGGCTTTAATGATCATATCCAAAAGTGGTGAATTCCGGAACCAGCTTTTAGTCAATGATCTGTAAGACTTATCGTTTGAGGCCAGTTCTTTGATGACTTGCATTTCAGTTTTGGCATGAGATAACATATCAACAAAATTATAGACCACAACCGTAAGATCGTCATTTTTGTATTTTGCAAAATTATCAGCCAATTGTTTTCCTCCTTCAAAAGTGGTGATCTTATGGTAGGAATGCCTGATATTCTGGCCCAGACGTTTAAGCTGATGCTCAAGAAACTTATCTTCATTAAGGTTTTTTCCGCCTTCATCAGTATCATTCAGCCATAATTCCGGATATAGTTTTTGCATATCCAAAGGCATTAATCCGGAAAAAATAGCATTTCGGGCGTATTGTGTTGCTGTAGGCAAAATACTAAAAAAGGAGTCCTCTTTTTGTTTTCTAAAATGGTTATTGATAATAGGTTCTATTGCTCTTAATTGGTCGTATCTCAGATTATCTACAACAACAAGCAAAGTTGGCTGATCATCACTTAATTCCGGCAACACTTTTTCTCTGAACAACTGGTGAGAGAGCACAGGAGAATCTTCTGAATTTTTATCGAACCAGGATTCGTAATTTTTGGAAATAAACTTAAAAAAAGCAGCATTGGCTTCTTTCTTTTGTGTTTCTAAAATTTCAGTCATGGAGGTATCGTCGAGATGGTCCAGTTCCATTTCCCAGTACAACAATTGCTTATACACTTCAACCCATTCTTCATAAGAGTTTACCATAGACAAGTCCATAGAAATCTTCCTGAAAGCCTGCTGGTATTGAGAAGTGGTATGCTCTGAAACCAAACGACTATGGTCTAAGTTTTTCTTTAAACTCAATAGTATTTGGTTGGGGTTAACCGGTTTTATCAAATAATCTGCGATTTTTGAACCAATAGCCTCTTCCATGATATATTCCTCTTCACTTTTGGTGATCATGACCACCGGTAAATTATTCTGCTTTGATTTTATCTCAGCCAAGGTATCTATACCGGAAAGACCAGGCATGTTTTCATCCAAAAAAACCATATCAAAACGCTCTTCATCGATCGCTTCTAAAGCCTCCATACCACTTTGACACGTGGTGACATCATAATTTTTTTTATTTAAAAACATGATGTGTGGTTTTAACAAATCTATTTCATCATCTACCCAAAGTATTTTTATATTACCCATATCCTTATATTTGTTGAAATTAAGTTGAATTTATCTTGAAGAAACAAAACAAACTCAAAATTATAAACGACCCAATATATGGTTTTATTACCATACCTAGTGAACTGATTTTCGATATTATTGAGCATCCTTATTTTCAAAGACTTAGAAGAATCTCCCAGATGGGCTTGTCGCATTTGGTATATCCGGGTGCACAACACACCAGATTTCAGCATGCTCTTGGCTGTCTTTACTTAATGCAGAAAGCAATAAGGACATTAAAGTTTAAAGGGGTTGATATTTCAAAAGCTGAAGAAGAATCTACGCTTGTTGCCATTTTACTGCATGATATTGGTCACGGCCCTTTTTCTCATGCCTTAGAAAACAGTTTGATTGAGGGTTTAAGTCATGAAATGCTTTCATTGAAATTTATGGAAGAACTGAATGTACATTTTGAAGGCAAATTAGATTTAGCTATTGATATTTTCAAGGGCAACTATAAAAAAACATTTTTATATCAATTAATTTCTAGTCAGTTAGACATAGACAGACTGGATTACCTGAAACGAGACAGCTTCTATACAGGTGTTGCAGAAGGAAACATCAATTCTGACAGGTTGATCGCCATGTTGAATGTTAAGGACAATCAACTGCTCATTGAAGAAAAAGGCGTCTATTCGGTAGAAAAATTTTTACTGGCCAGGCGATTGATGTACTGGCAAGTCTATTTACACAAAGCAGGACTAGGTGCAGAACTGATTCTTATTAAAATCTTGAAAAGGGCAAAAGACCTGATCAAAACTGACGATAAGTTATGCGCTAATAAGACTTTAAACTATTTTCTCAAACACAACATCTCTAAAGATTTATTTGATAAGGGCATCATGAAGGATTTTGCCAAACTTGATGATTATGACATTATAATGGCCATCAAAGAATGGCAGTATCATCCTGACAAAGTTTTAAGTACACTCTGTAAAATGGTTGTAGATCGAAAACTTTTTAAAGTAAAACTCAAAAAGAAAAAAATCAAATCCTCTAGAGTTGATGATTTTAGGTTAAAAATTAAAGAAAAATACCAACTTTCAGATGAAGAAGTAGACTATTTTATATTTCAAGGGAGCACATCAAATCAGGCTTATAACTATGATTACCAAAGGATCATGATTTTATATAAAAGTGGAAAAATTAAAGAGGTTTCTGAAATTTCGGATCAGCTCAATTTAAAAACTCTGGCTAAGCCTGTAATAAAGCATTATATATGTTATCCTAAGGATATAAAATAGTAACTATTTTGAACTGTGCATTAGTTGTAAAATTCTATTCTATTTCTTGAGTAAAGTTTTTTTCCTATTTTTGCCAGAATGAAATTTAAAGCAAGTCAAATAGCAGAATTGCTCGAGGGCACAATCGTCGGTAACGAAGATGCTGAAGTCCATAAACTTTCTAAAATTGAAGAAGGAGAAAAGGGCTCTTTAACCTTTCTTGCTAACCCGAAATACACATCGTACATATACACAACAAAAGCCAGTGTATGTATTGTTGCTGATGACTTTGAAAGCATCCAGGACCTTACTACTACACTTATAAAAGTTAAAAATCCTTACGAATCTTTTTCGAAACTATTAGAGTATTACAATCAAATTAAGTTAAATAAGTCCGGTATTGAAGACTATACTTCCATATCAGATTCTGTACAATTAGGACAAAACGTATATGTTGGGACATTTTCTCACATTGGTGATAATGTTATTATAGGTGATAATGTAAAAATTTATCCGGAAACCTACATTGGAGATAATGTGAGTATTGGTGACAATTCAATAGTATTCCCGGGATGTAAAATATACTCTGAAACTGTGATTGGCAAAAACTGTGTCATACATGGTAATGCTGTAATCGGTGCAGATGGGTTTGGTTTTTCTCCGGATGAGTCTGGTGTTTACAAAAAAGTTCCCCAGATAGGTAATGTGATTATAGGAGATTATGTTGATGTCGGTGCAGGAACAACTATAGACAGGGCTACACTAGGTTCTACAATCATAATGGATGGCGTAAAGCTGGATAATCAGATTCAAATAGCACACAATGTAGAGATTGGAAAACACACAGCCATTGCAGCTCAAACCGGCATAGCTGGTTCTACAAAAATTGGAGAAAATTGTCTGATTGGTGGTCAGGTGGGTATTGTTGGACATATCACTATAGGCAATCGGGTAAAAATTCAAGCTCAGGCCGGTATAGGAAGAAACGTAAAAGATGATGAGGTTTTACAGGGTTCACCTGCTATAGGATATGGCGATTTTAATAAATCTTATGTGCATTTTAAAAATTTACCTAAACTCATAAAAAAAATAGAAACCCTCGAAAAAAAACTTCATGCTTATGAAGCAAAGCAAACCCAATAACCAAACTACAATAAAAAAGGAAGTCAGCTTAGAAGGCGTCGGACTTCATACGGGTAAGAACGTAAAGATCACTTTTAAACCAGCAGACGTCAATCATGGATTTGCTTTTCAAAGAGTTGATCTTGAAGGCCAACCCATTATACCTGCTGATGCAAATTTGGTAACAGATACTCAACGTGGTACCACCTTAGAAAAAAATGGCGTTAAAATTCAAACTACAGAACACGTACTTGCTGCTTGTGTAGGTTTGGATATAGACAATGTTCTAATAGAGCTAAATGCTTCAGAACCTCCAATCATGGATGGATCTTCAATGTTTTTTGTTGAAGCTTTAGAAAAAGCAGGCAAAATAGAACAAGACGCTGAAAGAGAAGAATATGTTGTTAAAGACGTGATTTCTTTTGCAGATGAAGATGGTTCAGAAATTATTTTAATGCCAGCCGAAAATTACCAGGTCACTACAATGGTAGACTTTGGTACTAAGGTGTTAGGGACACAAAATGCATCTATAAAATCGGTCAAAGAATTCAAAAAGGAAATTTCTAATGCCAGGACATTCAGTTTTTTACATGAAATTGAAATGTTGTTAGACCATGGCCTTATCAAAGGAGGCGATCTCAATAATGCAATTGTTTATGTAGATAAGGAGCTCAATCCTCAGACCGTTGAAAAACTTAAAGAAGCATTTGGTAAAGAAAAAATAAGTATAAAACCAAACGGCATTTTAGATAACCTCACCCTGCATTACCCCAACGAAGCTGCTAGACATAAACTTTTAGATGTTTTAGGAGATTTAGCGCTTACAGGAACACGTATAAGAGGTAAAGTTATAGCTAACAAACCAGGTCATACTGTTAATACACAATTTGCTAAAAAGCTGGCAAAAATCATTAAAACAGAAAAAAGGAATAAAGTTCCTCAAATTGACTTGAACGCTGAGCCTCTTTATGATGTCACTGAAATTATGAACAGGCTGCCTCACAGACCTCCTTTCTTACTGGTAGACAAAATATACGAACTTACAGATAAGTATGTTGTAGGCATAAAAAATGTAACTATGAACGAGCCTTTCTTCGTAGGACACTTTCCGGGACAACCCGTTATGCCTGGTGTTCTTCAGGTAGAAGCCATGGCTCAAACCGGAGGTATTTTAGCTTTAAGTACGGTTCCTGATCCTGAAAATTATTTAACATTTTTCATGAAAATGGATAATGTAAAATTTAAACAGAAGGTATTACCTGGTGATACACTTATATTTAAACTAGAACTTATATCACCGATTAGGCGTGGCATTTGTCATATGCAAGGTTATACATATGTCAATGGTAAACTTGCATCGGAAGCAGAACTTATGGCTCAAATCGTCAAACAAAAATAATTATTTATGAATCAACCATTAGCCTACGTTCATCCCGGTGCTAAAATTGCCAAAAATGTTGTTATAGAACCATTTACTACAATCCATAACAACGTTGTTATTGGAGAAGGGTCCTGGATTGGCTCAAATGTAACAATTATGGAAGGGGCGAGAATTGGAAAAAACGTTAGCATTTTTCCGGGAGCTGTAATTTCAGCTATTCCTCAGGATAAAAAATTTGAAGACGAAGATACCGTTACAGAAATTGGAGATAACACCACCATAAGAGAATGTGTAACTATCAACAGAGGTACTACTGATCGCTATAAAACTAAAGTTGGTAAAAACTGCTGGATTATGGCCTATTGCCATATTGCTCATGATTGTATCGTCGGTGATAATTGTGTATTCTCCAATAACAGTACTTTGGCAGGCCATATTACGGTTGGTGACCATGTAGTGCTTGCAGGTATGGCAGCTGTTCAGCAATTTTGTAGTATTGGTCAGCATGCTTTTATAACAGGTGGTTCTCTCGTGAGAAAAGATGTTCCGCCATATGTGAAGGCAGCCCGCGAACCCTTGTCTTATGTTGGTATTAATTCAGTTGGGCTGAGAAGAAGAGGTTTTGACACAGAAAAAATTCGAGAAATCCAAAATATATACAGGATACTTTACCAAAGAAACTACAACAATACTCAAGCCCTTTCAATAATTGAAGCTGAAATGGAAGCTACTCCAGAGAGAGATGAAATTCTTCAGTTTATCAAGGATTCTCAACGTGGAATTATGAAAGGTTATTTTTCAAATTGATTTATAATAGTATTAAGTGTAAAGTGTAAAGTGTAAAGCGTAAAGTGTAAAGTGTAAAGTGTAAAGTGTAAAGTGTAAAGTGTAAAGTGTAAAGTGTGGAGTATTAAGTGTTTAATGGAAAATAAAAGTTAAAGATGAGAGTTCAGGATTTAATTGCATACAAAAAAGGCTTTGATTTGGCAATGAGAATTTACAAGATTTCAAAAGAATTCCCAAAAGAAGAAACTTACTCACTCACTGATCAGATAAGAAGATCATCAAGAAGTGTTTGTGCAAATTTATCTGAAGCTTATTGCAAAAGACGATATCAAAAACATTTCATAAGTAAACTGACAGATTGTGATGCTGAAAATGCTGAGACTCAAACATGGCTGGAGTTTGCCTTTGCATGTGATTATATTAATAATAAAACATTTGAAACCCTGAAAAATGAATCGATTGAAATATCAAAACTCATTAATTTCATGATCCTGAACCCTGAAAAATTCGGCTCAAAATCACTTTAGATTAAATTATAAACTTTAAACAACAATACTAGAAACTATATACTAGAAACTAGATACTTTAAAAATTAAACAAAATGGCAAATACAAGTGATATTAGAAATGGATTGTGCATAAAATACAATCACGACATTTTTAAAATAATTGAATTTCTTCATGTTAAACCAGGAAAAGGTCCAGCCTTTGTTAGAACAAAATTAAAAAGTGTTACCTCCGGAAAAGTAATTGAAAATACATTTTCAGCAGGACATAAAATCGATGATGTAAGGGTTGAAACCCATAAGTTTCAATATTTATATAATGATGGTGAATTTTACCATTTTATGAATGAGGAAGATTACACCCAAATAAGATTATTGGAAGCCGCATTAGATATGCCAGGCCTGATGAAAGAAGGAGAAGTCGTTACAGTTATGATAAATACTGAAAATAATGAACCATTGTCTGTTGAAATGCCTCCAAATGTTGTTTTAGAAGTGACTCATACAGAACCGGGCGTTAAAGGCAATACGGCTACCAACGCGACTAAACCCGCCACTGTAGAAACTGGTTTTGAGGTGAATGTCCCCCTATTTATAAATGAAGGTGATAAGATAAAAATAGAGACCGAAAAAGGAACATACAAAGAAAGAGTTAAAGAGTAGTTATCAGTAAACAGTACCAGTTTACAGAGAATCACACCTGATAAAGCAAAAAAAGAAAAACTATATTCGTTAGCTATAAAACTCAATATTTAAACTCACACTATATATGAAATTTCCTTCTCCTCATACTTTAGAACAAATAGCGACAATTTTAAATTGTTCCTATGTTGGAGATGATAATTTCCAAATAGTGGGCATGAACGAAATACACGTCATCAATAATGGAGAAATAGTCTTCGTAGATCATCCGAAGTACTATGAAAAAGCTTTACATTCCAAGGCAAGCGTTATTCTCATAAACAAGGAAGTAGAATGTCCGGAAGGGAAAGCCCTGTTAATTTCGGATGATCCTTTCAGAGATTTTAATAAACTCACAGATTATTTCAGTGGCTTTAAAAAAGCCTCTGAAAGCATAAGTGATAGCGCTAAAATTGGTGAAGGCACAATTGTACAGCCTAATGTATTTATAGGTCATGGTGTGAGTATTGGTAAAAACTGCTTGATTCACTCTAATGTGAGCTTATATGATGGTGTTACGATTTGTGATAATGTCATCATCCACTCCGGGGTTGTATTGGGAGCGGATGCATTTTACTACAAAAACAGACAGACTTATCACGACAAATTAAAATCCGGTGGTAATGTAATTATTGAAGATAATGTGGAATTGGGTGCTAACACAACAATTGACAAGGGCGTTACTGCAAACACTATCATTAAAAAAGGAACAAAAATAGACAATCAAGTTCAAATAGGTCATGACACGATTATCGGAGAACGCTGTATTATTGCCGCTCAGGTCGGCGTTGCAGGATGTGTAGTGGTAGAAGATGAAGTTACAATCTGGGGACAAGTAGGCATAGCCAGTGGTTTGAAAATTGGTAAAAAAGCTATCATATTAGCTACTTCCGGCGTGAGTAAAGATTGTGAACCCGGAGTTACCTACTTTGGATCACCTGCAGCAGATATCAGAAAAAAATATAGAGAATTGGCTTCGATAAGCAGATTGCCTGATATCATGAATCAGTTAAAAAAATATTTGAAATGAGCAATAAAGAATTGGTAATAGACTTTCTAAATTCTGATTATTATAAAGATCAAAGCGTATACGAAAAATTCGTGCATCCAGAGGTTTCGATAAGCTGGAACAGCAGTGAAGGTTTTTCTAAACCTGATTATAGAGAATTTCAAAATATTGTTTTAGGAATGGGAAAAAGTTTCAATACGTTGACGGCTGAAATAAGTCACGCTATTGAAGAAAACAATAATGTTTGTGTACGCTTTACCTACCATGTTGAAACTCTTGAACATCCTGAAAGTATTGCACTGGCTCATTTTTTCAGTATTTGGGAAATTAAAGATGAAAAGTTTTATAAAATTTATTTGATGAGCCATCCGGCAGATGAAACCCCTGATAACTTAACTTCTTACCTCACAATATAAATTTGAGTCCTAAAAGACACTTAATACCTTTAAGAAATCATATAAAAAAATTATTTTTGTTCAAAATTATAAATATATCACATGAGCGTTTTAGTCAATAAAGATTCTAAAATAATAGTACAAGGTTTTACCGGAAGTGAAGGCACATTTCACGCAGGCCAAATGATTGATTACGGTACAAATGTTGTCGGTGGAGTTACGCCTGGAAAAGGTGGAACTACACATCTAGACAAACCTGTTTTCAACACTGTTGAGCAAGCTGTAAAAGAAGCCGGAGCAGATACCAGCATTATATTTGTACCACCGGCTTTTGCCGCGGATGCTATAATGGAAGCTGCAGATGCAGGTATAAAAGTTATCATTGCCATAACAGAAGGCATTCCTGTTGCTGATATGATAAAAGCCTCAAACTACATTAAAGACAAAGATTGCAGACTTATTGGTCCTAACTGTCCGGGTGTTATTACTCCTGGTGAAGCAAAGGTTGGCATCATGCCGGGATTTGTTTTTAAGAAAGGAAAAGTTGGTATTGTGTCAAAATCAGGAACCTTGACTTACGAAGCTGCTGACCAAGTCGTCAAAGAAGGCTTAGGTATCACAACTGCAATCGGAATTGGTGGAGACCCTATCATCGGTACAACCACCAAAGAAGCTGTGGAGCTGCTTGTCAACGATCCTGATACTGAATGTGTTGTGATGATAGGTGAAATTGGCGGTCAGTTAGAAGCTGAAGCCGCTAAATGGTATAAAGAAAGTGGCAGCAATAAACCGGTTGTAGGATTCATAGCGGGAGAAACTGCACCTGCAGGAAGAACTATGGGACACGCCGGAGCTATTGTTGGCGGAAGTGAAGATACGGCTCAGGCTAAAAAGAAAATATTAAAAGAAAGTGGTATTCACGTTGTGGATTCTCCGGCAATGATAGGAAAAAAGGTTGCGGAGGTTTTAGGATAATATACCTTATTAATATAAATTAAAAAAGCTCGGTTAAACCGAGCTTTTTTAATTTTAACTAGTAAACTTTTTATACTACCCCTTGTGCCATCATAGCATCAGCCACTTTGACAAAACCGGCAATATTAGATCCTTTGACATAATCAATATAACCATCTTCCTGCTTACCGTATTTTACACAAGACTCATGAATACTTTCCATGATGTCTTTGAGTTTTTTATCAACTTCTTTTGAGGTCCAGCCGTAACGCATGGCATTCTGAGTCATTTCAAGGCCGGATGTAGCAACACCACCTGCATTTGCAGCTTTACCGGGTGCAAATAGAATTTTAGCTTTTTTGAAAACTTCAACAGCTTCAGCTGTACATGGCATATTCGCACCTTCAGCAACCAAAAGAATTCCGTTTTCAACAAGTTTTTCAGCATGATCTTCGCAAAGTTCATTTTGTGTAGCACATGGAAAAGCTAAATCTGCTTGTATCATCCAGGGCACAATACCTTCATGAAATTTTGCACTAGGATATTCTTTTAAGTATTCTTTAATTCTACCTCTTTTATTGTTTTTTAAATCTTTAATAAAATTTAATTTATCCATATCTATACCATCAGGGTCGTACATACAGCCCTGTGAATCTGACATGGTTAAAACTTTTACTCCAAGTTCGATGGCTTTTTCAGTAGCGTATTGTGCAACATTACCTGAACCGGATATCAATGCTGTTTTACCTTTAAGTGTTTCGCCTCTTGTTTTGAGCATACTTTCTGCAAAATAGACCGCCCCGTAACCTGTTGCCTCCGGTCGAATCATGGAACCACCAAAAGATAAGCCCTTACCCGTAAGTATACCGTTAAATTCATTTTGAAGGCGTTTATACTGCCCGAACAAATAACCTATTTCTCTCGATCCTACGCCAATATCACCGGCAGGAACATCTGTGTCTTTGCCAATATGCTTGTACAACTCTGTCATAAAACTCTGGCAAAAACGCATCACTTCAAAATCTGATTTACCCTTTGGATCAAAATCTGAACCGCCTTTTCCTCCACCAAGTGGTAATGTTGTCAAACTGTTTTTAAATACTTGTTCAAATGCTAAAAACTTAAGGACACTCAAATTAACTGTTGGATGAAATCTTAACCCACCTTTATAGGGTCCAATAGCAGAATTCATTTGAACACGGTAGCCTTTATTCACACGCACTTTATTATTATCGTCTAACCAGGTTACCCTAAACATGATTACACGCTCTGGCTCTGTCATACGCGTTAACAGCTTGTGGCCCTTGTATTGTGGATTTTCATTCTCGAAGGGTATAACCGCTTCTGCAACCTCTCTTACGGCTTGAATAAATTCAGGCTCATTGGGGTTACGTTTTTCAACTGATTTTAAAAATTTTTCAATTTTTGATTTCATAAATGTCGATATAATAAAAAATTAGACGATTTTTAATAATATGCAAATATAAACGAATTTTAGCGTCTTTATTTAATAAATTAACAATTCAAATAAGGCCTGAATTTTTAAAATTTAAATTTATAAAAAATTGAATTTCATCCTAAATATTTAGGGGTCTAAATAAATTTATTACCCTTATGAAAAATAAAGGCTTGTGTTTTTTAATATTACAACTTGGAAAATCATAAGTTTGAATCTTCTTAAAATTATGATAGTTGTATTTTGTTAAACTAATCTCAGCTATTTCATCAATTAAATTCCAATTTACAAGCAAGATTTCGCTTTATTGATGCCAGTAAGATTTATCTTTGCTCCATATTAATCTTATTTTTTATTTAAATTCAATTTATTAGTTCTTAATACAATAAACCGAATTTTGAAGAAGTTATAAATTTATGAAACAACTATTCTGTTTGTTATTTATCTGTCAAAATTTTATTGCTTTGTCACAAGATTTTACAAATCAATGGACAGGCTACTTCTCCTACTTAGACATCAGAGGATTATCTACTGGAAACAACAGGGTTTATGCAGCTGCGCAAAATGCAATATTTGAATATGAACCTAATTCACAAACAACAGTTACTACCGACGCTATTAATGGTCTCGAAGGCAGTGAGATTTCGGCTATATACTATTCCGAAAACTTTGGCCTTTCCGTTATTGGTTTTGAGAATGGATTACTCCAGGTTGTAATGGATAACAATGGACAGGTTTTTACTGTTGTAGATATTTTAAATAAGCAAACCATTGCACCGGATGTAAAAAGGATAAACCATTTTTATGAATATCAAGACAAGCTATACATATCTACTGAATTTGGTATTGCCGAATATAACTTAGCCAATCTGGAATTTGGAGACTCTTTTTTTATAGGTAATAATGGCCAGCAGCTAGAAATTACGCAGACTACAATTGTAGGAAATGTCATATACGCCTCAACAATTGGAGGTGGAATAAGATTTGCAGATGTAGATGACCCAAACCTGGTAGACTTTGATGTTTGGAATGGCTTTGGATCACCAAACTGGCAGGGAATTTTAAATTTTAACAATCAATTACTGGGTATTCAGTCCGGAAATAGACTGATGGCGATTAATAGTAACATACCCAACCTAATTCAACAGTTTGATGATACCATTATACAGTTAGAAAGTTACGATGGCTTTTTGGTGATAGTCACCAATAGCAGTGTTCATATCTTTAATGAAAATTTAAATGAGATTGGTTTTGTCGACAGTTTATTTGATGGAGAAAACAATTTTGAAATCAACTTTTCATGCGCTATTGTAGTTGATGAAATTTTATATATAGGTGATTCGGAACTTGGTCTTTTGCGGATGGAAGATTTTAATTCATCAACTTTTACGACAATTGGACCGGATGGTCCCATCTTGAATTCAGTCTTTAGTATTACATCTTTTGAAAATGAATTATGGGTGGTCTATGGGGAATACACAGAGTTTCAAAACCCTAACCCCTTAAATAACAGAGGTATAAGTCATTTCACCGGTGATAACTGGTCTAATTTAAGTTTTGATGAATTAAACCAGACCAGGGTTATTGTAGATGCAACGGTAGATGAGAGTAACCCACAAAGGGTTTATTTATCAAGCTTCGTAGACGGCCTTCTAATTTTAGAGAACGAGGAGGTTGTTGAAGTATTAAATTCTTCAAATTCAGGTATTGATAATACTGTTGGTGGCAATGGTCAGGAAATTGATGGAGACAATAGAATTGGAGCTTCTGTTTTTAATTCAGATGGCGATTTATACTTCAGTAATGCATTGACTGAAAATCCATTAAAAAGACTATCTGGAAATAATCAGGTTCAAATAGCAGATATTTCTGATGTTCTCGTTGAGCCGCTTGAGACCAGTTCTGCAAAAGTAGTAACTGATAATTCGGGTAATGTTTATTTAGCAACTTTTAAGCTTGGTATCTTTGGCTATCAACCCTCTAATGGAAGATCCGGCAGGATTGCATCTGATGTTGAAGGCGTTGATTTTCCTGAGGTATTTAATGTAAATCCTCCTATAACTGCTCTTGAATTTGATAAAAGTAACAGGTTATGGATAGGTACCAATGAAGGTCTTAGAGTTTGTTTTAACCCACAAGCCATGTTTGACGAAAATGCCCGACTTAATGTCTCTCCAATAATTTTCTTGGAAGATGGTGTAGCTCAGGAATTACTTTTTGAACAGTTTATTACCGATTTAAAGACAGATGGCGCAGGCAATATTTGGATTTCAACCGCCGATTCTGGTGTTTTTCAGGTGAGTTCCACAGGTCAGGACATCCTAAATATTTTCAATCAGGACAATTCGCCATTGCCTTCTAATACTGTAATTAGCGTAGATATAAACAGTAACACCGGAGAGGTATTCTTTGGCACATCAAGAGGTTTGGTTTCCTATCAAAGCAGGATTACCGATGGTGAGGACAGCTTAGAGAATGTAAGGGTTTTTCCTAACCCGGTGAGACCAGGCTTTACCGGTATAGTTACTATAGATGGTCTTACAGATGATGCCAACGTGAAAATAACAGATGTTACAGGAAACCTTGTCTATGAAGAGTTTGCCTCAGGAGGAAGTGTTCAATGGGATACTCGTGCTTTTGGAAAACACAAAGTGGCCTCTGGTGTGTATTTGGTCTTAATAACAAGTGAAGATCAATTAGAAACTCAAGTTGCAAAAATTATGGTAATTAGATAATGTACATTAAATCTAAAGCTATTGTCCTGTCCAGTCTGAAATTTAAAGATGCAGATCTAATCGTAAAATGTTATACCGAAGCTTTAGGCAGTATAAGTTTTATAGTAAAAGGCGTCTTAAAATCAAAAAAAGGCAAACTTAGGCCTGCAATGTTTCAAATGTTCAATATTTTAGATATTGAATTCTTATACCGAAACAAAGGCAAACTTGAATACTTTAAGGAGGTAAAAGTCGAAAAACACCTCAATTCTATAAGCTCAAAAATCTACAAGTCAACCATAATCATGTTTCTTTCGGAGGTTTTAAAATCTGTAATATCGGAGGAAGAACCTGATAAATCCCTTTACAATTTTATGGAAATCAGCATATTACACCTTGAAAAAACAGAAGATTATGCTAACTTTCACATTGCCTTCTTGGTTAAATTATCTACATTTCTAGGCTTTTCTCCTCACGACCCTATACAGGCTGATGATCAATATTTTAATCTGAATGAGGGTTATTTTGAAAATACAGAAAACAAATACAGTTTAAATTTAACTTATTCAAATTATCTGAAAAGATTTTTAGCATTAGACCTGGAAAATAGTCACCAAATCAAAATTAGTAAAGAGGAGAGAAAAAAACTATTAAGTTTAATCATTGTCTATTACGAACTTCACATTGAAAGTTTCAAGAAACCAAAGTCTTTAGATATCATTGAAAGTATTTTCAATTGAAAATTACTCAGGCTTATTAGGATACCAATCTAAGAATTCGACTTCTATATCGCTATTCCCAGAATTTACGATACTTCTAAATTCCTTGACATTGTAATAGAATGTGTTTCCATCTTTCAAGCCTCTATAGTGATATGGAATAACTTTTTTTGGCATAAAATCAAGAACAGCATCTGCAGCAATTTCCGGGTGCATGGTATATGGCAAATTCATACATACAAATGCCAAATCTATATCCCTCAACTGTCTCATCTCCGGAATATCTTCCGTGTCGCCGCTGATGTAGACTCTATAAAAACCATTTGATATCAAATACCCATTTCCCCTGCCCTTTTCATGAAATTGCTTTCTATCTTCTGTCAAATTATACATTGGGATAGCTTCTATATCAAAATTATTAAACGAAACTAATTCACCATTTTTGAGCACTTTAGTCTTAGCTTTTAATTCCTCAGACATTTTACCAAAAACAACATAAGGCGCAATTATTTCAAATGTTTGAGGTAATATTTCTAAAGTTTCTTCATTAAAATGATCCCCATGTATATCTGTTATGATTACTAAGGTTGGTTCCGGTAAATTTTCAAAAGTATTTTTCTTTCCTACCGGATCTAAATAGATTACTTCTTTTCCCCATTCCATCACAAAACTGGCATGTTGTATTGGAGTAACTACCGGTACTTGAGTTGTTTTGGTTTGCTCATCCGTAGTGGTCTTATTTTTTTTATTATCAGACTTACAAGCCATGAATAATGTTACAAACAAAAATAAAAGTATCTTTTTCATATTTTTTTTATCAAAATTAGGTGTATGAACTTAATTAGCTAAGACATTTAGATTTAATTTATAATCTAATGTTTCTATTTATATTAATTCTTGTCTTAATTATTAAAAAATAATAAGGGAACTTTATAAAGCGTATTTTTAAATATGAATCTTAGGGTCTATTTCTAAAAATATCGAAATCAAAATTTAAAGAGAATTAATAAACACAAATCGATAATGATTTCAGACAAAAAGTGTTTAATATTTTTGAGTTAACAAAAATATTTTTCAAATAAATTATATTAATTGTAGGAATTAAACTAATTTTAACGATGCTTTACAAATTCAACCAAAACCTATAATAAATTCACTATTTCAAAAATGAAGACTGAAAGTAAATATTCTACGCTAAAAACAAAGGCGTTATTTCTTTTTAAAGAAAATGAAATTGAAAATCCAGATGATATTTACAATAGTATTGAGGAATTGGTTAAAGATCACATTGATGATCAAACGGGTTTGGAACAGCAAAAATTGGATCTTCAAAAGTCTACAAATGAGTTAAAAAAGAAACAGGAAGAAGCTAAAAGGCAGAAAAATTTTCTAACTGCAATTATAGAAAACACAGAAAACTTTTGCTGTATAAAAGATTTGGACCTCAAAATTATTGCAGTTAATAAAAGCTTTTCAAGTGCTGTTGGCAAAACTCCTGAACAAATGATAGGTAAAACAGACGCAGAAATTTTCAATAGATCAGAAAATGAAGAACCTGTTAAATCCTATATGGAAGATGAAAGGAAAGCACAAAAATTAAAAAAAGGGCAGCAAATAATCAGAGAAGAAACTTTTGTGTATCCAGACAACACAACAAAAGCCGTGTTGACATCAAAGTTTCCAATATATGATGATAACGATAAACTTTTAGCAACTGCTAATATTTCTACAGATATCTCTAAGCTCAAGAAAGCTGAACAATTTATCAGGGAACAGGATGAGAGGTTCAAATTGATGATAAACAACTCGAATGACACCTTTATTCTTTTAGATAAAAATGGTCTTCAAACCTTTGTAAGCCAAAGGTCAAAAAGTAAAAAAGACGCCCTATCAAATTCAAAATCTGAGCACTATGGCAAATTTATCCATCCAGATGATCTCCCGGAAGTCGATAAAACTTTTAGTAAAACCCTAAAAAATGACAAGGATAGGTTTACAGTTCAATATAGATACAAGCATAGAAAAAAAGGCTGGATTTGGCTAGAAGCTATTGCTCAAAATTATCTGAGCAACCAGGTGTTGCAATCCATTCTAGTGAATGTTAGAGAAATAAGCAAACAGAAAAAGCATGAAATGCTTATTCAGTCTCAAAAAGAAGAACTACAAAAGCTAATTGAAGACAAGAATCGATTTATGCAAATTTTAGGTCATGATTTAAGATCTCCCATGAACGCACTTTTAGGATTTGCAAATTTATTAATTGATGATATCGATGGTTTTAAGAAAAGTGAAATAAAGGAAATGTCTTTTGCTATAAGAAAAACGGCAACAACTACTTTCAACTTACTTGACGACCTACTTCTGTGGTCAAAATCTCAGTCAGGAAACTTAGTTTTTAAGCCCAATGAAGAGACTATTAAAAAAATATTTGATGAAACTAAAAACGAGCTTCATTACTTAGCTGGCCAAAAACAAATTGAGATTGAATTTTCTGAAAATGAAAAAATCCTGGCAGAAATAGATAAAAATATGTTTAAAACTATTTTTAGAAATTTGATAGGTAACGCTATAAAATTTTCACATAAAAAAGGTAAGATAAAAGTAACCTGTAAAAAATCTCAAAATCAAATAATTATTGGTGTTTCAGATCAGGGTATTGGTATTCATAAAGACGATATTGACAAGATTTGGAATAATACTCATTTTACTACATTGGGAACTGAAAATGAACAAGGTACTGGACTGGGATTATTATTAGTGAAAGATTTAGTTGAAAAGCACAAGGGCAAAATTTGGGTAGATAGTATATACGGAAAGGGTAGTCAATTCAATATTTCAATTCCACAATTTCAAGACATCAGCTGAAACTTCAAAAATCAAAATATCAATTATTAAAGACAATCAGATCATAAAAAAAGCCCTCATTTCTGAAAGCTTTTATTTGTAGCGAGGAGCAGCCCCGAAGCGTCGGGGGAGCTGCCGACCTCTTTAATCAAAAAAAGCCCTCATTTCTGAGAGCTTTGTAGTAGCGAGGAGCAGCCCCGA
>CAZQKB010000008.1:0-162868 GCA_964593755.1 uncultured Mesohalobacter sp. | reverse complement strand
GAGATACTTTGCAGAATCCGGATAGAAAGCCTGACCAAAAATTGCTACTTTCATAAAGACCTTAAACTGTTAAATATTTTGAAAAATAATCAGAATTTTCTTTGAGGATTTCATGATGTAAATCTTCATCGTGAAAACTCACAATATCATATTCGTATCTTCTATAACTTTGGAGTAATTCGTTTAATCCCGTATGGTAAATATTAATGACAATATCTGTAAAATCTTTTGAAGAATCCTGTATATAACTACCAAATACTTTAGCTCCATTAGCTTCAGCTATTTGAAATACTTCACTGTAATTAAAGTCTGCAGTATCTTTTCTAAGGACTAAAACACTTGATAGCTCAACAAGCAGACCCGTATGCTTAAATCGATTTAAAACATCTTGAGTATTTAACTGTCCTTCATAAACACCCTCTACATTTATCAGAGGTATAGAATCTATACTTTGCTGTTGTCTGATTTTTATCCAATCAAATAAAGTGTAATCTTTAGGCAGAAAATATTCTTTAATTAAATCTTTCAGATCATAGATTACATCATTATCATCTACGCTATCTAATATATCTTTTGACATTATCCCAACGTAGCTTTTATCATCTAAGATTACTGCATGTTCTGTATCATGACGATCTAACAAAGTCTTCAAATCCTTAATTTTAGAATCAAAGCTTATAGTTGGTAATTCGTAATTATAATTTTCTAACTTCATAAGAGTATGCAAAATAATTAAAATTTTAAGTAAAGCGTGATTTAAGAATGTATTTTTGCGACAAGTAAGAAAAATTTATGATTATGACAAGACTAAGCGTTAACATTAATAAAATTGCAACTTTAAGAAATGCCAGAGGCGGGAATATGCCGGATGTTGTAAAATCTGCTATGGACATTGAGTCATTTGGTGCAGAGGGCATAACTGTTCACCCCAGACCAGACGAAAGACACATTAGATATAATGACGTCAGAGAACTTAAAAAAGTTGTAAAAACTGAATTTAATGTCGAAGGTAATCCCAACGATAAATTTGTTGAGTTGGTACTGGAAACTAAACCGGATCAAGTTACTTTAGTCCCTGATGCAGTAGATGCTATAACTTCAAATGCAGGCTGGAACACGAAAAAACATAAGGACTACCTCAAAGATATCATAAAGGTTTTTAAAGATAATGGCATCAGAACTTCTATTTTTGTTGACCCAGTTATTGAAATGGTAAAACATGCAAAAGATACGGGCACAGACAGAATAGAGCTTTACACAGAGGCTTTTGCCAAAAATTATCTTTCAGATAAACACAAAGCCATTAGGCCCTATATTGAAAGCGCAGAAATAGCAAACCATTTAGAACTAGGCCTAAACGCCGGACATGACCTAAGTCTTGAAAACATCTCTTATTTTGCTGCACATATACCAAATTTAAAAGAAGTTTCCATCGGTCATGCATTAATTTGCGAAGCTTTGTATAATGGGTTAGAAAATGTCGTAAAATCATATTTACAAAAACTAAGCTAATGAAATTGAATACTCAGATACTTGGCAAAGGTGAACCCTTACTTATTATCCATGGTTTTTTAGGCATGGGTGACAACTGGAAAACAATTGCTAAAAAATTGGCTAATGACTATGAAGTGCATATACCAGACATGAGAAATCATGGCAAAAGCCCACATAGCAGTGATTTTACATATGAAATAATGGTTGAGGACATAAAAGAATATTTAGACACTCATCAACTGCAAAAGGTCAACCTGATTGGACATTCTATGGGTGGAAAAATCGCTATGCAGTTTGCTTCAAATCATCCTGGCCGTGTTAAAAAACTTATAGTTGTTGATATTGCTCCTAAACTCTACCAGCCGCATCACGACGATATTCTCAATAGTCTAAAAAAGCTTAAAGAAAGTCGGTTGACTTCCAGAACAGAAGCTGAAGACATCCTTTCAGAAAAAATTGATAATCAAGGGGTAAGATTATTTCTTCTAAAAAATTTAAAAAGAGAAGAAGATAACTCGTTAAGCCTAAAACCAAATGTTGATGTATTTTTACAAAACAGACACGAAATTGGCAGGGCTTTACCAGAGGATTGCCTATTTGAAGGTAAAACGCTTTTTATAAAAGGAGAAAATTCTTCTTATATAAGAACTAATGATGAAAAAATCATTTCTAAACATTTTTCAAATTACAAAATAGTAAGCATAAAAAAGTCCGGGCATTGGGTACATGCAGAAAACCCAAAAGACTTCTTAAGCAATCTTTCAGACTTTTTGAGCTAATTTTTATTATGCTTGCATAATAAAGTTATAAATTTGTTTAGAAATCATTAATTTTATTTAAATTTGACTGCAATTTTTTACGATTTATACACAATCAACCTTAAAAATTCAATTTATGACAAAATCATTTTTAACATTTGTCTTTATGGCTTTTGCTGTATCTCAGGTTTTTTCACAAGGATATAGAGTAAGCTTACAAGGCAATCAGGCACTTGGCATGGGGCACACAGGTGTTGCAGTGGTCAATAATGCAGAAACTGCTTTTTTTAATCCAGCAGGTTTAGTTTATTTAGAAGATAAATTGAACGTATCTGCCGGTGCGTATGGAATTTTCTCTTCTACAAAATGGCAAAACACAGAAACTGGTCAATTTGCAGAGGTCGAGGACAATGTGAGTACACCTTTTTACTTATATGCTTCATACAAAATCAACGAATGGCTTACAGCCGGAGTTGCAACTTATACACCATTTGGTAGTCGTGTGGAATGGCAAAAGGACTGGGCCGGTTCTCACTTGGTAAATGATATAGAGTTGGCTGCAATTTTTGTGCAGCCTATGTTATCTGTAAAACTTTCAGAACACTTTAGTATTGGCGGTGGTCCAATTTATGCTACAGGTAATGTAAGTTTCAACAGAAATATTAATCGGACATTAACAGACGAGAACGGCGTTCGTTCAAATGTTACCATAGACGATTCCGGTGTAACCAATTGGGGCTGGAGTGCAGGCTTCATGTTTACACCTACAGAAAAATTAAGAATAGGGTTTCACTACAGATCCTTAATAGATCTAAATGCTGAGGGCGGCGAAGCTATATTTGCTAATGTTCCAGATTCTCAGCTGGTACCTGTATCAAATGGCACAACAACATTTGATGCAACATTGCCATTACCAGCAGAACTCACAGTAGGTTTATCTTATCAGGTTAACGACAAATTATTGGTAGCATTTGATTTTAACAGAGCCATGTGGGAACAGTATGATGCCTTAGTTATTGAATTTGGAGATCCCGATACTCCTCCTTCTGTCAATGAGAGAAACTATAAAAATTCGAGCAATTACAGATTTGGTCTGGAATATAAGGCCATGGAAAAACTGACGCTTAGAGGTGGATATTATTACAGCGAAACTCCGGTAAGATCCGGATATTTTGCGCCTGAAACACCAAGAAATGATTCTCAGGGATATACTGCCGGGCTGTCTTTTAATGTCAATGAAAAGCTTTCAATAGATGCTTCATTCCTTTATTTAAGGTTTAAAGAGGTTGACGAGTCTTATGACTTTTATTTTGAAAATGGCCAAGCTGTCCCTTTTGAAGGTACGTACAAGACAACAACTTTTATTCCTGGAATTGGCATTTCCTACAAACTTTAAAACAGATTATAAGTTATGAAAACACAAAATATATTTATACTATTTGCATCAGTATTACTCTTATTCGCTTGCGAATCCGAATTTGAAAGCTCAGTTGAAGACAATGAAGTTTACAGAACAGGTGATGCAGATTTTACTAATTATGTGAGTTTAGGAAACTCTCTAACGGCAGGATTTGCAGACAATGCTTTATATATCGAATCACAGCAAAACTCCTACCCTAATATTTTAGCACAACAATTCTCACTTGTAGGCGGTGGAGAATTCAACCAACCCTTAATGAATGATAATGTTGGAGGATTGTTGGCAGGCGGAAACCCACTTCCTGGTTTTGGACCAAGATTAGTACTTTCTACGCAATCCGGTTCGCCTTTCCCGTCACCTCTTAACGAAACACCAACAACCGATATTGCCAATATTGTTCAAGGCCCTATAAATAATTTAGGTGTTCCGGGAGCTAAGAGTTTTCACCTTGGCCTTAACGGTTATGGAGATATTTCTAATGTTGGAACTTTAGCTAATCCTTATTTTGTAAGATTTGCATCTTCACCCGGCGCTAGCGTGATTGAAGATGCTGTTGCCCAAAGCCCAAGCTTTTTTAGCCTTTGGATTGGCAACAATGATATATTATCTTTTGCCACTTCAGGCGGAGCAGGAACAGATCAAACTGGAAACTTTGACCCATCAACTTATGGGTCTACAGATATTACGGATCCTAATGTCTTTGCTAATGTATACACAAGCTATGTAGATGCATTGACCACAACAGCTACGGGTGGTGTTTTGTATAGTATTCCGGATGTTACTACAATACCATTCTTTACGACAGTACCAGGAAATTCTGTTCCTTTAGATGCACAAACAGCAGGTTTGCTTAATCAGCAGCTTGCATTGTACAACCAGCAAGTATTACCCGGACTTGTACAATTTGGTATATTAACACCTGAACAGGCAGCTCAAAGACAAATCGTTTTCCAGGAGGGTCAAAATTATGTTACACTAACAGATGAAAGTTTAATAGACATTAGTGGTATTCTTCAAGGACCTCCTTTTAATTTAGATCCTGTTACAGCAAATACTTTTGGTCAGATAAGACAAGCTACAGACGAAGACCTTATTCCTTTAACAGCTTCTGGAAATATTGGAAATGTTATTAACAATGACCCAACGCTTATAACTGGTGTAACTGTTCCTTTAGGAGATGAAAGTGTTCTTACAGTTAATGAGCAAATGATAATAAATAATGCAAGAACTTCATACAATGCTACAATTCAAGGCGTAGCACAAACTTACGGTCTGGCATTTGTAGATGTTAATCAATTGCTTTTAGACAGCCAAAGTGGTATTCCATTTGATGGTGGTGTACTTACATCAACTTTTATTACAGGCGGTGCTTTTTCATTAGATGCTGTTCATTTAACACCAAGAGGATATGCACTTGTGGCTAATGAAACCATAAGAGTCATAAATGAAACTTACGGCTCTAATTTGCCGATGGTAAATTTAGGTGATTACAAAACAATTACAACAAGCGATAACACGCTTTAATTTTTTGTAATTCATTGCTTTCAGGATAAACTGCTAAAGTATTTTATTACTTTAGCAGTTTTTTATTTTATGTTATGACAGAATCTAAATCCTTTAAAACGCTTATCGAGATAATATTAAGTGCAATAGCTGTAGTGGTTTTGGCAAATATACTACCCGGCATATATGTGGATAGTTTTCTAACAGCAGTAGTTGTTGCTGCAGTACTTATTTTACTCAATTTGTTTGTAAAACCTCTACTCATAATTTTTACACTACCTGTAACTATCTTTACGTTTGGCTTATTCCTTTTAGTGATCAATGCTTTAATTATTTTGATTTGTGACGCACTTGTAAGTGGATTTAAAGTTGACGGATTTTGGTATGCCTTGTTATTCAGTGTACTACTTTCAATTTTACAATCAGTACTTTTTGCTTTGACAAAGAAAAAGTCAAATTAAATTCAATTTTGATAAGGATTAAAATAATTGTACTTTTGCAAACTCAAATTTTATTATTCCTATGGATATCAAACACGAAAATACTGACACGTTAAATGCTGTAGTTAAGGTAGATATAAACAAAGATGACTATCAGCCCAAAGTGGACAAAATCTTAAAAGATTACAGAAAATCTGCTAACATTCCAGGCTTCAGAAAAGGACATGTACCACTTGGTCTTATAAAGAGACAATATGGTAAAGCCGTTTTGAAAGATGAAGTTAACAAAATGCTTCAAGATGCCTTAAACAAATACATTACTGAAGAAAAGCTAGATATCCTTGGAAATCCTCTACCAAAAGCACAAGATGATTTTGACTGGGATAAAGAAGATTATCAATTTGAGTTTGAACTTGGTCTGGCTCCTGAATTTGAGATAAACTTAAGTCCAAAAAAAGCAATCACTCATTACAAAATTGAAGCTGATAAAGCGATGATAGATAACCAAATCAAGTCTATACGCAAGCAATATGGCAAACTTGTTTCTCAGACAGAAGTGAAAGATGGATTTTTAGTACAAGGTAAATTTGTAAATGAAGATGCTGATATAGACCACGAAACGACACTAAAAGTAGAAGATTTAAAAAGTAAAAAAGACCAAAAACTACTTTTAGGCGCCAAAGCAGAAGATAGTATCACATTCAACACCAAAGGATTATTCAAAGAAACAGCAGATCTTGCCAAGCATCTTGGTAAAACTGAAGATGACGTCAAAAAATTAAACATTGATGTTAATTTCAATATTTCAGAAATTAATGAAGAGATTTTAGCAGAGCTCAATGAAGAATTATTTGATAAAATCTACCCCAATTCAGAAGTGAAGACTGAAGAAGATTTAAGAGACAAAATCAAAGAAGATGCGGAAGCTCAGCTGGAACAACAGAGTGATCAGCAACTTTTGAATGATGTTTCTGAATACCTTATTGAAAATGTAGAATTTGACCTTCCTTCAGAATTCTTAAAAAAATGGTTAAGGGTTTCAGGTGAAAAAGAATTGTCTGAAGATGAAGCTAAAGAAGAATTTGACAAAAGTGAAAAAGGATTAAGATTCCAGCTGATTGAAGGAAAAATCATAAAAGACAACAATCTTCAAGTTACTATAGACGAGGTAAAAGACTTAACAAAAGAGCGCATTAAGATGCAGATGGCGCAATTTGGCCAAATGGATATGCCTGAAGAACAACTAGAAAACATTACTCAGAATATTCTTCAAAAAGAAGAAGAGGTTAAAAAGATATCAGATCAGGTTATGAATAAAAAACTTCTTGATTTTTACAAGGAGAATGTTAACCTAAAAGTTAAAAAGCTGACTTACGAGAAATTTATTGACGAAGTTTACAAATAGACTTTTACAAAATTACATATGGATTTCAATAAAGAATTTGAAAAATTTGCAACAAAAGATCAAGGAATAAATTCAAATTATTATTCCAAAATCATTACAAGCATGTATCCTGTTGGCATGACGCCTAACATCATAGAGGAACGCCAAATGAATGCGGTAGCAATGGATGTTTTTTCCAGGTTAATGATGGATAGAATCATTTTTTTAGGTACAGCTATCAACGATCAGGTTGCGAATATTATTCAGGCGCAATTGTTGTTTTTAGAATCTACAGATGCCTCAAAAGACATTCAGATTTACATCAATTCTCCTGGTGGAAGCGTTTATGCCGGACTTGGAATTTATGATACGATGCAGTTTATAAAGCCCGATGTTGCAACTATAAATACAGGTATTGCAGCTTCTATGGGTGCTGTATTGCTTTGCGCTGGAACAGATGGAAAAAGATCTGGATTACCGCACTCCAGAGTAATGATTCACCAGCCTATGGGTGGTGCGCAAGGACAAGCAGACGATATACAAATTACTGCTCAGCAAATAGTTAAACTTAAACAAGAGCTTTACGAGATTATAGCTAAGCACACCGGAAAAGATTACGATAAAATCTATGAAGATGGAGACCGTGATTTTTGGATGGATGCACAAGAAGCTCTGGACTACAGAATGATAGATGAAATTTTAAAAAGAGATTAAACTCATGGCTAAAGAAAATCTTGAATGCTCTTTTTGTGGACGCAAAAAATCTGAAACCAACCTTCTCATTGCAGGATTGGATGCGCATATATGTGACAAATGTATAGAACAGGCCCATGGCATTGTCCTAGAAGAAATCAGCACATACAACAAGCATAAAATAGACAAAGATTTAGCACTGCAAAAGCCTAAGGCCATAAAAGATTTTCTAGACCAGTATGTGATTGGTCAGGATTATACCAAAAAAGTGATGGCAGTTGCCGTTTACAATCACTATAAACGACTACTGCAACCTAAGAATAAAAAAGATGATGTCGAAATACAAAAAAGTAACATCATCATGGTCGGCAGAACAGGAACAGGTAAAACACTGGTTGCCAAAACTATTGCAAAAATGCTCAATGTACCTCTGGCTATTGTCGATGCTACTGTACTTACTGAAGCAGGATACGTTGGAGAGGATGTAGAAACTATTCTTACAAAACTGCTTGCTGCCGCCGATTACAATGTTGAAAAGGCGCAAACAGGTATAGTATTTATTGATGAAATCGATAAAATAGCGAGAAAATCCGACAACCCTTCCATTACGCGTGATGTAAGTGGTGAGGGCGTACAGCAAGCATTATTAAAGTTATTGGAAGGAACCACCGTAAATGTTCCTCCCAAAGGAGGCAGAAAACATCCGGATCAGAATTTTATAGAGATAGACACAGAAAATATTCTTTTTATAGCAGGCGGTGCTTTTGACGGTATAGAGCGCCATATTTCAAAACGCCTTAACATGCAGGCAGTTGGTTATGGAGCATCCAAAAAAGGTGAAGGCCTGGACAAAGAAAATATGCTGCAGTATATCATTCCAAAAGATCTTAAGGACTATGGTTTGATTCCTGAAATAATTGGCCGTCTTCCTGTTTTAAGCTATATGAATCCCCTGGATAAAGAGAGCTTAAGACTTATACTGACACAACCTAAAAATGCGATTACCAAACAATACCAAAAATTGTTTGCCATGGATAACATAGAATTGTCATTTTCAGATGGCGCCTTAGATCATATTGTAGAAAAGGCTTTAGAATACAAACTTGGAGCCAGAGGCTTAAGGTCGTTATGTGAAGCAGTGCTTACAGATGCCATGTTTGATATGCCAGATGGTAATGAGAAAGAATTGAGGGTTACAAAAAATTATGTCGATAAAGCACTCAAAAAATCTACACTTAAACAGCTTAAAGCCGCTTCATAGATTTACTTTATGATGATCAAGTAACAAAAAAGCCTCTTAATTGAGGCTTTTTTAATGAATATAGTTTTACCCTTTTTAACCCTTGCAGGGTTTGTACCTAAAAAATTCCTTTCAATTCGTCTAAGATAATTTCACCATTATTGATATTTAAACCTTTTTCCAGTCTGGGATCAACTTCTATGGCTTTTTTCCATCCGTGGTTAGCTATGGTCATAACATAAGGAAAGGTCACATTGGTTAAAGCAACAGTGGAAGTATAAGGTACCGCTCCGGGCATATTAGTCACACAATAATGAACAACTTCGTCAACTATGTATGTGGGATGTTCGTGTGTTGTAGGTTTTGTTGTTTCAAAACAACCACCTTGATCTACAGCTACATCAACCATCACCGTACCATGCTGCATGTCTTTAAGCATGTCTCTGGTAATAAGCTTTGGGGCTTTTGCACCAGCAATGAGCACTGCGCCTACAATCAGGTCTGCATCTTTAATGTGTTTTCTGATATTGTATTCGTTAGAAAATTCTGTAACTACATGCGGTGGCATGATATCGTTAACGTAACGTAATCTCTTCATATTAATGTCCATTACTACTACACTGGCACCCAGTCCTGCAGCCATTTTAGCTGCCTGAATGCCTACAACACCGGCTCCAAGTACTAAAACTTTTCCCGGAGAAACCCCAGGCACACCTCCAAGCAAAATTCCTTTGCCTTTTATGGGCTTCTCTAAATATTTAGCCCCTTGTTGTGTCGCCATTCTACCCGCAATTTCAGACATTGGCGTCAGCAATGGCAGACTTCCATCCTCTTCGTGAACTGTCTCATAGGCTATACAAGTCGCTTTGGAGGCCAGCATAGCCTCTGTAAGGGGCTGACTAGACGCAAAATGAAAATAAGTAAATAAAATCTGGCCTTCTTTGACCAATTTGTATTCGTAGTCTATTGGCTCTTTTACTTTTACGATCATTTCTGCAACATCGTACACTTCTTCAATTGTTTCGAGGACTGTAGCTCCAGCATCTTTATACATTGTATCAGTAAATCCACTTGCTAAACCGGCATTAGATTGCACGTAAACTTCGTGTTTAGCTTTTGTGAGTTCAAATACGCCAGCAGGTGTAACGGAAACTCGACTTTCATTATTTTTAATTTCGGTAGGAACGCCTATAATCATAGTAGTTTGTTATTAGTAATTGGCTTTTTGCCTTTGGGTTTTAGCTCTTAGCTTTAATTTTTTTCTTATTTAATTTTACTTCTCACTTCTCACTTCTCACTTCTCACTTCTCACTTCTCACTTTTTTACAGGGGTAAATATATTTAAAAGTGATAAATAGAATTACGAACCCCTATATTTTTTTTAACTATTTGTTCACATTTTTATTATTACTTCTTAAACCCTCTGATTTTTGATATTACAATATATTTTATTTCTGGTTTATTCGTTATCAAATCATATGTATAAAATTCACTTTAAAAGAACGATTAATACATTTACACATTATTACATTTTCACATTAATAAATATCCCTATTTTTGCAAATCAAAATTTTTAGTCATGTACAGGACGCATCAAAATGCTGATTTAAATATAGAACACCTCGGCCAGGAGGTTACACTTTCAGGCTGGGTTCAGAAAATAAGAAACAAAGGATTTATCATTTGGGTAGATTTGAGAGACCGTTACGGCATCACCCAATTGGTATTTGATTCTGAACGTACACCAAAAGCTGTATTTGATGCTGCAGAAAAACTTGGAAGAGAATTTGTAATTCAGGTGAAAGGTAAAGTGATAGAACGCGAATCCAAAAACCCAAAAATCCCAACCGGAGATATTGAAGTTTTAGTTGAAAACCTGGTCTTGTTGAATTCTTCAAAAACACCGCCATTCACTCTTGAAGATAAAACTGACGGTGGTGAAGAATTACGAATGAAATACCGTTATCTGGATATCCGTCGAAATCCGGTCAAGGAGAAGTTGATCTTTAGAAGCAAGGTGAGCATGGCAGTGAGAAATTACCTGTCTGCACAGGACTTTGTGGAAGTAGAAACCCCTTACCTCATCAAATCTACCCCGGAAGGCGCGCGCGATTTTGTCGTGCCCAGCCGAATGAATCAAGGTCAGTTTTACGCCTTACCACAATCACCACAAACCTTTAAACAACTCTTGATGGTTGGTGGACTGGAAAAATATTTCCAAATCGTAAAATGCTTTAGAGACGAAGATTTAAGAGCCGACAGACAACCAGAATTTACCCAAATAGACTGCGAAATGTCTTTCGTGACTCAGGAGGATATTTTAAACACTTTTGAAGGTTTAACCAAACACCTCATTGAAGAAACACACGGGATTAAGGTTGAAGAATTCCCAAGAATGACCTTTGAAGATGCCATGAAAACCTATGGCAACGATAAGCCCGACATCCGTTTTGGAATGGAGTTTGGCGAACTCAATGAAGTCGCCCAGCATAAAGATTTCAAAATCTTCAATGAAGCAGAACTAGTAGTAGGTATTGCCATCCCCGGCGGAGCGAGTTATTCCAGAAAAGAAATTGACAAATTAATCGATTGGGTAAAACGACCACAGGTTGGCGCCAAAGGAATGGTTTACGTCAAGGTTAACTTAGATGGTAGCTTTAAATCTTCGGTAGATAAGTTTTATGATGCCGAAGACCTGGCACAATGGGCTGAAAAAACCAACGCTCAACCCGGTGACCTCATTGCTGTGCTTTCGGGAAATGCCAATGACACCCGCGCTCAACTGAGTGCATTACGCATGGAAATGGGTAATCGTCTCGGTTTAAGAAAATCAAACGAATTTGCACCACTTTGGGTTGTAGATTTCCCTCTTTTAGAATGGGATGAAGATACCCAGCGCTACCACGCCATGCACCATCCGTTTACCTCTCCGAAAGCAGAAGATGTTGAGCTTCTGGAAGCTTCACCAGGTGAGGTGCGTGCTAATGCCTACGATTTAGTCTTAAATGGTAATGAAATTGGTGGTGGGTCCATCAGAATTCACGACAAGGCCATGCAAAGTCGTATGTTGTCCTTATTAGGCTTTAGTGAAGATGAAGCCCGTAAACAGTTCGGCTTTTTGATGGATGCCTTTGAATACGGTGCGCCTCCGCACGGTGGTATCGCTTTTGGTCTGGACAGGTTAGTCGCTATTCTTGGCGGACAGGAAAGCATCAGAGATTTTATTGCCTTCCCAAAAAACAACATGGGTCGTGATGTAATGATTGACGCCCCGGCAAGTGTTGACAACTCACAATTAGATGAATTGGGTTTATTGCTGAAAACAGAAGATTAGTTTTTTTAAACATTTAGAAGTTAAGACTATTAAGGTCGTCATTAAGAGGCTTTAATCATTTATAATGCCTATCAAGGTTAAAAATCTCAACAGTGCTAATCTCCTAATTGAACTTTGTGCAAAACTTAATGTCCCTGACTAAAAGCGGCAGGCAGGTTTGTGGTTACAAAAACATTAAGACATTAGGAAAATTAATATTGTCATTAAGACTTCATCATCTTAAAATTATGCCACAGGCAGACAGGTTTTAATGTTGTAACTCTGATCATCTATTTTACATCATAAACTAAGGCAAATAAATAATCCAGAATGAAATAAGCATTTAGGATTACATCACTCAAAAGCTTTAACTTTGTAAAATCTCAACAAAACTGAGATAGAAATGAGCAAAGGCTTAGGACATAAATTTTTATTCAAAATCATAGCATGGAAAGAAAGGTATCTTTCCAGACATCAGTTTGTGATTATCTTAAGTGCTTTAATTGGCTTTGGTGCGGGTTTGGTTGCAGTTGCTCTCAAAAACTTGACTTACCTTATTCAACAGCTTGTAGAAAGAGGATTGGTATTCACTTTTCAACAGGTGTATTATTTTGTATTTCCATTTATAGGGCTTCTGTTAACTTATCTGGTTTTAAATTATATACTTAAAGCTAACATTGGTCAGGGAATTTCTTCAATCTTGTTTTCTATTTCACAAAGAAAGGGCTTCGTAAGACGCGTGCAGAGCTATGCCTCACTCATCACAGCACCTTTAACTGTAGGTTTGGGTGGCTCTGTGGGTTTGGAGTCCCCTACTGTGGCCACCAGTGCCGGATTGGGTTCAATTTTATCAAAATATTTTAAAGTCAATCAGGCTACAAGAACTTTACTGATTGGCTGTGCGGCTGCCGGAGCCATGTCCTCGCTATTTAAAGCCCCTATTGCTGCTATTATTTTTGCTATCGAAATATTTGCACTCGATTTGACTTTAGTTTCAATGATCCCTTTACTCGTTGCTTCGGTATCTGCAATATTCACATCGTATTTCTTCTTTGGTTCAGACATTATTCTTCAGCCTCAGGTCACCTCAGCCTTTTTTATCGAAGATGTGTTCTATTACATCATATTAGCTGTATTTTGTGCCGGGTTTTCTCTGGTTTTTTTGAAAATCTACAGTCAGACCTTCAAAATTTTCAACACCATTTCTTCAAAATTCAAGCGAGTGCTTTTAGGTGCTTTAATTCTGGGGATTCTCATTTTTGCCTTTCCGCAGCTATACGGTGAAGGCTATCCCTTTATGAACCAACTCCTGGCGGGTAATTATGTATTCTGGGAAGAGTCTCAATTAAATTTTGGCTGGGAAAACCTTTGGTTTTTTATTGGTTTTCTATTTGTGGTTATGATATTTAAAATTATAGCAACTTCTGTGACGATAGCCTCCGGAGGCGTTGGTGGAATATTTGCTCCGGTGCTATTTATTGGAAGCATTATAGGGAGTTGTTATGCGTTATTTATTAAGCAACTCAAGGTTTTTGATCATGATATTTCTGATAATAATTTCGCTCTGGTGGGCATGGCCGGCTTAATGTCTGGCGTAATGCACGCCCCACTGACCGCTATTTTCTTAATTGCAGAAATTACCTCGGGATATAATCTTTACATTCCTCTAATGATATGTGTAGCCATTTCTTACGGCATAAGTCAGCGATTTCAGCGGCATTCTATTTATAATGTTGAACTGGCACAACGGGGAAAACTGGTCACTCACGATAAAGATGAAACGGTACTAAGTCTTCTGGAAATCAACCAGTTGATAGAACGGAATTTTGTGATTTTACGAATAGACATGTCACTTAAAGAGGTGGTTTACGACGGCGTGGTAAAATCCTCCAGAAATATTTTCCCGGTTACCGATAATAACGGGATTTTTAAAGGCATTTTATTATTAGATGACATCAGAAGTGTCATGTTCAAACAAGATTTATATAGTGAGTTGATCGTAAGCGATTTGATGCAAACAGCTCCGGATGTTATTGACCTCAAAGATTGTAATGCTAAAGATGTCATGAAGAAATTTAAAGAAACCGACGCCTGGAATTTGCCTGTGGTAAGAGAAGGAAAGTATATTGGCTTCATATCAAAGTCTAAAATGCTCACGGCTTACCGGGATAAATTAGTAGATTTAAGTGTGCAATAAATATTTGACTATGAAATACGTATTATGGATATGTTTTATCATTATGCTTGGAGGTTTTGGCTATGGGTTTTATTTAAAGATCACCGAAGAAACTCCCGACATGGCAGATAAAATTATTGGGCTTTCTGTGCTATTCAGCACGTTCATTTTTATGCCATTATTTTTGTATCACCGATGGAAAGGTAAAGACATTAAAGATTATGTTTTGGACAGAGAGAAAATGGAAGAAATGCGAAACAAAGATTTATGATTAGTATACATCTCGCAAACCTGACTGTCGGCAGACAAGGGCGCCATGTCGCCAAGGTTTTTTATAAATACTTAAATCTAAAGAATGAATTTATTGGAACAAATAGTAGAAGACATTTATAAAGCTGAAAAACTAAGGCAACCTATTGCTCCAATCAGAACAGTTTTTCCAAATGAAAAAAATATTGATGCTGCATATAAAATTCAAAAATTAGTTACTGAAAAAAAACTGGCCGGTGGTGCTAAAATTATCGGTAAAAAAATTGGTCTGACCTCTTTTGCCGTTCAGGAACAGCTAGGCGTAGATGAACCCGATTTTGGAATTCTGACCGAAGATATGAGAATACCAAATCAAGGTCGTATCAGCAAGAAGAAACTCCTGCAACCTAAAGCTGAAGCTGAGTGGGCTTTTGTTCTAAAAACAAATTTAGATTCTGATAATTTAAACCTGGATAAAGTAATTGAAGCCATAGACCATGCCCGTGTAGCCATAGAAATAGTTGGCAGCCGTATTGAAAACTGGAATATCAAGATCACCGATACCATTGCCGATAATGCCTCTGCCAGTCATTTTGTACTCGGAGATGAGAAAATTAAACTTTCAGATATAGACTTAGAAAATTGTCACATGCAGATGTTTAAAAATGACGAATTGGTTTCTGAAGGGACTGGTAAAGCCTGTATGGGTAATCCGTTGAATGCGGTTTTATGGCTGGCTAAAACCATGATAAAGAAAGGTAACCCGTTAAAAGCCGGGGACATTATTTTATCCGGAGCATTAGGGCCGATGACTGATATAGCATCAGGTGATATAATTAAAGCTAAAATTGATGATTTCGAAGAAGTTGACTTTAAAATTACTTAAAAAATGATGTGTAAGTCCGCTTTTATGCATATTTATTGATATTTCGATGAAAATCTACTATTTGCCCTTATCCGCCTCAGGTGGATATAACCGATGTTCGTCCACTATTCAGGACATGAGGCAAAAGATAAAAATGGACTCAATTCATCATGTATAAAGCTGGAAAATCAATAATTAGTAATCGCTTAATTATAATTACTAAAAGTTAAAGAAAAACTAAAATTTAATGATTTATAAACTGTAGCAAACTTAGCATCGTAAATAAGGTGAACAATAAAAATTTAAATTATGAAATCAAGAATCTTTACAGCAATTGTTTTCTCAATTGCAGTGCTAGGAACAACATCAATTTTTGCGCAAAGCAAAATGAAAAGTGAAAAAACAGTAATGGTCGGTGGTGCAGCGATGTATCCCAGCAAAAACATTGTTGAAAATGCCGTAAATTCAAAAGACCATACTACACTTGTGGCCGCTGTAAAAGCTGCAGGATTAGTCGGAACTCTTCAAAGTGACGGACCATTTACCGTTTTTGCGCCTACCAATGCTGCGTTTGAAAAGCTTCCAAAAGGAACTGTTCAGACTCTACTGAAACCAGAAAATAAAGCTAAACTTACCGCAGTTCTAACTTATCATGTTGTCGCTGGTAAGAAGAATGCAAAGGATATCGTAAAAGATATTAAGAAAGGGAATGGTAAAGCAACGTATAAAACTGTCAACGGCGGTATTTTATCAGTCATGTTAAATGGAAAAAATGTTGTTATTAAAGATGAAAACGGCAATACCGCGACTGTTACAATTGCGGATGTCAATCAATCAAACGGCGTTATTCATGTCATTGATAGTGTAGCATTACCAAAATAACTAACCCTTCTCTCTACATATATAATGCTATATCTTAAACAGCGACTTTACAGGTCGCTGTTTAATTTATCCCGACTTATGCATTAAAAGGCGAAGAATGAATCCAATTAAGGTATTAGTCGAGTTTAAGCCCGAGTTAGAAAAACACCTATAGGCTGATTTAAAAAAATTGCTGTATTGGTTGTTTTTTCTTATTCGTTTTGCATTTGAAGTAATGTAGATGCAAAATTTCAGCTGATTTAAAAATAAATGTTTTTAAAAGATATATTATCTATTGGCGATCAGAATAATACAATACGCCTTGATGATTCATAAACGTATCAGACTTTTTATTAAGCTCAAGCGGCATTCCGTCAAATCCAATGGCTTGAAAACCGAGTTCATTAAAAATACAGGCTGTTGCTGCATAATCCCATAAACTCCCACCTCCTTTTTCAGACTTAGGTGGTTTTATCATACAAGCCGGGGATTCTTCTAAGACCCGGATGGCATTCCAAACTGCACCTTTACCATAAACCTCTTTTAATAATGTACTTTGATGAAATTTAACTTTTTGATCAAGCACAGATTTAACGTCTTCTGCGTTTGGGATTTTTTGTAAAGGTTTTGGGGTTACCAAAGTAAAAGTGGCATCCTTCTTTTTTATAGGTTTCCAAAGTTTTCCATTTTTAAAGACACCATTACCGTGTATAGCATGATACAGCAATTGATTACTCGGGTTATAAACTACGCCAATGACTGGTTTGCCATCTTTAGAAACCAGTGCAATAGACACAGAAAAACCTTGTTCTTTATTAATAAAAGCCAAAGTTCCATCTAGAGGGTCTACACACCAAAAATATTGTTTTTGAAACCGACTACCATCATCTTCCTGCTCTTCAGTCAAAATAGCCAAATCATATTTTTCACAAGTTGATTCCAGGATCTTGCGTATAATGCCATCACATTTTCTGTCTATTTCAGTCACCACCTGAGAAGCGTAATTTGAACCTCCTTTCTTATGCTGTACGGGTATATCTTCATCAGCGGCTTCCTTTATAACTTCTCCAGCAGCTTTTACTGCATTAATAGCGACTTTTGCCAATTCTTTTAAGTCCATATCATAATGATTTTAAAACTTCTCTGGTAACACGTTCGCTGTAAGTGTTTATTTTCCAGTGATCCGGACTCCATCCTTTTAAAAAACGATGAAAATCTGCCCAGGCTACTTTATATAAATCGCGCCATTCCATTTCCAATTCGACATGCTTACTGCCATACGCGCTATGAAAATATTGAAAATATGTATCCAATATCTTAGCTTCTAATCGCTCACACTCACTTTCTGTTAAACAACTGCCTGTGAAGTAAACAAGATCTTTCATGCCACAGCCGCCACCAACATATTGAAAGTCTACTCCTGCAACATCTCCCTTTTTTGAAAAGCAAAAATTGGCAATCTTGGCATCGCCGTGAACAATTGTTTTATACCTGCATTGGTTGAGTTTATCATCAATGCCTTTAGCAGCTGACTTCAATTCTAGATCAGTTAAGGCCTCAAATTCATTTGGTCTGGTATCTAAATGCCAGTAGGTACCTGTTTCCCATAAGCCTTTGGGATCCATTCCCAAAAAGCTCACATGAAACTCTGCCAGCCATTTTAGACAAGAAGAAAATTCTTTCCAGGTTAATTTTTGTTTCCGCAAAGGAAAGCCCGCATCATCAAGATCTTCCAAAAGAATAAAAATACAATTAGATTTTTCTTCTACCCCTAAACAGATAGGTAATCGACTCTGACTGAAAGCACTATAGTTTTCATACCAAGATTTTTCAACTTGATAAGACTTAAGTTTCCGTTGATGTCCAATATCCGAATTCCAACCTCTTGGATGAGTTTCCTTTTCTGAGAGTTGTATATCCTTTACAACTACAGATTTAACTTTATCACTCAGCAAGCTTACTCGTAGCATTTTCCCATAACCACTCCATAGATTTTGTATTGTATCATTTGTGATGATATCTTTAGCTCCGGTGTGCTTTAAAATAAAGTTTCTTAAGGTAAGATTCATAGATTTTCAAAAATAAATGAATTTTGTGTTTTAAAAATTTATTTACTAGTAAAAATTTTTATATCTGTTTATTAGATGTTTATACCATTACAAACGACTACAAATGTAAATAAACGTAAGTAACTGATTATATACCGATTAAAACTTTCCCTCTATCTCATCTTTGCATTGTCGAATTGTTCGATACTGTTTTTCAAATTGATAAGCAGTTATGTTTAACCTGTTCCGTTATACAGACGGAATCTAAATTTTTATGTTATGAACTCTTTAAAAAATCATGTACAACTTATGGGAAGATTAGGACAAGATCCGGAAATCATCAATCTTGAATCGGGCAAAAAACTGGCTAAATTTAGCCTGGCCACAAATGAAAACTATACAACAGCCAAAGGCGAAAAAGTAGAAAATACATCTTGGCATAATATAGTCGCCTGGGGCAAAACAGCCGACATTATAGAAAATTATACTGAAAAAGGTCGCGAAGTAGTGATTTCAGGGAAACTGAGTAACCGCTCTTACGAAAACAAAGAAGGTCAGAAAAGATATGTCACAGAAGTAGTTTGCAATCAAATTGTTTTACCCCAAAAATAAAGTCAATTTCAAAATTGATTATCGCTCATTGTGAGCAATGAGCGAAGCAATCTCAAGTAAATGTGCTGATACTTTATTTAAGTGTTGGCACATTTTGTCGTTTATAACGATTAGTTTTTAACTTTTGATCTAAAAATAAAACTTAATGGTTTCAAAAACTTGAAAATGCAGCTGAACACTGCGTCTGTACAAACAAAATTATAAACTTCAACTAAATTCTTTCTTTTTATTCAGGTGATTGCACACTTTCCCCGAAAGATAAGTAAATTTGCAGCCTAATTTGAGACCTATGTTAGTCATAAAAGATATAATAAGCCATAAGGAAGAAATTATTGCGGCTTTAAAAAAAAGAAACTTTAAAGCAGAAACACTTATCAACTCAGCCATCGAGTTGGATGAAAAACGTCGTTCGACTCAAGTAGAATTAGATGAAATACTAGCTAAATCAAACAGTATTTCAAAGCAAATTGGTATGCTTTTTAAAAGCGGTAAAACAGAAGAAGCCAATAAATTAAAAACAGAAACTGGTGAGCTGAAAGACAAAAGCAAAACATTGTCCGAAGAAATGGATAATATCCAAAAACAGCTGGAGGATATTTTATATCAAATCCCAAATGTTCCACACAACACTGTCCCAGGTGGGTCAAATGAAGAAGACAATGAGGAGGTCTATGCAGAAGGTGAAATTCCTGAATTAGGAGATCATCCTCTACCCCATTGGGAATTAGCCAAGAAATATGATATCATAGATTTTGAATTGGGTAATAAAATTACTGGTGCCGGTTTTCCCGTATACAAAGGAAAAGGTGCAAAATTGCAAAGGGCTTTGATCCAATACTTTTTAGACAAAAATACAGAAGCAGGCTATAGCGAGATGCAGGTTCCACTGGTGGTCAATGAGGCTTCAGGTTATGGAACCGGACAACTTCCTGACAAAGAGGGGCAGATGTATCATATAGGAGAAGATGATTTATACCTTATCCCAACTGCGGAAGTGCCATTGACCAATATCTTCAGAGATAATATCCTGGAGGAATCACAACTGCCTATAAAACTCACTGGCTACACACCATGCTTCAGAAGAGAAGCCGGAAGTTATGGTGCACATGTAAGAGGACTGAACCGATTACACCAATTCGATAAGGTTGAAATCGTCAACTTTGTTAGACCGGAAAATTCCTACGAGGTTCTTGACGAGATGGTGAATCATGTCAAAGGTATTTTACAGGAGTTAGGTTTGCCTTACCGAATTCTTAGATTGTGCGGAGGCGATTTAGGATTTACCTCAGCACTTACATTTGATTTTGAAGTATACTCAACAGCTCAGGAAAGATGGCTTGAGATTTCATCGGTTTCAAATTTTGAAACTTTCCAATCCAATCGGCTTAAAATCAGATATAAAGACAAACATAAGAAAAAGCATCTAATCCATACATTAAATGGCAGTTCATTGGCTCTTCCACGAGTCATTGCCGGGATATTAGAAAACAACCAAACGGAAGAGGGCATTAAGATTCCTGAAGTTCTGGTATCTTATACAGGCTTTAGCCTCATTGATTAAAATGCATTTTCTCACAAAAACCACACGAATACCCTTATTAAAACTTAAATAATTGTGTATTCGTGGGGTTTTTGTTAAAAATTCTTAGCTGAATTTTTACTTTAGCTGGCTTAATTGAAGACCAATTTATGCTGAAAATCGCCTTTGATGATATTTATAAACATCCTTTACCGGAAGGACATCGCTTCCCGATGGAGAAATATGATTTATTGCCCAGACAACTATTATATGAGGGGACGTGCCAGGAACAAAATTTTTTTAAACCTGAAATTTTAGAGGAGAACGAAAAATTCGTTGCACTGGCCCATGACAAATCTTACATTGAAGAACTTTATAATTGCAGGATAGAACCTAGAAAAGCCAGAAAAATTGGCTTCCCACTTTCTTCGGAACTGGTTAAACGCGAACGCATCATCACCAACGGCACTATAAAAGCCTGCGATTATGCTTTAGATCATGGTATTGCCATGAATATAGCCGGCGGCACACATCACGCTTACAGGAATCGCGGTGAAGCCTTTTGTATGCTTAATGATCAGGCCATAGGAGCTTATTATCTATTAGAAAAGAAAAAAGCAAAATCAATTTTGATAGTTGATCTGGATGTACATCAAGGGAACGGTACAGCAGATATTTTTCAAAATGATTCTCGTGTATTCACTTTTTCAATCCACGGGAAAAACAATTATCCATTTAAAAAAGAGGTTTCAGATCTTGATATCCCTTTACCTGACAATACCGATGATGAAATATATTTAGAAACTTTAAAATCTCATTTGCCAAAATTGATTGACAAAGTAAAACCAGATTTTGTGTTTTACCTCAGCGGTGTCGATATTGTAGACACCGATAAACTCGGAAAACTAGGATGCTCTGTTGAAGGCTGTAAAGAAAGAGATCGCTATGTTTTGCAGACGCTTTTTGATAAAAGTATACCGGTCGAAGTGAGTATGGGTGGCGGCTATTCTAAAGACATTAAAATTATCATTGAGGCGCATGCTAATACTTTTAGACAGGCTCAGGAGATTTATTTTTGATACTATATCCTCAAAATAACCTCAATTGATCGTCTGTTTGGGCTTTTCTCCAAGATAGCGATTTTTTATTATGCTTCAACAAAAGATTCTTGTCCTTTTGATATTGTTTTAATAACGAATTGACTTCTTCTAATTGATTGTTATTGAGATGCTTGTAAGCTGGTGATTTTAACACTTTATTCCATTGAGTTTGAAAAGAATTATCCAAAGCAATTCTTAGGTAACAATGGTTTTCAAGGTTTAGGTTTTTGTACTGTTCAGCCAGTTGTTCGGGTAGTGATTGGTATGCGTTTGTATAATCCACAGGTCTAAATATTTAAAGAATTATATTACTTTTTATCGTGATTTTGATTATATATAGGCTTTTTTAATTAATTTTAAAGAAAAAATCATGAAGGCCCTAAGATCCTCTTTGCTTTTTAGCTTGCTTATATTTCTATCGTGTACACCGGATAGTGTGGAACAAGATCCAGATGTTGAAAATCCCGATACAAGACCTACACTGGAAATCCCTGATGGCTTTGACTTTAATACCTATAAAAATGTTTCGGTGACAATAAATGATAACTTGGAAAATTCCATTTACAAGGTTTATTCAGAAATCAGAAAAGCTGACGGTGAAGTCAATCCTGAAGAATTGAGTTACGATGAAATTTTATTAGACGGGCAAATATTTAAACTAAATTTCACAGGTGTTACTGTAAACGGTGTTTTAAATAATTCACTGAATTTACCTTCGTATTGCGAAAAAATATTCATTCGACGTAAATCATCAACTGGGTTTACTGACAATCTTTTAAATATAGCTAATAATTCAGTTAGCCTTTCCTATGGCCAAAAGCCTTCTTCTCCAAGCCATACAAAGTCTTCTACTACTATAAACGGAACCCTTACAAGCGACGTTTTTGTTGAAGGAGACGCTGTAGTACAAGGATTTTTAAATGGTAATGGGTGGGATCTTATTGTCACTGGAAATCTAAATGTTAGTGGCGGTGCAAATTTGAATGGGACTACTGTTGTAGAAGCCGAAAATATAAATATTTCTGGTTTTGTGAATTTAAATGGTGGTAGTATCTACTCTAGCTCTATTAATGTTTCCGGAGGTATAAATGGTCCGGGGTTTGTTTACTATTGCTCTACTGCCAACGTTTCTGGTAATATAAATAACAATCAACCCCAATCTGTCTTGCAGGAAGAATGCAGTGATGATTCTGACGGAGATGGCGTAAGCGACGTTGACGATGCCTTTCCGAATGATCCTAATAAATCATTTTTACTTTACAGTCCAAGCCCAACAGGTTATGCCATGTTAACTTTTGAAGATTTATGGCCATCTTTTGGTGATTATGACTTTAATGATGTTTCATTGCGATACAGAACAGAAATTTCTGTCAACTCAAATAATGAAGCAGTTCAAATTGACTTTGTCTCTAAAGTTGTTGCTAATGGTGCAGGTTTTATTAATGGTTTTGGTATTGAGTTAGAGGGTGTGCCCAGTTCTGCAATAGAGAGTGTTACAGGTCCTGTTTACACTGAAAATTATATTAGCAACAATGCAAATGGTACTGAATCCGGTCAACAGGATGCCGTTATTATTTTTACGGACAATCAAGATAATTTACTTGAAGAAACTACCATATCAGTTAAATTCAATCAACCAATAAGCACAAATGTTTTAGGCACTGCACCTTTCAATCCGTTTATTATAAAAAATATGGTAAGAGAAAATGAAATTCATTTGCCATTTTTTGATGTTACCGATTTAGGAAATCTAAATCCTGAATTTGAAGGTGCAAACAGAGATGAAGATGGAGATTTTATTTCAACAGACGGCTATCCCTGGGCTCTGAGCTTTCCGGAAGAAATTGCGCTGCCTAACGAAACTGTGAGAATAGATGAAGCTTATAACTTCTTTTCACAATGGGCGACTTCCGGTGGAAATGACAACCAGGACTGGTATGTAGATTTACCCGGGAATATAGACTCAGGCAATGTTCAACAATGATTTTGAATATTGATTTGATTTATAAATGTCTATGATAAATAACTATAAATACTAAAAAGGAGTTTTATACCATCACCTTTTCACTACCAACAAATTGTGAAAGCACCTCAATGGTATAATCTATTTCTTCTCTGGTATTGTAATGCGATAATGAAAACCTAAGAGAAGGTGTTTTGACTTTATCGGGGCCGTAAATTTCATTCAGCACAAATGAGCCCTGTTGACTTCCACTTTGGCAGGCACTGCCCTGGGAACAGGCAATACCTTTTAAGTCTAGCTGAAATAGCAATAATCCAGCTTTTGCTTCTGAAATAGGCAGACTCACATTTATCACTGTATAAGTACTGTGCTCAAAATCTTTGCAAAGCCCATTAAAAACAACGCCCTCAATATTCTCTTCTAGTTTTTGAATAAAATATTGTTTCAAGTCTTTGATATAATTACTCTCTTCGCGGAGGTTTTTATAGGCCAAATCAAAAGCTGTGTGTAGCCCAACAATACCAGCCACATTTTCTGTACCGGCACGATGCCCGCGTTCCTGTTGTCCACCCTGTATAAGAGAAGCCAGTTTATGTTTTTTGTTAATGTAAGCAAATCCAACACCTTTTGGCCCGTGAAATTTATGTGCGCTTACTGCCAAAAAATCCAGAGGGCACTCTTGCAGGTCCATTTGATAATGACCAACAGACTGAACGGTATCTGAATGTAATAATGAATTGTGCTTTTGGCAAATTTCAGAAACTCTTTTCAAATCTAGTTTATTTCCGATTTCATTGTTAATGTGCATTAGACTCACCAAAGTCTTGTCTTCTGAACCAGATAAAAGCAACTCAAGATGATCTAAATCTATTTGACCGTCTTCTTTAAGTTCTACATATTCCACAGAAATCCCTGAGCAATTTTCTAAAAGCTGAACGGTGTGGAGTACGGCGTGATGTTCTATTTTTGATGTAATGATGCGTTTTATCTCTAAATCATTAACTGCGCATTTTAAAACCATATTGTCGGCTTCGGTGCCTCCGGATGTAAAAATGATTTCTCCCGGAGAAGCATTCAGCTGTTTGGCAATATCTTTTCTGCAAGCTTCAACTTTTGACTTGGCTTCTCTGCCGAAGGCATGCGTAGAAGATGGATTGCCATAACATGCTTTCATGGCATCTGCCATAGCATCTATAACCTCATCTCGCATCTGAGAAGTCGCAGCGCTATCAAAATATATTTTTCTCATTGGATTTCGCATTTACAACATCAATTGACAAAAATAGTTAAATAATTTAAGAATTTTATATCGAAAATTTATAATTTCACCTTGGGTTATCACATCTACATTTTTTCATCATGAGTTAAAGCCAGTTTGTCGAAATTATTTTTTCAGAGAAGACTTCAACCTGATATTAGCTGAAAATTTAAATTTGTAAGTTATGAAAGCTAAACATGTATTGGTCATTTCGGGTCTATTAATGCTAAACTCTTGCATAGTAAAATCCTTAAATCCTTTTTATACTAAAGATAAGGTAGTTTACGAGAAGAAATTAGAAGGGAACTGGACATCCAAAAGCGCCTCCTGGAAAATTAAACCCTTTAAAGTGGTTTGGGAAGAACATGAAAAAGATGAAGATTCGATTTCGGAAAGTGACAAAAAGGCCTTTACATATTATAAAGATTCTTATGTTCTGGAATACATAAAAAATTCATCCCAAAATAAAATTGAAGACGCAGCATTTAGTTATTTTGTCTTGACTGCTTTCAAAGTAGAAGAGCATCTATTCATTAACTTTTTTCCTTTGGAGTACGAAACTGAAGGTTTGAATAATTTAGTAACCCAGCATATTCTGAATACACATTCTGTATGCAAAGTAGATTTTCTGGAAGACAATTCCATCAGGCTAAAATGGCTGGATGAAGATGTAGTCAATAGATTAATTGAAAGTCATAATCTTAAAATAAAACATGAAAAGATAGGCATAGACGAAGATTTAGTGCTGACAGCCAGCAGCAAAGAATTGTACAGGTTTCTAGAGAAGTTCATGTCCTCTGATATTGAGAACAAGTGGGAAAAAGATCAAACCTATACCTTAATTCCAGATTATTCTGAAGAATAAAACAATGAAAAAAATAAAACAGTATAAAAATCTAATTTTTCATTTTATCCTATGGCCAATAGCTTTTTTGATACTCATTTTTGTGTTCACAAAAGGGCAAATACCTGTAAAAATTGACTATTATTACACTCTTGTTTTTGTCATATTTGTGGCTATTCCAGCTGTTGTGAATTTTCACATCTTTATTCCCTTTTTACTTAAAAAAGAAAAATATACCTTCTATTTTATTGCACTTGCCTGTTTAGGCTTAAGCTTTGGAGTGTTTATAAAAAACTTCTTTGTGGAAGTTATCGATGTCATCTTCCCCAACTACTTTTTCATTTCATATATATCGGGAGATGATTTTTATTTGGTTTTTAGTATTTTTTTAATCTCCTCTACTCTACTTAAGCTAGCACAGGATTGGATTTACTTTAATAGAAATCAGAATGAAATTTTAAAACTCAAAACACTACATGTAGAATCACAACTTTCAGCATTACGCTCTCAAATCAATCCTCACTTTTTATTCAATGCTCTTAATGTTGTGTACTCGATGGCTTTAGACAAAAAAGAAAATATCACCACTGCTATTGTAGAGTTATCAGACATACTGAGGTATGTCATATATGATACCAACACAGATCGAGTGAGACTAAAAGATGAAATTGAGCTCATTAAAAACTACATCAATTTTCAAAAACATAGGCTTAATACTAAGATAGATTTACAGATTGAAGTTGAAAATGAAAATTTTAAAATATATCCTATGCTGATTTTACCTTTGGTTGAAAATGCCTATAAATTTGGCTCCTCCGGAGATGAGGCCCATCCGATCTCAATTAAAATTATTCAAAATCGGAACTATTTTGAATTTTTTATAAAGAACAAAAAAATAAATCTACCGATATTCGATAAAGATAAAAAATCAGGTATAGGTCTGGAAACTTTAAAAAATAACCTGGCGATTGTTTACAAGAACAGACATAAATTTGAAATCAAAGAAACAGAAACTCACTTTTTGGTGAAATTACTAATCACTGATGAATAGGAATATCAATATAGCCTGCATAGTTGTTGATGATGAAATTTCATCTCAAAATGTTTTGAGAAATTTTATCTTAAAAACTGAAGTGCTGGACTTAAAAAAGGTTTGCAGCAATGCGAAAGAGGCTTTTTTATACCTTCAGCTTCACCCTGAAATCCAGCTCATTTTTTTGGATATAAACATGCCCAACCAATCTGGGACAGATTTTTATAAAAGCTTACAGCACCCGCCAAGGGTTATCTTCACAACGGCTTATCCTCAATTTGCCGTTGAGGGCTTTGAACTGAATGCCACAGATTATCTCCTGAAACCTTTTTCTTATAAAAGATTTTTGACGGCTATTGGAAAGGTGATCAAACCTTTGGAGAAAAATAAGTCTGGTTCTGATTTTATCATTTTAAAAGAAAACAAGAAGCTTTTCAAAATAAAATACGACAATATACTCTATGTTGAGGCATTTGGTGATTATGTCAAAGTCATTACCTCTCAAAAAACGGTAACTACACATAGTACTTTCAAAAAATTTATTGAACCTCTTCCCGTGGAATTCCTCAGAATTCATAAATCATTCAGTATAAATGTGAATAAATTAGACCATATTTCGGGTAACACTGTTTTTATAGAAAGCTTTCAGATCCCTATTGGTTCTACCTATAAAGAAAAAGTGCTTAAGGAATTGTTATGATGTTTTATGAATATGTTTGTTTAAAAATAAAACCATTATCAATCAAATACCATAAATTTGTAGAATCTTAAAAAGCTAATGTATTGAAAGCGTTTAAACCCAAATTATTAATCATTTTAATGGTATTTTTTTTATCCTGTGACGATGGGAATATCATCACTACTACTTTCAATTTTGATGAAAATACCAATTTATCTTTGTGCCAGCAAGACAATACAAATGTTCTATATTTTATAGACCAGGAAACCAACGAAGCCATTTCTTTTCAGTTTTCTGATGATGAGTTTGATGGTACTTTTACAGAAATTGACGAAAATACGATAGAAATCAATTTCAACATAAACAACAACAATAGGGTAACTTACAGAAGGTTGAGCGGCAGTATAAATGGCAATGATTATTACTGCCAGCAAGTCCCACCCAGCTCACCCCAGGTTTTAGAGGAGTTTATCAGCACAACAGGAGGCACAGCAACCCTGCAAATAAGAGTTACAGATCAAGATGATAATGACGAGGTTCCTGCAGAGCTCGAAGATATTAATGGCAATGGCGATCTCTTTGATGATGATACTGATGGTGATGGGATTCCAGATTTTTTAGACACCGACGATGATAACGACAATGTAATTACACGAAGCGAAGAACTTGAAGCTTTAGATGAAAACGGAAATGTAATTACAGAAAATGGTGAAATAGTTTATGTAGATACAGATAATGACGGCACACCAAATTACCTTGACACAGACGACGATGGTGATGGCACGCCTACAATAAATGAAGATTTGAATGTTTGTATCGACCCTGAAAATCCGGCACTGAATCCCGATAATGACTTAAATCAGGATGGCTTACCTAATTATCTTAACCCTGCCGAAACGGGCAGCGTTACTGTAGATGTTGTTAAAGTAAACACCATTTCAAGGTCTTTTTTCACTCAGGTTGTTTTTAATGATATTACTTTTGAAAACACCAATAACAGCGAAAGCCTTAGGTTTACAAGCTTTATCATGGGAAGATATACCGTATCTAATGTAAATCAGGACGTACCCTTTAATGACACAGTCATAAGTGAAGAGGAAGCCGGAAATTTCTGTCAGTAAATCCTGACTTCTGTAGCACCAACGCCATAGGTTTGGTAGTTGGCGTCAAAGTATTCCAGGTTCTCATAACGTCTAAATAAGGTATGGAGTTCTGCTCTTAAAACGCCCTCGCCCACACCGTGAATAAAAACAACTGCTTTCAGTTTTTTTTGCATAGCCCATTCTAACCTCTTTTTGGCATGATCCATCTGTATGTTTAAAATCTCATAATTGGATAGCCTTCTGGCGTCATCAATTAACTCATGGATGTGCAAATCTACTTCGAGCCTTGTGATAGGCTCAGATTTTTTACTTGTTTTTTTAGGAATATTATTTAGTTCAGCCTGCTTGGCCTTATATAAATCCTGAAACTTTATTGGGAGATCATCATCGGGTGACTTAATCAACTCATTCGGACTAAAAGGCATTTCAAAACCATCTTGAGTCTTCAGAATAATTTTATCTGCATAGATCGAAATAACTTCACCCTTGATATCATCATCTACAGTTTCTGCAATATCGCCAACTTTTAATCTTAGATCCATTATTTTTCAGGATTATCTTGATCAAAATCCACATCTTCATCAAAATCATCTTCTATTTGGTTGTCTTTTTCCTCTGTTTTATTATCGGCTGTCCATTGTTGCGTAGATTTATACAAGCCAAACATCAAAACAACAAGTCCACTTATTTTAAAATACACTTCCTGGGGTTCTACAACAAAGTCATAGATTAAAAGTATTGAACCAACAAGAATAATTAAAGTATTGATAGTTTGCTTTGATACATTTACCTGAGGCATAAGCTTTTTGAGGCAAAAATAAGTGTAAGAAACTTATTATTACTTAAACTGTTCTAAAAAATAGTTGATAATATCAGTTGAGGTCACGATACCAACGATCTGATCATGTTCTATTACCGGCAGGGCATGAAAATGTTCTCTGGCTAATATTTCTGCTACTTCTTTTATAGAATCGTCTGTGTTTACGCAAATTACCTTATGGGTCATCACCTGTTCTAAAGAAAACATGTCATAAACTGTAGACTCTACATATTCTCCGGAATCATCTGTGGCATCTGCAAATGAAATACGCAACAGGTCAGAGTAACTCAACATACCAACTATTTTGTCGCCTTTTACAACTGGTAAGTGTTTGATTTTATTTTTTTTAAAAAGGGCTTCTGCTTTAGACAAGCTGTCGTTTACGTTTAACTTCACCAAGTTTTTAGTCATTATTTTGGCAACATCTTCTCGTTTTGTCATGATTTCTAGGTTTTAAAATGCTATTTCAAATATCAGTTAAATAGAGGAATTAAAATATGATAGTTGTCATTTTTGGGTTTTGTGAGGTGGAATAGTTTTTAGGTTTCTGGTTCATTGTTTCTGGTTTCTGGTTCATTGTTTCTGGTTTCTGGTTCATTGTTTCTGGTTTCTGGTTTAAAGTTTTAAGTAACAACTATCGCGTTTCAGGTTTCTATATTCTTTATTACTTTACACTTTGTACTTTCTACTTTGTAATTTGTATTTAAAGTTTCTGGTTTTGCATTGCACCGGCTTAGGGATAGGAACGGCATCCCGCATTTTATGCGGATATAGTGGATAGCCCGCTCGAAGCCCAAAAAAATTAGTAGTGAGCTTTTGTAAATTTTTCTTTTTCAAATTATTATAATTCATATTTTTGCGCCATGGCAAATACACAAGACAAATTCAAACAAGTCATCTCGCACGCTAAAGAATACGGATATATCTTTGGTTCGAGTGAAATATACGACGGTTTAAGCGCGGTTTATGATTACGGTCAGAATGGCGTGGAACTCAAAAACAACATCAAAGACTATTGGTGGAAAAGCATGACACAACTTCACCAAAATATTGTGGGTCTGGATGCTGCGATTTTGATGCACCCTAAAACCTGGAAGGCTTCCGGGCATGTAGATGCATTTAATGACCCACTCATAGATAACAAAGACTCCAAAAAACGCTATCGTGCGGATGTTTTGGTCGAAGACTATGTTGAAAAACTGGAGCAAAAAGCCCAAAAAGAGATCGCAAAGGCCAAAAAAAGATTTGGGGAGAAGTTCGATGAAGAGCAATTTGTAAATACTCATCCCAGGGTTGTAAAATACAGAAGTCAGTCTAGAGAAATATTAGAGCGCCTTGCCAAGTCATTAACTGAAGAAAATTTAGCAGATGTCAAAGCCCTGATTGAAGAGTTAGACATTGCCTGTCCGGCTTCAGGTTCCAGAAACTGGACCGATGTCAAGCAGTTCAATTTGATGTTTGGCACAAAACTCGGGGCTTCTGCAGAATCGGCTTCTGACTTGTACCTGAGACCGGAAACCGCACAGGGTATTTTTGTCAATTTTGCCAATGTCCAGAAAACAGGCAGAATGAAGATCCCTTTCGGGATTGCCCAAATAGGAAAAGCCTTTAGAAATGAAATCGTAGCCAGGCAATTTATTTTCAGACAACGGGAATTTGAACAAATGGAAATGCAGTTTTTTGTTAGGCCGGGCGAAGAGCTCAAATGGTTTGAATACTGGAAAGGGCAAAGACAAAACTGGCACGAATCCCTTGGACTGGGTAAAGAAAATTACCGTTTTCACGATCACGAGAAGTTGGCACACTATGCCAATGCAGCCACGGACATTGAATTTGATTTTCCGTTTGGGTTTAAAGAATTGGAAGGCATACATTCAAGAACAGATTTTGACTTAAAAGCACATGAAGAACTTTCCGGTAAAAAACTACAGTTTTACGACCATGAAGAAGGAGAGTCATACACCCCTTATGTTATAGAGACATCAATTGGTTTGGACAGAATGTTTTTAGCTGTTTTCTCTTCTGCACTTCAGGATGAAATTTTAGAAGATGGTTCCTCAAGAACAGTGTTGAAGTTACCTTCAATTTTAGCACCTGTCAAAGCTGCTGTTTTGCCTTTATTAAAAAGAGATGGCTTGCCGGAAATCGCAGAAAAAATTGTAGAAGATTTAAAATGGGATTTCAAAGTGGCCTACGATGAAAAAGATGCCGTAGGTCGACGATACAGAAGACAAGATGCGGCTGGTACGCCATTTTGCATCACAGTAGATCACGATACCAAAGAAGACCACTCAGTAACAATAAGGTATCGGGACAGCATGGAACAAAAACGTGTTAAGATTGAAGACTTAAAGCAAATTCTTTCGGAAGAATTGAGTTATAAAAAGTGGCTTAGTGCTTAGTTTTTAAACAGCGTTTTTTACTGGTTGTTCTGTTACTTATTTAAATTCATTATGGATATTATTTATATAATTTAACATTATGATAACTTTTTAAGGTGTAACAAATTATTCATATAATCGTCTTAAAGAACAAAGCCGGTTATATGATTGAAATAAAAGATCTTCACAAGTCCTACAAAGTAGGGAAAAATGCATTACATGTATTAAAAGGGATAAACTTTTCAGTTAAAGAAGGTGAATTGGTTTCAATCATGGGTTCTTCAGGTTCCGGTAAGTCCACCTTACTTAATATATTAGGGATGTTAGATGAAGCAGATTCAGGCAGCTATCACCTTGACGGCGTGGAAATAAAAAATCTTTCAGAAAAAATAGCGGCTAATTACCGTAATAAATTTCTTGGTTTCATTTTTCAATCCTTTAATCTTATCAATTACAAGAATGCTTTAGACAATGTGGCTTTACCATTATACTACCAGAATGTTGGCAGGAAAGAAAGAACCGATATTGCCATGTCTTATCTTGAAAAAGTAGGTTTGGCTGATTGGGCAAAGCACTTACCGACGGAGCTTTCCGGTGGTCAAAAGCAACGTGTAGCCATTGCCAGAGCTTTAGCAGGACAACCAAAAGTTATCCTTGCAGATGAATTGACCGGTGCCTTAGATACCAGGACTTCCTATGAAATCATGGATCTTATTCAGCAAATTAATGACGAAGGGAAAACCATACTGGTTGTCACCCACGAAGAAGATATAGCTGAAATGACAAAAAGGATTGTAAACCTTAAAGATGGTGTCATAATAGACGACAAGAAAGTAAACCAGGTAAAAGCTATGGCTAATGTTTAGTATAGAACGTTGGACAGAAGTCTTTGATGCTATCAGAAAGAACAAATTGCGTACTTTCCTGACCGGGTTTTCTGTAGCCATAGGTATCTTAATATTGGTATTGCTTCTGGGTGTAGGCGAAGGCATGAAAAACGGCGTTGAGGAACAATTTGAACAAGATGCCAAAAACAGAATTTCTATTTGGACCGGTGTCACAAGCATTGAATACAAGGGTTTAAATCCGGGCCGAAGAATTCAGATGGAGAATAAAGATTATGAAGTTCTTGTAAAGAGTTTTGGTGAAGAATTTGAGTATAAATCTTCCATGAATAGAAACTGGAATGCTGTTTTTTCTCATGAAAACCAAACAGGAAGTTATAGAATAGAAGGTGTTTTACCCGATTATCAGTTTCTGGAAAATGCAGGAATGATTCAAGGCCGATTTATAAACATTGAGGACCAGAACAATTTCACTAAACATGTGGTGATAGGTAAAAAGGTTCGCAGTGAGTTGTTTGAAAATCAAAATCCATTAGGCAAGTATATAAAGAGTAATGGCATAAATTACAAGGTTGTTGGAGTATACCAGGATCCCGGTGGCGACAGAGAAGAATCGAGAATTTTTATGGCACTATCTTCAATGCAGAAAATTTTTGGTCGTGGAAATGACATAGCAAATATTTCTTTTACACTGCCCAAAGAAAGTAACTATGATTTAGCCCTTGAAAACTCAGATAAACTGGTCAGGAAAATTGAAGATATTTTAAAAAGTAAATATACCGTTGCTCCTTTAGACACATCTGCCATAAGGGTGAACAATTCAATTGAAAATGCAAAACAGTTTTATGACCTCACAAACAATATAAATTTATTTTTCTGGGGTGTTGGAATTGCAAGTTTATTAGCCGGAATTATTGGCGTAAGCAATATCATGTTGATCATCGTAAAAGAAAGGACTAAAGAAATTGGCATTAGAAAAGCATTAGGTGCAAAACCAGGAAGTATAATAAGGATGATTCTTCATGAATCTATATTTATAACCTCTATTTCCGGTTTTATTGGACTGCTGTTAGGGTTACTTTTACTGGAATCGGTAGGACCGCTAATCCAATCAGAATTTATATCAAACCCTGAAGTAAATTTAAATGTTGCTATTTCAACAGTGATTGTTTTGGTGTTTGCCGGAGCAGTAGCTGGTTTTTTTCCGGCGCGAAGAGGAGCAAAAATAAAACCAATTGTAGCTTTAAGAGACGAATAATATGTTTAGTAGAGATAAATGGGCTGAAGTCATACAGGCCTTAACATCAAATGTTTTCAGAACCATACTCACCGCTTTTGGTGTGTTTTGGGGGATTTTTATTCTATGCATATTACTTGCAGCAGGTAAAGGACTACAAAATGGCGTTACACAGGGGTTTGCGGGCATGTCTGCAAACTCTATGTTCATGTGGACCATGCCAACGACTAAGCCTTATGATGGCCTACCCGAAGGTAGGAGATATAATTTTAAGATTGAAGATGTCGCCGCTATAGAAAACAACGTAGATGGCTTAAAGTATGTATCCCCAAGAAACCAATTAGGTGGATTTGGAGGCGCCAATAATGTTACGAGAGGCTTAAAAACTGGTGCATACAACGTTTATGGTGACTACCCTGAGATTATAGAGCAGGAGCCAACTGATATTATAAAGGGCCGTTTCATCAATTACAATGATATAGAAGAAAAACGTAAAGTAGCCGTGATTGGCAAAGGTGTGCAGAGTGAATTATATGAATATGGAGAAGAGGTCCTGGGAACTTATATAAAAGTACAGGGTGTCAATTTTATGGTGATTGGTGTTTACGAGAAAAAAACAGCCACACGTGGTGATATTGAAGAAGAGCAGAAAAAAATATTCGTGCCATTTACTTCATTTTCCAGAGCTTTTAATTATGGGAATTTAGTGAGTTGGATGGCCATTACGGCAGAAGATGATGAATCTATTACAGCTTTAAAAAGTAATGTTTTTGAAGTCATTAAAGAGAGACATCGCATTAACCCGGAAGACAATAATGCTATTGGCAACTTTGATTTGTATGAACAATTTCAAAAAATTTCAGGCTTGTTTACTGCTTTGGATTTTGTTGCCTACTTTGTTGGTCTGTTAGTCCTGTTGTCCGGTGTTATAGGCATAAGTAATATCATGCTGATTGTCGTTAAAGAACGTACCAAAGAGATTGGGGTGCGACGCGCTCTGGGAGCGACACCATGGCAAATAAGGGGTCAGATTCTTTTTGAGTCTGTTTTTTTAACCATTATTGCCGGCATGGCAGGCATTTCATTTGCAACATTGTTTCTTTACGTCATTAACTATTTTCTTGAGAATATGCCAAGCGAGGGTATGATGTTTTTAAATCCAAGTGTGGATTTCATAACCGTATTAGTTGCTTTGGGTATTCTAATAATTGCAGGTCTCGTTGCAGGTTTTATACCAGCACAAAACGCCATAAGAGTAAAACCTGTTGAAGCATTAAGAACAGAATAACATAAATATTTTCCAAACCAAATACCATGAAAAAAACCGTAACCGTAATCGTACTAATACTTATAGTAGCTATTTTTGGTTTTTCTATTTTCTACTTGTACCAGAAAGAACAAGAACCACCAGTAAAATTCGCAACTGAATCACCATCAGTCGAAACAATTGTGAAAGAAACTGTGGCAACCGGTACCATTATCCCCAGAGAAGAAGTTCCTGTAAAACCAAACATATCAGGAATTATTGATAAATTATTTGTCAAAGCCGGAGACACTGTAAAAGCCGGGCAACTTGTAGCTCAGCTCAAAGTTGTGCCAAATGTGGCTAACCTGAATAATGCCAAGAACCAAATTAGGACGGCAAATATCAACTTAGAAAACGAAAAGAAGATATATAACAGACAAAAAGAGCTCTTTGAAAAGGGGGTGATTTCTGCTAATGATTTTGATTTGGCACAACGTTCTTACGACATTGCAAAACAAAACCTCAAAGCAGCCGAAGATACTTATGAAATTGTAAAAAATGGTACCATTGAAGGCATTGGTGACGCAGCCACAACAGAAATTAAAGCTACAGTCTCGGGAATGATACTGGATGTTCCTGTGAAAGTTGGAAATCAGGTGATAGAGGCGAATAACTTTAATGAAGGTACAACGCTGGTTACCATTGCAAACACGAATGATATGATTTTTCAAGGTAAAATAGACGAGTCTGAAGTTGGTAAAATAAAAGAAGGTCTTCCGCTTGAAATAACTATAGGAGCACTTGAAGGTAAAAAGTTCGATGCCATTCTGGACTATATTGCTCCACAGGGTGTAGAAGAAAATGGTGCTGTACAATTTGAAATTGAAGGTACACTCAAAGAAAGAAAAGAAGCTGTATTTATTAGAGCAGGATTAAGTGCAAATGCTTCAATTATTTTAGAAAAGGCAGAAGAGGTTTTGGCCATCAAAGAATCCTTAGTTCAGTTTGATGAAGATAGTAAAAAACCATTTGTAGAAGTCCAGGTTGGCGACCAAAAATTTGATAGAAAGGAAATTGAATTAGGCATAAGTGACGGTATAAATGTAGAAGTCAAGAAAGGTCTGTCTAAAGATGATAAGATAAAAGTCTGGAACAAAACAAAGGAAACTTTTGACCAAAAAGGAAGAAGAGGATAATCTTATAAAACCAAACCAAAAATGATGAAAAGATTTTTAACTTTAATATTAGGTCTATTAGTATCGTTTTCTTACGGACAGGATGTTCCAAAAAAATGGACTCTAGAGGCATGTATATCTTACGCTTTTGAAAACAATATCAGCATAAAACAGTCTCAGTTAGACATTGAAGATGCTGACATCAATGAAAAAGATGCCTATGGGAATTTTATGCCAAATTTCAATATCAATGCCAATAATAGCTGGAACACTGGTCTCTCTACAAACGTTACCACAGGTGTTCTCGAAAACCAGACGGCCAGAAACTTCTCTTTTGGAGGCACAGTCGGAGTAAGAATTTTTAGTGGTTTAGATAACTGGAAAAGATTACAAAGGGCAAAATTGTCCAGATTGGCAAGTCAGTATTCTCTGGAACAAATGGAAGACGACATTGCTTTAGCTGTTGCTAATGCTTATTTACAGGTTTTAGTGAGTAAACAGACCCGAGACCTTTTAATTCAGCAAAACGAAATTACAGTTCAGCAATTAGAACAGACACAGTTGCAGATAGATGCCGGAACTGTTCCCGAAGGAGATATCCTTGAGCTGGAAGCTACAGATGCCGACGAGAAAAGACAAATTGTTGTCGCAGAAAATGATGTAAAAATTTCTTTGGTAAGTTTAGCGCAATTATTGTTGATAGATGACTATGAAAACTTTCAAATTGCAGATGAATCTTATGATGTACCAATTACAGATTTGATGAACAAGGATATAGATGAAATCATCGAGCAAGCCAGACAAGAGCGATATGAAATTTTACTTGCTGAAACAAATTTAGACATCGCCAAAAAAGATCTGGAAGTCGCAAGAAGTGCTTATTATCCTACCTTAAATGGTTTTTTTAACTACAATACCAGAGAAAACAATATTGGAGGTTCAGAAATAGGTGGTATAGACCCGGACAATCCAACAAGACAAATTGGTACAGTAGAAAGTACAGGCGAAGCCGTTGTAGCTCCAAACCCCATTTTTGTAGAAACAGGACCCAGACCATTTTTTGACCAATTGTCCAGGAACGATGGGCTTTCATATGGCCTTCAGCTGAACATTCCCGTATTTAATGGATTAGCGACAAGAAATAATGTTAAAAGGAATAAAATAAACGTACAACGTGTAGAAACCAGACTGGAACAAACTGAACTTGATTTAGAATCTAATGTCTATCAAGCTTATGTCGATGCGCAAGGGGCTGCAAAAGCTTACGAAGCCGCCCAAAAAGCTGTAGATGCACAACAAATTGCCTTTGATTTTGCTCAGGAAAGATTTGAGGTCGGATCCAGTAACGCTTTCGAACTTAACCAATCAAAAATTAGATTGACCAATGCTCAAAACAGATTAATTCAATCTAAATATGATTACATTTTTAGAATTAAAGTCTTAGAGTTATTTTTTGGAGAAAGACCTGTAGAATAAATTATGGCCTACATACTTAATATTGAAACTTCTACAACAAATTGTTCAGTTTCTGTATCCAAAGACGAGAATATACTTTCTGTAGTTGAAGAAGACAGCAAACAATATTCTCATGCAGAACAACTGCATATTTTCATTGAAAAGGCCATTGAAGAAGCCGATATTTCAAAACAGCACCTAGATGCAATCGCTATAAGTAAAGGACCGGGATCATACACTGGATTAAGAATTGGCGTCTCATCTGCCAAGGGCATAGCTTATAGTCTGGATATCCCCCTTGTAAGTGTATCTACATTGCAATCTTTAGCTGCAAAGGCAGGAAATTATGATACCATTATACCTATGATAGACGCCAGAAGAATGGAAGTTTATACCCGGACTTTTAATGCTGATTTAGAAGCTCAAAATAAAGTAGAAGCTAAAATTCTTGACAAAACCTCCTTTTCTGAACTTATTAAAAAGAAGAGCAGATTGTGTTTTATAGGCAATGGCGCTGAAAAGTTCCAAAATACAATAGGTGAACACGGGAATATTTCTTTTATTAGTACAAACCCAAGTGCAAGGGAAATGGCTATTTTATCCAGCCAAAAAAATAAGCAACACCTCTATGAAGATATTGCTTATTTCGAACCCTTTTATTTAAAGGATTTTGTTGGTGGCAGATAAATCTAGTCTTTATAAAGAATTGTAGTATCTAACAGTTTGAATTAGTTGGGCCTCAACATGCTTTTTGGTACCATTAAATTTAAAATTTTTGAGATTTAAATACTGTTTTAACAGTTCCTGATTATCCTGAAGTTTATCTAGAACATCAAATTTACTAAGATTTAACTTCGTAAGGTTGTTATTATTTTTGATGTAAAAGTTTACATCAATTTTTACCTTTGGAGCAATATCGTTTAGATAATGATTTTTTGCCTTCCTACCAGGCTTTACAATCGCATCATATTCTTTATATAAGATGACATCATAATTAGTGGAAGTTGTTAATTCGACTAAGTATTTCTTATCTAAAATATTATCTTTATATTTTGTAGGCATAGTGGTTAAAACAAACTTTTCACCTTCAACGATAATATCAACATTCTCTGATTTCTTAAGTGTAAGTGGATTTGAAACTTCTTCATATAGCTCAAAGGTCTGGTTAAAAACATCAAATCTAACTTTAGCTCTACTAAAAATATTCTGAACATTGTCTACAATCTTACCATCTTCAAAATTCTCATTTAAATAAAGATTATTGATAAAATGTACTCCACGAGTTCTCATGTTAGCTGATTTTAAACTTCTATTTTGGGTGTAAACTACCTCACTATAAATTTTTCTACGCCAATGGGACTAAGACCATAACTATTTTGGGCTATTGTGAAGTCTGATAGTAATAAAAAGCCGATAGAAAATAAATGAGTTTTCATGATAATACGTTTTAAAATTTTAATTATAAACAACCATCTTCTTTTATCACTAGAACAAAATCTAATCATAAAAAATAGTTGCACAACTCAGCTACTTAAAAATATTAATAATCATACCAAAATATACTGAAATAAAAATAACAAATTGAACCTGATTTAAAAGTACACCAGTATGCGAAAGTTAAGACTCAGTGCTACTTACCTCGGCGTATTTCAGAACAAGCCGCTATGAGAAAAAAATATAAAATTGCTGGCCATCAACAACTTAAAAATGTTACATTTAAAAATATAAAAGTTAAAATTAAAATAAATTGAATTTTTAGAACCTCACAATATAGTTTAACATTTTAAATTAGCCTAATGCATTCTTTTTAAGCGTCTTACATCTGTTATCCGTAAGTGAAACAGTCTTTTTCTTAAATAAAATGGATTGTTATAATATAAGAATTTAGTTCAAATTAATAAATAGACTTATATATGACTAACTAATTGGCTTATTTATAAATATTATTTAAACGTTTTAAATCGAAGAATTACAAACTATTATAATATCTAATAGTCTGAATCATATCTTGGTCAATTTCTTTTTCACTACCTCTAAATTTGAGCTTTTTATTTTTAATATACTTTTCAATTTTACCCCTTTTATCTTTAGGAAATATTTCTAAAATTCTTTTTCTATGTGAATCAGCTAGTTTAAATTCATTCTTAGATTTAATTAAATATACAGTTTCATCATTAATTCTTGAAGGCATTGATGTTCCATAGGACGTCTCGGCTTTCTTGCCAGGGTTGAATTTCTTAGTATATCTTTTATATAAAACGACATCGAACTCGGGTGAGGTTAACTCTACAGCATAGCCATTTCCTGCTATATAGTGATCATCATTAATTTTATCTGTTTGTATTAAAACAAACTTTTCATCATTTAAAACATATTGAAACCGAGGACTTCTATCTAATTTCATTAACTTTTGATCACCAAGTTTAACTTGAATTTCAAATACATCATTAAAGACGTCAAACCTTAAGTATGCAGATGCCTTAGTATTGGTAATTGTATCTATAACGCTTCCACTCTGAAAACTATCAATTAAATAAGGAGTCCCTCTTATCTCACTAATTTTAAGTTTTCCTTTATCTCCCCTTAGGTTATTCATATAGTCAGTATCTGCTAAGGTTCTATAATCTGTAAAGCCGTTATACATGCTAACTTGAGAATAAATAGTAGCACTTAAAAATAATAAAAGAAAGAAGAATTTATATTTCATAATCAATTTTATTTTCAATTATAACAAACAATATGCCCTATTCATAAAAAGAGTAGTTAATAAAATTATAATTTTTAAGCTATAGCTTTTTTCTGCATAATTTCTTTCTTGATAAAATCCCATAGATCCAACCTCTTTTCCAGTGATTTTAAAGCGGTATTTTCAACAGATTTCCACTTATTCAAATCATCACCACAAAAACTCTCAATCATCTTGAGTGCCATTGGTCCGTGCTCATCTGCATCAATTTCAATATGGCGATCAAAATAATATTTGAACTTTTCTATATTTTCTTTAGGGAACTTTTGCTGAATGCTGCCTATGATTTCAGTAAACATATCGGGTATTAGGTCTTCTCGACCGAAAGTAAAAGCCGAAAGTATTTCAGGAGTACCCTCATTAAAAATTGTATTGAAAGTGAAAATCAAAAATGATTTAACAGGTTTTGGTAAATCTGATGCCGATATCACTAAAAATATATCTGTACCGTGTTCAAGTTGTTCTAAAAATTTGTTGATTTCTTCTGTAGAACCATTTAAATCTTTCATTGCATCAATGTACATTTCAAAATGGCTTTGTCTTTGACCATATATATTAATGTCTGATTCCTCTGCCAGAACAATATCATTAATAAGATAAGTATATTCAGAACTGTTTTTTGAAGGTAACCAAGGCACGTTTACACAAGACAATTTTTGTTGTAAGGCTTTAGCCAAAGACATAAAATCCCAAACCGCATAAATGTGGTATTGTGTAAATAGTCTTAAATCATCTGGTGTTTCTATAAACCTATACAAATCATGGTTTATCAATTTTTGTCTTACAGGCTTAATAGCCTTTTGTATGAGTTCAATTTTTTTCATAGCAAATTAATTTCTATAAAATAATCTTGTTTTGTAAGTCCACTTGAAACTTAGTCATGTAGTCAGTTTTATTTGAAAGCTGAAATTCCGGTGATGTCTAATCCTGTAATCAATAAGTGAATATCATGCGTACCTTCATAGGTTACCACACTCTCTAGATTCATCATGTGTCTCATAATGGAATAATCGCCGGTAATTCCCATTCCTCCAAGTATTTGTCTGGCTTCTCTTGCTATTTTTAAAGCAATTTCAACATTATTCCTTTTGGCCATAGAAATTTGAGCTGAGCTGGCTTTACCCTCATTTTTTAGTTGTCCTAACCTTAAGGCTAAAAGTTGAGCTTTAGTAATTTCAGTAAGCATCTCGGCCAGTTTTTTCTGTTGTAACTGAAATCCGGCGATAGGCTTTCCAAATTGCTCTCTTTCTTTGGCATATCTCAATGCGGTGTCATAGCAATCCATAGCAGCACCTATAGCGCCCCAGGCTATCCCATATCTTGCTGAATCCAAGCATGATAAAGGAGCACCTAACCCACTTTTTCCCGGCAACAGGTTTTCTTTAGGAACTTTAACATCGTCAAAAATCAATTCTCCTGTTGCAGAGGCTCTCAAAGACCACTTATTATGGGTTTCTGGAGTAGAGAAACCTTCCATGCCTCTTTCCACCAATATACCGTGAATTCTACCTTCTTCATTTTTGGCCCATACTACAGCTACATCAGCAAATGGGGCATTAGAAATCCACATTTTGGCACCATTCAACACATAATGATCACCTTTATCTTTAAAATTGGTAACCATACCACCAGGATTAGAACCATGATCCGGTTCAGTAAGGCCAAATGCTCCCATCATTTCTCCTGAAGCTAGTTTTGGGAGAAATTTTTGCTTTTGCTCCTCGGTACCATAGGCAAAGATCGGAAACATCACCAATGAAGATTGCACAGATGCTGTAGATCTGACACCACTATCTCCCCGTTCTATTTCCTGCATAATTAAACCATAAGAAATTTGGTCTAATCCTGCACCACCATATTCCTCAGGGATATAAGGACCAAAGGCACCTATTTCAGCAAGGCCCTTAATGATAGATTTTGGAAATTCAGCTTTTTGCGCAGCATCTTCAATAATTGGGCTAACATCACGTTTTACCCAATCTCTTGCTGACTGACGTATAAGCTTGTGTTCTTCGGTAAGTAAGTCATCTATATTATAGTAATCCGGAGACTCAAATTGATCTTGTGCCATTTAAAAAAGGTTTTCAACAAATTTAGATAAACTATTACGTTTTAGCAATGGCTTTATGCTCGTTTTTAGACTTGATAAGCCTCAAGACAATAGTAAGAAATACTTGATTTTGATTTCCTGTAATTTTATTGATTAGAAATGAGAAATAAATTATATTTGAGTACTAATTATATTTATTTTTCTAACCCTTGAACATCATGAAAAATTACTACATCTTATTCATTAGTTTAACATTTACACTTTTACTGTCTTCTTGTAAATCAACAAGTTTTAGTTCAGATTATGACCAAAGCATAAACTTTGATAATTACAGGACTTTTAATTTTTCTGACCTTTCTCAAAGATTACCGGTTGACGATATTGTTAAAAACCGAATTTTTGAGGCTATAGAAAATAATCTAGCAGCAAAAGGCTTTACAAAATCTGAAAGTCCTGATTTGTTAGTAGATTTAGGTTTGCAATTGGATAAGAAAAAAAAGTACTCGTCCAATAATATTAATCTAAATGGATATTTTGGCAAAAAGAGACGAATCAGAATAGGAGGAGGCAAATCTTTTGCCAATGAAAAAGAATATACCGTAGGAACACTGGTATTAAATTTTTTAGATGTAACCGATAATGCTGAAAAACTGGTTTGGAAAGGTGATATTTCCGGTATTGTTAAACCAGAATCTTCAAATCAGGAAAATATTAATTCTGCCATCAATCAGATTTTAGCAGCTTTTCCTCCCAATTAAACAAGGCGTTCTTTTAATTCTATTTGATTTATTTCTGAATAATCATCAATAAATTTTGAAAGTATCCGGTAGCTTTCCGGATCTATCATATTTTTTGACAATTTGATTTTTGTTTCAACATTACATATTACGTAGTCACCTTTATACGTATAAATCTCTGTGATATCAGAAAGGTTTATGCTTTTGTGATTAAAAAGCTCTGGCTTGGTTATTATGTCATAATTTATTATCAAATACTGGTAATGACTTTCATAAAAATACTGGCCAAGATATGCCAGTGGAATGATGATATAAAAATAGTAGTGCCAATCAATATGCTTAAAATCCACTACCAACCCAATGATAAAAAACACAAGCCAGGCAAGTCCGATGAATAAATTTCCATACAGTCGTCTTTTCTTGTACTTGATGACGGTTCTCAATTCGCTTTAAATTTCTTCCGGCGCCATCTCAACCTCGAGACCTTCCAATTCTGGTGTGATAGGAATTTGACAGCCTAATCGGCTATTGTCTTTCACATAAAAGGCCTCTGCAAGCATGGCTTCTTCGTCCATTTCCATTTCCGGTAATGGTGTATCAGACAAAATATAACATTGACATGAGGCACACATAGCCATACCACCACAAATACCTATGGTGCCTTCCGGAACCAACTCAAATGAACGAACAACTTCCATAAGATTCATGCTCATATCTGTAGGAGCTGCTACAAGGTGTGGATTTCCATCCCGATCTATTACTTTGATATTAACGTCCAAACTCATTAATCGATTGCTTTTACAACAGCCTTTGGCGCTTCTTTTTTACTCCCGTCAAAGCCTGTCACCCCGCCAACAGTTGTATATTTCATTACGTATCTTTTATCAGGATGTATACGCTGATAAGCACTTTGACACATTAGTGTAGCTTCATGAAAACCACATAAAATCAATTTTAATTTACCTGGATAGGTATTGACATCTCCTATGGCATAAATTCCTGGAATATTGGTTTGATAATCCAAAGTATTGTCAACTTTTATTGCATTTTTTTCTATCTCGAGACCCCAGTCTGCAATAGGTCCAAGTTTGGGCGTTAATCCAAATAATGGTATAAAATGATCTGTATTGAGTTGAAAGTCTTCTTCTGGGTTATTATTTTTTCTAATCAAAACACTGTCAAGACGACCATTTCCGTGAACATCTATAATTTCAGCAGGGGTAATAAGTTTAATTTTTCCCTTATCTTTAAGTTCTTTGACTTTATCAACAGATTCCAGGGCTCCTCTAAATTCATTTCTACGGTGAACTAATGTTACATTTGAAGCAACATCAGCTAAGAAAATACTCCAGTCTAATGCAGAGTCTCCGCCGCCGGCAATTACTACATCCTTATCTCTATAGCTTTCAGGATTTTTTACCATATAAGAAATACCCTTGTTCTCAAACTTAGAAATATTTTCGATTGGGGGTTTACGGGGTTCGAAACTACCAAGCCCGCCAGCAATGGCTATAATTTTTGCGTGGTGCTTAGTACCTTCATTTGTAGTTACGATAAAACTACCATCTTCTAACTTTTCAATGCCTTCTGCTCTTTCTCCAAGGGTAAATCCCGGCTCAAATGGCTTAATTTGTTCCATCAGATTATCTACCAACTCACCCGCCAAGACTTCTGGATAACCAGGAATATCATAAATTGGTTTTTTAGGATAAAGTTCAGCCAGCTGACCACCAGGTTGTGGTAAGGCATCTATGATATGACATTTAAGCTTGAGAAGACCAGCTTCAAAGACTGTAAAAAGTCCTGTCGGTCCGGCTCCAATTATTAATATATCTGTAGTAATCATAATTTCAAGATTTTTGCAAAATTTGCTAAAACTATTTTTATTTCAACTGACAGTTGTCATGAATTATGCGGTTTCGATATTGATCACTGACTTGATTTGAGGGGCGTGTTTTTTTATCGTCATTTCAACACCAGACTTCAAAGTCATTTGATTCACACTACAACCAACACAAGTTCCCATGAGCTGGACTTTGACAACTTCGTCGTTTTCAATGTCAATTAAAGCAATGTCACCGCCGTCGTTTTGAAGGAAAGGTCTGATTTCCTCAAGGGCATTTTCAACAGATTCTTTTAATTCTACTCCTGTCATCATTATTTTTTGTTTACGGCGCTACAACCGGCCATTGTCGTAATTTTAACGGCCTCGGTTGGCGGCAGATTTTCATTTCTATTTACCACTTCTTGAACCACACTTTTAGTTAATTCATTAAAAGCCTTTGAAATGACTGTACTGTCTTGTAAAGCTGCAGGTCGTCCGACATCTCCAGACTCTCTTATACTTTGTACTAAAGGAATTTCTCCTAAAAACGGTACATCTATATCATTAGCCAATCTTTTTGCACCAGCTTCTCCAAAAATATAGTATTTATTGTCCGGTAATTCTTCCGGTGTAAAATAGGCCATGTTTTCAACAATTCCCAAGACTGGTACATTGATATTTTCCTGTTGAAACATTGCTACCCCTTTTCTTGCATCGGCAAGAGCCACGTTTTGGGGTGTACTTACTACAACAGCTCCCGTAATTGGCATAGATTGCATAATAGATAAATGGATATCACCTGTACCTGGAGGTAAATCTACAAGCAGAAAATCCAACTTACCCCAGTCGGCGTCAAATATCATTTGATTTAATGCTTTAGCGGCCATTGGCCCGCGCCAGATTACAGCCTGACCTGGTTTGGTGAAAAATCCTATAGACAATAATTTAACGCCGTAGCTTTCAATAGGTTTCATTTTAGATTTACCATCAACATTTACAGATAATGGCTTTTCATTAACTACATCAAACATGATAGGACCGGAAGGACCATAAATATCGGCATCTAGTAATCCAACATTGAAACCCATTTGAGACAGACTTACTGCGAGATTTGCTGTAATAGTAGATTTACCTACACCTCCTTTACCACTGGCTACAGCAATAATATTTTGAATACCTGGAATTGGTTTCCCCTTTATTTCGTTCACCTTTTTTTCTTTAGGTGCATCTACTTTTACGTTGACCTTTACTTTTGCTTTTTCGTAAACATGCTCATGAATGGCCTTCATAACATCTACTTCTGCTCTTTTTTTGATGTGAAGCGCAGGTGTAGATAATTTTAAATCTACAATCACTTCATCAGCAAAAGTCACGACATTTTGAACCGCACCGCTATCTACCATATTTTGACCTTCTCCTGCTACAGTAATGGTTTCAAGGGCTTTGTATATATCTTGCTTTTTAAGTTGCACTATTAGGTTTATTTTAAATTAATCTAAATTGCAAATATAAGGCATATGTAAAACATGGATATAAAAACAGAGAAATTTAAACTTACACTAACATTATTTGGGTTAACTGTAGTTTATTTTGAATAAATCTGCGGCAATGCCATCGCTTAAAAATTTTCCCTTTTTCGTTACAACAAGATGATTATTGATAATTTCTAAATTATTTTCGTCCAGATGATTTTGTATTTGAAGAATAAGATAGTCGTGCAAACTTCTGCCGAATTTATCATTTAGTTCGTCAAAGTCTATTCCCCATTTGGTTCGCAGTCGGGTCATGATAAATTCATTATACCTGTCTGTTTTACTTAAGATTTCAACATTTTGCGGCAATTCATTATTGGCAATAGCTTTGATGTACTTGATATTGTTTTTAATGTTCCAGGTCCTTTTGTTTTTGCCGTCGTAACCATTTCCTGATGGTCCGATACCTAAATAAGGTTTTCCAAGCCAGTAGTTGAGGTTGTTTTGTGAAAAATAACCAGGTTTACCAAAGTTGGAAAATTCGTAATGCTCATAGCCTTTTTCGAGCATTTTATCGTAGAGAAAATCGAAATGTGTTGCGGCCATATCTTCGTCTATGGATGGGATAACAGCTTTCTCGATAAACGTATTCAATGCTGTATTGGGTTCTACCGTAAGGGCATAGCAGGAAAGATGAGGTACTTCAAAATCAAGGGCTTTCTGCAGATTGGCATCCCATCGGGATAAATCCATATCAGGCATTCCGTAAATTAAGTCGATGGAAAAATTATCGAAATAGCCTTTAACCAATTCAATACTTTCATGAGCTTGCTGAACATTATGTGCACGATTCATCAGCTTAAGGTCTTCTTCAAAAAAGGACTGCACGCCAAGACTCAGGCGATTGATGCCTTTTTGTTTTAAAGTCCGTAGAAGTTCTTCAGAAATATCATCCGGGTTGGCTTCCAGGGTAATCTCAGGACTTTCATGAATATTGTAGTGTTTATGGATTGTTTCAAAAATTTGTTCTAATTCCTGAGGTTTTAAGAGACTTGGTGTGCCACCTCCAAAATAGATGTTTTGAACCTGTACCTGCAGTTCATCTTTTCGCAAAACTAATTCCCGGCAAAGGGCATCAACCAAAGCACCTTTATGTTTCATTGAGGTCGAAAAATGAAAATCACAATAGTGGCAGGCCTGTTTGCAGAAGGGGATGTGGATGTAAATGCTGGACATTTAGGAATTATAAATTTTGAATTCTGAATTTTAAACGGTTCACTATGAGTTTGAAAACAAATTTAGGATTTTTGTTTCTCGCAAAGAGGCGAAGTCGCAAAGATTTCCACAAAAACAACAAAGAAATCCTTAATGCTACTTAACGCCTTAATGTTTTAGAAAAAATCAGGTGTTCAAACAATCCTCTTCTCGTTCTGCTTTACAAAAGCACTCCGGCCTGCGTAGCTTTTTTTACCGCTTTAGATTTTCCTTTGATTAAAGAGAGAAAGACATTCTGCTGAGTCTATGGTACGGTTAAAAATCTAAACATCATATTTTACAAAATGTTTTTTTATCCACAGAGATATGTCTTTACCCCTTAATTTACCTTCGGCAATTTTTATCACAAATTCATATTTTTCAACTTGTGATGCTAAAATGTCATAGTTGTATTCCATCAAAATTAATCGCATAGCAACATAACCAAATCTTTTATTACCATCTATAAATGGATGATTTATTAAAACACTCTCAATGATTGATCCTGCTTTCTCATAGGAAAATTCTTACAAATCTTTACCATCAAAAGTTTGAAATGGCCTGCTTAACGCAGAACTAAGCAAACTTTCATCTCTGACACCATCTGTCCCACCGTGTCTGGCTATGAGGATAGAATGTATTTTTTTGGCTTCACCTATCGATATCATTGAGCTAACTTGTCCAACAACTTACTGTCTTCATTTAAAATTTTAACCAAATTATTAGTCTTTTTTTTATCCTCAACACTTTGATAGGATTCTAAATATTTCAAGACAACTTTTAATGCTTCATCAGGAACATTAGTTATCATCTTTTTAATTTTATCCTTAACTTCACTCATCATTTTTAATTTAAGTAATATAAAAATAAGAATATAAAACTAGATTTAATTAATTTTTTAACTTAATGATTTGCTTTCAACTAATCCTCTTCTCGTTCTGCTTTACAAAAGCACTCCAGCCTGTATAGCTTTTGCCGCTCTGTAGTTTTCCCTGATTGTAAAAATGACAAACGGCTGCCGCCAGACCATCGGTAGAGTCAAGATTTTTAGGTAAAGTTTTAATTTTCAACATGTTTTGAAGCATGCCGGCTACCTGTTCTTTACTGGCATTTCCATTTCCGGTTATAGCCATTTTTATTTTTTTCGGAGAATACTCAGTGATGGGGATTTGACGGGATAAACCCGCAGCCATTGCTGTACCCTGAGCTCGACCGAGTTTAAGCATAGATTGTACATTTTTTCCAAAAAAAGGCGCTTCTATAGCCAGATGATCCGGGTGAAAGGTTTCTATAAGCTCGATGGTACGTTCAAATATCAATCGCAGCTTGGTATAGTGGTCATTATATTTCTTGAGATTGAGTTCATTTAGCTGAAGCAACTCCATAGTTTTCCCCTCAGTTTTTATGACACCAAAACCCATAATGGTTGTTCCCGGATCTACACCTAATATGATTTGTTCTGTTGGCAATTTGTTCTAAATAAAAGATTTTTATGTCCTGGACTAAGTTGTCCCTCTAAGTTTCACAGAGGTTTCTCAAAGTTCCATGGAGTTAATGTTATAAAATAAAAGCGTTTGTGCAATCGTGGTATTTTTTCATTTTATTTGCATATGCCAAAGATACAAGACATATCTCGCTCTCAGCTTTTTTTAAGTTTAAAATTTTTGATTTTAGGGTTTGGAGGTGTTTATATTTATAAATATTTATATGCATTTTCAAAAACTGAAGTCCAGTCGACAGAGGCCTTGAATACTCAGAAAGCACTTATTTTGATTTTTGTAGTATTAGGTTTTTCTATCCTGAACTGGTTTGGCGAAGTTAAAAAATGGCAAGGCTTAGTCGGTAATTTATCACTGAATTCTTCAGCCAAGCAATCGCTTATCTCACATGGCGTAGCTTTGTTCACCCCTCAAAAATTAGGAGAATATGGTAGTAAATGCTTGTTTTTTAATAGTACAGCACATTATAGAATTGTTGCGCTAACAGCAGTCGGACATTTCACACAACTTTTATCAACATTACTTTTTGGTATCTGTGGAATCATTTTTCTCTTTAATGAGTTTAATGTGTTAGAAATATTAAACTTTAAGTGGTCGTGGACATTGTTGATACTTCCAGGGCTGTATTTTTTAAAACCAATCAGGCAAAAAGCGGATAAAATATTTGAGGTTTTAAAATGCGTTGAACCCCGGAAAATATTCTCTGCCTTAGGCTGGAGCTTGTTTAGGTATGCGGTTTTTGCTCATCAATTTTACTTCCTGCTTTTATGTTATGATGTTGAGATACCTTATCTTAAAACCATGGCGGCCATAAGCCTGATATACTTTACTGCCTCTGCTCTTCCTGTGTTTTCGATTGCAGATGGATTGGTGAAAGGCAGTCTTGCGCTAACAATTTTTGGGTTTTTGAATTATAATTCGCCTGTGGTTTTATGGGTTGTTTTCTTAATGTGGATGAGTAACACCATGCTTCCTGCCATTATTGGATATCTGTGGATGTTTAACTGGAAACCCAAATTTCTCACATCAAAATCATGATAGAATTTTTTTCTTTACTAATACTGATCTATTGTATCATTTTACTTTTTTATGCTTTCAGATTCAGGGCTTTTGAAAGTTTTGAATTGAAAAAAAACAGCCCTATAAGTACATTTAGCATCGTCATCCCATTCAGGAATGAAGCAGAAAACTTGCCACAACTTTTAAAAAGCGTAAGACATTTGAAATATCCTTCAAATATGTTTGAAGTCATTTTGGTAAACGATCATTCAGAAGACGATTCTAAAGCCATTTGCCAACAATGGAAAGCTGAAAACGAAGGCTTGGCTATTTCAATCATAGACAATCAAGGTTTGGCAAAATCTCCTAAAAAGTCAGCTGTTGTAACAGCCTTGAAATTGGTTGATCATGATTATGTTTTAACCACAGATGCAGATTGCCTTTTACCAGAATACTGGCTTTTACATTATGATCAGCATCTTCAAAATAATACTTCAGAACTTGTGGCCGGTCCTGTAAAAATTATTGAAGACCCTTCTTTTTGGGCAAAGTTTCAGGTATTGGATATGTTAAGTCTTCAGGTGGTTGGCCTGGGAAGTTTTAAAACGTCTTCGCCTTTATTTTGCAATGCAGCTAATCTTTGTTATAAAACCTCAACAATAGAAGAACTAAAGGCTTTTGAAAAGCATAAGAATATAATAAGTGGAGACGATGTATTCAACTTAGAAGTTTATCAGCAAAAAGGCAAGCAAATCAGTGCTTTGGTTCATCCCGATGCTACGGTTTGGACAACGGCAGAACCTGGTTTTCAATTGCTTTTACAACAGAGAATTCGCTGGGCATCTAAAGCCAGGCACTACCAAAATAAGTCACTAAAAGCCTTAGGCTTAATCGTTTTACTGACCAATTTGATTTTAATTTTAAGTCTGCTTTTGGCTTTTACAGTTGAAGGTTTTCAACATTTTTGGTGGTTATGGCTGTTTAAGTTGGGGGTTGATTTCTACGTACTGAATGTGGGAAATCAGTTTTTTAAAACGAATTTGTGTTTGAGGGATTACTTGATTATGCTATTGATATACCCGTTTGCAGGCTCCTATTTTGGACTATTATCTTTAAGGGGTAACTTTAGCTGGAAGGGCAGAAAATATAAAGTCTAATTTACCTTCAAAATCAGCGGCAGCTCAAAAGATACTTTAACAGGTACGCCACGTTTTTGGGCAGGATAGAAATTAGGAGGATTCATGAAAATGCTATCAAACTGCTGCTTTACTTTCAGTTTTGACTCTAAGGAGTCTAAAATTAATTCTCCTTCCCTGTTTATGCTTAAATAGAGCTGCAGTGTATCTGCCTTTTCTATGTCGTAATTTAAACGATCTAAATGTGGCTTGAGCCACTGATGAATTTCTTTTTCAAAACAAGCTTTCTGCTGTGTTGGGTTTGCAGTTTCATCACAGGATTTAAATAAAGGAAACTGATCGACCTCTCTAAGGTTTATACTCTTAATTTCCTCTTCAGCAATGGACTGAGCATCTACTTTTTGGAATTCTTCTTTTTTACAACCAAAAAATAATACACAAATACTTGTGATCAGCAAAAATTTCATGTGGTAAAAATAAGCAATCTGTTTAGATATTTGAATAACATATTAATTATAACCGGTTTGAATTTAATTTTAAGATATTTGCATTTAGAAAGATCGCACATGACAGAAGGCAACTTTGTAGATTACGTAAAAATTCACACCAAATCAGGTAATGGGGGAAAAGGTTCTGCGCATTTACGCCGGGAAAAGTATATTCCCAAGGGTGGTCCTGATGGCGGAAATGGCGGCCGTGGCGGTCATGTTATTGTGAAAGCCAATAAAAATCTATGGACATTGTTTCATCTGAAATTTAAAAGACACATCAAAGCAGAACACGGTGGAAACGGCGGAAAGCAAACCAGCACCGGTGCCGACGGAGAAGATCAATACATCGAAGTGCCACTGGGTACCGTTGTGAGAGATACTGACACTCAGAAAGTGATAAAAGAGTTAACCGAAGATGGTGAAGAATATATCGCCACTAAAGGTGGTAAAGGGGGCCTAGGCAATACTTACTATAAAAGCTCAACTAATCAGACACCAAGATACGCCCAATCCGGAATGGAGGGCGAAGAAAAAGATATTACACTTGAACTCAAAGTACTAGCCGATGTTGGTCTGGTAGGCTTCCCAAATGCCGGAAAATCTACCTTATTATCTGTCATTACAGCCGCAAAGCCTAAAATTGCAAATTATGAATTCACAACCTTAAAGCCCAACCTCGGCATTGTAAAATACCGAGACTTTAAAACTTTTGTGATTGCTGATATTCCCGGAATTATTGAAGGTGCTGCTGAAGGCAAAGGCCTTGGCCATAGATTTCTAAGACACATAGAAAGGAATTCTACTTTGCTTTTTCTAGTCCCAGCAGATGCCAGGGATATCAGAAAAGAGTACGAAATATTACTGGACGAATTAAAACGCTACAACCCGGAATTACTCGACAAAGATCGGCTTGTTGCCATTTCCAAAAGTGATATGCTGGACAATGAGTTAAAACAGGAACTCAACACCGAATTGAAAAAAAGCTTTAAAGATATACCCTACTTATTTATATCATCTGTTGCGCAACAAGGTCTGCAGGAATTAAAAGATAAGTTGTGGAAGATGCTTAATAATGAAGTAATTAGTTCCTGATCAAGTATTCAACAAGCTTATTTGTATTTTTTCAATCAAAGAAATTGGATAGTATCTCATTCAGCTTATCCTTTGAAACCGGCTTTACCAAATAATCTGTTACGATTTTATATTGTTTGGTTTTTTCAATATCGTCTGTAAATATGGAAGATGACAAGACATATATGTCTATTTTCTTTGGCAAATCATCATATATTTGAACCAATTCTTCTAAAAACTGCCAACCATCCATAATTGGCATATTTAGATCCAAAAGAATAACATCAGGAAGATTTTCGACGTCCTTTGAGTTCTCTTTAATGTGTTTTAATATTTCCAGACCATTTTTGAAGGTGGTTAATTGATGATCATACTCAATTTTTTTGAGTGATTTTTTCATTAACATGGCAAAAATGGCATCATCTTCTACTAAGAATAATTTTGGAAGATTTTTCATATAACTGCATTTTTAAATTTTACAAAGAAAGTAGAGCCTTTATCGAGCGCACTTTCTACCCAGATTTCTCCTTCCATGGCATCTATTTGAGACTTAATAAGAAATAACCCAAAACCTTTGGCATCCGGGTGTTCATGAAAAACTTTTCTGATTTTAAATAAATTTTTCCTGGCCAAATTCATATCTAAGCCCAAACCATTATCTTCTATCGATAAAATAACGTCTCTGTTTACTTTTTTTGTTTTAATAGTGATTTCTGGCTTACGTTCGGGCGAATGATACTTTAAGGCATTACTGATCAGATTACTTAATATACTATCTATATATTTTGAAGGATACCTTATCGAACTAGCTGAAGTGATATCTATATGAATTTTGGCATCATATTTTAGAATCTGACTTTTTAATCCCTTGAGCGTCTTGTCTATTCTTTCATTAAGATCTATTTCTACACTTTCTACATCCAGATCTTGTTTGATTTGTATAGATTCCATGAGCTCGTTAAAGACTTCATTCAAATGATCCAGAACGGATTTCAACTGTCCTGTATACTCTTTGGTTTCTTCCGGGTCTTCATTTTCTTCTATCAAATCTACAAGCATTCCTATATTTACTAAAGGAGCCCTTAGATTATGTGCAAGAATATTACTAAAATCAATAAGCTGTTTGTTTTTAAATTCCAGGCTCTTCTGATGTATTTGAGATTCAGTAATATCCAAGTTTACTCCTATCATTTTAGTTGCCTGGTTATTTTCATTTCTCATCACATGAGCATAACCTTTTATGTACTTCTCATCTCCATTAGGATGAACCACTCTAAAAAAGGTATTGAATTCCTGGTTTCCGACCAGGGCATCATTAACGTCTTCAATAGCTTTACTTAAATCATCCGGATGTACACAACTTGACCAGGATTCAAAGCTTAAGGTGGTATCCTCTTTGGACAAACCATGCATTTCATACATACGATCGTCCCATATCAATTTATTTTCTATGATATCCCAGTCAAATATCCCAAGTCCGGCAGAACTTGTTGCCACCTGAAGGCGCTTTGCAGCAATTTCATTTTGCGCATTAGATTCTTTCAGTTCAAGCTCGAGTTCTTTTCTTTTTGTGATATCCTGTGCAATACCTCTTAAACCTGTAATTTCATTGGATTGATTCTTTACAGGTTCTCCTTTAGCCCACATCCAGCCTAAAGTCCCATCAGCTCTTATAAAATTTAACTCCAATTCGTATGGAATACCTTTAGTAGCATCTGTTACAGCTTCAGTTAATGATTTCCAGCTATCTTTAGTAAATATTTTTTCCTGTACAGAATAATCTGGTGGTGGCTGAGATGAATCAAAGCCATACATATCATATAAAGTCTCGCTCCAGATGACTTTATTAGTTTCAATATCCAAATACCAATTGGCCAGTCTTGCCACCTTTTGTGCTTCCTTAAGTTCTTTGGCGTTTTGCTCTACCTTCTCTTTTTGTTTGACAAGCTCTTGGTCTGCAATTTTTCTTTTTGTAATATTTACAAGCATTTCTGCAAATACAATGAGCAAATCTTCTTCACTTTTGGTATAAGTTCTGTAATCTTTTACAGAATCGAAACCCACAAAACCTATACATTTATTTTCTATCATCAAAGGCAGTGTTATCAAACTTTTTATGCCTTGAGGTTCCAAAACTTCTTTCAGGCCTTCCTGGTCCTCATCATCAAGTTTGCTAACATCTTTCACAAGCATTTTTTTGCCTTGCCTATGTGTTTTTACCCAGTGCGGCAAAAGCTCAAGAGGTAATTCCTGTAGGTTTTCAATTTCCGGAGTAATTCCATCCGCACACCATTCGTAAGTGTTCCTACAGGTATTGTTTTCCCACTCGTAATCAAAAATATAAGAGCGATCTACTTTAAAATGTTTGCCGGTTAAAGCCAATGCTTTATTAATGGCTTCATCAACATTTTTGAGAGGTATATTAATAAAAGAAGATGCGAGTTGAATCATTATTTTTTGCAGAGCAGATTGCTTGGCAATCTCAGCCTGATCAACTTTCTGCTGTGTAATATCATGCGATAAGCCATCAAACAAAGTAACTTTCTCTGTGGCATCTTTCTTAAAACTACCACTGGATCTATGCCATCGCCAGGAGCCATCCTTATGTCTTATTCTATATTCAAGAGCTTTTATCGTCTCCCCGGAATAATAGATATCCCTCAATTTAGAATAACTACTTTCCACGTCTTCCGGGTGTAGAAATTTTGTAAATGACTTGCCTAAGACTTCATGGCGTTCATGGCCAAGCTCTCGCTTCCAGGCATTAGAAACAAATGTGAATTCGCCATCTGTATTTATGGTATAGATAATATCTGTAGTATTATCTATAAGTTCTCTGTATTTTACTTCGCTATTAGCTAATTTTTTTTCTGCTTCTTTCCTTTCTGTAATATCCTGGTGTGTACCCATTGCAAATAATGGCTCGCCATCATCTGTTCTGGTAATGACCTTACCACGGTCTAAAACCCAAATCCATTTTCCACTTTTATGACGCATTCTTGTTTCACACTCGTAGTTTTCTGACTTGCCTTTACAATGGTCTTCAAATAATCTGTCACTTTTTTCACGGTCTTCCGGATGACAATGGTTGTTCCATGTTTCCTGACTAACCGGCATTAACTCTTCTAGGGTATAGCCTATAATTTCTGCCCAACGTTCATTAATTACAGTCTCGCCTGTTTGAATATTCCATTCCCAGGTTCCTGAATTTGTGCCTTCAAGAATTCCGTTGAGGCGTTCACGCTCTTTTAGAAGTTCTTCCTCTGCTTTCTTTTTATCTGTGATATCCTGATGTGTACCCATTACCAAAAGTGGCTTTCCATCTTCAGTCCAGGTAGTGACCTTTCCACGATCTAAAATCCAAACCCAGTCACCATTTTTATGACGCATTCTGACTTCACATTCGTAATAATCTATCTCGTGATTAAAAAGTTTATCAAATACTTTATTACTTTTCTGTAAGTCATCAGGGTGACATAGCTCTACCCAGGTTTCAATGATTACCGGTGCGAGTTCGCTTAAAGTATATCCTATAATATTTGCCCAGCGTTCATTAAAAACAGTTTCTCCGGTCTGGACATTCCATTCCCAGGTACCTGAGTTCGTACCTTCAAGTATTCCGCTTAAGCGCTTTCGCTCTTCTTTTAGTTTTCCCTCTGCCGTTTTTTGATCTGTAATATCCATACAGTATCCTACAAAACCCTTGAATACATTTTTTTTGTCGAAATAAGGAATACCTTTATCTTTAATAAGCCTGTATTCACCATCATGCCTTTTAAGTCTGTATTGAATATCAAAAGGTGTTCTTTGGTCGAATTTTTCATGATAAGTTTTTACACATTCCTCTAAATCATCCGGATGTATTCCCTTCATCCAACCTTCATCTTTTTCTTCGTCAAGTGTTCTACCCCTAAATTTCAACCAAGCCTTATTGAAATAATATACTGATTTATGCACATCCGATTTCCAAATAAGCGTTGGAGAGCTTTCTATGATTATTTTTAGTTCCTCTTGGCTTAAGCTCATTAGTTTGGATATTGGCTAAAAATTTATATCAAATATAATTAAAAGATTATTAGTCTACAATGTGTAAATAAATTATTGATACAAAATCACCTTTCAGGCTAATATTGCAGAGCAGTCTATAAGTTAATACATTTGTTCATCAGCTTTTGGGTTTCACTCCAAATTTTCTGGTGTCTTCAGTGGTAAGAATCTTGAAATCTTCAGTTTTTGCCAAATTATCAAGAGGCTTGAGTAAATGCTGAGGTAAAGCAACCAGTTTTCTGGTTTTCATATCTATCCATGCGCCCATCATTTCACATCGGGCACAATTTCTGCCTTTTGAATTGTAAAAGTCATGTTCAAAATTAAAAAACATACCATCCTTTGACAAACCTTTTAGTTTTAAGTCTACTTCTACTGTTTCTTCCGGTAATATTTCTTTAAAGTAATATATGTGCTCAAAGAAAACTATTGGTCCGAGGTTATGTTTTATAAGTTCTTTTTGGGTAAATCCATGAGATATCAAGAATGCCATTCTTGTGTGGCTCATAAAGTTTTGATACGCAGAATTGGCCAAATGTCTGTTGGCGTCTAAATCACTCCAGCGTATTTCAAATGTTTTTTTAAATACCATATCTTACAGCAAAGAGATTATTTCTTTTGATTTTAAAATAAGTATCACAAAAGCCAAAACGATACAAAATATTAAAACACCTCTGGCTTTGTAAATTTCATTTTTCTTCAGGTATACAAAAAATGGCAGGAAATTTGCCGCGGCTCCTATGGCAATTAAGCCTCCTAAAAATTGATCCTGATAGGCTAAATTCATCGCGCGAAAAAGATCGTAATTTGTAAATATTGCCACATAAATATACATTCCGGCCAGTGTACAAATCAGTGCTATTAGCATACCAATACCTATATCTTTCTTAATGTTCAATGTTCAGGTCCTTAAGTTCATTTAATTGGTAGTGGGCAGTAAGATCAAATTGCACGGGTACCACAGAAACATAACCCTGAGATAAGGCCCATTCATCGGTATCTTCCCCATGATCCTCATTGATAAATTCTCCTGTCAGCCAATAATAATCTCTGCCTTGTGGATTTTGGCGTTTGTCATAATTCTCTTCCCAACGCGCTTTTGCCTGGCGGCAAACCTTTATACCTTTGATTTTATCTGCCGGAAGTTTAGGAAAGTTCACGTTAAGAACAGTTCCGGTTTTAAGCTTACTGTCCAGCATATATCTTATTATTTTTTTTATAAACGCTGTAGTGGGCTCAAAATCTGCATCCATAGCATAATCGCAAAGTGAAAATCCTACAGCTGGAATACCAACTGTACCAGCTTCTACGGCAGCACTCATGGTGCCGGAATAAATCACATTTATAGAAGAGTTGGAACCGTGATTTATGCCACTAACACATAGATCCGGCTGACGTTTTAAAACCGCTTGAGTAGCAATTTTTACACAATCTACAGGAGTTCCGGAACAGCTATACTCTTCAACATCGCTATCTGATGTTGAAGCTTTATCACAATATAGATTATTGGAAACTGTAATTGCGTGTCCCATACCACTCTGAGGACTATCAGGCGCTACAACCACTACTTCACCAAATTCTCTCATTATTTTAATCAGATGTCTTATACCGGGTGCCGTAATGCCATCATCATTTGTAACCAGAATAAGTGGTTTTTCTTTGCTCATAAGCTAAATTTTTATGCGAAATTAATTTAAATTTTATGAAATCATCACAAATCATGCGATTTCATTTGATGAATAATGTTTAAATTTGACAGAAAATAAATTCATATGAAAAGTATAGACGATATTAATTTTAAAAACAAAAAAGCTATCATAAGAGTTGACTTTAATGTTCCTTTAAATGAAAATTTTGAAGTCACCGATAAAAGCAGAATTGAAGGCGCTAAGGCAAGTATAATTAAAGTTTTGGAAGATGGCGGCGCTGCTATTTTGATGTCACACCTCGGAAGACCAAATGGTGTTGAGGATAAATTTTCATTAAAACACATCGTCAGTACGGTTTCGGAAGAATTGGGCGTGAAAGTAAAATTTGTGGCAAATTGTATTGGTGAAGAGGTTAAAAATGCTGCAGAAAACTTACAGAACGGTGAAATATTGCTTTTGGAAAATCTTAGATTCCACTCTGAAGAAAAACAAGGTGATGAAGATTTTGCAAAACAACTGGCAGAACTTGCAGATGTTTACGTTAACGATGCATTCGGAACAGCGCACAGAGCTCATGCGTCTACAACAGTGACTGCAAAATACGCCAAAGAAAAAGCTATGGGCTATCTGCTTAAGAAAGAAATAGACAGTCTAAATAAGGTTATGAATTCAAAAGAAAAACCTGTTACAGCAATCATCGGAGGCGCTAAGGTTTCCAGTAAAATTACAGTTATAGAAAACATGCTGGACGCCATAGACCATTTAATTATTGGCGGTGGTATGGCTTTTACATTTGTGAAGGCTAAAGGCGGAAAAATAGGTGAATCTTTGGTTGAAGACGATAAGCAGGATGTTGCTTTACAGATACTGAAAGCTGCTGAAGAAAAAAACGTAAGCGTACACTTGCCTGTGGATTCTAAAACTACAAAAGAGTTTAAAAACGACAGTGAAACCAAAATACAGTCCATAGATAATATTGAGGACAGATGGATGGGACTTGATGCCGGACCAAAATCTCAGTTGGCTTTTGCTGAAATTATCAAAATGTCAAAAATCATACTGTGGAACGGTCCGCTTGGCGTTTTTGAAATGTCAAATTTTGCCGAAGGTACTATTGCAGCTGGTAATGCCATTGCAGAAGCTACAAAAAAAGGCGCTTTTTCTCTTGTAGGCGGTGGTGATAGCGTTGCTGCTGTAAAACAATATGGTTTTGAGGATAAAGTAAGCTATGTATCTACCGGTGGTGGCGCCATGCTGGAAATGCTTGAGGGCAGAACACTTCCCGGTGTAGCGGCTTTGGAAGCGTAAATGTTTTATATATATAAAAGCAAAAAGCCTCTGATTTCAGGGGCTTTTTGTTTTGAGTGCTTTTTTCGAATTTAAGACATAAATTGATTGAGTACAGAAGTATTTTTATCAATTTTTTCTGCGATAAGCAAGTTGACATCTGTCAATAAGATTTGATCTTCTGGTGTAAATGCATTAGCCGTATTAGAATCTATATCTATTTGACCAACATTCTTTTCTCCTACAAACAACGGTACTACAATTTCTGATTTCACATGAATACTACAGGCAATATAATTGTCCTGAGCATGCACATCTTCTACTAGAAATGTTTCATTGCTTTCAGCAACCTGACCGCATATGCCTTTCCCAAATGGAATAACCGTATGGTCAGTTTCAGCTCCGGCATAAGGACCTAAATGCAGCGTTTTATTGTCATGATCAGCAAAATAAAAACCAACCCAATCGTAATGGGGTATTTTTTCCTTTAAAAACCCACAAATTTTTTTCAGCTGTTCCGAAAAATTTTCTTCCCGATTTAGGATTTTGTTTATTTTGTTTATTATATCTTCAGACTTCATTCGTTTTTTTTCAAAAGTATTTATTCTTAACTATCTATAATTGCTTAGCATTTATATAACTTTGTTAAAAAATATTCCAAATCGCATGGGATTAAAATCCATCATTCGAAATAATAAAGCTGTAGTAAAATTTTTAGGATTATTTTTTGGCAGTTATATTGTTTTAACCCTGTTCTATCAGGCGTATCTGAACTATTTACCCTCCGAGAATTATTTCCCGGACTACATTACCCATCAAGTAGCTGAACAGAGTTATCAGTTTATAAAACTACTTGGCTATAACACCTATTTTACAAAAGACCCAAACACATCCTCAATGATGATTGGCATAGACAATGCCTACGTTGTAAGAATCATAGAAGGCTGTAATAGTATAGGTGTAATTATATTATTCATTTCTTTTATACTAGCCTTTTGGAAATCCTTAAAATCTACCTTAATCTACATATTTACAGGAAGTTTAATTATTTATATTCTGAATGTGCTGCGTATTAGCTTACTCACTTTAGGCTTACATTTTTACCCTGAGTACAGAGATTTATTGCATGATATTATATTTCCATTATTCATCTATGGCGTAGTTTTTCTTTTGTGGTTGTATTGGATAAAGAATTATAAAAAACAAAAAGGACATTGAAAAAGACCATTGGATTCTTCGGTTTTGCTATTGGTGTGATATGCCTTGCAGCTATCAGACTTTTTGAAAAACAGCTTTTTCACGATCCTCTTCTTGAATTTTATCATGGTGATTTTCTCAAAAGACCATTTCCAGATTTGAACTTTTGGATTTATAGTCTAAACCTTTGCTTTAGATATGCTCTTAATACTTTGGCATCCCTCTTAATAATTTGGATAGCCTTTAAAAAGTGGAATTATATAAAATTTAGTTTGCTTTTCTATTTGATAGTTTTCGTGACTTGTTTTGTTTTATTTTGGATAATTGAAAATAATATAGATGCAGAACATTATATGCGTTTATTTTATGTAAGAAGATTTCTAATACAACCTCTGTTAGTCATTGTTTTACTGCCTGCGTTTTATTTTCAACAACTTAATAAAAAGACAGAGGAATAAATGTCTACTAATTTAGTAGGAATTAATATATTTGTCCACTTTTTAAAGTTACATGACTACAGCTGCATTTATCACATTAGGAATTATTGTCATCGCGATTGTGCTTTTTGCCACTGAAGCGCTTCCCGTCGATTTAGTTGCTATACTTATTTTAATAGCCCTGGTTCTTACCGGTGTATTAACGCCTCAGGAAGGCATAAATGGCTTTAGCAACAAGGCAACAATAACGGTAGCCTTTATGTTTGTTTTGAGTGCAGCCCTGCTTAAAACCGGCGCCCTTCAGGTATTAGCACATAGGCTATCCAAATTTTTTAGGTATAAATTTAATGTTGGGATGGTTTTGATGATGCTTATGATCGCTGTCATCTCAGCGTTTGTTAATAATACTCCCGTTGTGGCAATGTTTATACCGGTCGTTATTCAAATTGCACATACTTCCGGTCAGGATCCTGCAAAAATGCTTATCCCCTTATCATTTGCCTCAATCTTTGGTGGTATGTGCACGCTTATTGGTACTTCAACAAACATTTTGGTAAGTGGTATAGCCGAAGAAAACGGCATAGAAGGGCTGAATATGTTTAGCATGACCCCAATTGCTGTTATTCTCATGGTAATAGGTATTATATATATGTCAATCATTGGCTTAAAGCTATTGCCTAAAAATCTGACTAATAAAACATTAAGAAAATCAATTGATTTTAATCAGTATATTACGGAGATCGAATTGTTAGAAAATTCAAATTCAGTTGGTAAACAAATTATGGATTCGGAGCTCGTAACAGAGTTCAATATGGACATCCTCGAAATAAAGCGCAGGGATGAAGCTTTAAGTATGCCACAGGGCGACTTTATTTTAAAGGCAAATGATGTTTTAAAAGTAAAATGTCATCCTGAGAAAATCAAATCTTTAAAAGACAAAGCCAAATCCTTTGCTGTATCTCCTTTAAAAATTGGCGAAGATGATTTAATGGGCAAAAACGCCGCACTGGTTGAAATGGTTATTACTTCATCTTCTGAGATTCATGGCAAAACCTTAGGCGAACTTGACTTCAGGAGAAGGTACAGAGCAATACCTATTGCCATAAAACACAGAAGAGACATCATGCAAAACGATCTGTACAATGTTAGACTAAATGCAGGTGATGTTATTTTAGCCGAGGTAAAATCCCATTATATCAAAGAACTTAAGAAAAAAGAATCTGAGCCGGACACACCTTTTGTTATATTATCTGCTGACTATCTTACAGATTTTAATAAAAAACAATTCATTACCGTAACAGCATTAATTTTTATCATGGTCGCCCTGGCAGCTTTTGATATCATAGATATTTTGACTGGATCGATTTCTGCCGTTACAGTATTGGTTTTAAGTAAAATACTCAGAATGAAAGATGTTTACAGGGCTATAAACTGGAAAATTATATTTCTTTTAGCAGGAGCATTAAGTTTGGGACTGGCGATAGACAAAACAGACCTTGACGTTATGATAGCAGAGTTAATGCTTAGTCAACTGAGTCCCTACGGTATTATAGCCATCATCTCCGGGTTATATATAACGACATCACTGCTTACTGAAGTTATGTCAAACAACGCTTCGGCAGCACTTATGGCTCCTATCGCGATAGCAACTGCATCGAGCTTGGGTGCGGATGCAATTCCTTTTCTCATTACTATTATGCTTGCTGCATCAGCTACCTTTATGACACCAATTGGCTACCAAACCAACACCATGGTATACAGCGCCGGACAGTACAGGTTTAAAGACTTCTTCAAAGTAGGTATTATTCTAAATATTTGTTTTTGGGTTACAGCCAGTTTTTTTATTCCATGGTATTTTGACCTGATTTAATCTCAAATCCTAAATATTTTCTTAATCATATTATTAGGAAACAAATATTTATAAATTTGTTAAGGATTATTTTATATTTCTGATTAGGGTTTTTTCTAAAAATGTTCGTTACAGGTATAGACAGTTTTATTTTATAACCTTAAAAAAGGTATGATTACAGAACATTGAGTGTAAAAATTTAGAAACCATCTTAAAAATGATTAAAAAAACATTATTCCTTTTATTTTGCTTAGGCTGTTTCAATTTAGGGTCAGCCCAGGAAAAAGCCTTCAAAGATGGAGAATGGTTAAACTATAAAATCAAATACGGGTGGTTTAATGCGAGCAAAGCAACAATTTCTATAAAGGCGGATAGTATTGATGGTAAACCCGTTCATCACATAATAGGTTACGGAAAATCCACAGGTCTTTTAGATGTGTTTTTTAAAGTAAGAGATAGATTTGAAACTTTTATTGACAAAGAAGAGGTCCTGCCCTACAAATTCATTCGAGACACTTATGAAGGAGGTTATACTAAAGATAAGGAAATCTACTTCAACCATCAAACCAATATAGCTACCGTAAAAGACCATAAGAAAGACTCAATTCACAAGCACAACTTCAAGGCTAAGTCACAGGATATGATGTCTGCTTTATTTTATCTCAGAAATACAGTAGATGAAAACAATTTAAAAAAAGGGGATGAATTTGAATTAAACATGTTCTTTGATGAGGAGAATTTTGATTTTAAAGCAAAATTTATTGGTAAAGAAGTCATTGAAACGAAATTTGGTGATATCCGATGTCTTATTTTTAAACCCTATGTAAAGTCAGGACGTGTTTTTAAAGAAGAAGAAAGCGTAACCGTATGGATATCTGATGATAAAAACAAAATTCCTATCAAAATAGAAGCTGAACTTGCTGTTGGTTCGCTTGTTGCCAAACTTGATAAATTTAAAGGTTTGAAACATCCCTTTAAGATTATGATGTGAAAAGTAATGGGCGGTTATGTCCTTAAAACACCTTATCTTTGCCGCTTTAAAAAAGTAAAATCATGGCCTTATCTGAACAAGAAATCGTTCGTAGACAGAAGTTAGAGCAACTCAAAAAAAACGGTATAAATCCATACCCGGCTGATGAAGTAAAAACTGATAGTAATTCTAAGTCTATCAAGGACAATTTTGAAGAAGGTAAAACGGTAAGTATTGCCGGCCGTTTAATGTCCCGTAGAATTCAAGGTAAAGCTTCTTTTGCTGAACTTCAGGATGCCGAAGGCCGTATTCAGGTGTATTTTAATCGGGACGAAATATGTCCTGGTGAAGACAAAACCCAATACAACGACATCTATAAGAAACTTTTAGATATTGGAGACTTCATCCATATTGATGGAGAATTATTCAAAACTCAGGTTGGTGAAATGACCATCAAGGTTAAAAGTTTTAAGCTCATCAGTAAAGCCTTAAAACCACTACCCCTACCAAAAAAAGACAAAGAAGGCAATGAGTACGATGGCTTTACAGATCCGGAACAGCGTTACAGACAACGCTATGCAGATTTGGCGGTAAATCCTCATGTGAAGGACATTTTCGTAAAGCGTACAAAGCTATTTGCAGCCATGCGCGAATTCTTTAATGCTGAAGGCTACATGGAAGTTGAAACACCTGTACTGCAACCTATTCCGGGTGGTGCTGCAGCCAAACCTTTTATTACTCATCACAATGCTTTAGACATACCCTTATACTTAAGAATAGCCAATGAACTCTATTTAAAAAGACTTATAGTAGGTGGTTTTGATGGGGTTTATGAATTTTCAAAAAACTTCAGAAACGAGGGCATGGACCGTACGCACAATCCGGAGTTTACAGCCATGGAAATATATGTGGCTTATAAGGATTACAACTGGATGATGCGTTTTACAGAACAACTTTTGGAACATTGTGCAAAAGCGGTCAATAGTACAACTAAAGCTACTTTTAAAGAACACCATATCGACTTTAAAGCACCCTACAAGCGTATTTCGATGACCGATGCCATAAAGGAATATACCGGTTTTGACATTACCGGAAAAACAGAAGCTGAGTTGCGTCAGGCTTGTCATTATATGGAGATTGAAGTTGACGACACCATGGGCAAAGGCAAACTTATTGACGAAATATTTGGAGAAAAATGTGAGCCTAATTTTATTCAGCCAACATTTATCACAGATTATCCAAAGGAAATGAGCCCGTTGTGTAAAACACATCGTGAGAATCCTGAATTGACCGAACGTTTTGAACTCATGGTTTGTGGTAAAGAAATCGCCAACGCCTATTCCGAGCTGAATGATCCTATCGATCAGAGAGAGCGTTTTGAAGAACAATTGAAGCTATCCAAAAAAGGCGATGAAGAAGCAACAGAGTTTATTGATTATGATTTCTTAAGAGCTTTAGAATACGGCATGCCTCCAACATCCGGTTTGGGGATTGGCATGGACAGACTGGTGATGTTCCTGACCAATAATCCTTCAATCCAGGAAGTCTTATTTTTCCCGCAAATGAAACCTGAACGTAAAAAGGTAGAACTTTCTGCTGAAGAAAAAACCATAATGGAATTACTAAAATCTTCAGATACTTTAGAGTTGAATGAAGCAAAAAATCAAAGCGGACTTTCTAACAAAAAATGGGACAAAGCCTTAAAAGGTCTTCGTGCTAAAGAATTGGCAACAGTAGATAAGACCGATGATGGCTTATTTGTGAAAAAGGCTTAGTAAAAGTTAATACCTGTAAGCCATAATTAAATTCATTGACCTCGGTAGTTAATGAATGACTATAACTATTCGATATACTATTTTTTAAATATGTATAAATTCTCTATATAGCTCGATGTCTTCTCTAAATCACGCTTTGTTATAATTTTACACACAGGAAACACCAAGAAGGACAGAACGGGCTCGCCTTCAGGCAGAGTAAAACAAAGTTATATTTGCTCTTTTTATAAAAAATTTAATTATTCCCGGATTAATTCCATTTTTTATTTTACGAAAACGATATAGTTTGATATTTTTGCAAAAAAAATTAAAAATTATTCATGCCAACTTTACAACACATCGACGTTCAGCTGTCCAATCAAGCTAAAATGAGCAAAACAGCTGCAGAACTAATTAAAACAGTCCAGGATTTATGGTTTGACAGAGGAATTGAGCTTGTCCTTTTCAGAAACACTCTCATTGACAAGAGTGTTGCTGAAGTTCTTGATCTTCATCACTACACCCATGCCTTTGTAGAAAAGCCGATAAGCATTTTCGAATCTAATAAAATTGCAGAAGCTCTACTGGTCATGGAAACACCGCCAGCGAAAATAGATTTGGGGAAGCTTACCCATGAATTTCAGTCTGAAAGTCAAAATTACGAAGATATAGACGATTTTTTAGTCTCAAAATTAATGGGAATCGAATACCATTCCAGAATAACACCAAGGGATGTCGTTCTTTACGGATTTGGTAGAATTGGTCGTCTTTTGGCCCGTGAGCTAATGACTAAAACCGGTAATGGAAACCAGCTGAGACTAAGAGCAATTGTCACCAGAGGGGAAATTACGGATGAGATCATAAACAAAAGACTGGCCTTACTAAAAAGCGATTCCATTCACGGTGAATTCCATGGCACTGTAGTCGCTGATTATGATAATAAAGCGCTAATTATTAATGGTACGACGGTTCACCTGATTTCTGCCAATCAACCTGAAGATATCGACTATACTGTATACGGCATTGAAGAGGCATTAATTTTAGATAACACAGGTGCCTTTCGTGATAAAAATGCTTTAGAAAGACACTTAAAGTCAAAAGGCGCATCAAAAGTTTTACTTACAGCACCAGGCAAAGGTGTACCTAATATCGTGCATGGCGTAAACCAAAACGGTTACGATCTCGATGAGCATGATATCTTTTCAGCTGCGTCCTGTACGACGAACGCCATTACACCAATCCTGAAAGCTATTGAAGACACTTTTGGTATCGAAAACGGACATTTGGAAACTATTCATGCTTATACCAACGACCAGAACTTAGTGGATAATATGCACAAGAAATACCGTCGTGGTCGTGCTGCTGCCATCAATATGGTCATCACAGAAACAGGTGCCGGAAAAGCTGTCGCCAAAGCTTTACCTCAACTTGAAGGCAAATTGACTTCTAATGCTATAAGGGTTCCTGTACCAAATGGTTCACTGGCTATTTTAAATCTTAATTTAAAATCAGAAGTAAGCATCAATGGTATAAACGCCTGTATAAAGAAATATGCACTTGAAGGAGATTTAGTAGATCAAATCAAATATGCCATTAACAATGAAATGGTATCCAGCGATATCATTGGTAATGCTGCCCCATCAATTTTTGACAGTAATGCCACGATTTCTGAACATCCGAATAATTGTATCCTCTACGTTTGGTATGATAACGAATACGGCTACAGCCACCAGGTGATCAGACTGGCAAAGCATATTGCAGGAGTGAGGAGGTTTACTTATTATTAGAAAAGTATTTTAAATTAGATTTTGCAAACCATCCTGATTCAGGATGGTTTTTTAGCTACATAAGGTAAAAACGCTTTATTGTTTTTACGATCACACTTTCTAAAGACGTTTTATTCGCCACTAAAACCATATCAGTAAACGTCCTCGCCGCCGCCGCCGTAGTCTCCCCAATACAAATCGCCATAGGCTGTTTGTTGTGGTTCTCGTAATAGGCTTTAACGCCAAGCGGACTAAAACATAAGACCGCATCAAAATCATTGGAGAAGATTTTGCCGTCAGATACAGATTGGTATAAATGATGTTCTTTCAAGTTAATGTTGTTTTGCTTAAGCAAATCCGGCAGTTCGTCCCGACGTTGTGATGAACAAAAAAAATCAAACCTCATTTCGGGAAAATGCTGTGAGAGCTCCTCAGCCAGTTGGCCTGCATTTTGGGCGATTAACTTGGGTTGTAATCCGTAGGACTGAATAAGACTTGCCGTTTTTTCTCCGACACAAAATACATTCTCAAATTTTAGTTCATGCTTTTCGAAAGCCAGTTTCAACGCATTCTGACTGGTAAAAATAGCGTTTTCAAAATGGGATTTACTGAATGCGGTCTCTGCAGGTTTAATTTTTACAGCATCATATTCAACCAGACCGATGTCTGAAAGGAATAAATGTTTTTTTAAATTAGCTGGTAAAACTTTAGTGGAAAGGATAAGTGGCATGACTATAAAATTCGTCTTAGTTCTTCCATCAATTTATAACCACCTTCCCTTAAAATGACCTGAGCGCAATAACGACCAAAGTCTTTATGGTTTTCAAGCGGTGTACTTTTTTTGACATGAAATCTTTCCTTCCCGTCCAGGCTTAAAAGCACACCTTCAAAATGTAGTGTGTCCTCTTCAATAGTCGCTAATGCCCCAATAGGTGCCGTACAGCCGCCTTCTAATGTTCTCAGAAAAGAACGTTCGACACTTACGCAGACTTCAGAATTCCTGTCATTCAATTTGGCTAAGGCTTCTATAACTTCAGGTTTATCCTCTCTGGTCACAGCCAGCATCGCGCCCTGAGCTGGTGCAGGAATCATCCAGTCCAGGTATTGAACATTTTGCGGCATAAGTTCAATTCGCTCCAGGCCTGCAGCGGCAAAAATAGCCCCATTCCAGTCAGAATCTTCTAACTTCTGCATCCTGGTATTGACGTTTCCCCTTAAATTGCTAACCTTATGCTTAGGATACCTGTTAAGCCATTGAGCCTTTCGCCGCAAACTTCCTGTTGCTATGTGGCCGTTGTCTTCCTGCAGAAAATTTAAACCCTTATGCACTAAAAGATCTTTGTGATTTGCACGCTTTAGAACTGCGCCTTGAACTATAGATTTTGGAAGTTGGGTAGGTACATCTTTCATAGAATGCACAGCAAGGTCAATTTCACCTTTGATCAAAGCGACATCAAGACTTTTGGTAAATATGCCCGTAATACCCATTTCATAAAGCGGTACGTCAAGATTAAGGTCTCCACTGGATTTTACAGGATGTAAAATACTTTCAATACCATTTTCTTTAAGCTGTCCTTGAACAGTTTTGGCCTGCCAAAGGGCTAATTCACTATCTCTGGTTCCTATGATAAGTGGCTTCATTTTCAAACGTGTTATTGTTCAAATGTAAGGAATTTAGCTTATTTAAGTTTAGTCGTTTTGTAAAAACTAAAAAACCATAGGTTGGTGAGCTAAACTTATTTCATTGGTCAAAAAATATCCTGTTTACATCATCAAAAAACTACAAACTAATACCTATTTTTACATTCAAAATAAAACCTATAAATAATGTCTCAACCCGCAAGAATTTGGTTATCCTCGCCACACATGGGAGGAACAGAATTAGACTACATTCACGAAGCCTTCAACACCAACTGGATTGCTCCGCTTGGTCCAAATGTCAATGGTTTTGAAGAAGACATTCAGTCATTTTTGGACACACCGAAATCTGTAGCAGCGCTTAGTACAGGAACTGCAGCAATACACCTGGCATTGGTTCAGCTTGGTGTAACTCATGGTGATGAAGTGATCTGTCAAAGCTTTACATTTTGCGGGTCTATAAATCCTATCATTTATCAGGGTGCCAAACCAATTCTGGTTGACAGCGAACATGAAACCTGGAATATCTGCCCTATCGCACTGGAAGAAGCCATAAAAGACAGGATTAAAAGAGGTAAAAAACCAAAAGCTATTATTGTTGTCCACCTTTACGGGATGCCTTGCCAAATTGACGAAGTTTTACAGATAGCAAAAAAATACGATATCCCTATAGTTGAAGACGCTGCTGAAGCTTTAGGGTCTAAATATAAAGGGCAAAACTGCGGAACTTTTGGAAAATTTAGTGCGCTGTCTTTTAACGGCAATAAAATTATCACCACAAGTGGCGGCGGAGCTCTAGTTTGTGAAGATGAAAAATCCAAAGCAGAAACAGTTTTCTACGCCACACAGGCCAGAGATGAGGCGCCTCATTATGAGCATACTCATATTGGTTTTAACTACAGAATGAGTAATATCGTCGCCGGCATTGGTCGGGGACAAATGCAGGTTCTAGCCAAACATATTGGCTACAGGAGAGACATGAATGTTTTTTACCGAAAGCTTTTTAAAGGTATTGATGCCATAACTGTTTTATCAGAACCAAATGAGAATTATTTTTCAAACCATTGGCTATCTGCCATAACTGTTTCTAAAGACGCAAAATTTACCAGAGAAGATCTAAGGTTAGCGCTATGGGAAGACAATATTGAGAGCAGACCTCTGTGGAAACCAATGCATATGCAACCCGTTTTTAAGGATTGTCCTTACTATGGCGGTAAGGTTTCAGAAGAATTATTTGAAACCGGTTTATGCTTGCCTTCAGGTTCAAATTTGACTGAAGATGATAAGAAAAGGATTAAATCTAAAATCAACGAATTTTTAAAAAACCATGGATATATTTAAAGCTATAACTGAAAGAAGGTCAGTTTATCCGCATCAATTTAAGGACAAAACAGTTGAAGATTCAAGCATAGAACAGCTATTAGAACTGGCTAACTGGGCACCAACACATAGAAAAACAGAGCCTTGGAGATTTAAAGTTATGAAAGGTGAGTTTAAAATAAAAGCTGGTGAGTTTTTTAAAAATATTTATTTGAATACAACTGAGAAGCCAAAATCGATTAAGGCTAAAAAAATCGCCGAAAAGTTTGTGTTATCAAGCCATGTTATAGCGGTTTGTATGCAAAGAGACCCCAAAGAAAGTGTACCGAAATGGGAGGAAATTGCTGCTACTGCTATGGCTGTTCAAAATATGTGGATTGCTTCTCATCGCTTGAAGGTCGGGATGTATTGGAGTACACCTGCGTTTAAAGATAGACTCGGTGAGTTAATGCCACTAAACGAAGGTGAAAAATGTCTTGGCTTCCTGTATTGTGGTTTTTTTGATGAAAGTCTTGAGCAGCTCCAAAGACAAAGCGATATTAAAGAAAAAACCACATGGATTTAAAATATAAATTGCATTACTATGGCCTTAGTTAATCCACTTTCACCCGATCACGATTCCGAAACAAAAGAACTCGCTGAGTTTTTTAATGAAACCTTAGGGTTTTGCCCCAACTCTGTGCTTACAATGCAACACAGACCCGCCATAAGTAAGGCGTTTATCAATCTCAATAAAGCGGTGATGGTAAACGAAGGCCGTGTGACTTCTGCCTTAAAACGTATGATAGCTTGGGTAAGCAGTAATGCAACCGGATGCAGGTATTGTCAGGCCCATGCCATAAGAGCAGCCGAAAGATATGCTGCTGAACAAGAACAGCTTGAAAATATTTGGGAATACAGGACCCATCCTTCATTTTCAGAAGCAGAAAGGGTTGCCTTAGATTTCTCATTAGCGGCAAGTCAGGTGCCAAACGCTGTAAACGCTGAAATCAAAAAACGATTATATACTTATTGGGATGAGGGAGAAATAGTTGAAATGCTTGGTGTGATCTCGCTTTTTGGCTACCTAAACCGCTGGAACGATTCTATGGCAACAACTATGGAAGGTGATGCCATAGAAAGCGGCCATAAGTATTTAACTAAGCATGGCTTTGACGTAGGAAAACACGATGGAGAAAAATATTGAATATAAATAGCTAACATATACTTTCAATGATTTTCTACTACTTGACCATTGCTCTTCAGATATACTGTATTTATCACTTGTTTAAAAATAACAATTCGATTTACTGGTTTTTTTTGATTGTTTTTCTACCTCTTATTGGCTGTATTATATATTTAATAACCCAGGTGTATAATAAACAGGACGCAGAAAGCCTACAAACTAATGTTACAAAAATTATTAATCCGGGCAAAAAGATCAAGGATTTGGAAAAACAGCTCGAATTTTCAGATTCCTATGGCAACAGGATGAACCTGGCTGATGCTTATTTTGAAATAGGAGATTATCAACAGGCCATACCTCATTACGAGGAAATGCTGGAGAACAAGTTGCAAAATGAGTTTTACGCCCGAAGACAACTGGTAATTTGCTTTTCCAAACTTGAAGACTATGACGTTGTTATAAAACACGCTGAACGCATAAAACAAAATCCTGAATTTAATAAGTCAAAATCTGAATTTTATTATGGCTTTGCACTTTACAAATCCGGCAAAGCAGATGAAGCCGAAGCACACCTTCAATCTATAGACAGACCTTATTCTAATTATGAGCAACGTTTGGAGTTAGCTAAATTCTATTTAAAAACCAATCAGAAAGATAAGGCCAAAGGACTACTCGAAGAAATAGCTTCTGAAGCAGATTACATGACTAAGCCCAACAAAAAGCTGTACCGATCAACAATAAATGATGTACAAAGGCTTTTGGAAGATAATTTTTAGTTTGTTGACAATTTTGAGTTCTAAAATTGGGCAATTAGGTAAAATCCATCACCCTTTCTTATTAGATTTTCAAAGTTCAACTTATTAACCAATAAACTTTAAACTCACAAACTTCAAATATTTATCCCACAATATTATAGCCACCATCTACGTGTCTTATTTCACCGGTAATTCTAACATCTGGCCTTAATAAGTGAGCCACTTCATATGCCAGGTCCTGCGGCTGTGCATTGCCTAATGGGCTTTTTTGTCCGGCAAATTCAACATCTGAGGTATTCAAAATCGCTGTACCGGCTTTACTGTTTGGAAATAGTAAAAATTTTTTACATTGACCCTGAATCTCTTCTCAACGATCTGATACTACTTGTTAAGAGAGAAAATTATTTGGAGTTGTTGTATTGTGGTTATCTCAATGAAAAAATGGAGCAAATTGACAGACCAACTACTATTAAGGAGAAACTGCATGACTCAACAGATTGCAAAAATATTCTCATGGCATTGACATATCTATTTTCAATGCAATTCAGGTCAAAAACTAAAGAACTAACTGGGTTTTATGAGCCTTAAGATTTGCTGTGACTCTGTGCATACAATGCAACACAGACCATATGTTAATCATGAGGAGCTTGAGTAAGGTTAAGCTTTAATTAATTACCATCAAAAAAAGAAGTATAAGAACTCTCTGAAGAAAACTTATAAGAAGTTGTTTGCTAATATATTGTAGCAATTTATCGTGTTATACTATTTAACCTATACATGAATTATAGGAGTTTCAGTTATAAATTAGTATAGAACATTACTGCATATAAGTCTAATTTCTATAGTTTAATCACTACAAGTATTTTCATTTTTATAGACTTTTATTGAATTTTTTCTTACTGCTAAGGAAGGTGATTTAGAATAAATTTATCTAAAATTAATTTGTTAATTAATAATAAATGCTTAAGACCATTTGAATATAGAATTAGGGGATATGAAACAAATTTTTTTGGTGTTAGTAAAAAATATTAAAAAAGCATATGATAGATATAGAATTATATAAGATTTACAACATAAACTGATATCCGAAATTTATTTACAATTAAGTATAAGTTAAGTGTTAAGTGTTAAGTGTAAGTAATGTACAAAATTGTTATGAAATAGGATATCATTCATCCCCCGTTTATAGAAAAACGGGGGATTTTTATTATTATCATTTGCCTGTTATTTGAATTTTGTCATTTTTTTACTACACTCATTTTCATTTTTATATCTATTTATCGCTTCTATCACTACATAATTGGATTTAGATAAAGCATAGTTTTGATAAAAAAAAGTATGAAAAATAACTACTTATTATTATTGGTTGTTTTGTTTAGTTCCAGTCTAGCTTACAGCCAGCTACTTGTAAATACTGAACTATTCGTTAGTAATGATTATACCTTTTATACAAATGAAAATATTATAAATGAAGGGGAATTAACACTCAGTACAAATTCGAGATTTGTATTTGATAAAAATTATCAGAATGATGGAGTTGCCAACTACAATGATGGAATATTGGCAATTGGCTCCGGTGATGCAACCAGGAGCTCAGGTGCGCAAACATTACTTTTTGATGATGCTAGTCCGGAAGAAGCAAACTTTATAGAACTAAACAAGGCTGGTGGTACTGCAACTATAACGCGCGGTGTTTTGTATTTAAATGATAATCTAACCTCTACTTCCGGTACTTTGGATGCAAATTCCAGTATTACCGACACGCCAAGTGTCAATACAGTGTCCGGTTTAGTTTTTTCCAGTGATCAGCTTAATACATCTTATATTAATAGCTCCAGTGGTGGATCTGTTGAAAATATTATTGTCGAGAGATATATCCCCGGCGGAAAAAGAGCTTTTAGAGCATTCAGTTCTTCATTGAATATAAATGGTACGATTAAAGAAAACTTAATGGAAGGCGGTCAGGTTTTAACTGCCGGAACAATAAACAATCCAAGACCTGGTTTTGGTACTCACATAACAGGTTCTGGTGTAGTTTCCGATGGTTTTGATATTACAGGTACTAATAATCCTTCCATGTTTCAATATACAGACCCTGACAATGGTGCTTTTACCTCTATAGCAAATACGGCTGAAGATATGAGAACTGGTGAAGCATTCTTTCTGTTTCTTAGAGGAGACAGGAGCTTAGATTTAACAAGCAACACTTTAATAGGAACAAATCCTTTCAAATTAAGAACGCTGGGTGATGCAGTAATAGGGAGTTTTGATGCAGCATCTGAAAATACTGTTACAACAACGCCAAGCACGGTTTCTGACCAAATATACATGATGGTTGGTAATCCCTATCAAGCTCAGGTTGAAATTGCTGAGGTTCTCACGAGTACTTTAACAACAGGTATAGATAAAACTCAGGTTTATGTTTATAGTCCTGATAATGGCGTTGGTGCAGGATCTTATGTTACATTAACATTCAATCTGGTTGGTGCAAGTTATGTGTTTGATACTTCAGTCCCACTTGTAACTGGTGCAGAATTTTTACAGCCTAATCAATCAATGTTTGTTGAGAAAGATAATACTACAGCCCTTGTAGGTGTGCAATTTGAAGAAGCTTTTAAAAGAACTTCAACTCAAAACGTAGACATCTTTTCTGATACCAGCAACTCGACAGAATTCGAGGTACGATTAGATTTAATAGAAAACAGTAATAATGATACCAGAGATGGAATCTTAATCCGATTCTCTGATAATTATAACAGTGATTTTAACCAGATGGAAGATGCTGTTAGCCTTGTGAATATACTTGAAACAATGGCTACAGAAAGTACTGATGGTAATTTACTGGCTGTAGATAAAAGAAATCTTGTTCCCGCAGGAGAAATTATTCCCCTGAACATCACTAACTACCAGGAAACCAATTACAGTTTTAGTATTTCTGTAAACAATAACAATAACCAGGAAGATATTTATTTGATAGACAACTATTTAAATACGGAAACACTAATTGATACGCAGAATCAGGTTATTACTTTTTCTGTAGATCAGAACATACCGGGTTCTTTAGACCCCAATAGATTTCAATTAGGCATTAATACTACAAATTTAAGTATTAATAATTTTGAAGGTAATAATCTGTCTGTATATCCTAATCCATCTACTAATTACTTCAATATTAATACAGCTGATTTTGACCAGGTGATCGATGATATAGAAATTTTTGATGTAACAGGAAAAAAAGTCCTTTATCAAAACTTCTCCGAAAGCGGACAGAATTTATTAACAGTTAATGTAGATGGCCTTGCAGGTGGCGTATACATTTTACGTCTAAATTCTAATGGCAAACAATATCAAACTAAAATTATCAAAGAATAAACATATGAAAAGCAAAACTATAATTCTGATTGCCTGTCTAATACTGTTTTCACAGGAAATGTTGTCACAACCAGTACTACCCGGAGATTCAAATAGTGGTGGTAATGTAACAGACACACCCATCAATTTTTTGTTGATCCCATTTCTTGTTTTAGCAGCATATATAGGCATTAAAAACATAAAATCTACCAACAAATAGCAATAAAAAATAAAATAACTAGAAAACTATCAATATGAAAACAATTAAACTTTTTACAGTAATGGCATTTTTGCTATTCACTACAATATCACTGGCACAGGTAGGTGTTGGAACAACAACGCCTAACTCAACACTGGATGTCAGATCCAGACCTGCAGATGCTACTGCAGTAGATGGCGTGCAGGTGCCTGCTCTAACGGCAGCTGAACTTGCATCTAAAGACGCTTTATACACCGCAAGTCAAAACGGAACATTGGTTTTTGTTACAGGTGGTACCGGTACAACGACCAAAACTAATAACGTAGATGAACCCGGATTTTACTGGTATAACCATAGCGGTTTAAGATGGAGTAAAGTCTCAGGTGGTGGCGGTAGTGCGACCAAAACATCAAGACTTGATAATACAGGAACAATAAATGCCTCAGACTTAAACAATATCATTATAGTAACAGATAATAATATCTATGACCTATCGACAGTAACTGCAAGTGCAACGGCTGGTGATTCCATAATCTTTGCGTCTTACTCTCCTACAGGATTCCAATTTGACCCTGCCGATAGAGCCTCTGGTTCAGTAGGAGGTCCAGGTAATTTAGGAGTAGGTATTGAATACTATTTTAACGGAACAGAATGGTATTCCATTTCCTCAGACTAATTTCAAATAAATATTAAATATTAAAATAAAAAAAAGATGAAATATATTTCTACTCTTATGGTAGTGGCGTTTTTAGGCATAAGTTCCTTAAGCGCTCAAATAGATTCAAGACAATTAGACGACGGATTGCTAAGTGGCTCGGCATTTTTAAAAGGATCGTCAAACTTCTTGGAGGACACTGGATTAGTATACCCTAGAACAGACCTCACAAGTTTTACTTTTAGTGGTAGTGATAACAATGGCTACGACGGTATGGTAGTATACAATACCGCATCAGGAACTACTCAGGCAACCGGTGCAGGTGTAGGTGGACAAGCTGTAGAAAAAGGTTTATATTACTTTGATAACCCTAATGGTAGTAACTTTGGTAACCCAACCGATCAGGGTGAATGGATCGCCTTAGGAGGAGGTGCAGGTTCAGGTAAATTCGTTGATGGTGACGTAACCGATCAGGCAGTATATACTGATGGTAACGTTGGCGTAGGCACCACTTCACCCAATGCCTCTGCCGTTCTAGATTTAGAAAGTACAACTCAGGGTTTTCTTGCACCAAGAATGACAACAGCCGAGAGAGATGCTATAGTAACACCGGCAGATGGTTTAGTAATTTACAACACAAGTGTAAGTTGTATTGAAATTTATAGAAGGGCAGCCTGGTTTAATATATGTACACAAGAAAATACATCGGAAATTTCAGGTAATACTTTAATTGGACTACCACTTTCACTTTGTCAAAATGATATCAGACAATCTTATGGAACAGGTGATGTCATCCCTCAGCCTTATACTTATAATGGTGATTTTTACGCTGGTGGCACTGGTGGTTCAGGCTTTTTTGAAGAGGGTCGTTATATACTTTGTTATTATGAAGTTGATCAAACATCAGAAAATAATAAATATCCAACAGATCCAGCGGATTTAAGTGGAAAAATTTGGTTGGATAGACACGTTGGTGCCTATTCGCACGCTGAGTCACCAACAGATGTGAGTAGTTTTGGTGACTTATACCAATGGGGAAGACCTGAGGATGGTCATGCAAAACGTTACCAAAGAACCTTTGATGTTGAGGAAGGACCAGCTACTAGCGGAGGAGTTCCAGGAACTATGGCAAACGGAACAAGTAACGTACAAAGCGATAATCCTACGACGACAGATTTTATCATAGGCTTCCAGAATTGGCGTGTAACACCAGATAATACTTTATGGCAAGGCAATGCCTCTGACTATCGTAACCCTTGCCCTTCTGGATACAGGTTACCAACAAGGCTTGAGGGAGAAGCTTTAGAAAATTGGATGGATTTAGTTGGTACTGGAAGCGTTGATGAACGTAATGTTGAAGGTACAGATTTGGGATTACCACTTACAGGATATAGAGATAGACTTACAGGTGACCTATTGGAAGTTATTGATGTTGGGTATTTCTGGACTAACCAAGGTGGTGGTCTGCCGGCTCGCGTTCAAACCTGGGGGGGACCTCAATTTACTAATAATTTAGGCGCGTCAGAAGCTGAAGGCTACCCTGTAAGATGCGTTAGAGATTAATTTAAATCACATTACTATACCACTAAAACTCGTCATTTTGAAAATGGTGAGTTTTTTAATTGATACCTGCTATGAAAAATGTTATCCCGTTAATTTTTATTTTACTTTTAGCCTCAAACCTTTATAGCCAGAATAAAATTAATATAGATAGCCTACATTACCAGTATATTAAATCATTTGATGTATTGATGTTTAGTAAGAAAATCATTGATAACGATCAAATTATTAAAAACGAAAAAACAGCTTTATTAAAAAAGTACAATAGCTTATCTGATAGCTTAAAACCAATACTTAACAATATAGATCATATAGAACTTGAACAGAATAGGATTATTTTCAATTGCCAAACTTCACCTGACCTGAGTAGCTATAAAAATTCTCTCAAAAAGTTATACGTTTTTAGTAACGAAAATCCAAAAATTCTTATAGATAAAGCAGAAAATATTCTTAAGACGGCAGACATGGTCATGCTAGGTTTTGAAAATTATGCAGAAAATGAAAAAGAGGTGGCAGATTATGCTGCAAAATCTACTAGTGAATTTTATAAGCAAATTGGTGCGGCAGACTGGACAATTAAAGATAGACAGAGATTAATAAACCTTTTTGCCACTCGCTACACAAAAAGACAAACTTATTTACAAGCTGGTTATTATTACAGACACTTTGATACTTTATTTCGAGAAAAGGAAGTAAAGCAGAATCTTGTTGAAAGTAAAATACCAGAAATTGAACAAACTTACCTGGAGGGAAATCTTTATCCTACTATATACAATCAGGATTCATTGAAAAACAAAAAAATTGTTTTGATACCAAAACATCAGGATTTGTTTAGACTTACCCATCTTATCAATATTTTGAAGTCTAAAAAAAAGGCCTATAAAGATTATGATGTACTTATATTGCGAGATCCAAATATCATCTCAGATCCGTTTTTAAAGGTGTTAAATGATAACTTGACTTTTTCCAACTACTATATAGGCAATTATGCCGCTGACAACAAGAATATATTAAACTTCCCATCTTACACACTTTGGGATGAGTCAGGTATTATAAAAATAGCGTCTAATAATGCTATTCCTTTTTTTGAGGAGCTCAATAAACCGGTAAGAGAAGAGCAGGAAAAAACAACTCAGGAATATTTAAGATTAAGAGAAACTGGATTAAAGAAATTAGATAGCCTTAAGAAACATCCTGCCGACGTGTCTGTAAAATTCACTTCAGAACATGACAATATCAAATTGATTTTAAGAGGCAGTTGGCCAGAAAATGTTTCAACAAGAATTGATAGCAATGCCTTTGATGATGTAAAAAAACCATCAAGGGTTAAAGCTCCTGACATTGTAATGCTTGAGATAACATCAGAGAATAGGGAATTGTATAAACTTCCAGTTTTTATAGATATAGAAAAGGATAACTTACTTACTATTACTAATATTAAATCTGAAGTAAGTATAAATTTTGAAAGTGAAGACAATCAACAGTTGTATGATGCATATCAAAAAATTAAATACTTTAATCTAGCTAAATCCGCTTATTTGAATATTATAAAGGAATACCCGTTTAAAAATTCAGAATTCATTGATTTCCTCGAATCTAAAATAAATGAATATGAGAATAAAATAAAAAAAGTTTACGGCAGCCTGGACGATGATAATAAAAAGAATAAATTGAAACGAATAACTGATGACTTTTATGAATAAAAAGTTTATCGGATTTAATAAAAAGACATATGAAATTTTTTGGTAAATTACTTGTATTAATATTGTTTCCTATGCTTTCATTAGGACAAACCCTAGAGGGAGAGTTCAGCCAACTCAGTAATCAACCCATAAAACTACTAGGGTTTGATAATTTTGAAACCTATGTAATTGATTCCACGCAAACTGATTCTGAAGGTAAATTTACCCTGATGTATTCTAAAGGTGATTATGGTATGGGTTTATTAAAGTCAACGGCAGATCAACCTCTCATCATAGCTATAGAAGAAGATGCGCCTGTCATATCGGGAGAAAATTTTCTAGAACCCGAAAAAGTTACCATTAAAGCAGGTCAGGAAAACAAGTGGTTTTTAGAGTACGCCACAGAACATCCTAAAAGACAACAAGCCTTAAGTGCCTGGTTATATCTTGATAACCTATATAGTGCTGAAAATGTTTTTGATGACCATAAACCGGCAAAAGAATCCATTGCAGATGAAATACAACACCTGAGAAGTGTAGATGAAGCATACATCAATAACCTGCCTGAAGATAGTTACATGAAATGGTATCTTCCATTAAGAACCCTGGTGTCCGGTGTGCAGGACGTGGCCGTAAACAAACCTCAATTAATCCCCGAAACCCGAGAAGGTCTCAGGGCTATCAATTACAATGATGAGCGTCTGTACAAAAGTGGTTTGTTATATACAGCACTTTTTAATCACATTTGGTTTATTGAAAATTCAAGTGGTGGTTTAGACCAGGTTTTTAAAGCATTAAATACCTCAATAGACATTATTGCGAAGCAACTAAAAGATAACGATGCCAGATTTAACCTGATTATGGAAAAAATGCTTGAAATCCTTGAAGAACGAAGTTTATTTACTTCCAGTGAATACTTAGCTGAAAAATTACTGCAGGGTGACGACTGCGGCTGCTTAAATCCGCAATTGCAAAAAAAACTACAACGTTATGGCAAAATGGCTAAAGGACAGACTGCTCCAAATATACAATTTACAGATTTCACATATTACCCTAAAGACGTAACAGCTGAGAGCCTAAAAGACATAGATGCCGATTATAAGCTGGTCGTTTTTGCAGCAGGATGGTGCCCGCATTGTGTGGAAGCCATGCCCAAGATTATTGGAAATTATGATGATTGGAAAGCCAAAGGCGTTGAAGTAATTCTTGTATCTCTGGATGAAAATCCTAAGGATTTTGCAAGATTTGCAGGACCATTACCTTTTGTAAGCACTACAGATTATAAAAAATGGGATGGCAAAGCGGTAGAAGATTATCAGGTGTATGCCACACCCAGTTATTTTATTTTAGACAAAGATTTAGAAATCTTAATTAGACCGAAGTCTGTTGAGCATATTGATGCCTGGGTAGGTAATATAAATTAAGATTAGTCCATTTAACAAAAAAAATAATATCAAATCAAAGAATTAATTAGCAGTATACCTAATGCCGTTTTCAGTTCTAACAAACATAAAATGGAAGTATTAAATAAGTTTAGAGCAGTGGATTATAGTGATAAGAGGTTATATAATAATGACCTGCTATCAAATGTCATTTACAAGCATATTTGGTTTATCGAAAATGCCTTTACAGCAACAGAGAAGATTACAAATGAGCTTAACTTCTCTGCTGAGAAGCTCGTCGCTATACTGAAGGATGAAAATGGTAAGTTTAATATTGTTATACAAAAATGGTTTGAAGTTTTAGGAGAGCGAGGCTTATCTCGAGCAGCAGAATACCTTTCCAATCGACTTCGGGAGAACGATAATTGGGATTGTCTTAGTCCCAAATTCAAAAAACAGTTAATAGACTACAATAAAATGGCTATAGGTGAAAAAGCGACTGATATTATGTTTTCTCAATATACGTATTATCCTAACAATAAATCTGTTGAAAAACTAAGCGATATAAAAGCAAACTATTACCTGGTAATATTTGCTGCGAGTTGGTGTCCGCATTGCAGAGAAGCGCTTCCTATAATAGCTAAAGATTTCAAGACTTTACAAAAAGAAGGTATAGAAATTATTCTTGTATCAATAGACGACAATATTAATGATTTTAGTAATTTCTGTGGAGAATTTCCATTTACAAGCACTACTGATCTTAAAAAATGGAATGGAAAAACAGTAAACGATTATCGGGCATGGACTACGCCAACTTACTATTTATTAAATAAAAATTTGGAAATTGTTTTAAAACCCAGAAAATTAAATCAACTATATAAGTGGATTAATTAATTTAATGAAATCATACTTAAATAATATTAAGTATTTCATAATTAATAAGAAACTTAAAATGCTAAATGTTTTTTTTTATTTATTATATATAAAATTTATCTATGAATATTCTCATAATAGAAGATCACCCTATTACATCTCTGGGATTAAAAAATATAATAGAATCGAACTTTAAAGTAAAGCAGATAGATATAACTGTTGATGGAAAATCTTCTGTAAAGATGGCAAAGAAAAATAACTATAACCTTATTACCTTGGACATCGTTTTACCGGATACAGACACTCAATCATTATTAGGAAACTTAAAAAGGATTACACCTACATCTGAAATTTTAATTGTCTCTAACAAGGACCCTAAAGTATACGCTATGTCTTATATATCATCAGGGGCTTCCGGGTACATTAAAAAAACAGAAAAAAGTCGCAATATAGTGACAGCCATCAATACTATTTTACAAGGTCAAATATACCTCTCAAAAGAAGTTTTTATAAACAATTTGAACAATAATAAATGTGGATTAGCAAACAATAGTCCAACTTCTAAATTAAGCGACAGAGAATTAGAGGTATTTAGACATCTTCTTAATGGCGATAGAATAAAAGATATCAGTATGATCATGAATATTCACCAAAGTACAGCATCAACGCTTAAAAAAAGAATCATGAAAAAGTTTGATGTAGACAATTTGATCGATCTTAAAATAAAAGCTAATTTAAATAATGAAATATAAATTTCTGATACACTTCATTACTGTATTTTTTATATGTAATGTTACTTCATCACAACAGAATAAAGATTATCAATTTAAAGATTTTTACGAAGACTATTCGTACTTGAAATCTGACTCTTTACAAATAGAAAAAATATCAAGTAGTAATAAGAGATACTTATTGAGCCTATTTTCTAAAGAACGCTGGGAAGTTTCTGACTTAACAAAAGTTGATAGTCTACTATTCGAGCATAAAGATTCAAAATTTAAAGGAATATGCCATTTTATTGCTGCAACAGCCTATCACGATTATGATACATTTTTAGAACTAGAATATTATAGAAATGCCTTCCTGTTTTTTGAAGAAAAAAACGACAAAGTAGGTATGTTTTTTTCTCAGGTGAAAATTTTTAATTCCAAAGTAAATTCATCAAGTATCAATGAAAAAGCTAAAGAACTGGATGAGTTGTATAATGAATTAAAAGAAATTGCAGCTGAGACAAGCTATTTACCCGTAGAACTTTACCTTAACGGCAGTTTACTTCGAAAAAAAATTAAGCTAAATAGAGATATTGACGAATCAAAACTAATTGATGTTTCTGAACTTACTTTAAAAAAACCGGGACTTTATGTTGATCTGAAACAACAATTATTTACAACTTTAGGAATAGCCTATCAAAAAATAGGCAAGCTTAAAGAAGCTATGTATTATAAAAGAAAAGCCTATAGCTTGGCAAGTATCTTGGATTATGATTATCCTTCCTTTTTAATTAATATAGGTACAGCCCACTATTTTTTAAAAGATAAAGACAGCGCTATTTATTATATCAAAAAAGCTTTCTCTATTCTTCCTGAAGAGCCAAAAACTATCTACCAGGCCTCAATAAAAAATACAGCCTCATTTAATTTAGGCATATTGTACAGGGACGAGGGTAAAATGGATAGCGCATATATGTATTCGGAAATAAGCTACAAAAACATGAGGAATCTTATGAATCTTAAGCTTAACAAATCGAACCTATATGCCGAAAAGAAATTTCAAGTACAAAAAACTAAAAACCAGCTCATAACAAAGGATTTAGAGCTTAAGAAAGAGCGACAATTAAGAAATTTGATAATTACCATTTTATTTATAAGCTTATTTATAATATGGTTCTTAATTTATGTTTACAGGAAAACAAAATCACTAAAGAAAGAAGCCGATGATCTTAAAGACAAGCGAGAACAATTACTCAGGATTATAAGTCACGATCTTGGAGAACCGCTGCAGGTATTTTTATATTCATATTCGGTAGTGCCAAACCTTTTGGATTCTAAGAAATATAAAGAATTAAAAACTATTCAAAATTCTTTGGCAGAAACTATTATAGGTTTGCAGAAAACCCTCAATAACTTATCTGATTGGAATACCAAGTTTACTTCAAAAAGAGAAGAGGAAAAGACAATGATTAAAGTAGATGAATATCTCAATCAAGTATTAGAAACTTATAAAATAATTGCTGATATAAAATCAATTTCTCTAGAGCTTGCCTGCGAAAAAGAACTTTACTTTAAAACATACCCATTCTATTTTGGTAATTTAGCAAGAAATATTATTAGTAATTCTATTAAACATGGTGCAAGCAATCAAACAATATACATTAGATCAAAAAAGACTTCAGAAAATAAGTGCGAAATATATTGCAGCAATGTTATAGACTCAGAATCTAATGAAAAAGCCACAAAATTGATTAGACACTTAAATAATGAAAAGCAATCTGATTATGCTGACACGAGAACCGGTATGAAACTGATAAAAGATGCAAAAGATAAATTAAATGCAGATGTTAAATATAATATTAAAGACAATTTATTTGAGGTCAGTATTCAAATTCCTGAAAAAAAATGATTATTGTTTAGTTTATTAAGTAATAAAACAAATTAAAATTTTAATAAAAAAGAACAGACATAATTCTGCATAAGCCTATGCTTGCTTAAGGTTTCTTCTATGGCAAAATTGTAACTCAGAGTGACTCAGACCTGCCCGCCACAGTCAGGGAAGACATTAGGCTAAACAGAGAACTAGGTTTTTTTATCTATAGTATATCAATCAGTTATAACTATTCATTAAATGCATATGTCAAAACTTCAACATTCTGAATTCGGCATTCCTTGTTCGATATTTCTGTTTTTGAATGTTAAATAAGGAATTATGATTTACGAATCATGAAATAAAAATACCAAACTTAATAGCCTACCCCACAATATTATAGCCACCATCTACGTGTCTTATTTCGCCGGTAATTCTAACATCGGGCCTTAATAAGTGAGCTACTTCATAAGCCAGGTCCTGCGGCTGTGCATTTCCGAGAGGACTTTTTTGTCCGGCAAATTCAACATCTGAGGTATTCAAAGTCGCTGTACCGGCTTTACTGCCAAGATAAGGTGAAAAGCGAACACAATTTACTCGCGTTCCATTTTGTCTTCCCATTTCATCTGCCAGTTCTATAGTGATTCTTTCCAAAGCCGCTTTTGCGATGCTTATATTCCTGTAAGGATGGAATGTCACTTTTTGGGCGGCGATATAGCTCAAAGAACATATGGAAGAACCTGCATTCAATAACCCATGGTTTTTTAAACTTGCGGTAAGACTAACTAAAGAAAAAGCAGAAACTTCCATAGTGTCACAAAATTCTTCAAATGTAACTTCAAGCAAAGGCTTAACTTGTTTATTTCTTATGGTTTTATCCATAGCTATAGCGTGCAAAAGGCCATCTACAGTTTGATGGTCAGATTTCAAATCATTGCAAAATGCTTCTATACCTTGAGGCAAAGTTACATCCAGTATATAGGTTTTTACGTCTTTTCCCAGTTCTTCTTCAACACTATTTTTAAAGTTTTGGTAACTTTCTTCCAAAAAAGCCTGTGCGCGTTCAGATATGTTTTTGTGGAATGGACTAACACCAAGTCCTGTGCAAATTACCTTTCCATTATTTTTTATAATCTCTTTTGCGACATACATAGCCAGTGAATGCTTATCTGCAATGCCTGTGATGATATAAGTTTTTCCTTTAAACATGTTTAAGTATTAAATAAATATTAGAATATTTTTCTCTGATAAAAGTGTTTAAGCTTTTATAGGACATTATATGTTTTTGTTTTTGGCATTACCATTTATACAAAGCTGTTCCCCAGGTCCATCCGGCACCTACAGCAGCAAACAAAAGATAATCGCCTTCTGAGAATTTACCAGCTTTATGCGTTTCATCAAAAACAAGTGGAATTGTAGCGCCTGAAGTATTTGCATATCTATCCATATTGGTTGTCACGCGTTCAAAAGGCAAACCTATACTTTTAGCTATACTTTTTAAAATTCCAATACTGGGCTGATGTGGAATCATATAAGCTAATTGACTGACATCTATATTGTTGCGACCTAAGATTGACTTTATAGACTCAGGAACAACTTTTGTAGCCGTGTCATATACTTCCCTGCCATTCATCTGAAAATAGTGCTCTTTATTTTTTACACTCTTTTTAGTCGCCGGATTTTCTGAACCACCACCAGGAATGGTAAAGTGTTCCTTTCCGCGCCCATCGCTGTGTAAATCAAAATCTATAAAGCCTTTATCTTCATTGGTATAGCTTAAAACCATTGCACCGGCACCATCTCCAAAAAAAACAGAATCTCTCCTGTCCCAGTCGGTTATGGTTGAAAATGTATCTGCCCCAATAACGAGAACATTATCATATCTACCCGTTTTAATAAATTCATGTGCAACAGAAATCGTAAATAAGGCGCCGGAGCAAACAGCTGCTACATCAAAGGCTACGGCCTGATAAGCCTCTAGCTTTTCCTGAACAAAACAGGCGCAGGATGGTGCCTGACGATCAGGCGTAGTAGTAGCAACGACTATCATGTCGATGTCACTCACCTTTAGACCAGCATCTTTAATAGCATTAAGCCCGGCTTTTGCAGCAAGGTCTGATGTTGTCTCATCTTTAACTATACGCCTTTCTTTTATACCAAGGGTTTTATAAATCCACTCATCATTAGAACCAACTTTCTCAAAATAAGTATTTGGAACAACCTTTTCTGGGGCATAAGACCCGGTTCCTTTGATAAAAACATTTCGTGACATCCTTTTGTTTTTAATATTTTAATTGACAAATCTATAAAAAATATACAACAGAATTGAAATCTAATAAACTTTATGATAAGAACTCATGCATTTCAGTAACCAAATCATGTAAGCGTTTACATTAAATTCTTGCTATTAGTATTAAATAATTTTATATATCTTCACCACGAAAACGTTTGAAACATACTTTAAAAGGCTAAAAAAAATTAGTCTTAAGTATTTACAGCAATGCTAAATTTCAAAAAAATAAAATATGCTTTCAGCAATAACATTTATTGGGTTTACTGCATTAGTAGCCATTATTTCCTGGTATGCCACACGAAAAACTGATGAATCTACTGCAGACGGATATTATCTTGCCGGCAGAAGTTTAGGAGCAATTACAATAGCAGGCTCTTTGCTACTGACTAATCTTTCAGCAGAACAAATAGTTGGTCTTAACGGTGCGGCTTACAGAGAAGGCCTCATGGTAATGGCCTGGGAAACGCTTGCTGCTATTGCTATAATATTCACAGCCATATTTTTGCTGCCAAAATATATGCAAACCGGGATTACAACTATACCTGAGTTTATTGAGAAAAGATTCGATAAACAGACTAAGGCTCTCCTTTCTCTTTTATTTTTGGCAGCTTATACGGTAGTTTTACTCCCTACAATACTATATTCTGGTTCTTTAGCCTTCAGTACAATGTTTGACTTGCCTGAAACTTTAGGTATTTCAGAATGGGGTGTCATTTGGCTTTGTGTTTGGAGTATTGGAATCATCGGAGCAATTTATGCCATTTTTGGTGGACTTAAAGCAGTTGCGGTATCAGATTTAATAAATGCTATAGGATTATTAATCGGTGGCTTGCTTATTCCAATATTTGGATTATTACTCATTGGAGATAATAGTATTGGAGCGGGTTTAACAGCTTTATGGGAGTCTAATCCGGATAAATTTGAAATGCAGGGAAGTGTAGACTCGTCTATTCCGTTTGGAACTGTATTTACGGGTATGATGTTGGCGCAAATATATTATTGGGGTACCAATCAATCTATTTTACAGCGTGTATTTGCGGCTAAGAATTTAAAAGAAGGACAAAAAGGTATGCTTTTGGCTGCTTTAGTAAAGTTTATAATTCCCATTGTAGTTGTAATTCCAGGAATTTTAGCCTGGCATATTTTTGGAACAGACCTGGACAATCCAGACCAGGCTTATCCCGCTTTGGTAAAGAAAGTACTTCCAACAGCTTTAGTCGGATTTTTTGCTGCAGTTTTGTTTGGTGCTGTTTTAAGCTCCTTCAATAGTCTTTTGAACAGTAGTGCAACCTTATTTGGTTTTGACCTTTATAAACAATATTTTAAAAAAGATGCCACAGAAAAACAAACTGTAAAAGCCGGAAAACGCTTCGGTCTTATCGTTGCTCTAATATCTATGATCATTTCTCCTTTTGTTGCCTACGCCCCTGATGGACTTTTTAGTTATATTCAACAGTCTCTGGGCAGTCTTAGTGTACCTATTTTTGCTGTGGTCATTGTAGGTGTATTTACAAAAAGAGTTCCTGCGCTCGGTCCAAAAATTGTACTGACTGTAGGGGTGGCCTTATACTTGATAAGTCTTATTTTCTTAGAACCCTTTTTTAGAGAAGCCGCTGTTACAGAAGCCATTGCAAATGGAATTACAAATCAAACTGAATTGAGCATTATTGAAGCAGAAGCATATCCACATTACCTTCACATCATGGGTATTCTTTTTGTTTTGAATATACTGGTCATGTTTATCATTGGAAAAATAAAGCCTCTCAAAAAAGCTTATGTTCTGGAAATTACAGAATCAATTGATGCCACACCCTGGAAATATTCTATAATTTGTGGAATCCTTATTTCTCTTTTAGTCATAGGAACTTATGTTGTTTTCTAAAAACAGCTTTTAAAAAACTAAAAACGATATTTAAAAGTTATATATGAAGATCAAAAAACCAAATTTATCTTTCTGGCAAATTTTTAATATGAATGTTGGTTTCCTGGGAATCCAATACAGTTTTGGTTTACAGCAAACTGCTATAAATCCAATATTTCTTTATCTTGGAGCACCTGAAGACATGTTACCCATCTTAAATATTGCCGGTCCGATAACGGGTTTAGTTGTGCAGCCAATCATTGGAGCAATGTCAGACAAAACATGGTCAAACCGTTGGGGAAGACGTAAACCTTATTTTTTAATCGGCGCTTTATTAGGGAGTTTATGCTTGTTTGCTTTTCCAAATAGTCCTGTATTGTGGTTTGCAGTTGGTTTACTATGGATTCTTGATGTTGGTAATAATATGGCTATGGAACCTTATCGGGCTTTTGTAGGCGACAAGCTTCCGGAAAAGCAATTAAGCATGGGCTTTCAAATGCAGAGTTTGTTTGTTGGCGCGGGAATATTATTGGCAAACGGCTCCATTATTTTATTTCAGGATTGGTTTGGAGGTGAGACCGAAGTTGCAGGAGAAATTCCACAATGGTTATATTATTCCTTTTACATAGGTGGAATATTATCAATCACCACAATACTGTGGTCTGTTCTAAAAACACCTGAAATTCCTCCATCTGAAAAAGAACTGGCAGAGATTAACTACAGTAAAAGCCAGGGATTTGCGCATCGATTAAAAGAACCTTTTTCTGAAATCAGTAAAGCGGTAAAAGACATGCCTAAGTTTATGTGGAAGCTGGCGGCTGTGTATTTATTTCAATGGTATGCCTTATTTGTATACTGGCAGTTTATAACTCCTCTTTTCAGGCAAACTTTGGAGTTTACAACTTCAGAGGCAGCGGCACAAGCTGCCAAAATGAATACGACGTACAATATTGTCACCATGCTGGTGGCTTTAGCTTTAGTACCGCTTTCACTGCGTTTCGGCAGTAAAAAAGTTTACACTCTAAGTCTGTTCGGTACAGCCTTAGCCTTATTTGCAATACCTAATATCGAGGACCCAAACCTGGTTCTGATTCCCATGGTTTTATTTGGAATCGGCTGGGCCGCTATGATGGGCATACCTTATACTATGGTCTCTAAGGTTGTTCCACAAGACAGAAGAGGTGTGTATATGGGAATATTAAATATGATGATTGTGATCCCAATGGGCATACAGACTTTAACTTTCGGCTCTATCTACAAATACCTTCTGGGTGGAAACGCCGTGTATGCTATGTTTTTTGCAGGCGGATGTTTTCTTGTGGCTTCCCTCCTGGCTTTGCGTTTGAAGGAGACAAAATCAGATTAAATAATGATTCAAATAATTATAAAAAGAGATATATAACCATAGTAATTAAAATGAAAACCTTAAAAACTAAAATATTAATGGCAGGCTTTTTTTGCTTCATGCTTTCTTGTAAAAAAGAATCTATACCAGAAGTTTTAAAATTAAATGTTGAGCAAACCCTTTCGGCACTTGAAAAAGATGAAGATACCGACAAGGATAAAAAAATAACTAAAGACGATACCGCCGATAAAGTTTTTGTCGCTAAAACAATCGATGGTCAGGAGGTTGAGATCAGAACCACTTATTATCTTTCAAACCTCTTACAGGAATTAGCTATAGCAAAAACTGAAGGCCTGAAAATTACCGAAATCCCCATCAGCCGTATTAAGGAAGAACCGTCAGAAAGGTTGTCCAGACTTATCAGAACCAAGTATTGGGACAATCTTACCAGAAGGGTAGATAAAGCTGGGCTGGAACGCATTCTTACAGATACTAAAACTTCAGATAGTCTGTTGCGTAGACTCTATGTACCTTCATCAGATAGTATTGGTATAGTGTACTTTAAGGCTCTTGAAAACGAATTTGAACGCTTCAAGGTAGTTGTTCTGCCAGAAGACATTACACCGGAATATGTAAAATCTATCAATGATAAACCCGGTATTTTAAGTCTTAAAATTGATGATGGTAAAGGAGTGCCCTTCGTTGTTCCTGGTGGCAGGTTTAACGAGATGTATGGCTGGGACTCTTATTTTGAAAGTATAGGACTCAACATAGATGGCAGAGCAGATTTGTCTAAAGCTATGATTGAGAATTTTGCTTACCAGATTAAGCATTATGGTAAAATTTTGAATGCCAACAGAAGCTATTACCTTACCAGAAGTCAACCTCCATTTCTGACATCTTTTATCAGGGAAACCTACAAGACTATGGGAGAAAAAGACACGGATTGGTTAAGAGAAATGACAAGTTCAGCCTTAGACGAATATTTTAAAGTCTGGATGAATAAAGGTGGTAAATTGTCACCAAACGGGTTAAACAGGTATTATGCTGAAGGAATTGGAATTCCACCTGAAACAGAAGAGGGACATTTTGATGAACATCTTGAGATTTATGCTGAAAAAAACAACATGAGCATAAAGGAATTTGCACAAGCATATCAGGAAGGCACTTTAAACCAAAATCAAATGATGGCTAAAAAAGATTTATCTCTCCCGGGTCTTGATGAGTATTTCCTTCACGACAGAAGTCTTCGGGAAAGTGGGCACGATACAACATGGCGGCTGGATGGCATATGTGCGGATTTAAATCCTGTAGCCTTAAACAGTTTACTTTACAAATATGAAACAGATTTTGCTTACATCATCAGTGCTTATTTTGACAATAGTTTTGAATATAAGGGGCAAAATATGGATGCTGAATTTTGGCAGGAAAAAGCCGAAGACCGTAAAAACCTGATGAATGAATTGCTGTGGAATGAAAAAGACAAAGTATTTTACGATTACAATTACCAAACCAAAACACCATTGGTCTATGAGTCTGCTACAAATTATTATCCGCTTTGGTCAAAATTGGCAACACCTGAACAAGCAGAACACCTCAAAAACAGCCTGATTGAAAATTTAAAAGCAAAAGGTGGCATTTTAAGTTCCTCGAAAGCCTCTGTAGAAGCTTTTGCCACTAGTGATGTAGCGAGGCAATGGGATTATCCAAACGGTTGGGCGCCTCACCAAATGATGATGTGGAAAGGCCTAATCAATTACGGATATAAAAAAGAAGCCCAGGAATTTATCTACAGATGGCTTTGGATGATCACCAAAAATGCAGCAGATTATAATGGCACAATTCCTGAAAAATACGATGTTGTAAATTGTACGCACAAGGTGTATGCAGAATATGGGAATGTTGGTACAGAGTTCGATTATATCACACCATCAGGATTTGGCTGGATGAATGCCTCATATCAGTATGGTTTAAGTTTATTAAATGAAGATTATAAGCAAAAACTTAATCAGCTTGAGGATCCCTCAAATTTGTTTGACAAGCTTTAATTTTACAAGTGCAGGGTTAAATGATACGTTGTTAAAAAAATACTTATTTAATGACATAAATGACAATACTATTATATTTACAAAAAACTAGAACAATTATTTATGGCAGAACTTGATATTCTTGTCCAAAGATTTAGGGAAAAAAACGTAGATGCATTTGAGGAACTTCACCGCATGTATGCTAAAAATATTTGTGGAGCGATAAATATAATTGTAAACGATGAGGCCATAGCCCAGGAAATTTGTCAGGATGTTTTTTTAAAAATTTGGCAAAAAGCAGATACCTACGATGCCTCAAAAGGCCGTTTTTTTACCTGGTTACTCAATATAGCCAGAAACAAAGCTATAGATTACACAAGGTCAAAAGCATTTAAGACGAAAAAAAAGAACCATTCTTTAGATTTATTCGTAAGTATATTAGAAAAACCCGAAGAAAGTAGTAACTCAAATGAGTATGAAGGTTTAAAACGCATGATAAAAACTTTAAAAAAGAAGTGTGTGGAATTAATCAATGTGCTTTACTTTAAAGGTTGTACACAAGTAGATGCTGCCGAAATACTTTCAATACCCGTTGGAACTGTAAAAAGCAGAAATAGAAATTGTTTAAAAGAGCTTCGAAAAACCCTGGAAAATGACAAATAAGGAATTAATAACATCTGGAGAATTAGAACTCTATGTTGCGGGTTTATTGTCTGAAAAAAGAAATGAAGAAATAGCAGCCCTCATAGCGCAGGATGACGAATTATATAAAGAGGTTCAAAGTATAGAAGATGTCGTGATGAGACTGGCAAGCGAAGCTACAACTTCAAAAAACCAGGATTTTACTGAGGTGTTGAAAAAAGTAGTTACAGACAGGGTTACAGAGAGCCCAAAAGTAAGAGCCTTGGAAACCTCCTCAGAAGAAAAAAGATTTCCATTTGCTAAGATTGCCGGATGGGCTGCCGCAGCTGTTTTGCTTATTTTATTTGGTATCCAATTTCAAAACAATTCGCAGATCAGCAAAAACTTGAATGCTAATGTCGAAGCAAACGAAGCCTTAAAAGACAGCATTCAAAAGCAGATTTTCAAACTGAACTACAAGGAAAATCTATTGGCAACTATGACCTCAGAAAATACAAAATTTGTTGAACTTGCCGGTCAGGATATTTCCCCTGAGTCTAAGGTAAGGGCTTTTTGGAATACCAAAGAAAACAAAGTCGTTATAGATGCAAAAAGCCTTCCTGAAGCACCAGAAGGTATGGTCTACCAGGTATGGTCGTTAAAGCTCAACCCATTAACTCCAACAAGCATTGGACTGTTAGAAAATTACGACTCTGCAAATTCACTTTTTGTTTTAAACAATTCAAATGCCTCAGAAGCATTTGGGATTACTTTAGAACCCGCTGGCGGAAGTAAAACACCTACACTTGAAAAACTCTTTGTATTAGGAACTACCAGTTCATAATATTTTTTCAGATCTTTTTTCAATATTTTTATCAATTCTTCAAACACTTAAAACATTGTAAATAAAGTGTTTAAATTGCCAATTTCCTGATCTCTTTTACAATCATTAGTTAAAAAATGTAAAAAAGAAATCCAAAAATGAACCTTTAATAGAAATGCTTCGTAAATAAGGGTGAACAAACAAAAATTAAAAGCTATGAAGTATTTTAAAACAAAGACAATTTTAATGTTATTTATCTCAACCCTGCTATTTGTGGGTTGTAGTGATGATGACGAATCAAACCCCGTGAATCCTAATTTAGATTCAAAAACTTACCAGTTATTTGAAAGATCAAATTCTGGTGTATCAGGTACTGCTACTTTTACAGATCAAACTGATGGTAGTGTACTTGTAGAACTAAATGTAACCGGCACACCACAAGATGGAATGCATCCTTCGCATATTCACGTAAACACAGCCGCTGAAGGTGGTGCTATTGCAGTATCTTTAAATCCTGTTGATGGTGCAACTGGTGTAAGTCAGACATTTGTTACAGAAACTGATGATGGTGCAACTCTGGACTATAATGCCTTATTAAATTTTGATGGTTATATCAATATACATTTAAGTGCTCAGGATTTGGCCACAGTTGTTGCTCAAGGTGATATTGGTCAAAATGAACTTACCGGAGAATCCAAAGCTTACACCTTAGAGGAAAGAGATGTAGCAGGCATAAATGGAACTGTACTATTTGAAGAAAGAGTAAACGGTGAAGCACAGGCTACAATTATGCTAGAAGGTACTCCTGATGGTGGAATGCACCCAGCACATATTCATGCAAATAGTGCTGCAGAAGGTGGTGGAATTCTTTATACTTTCAATCCGGTAAACGGAACTTCAGGTATGAGTATATCAAATTTAGCCATGTTGGATGACGGTACAATGTTTGGATATGACGATGTTTTAGGTGTAGATGGATATGTAAATGTACACTTGAGTATGAACGAACTAGGCACAATAGTTGCACAAGGTGATATCGGACAAAATGAATTGACTGGTGAATCTAAAAGCTATACGCTTGCAGAAAGAGATGTCGATGGAATAAGTGGATCTGTATTATTTGAGGAAAGAATAAATGGTGAGGCTTTAGCAACAATTAGTCTAAGCGGAACTCCAGATGGTGGAATGCACCCAGCACACATACATATGAATACAGCTGCTGAAGGTGGTGGTATTCTGTATACTTTTAATCCGGTAAACGGAACAACAGGTACAAGTGTTTCTAATATTTCTATGTTAGATGATGGTACAATGTTTGGTTATGCAGATGTATTAGGTGTAGATGGATATGTAAATGTACACTTGAGCGTGGATGAGTTAGCCACAATAGTTGCTCAGGGTGATATTGGTCAAAATGAATTGACTGGTGAGTCTATCACTTACACTTTAGGTGAAAAGGATGTTGCTGGCATTAGTGGTTCAGTAACTTTTGAAGAAAGAGTTAACGGTGAAGCACAAGCAACAATAGCAATCACAGGAACTCCGGATGGTGGAATGCACCCGGCTCATATTCATGCAAACAGTGCTGCCGAGGGTGGTCCGATTCTGTATACTTTTGGAGCCGTAAATGGAACAACCGGAATGATAAGAACAAACATCGCAGAACTTGACGATGAGACTCCGTTTGGTTACGCAGATATATTATCCGTAGACGGATATGTAAATGTTCATTTAAGTATGGACGAACTGGCAACAATAGTTGCTCAAGGAAACATAGGTGCAAATGCTATGTAAATTGTAATTGGTTTAGGTTTATTTGTTTGGGAAAAGCTGCCTGTCATGGGTAGCTTTTTTCATTTTATAAACTACATAGGTGTTTGAAAAGTAATACCAATTTGATTATTAAATATCATTAAGAAAACGAAATTGTTTTTGTTTTATGTAACGCTGTGATTAATTTGCATAGCCGGGCTATGGAAATTAAGAACAAGGAAATATAATGGAAAATGAATGTGTTTAATAGCGTCATTTAGTAGTTAAACTGTTATAAAACGTTTTTCTCAAGAACTATTTCCTATAGATAGGTATTTTCAAACCGACGAAAATATCTGTTGTTTGAGACTCGTCTGAAAGCAGATTACTAAATACAGAACCTGATCCTATACTTAAAGGACCAAATCTTAAGCCGGCTCCAAAAGCCGTGTCACCATATTCTCTAAAGCTAATAGGAGCGTAAAGGCTAAACCACTTTGTCTCTAACCTTGGTGCCAGTACTACTGTATTTATAATTCTATTTGAAAACTGATCACCTTGACTACTCATTGCAAAATTAGCTTGTGCGCTTATTAATATTTTATTGGTAAGCCTGTAATCTAATAGCATATGTAATGCTGTTGGAAGCTCAATAGAGGCAGTGCCGTTTTCAGAAGTGCTTTGATAATTGTCATCCAAAAAATCCTGAATATCTTCTATTTCTGTAACATTTACAGTAGAATTTAGATCATAAGTTGTAAACTCTGCATCTTCATAATTTATGGAACCGATATCGGTAACAGATACAGCTACTTTAAATTTATAAGGGTCCTGAAAATACCTGATGCTATCATTATCTCTTTTTTGATGGTATTCGTAAACCAAACCTAAATCTAAACCAAAGCCGGAAGTAAGGTTGTCAAAATTGATATCAGATTGTTCAAAATCCTGTGTTGTCCCATAATTCATAATACCTTTAGTGGAAAGTGTTTCATTATTTGAAAAGTATTGCCCTTCGAGGTTGTCTGTGCCGGCGAAAGCAGATCCAGCACCCATAAGATATTTTAAGGTTACACCCGCTTTAAGCAAGTGGTTTTGACTTGAAAACAATATCCTGCCATAGGAAAATCCTACCTCGGCCCAGGCGTGCACATTTAGCCTAAGGTCTGACGAGTCAAATTCAAAATTGCCCGAATCATCAAAACCATCTACAATACTTTCAAATAACTCACCATTTATGTTATTGATCTGATAAAATGTTCTGGCACGGCTAATGACTCCAATACTGTTCTTCTTATCGATATTGAACATAAAAGAAGGTCCAACAACATCTACATTACCAAATACATTGTTATTGTTTGTAGGGCTTATTACAAGGTCATTTTCAAAATCAAAATCGCCATTTATGGCATCACTTATGGTTAAATTTATATAATCACTGCCTAAGAAAGCACTGCCTGAAACCAGATTAATATCTGCTTTAAAGGGAGATCCTACAACATTTGCAGGATTATAAACTACACCGTGAATTCCTGCATAATTGTCAACGGAATGTCCTATATAAGCTTGTGCAATAAGGTTTGTGGAAGCAATTAGGAATAATAATACAATAAATATTTTTTTCATTTTATATTAAAATTTTTAACAATTATAATAAATATTAATTATACATTAAAAAAAGCTTTGACTTTGTTCATTATTAAACCCGCACTATGTTATTTACTTAAACAGTTATTAATTTCCCTTTTTGGGTAATCTTAGTCATTGAAAAGATTACCCAAAGCAGAAAATCAAATAAAAAAGAAAACTGAAATTTCTAACAATAGATTGGCTATGTTCTTTTTTAACGACAACAATTTTAAATTTTTAATTCTGGTCAAACATAGCTTGTATTTTGATTTATTTCAATAAAAAGTCATGAATGGCTTAAAAAGCGTCATGAATGACATACCTGGCTCAACTAAAACGGCTTTAATGAGATTTAAAATCATCTAATAGTATCAAATAGCCTATAAAATGAGGTAAAGGCAACATTGAATTTTACTTGTGCTTAATCAAGAAAAAAATCAAGCGTATCAATTTTTAACAAATAAGAAGGCAGCTCGAAACGATTTATTTGTCTTATTTAAGTTGTATCTGGTACAACTATAATTTGAAGTCGTTGTGAACAGCTCACTTAAAAATTCATCAATAAAAAAACCTGAAACAAAAATTGATTCAGGTCTTTAATTAATGTATTTGGTCTTTTTAAATTATGGACTCACGAAATTAATGCTCACATTAAAGAATAGAGGATTGTCTAAACTATTGACCATAGCAAATTGCTGATCTCCAAAAAAGCCCCTGAAGAAATCATTATTCCCATCCAGCTGGTCAGCATCATAAGACCAGTCCCAACGGTAACCAGCCTGCAGACTTAACCAAAAATAACCGTGGAGCCTGGTTTGGAATTCTATTTTTGGCCTGACCTCTCCTCTTCTTATTTCAAATGAATTACCATCTACAGAATAATCATCTATTCTATAACTTTGACCTTCGAGATCAAAACCTGTAAGGAATAAAGAGTTTGGATTCAGGTTGTACCTTAAATATGCTCTGGCCGGAAAAAGAATTTCTGTTCCCCACTTTCTATTTTTTGAGGTCCAGTCATACATGATTACAGGGACGTAATTTAAATTGCCTACCCTATAAGTTCTGGCAATACCAATACCCCAACGGTAATAGTCATTTACGCGTTTACCATAAACTGCGGCAGCACTGTATCTTATAGTATTAAGAGGTTGCAGGTCATCAAAATCGTAATTACCACTCAAATCCATTTGCCCTTGAAAAACTATAAAATCTTTTTCATTAAGCGGAAAAAAGAAGGTATTGGTCCAGTTTAAGTTCCTAAGACCATCTTCATTAAGAATACGACCCAGGCTTCTGGCCTGAGTGCCATCCGGAAGTATTACAGGCTGTTTTGGCGAGTTTAAACTTTCAGAGATATAATATCTGGTGTCCATAAAATTAATACCGGACTGCCAAACAAAACTGCTCTTTGATATGATAGGAATATTTGACCCGAATCTCATTCCACCCGTAAAATTTGCCCTTCCATTTTCGTTGATGTTTGGATTTTCTTCGTCTACACTATAACCACTCTCTGGATTAGATTGTGGAAATCGTACATCAGAAAATTCATACTTGTATGGCATTTGTGCATCAAAACCAATACTGATAAACTTTTGTGGACTCATCCCGGATATTGTGGGCTTCGCATAACGTTTAATGGGTGTGTCGTCAACAGCGCCATAACTGCTGTAGTCTTCCTCTTCTTCCTCTTCCTGAGCAATAGTAAATTGAAAACTTCCTAGAAGTAACAATAATATTAAAATGTTGGTAGCCTTCATATTACTTTTTCTTCTTTTCTAAACGTTTCCAGGTATCGGTTCTTCCAAAGGTTTTTACACCTACAAACCCTCTTATATCCATTGTGTTTTCATCTTTAAGATTTATCACGCAATCGTAAGTCGTTCCGTTTTGAGGATCGTAAATAGTACCGTCTTCCCATTCTCCATCACCCTTATAGACAAAATCTTTTAGCATTCTGTATCCTCTAAGTGGTACATCCTGCATACTTTCGTCAGGATTATTTACGTCCGTTTTAGGCTTACCGGTATCAGGATCGTTAGGCTCTCTGAGCCAAACAATTTTCCCGTAGTATTTATCGTCAATTTTATCAATTTTTACGTAAACTTTTCCGTTGCTGGGCTCCCAAACACCAACAATGGCGTCAGCATCCTGAGCAAAACCAATGTAAGAAAACATGCATAAGACAAGGGTGTAAATAGTATTTTTCATTATATTATTTATTTAAATTATTATTTTACGGTTTCAATTTCAAAAGTTACGATTAGCTCAAAACTTAAATCTTCGAAATATTCTTCGGTAATCATATCAAAATCTGCAACGAAAGTGAGACGCTCATCTTCAAAAGCATCGTCAAAATCCTCTTGTATTTCAGCTACATTCAGACTGTTGGGCATTGTGGTATCAAAATTTGTTTCCAATAAAGCAATCCGGCTCATACCATTATTTTTTGGCTTCATTTCCATGACAACTTTTCCCAGCTCCGGGTATTCTATCCCATCTTTTGGTATAATTTTTATGGTTGAGATACGCACATCTTCGATATCGATTTCGCTACCTGCTTCTGGAAAAAGCTCACTCAGCTTGTATACCCAGGTTGCAGTTGCCGTATTTGGCCCCTGAAACAAAGGACCGGTCATATTTAGATCCAGCGTTGGTGTTTCAATGATATGTGTTTCAGTTTCAACACTGCAGGCGCTTAAAAAGATGATACACATTACCAAAATGCTAGGCTTTAAGTAGAATTTCATAAGTGATAATTGTTAAATTGGTATAAATTTAATTTTATTTTTCAATAATGATGATTTTTTAAGAAATAATTGAACTTTTCATAATTTTTTATTTCAGCATGAATACCCAAAGCAACTGTAATGCATAAAGCCAAATTTGTATTCTAATGTTTTACAAGAAATAATCCTTCTCATATTCCTTTTTTTTTGTTGATAACACTCTTTATTTAAGACCAGGATTAGCATCAAAAAACTCAGTTAAAATTTTAATAGTTGCCTCTAAGACTGAAAGTTTGAAAACCCTGATTTTCATTCGTCGATACTTTTTAGCTATTCATCTATAGAAAAACACCATTAATAGAATAAAAAAAAATATCGCAATTCAAAATTTTACTTTTGGGTGTTAAAACTTTGTCTTTACACAAATTTAAGAAAATATGAAGATTCAAATAATTAGTAATAACATTTTCAAAAAATACATTGTTATTAGTATAACTGTCATCTCGTTTTTATTTACTTTCAACGCTAATGCACAATGTAACACCTGTGATGTTACAAATCCATCTGGCAACAATGTAACTATCCAAGCCGGGGAAACGGTTTGTATTACATCTAATATCAGTGTCAATAAACTTGATTTGGAAGATGGAAGTACCTTGTGTATAGCTCAGGGCGCCAGTCTGACAGTGAATAACAATTTCAAAACGCCAAATAATGGTTCAGTTGAAATTAATATTGATGGAACTTTAACCGTCAACAATACATTCAATACGCCTAACAACGGGTTCATGGAGCTCAACATCGAAGGTACTCTTTTTATGGGCCAAGTTTTTAATATAAAGAATGAATTAGTCCTGAATAACAACGGGACGCTTTCTGTATCAGGAAATGTTAATAATAACAGCCAGGCGCTTACCACGATAAATAATACCGGAACAATAAACTTTAGTTCGCAGTTCAATAGTAATGGAAACAGCAACCTAAGTTTTATCAACTGCGGTGTGGTAAATTTATCTTCAGGAATGAACTCTAACAGTGGATCTGCTGTTTTTGTAAATTCAGGTCAATTAAACACCTCAGGCAGCTTTCAATTTGGTGCAAATGGCAGTAATTCTGCTACCTTAGAGAACTATGGAACCATAACCGCTACATCAAACTTTAATATTCAAAACAATACTATATTATATAATGAGGGTCTGATTAAATTATTTGGAAATAATAGTAATTTAACGCAAACATGGATCAAAGGGCCAGACAACGGAAAAATCGGTTATTTTGAAAGCAATCATAAATTGGGAACCAACAACCAAACGGATATTGGCCCAAATTTAAATTTCAAAAGAACCAATGCATCATCTACTTCAAACAATGTTTTTCAAAATCCTCCAGTTTTTGTTGATGCTAATCGCAATTCTACAACCCAATCCAGTGCAAATGTTACCTTAGACTGTGAGTCAGATGATTCTTGTTCTGCAGAATTGGTATTATTAACAAACGTATGCCCAAATGCTGATGGCTCATTTTCAGATTTAAGCGTAACCTATACCGTAGATAATCCTAACCCGACACCAAATGATGATGTTGTATTTACCATTACAGCAACAAATCTTGGCTCTGCCGATGATACTAATGTTACTGTTCAAAGTCTACTACCGGATGGTTACACTTTTGTGAGTGCTAATCCTTCTACCGGATCTTACGATAACAGCACCGGGGACTGGACTATTGGTGATTTGGCAAGTTCTGCATCGGTTACTTTGACCATTACAGCAACCGTTAATGCTACAGGTAGCTATGGTTTTAACTTAGACGTTAGTGGAGATGTCGGAGATACTAATTTATCTAATAATACAGACACTGCTTCTGTAGTGGTTAGTGCTCCTCCTGTAACTCAGGATTTTGAGTCCGGTGATCGAAACATAGAAATAGCAAATTGCTGGTTGTTTTTTGCAACGGATATAAAAGGAAGTCCTTCAATTACACCAATCAATGGCTCATACTCAATGAGAACTGGTCAACTGAGTAGTATGACAAATACAAGCGAGTTGATTTCCCCATGGTTCGATATATCCGCAGGTGATTTGACTTTTGATACAGGTTTAACAGCCTTAAACGGAGGTGGCAAATACCTAGACGTATTCCTTGTTGATACGGGCGGAAATGAAACTCAAATTTTAGATCATGAATTTACCTCAGCTTCGGTACAAAATTTCTCTATACCAATTACAACGACTGGTGTATTCAGAGTAAAATTTGAATATTATGGAGACGGAGGAAACTCAAGAGGAATTTTAGATGATATTCTAATCCCTGGAACTAATGTTTCAGATCCCCAAAATAATTGTTTACCTTCTTCTGGTCAACTTGTAGATACAGATAACGATGGGGTTCCAAACCTGACAGATCTTGACGACGATAACGACGGCATACCCGATGCTGTTGAAAATGCCACTGCAAAAAATAATAATGATACAGATGGTGATGGTATCCCTGACAGCCTTGACTTAGACAGCGATGGTGATGGTATACTTGATATTATAGAAAGTGGTGATCCCAATACAGCAAATGAAGATCCGGATGGTGATGGCCGTGTAAATGGTTCAGTAGGTTCTAACGGTCTGCTTGACGCTGCAGAAGATGCTGCTGATAGTGGTGTTTTAGCAAACAATCCTTTAGATACAGACGGAGACCTCACGCCTGATTTTCAGGATGCAGATACAGACAATGACGGTATTTCAGACCTTATTGAAGGTGGAACAAATCCATTTCTCGATACAAATAACGATGGTGTCCTTGACGCCCTGGCCGATAATGATGGTGACGGAATCGCCGATGTTGTGGATGCCAATGACCCTGGCGCTAGTGGTGTTTCTGCTACAGTTCCGGATACGGATGGAGATGGTACACCGGATTACCGTGACTTAGACAGTGACAATGATGGAATTAACGATGTTGAAGAAGCAGGAATGACTGATGCCGATGGTGATGCCCAGGTAGACACTCCCGGAACAATTGCTAACGGAACACTTTTACCAAGTGACGGCGTATCGGGTACACCTGATTACAGTACGCCACCTAGTAACTCTTCAAATAGCCCATTAACTCCTGGCCAGGATGCAAACGGTGATGGTATTGTAGATGACAATACAGACACCGACGGCGATGGTATTCCAGATAGTATAGATGGCATGTACAATGCTTTTGGCGATGCGCCTTTAGATTCAGATAATGATGGCATTCCAGACAATACAGACTTAGACGACGATAACGACGGTATACCGGACAGTATTGAAAATGCAACTGCCACAAATGGTGGTGATACAGATGGAGACGGCGTGCCGGATAGTCTTGATCTAGACAGTGATGGTGATGGTTTCTTTGATGTCGTTGAGTCAAATGATCCCAACGCCGTAGATAATGACAATGATGGTCAGGTCGATGGCCCGGTTGGTGCAAATGGTATTCCAGATGCCATAGAAGATTCAACTGACAGTGGTGTGCTGGCAAACAATCCATCTGATACAGATGGTGACGGTACGCCCGACTTTCAGGATATAGATAGTGATAATGACGGCATCACCGATGCCGCAGAGGGCGACGGCGACGTTGACGGTGATGGTGTGCCAAATTACCTGGATTTAGATAGTGACAATGATGGTATACCAGACCTGGTCGAAGCAGGCGGGACCGATGCTGATAACAACGGTATTGCAGACGACACAACAGATACTGACGGAGACGGTCTTGCCGATGTCTTCGACGCTGATAACGGTGGTGAAGCTTTGGCAGACACGGACTCAGATAATGATGGTATACCCAATAGATTGGATGCAGATTCAGATAATGATGGTATTCCTGATGTGGTTGAAGCACAGTCTACTGTGGCTTATATTGCCCCAAGTGGAAATGATGCAGACAGCGATGGTATAGACGACAGTTTTGATGCCGATGCTGGAAACAGTTTAATTTCTTCACCCGTTAATACTGATGAAAATAATATTGCAAGCTTTAATCCTGATAACATACCGGATTATTTAGATACGGACTCAGATGGAGACGGCACATCCGACCAGGTTGAAAGTGGTATTACTGCTGATACCAGCGGATCAGATGCTGATAACGATGGTATTTTAGATGGTTATGACAATTATGACCTAAATGAAATTCCCGGAGCGCCAAGTGGTGTAAATTCAGATAATGATGGTCAAACGGCCACTAATCCATTCACAACAGCTCCCGGTAATTCAGAGCCGGACTGGAGAAACAACGGTACTTCATTAAGTGTTGTTTTAACTTCAATTTGCGAGTCTGATGTACCAAAGCTACAGATTGAAATTCAAGCCACAGGCTTTGATCCTTCAGGACTTAACGCACAGGTTACCTGGACTGCAGGTGCTTTTGATACAAGCTTATCAGCCACAACACCTCCAAGTCCCCTTGTGCCTGTAACAGTACAAAACATTACAGTGCCTACCGCTATGGAGGCTTTCCCCGGCGCAGGTATATGGGTAGCGACCTTTAAAACCATTTGGCCCGGAGCAGCAGAATCAGAAAGTGGTTCTGCAGAAAACTGGCCGGGTTGGGTATTTGATGACAATGGTTCCGGCATTTGGGAAGCCAAAGAAGACGGATATTCCGGTTATAGAGATGATGCGACAACAATAGAAGTTGCCATCAATCCGGAATCAGGTGGTGTAGTTTCTTATCCACCAACCACACCTTCATGTGCCACCAATCCACCATCAAGTATAGACAATGACGGTGATGGTATTGCAGATATAGATGATATCGACGATGATAACGATGGTATTCCTGATACTGTAGAAAATGCTTCTGCCTTAAATGGCGGCGATACAGACGGCGACGGTATCCCGGACAGTCTGGACTTAGACAGTGATGGTGACGGGATCTTTGATATTGTAGAAAGCGGTGACCCTAATACAGCAAATGAAGATGCTGACGGCGATGGCCGTGTGGATGGTGCTGTTGGTGCTAACGGCTTACTTGATGCTGCTGAAACTGCACCGGAAAGTGGCGCATTAGCTAACAATCCTGTAGATACAGATTCTAAAGATACCCCTGATTTTCAGGATATAGACAGTGATAATGACGGGATCTCAGACCTTGTAGAAGGTGGTTCTGATCCTGCAATTGATGCCAATAACGATGGCGTTATAGACGACCAAACCGATACCGACGGCGACGGTGCTGCAGATGCTGTAGATGCTGACAATGGCGGTACAACAGCTACTACACCGGATACTGATGGTGATGGCAAAGCAGACTATAGAGATTTGGATAGTGATAATGACGGCATTAACGATATTGAAGAAAGTGGTCTTACAGACAGTAATGGCGACGGACAAAAAGATAACCCGGACAATCTTCCTGACGGAAGTATTCTTGCTAATGGCTCAACACTTCCGGATGAGGACAATAATGGTACACCAGACTTTAGAGAGCCTCCTGTAAATGCTGCTGACAGTCCTTTGACTTCTGAAGAGGACGCAGATGCAGATGGTGTAGTCGATGACAACACAGACACAGACGGAGACGGTATACCTGATGCAGTAGATGGTTTACCAAACGATTTTGGAGATGCCTTTCAGGATACAGATGGCGATGGAATTCCGGATTTTGTAGATGTTGATGATGACAACGACGGTATATTAGATACTGTTGAAGGTGATGGCGACGACGATAATGATGGCATACCAAACCGATTAGACCTGGATTCTGACAACGATGGTATTCCGGATAACGTAGAAGCACAATCGACACTAAACTACTTTGTTCCGGTTGGAAACGATACCAACAGAGATGGTCTTGACGATGCTTATGACGCAACTTGTGCACCTTGCGGGGTTGTTTTTGGACAAGCCATAACTTCTGAAGACACAGACGGCGATGGTACTCCGGACTACCTGGACACAGACACAGACAACGATGGTATCCTTGATATAGACGAGGCTTATGACGCCAGTTATTTTGATCTTTCTTCTACGACAATTGGCGAAAACGGATTGTACGTAAGTACCAGCCAGGGTGATAACTATGACAATGTTGCCGGTATGGCATACCAATCCGGTAGCTTTATGTTATCAGATACAGATACCGACACCAATGCAGATGGTAGTAATGCTGACCCGGCAAACAATATTGACTTTGACTTTAGAGATGCAGATATTTGTATCAATATTGATATCAAAGTTTATTTGGCCGGTGCGTTGATCAACAATGGTAACGCAACAGGCAGTGCCGGCGAACCTTTGATGCGAGACAATTTAAGAAGCAGCATATGGCCCTCAAATTTGGGTGAAAACATGATACCTACTACAGAACCTTATACAAACATGAACTCCTTTACCCACGTAGGTAAAGGTGGTGGCGAGCAAGCTACGGCTGATGCTTTTGACGACAGAGGCCAGGACAGCGTGGTTGACTGGGTTTTCTTAGAATTTAGAGACAAGAATGACAATACCAACGTCCTGGAAACCAGAGCTGCCTTTGTACAAAGAGATGGTGATGTGGTAGATGTAGATGGGGAATCGCTATTAGAATTTTGTTCGCTGGATGTAGAATACTATGTAGTAGTCAGACACCGAAACCATTTGGGCGTGATGACAGCTGCAGCTGAAGATTTAAGAGCTAATAATTTTGTTGATTTTAGTAATAATAACTCGGATAGAAGTGGTGTATTTAATTTTGGTACTTCACATCCTCAAGGAAGTTTAGGTGGTTATGATTATAATGGTTTAAGCCAACAATCCTTAGTAAATAATAGTCCCTTTCCATCGAACGTTAAAGCATTATGGCTTGGTAATGCTAAACATGATAAAAAAATTAAATACTCTGCACCTAATGATGATTTTAATACAATATTTTTTAATAAATTAATGTATCCAGGCAATAACTCAAATTCATTAGCATATGATTTTGCTATATTTTATGACAACGGTGATATTGATTTAAACGGAAAATTAAAATTTTCAGCTCCAGGTGATGATCATAATGTTTTATTTTTTCAAATATTATTTCATCCATTAAATTCTTCAAATCAATTAGCATTTGATTTTATTTATGAACAAATTCCTTAGAGTCAATGTTGGTATTTTAAAATTCAAAAATCTTCTAGAAAATTCTAGAAGATTTTTTATTTGTATAAATCAAAAAGGTTATTAATTATTTTATTAAAGTTATTGTATTGTAAAGTATAATTTCCTATTGAAGTAATTAGGATGTATCTAAGGTTTTAAAATATACATTTCAATTTTTTATATATATAAAACATTATAATTCAAGATAATAATGCTAACACTAAGGCTCATAAATTCTAAGAAAAGAAAAAGATGATTTTGTCAGAAAATTATAACTGTTTTTAGTTGACAAATTTATACGATATAATTATAAATACTTCATCAATTAACCTAATTTGAACTGGCTCTATTAGAATATATAAAAGCTATACGAGCCTATAAATCTAGAGTAAAACTATCTTTACCTATCTATTAAGAAATCCGTTCGTCGACGGTTTTTTGCCATTCATCGAAACCAATCGTCTACTAATCTAAATAAAAAATAACAACAGAAGATTCTGCATATTTTTGTGTAATTGAAAGCATATTTAATGTGTTTATAGTGAAAAAATGAAAAAAATTACTTTTATAATTTTAGTGCTCCTTAATATCAATTTAAATTTTGGTCAATCAGCGGAATTTGAAGTGACTTATAATAATATACAAAATAGATACGAAGCTTATGTAAATATTGTAGGTAGCATAACAGGTTCACTGATTTTCGGTGGAAGTGGATATACTATTGTTGTACCTGCTGGACAGGGTATTCCATCTAATATTACGAACGGTCCGGGAACACCAAATTTTTACAGTTGGACTGCCTCACTTTCTAATACTTCAACGCCTGACAACGCTGACTACATTAGATTTCTTAATCTTCCTTCTAATTTTTCAGGAAATACGGCCTTTGCATCTCTTGACGATGGCGACAGATTACTTTTATTCACTTTTGAATATGGAGGCTGTGTAGGTAATGTAAGAATTTATAACAATCAACCTAGTAATGATCCGACATCGGATGACATTGATGGAGGTGCGGATTTATCTAATGCATTTGTTGTTGATAACATTGAATATTACTCGGACAATAGGAATAACACTGGTACAACATGTACATTTACAAAAAATGGAGATGGTGATTGGAATGATCCAAATAATTGGATAGAAGTTGCCGTTCCTACCGCTAATGATGATGCCATTATTTTGTCAGGTGTTACAACTTTTATTAATCCATCTGAGACATATTCTGTAAGAAACTTAACAGTTCAAAGTGGTACACCCGCAGATCCAACTTTAATGACTATAGGTAACAATGCCATACTCAATATCCAAAGAGATTTAACTAAAACGGATGACTTTGAGGGAGAAGGTTATCTCATATTTGATGGTAGTTCAGACATTGTATTTAGAGGAGACAGAACTCAACAAATTATTGGAGACGGTACCACTGCCGGAAGTTTTTCAAACATTGCGCTGAATAATGATAGCGGTTTATTACTCACTGATGATGCAGATATAACGGGCGTTCTTGAAGTTGACCTTGGCGACTTTAATGTACAAAACGATGGACTAGATGTGAATTTCTTCACTTTTAAAAGTGATGATCAGAATAATACCGCTGTAGTGGCACCGGTTGCTACGGGTTCAAGCATTAATGGTTGTATTGTAGTAGAACGTTACATTCCAGCCAAAAGAGCGTTTAGACTATTATCAAGTCCCGTGACTACAAATACACCTGGATGTAGTGAAAAAATAACTATTAATGAAAACCTTCAGGAAGGAGAACAAGTAACCGATTTCACACAATATGGTTCTGCCAATCCAATTCTTGGCTTTGGAACGCATATTACAGGATCTACAACTGGCATTAATGGTTTAGATGCAACAGAAACAGGAAATCCATCAATGTTTTTTTATAACAACGGAACTGATCCTGATAATAGCGGTTTTTCAGCTGTAACAAACACCATTGATACTGACGAATCTACATTGTTTGCCGGTGAGGACTTTTTACTGATGGTTAGAGGTGATAGAGATTTAGATCTCAACGACCCTCTTGTCGCAAACTCACAAACTGGTAACGCAACAACGCTTAGATTTACCGGAGAATTGGCTACTGGTGATCAAATATTTAATACTGGCCCAGATGACGATGACTTAAATGGCACACAAAATATTTTTAATGTTATAGCTAATCCATATCAGGCTCAGATTGATATTCACGACGTATTAAATGACGCCTCTACAAGTGGTGTACAGGTTGATCAGGTTTGGGTTTTTGATCCTACAACATCTGGTACTTTTGGAAATTATGTTCTTATTGAGTTTGATGCTTCAGGTAATGCAACAACGATTCCAGCAGCTTTGCCTGCTGATCCTAACCCAATAAATGAATTTTTACAGCCTAATCAATCTATGTTTGTACAAAATTTAGATACAGAGACACCGAACCCTTCTATAACTATAAAGGAAACACATAAAACTATCAATACAAATACAACCACGGTTTTTAGTGCACCAAACAATCAGGTATTAAGTGTGCAACTTAATCTCTTTACAGCAGATGATGATCTTAGAGATGGTGTAATTGTAAGAATGGGTAATAGCTATGAAGACGAGATAACTTCTGAGGATGCAATTAAATTTTCTAATATGTTAGAGAATTTATCAACAAATAACAATGGTACATTATTAACTTCTGACAAAAGGAGACTTGATAATGCAAATGAAAATGTTCAATTACATTTAACAAACTACACTGAGAGTGGCTACGTATTCAAAATCAACGTTAATAATCCAAACGACACACCTGTCTATCTTATAGATAATTATTTAGGTACGCAGACTTTATTGGATGCAACCTACGTTGAGCATAATTTTAATGTAGATCAAAGTGTGCCGGCTTCAATTGCTGCAGATCGTTTTACGCTTCAATTTGGTAATACAACACTTTCTGATGACAATTTTGAAACTTCTGTTTCAGGTATTCAGGTCTATCCAAATCCGGTTGAAAATGTCGTAAACATCAGTAAAGGACAATTTAACGGTGAGTGGAACACACTTAATATCTATGACATTACAGGTAAGCTGGTAATCAGCTTAGATAAGTTAGACCAGGACAGTGAATTAAATGTGGACATGAGTAATCTTTCTCAAGGCATGTATATTCTTAAAGTTAATACTTCAAATGGTCAATACCAGGAGAAGCTGTTAAAAAAATAAGTTACTTCTTAATTAGTTGATAGTTGCAGAAGCCCCTACCTTTGTAGGGGTTTTCTTTTCGGCTCTGCTCTGTCAGGTTCATTTCAGTAAGTTCAGGCTTAAATTTCATTTTCCCTGAAAATTTATTTGGTCGTAATACCGGAAATTTAGTTATCTTAGTGTTTTAAAAACTTACTTTTATGACATTTGTTCTTCCTTACATTTTTGCGGTCATTGCATTTTTCTTATTGATCAAATCCTTTTTTATTGTAAAACAGCAGACTTCCGGTGTTGTTGAGCGTCTCGGAAAATTTCAGTCTGTACGCAGTTCCGGATTCCAATTAAAAATTCCTATTATAGATTCGGTGGTAGGGCGAATAAACCTCAAAGTTCAGCAACTGGATGTTTTGGTAGAAACTAAAACCAAAGATGATGTATTTGTGCGTTTAAAAGTTTCGGTACAATACCAGGTGATGAAAAATAACGTTTACGATGCTTTTTACAGGCTGGAAAGTCCACGTGCACAAATTACCTCTTATGTATTTGATGTCGTTCGGGCAGAAGTCCCTAAGATGAAATTAGATGAGGTCTTCGAAAGAAAAGACGATATTGCCATAGCTGTAAAGGGAGAGCTTAATGAAGCCATGATCGAGTATGGCTATGACATCATAAAAACGCTTGTAACCGATATTGACCCCGACGAACAGGTCAAGCATGCCATGAACCGTATTAATGCCTCAGAACGTGAAAAAGTAGCGGCAGAGTTTGAAGCTGAAGCTGAACGTATAAAAATTGTTGCAAAAGCGCGTGCTGAAGCAGAAAGCAAAAGACTTCAAGGTCAGGGTATTGCCGATCAGAGGCGTGAAATTGCACGTGGTCTGGAAGAAAGTGTTGATGTGCTGAATAACGTGGGTATTAACTCACAGGAAGCCTCAGCACTGATCGTGGTGACCCAGCATTACGATACGCTCCAGTCAATTGGTGAGGAAACAGATACCAACTTAATTCTGCTCCCAAATTCACCTCAGGCCGGCAGTGATATGCTCAACAATATGATTGCTTCTTTTACAGCCTCCAGCCAGATTGGTGAACACATGAAAAGAAAAAACAAGGAAAAAGGCATAGGAGACAAGGAATAAAAACAAGCTATCACAGAATAAATTCATCAGGGTTATCGTCTTAAATAGTAGTTTAACCTTTCCTTAATAAGCTCAAATCCAGTTTTTTATTAAATTCAGCCATAGATTTTAATTAAAACTAAATATTATGAAAAAGGTGAAATCATTATTAAATTTAGGCTTTATACTAGTTGCGTTTTTAGCATTTCAGAATGTTGAGGCACAGGTACAAACCGCGATGTCTACTAGTCCGGAAGCCATGGCGAGTCAGCAAACTAAATATGAAGCTGCTGCTTTGAACTTAGATTCGAAGCAGGCTAAAAGTTTAGGAGAAATCAATTTGATGTATGCTCAGCAAATGATGGAAATTAGAAAAAAAGCCTCAAACGAAAATTCAAAAAATGAAATCGAAGCGCTTAAACGCTCCCATTCCAACAAAATCAGATCGCTTTTAGGGACGCAGGAATTTCAGAAATACCTGGCCCTAAAAAAAGAAAAGGCCTCAAATGAAATGAAAAAAGAGGATAAAAAATAAGTTTTGGTGAGTTATTACTTAAGTATTATTTACACCTGAAATTTATAATTCTCTACTGAGGTTCGTTTATCTGTTTGAAAATTGATGCTGATTCAGATCACGTAATTTTTGAATTAAAGAAAATAGAGGACTTTATAATAATTATACTTTTCTTATGTGCTAATTAGAAATGAGCTAAGTCATAACTATAGTTGTTATACGTTACTAACAATCATTCTTTTTCATCTATAAATTAAAAGCATTGCATAATTTTGTTTAAGATTATGGCAGTGCTTTTTTAGTTTTTGCTTATAATTTATTTAGACATTAAGGCCATTATTATTTACTGTAAAGTATTTAAAAACATTTAAAGCCTCATTTTAATTATTTCAGTCTTCAAAAAAGCCATTTCAAGATATTATTCAGCTATGTATCGCAGGTATTTCTCAACTTTGAATAAATTAAGAATCATGATAACATTAAGAAACCATCTGAAATTATGGTCTGTTGTAGCTGTTTTGTTTTGGTCCTGCCAATCAGAAGCTCAACGGCCTGGACTAAAAAATGCTACACCTGAAAAGATTGCTGCTGTACAAACTAAGAGTGAAGCAAAGCAATTAAACCTTAATCCCGAAAAAACAAAACAATTAAAATCGGTTAATCTCAAATATGCCGAAAAATTGAAATCCCTGAGCGCTCAGGGACGCTTAAAAGAAAACAAAAAACAACTTAAAACCTTAAGAGAAGCTCAGTATAATGAGGTTCAGGCAATTTTGAATCCGGAAGAATTCAAACAGTACAAAGCTGTAAAACTAAAACAGCAAAAGCGCTTCAGGACTAATATGCAGCAGAACATGGAAAAAATGAAGCAGCGCCGTGAGGAATATGTTAGACGCTTAGGCTTGAGTGAAGAACAGCTGGAGCAAATGAAAGCCATCAGAATGAAATATGCTGAGCAAAAAAGAGCATTGAGACAGGAGCGCAAACAAGAAATCCGAGAGCAACTAAGAGGTATAAATGATAAGCAAAACAAGGAAGTCAAAGCCATCTTATCTGAAGAGCAATACCTGGAATACCTTGAAGTGATAAAAGAACAAAGACAAGGTATGAGAGAAAACATGAATCGGCGAAAATTAAAGAAACAAAAAGAATGATTATGTGATGTTATTTTAATTTTCAATGATTTTCCTACTTTTACCATATTAAAAGAGAAATTGGTATGAAAGCTTTTTTTGTAAGTTTAATGTCAATAGTTTTAGTTTCAATTATTTCAATATTCTGTATGCAAAAAAATAAAAAAGAGACCACTTCAGAAATAAAAAGTCATAACAAGAAAGACGAGAACTGGAAGCTGGTCTGGTCAGATGAATTTGATCAGAGCGAAATAGACCCACAAAATTGGAATTTTCAGGTAGAAGAAGCCGGACGCTTTAATGAGGAATGGCAGAGATACACCAATAGCTCAGAAAACGCATATATTGAAAACAATTGTTTGGTTCTTCAAGCCAATCATGTAGGCAAGGTTCATGGTATGGACCAATATACTTCGGCCAGACTGAATACCGCTCATAAACAGGCCTGGAAGTACGCTAAGATTTCTGCAAAGATAAAACTACCGGAAGGTCAGGGCATATGGCCGGCATTCTGGATGCTTGGTGCAAACATAGATGAAAATGGCGGAGACACCGCCTGGCCACAATGTGGAGAAATTGACATTCTGGAACTCTACGGTTCAAAAGATGATACCGCTATTGAGGTCAATGCCCACTATGCAGACTCTGCTAATCAACACGCTTTCATGGGAGCCCAAACCTATAAACTTGAACAGGAAAAATTTTCAGAGCAATTTCATGTGTTCGATCTGGAATGGACATCAAAACACCTCAAATGGTATGTTGATGGCCATAAAATTGCAGAAATGGACATTTCTGAGCCTTACCTCTCAGAATTTCATAAACCCTTTTTCCTCCTACTTAACATAGCTGTTGGAGGCACATTTGCCGGCAGACCGGATCAAAACACAGTTTTCCCACAAAAAATGTATATAGACTGGATTAGAGTTTACCAAAACAAATAACTCTTCAGGCCATCTAAATCAAGCTCATGTGATTCTTTGCATCAAATATTTGATTTTCAATAGCATAAAACCTGGAATATAGGGTTTATTTTTCGATTTCTAATTTAAACCCCGAGTTGAAAAATCACGATTAAGATGATTAGATAAAATCGCCTAAATGGCGGTGTTTTCTTATTCGTTATGCATTTGAAAGCTTTCAAATGCGTAAAACGGGTTAAAAGATACCTCTGCAGTCATTTTCCAGACTAACTTCAATCTTGTCGACTTCTTTTGCACCAGTTGGTAAATCTTCGGCATTTAAACCTGGATATTCTTCTTCTGATTTCCACGCTTCTACAATCTTTGAGAAATATTGTGAAGCCTGCTCGTCGGTTTCATATACAATCAATTCAAATTTTTCCTCAGCGTTACCGCCAAACCTTGTCACTACCTGCCATTTCCCATCTTCTTTGTAAGAGGTATTGGTCCAGTCTGACTGAGGGTAATATTTGTTATCTGTAGGCTTAAGAAGAACCCAAATATCTTTATCGTGATTTTCCGGATAAACACCCATTGAAAGTATTCTGCATTTTACGACATCACCTTCTACAGGAGATATTATCTGTACTTCACTTACAGGATATTCAATACTGCGTTTGCTGGCGACATCGTAAGTTTCTATAATGGGAACAGGCTCTAAGGTACCATAAGTATAACTCCCATAGAAAATCAAGCTCACGCCTAAAATCGCAAGAACTGCTCTGACTTTGTAATTTTTTTTAGAGAAAAAAGTAATGAGTAGAAAAAGTACACCAAGGACGATTGAAATAGAAACACTGACTAACATGATTGACTGGTTTAAATTATATCATTTACTAAATTAATAAAAAAACCTCGCACTTATTGATAATAATCCTAAATAAAATTAATTTAATTGACTGAATCACATAATGCTAATCAAATCTATCATTTTAGAAACCTCCTCTAATCAAAAAAAGCCCTGTAGTGTTGGTATCTGTCAAAAATGTCTTCTACATAGGCTACGGGCTCAGAACCTCTCACATAACCGTACCTGATCATGGGCTTATTGTAGTATTTAGGATAACTCAGGTTTAGCAGCATTTTATCGACATTATCTTTCCATAGATTAGGATCAAGATCATTTGCCCTTGCCAGTCTTTGGGCATCTAAAATATGACCATAACCACAATTGTAGGAAGCCAGCGTAAATTTTTGTCGTTCTGTCGTATCTTCTATATAACTGAATTTTTCGTAAATATCTTTCAGATAGGCCGTACCGCCTCTAAGGCTTTCTGCAGGATCGGAGAGGTCTTTTATTTCTAAATCCATGGCGGTAGCTGGCATAATCTGCATGAGACCTCTGGCGCCTGCCCAGGATTTGGCATTAGGGTTGAATTTTGATTCCTGATAAGCCTGTGAGGCGAGCAGTCTCCAATCCCAGCCGAGATCTTTAGCATGTTTTTTAATCATTTGATCATACCTGCTAATCTGTTTATTGTTCAGGCTGTAATAATCGCTTTCTGAACGCTTTTTAAAGGACCTTTTGTTTTTAAAATATTTATTATAGGTAACTCTATAATCTAATGTTTTTCTTTCTTTTTTAATCCATTCATTTATCCTTGCCTTCAGGTTTTTAGATTTTTTTCGGGTAACCCATGCAATCCGTTGGGTAAAAGAAATGGGCACACTAATATCGAGAATAGGCTGATAGGACGCATTAATTTTTGCAAGATTTTCATCTGCTATGGTGTATTTCAACTTTCCCTGAGCTACCATATCGATGATTTCACCATCAGAAAATTTACTGTCTAATGTATCTACAAAAATTCTACCGCCTATTTCATTGGACAGACTTTCTAGGCGTTCCCAATAGGCCGAATTTCTTCTAATGGAGACTGTATCTCCTATCAGTTCTACAGGGTCTTCAATAAGGTGTTTTTTTATATTAGACCAACGCATTTTCCTGTAGTTGTCTGGCTTTTTTTGCACTAAAACCTGTCGTGTAAGGTAAAGGTCTTCTGTGAAATCCACCTCCCATTTTCTTTGGTTGGTAATGGTCAGGCCGTGTGCAATCAAATCAACATCACCTCTATTTAAGACTTCAAATTGATTGTCAAGGTTATCGGAAATGACTAGTTCAAGTTCCAGGTCTAAATCATCTGCAAGTTTTTTCAACAATTCATATTCGAACCCCATTGGTTGGCCTCGGTAAAGAAAATAACTGGTACTGCTGTAGACAATGAGTGCTCGCAAAACACCTTCTTTTTTTATTTCTGCATAGTCTCTATTTACCGAATTTGCGACTATAGGATTGATGAGCTCTTCTTCTTCAACAGCAAATTGCTGCTCGGGCTCTTGCCGGCAAGAAAATACCAGTAGCATTAAGCCCAGTAAAAAGGTACAACCTGTACGTTTACTCATTTTATCCAATACATTTAAGGTTAAATCTGTAAGAAATACAGCAGATTTATTTTAATATTAAATTTAAATGTAATGAATTATAAGGAGTTTTCAAAAAATTGACATTATTGTTATGAGACTTATAACGACTATGGTAACTCTAAAGCAGCATATGTTTTATAAAAAACCATTACTTTCCCATATGCTATTTCAATCTTTTTATCCATATAATTATAATTCAGCTCCTCAAAAATAAGCAGAAAATCACCTTTGTCATTTTTAAATCTGAATGTAAACTCATCCTGAGAGGCATTATGGAGATAATCATATTTATCGGCCATAGCTTTTAGGTGAGATGTCATATCACTTTCAAACAATATTTCACCGTAATACCTAAAACTTATAATATTATCTGTATCAGTGTATACCTGCAATGCTTTGTCCTCGTTCAAATTCTTATCAATAAAAAGAACTGTAAAATTGGTATAGTCTGTGATTTCTTCAGCAAAACCATTTTCAAAAGCCTTTAGCTTGTAGAATATCCTTGGTCTGTTCGAATTATAATCGCTGGATAAAACTTCAATATCCAGTTTTTCAAGAATTTTTCCCGCAATTCCATAAGTTGAAGTTTCAGAAAACTCAGCCCTGGGGTTAAAACCAAAATAGGCTTCTGTCTTTTCTAAATTATGTCTAAAATCTATGTATTTTATGATACTTGAAAATCTTTCAAATTGATCTGCCGTGAAAGATTTTTCTTCTTTTTTGTTTACATTTTCTGTTAATTCTGCAAGCTCATCAAGCTGAGCCGACATCGAAATTTTATAAGCAGACAGTGGTCCAAATGTGCATAATAACAGTAGAATAAACATTGATTTAGCATATATACTCAAAAGTTTTTTGTTGGAGAAGAGCATATAAATCAACATGCCGGTAATCCAAATAGCTAAAACCAAGCCTAAATACCTTAATTCTGTGAAATTATAGTCGGCAATTCTTCTGTAAAGAGCAATAAATAATAATGGTAAAAGCGGAATAATGGCATAAAAATAATAAGGGAAAAACAGTTTTATGGCTTTCGAACTGTGCTTATGCCTTATCGGATCTACAGCAATATGAATAACAAAAGCCAATAAACTTAAGCCTGAAATTAAATAGGTGACCCATCCTCGGGGAAGTTCCCAGTCTATAAGTATTTTCAAAGCATATGCATAGACAATAACGATATACAATAAACTCAATGGGATAAGAATATAAAGTATGAGCACCTCTATAGCTTTATTAAAGTCTATACTTTTTTTTAGTTTACTAATCTTTGGAAAATCGTGCAGGTAAACAAAAGTGTTTACAATACCAAGACAAAAAATAAAGGTTTGGTAATAGATGTTGCCATTGAAATCTACATCAAAAAGAAACTCCAGAGCTGTAATGGCAAGGGCCAAACCAACATATAGAATAATGGCATAAATTCCACTTCTTATAACAGCAATAATCATATTTTTAAGATAATTCCAAAACAGGCTTTTGTCCCATAAAAACACAAATGGCGAAAAAATAACAAATAGATGTCCGGCAAAAAGCAACAGACCCCAACGCTGATAGGCCTGATAAGGCAAGTCATCTCCGATACTTTTTAGGTAAATGTAAAAAGACGCCAATGCAAGTAATGTTATGGCTTTAAATGCAAATCTGTTTAGAGTGTTGTGCTTTAGCGATTCGGACAAAAACTGACAGCCGATCAGCCAGGACACACCAAGCGCGAGGACCATGCCTAATGCTTCAAAAGCGTTAAGGTCATTATCTATTTGTAAAACACCTATTAAAAAAACACTTCCGCTAATTACCCAAAGCGCAACTATAGGAAATCTAAAAAAACTCTTTTTTGCACTTTCACTTAGACTGGATATGAATGCCATAAGTTCAATTTTTAGGATTTGAAGAAAATTTATATATTAAGACAATAAATACTAACATAACTTAAATTTTGATATAATATTACTTCATTATGGCAGGACATAGTAAATGGGCAAATATAAAACACAGAAAAGGTGCTCAGGACAAAAAGCGTGCAAAGCAATTTACAAGAGCAATAAAAGAAATTACAGTAGCTATTAAAGAGGGCGGCAGTCCGGACCCTGAAACCAATCCAACACTTAGAAATGCTATTGCCAATGCCAAAGGTATCAATATGCCCAAAGATACCATACAACGCGCTGTAAAAAAAGCAAGTGGCGCAGATGCCGACAATTATGAGCTCGTTACTTTTGAGGGCTATGGCCCGAATGGTATAGCTATTTTTGTGGAATGCAGGACAGACAATACCAACAGGACTGTAGCCAGTGTCCGATCTATTTTCACAAAAGCAGGCGGCAGTTTGGGAACAAATGGTTCTGTAGAATTTTTGTTTGACAGGAAAGGGGTTTTTGTCCTGGAGAAAGAAAACCTTGAAATGGACAAGGAAAAGCTAGAACTTGAGCTCATAGAAGGTGGTGCTACTGAAATTGAAGACAATGGCGACCTTTTTGTGGTTTATACTGATTTTTCTGATTTTGGACTGATGAACGATCGTCTTGAAAAGCTAAATATAGAACCTAAGAATGCTGAGTTACAGCGTATCCCGCTTAATACTGCAATTCTTCCGGTGGAAGATGCTAAAAAGATTATAGCTCTGATAGATACGTTTGAAGAGGATGACGATGTACAAAACGTTTACCATACTCTGGAAATTACTGATGAACTAATAGACGCTATGGCGTAAAAATGAGATTCAAGATTAGTTTTATAAACCCGTGAAGTGCATAAATAAAATTTGTCAACCATATTCATGAGAACTCAGAGAATTAACTCTAAACTTTACACTCAATAACTCAATCTTTCATAAATTCTTCTGCTTTTTCTACCATTTTTTTGCTTCCACAGAAAAAAGGCACACGCTCGTGAAGTTCGCTAGGCTCTATATCAAGGATTCTTCGGTAACCATCACTGGCTTTACCTCCGGCCTGTTCAACAATAAATGCCATTGGATTACATTCATACAACAAGCGGAGTTTACCATTGGTAACTTTAGAGCTCTTAGGGTAGATATAGATACCGCCTTTAATCATATTTCTATGAATATCAGAAACCAGAGACCCAATATATCTCGAGGTGTAAGGTCTGTCTCCTTCCTCTTCCTGACAATATTTGATGTAATTTTTTACGCCTTTGGGAAAATGAACGTAATTACCCTCATTCATCGAATAAATCTTTCCAGTTTCAGGAAACTTCATATCAGGATGCGAAAGATAATAGGTTCCAATAGCAGGGTTTAAAGTAAAACCATTCACACCGTGTCCTGTTGTATAAACCAACATGGTTGAAGTACCATAAATAATATAACCAGCAGCAACCTGTCTGTTTCCGGGCTGAAGAAAATCTTTCATTTCAACAGGTTGACCTTCGGGAGTAATTCTGCGATAAACAGAAAAAATGGTTCCTACTGAAACATTTACATCTATGTTTGAACTCCCATCAAGCGGATCCATCAAAACCACATATTTGTTATCGTGATTGCCGTTATGACCTTTTACAGTTATAAAATCGTCTTCTTCCTCAGAAGCAATACCACAAACTATTTCACGGTTGATCAGGGTGTCAATAAAAACCTCATTAGCATAAACGTCTAACTTTTGCTGATCTTCACCCTGCACGTTGGTTTCTCCGTGTGCGCCTAAGATATCTACTAGTCCTGCTTTATTGACCTCGTGATTTACGACTTTTGCGGCCAGTTTAATAGAACTGATAAGTCTTGAAAGTTCACCGGATGAATAGCGAAATGCTTTTTGGTTTTCAATAATATATTCACCTAAGGTTTGATGTGGTTGTCCCATAACTATAACGTTGTAGTTTGGTGCAAAACTAAACAAAAAGTTAATAAAGTAAAGCTTATTTTGTCATCTAAATTCTTGAATTCATTTTGCTTAAATTTATATCCTGAAAAAATCATATGATGGAGTTTAATATTCGTTTTGCAAAACCTGAAGATGTTAATGGTATTATGAAGTTGATTCAGGAACTGGCCCTATTTGAAAATGAACCCGATGCTGTAGATATTGATGAATCTTATCTGCTTACACATGGTTTTGGAAAACAAAAATCTTTTGAATGCTTTGTTGCAGCGTCAAAGAATCAAGAAATCCTGGGCATGGCATTGTTTTACAACAGGTTTTCTACCTGGAAAGGCCTAACCATACATTTGGAAGATCTTATTGTAAAAGAAAAACACCGTAAAAAGGGTATTGGAAAAGCATTGTTTGAGAGACTCATCAGCCATGCCAAAGCTGAAAACATCAACCGTCTGGAATGGGTGGTTTTGGATTGGAATACCAATGCCATAGCATTTTACGAATCTTATGGTGCTACAGTTTTTAAAACTTGGAGAACTGTACAAATGGAAAAAGAAAAAATAATGGCTTTTTAAAATTTTAAGTGAGAATAAACTTTGGTAAAAAATTGTAGTCTAAGCAATAAGTTAATCAAAATCAATGATACAGGTATTCAAATTTGGAGGGGCATCAGTAAAGGATGCTAAAGGTGTAAGAAATGTAGCAAACGTCATAAAGTTGATGGGTAAAAGCAAGAAGGTAATTGTGATTTCTGCTATGGGAAAAACCACAAATGCCTTAGAACATATTATTGATCTGTATTTCTCTAAGGACGATAGTTTGAAAATAAAAATTGAAGAACTCAGGGCTTTTCATCACAACATATTAGACGAATTATTTGAAACCAAACAACATCCGGCTTACACAAAGGTAAACTACTTTTTTGATGAGTTGGATATATTTTTAGGCAGAAACAAATCTCCAAATTACGATTTTGTTTATGACCAGGTTGTAGCCTTTGGCGAACTCATCAGTACAAGTATTGTAAGCCAGTTTTTAATGACACAGGGCCTGGAAAACGTATGGCACGACTGCAGAAACCTGATAGACACAGACAATACTTATAGAGATGCAGAAGTAAACTGGGAACAAACCCAGTCCAAAATTCAAGCGCATATCAATCTGGATGAACTCAATATTACTCAGGGTTTTATTGGTTCTGATGAAAATAATTTTACGACAACGCTTGGCAGAGAAGGAAGTGACTATACAGCAGGAATCCTGGCTTACTGCCTGAATTCAGAAAATGTAACCATTTGGAAAGATGTGCCTGGTGTACTGAATGGTGATCCGAATGTATTTAAAAACACACAATTGCTCAATCAAATATCTTATGAAGAAGCTATTGAGTTGGCATTTTTTGGAGCATCAGTTATTCATCCTAAAACTCTTCAGCCGCTTCAGCAAAAAGAAATACCCTTATATGTTAAGTCTTTTTATGACCCCAAAGCTCCGGGAACTTGTGTGACCAAAGGACAGCCTATAGAACCGGAAGTGCCCTGCTTTATCGTGAAGAATAATTTGATCTTGCTTTCACTGTCAACCCTGGATTTTTCTTTCTTTGTTGAAGACAATATCAGTGAAATTTTTGCCCTTTTCCACAAATACCAAATTAAGGTAGACTTGATTCAAAACTCAGCGATAAGCTTTTCAGTTTGTATTGATAACAAGTTTAAAAATGCTGACAAGCTCATTGAATTGTTGAAGGCAAAATTTAAAGTAAATCATGATAAAGATGTCACACTCCTTACAATAAGACACTATGACGACGGGACTTTAAAGGAAATGACAAGAGATAAAGATATCTTACTAAAACAATTTACCCAGCAAACCGTTCAATTTGTTATAAAACAAAATAGATAAAGTTTAGTATCTTTACGTTTTATAAATCTTAACCATCCATGCCAATAGTAAACGCTTCTGAGGTAGCTACTGCCTTGAATTTAAAAAAGTTAGGTGGTGTTGGGGTGTTAATGGGAAATTTGTTTTTAAAGATTTCCCAACTCAGCAAACTCAATATCATTTATGACAGGTACAAGCATCTGGATGCATTGGATTTTATTGATGCGGTTTTACTGGAATTGGGTGTTTCTTTTAAAATTCCTGAAAAGGACCTAAAGCGTATCCCCAAAACAGGTAGTTTTATTAGTATTTCCAACCATCCGCTCGGCGCAATAGACGGCATGATATTACTAAAATTAATGCTTGAAGCCCGTGAAGATTACAAGGTTATCGCCAACTTTCTACTTCAAAGATTAGATCCTCTTGAAGAAAAAGTGATGCCTGTAAATCCTTTTGAAACCAGGCAAGAGGTAAAATCGAGCGTAACTGGTATAAAACAGGCGCTATCTCATCTGAAAGAGGGTCATCCTCTAGGTATTTTTCCGGCAGGAGAGGTCTCAACATACAAAGAAGATAAAAATATAGTAGATAAACCCTGGACAGACGAAGCTGTTAAATTGATTAAAAAAGCCAAAGTACCAGTACTTCCGGTGTATTTTCATGCTAAAAACAGTCTGGCATTTTACAAAATGGCTAAAATCAGTGACGATTTGAGAACTGCAAAAATTCCTAGTGAGATGCTCAACCAGCGTAACCGGGAAATCATCGTTAGAATTGGATATCCAATTTTACTTAAAGACCAGGAAGGGTTTGATGATTTACAGGACTACAAGGCTTTTTTAAGGAAGAAAACCTATATGCTATCCAGTAGTTTTGAAAAGACTAAACTCATTACACGTTTTCCAAAACAAATCAAGTTTCCGCTGCAACAAAGGGCTAGAAAAATAGTTTCTGAAAGTTCCCAGTCTCACATTTTAAAAGAGATTGAGGTCTGTCGTGAGCAAAAAAAATGTCTGACAAAAAGTAAAAATTACGAAGTCTTTTTTGCTAAACAAGCCCTTATACCAAACGTGGTAAGAGAGATAGGGAGATTACGTGAGATCACTTTCAGGTCTATCGGTGAAGGCACCAACAAACCTATAGACCTTGATAAATATGACCAATATTACTACCATATGTTTTTATGGGATGAAAATGCCCAGAAAATTGCGGGAGCATATAGGATGGGGCTTGGTAAGGAGATTTTTAGCCAGCATGGTATGGAAGGATTCTACCTGAATGAACTCTTTAAGTTTGAACCAGAGTCTCATAAGCTTATGAGTACAGCAATTGAGATGGGCAGGGCTTTCATAATTCAGGAATATCAACAAAAGCCTATGCCTTTATTTTTACTTTGGAAAGGCATTGTACACTGTACAATCAGGTTTCCAGAGCATAAATATTTAATAGGTGGGGTAAGTATAAGTAATAAATTCTCAAATTTTTCGAAGTCTATCATGATCGAATTTATGAAATCTAATTACTACGATCCTTACTTAGCCCAATATGTACATCCTAAAAAAGAATTTAAAGTAAAATTAAAGGATATTGACAAAGATTTTGTTTTTGATGCCACTAAAGCAGATCTCAATAAATTTGACAGACTAATTGATGAGTTAGAATCTGATAACTTACGATTACCGGTTTTAATCAAAAAATACATCAAACAGAATGCAAAGGTTGTCGCGTTTAATGTCGATCCCTTATTCAATAATTCTGTAGACGGTTTGATGTATATTCGTATAAAAGATTTACCAGAAAGTACTGTAAAGCCTGTTCTTGAAGAGTTTCAGGCAGAGCTGGAAGAACAACAAAAAAATAAATAGTTATGCCAAGTATATTTACAAAAATCATCAATGGCGAAATCCCTTGCTACAAAATTGCTGAAACTGAAGATTTTATAGCTTTTTTTGATATTAACCCCAATGCAAAAGGCCACACACTCTGTGTGCCCAAAAAAGAAGTAGATAAAGTTTTTGATCTCGATGAAGAGACTTACACCAAACTTATGGCTTTTGCCAGAAAAGTTGCCCTGGCCTTACGTCAAGTTGTAGAATGCAAACGGATTGGTATGGCGGTTGTGGGTTTGGAAGTCCCTCATGTACATGTGCACCTGATCCCTTTAAACCAAATGGCCGAAATGACCTTTCAGCAAAAAGTAAACATGACCGATGAACAATTTGAAAGCTTAGCAAAAGAGGTTGCAATAGCTTATCAAAATTTGTAATTAAGTCTAAATATTGACTGTATTTATATAAATGGCATCAAATACAGGACGATATTATTGGTTTTTTCTGTTCAGCCATTTAAATGCTTCTCTTTGGCTTAATTTATCCAATTTATTTCCCGCTGCAAAGGATATAACCCAATCCGGATTGGTTTTACTGTATTCCCTCAAAATCCAGCCAATGGCTTTATTGATAAAGAATTCTTTAGAACCTAACAGGTAAGTGATATTATGCTCAAGAAGTTTTGTATCAACCTTGTCTTTATATTTTAATTGAAAAAGTATGGAGGTGCGCTGAAGCCAGAGGTTATCGCTCAAAAGCCATTTTTGGCAAGTTTCCCATTTTTTATCAGGGTAAACTTTAAAATAATTCCCAACCAAATTTGAAGCTATAAAATCTACTGTGTCCCACCAGGATTTATGAGTAATCATAAATTCGTAAAGCGCCAAGTAAGTTTCATCTTGATTTTTGAGGTATTTCAAGGCCAATTCCTGTCCGCAATATTGCAATTCCCTCTGTGATTGTTCCCAAAGTGCTTTGATAACCTGTGGCAAATCTTTTTTAGCAGGTCTTTGGTCCTTTAGAAAAAATGGCCTTTGCAAGGCTTTTCGTTCCGGAGATTTAATCCCAAAAAAGCCAAAATGGTTTTTCATATAGACAGACTGGCCTTTTGCAATTTCTACATTAGAAGCTTCCTGAAAAGCACTAATGATTTTATTAATATATTCTGTCATAAAAAAGTTGGCCTGGTTATCAAAAAACAATATCCTAATTTTTAAACATTAAAGCAATAAGTTCTATTCAATGTATAAATCCAGTAGTTTTAAACAACCCAGAAATTAATTCGTAAACTTTTTAATTACCTCTTCCAAATCAGGATACATCTCGACCAGTCCCTGTCTTGAAGGCATCTCAAAATCCTGAAAGTCAAATCCTGGTGACACTGTACAGCCGACAAAAGAAAAGGAACCCTCTTCAAGAACCTCAGCGGCAAACCATATACCGCCTTTTACAACATACTGTGGGACTTGATTAGCCATCATATCTCTCCCAACAATTACACTAGCATATTGGCCTTCTTTTGTTATCATATGGATTTTGATTGGCGAACCTTCGTAAAAATGCCAGATTTCATCTTGTTTAATTCGGTGAAAAGCCGAAAATTGATCTGATTTCAGCAAAAAGTAAATGCTTGTAGAGTAATTGCGGTTGCCCCCAAAATCAGAACCTAAGGCTTCATTTGCTATTTCTCCCTGGCTTCTGTATGTCTCTTTAAAATATCCTCCTTCCGGATGTGATTGGAGTTTGAGTTTTCGGATAATATCTTGACTTGTAAGCATATTTAAGGATTTAAACTAAAAAGCCATCCCCTTGGGATGGCTTATGTTGACTTCTAATACTACTCAATTAATAGACTAAAGCTCTGTTATCTTCAATTTCTTTAGCGTCTTTAAGCGCTTTTATAACTGTGTTATTTGGATTCTGCAGTTTTTGCATTCTCTCTTGCGTTTCTCTTAAGGCTGCACTTTTGTAGGAAGGTAATTCAGGTGCTTCTACCCTATTTGTAAGTTTAACCACATAAACCCCTTTCTGACCGATGATAGGCTGACTAACCTGGTCTTTCTCAAGTGCAAATGCAGCACCAACAACTTTAGGTTCCTGACCTGCACCAGGTATAAGTGGACTTGCCATATTAACTGCACTAGCAGTTTGAACAGAAACTTCAAACTGAGAAGCAATACTGCTTAGATCCTCAGAATTGATTTGGGAGATTATAGATTCCGCTTTTTTCTTTTTTTCCAATATTGGAGTAACTATGGCAGAGGCCTGTTGAGCCGTTTGTAAACCTTTTTTGGTTTTGTTATTTAACTGAACAACCACGTAACCTTTATCTATATCGAATTGTTTAATGTCACCAACAGATTGTTCTTCTCCAAAAGCCCAGCTTACTATGGATCTTTGTGCACCCAGTCCTGGAATGTTTTCATCCAATTCCTTAATGCCTAAAACAGGTTTTACTTCGTAACCCTTACCTTCTGCAACTTCTTTAAATTCGCCATCTTTAGCATCTAAAAAGAAGTTACCGGCATCCTTGTAAACTGTGTTAAGGGTTTCTTCAGAAGGTTTGATGTTCATTACCAGGTCAGCAAATTTATACATCGTACTTTCACTTGACAATTCTTCAACTTTTACAATATGGTACCCAAATTGGCTTTCTACTAGACCAATATAACCAGGCTCGTTATTAAAAACCGCCTGATTAAAGCTGGGCACAAAAGTTCCGTAAGGGTTCCAACCTAAGTCCCCTCCTTTTTCTGCACTTCCTGGGTCTCCGGAAAATTCATTTGCTAATTCTGACAGTTTTGACGGGTTTGCTTCTACAATAGCAAACAGACTGTCTGCCAAGTTTTTTGAAGCTTCCGGTGTTTCTAAAGCTTTGGGGCCTCTGTTGGGAATAAGTATATGACTTGCCTTAACAGAGTCTGCCATCATTTTTGTTTCAACCAACTTAGTTGCTTTCCAGGCGTTATTTTCTTTAAACGGACCGAAAACTTCACCAACTTCTAATGCCAGTAAATCGTTTTTTCTCGCCGACGGCAATTGATTTTCAAACCTAAAAGACGCTGTATATGGCTCATCTGAGTTGATATTGATAAATGTTTCAGCATTTTCGGTAGCCTTAAATTCTTCCAGTAATTCTTTTAAATTTTCCTCTGCCTTATCCTCATCTGCTTTGGATGCTTTATCTTCAAACAAAACATACTGGATATCTCTTTGTGCATCCTGTTCGAATTTTTCAGGATTGTCTTTGATATAGGCATTAATCTCTGAAGTACTTACTTCAATTTCAGAAGCTTTATCAAATGGGATGCGAACAACCTGAAAAGAGACGTTATCTGAATCAAGTTTATAATTCTGCTTAGCTTCCAATTGAGTTGCACCTACACCTGCCTTGATCAAGTTAAGATAAATATCTCTTCTGACCTGATTTGCCACTGTCTTCTCATATTGCTGCCACTGCTCATATTGCTGAGGCTGAGTAGCTTTTAGGTTTGCCAGGTATTCTGTCATTACATCTTCATCAAAGAAACCTTCATCATCAGAGAAATTGGGATTTCCAGCTAAAGTTTCAGCAAGTCTGTTGATGATCTGGTCACGACCAACCTGAATACCTAAAGTTTCAAACTCCTCTTCTAAAACCAACTCCTGAACTTTATTATCCCAAACGGATTTTACGGCTTGCATGGTAGTAGATCTGCCCTGAGTTTGTCTGATATAGTTTTCGACATTTCTTGCAAATTCGGTTCTGTCAATCTCCTTATCGCCTACCTGACCAATTTTATCTACTGCTTTAGGTTGTGAAAAACTGCTATTTGTTATCAAATCTGATAATACAAATGCAAATAATGCCATTGCAATAATGATGATAAGCACTGCAGTCTTTTTACGTATTGAATTTAAAATCGCCATGATTTAATTTTTATAAAAAATATAGTTTGCGAAAATAAGGTTTTTGTTGAAAATAAGGCATATATCAATTAATATTTGTTGATAATATTAATCTGTATCTTCAAGGAAGGAGAGTTGAATCAATTCTATTTTTCTATTTGAAGCCTCAAGGATTCTAATTTTGAAATTATCTATCACGAAACTGGTGTTGGGTTCCGGGATTTCTTCAGCGTGATTCATGATATAACCACCCAGCGTTTCGTAAGATTCGCTTCTTGGGATATTGATTTTGTATTTCTCATTTAGATAATCTACTTCATGCCTTGCTGAAAATTTATAAGTGTCATCTTCGAGCTCTTCTTCAATAAGAACCACAGGATCGTGCTCGTCTTCAATCTCACCAAATAGCTCCTCTACAATGTCTTCTACAGTCATCATTCCGCTTGTTCCGCCGTACTCATCTATAACCACAGCGATACTTTTTTGTTTCTTTATCAAATTATTAAGGACTTCTTTGACATGTACAGTCTCGGGAACAAAAATTACACTTCTCAGGATATCAGATATATGCTCAGGATGTTTAAACATATCAAAAGAGTGCACATAACCCACAATATCATCATTCGATTCTTTATAAATCAAAATTTTAGACAGTCCTGTTTTTGTAAACAGTTCTATGAGATTTTTTGGGTTTTCTTCAATTTCTACAGCTATGATTTCATTTCTGGGAATCATGACCTCTCTGGCTTTTACATTTGAAAACTGAAGAGCGTTTTGAAAAATCTGAATCTCCGAATCAACATCTTCATCCTCATCGGTTGAGTCCATGTGTTCGCTAATATAATGCCCTAACTCTACTTTTGTAAAATTTAGCTGAACACTATCACCCTTTACCTTAAAAAGTTTCTTTAAGACACTGTCTGTAAGCCAAATGATAAAATCTGTGATATACCAAAAAGTAAAATAAAATATAATGGTTGGTATGGCCAAGATTCTGAATATTTTGTTAGCATATACCTGAAAAAAAACTTTTGGCAAAAATTCTGCCGTTACCAAAATCAACAATGTCGAAATAACAGTTTGAGTAAACAGTCTGGCTTCATTGGTAAAGTAATGGATTAGACCATTCTCCTCAGGAAATCCGGAAAGCCATGTCGTAAGGACATTCCCCATGAACAAGCCATAAACAACCAAAGCAATATTGTTGCCCAAAAGCATAGTGGCAATAAATTTTGAAGGTTTTTCAGTAAGAATCCTCAAAATATTAGCTATAAGACTGTTTTGCTTTTTTTCAATTTCGATGTGCAATTTATTGGAAGACACATAGGCTATTTCCATACCAGAAAAAAAGGCTGATAATAAAAGTGAAATTCCAATAATAAGCCAATCTGCCTGCATCAGTTTTTGTTATTATATTTGTTTCTGAAATGTCTTTTGAAAAAGAACATAAAAACAGCAACCAGACCAAGGAAAATAAATAAATATGCCCGTTGATTGGACTCGCTCCAGACAAGATAAGCTTCTACAAAAAATAGAATAGCAAATACCAGATAGGCGTATTGAAAATATTTGAAGAATTTCAAATTTTGTGGTTTTAGAATATTAAACAAAAATAGTTGATTTTTTTGACTTAGGATTTAAGTATGGTTTGGATTTACAATATCATGCAAATCGATAAAATAAAAGCTATTGTTCATCTTCTATGACCTGTAAGCCGGAGTTGGAACGAGATTTATAAAGACTAAACTCCTGATTGGCATCGAAGCCTGCACCGTTATTTACTGACCCATTGGAAAGTGTTATTGTATAATCCCTATCGGTAAAGACCCATTGCCTTCCTGTATCCCAATACAATTGTGTTGTAGTTAGAACCAGACTGTCTGAAGTGACGATTTTTACATTTTTTCGCATATCAACAAGACTCGAATTATTAAAAACAATCGCAGAGTCTGCATAAATTGTGTTTTTTGTTGAGTCTGGGTTAAAAAAATCTACTTCAACACCATCTGGAAAAATTCTATATCCAAGTTTTTCTTGTGAATAATCTAGTATTTTAGGGCTTCTGAGGTTAGCTTTCACCTTTCCGCTATCTGTAAAAAACAAATTGACTTCTGTGGTGACGCCCTGAGGCACATCAACCTCCTGATAGAGTTTATTGGCCTCGTTAAAATTACTATCACAAGCAAAAAGCACTGCAACAAATAAGATTGCTGCAGTGCTTTTTGACATGATATTTTTAAATTTCATTATGTCTTATATACCTGGAACTATAACGCTTCCGCCAACCCAACAGTTAAAGTTTATGGTTTTTCCTGCCATACCAGCCTGGAAGATATCTGCTTTCGAAGGCGCTCTTTGTTCGTAGCTTGAGGCGGCTTGATTTGCGTTATCGCTAATTGTCGCATCTACACTAGCTGCACGTCTTGCAAAATTAGCAGCTTTCCAGTAAATGGCTCTTTTTTCAAAAGTGGTTCCTCCACAATCGTTGGCACTTTTTGCAATCATATCTGCAATTCTTAAGTATGCTATACCTAAAGATGGTTTGTTTTCAAGTGCCAAATTGTAATATTTTCTTGCAGAAGAGAAAGAACCTCTTTTTTTGTAGATTTCAGCAATAGTAAAGTAATCTTTTGCCTTGTCTAATGGGTTTTCTTCTAATTCTGCAGCATTGTTATAATATTCCAATGCTTTATTGGTATCACCATTTTCTTCGGCTAATCGACCAAGATAGAATGCCGTTCTTGCAGAAGGCTCAAGCTCATGAAGCGATTCTACCAACTTGAAAAACAACGGATCTCCAGTACAATCCTTGGCACTCATTCTTGAAGCGGCCACTCTTAACCAGTCCTTGTCACCTTTTTTCTCTTCAAAGTCTTTATTGTACATTGGAATCAGGTTATCACAATCTGCTTTCTGACCTAAAACACCATTTATACCCTTTTTGATTTTAGCGTAATTTCTTAGATAAATACCTGAATTTTTTAAAATTCTAGCTTCTCTGGATGACAATTTCTCTCCGTTTTCCTGTTTTACAACGAGTGGTTTTGCAAGAACAGCCTGCTCATTTTCCATACGTTCGATTTGATTTATCACCTCATCATACTTTATAAAAAGCTCGTTGATTGTTCTCTTTTCTGCGTCGACCAGGTTATCTAAGATCAAAAAGTAAACATATAATCCGACTGGTGATTTGAAGTTGTCAGGATCCATGTTCCAGGCGTCATCAAAATATTTGAATATTTCCTCAGCACTTCCCATTTTATTTTCGTACATGATTTTACCTATGTCAGAAAATATTTTGCCTTTTGGTGATTTTTCCGGAAAGTGCTCTAATCTTAATTTAAGATTTTTTACAGCCATTTCAACATATGCTTTCTTTTGAGCTTCGTCTTCCTCTTTATCAATCAGGTCTTCAAACATTTTGTCCGCTCTTTGATATAGTGCAACACTTACCTTTGGGCAGTCTTTTATTAGTTTCTTATAACGTGGAAGTGCATCCTGATAGATTTCTGCTTTAGCACTATCGTTAAATAAACTTAGCTCTTTAGTACAGTCGTCAATAGCATAGCTAGACGAATAACCTAAAAAAGTCGCTACAAGTAAAACAAAAAATTTAGTTTTCATAGTCATTATATTTAGTTATACTTAGGTTTTTGAAACCATAAATCATTAAAAGAAAAACTTACAAATAAACTCAAATAGTTTTCTTGAATTAAACTATTATTAGTTGTTCCGCGAATCCAGTACTCAAAACCAACATTTATATTGGTAAAATACCTTCCCGCAGGTAATCCTAGTCCAAAAGATATGCCAAACTCATCTATGGACTCTCCTCTGAAGTCTAATCCTGTCTGAGAATATCTAAATCCAGCCCTGTAAGTAACTCTGTTGAAATAAGATCGTGGTGAATTGTATCTTGGAATATAAAATCCACCGATTTTAAATTCCTGTCGGTCGATGAAGCTCAAGTCCTGATTATTATTAAAATTTATCGCACTAAAATCGCCAGCGTCTTGTTGTGTATATTCCAGACCAACGTACCATCTTCTGTCTTGTCCTATACCAATACCTGTATTAATTTTCCAGCCTAAATTAAGTGTTGAGGTAGTCCTTGAATTATCTACCGCACTTTGATCTACAATAACTTCACTACCGTCATTTCCAAATACTATTGTCGCCAGTTGTCTGTCGTTTTCAATATTCAAAGCTGTTTCAGGAGAAAATCCAGCAGACAATCTCATGGTATATTTCTTAAGCAATTTAAACTGATACTGTAGTCCAAGATCATAATTAAATCCATTGATATTACTGGAGTTAATCTCTCTGGAAGCACGCTCTATCTGATTGATAGCCAGTATATTTTTATTTTCAATATCACCAAAATTATACTTTGCTGTAAAACCCAGACTTAAATTTTTAACAATATCAATTCCACCGGACAAGTAAACTGTATTTAAGCCTCCACGACCATTAAGTGATCTTGCAACATCGCCTTCCAGAGATTGGATTTCGTAACCAACCGCAGACAAAGGTTTTAAGCCAAAACCTAGACCAAACTTTTTAAAAGGTATCCCTATGGCAATATAATCTACAGTTGAAAAATTGACCTGATCTGTTTCTGATCCATTATCGAGATTTAGTGAGTTTGCAGTAGCACCAACACTAAATGTTGTTAATCTTAACTTTGAATATGCTGCCGGGTTTTGTAAATTCAAATGTATGCTGTCTGAAAACGAACTTATTCCACCCATAGATCTATTCTCCGCAGTTCCTTTAAAGGTTTCATTACCTATTCCAAAAAAAGAATATGGAGAAAATGTACCTTCTTGAGAAAAAAGGCTAAGTGGTAATAATAGTAAAAATAAGGTTTTTTTAATCATTCAAAAGATATTCAAGAATCGCATGAAGTCCAAACAGCTGAAAATTTGAATTGGCAAATATGCTATTTTTTAGTTTTGTTGACAAGAAATGTTGGTCTCCGCCTGTTAAAATAATTGTTAAATCTTTAAAATCAGATATATAACGTTCAATATTTTGATCTATTTCATAGACAACACCTTGAATGACACCATTTAGTATTGCATCTTTTGTGTTTTTTCCTATTGGAGCTGTTTCAGGTTCTTCCAGAGAAATCTTAGGCAATCCTGCCGTAAAATGATTTAATGCTTTAAACCTCATTTCTATTCCCGGAGAAATACTACCTCCTAAATAATAACTTCCTGTTGTAATTATATCATAGGTTATACAAGTGCCGGCATCTATTACAAGAACATTTTGGTTTGGATATAAATGTTTTGCAGCTGCTACAAGCGCCAAACGGTCCAGACCCAGTGTTTGTGGTGTTTGGTAAGTGTTATAGAAAGGTAATCTGGTGTTATGGTTAAAAGCAATGGTGCAGGAATTATCTTCAAAAAAAGATACAACTTTTGGATCTACTATGCCTGACGCAGAGTAAATGAGATTCTCTATATTTTTGTATTTAGCAAAAACTGAGGACAAGACATCAATCAAATTATCTGATAAAAATTTGTCCTGCCAGACGATTTGAGCATTTTCAAATAGTGCAGCTTTTACAAATGTATTCCCAATGTCGATCACAATATTCATAGTGAACAAAAGTAATAAATGATTTTTTTGAATAATTGTTTTGGCAATACAATAATTGAATTTATATTTGCACTCCCAAAAATGCTGCCTTAGCTTACCGACGTTTCGGGATAAGAGCAAAGGACTAAAAATTTAAAAATAAAGTAAAAGCCAATATTGGGAAATTAAAACTGGTGCCTTAGCTCAGTTGGTAGAGCAAAGGACTGAAAATCCTTGTGTCCCTGGTTCGATTCCTGGAGGCACCACCTTTTAAAACCTCATCCTTGTGATGAGGTTTTTTTTGTTTTAAATGTTATGCACTACTTATATATAATTTACTCTGAATCCAAAGACAAATATTATGTCGGTGAAACCAATGACCCTGAGTTTAGATTAAAATTACATAATCAACACGCATTTGATAAAAGTTTTACTAAAATAGCGGAAGACTGGCAATTGAAATTGAATTATGACTGTCAAAACAGGAGCGATGCTATTTATCTTGAAAAATTTATTAAGCGGATGAAAAGTAGAAAGTTCATTCAAAAAATTATAGATCAACCTGAAATCCTCAATGATATCTTGTCTAAAAAATAGGTTGTCCCTGGTTCCCCCGATCCCGAAACGTCGGGACGGGGCTGGAGGTACCACCTTTTAAAACCCTAATCGATTAATAAACAATCTTTTAGGTTTTTTTTTGTTTGACCTATACCACGCCTGAGCCAAAAACCTAAACTCTTCAACCTACAATTGCGATGGTTGTTCTATTGTGTTAAACAATATTACCTCAGAAATAAAACTGTACTTAATTTACAAAGATATAGATCGCTTATAAAGGTAGGTTTGATTGCTTATCGTTTTGAAAGTCAACTTCCTTAGAAATAAAACCTCTTAAAAAACCAACTAAGAAATCAAAAACCCATTTAATGATTAAAAATGAAAACCAAATGATATTGATAAAAAGGTACCAAAATAATTTTATAGCGTTTAAGGCCAGCATGAAAGAAAAATATATCAATTGCAATATTGCTGCATTCTTACCTCTCACCTGAACACCACCCATTTTAAAGCTGGAATAATTTGGTTTGAAAATGTTATATGCTCCGCGCTTATTTTTAATAGAGGTGCTTACACCTGATTTAGATACATTGAAATTGAAAGGGCCATTACTGTATCTGCCTATAAATTGGAAATTACCATTTTGTAAACCTGCTCTCGCACCTCTAAAAAGGCGTTTATGAAGGCGAACACCATGATTTGTATTTATAGTTGCACCATATCCGTCTTTAGAAGCATTCTTTCTTGCTGCGACACCGCCGGTTCGTGAAACACGGATATTTTCTCCGCGATGTTCTATTCGTTTTGTAGGTTTATCCTCCTTCTCTTGCATAATTCTTCTTTTTCTCAATAAACAATTTGTTAACTGAATATATGAAAAAAAATTTCAAGTAAATGGAGTGTGTAATTCGCTTTACGTAATTTATGAAATACTATATTTATTCATTTGAATTTTCCCTTTCCAACATCTCTTCAGTAACAACCGTTCTAAACCCCGTATGATCTGAGGATGAGTCAAAAGTCATACCCATTTTTGCAGAAATTCTGAAACTGGCACAGTAAGAAGCATGGCATAAAAACGAACCTCCTTTGATAACGTACTCTTTTTGCAAAAGTTTATTGAGATTATAAGATATATCTGATCCCTTTGGATTTTCTAGGATACCATCATACCTTATCTTTTTGTAATAGTCAGCATCAAAAAAATCACTCGTGATTTCCCAAACATTGCCAAGCATATCGTAAATACCATAAGAGTTCGGCTCAAATGATTTGATTGGTGAAACAAACTCAAAACCATCTTTTCCTTCATTAAGTATGGGAAATTGTCCCTGCCAGGTATTGGCTTTTTCTGTGAGCAAATCAGCATCATTACCCCAGGTATAAATAGCGTCTCTATTTTCGCCCTGTGCAGCAGCTTCCCACTCGGCTTCTGTTGGCAGTCTTCTATTGGCCCATTCGCAATATGCCATAGCATCTTCGTAAGTCACGTGTACAACAGGATAGTTGTCTTTGCCTTCTATGTTAGATTCAGGGCCTTGAGGATGTTTCCAGTTGGCGCCTATTTTCCAGGTCCACCACTGAAAATAATTATTCATGTTGACATTTCCCTGAACCTCTTTATTAAAAATTAAACTACCAGGCTGAAGTAATGAATCATGTGGTTTTAACGTTCCCGGCGGGACTTGTTCCTTTATTTCCGCCCAAGATATTGGACGCTCAGCAACTGTTTTATATCCTGTTGCATCAACAAAAGCTTTAAACTGCTTGTTGGTAACTTCATGAATATCAATATAAAAGCCATCAACTTTTACCAGATGGGCGGGTTTTTCTCTTGCCATGGCATATTTATCACCTTCTTTTGCGCCTTGTAAAAATGTTTTTTCAGGCACCCAAATCATACCTTTAGGGGTGTTTTGAGAAAAAGTGGCTTCTGATTTCGTTTTAGTCTTTTTGTCATTTGAATTATTACAAGACAAAACGAGAAACAAGCCAGTTAATGAAAGACAAATTACCAGTCTTTTGAAAGAAAATAATTTAATAGTAAGTAAATGATGCATTATTAATTTTTAGTTGTAATGAATAGATAATGCTTAATCTAATCCAATAATTAATTAATTTTGATAAAAATAAAACTAATCTTCAATTCTGAGTTATTGAAATTGTTAGATTTATAAGCTATAATATCAATTAAATAAATATACATATTTTGAGTCAAATAATTTTAGAGAACATTCGCGTTTACGCCTATCATGGCTGTTTAGAAGAGGAAACCAAAATAGGAAGCGATTATAGGGTTGATATGACTGTCGAAGCCAACTTAGATAAATCAGCCTCGACAGATAACCTATCAGACACTGTAGACTATGTGATGCTTAACAAAATTGTAAAAGACGAAATGTCTACACCTTCTAAGCTATTGGAACACGTTGTTGAAAGGATCAATAACAAGGTCATTTCAAGGCTGCCTCTTGTTGAAAGTGTTCTAACCAAAGTCTCAAAACTCAATCCACCTATTATAGGTGATGTGGAAGCCGTCTGTGTGCAAATGGATAAAAAAAGAAACTAAGCTTTAAAATTTTTTATAACATATTCCGCAATTTGAACGGCGTTTGTTGCAGCTCCTTTTCTAAGGTTATCTGACACAATCCACATATTTAAGCCATTCTCAACACTGAAGTCTCTTCTTATTCTACCAATAAAAACCTCATCTTTACCTTCGGCATAGATAGGCATAGGATAGGTATTCATTTGAGGGTTATCCTGAACAATTATACCATCAAAAGCCTTAAGTTTTTGCTTTACGTCTTCAACTTCAAAAGCCTTTTCAAACTCGATATTTACACTTTCAGAATGTCCACCAACCACAGGAATCCTGACGGCAGTAGCTACTACATTTACAGAATCATCTGAAAGTATCTTTTTAGTTTCATTGGTAAGTTTCATTTCTTCTTTAGTGTAGTCATTTTCCAAGAACACATCACAATGCGGTAAAGCATTTTTGTGAATCGGATAAGGATAGGCTTGTTCACCGGATTGACTTAAGTATTCATTTTCAAGCTGCAAAACAGCTTTAACACCGGTTCCTGTTATTGACTGATAGGTCGAAACCACAACCCGCTTTATGCCATAAGCATCATGTAGAGGCTTAAGCGCCATGACCAGTTGAATGGTTGAGCAATTGGGGTTGGCTATAATCTTGTCCTCTTTGGTTAACTCTGCTGCATTAATTTCAGGAACCACTAATTTTATGTTTTCTTGCATTCTCCAGGCAGAAGAATTATCAATTACAGTTGTACCTTGCTCTGCAAATTTTGGTGCCCAGTCTAACGAAGTTTGACCACCTGCTGAAAAAAGGGCAATATCAGGACGCTTACCAACTGCATTCGCTAATCCGATGACCTCAAAAGGTTTACCTTTAAAAAATACTTTCTTACCTACAGATTTTTCTGAAGCTACAGGATATAATTCAGTTATAGGAAAATCTCTTTCTTCCAGCACTTTTAACATGATATTTCCAACCATACCGGTGGCGCCAACTACAGCAACTTTCATAATTTATTTTTTTGCAAATGTAAACATCAAAATGGTGATGAATTGTTATGAAATACAAAAAATGAAAAATAGTTTTTAATAATGGTAAAATTTGTTGTAATTCGCGGCGTTATTAAAAGTAACTTCTATAAGCACTATAAATATTTTTAGTGTAGAAACCATAAGACGTATGAAATATATTATTAGTGTTATAGTTCTTTTTTATTCTGTTTTCTCTTTTTCTCAAAACGCTTTCAAAATCTCAGGGGTTGTAAAAGACAGCATTTCTCAATCTGCTTTGATGTCTTCCACTGTGTATCTTGAAAGATTGAAAGATTCCTCGATGGTTTCTTATTCTATCACAGACGGTAAAGGTTTTTTTGAAATAGAAGATTACACTAATGATTCTATTTTATCTTTTAATGTGAGTTACACCGGAATGAAAACTTACAGAAGAGAACTGGACATCAGGACATCACCAATAGATTTAGGAACAATATTACTTAATCCCATTGCAGATCAGTTAGATGAGGTCACTATCCAAACTGACAGATCTCCTATCGTTATAAAAAAAGATACACTCGAATTTAATGCATCTTCATTCAAAACAAGAGATGGCGCAAATTTGGAAGAGCTCTTAAAAAAATTACCAGGTCTTAAGGTTGATGCTGAAGGAAATATCACCGTAAACGGTAAACCGGTACAAAGAATTCTTGTGAATGGAAAATCTTTTTTTGGCGATGATCCAAGCATAGCAACAAAAAACTTACCTAAATCTATCATAGATAAAATTCAGGTTGTCGACACAAAAACAGATGCTCAGGAATTTACCGGAGAAGAAGGCGATCAGGAAAACAAAACCATCAATATTACCATAGATGAGGATAAGAATAAAGGATTTTTCTCCAGATTGACCCTAAGCGGCGGCACGGACGAAAGATATGCCTTAAGTGGTTTTGCCAATTATTTTAAAGAAGATACAAGAGTAAGTGTGATAGCCGGGTCCAATAATATTAATAATCCTGGTTTTAGTTTTGATGAAGTGTATGATATGATGGGCAATGTATCTTCGATAAGCAGAAGTTCAGACGGCAGTTTTGGGATAAATGGAATTAATTTTGGAGGCAATAGCGGCATCACAAAATCCGATAATATTGGCGTAAGTTATGCCGACGAATGGAATAAAAATCAAGAGTTGGAATCCAGCTATTTCTTTGGGAATAACAAGACTATTAACGAGACCTCTACAAGAAGAGAAAATATTTTGCCGGACCGTACATTCTTCTCAAATTCGGACAACAGTTCAATAAACCGGTCTGATTCACACAGAGCTAACGTAAATTATAGCATAAAACCAGATACTTTAACCAGAATTTCAATCAGACCTGGCTTAAATTTGTCACGAGGTGAAAATCAAAGCTTTTCCAGCTCAGAGTCTTTGTCTGAGGACGGAGATCTCATCAATCAACTGTCTACGGACAATAACTCTATATTTGAAAATTCGAATTTTAGCAACAGTATTTCAGCATCCAGAAAGCTAAAAGCCAAAGGTGCTTATGCTTCATTGAGGTTTTCAAATAATAACAGCCGCTCTGAAAACACAAGTTTGTTTAATTCTACGCGTGAGGTTTTTGGAAATAATCCCAATACAGAAGTCCAAAATCAAAGCATTGTAAGCAATTCTGAAAGCGATCAATATACCATTGGAGCCAGTTATAGAAATAAACTGGCTGAAAATTTGTTTTACAGTGTTGATTATGAATTCTCTACAGAAAATGAAGAATCTGATCGAAATGTATTCGATTTTGATGAAAACACCGGAAGCTTCAGCGATCTCAATGAAAACCTGAGCAATTCATTTGAAATAAGGTCTCAAAAGCATATTCCAAAGGCTGGTTTAAGATATAGCAATGACACTTTATATGTAAGTTTAAGTGCCGGACTAAACAGAACAGAGCTAAAAACAGAAAATCTTATTCAGGAAGTAGGTTTACAAAGTGACTTTAATATATTCGCTTACAATGGTTACTTCTCTTATAACTTTAAAAATAAATCCCGGATATCTGCTTGGTTCAACAACTCAACGCAAATTCCCAGCGTTAGGCAGCTCCAACCTGTAAGTATTCAAACAGATCCTTTAAATATTGTAGAAGGTAATCCAAACCTTGATGCTGCCATTGTGCACCGGTTTAATCTGAATTACAATAAATATGATTACAAAACCCGAAGTGGATTTGGGCTATATTCCAGTTATACCTATAACCAGGATCAGGTTGTACCCGTCGTAACCACAGATGAAGATTTGGTAAGAACTACAACTTATACCAACCTGAGTGGCGGGCAACAGGCCTATTTGAGCTTTTATCTGAATAAAAGCCTGAAAAAGACTAAAAATGAGAATGACAGAGAAGACATTTCATTTGGAACAGATCTAAACATATCCTACAGAAGAAATTTAGGATTTTCAAATGAGCAGCTATTCACGAGTAATATTTACAGCATTTCTCCTTCCTTAAATTTAACTTATGAAATTGAAGATCTTTTAGAGATCACGCCGGAATTTGGTCTTAGTTATAATCTAACTAATTATTCTCTGCTTCAAAATCTGGACGAAGAGTTCATTAATTATGATCTCGGACTTAATACCACGACGTATTGGCCTGAAAATCTAACCTGGGGAAATGATATCAGTTTTATAAGCCTGGGAAATGTAAGCGATGATTTTGACTCTACTTCACTGATGTGGAATATGAGCTTGGGTTATACTTTTGCTAAGGAAAAAGCCATATTGAAAGTAACCGTTTACGACCTTCTTGATCAAAACATCAATACCAGAAGAACCACAGGAGATGATTTTATTCAGGATACCAATCAGCTTATTTTGACGCAGTATTTTATGCTTGGATTTACTTATAAGTTCAGTAAGTTTGGTGGTAAGGATCCTAATAAAGGCAATAGATTTTAGGAGGTAAAGCAAGTCGGTGAATTAAAAGATATATCCAAAATAATACAGACTACTTTACTGAAAACTTGAATGCTCCACGCCTGAAAATTCAATATAAACGCCAAAAGCTACTTCTCTGTTAAGAGTGTCGCTAAAAACCCAGCCAACAAAAAACAAATCTCCTGATATGTATCTTGAGTTATAACTGGTTATGTTAAACATCCCGCCCTGTACAATATGCTCGAAGACATCAAAATAGTCTAACCTATTATTAAAGTCTCCACCTTGTATTAAGGTGCCATTATTACTTGGAGGTATCCAAAAATCTGGAACGACGGTAGAAGCATAAATAGGATTAGGGTGGTTGGTGCTCACTTCTGCATAAGGTGCATATAAAATTGGATACTGGCCATTTCCGTTTATGTTAGCTTCATTTATTCTTATCCAGTTTGCTGCTGGATCATTTCCGTTTGAAAATGAAATTTGATTATTAGTCCAAGACGCATCAGTAAAGCTATAAGCCTCACCCAATTCACCAGTTGAAGGACTCATGTATCTAAAAGTAACTACTAATTCTTCATCTGGAATATTAGTAACTTCTTGTTGGTCGTCATCGCTTTCTTCTTCAAAACAACTTATGAAAAGCAAAGAAAAAATGATGAACAATAGATGATATTTAACTTTCATAACAATCTAAATTTAAGCTTTACCAGCCTCTGATATTGTATATGGTCTGGGGTTGATTCTTTAAATATTCCAATGTGATCGCTTGATATAGCTCAAGCTCTCTTTCTTTATATTGAAGCCTTGCTTTTTGTTCTTCTTGCTCATATTTCCATTCTCTATCGTTGGCCTCTTCAATAGAATTAGACATTTCTTTGATGAGGCTTTGTTTCTCATCAGAGCAGTTTTTATTTGCTCCAATAAGGCCTAGGTAAAATGCAGCTTCGCTTGCAGAAGATGTTGTTTTATTGGCATTCCAAATGGCTTTTGCCTTATTGAGATTATAATCGCACACGAAGCTACTTTCCTTTTCGAATACTTTTACAATCATTTCTCTGGACGAGTTAAAGCATGAGTTTGCATTTTGAGGCACGCCGTATAACGTATTTAAGGCTTCAGAGTATCTATTTTGTTCAGATAGAGTCTCTGCTTCCTTGAGTAAAGTTTCACAATTATTTTCGTAATAGGAAACTATTCTTGCGCTGGAGCTTAGAATTAAACGCTTCAAATCATCATTATCTCTTTTGATATTCTTGATCGCAGAAATATAGGCTTTATTCTCATTGGTTCCCACACCTTTTACGGTGATGGCAGTGCTCCCAAATTTAGTTCCTGTTAATCCATCGCCTATTATGAAAGCAATATCTAATGTTAAAGCAATTTTTGGAGGTGCGGATGAAACCAAGTCTTTGGATAATACGGAAACATTTGGCACCATGATAAATCTGGAATTAAAACCTTTGGAGGCTGCCATCCTGTCTTTTGAAAGAATTTGAGCCATTCTGCTTTCAAGCAAATTTCTTGCAGATAATGGCATATTTTCTACCTGCTGAGGCACATAAGGATAAATTGGAACTTCACTATTTTTATTTTCAACTGTTTGAGCATAGGAACTAAAAGTCATACAGATACTCAAAAAAAGTATGTTTAATATTGTTTTCATTTTTGAAAATATTTTAAGCGTTATCTAAATATTATTTTCCACCAAGTATTATTGTTGCTTTTCCAAGCCCACCATCGCTGATTTTATTTTCAATATTAAAGGGAGAATCCCTGAGGTATCTACTTAAAAAACTGGCAAATCTTCTTGTATCCAAAGCCCTTTGAACGCCTCTTCTGTCATAATAAAGTGGAATTCTGGCTTGTTCAAAAACCAACATATTTTCGGTGGCTGTAGTAGTACTGAATCTTCCGTTAACACAATTATCTGCCATCCAATCTTCAATCAACAGGCCTAATTCTTCCTGATCTGGTCCGTAATAAGATTCTAGATCGCCATCCCAATCATCCCATCTCATAATAGTAAGCGTAACCTCTCTTCCATTTTCAAATAGATCGTCAAAATGATCTTGCAAACGTGTTGTAAAAGGTCCCATATGCGATAAAACGGCCTCTTCCAGTAATAGAGGTAAATCTGAAGCAAAAGATGGCGCGCCTGTTCCAGCGGCCGTAGCAATTTGCTTATAAGAATAGGAATCTATACCCTGTAGGTTAAACGTGATTTTTCTATTTGGCCCTTCTTTCACTACCGTCCATGTCAATTGTAAAATAATATCTGCCTTTGCCTCATTAAGAAGTTCATCTACGGGGCTCATGGCAATATCACTTCCACCTGTTTTTGAACTTCGCATGCTATTTATAGCGCTTTGCTTTTGTATACCTTTGATTACAGATTCCATGTTTTTTAGCGGAAAACCGCGATCTGCCATTAATCCGTTAATTTTACTTACAACAAGAAGCAGGTCTGAACTTTCCTGAAAAGCCCTTTGGTAATCTGGCAAGACACGTTTAGTGCCCTGGTCGTCAAACTCCAGGGTATAGCCATTCGTTATGCACCAATTATCACTTGGAACGACCATCAACGTTGGTTTTTTGGCCTGGCCAAAGAACAACATTGGCAGTATCAAAAGGAGATAGGTTAGATTTAATATTTTCATTTTTCTATTCTATTAAATTATCATTCAACATCTGACTTGTCAAGTTTGCTACATCCACTTCTACGACAACCTGATAAACCAGGTTTTCTTTGTTCTTTTTGTTGATTTTTAACTTCTGCCTTAACCAGTTTTCGTCCGGATAACCAACAAATTGGTTAAAAATTCCGTTTTCCTCATAAAATGCCTGAAAGTATCTTGGATTGTTCCTCTTCTTATTTGGGTTTGAAATAATAGGACTAATTTGGCATACAGATTTTCCTCCTCTAATTCCTTTAAAGAGAATATCATCTACAGCTCTACGTCTTGCATTTAGAATTGCTTCCTTTTCTGTTTGGCCAAATCCCCAGGCCGTAACCGTCTGATACCCTACTTTATCTGATGAGACACATTCCGTTTCGTAGTCAAAATTTCCTGAAACTGTTTTAATTTTCGACTTACAGCTTATGGTGATTAGAAGTACCAGTATTATGATGTATAATATATTTTTCATAATAATTATTTAGAATCCTGATGATAGCCCCTTAATTATTCCTGCTTTTTCCAAATACTTTCTTAGACTTGCGACATCTACAGAAACCAGTAAACCTATTTTATATTCATTCCTACCAACTTTCAATCTGTCTTGAGGTGCAATTGCACCATCTGTAGTTAGCGTAATAAATTTTTGATAGTCTCCGTTTTCATCAAAAAAGTCATCAAAAAATTCTTTGTTTTTTTCTTGTAGATTAGGGTGTCTTGCCAGTGGAGGTTGTCTTACGCAGCCTACTTCATCTTGCGGTATTCCTCTGAATATAACAGCATGAATAGCATTTTTTTTAGATTGCTCTGTGGCAACATTTTTATTTTTGGAATAGGAAAATATTTTAACTATAAAACTTCCTTCTGTACCTACGCTCACGCACTGGATCTCATACCTCCAGTTTTTTGTGTCTTCATCTGCTTTTTTCTTTGCTCTTCGTTGTCCAAAACTATCTGAAGCTATAAAACACATAAACAAAAAGAAGACTATTGTTTTGAATGATTTCATATTTAATATTTATTTGATTTGTCTGATTAGCATTCCTGGTGCAAATTTTTTGGCATTACCCTTAAAGATAGTATAAGGCATACCTGTATAAACTCCAGATTGTTTGGCAGAGTATGTGTTGTCCCAAATGTTATTTTTATCAACTTTTATGGTTCCTACTCTTTTATAATATGTAGTGCCGTCTTCAGCAAGGTTTTGTTCAAGAACTTCAAAAACATCGTTTTTTTCTAGACCTTCTTTTAGTCCAATTTGAGCTGCCAAAGGTTCTGTAGATAGTAGAGGTGTTTTTACTCTAAACTGTTCGTAGGTGCGTTGTAATTTTCCAATATTTTTATCAACAGCGTCTATTGTAGCGATTTCTATAAGTTGCTCGTTGTTATTGGAGGTAAATATTGTGGATTGAAGATTATTTCTGGAAACCTCACTTCCTACATATTCGAGTCTAAAAAGTGATGTGTTTTCAAATAATGATTTCTTGTAGTTATCATAATTGTCCTTATCTACCCACATTTTTTCAAAAAACATCTGAGCAATGTCATCATTCCAAACCAACCTGTATAAGTAACTCGTTGTTCTGACATAATATCCTTTTCCAATAACTTCTGAGCCTAAAGTAGCAACTGTTGCAACATTTGCGACATCAGATGCTCCGGGAATATAAGATGCAACTGAGCTTGCAATGCTAAGCAGACCTCTTCGTTTTGCGGCAGACTCTTCCTTGTTAGTGTATTTATAGTCATAAACTACAACAAAAGTGTTGTTGATAAGTTCTTTTCCCATATCTGACAACAGTGCTTTTCCCCTTAAAGAGTTTTTAGCCAATTTTATATCTAATTCTGATGCGTTGTATTGGCCTCTGGAAGCAACTAAATCCATATCAAAATGGCCTTTAGCATCCCTATTGAACCACTTAGCCACAAGGTTTTTTGCAACTTTATTTCTATTGAGATAATCTTCAATAATTATACTTTGATCTTTTTCTCCCGTTTGACCATGAGCTGGAATCAGATAAGGACCAATATTGTGGTCATTGAATTTTTCAGAAAGCTCAGTATTTCCGAATGCATTTTTTATGACTTGATTGTGTTCCCTCATATTATCATCAAGCATCAAAGTGTACAGTGAACTTCTCCTATATTTTAGTTTTCCTGCATTGGCCGCGTCCATTCTGCTGATGCGCTCGCGCGAGCCACTTGATTCTACTGTGGAGTTTGAGCTTGATGTATAACCTTTGGCGTTAGTACCTGTGCTTGTGTTATTTTCAAGTATACTTTGGTAAGCCTGTTCTCTTTTATTATAATTTTCTTCACTTACAGCGTTCTGATTGTAATTTACAGTTGTGCCTACAGTACTGTTATGACTGTAGGGCTGCGATTCTGTACTTGAGATTGAAGCGATATTACTAATTCTTACACTATCGTCATTATTGTAGTTGTTAGCTAAATTTTCTAAGGTAGAATTTTTCTTCAAATGAAAAATATCCTCATTAAAAATATAATCAGCTGTCAAAATATTTTTAGTAACATAGCCTGAGCTTGACCCTACTTCTCTAATAACTGTTTCGGGTAAAATTAAATCACCGAATTGCTTGTAATTATTGTAATAGTAAGTGCTTTGGTTTACAGTACCCTTGTCAATAACAGTAAGGATTTTTTTGAAGTCGTCGAAATCATAGTAACTTTCAAATATTATATTTCTTTCTAAATAAGACATAGTGTATGTAATACTATACACTTGTCTTGAATTGTAGTTTTTAATTTGTAGAGTTGTTTCAATGTCCTGATTCTGTTCAATTAAGAAATGCTTGGAATTGGCTTTGAAAAAGTCGTTTGCAAAAAAATTATTTGATAGCCTTTTTCCATTAGACTCCATATACTTTTCGCCATCCCTGAAGTAGACAGTTTTAGTTGAATTGTTATTTAATACTGAAAAATTGACAGTATTGTTACTAGCAACAGAATTAAGTGATAAGTAAAATTTGGAATCATTAGAGCCTTCATAAGAATTAGAATAATAAATTTTTGTCAAGCTAGAAATCTCTCCCAATTTTTGATTTGGGTCAATGAAATTTAGATAATTTTTAAACACAAATTTGGTATTTGTGTTAGAAAAGCAATCATCAAATGTGCTCTTGTTGTTTTCTATTTCAGGCAATTTGTTCGCAAAAGCTGTTTGATTTAGTAAAAAAAATATAATTATAAATATATGTTTATACATGATTGGATTGTTTAAAAGGAAAAAATTCTATCAAATGTTAAGGCTAACAGCTTGTTTTGCTCAAGGACTAATTCAGGTAAAATGAAATGATGAACAAAAAATATTCTAGAATGAGAATGAAATCCCTACCTGTCCTCCAAGCATGTTATCATATCTTACATTTATCCCAAATCCTCCTGAAAAAAAGATATCTATGCCACCATAATAGCAAACACCGCTATCATTTAATTCTACAGGTTCTTCAATAAATCCATTTGCAGCGCTAACAAATTCGACTGTTTTTGTATTACCATATCTATAATAGTAACCAACTCCAGATGAAAATTTAAAAGTTTTTGTTGCGAAAATACCGTATCCAACTCCTGCATAACCAAAAGTCTCTTCTTGTCCAACTCCGTTCAATGTTTCAAAATTATCAGTTTCAAGCCCTTCTTGTAGACCTAAAAGGCCTAGTTCAGCTTCTAAAGCACCGCTACCAGATGTTTTGCCTGTTAAACTAAAATTAGCCATCAATCCGAATCCCATACCTAAGTCCCCTGATTCTAATACTGCTGAAGGGCCATAGACGACCCTAAAAATCCGCTTATATTTTGGTGCATCGTCGTCAGATTTTTTATTACCTCCAGTTTGGGCAGTTACGCTTGTCACTGCCTGAGACATAGAACTGGTGGCGCTATTCTGAACTGGTGTAGGAGTTTGTGGTACTTTATTATTTCTAGGCTGTTCCTGTATACCAGTAGATGTGGTCTGATATAGCTCCTTTTCTCCATTTTCATAAATGATCATAAATACTTCTGTCTTGCTAATTGTGTAAGCCGGACCTTCTCTATTAGACCACTTTTTGTATTTTATGGTATTTTCTGATACTTCAGTGACCTTAGCTTGTATTTCAGTTTGATCTTTCTTTACAATCAGATCCTGAGCTAATACCATATTGCTAAAAAGTAGTAGCAGAATTAAATTTATTATCTTCATGATATTAGGAATGTTACTTATTAAACGTATAGGTCTCTGAATTAAACCCAGTTTGGTCTGTTTCGCTTTCTATCGTTCTTAATATACTTCCGTTTTGTATCACTCTTAATGTGAAAGAAACACTACCTGATGCATCAAAATTATTGACAAAAAAAGTATAGGTGCCGTCCGGACTTCCTGTTGGCCATGTAATGTTTTCTGCATTACCGCCATCACAGTTACCTAAGCAGTCTACATCAAGTACACCACCTGAGTTAGAACTTGTATTTAAATAAGAAATTGTTTCGCCGTCTGGATCTGTTACGTATAAATCTAAGTCTGTTGAACCTGACCAGGTTAAGTTAAAACGAGGATTTCCATCTTCTCCAGCAAGATTTAAGTCATTTCCGTTGTCATCTTCTGAGCAAGCTGCCAATGCAGTAACCAGTAATAAAAATTGTAACAATCTGAGTGTTTTCATAATAAATGGTTTAATTTGTTATCAAAAATATATTTGTCATTAATTTATCGCAATACCTAGTATTAGGTAATTTTTAAGTTAATATTTTCTTTAATATTTATTGTGTTCAAGAATTTAGAATTTTACCATAAAAGTCAATACCTATATTTCTGTTCTAAAGCATACCTCAACAAACCTCCTTTACCTTTGATACCTAAGACTTTACTCATGTTTCTCCTGTGCGTACTAACTGTATAAACCCCAATACAAAGTATTTCTGCAATTTCTTTTGTAGTTTTTCCTAAGGCTATAAGCTCTAATAATTCTAATTGACGTTTCGTTAGTTTTTGCTTAACTATTTTTTCTGTTGAATTGACATAACTGGAACTATCTTTAATATCTGATTGATCACTACGGTGCGCTTCTCTAATACCTTTTAATACCTCCTGGTGCGATGAACTCTTAGAAATGAAACGATTAACTAGTTTATCATTTATTTTTTCTAAAGACTGACTCTGATTATGTGCACTAAATATAATCACCTTAGTATCAGGAAATTTTTTACAAACTTTCCTAACAAGTAAATTAGAATCTACATCCGGAATTTGAGGTTCCAGTAGGATAACGTCTAGCGTCGAAGATTCTAAGATTTTAAGTAGTTTTTTTTCTTCATCTACAGCACCAAGATATTCAATATCATTTTGATTTTCGAAAATTATTTTTAAGCTGTCAATGAAAAATTGGTGTTGTTCAACAGCGGCAACCTTAATCATAACAAAAAATTAAATCAGCATTTATTTCATCTATTTTGAACGCGTAATAATCATTCAAAAACATTTAATAAACTCTTTAAAAATTGACCTATTAATCGTTAACAAACATATCCTATTACATTGATTTCTCAAGAAAAATGTCCCGAACTACAAAAATTCCGTCATGAATGACATGTTTTTTTATGAATGATATTTAAGAAGACATTATGATAAATTTTCTTGGCAGAAAAAATAAGTGTCCGAGCATATTTTTAATACCTAATACTAGGTATTTTCAAAGTGAATAAGATTGTAAGTTTTAGGAAATAGAAAATATTTTGAGGTTCTTTTTTAAGAAATTACCCAAAATTTCAGTGAAGTCGTAATTGGTCAGCTTGAATTGACTTTACAATTTTTGTAGAAGCAAAAACTAGAATCGAGAAAACAAATTGAAAGGCTATTCTTCTATATCCGGATACAAAAAGTTGTTGTAAGGAAATCTGGTGACGTGAATCTTTCGAACTTTCTTATAGACCTTATTTCTGAATTTATCTATATTTTCCTTTTCAATGGCTGAAATAAAGATGGCGTCTTCCCCAATTTTGTTCATCCAGGTTTGCTTCCAGTCTTTAAGGCTAAAGTGCCTTTCGGTTCTTTCTGTAACTAAATCATCGTCTTCAATAACTTCCTGCTGATATTTATCTATTTTATTAAATACCATAAGACAAGGTTTATCTAATGCCTCAATTTCATCTAAAATCTGGTTGACAGATTCGATATGGTCCTGAAATTGCGGGTGAGAAATATCTACTACGTGCAGCAGCAAATCGGCTTCCCGAACCTCATCAAGAGTAGACTTAAAGGATTCTACAAGTTGCGTTGGGAGTTTTCTTATAAATCCAACTGTATCTGACAATAAAAACGGAAGATTTCCTATAACCACTTTTCTTACTGTTGTGTCTAAGGTCGCAAAAAGTTTGTTTTCGGCAAAAATATCACTCTTACTGATCACATTCATCAAGGTCGATTTACCTACATTGGTGTAACCTACCAGCGCTACTCGTACAAGAGCCCCTCTATTACCGCGCTGCACCGCCATCTGCTTATCTATAGTCTTAAGCTTATTCTTTAGCAGGGAAATTTTATCTCTTACAATTCTTCGGTCAGTTTCAATTTCTGTCTCTCCCGGACCTCTCATCCCGATACCGCCACGCTGTCGCTCAAGGTGGGTCCATAAGCCGACTAATCTTGGCAAAAGATATTCGTACTGTGCCAATTCTACCTGAGTTCGGGCATAGCTGGTCTGGGCGCGTTGGGCAAAAATATCAAGAATGAGATAAGTCCTGTCAACCACTTTACATTTTAATATTTTCTCGATATTCTTTTGCTGAGCTGGTGATAATTCGTCATCGAATATGGCTGTACCCACTTCATGCTCTTTTACAAAATCTCTAACTTCATTTATTTTACCTGTCCCGATAAAAGTCTTTGGATTAGGTTTATCTAATTTCTGCTGAAAGCGTTTTAATACTTCCCCACCGGCTGTATAGGTCAAAAACTCTAGTTCGTCTAAATATTCTTTAGACTTCTCTTCATCCTGATATTGATTTACTATACCAACAAGTACAGCGGTTTCGTAATCTGTTTTTTTGGGTTCTATCATAAATTTAAGTCGATATTCTTATTCATCATCAAAAACCTACAATCTTAAAATTGTAAATCTTCAATCAAGACTCTTGTTTCTTTTCTTTCTCGTATAAGTCTGCCACCTGTTCCAGCTCTTTGTACCAGTCTTCGCCAAACTTCCTAACCAGTGCATTTTTGGTGAACTTATAGATTGGAGTCTGTAATGCCTGTCCTAAACTACAAGCCGGCGAACATATATCCCAACGGTGGTAATTAATCGCTTGAAATTTTGAAAGCTTTTGAACACGAACAGGATACAATTCACAGGACACAGGTTTTTTAAAGTCTATTTGACCAGCTCTGTAAGCTTTTTCTATTCCACAAAGTGCTACGCCTTTATCGTCAAAAGTGACGTAAGCACATTCTTTGCCATTTACCAGAGGTGTTTCCAGGCCCTCAAAGTCAGATTTTATGTAAGTACCTTGCTCTTGTATAGCTTTCTGCCCTTCTACTCTAAGAAACGGTTTCACTTTAGGATAAATTTTTTCCAAAATTTCCTTTTCATCTTCTTCAACAGGTGCACCAGCCTCACCAGCAACGCAACATTCTCCTTTGCAAGCTGATAAGTTGCAGGTAAACTCTTCATCAAATATCTCTTCAGAGACTAAAGTATCTTTTATTTGAAACATGCTGCAAAGGTACAAAAACACTTTTTACCAGATATCATATTTAATTTGTCTGAAGAGCTTAGCACAGGCATCACATTTTTATTAAAAATCATTGAAATTTAGCCGTTTAAAAGATAACAAATCCTTAACTATTCTAATTTAAAAAGTCATTGTAGGGCTAAAAAAAGAACCTACTTTTGCACGCCAAATTTTTTAGAAATGAATATTGATTTTAAAGAAGTACTTACCGCTGGAATGATCCTTTTTGCAGTGATTGATATCTTAGGTAGTATACCCATTATTGTAGATCTCAGGAAAAAGGTCGGTCATATTCAAAGCGAAAAAGCATCAATAGTAGCTACAATATTGATGATTGTATTCTTGTTTGTAGGGGAGGAAATTTTGAAACTCATTGGTATCGATGTCAACTCCTTTGCTGTAGCAGGGGCATTTATCATTTTCTTTTTAGCTATAGAAATGATTCTCGGCATACAACTCTACAAAGACGATGCGCCGGAAACGGCAGCCATCGTTCCTTTGGCGTTTCCACTAATTGCCGGTGCCGGTACCATGACAACTTTACTATCGTTAAAATCTGAATTTGAAACCATTAATATCATTATCGCTATTGTGATCAATGTGATTATAGTGTATGCGGTTCTAAAATCTTCAAAAAAGTTAGAGCGCATTTTTGGTAAACAAGGTATTAGCGTTTTAAGAAAAATATTTGGTGTCGTATTACTAGCGATCGCCGTAAAGCTCTTTGCTACAAATATTACGCATTTGCTTTAGCCGTTTATTATCAAACCTCACAGGTTGTCAAAACCTATGAGGTTTAGAGTAACTTCATTTAAACTTTCAAATAAAAATCCTTAATCAGATTTTTATACGCATCGGTATAGTCGTGTCTTGCTTTTTCAATAATAAGCTCATCTGTTTTTAAAGGTTTCGATTGAAAACTGAACTGTATTAAACTTCGTTTGAAACCTGTGTTCTCATGTCCCTTGACCCGAGTAATTTTAAATGGAATCAAATGAAGATTTTCAGCCTTACTTATGAATTTTTCGTGGTCTGAATAAGGAATAATAGTTGAAAACTCACCGTTTTCAGACAAGAGCTCAGACACCGAATGCAGTAAATCTTCATAGGTTAAAAGCTGATGCTGACGCGCCACTGTTCTTTTGCTTAAAGATTCATTAGAGCTTTTTTCAAAAAACGGCGGATTACTGATGATCAAATCATATTTTAAATCTGGTTCATCTACAAACTCTAAAATATCGCCATGATAGCAAAACAAGCGGTCGTTCCATGCAGAATTTTCAAAATTCAACACACATTCTTCATAGGCATCCGGATCAATCTCTATGGCATCTATTTGTTCTGCTGCGCTTCGCTGTGCCATTATTAAACTGATAAGGCCGGTTCCTGCTCCGATGTCTAAAATGGTATAAGGCCTAAAATTCAAATCAGTCCACGACCCTAACAACACGCCATCTGTACCCACTTTATGACCGGATTGTGAATGTTGGATGGTAAATTGTTTGAAGTGAAAGGGATTCATTTATTATATTTGATTATGAAAGATTTTTTATTAACTTTGTATAATAGTGCTTTGGGCAACGTATTTTCAATTTTCTAATTTTATAGCGAAAATACCAAACCTAAAGCTTTTTTTATTTAAATCAATGAGAAAAAGTACGGCAATATTAGTTGATGGTGGATTTTTTCTAAAAAGATACCGCTCAATTCATAAGGTAAAAAAATTAGATCCAGTCAAAACTGCAAACGATTTATGGCAAATGTGTATAAGTCATCTTAATCAAAAAGGTGAAAATTACAGTTTGTACCGTATATTTTACTACGATTGTTTACCATATAATAAAAAACAACATAACCCAATAAACGGAAAATCAGTTGATTTTTCAAAAACTGAACAATTTGAATTTCAAAATTCTTTTTTTGAAGAATTAAAGAAAAAAAGAAAAGTTGCACTTCGCCTTGGAGTTTTGGAAGACAGAAAGAGATGGATAATTAAACCATCTAAAACAAAAGAGCTTTTAAGTAAAAAAATTTCAATCGATGATCTAACAGAAGAAGATGTTCAGTTTGATTTCAATCAAAAAAGAGTTGATATTAAAATAGGTTTAGATATAGCATCAATAACACTAAAACAACAAGTTCAACAAATTATTCTGATTTCAGGAGATAGTGATTTTGTGCCAGCAGCAAAGCTTGCTCGGCGTGAAGGAATAGATTTTCTGTTAGACCCAATGTGGAATCCTATTAAACCTCATCTTTTTGAACACATAGATGGTTTGTCTTCTAAAATAAGAAAGCCTCAAAATTATAGATAACAGATACAATAATAACCAAAATTTAAACCCTACTCCACTGCATCACTTCTATAAAACCCTTACTTTTACGGTAATGCTTTTCCAGGATGATCAACAAACGGCTTTTAATCAAAAATCTGCTTGCCCATAATGATGAGAACAGCTTTTACGACAAAAAGCTAAAACTCGACTTTGGCAGCAGAGAAGGCAAAGCCAAGTTTCTAAAGCACGTTTGCGCAATGAGCAATTCAAATCCGGACAACAATTCCTATCTGGTTATCGGTGTAAAGGATGAGGACAACGCCATTGTCGGTGTTGATTTTTTTGATGATTCAAAAATTCAGAATCTGGTCAATGCGTATTTAGAACACCCACCGATCATTACTTACGAAAATATTCCCTTCCCGCATTTACCTGCCGATAAGGTAGTAGGACTAATAACCGTAAGGCCAAAAAAAGATAAGAGTATTTGTGCATTACGGCGAAATATCTGGAAATATTATGGCGGTTCAGTATTTATTCGGGAAGGTAGTATAAGTAAGCCTAAAGTCTTTGGCATAGATATAAAGGATACCAATTCCGAACTGGTCAAATCAATAGAAAATCATTCTCAGAACAATATTAAGATGACCCTGGACAGTGTGTTTGAATTCATGGAAAACGCCAGAGATTTTAACCCCAACTATAAAGTTTTCAAAGAATATTTTGTGCTTTGCTGGGCTGGAAAAATGCAAAAAGTCAATAAAAAGACCTATTACTCCAGGGTTAATATTGAGCTCATCAACGAACAAGTCAAACTGTTTTATTCAGACCTGGATGAAGTAGAAATAGAAGTTAATGAAGACGAATTTAAGATCTTAGAATACATTCAGCTCGGATTGCATGGCGAATACTATTATTATCCTCTGGAGATAACCCGTATTCGCTTTAAAGACAATATGAGTTATGATATTGAAAACGAATTGGTATTTCAGCCACCAAGATTTAACCCCATCACTTTAAGGCATTATTTGAATTCTAACGATTATTTACTTAAAAAACTCATCAAAAAATACAACTTAACCGAACAGGAAAAATTAGAGTTAAATTCCTTGCCTTACGTTTACCTGATTGGTTATCTTAATGGTTTTGAAGATTGTATAGACAAACTCGAGACAGCTAAAAATTACTTAAAAATTAAAAGCAAAACATCGTATAAAAAATACAAAGATGCTATGCGGGTGCTGAGAAAAATAAAATACAATTAAAATGAGCAGAACATTAGTTATAGGAGATATTCACGGTGGATTAAAAGCACTAAAAGAAGTTTTAGAAAAAGTAGATGTCACTTCCGAAGACCATTTGATATTCCTTGGTGATTATGTGGATGGTTGGAGCGACAGCGCAAAAACTTTGGACTATCTTATGGAATTAAAGCAAAAACAAAACTGCATTATTCTTAAAGGCAATCATGACGAGCTGATTCTCAATTGGCTTGAGAGTGGAAAAACCAATCCTAAATGGCTTCAGCATGGCGGAGAAAGTACATTGGAAGCATATAAAAATATCAACAAAACCCATAAAAAGATACACGCTGACTTTATACGAAATTTACCTAATTATCACGTAGACGATAAAAACAGGCTTTTTGTTCATGCGGGTTTTGCCAATTTGCATGGCCCGGATTATGAATTCTATAAAAACACAGTATATTGGGACCGAACGCTTTGGGAAATGGCACTGGCTACCGATCCAAAATTAAAGAAAGATGACCCAAAATATCCAGTTCGTTTAAAATTATTTAAAGAGATTTACATCGGACACACCCCAACAAATCGTTTTGGTAAACACACGCCGATGCAGGCTCAAAATGTGTATAATATCGACACAGCAGCTGCTTACAAAGGCCCTTTGACAATTTTTGATGTGGACTCTAAAGCATATTGGCAAAGCACACCTGTGCATAAATTGTATTTGGGGGAGAATGGGAGGAATTAATCTGGAAAAAATATTCTATAACAAACTGATCTTCCAAAAAACAATACTCAGGTAAGCCCAGAGTAAACTAAAAACAATATGTACAATTGTTTCAAACTTTTTGCCTTTCCATAATTCTGATGAATAACCAACAAATTGAATGATAAATCGTATCGACCAAAATAGTCCAAATCCAAGTGATATCGTTTTGCCAAATTCTGTTTCTGCGAGTTCTACCGGATTAAAAAGGCAGAGTGCTCCCATTAAAAATACTACAAGTGCAATAAAAAATGTATGCACAATCATCATCTGACGATTGATCAGACTTAAGGTTTGAAGTTCTGATTTCCAATTGAAATATTTTGGAAAGAAAATGTGCATTACACCAAGGATGATTAATAAAATTCCGATAGTTTTTAAGTGTGTTTCCATTAGTATTGACATTTAAATATTGACATGAAAGGCGTAAATTTTGTCTCGGTGATTGTTGTGAAACCGGCTTTTTTCAAACACCATCTCCAAATCTTTTTAGAGAAAAAATGTGTAAAGCCTACCGAAAAAGCGAAAAAATTAGGCATATCTCTGAGATGCTCGACAATAATAATTTTACCACCCGGAATGCAAACCCGCTTGCACTCTTTCAAAAAAGCTATTCTCTCCTCATGATCCCTAATTTCGTGAACTGCTGAAATCAAAAAAACATTTGCGACTGTATTATTTTTGAGAGGTATTTTATTAGACTCGATCTTTTTGGTACCGGGATAGAGAATACTCTTTTTCCTTGCCCGAACTATTGCAGGCTCTGTATGTTCTTTTTCATTATAAAAATCATACACCTGTAATTTTGAATGTGGCAGTATATGCTTTATGTTGTAACTTGTTTCATCAAATCCTGCATTGATGTTTAAGTTCAGTTGCCTGTCATCATCTTTAAGCTGCATGTCCTTCAACCACTTAAAATCATAAAACCCTGAAAAATCATAGACATAAGCAGATACCAGCAATGGCATGATAAGACCGTATAAAAAGGCTACAATAATCAACCAGAAGAAAGGATCATTCCAGCTTAAAAAATAAGCTGTTCCGGATATTAAAATTAAGGCACTTATGCCTATATAATAATAGTGTCTGTTAAAGTTTAGAATATTTAAAACACCCTGATATTTTTGTCTTTTTATTTCCATCTTTCAACTTTGCCTTTTTTCCATTCATATGGAATGTTTTTAATTTCGAATGCATTGGCCAATACTGCCTTATTTAAATTTAATTCATTTAAGAATTTGAAATGATAATCTGTTATTTCAATGGGATTGGGTTTCCAGTTTTGTCGTACACCTAAAATGGTAAGTATTGTTTTATGTTTTGTATTCACCGTAAAAGTGAAAGGCAATGGCCCTGCAAATTTTCGTGCCTCTTTCCAGGTATTGAAAGGTGAACCTAGTGGTATTTTAACGTCTTCCGCTCTTTCATTGACCTTAATTTCAAAATCAGATCCGGTAGATCTAATAATTTTTAGATCATTACTTTTATGTAGTTTAATATCTGTTGTGGTGTAATTATAATGTGTGAATATATTGCCGAAGAACTTCATCTTTTTGCTGTCAGTTTGTGACTTGATGATGTATAAGCCTCTCAGCTTTTTCCCTTTTTTGTTGGTATATTTTACAAATATCCGATAACCCACAAGAAAGAAATCACTTCCAAAACACCTTGGTAGTACTTTTGGTCTAAGGTGTCTTGTTTGAACCATAGCCACAGCAATAAACGCCCATTTATTTTCAAAGGTTTCCAATTCTAAGCATTCAGGAATAAATGGTTTTAATTCAGCCTTTGGAATGGCAAATGTCAGTACAATGGAGCTATCAAAATGTGCTGTGACAGCAAACGGATGATTTTTAAGAAACTCCATAATTAAATTTGTTTTTCAGTATGTATTCATTAAAATAAATGAGACCCATAAATGCAAAGGCAAAAACAATGTTTAGTTTTCCCCATAAAAGAAGCTCAGGAACCACAATAAATTCTATGATATTCATTGCTCCTATAATTGTAATTTGAAAAATTGTACAAAGTTTAGACTTGTATTTTGAAAGTATCCAAAAGGCCAGAGCTACTTCTCCGAGTCCTATTAGAAAAGTCAAAAAGGAAGAAGCCTTTGTCGATAAGATTTCTCCAACGATTTGTTCATGTCTGGGAATGACATTGAATATTTTGAATATCAGTCCGTTTATAAGCCAAACAGAGGCAATAATGACATTTAGAATATGATGTAATTTAAGGTTAGCCATTACTATATAATTATTGTTATTAAATTTCTATACTTTCAATAATTTTTGAAAGTTTTTGAGTAAATTTTTTTACTTCTTCACCATCTTAGTAAAGTTAGACAAGAGCCAGTGTTCATCTGCTTTTATAGCTGTTTCTAAAATTCCGTCAACTTTGTTGGTGACTTTTAATAAATTTTTCATAACCGTTTTAAAAGCTTTTGAATCTTCGGTATCATCTTCAATATCTTTTAATTCATTCAAAATTTTTACAACAGGTTCGATTTCTCGTTTTTTTCGTTCTCTTGTTATTTGTTTAAACAACTCCCAAATATCTTTTTCTGCACTAAAAAACTCTTTCCGTTCCCCTGGCACATACTCTTTTTGAACAATACCCCAATCGATCAGTGCTCTAACGTTCATATTGACATTTCCTCTGGAAATCATCAGCTCCTCCATTATGTCTTCTGTTGAAAGCGGCATCGTGGAAACTAGTAAAAGCGCATGAACCTGTGACATGGTTTTACTAATACCCCAGCTGGTGGCTAAACTTCCCCAGGTTTGTATGTATTTATTTTTAGCTTCCTGTAAATTCATGATACAAATATAAACAACATTTCTAAACTTTCAATAATTATTGAAAAATAAATATGAGATTTTTTTTAATCATTGAAACATTATGTATTAGATCAAAATAGAAAATAAAATTGTATTTTAGTTTTTGAAAATAATAAAATCATGGGTCTCGTATACGCAGAAATTGGACTTAGAAACCCTAAGCTAGAAGATAAAAACTACATCATTCAAAAGTGTTTAGTAGATACAGGAGCATTACATCTCTGTATTCCTAAGCATGTTCAAATTCAACTGCAATTAGATGAATTAAATAAAGAAGACCCTTCGGCTGCGCTCAGGGTGACAATTCTAATAACGGTAGAAGCGAACTCATGCCATATGTAGGATCGATTAAAGTGAGCTTTAAAAATCGTAAAGGATTTACAGGAGCTTTAGTATTAGGTGATGAAGTACTTTTAGGCGCAATTCCGATGGAAGATATGGACTTAGTGGTTATTCCAAGCAAAAGAGTACTTGATGTTAACCCTAAAAATCCAAATATTTCAGCGTCAATGGCTAAATAAATCTTTATTAAATTTTAGATTTGAATCATTTCTATTGTACATCATAGTAATTGATTAAGTTAGCCCTATGAAATACCTGATCATAATTATCACCATTTTTCATTCTACAGTTTTTACTGCCCAGAATAAAATAATTTATCTTGATGATGACCTGAATGAAATTACAGCAGAGGTGTACAATAAGTCAAATGATAACAATTATTTTCTTGAGATTGTAGATCATAATACTTTATTTAAAATTAAGGTCGAACGCTTTAAAGCCGGAAAACTCTCAAAAACTGAACATTTAAATTTAAAAAAAGAACTTTCAGAATTGTCCGGGCGAACTATTTCAGATAAAAGTAAAATCATAATTAACTATTACCACGGCAAGGACGAATGTAATTCATCAGGCAATTCCAAATTGGCAGGTAAAAGATTTGTGTCTTTTTCTGAAAAGGTAAATAATAAAAGAAATACTGTTCAGCTTTTTATGTACAAGTCTTCAGAAGATGTTTCAAAATATGGGCAAAAAATAAACTGGATAGAAGATAAGAATAGAAAAGTGACAGAATTGTTCTTTCCACTTGATTATCCTTGTGGAAGCGCAGTTATAATCTACAAGAATGGAAGATATAGATCATTCAGAGGGGAATATGACTTGAATAGAATATTAGAAAAAATATAAATATTATATGATCTCGGCCGTAATCCCAGCCTCTAAAATTCTGGAACAACGCGGCTTTAGATCTTTGTATTCACCAGTCTTTACCGCACACTTACCATTATAGTGAATAATTAGTGTACACTGCTCTGCTTGTAGTGGATTATGGTCACATGTATCAATGAGTGTGTCTATAACATGATCAAATGTATTAACATCGTCATTATAAACAATAATCTCATGCTCTTTTGAGACTTGTTCTTCTACAACGACATCTTCCTGTATTTTTTCTTTTGTACTCATTTCTATGCAAATATAGAAGTAGAAATTAATTCACGCAAAATTTCACACAAACCCAGTCATTTTTTAATTGGTGTTTAACATACTTTAAACCTAATTCCTCACATTTATCACTAATATGTTTTAAATCTTCTTCATAAAAGCCACTTAAATAGATGACGGCGCCTTTGTTCATATGTTGAACGTAAGTGCCTAAATTTTCCATCAAAATATTGCGATTGATGTTAGCTAAAATCACATCAAATTTACCTTCAATCTGCTCTGAACTGCCTTGTTTAACTTCAATATTTTGACAATTGTTTCGATCTTTATTCTCAAGCGTATTTACAAAACACCATTCATCAATATCTATGGCTAATATGGATTTAGCTCCCCTTTTTTCAGCTAAAATAGACAGCACACCGGTACCACAGCCCATATCTAAAACGGTTTTATTATCAAAATTTTCATTTAAAACCGCTTCTAAAACCAAGTGGGTCGTTTCATGATGTCCTGTGCCAAAAGACATTTTTGGTTCGATGACCAATTCGTATTCCGCATGCATAGGCTCATGAAATGGTGCACGAATCACACAATTATCAGCAATTTGTACAGGCTTGAAATTATCTTCCCATTCTTGATTCCAATTAACATCTTCTATATCGTGAATACTGTAATCTACTTCGAAGTCGGGATTGTTGAATATCTGACAAGACTTGATATCTGCCTCCGATAAATCTTTGATTTTGATATAAGCCTTAAGATGCCTGGTTTCTTCAACAAAACTGTCAAACGCTAGTTCACTCAGTTGTGCTATAAGGATTTCAAATCCTTCAATTTGTGGTTTAACTCTAAATCGAACCTCCGCGTATGTCATATATTATAGTTAGAATGCCGTTACTATGCTTACGAAATCATCAGCCTTTAGAGAAGCGCCACCAATCAAACCGCCATCTACATCAGGCTTAGAAAATATTTCTTTGGCATTATTAGGCTTTACACTTCCACCATAAAGGATTGAAGTATTTTCAGCAGTGTCATCGCCGTATTTGTCTTTCAATAAATCACGGATAAAGCCATGCATTTCCTGCGCTTGTTCCGGTGAAGCCGTTTCACCGGTACCTATAGCCCAAACCGGTTCGTAAGCTAAAACAACATGTTTAAAGTCGTCAGCATTCAAATGAAACACAGATTCCTCAAGTTGGGTTTTGACCACATCAAAGTGATTCCCGGCTTTTCTATCTTCTAAAATTTCACCAAAGCAAAACATGAGCTGTAAGCCGACTTTCACAACTTTTGACGATTTTTGAGCTAAAAATTCATGGCTTTCTCCAAAAATTGAACGTCTTTCACTGTGTCCAATAATTACCGTTTCTACGCCTACACTTTGCAGCATTTCTACGCTGACTTCACCAGTAAAGGCTCCACTTTCTTCAAAATGCGCATTTTGGGCAGCCAAAGATATATTGGTATCTTTTATAAGTTCCTTAACCGGATAAAGGTTGGGAAAAGTTGGCGCAATAATGACGTGTGTATTTGTATCTTTTGGAACCTTTGCTACTAAATCTTTAGTAAGGTCTTGAGATTCTTCAAGTGTTTTGTTCATTTTCCAGTTGCCGGCAACAATGTGTTTACGCATAATTTATTGATTTTAAGTTGAATAACGTATTCTTGGATCTAACCAAGCATAAATGATATCTACAAATATATTGATTAAGATAAACATAAGCGCAATAATTAAGACTGCACCCATAATTACGGGTAAATCTAAGGTTTCTAATGCATTGACGATCTCTTTACCCAAGCCATTCCAGCCAAAGATATACTCTACAAAAACTGCTCCGGCGAGCATGGAAGCAAACCACCCGGAAATAGCAGTTATTACCGGATTTAAAGCATTTTTTAAGGCGTGTTTATAAATAATATTAAATTCAGTCAGTCCTTTTGCCCTTGCTGTACGGATATAGTCTTCCTGTAATTGTTCCAGAAGAGCATTTCGCATCAATTGAGACACTACGGCCAAGGGACGTATGCCAAGAACAACCGCAGGCAGGATAAGGTTTTTTAAAATTAATTCACGCTTTTCACCAAAATCATCTAACTCATACAGGTTTCCGGTCATGTTTAATCCGGTAATATCTTTCAACACGTAAGCAAAAAACCATGCGAATAATATGGCACTGAAAAAAGAAGGAACACTCATCCCTAAAGTACTTAAGATCTGAATACTTTTATCTATAAACGTATCCTGATAAATCGCCGAAAAAATACCCAAAAGTATGCCGATGGCCAAGGCAATAGCGATAGCACTCACCGCTAGAATAGCTGTGTTGGGTAAGGTCTCGGCAATAATAGAACCAACCGACCTGCCATTTTGCTGAAATGATTCTCTGAGGTATGGCGTTTTTAGAACCGTTTTAGTACTGCCAATTTCAAACAGTTCAAAGGCATAGTATTTTCCTGAATCTAAAAAGGTATAGTGGCTTTGTTCTGTGCTGTGCAATGAAATAGGCGACAAATCATTGAGATAGTAAAGGTATTGGATGGAAACCGGCTGATCAAAACCATATTTCTGCCTCACCTGATCGATTTGCTCCTGTGACTGATTTTGTCCCAGCATCATCTGCGCCGGATCGCCGGGCAAGACTGAAAACATAAAAAATATGACTGTAACTACTCCAAAAAGTGTGAGAATGGCGTAACCCAGTTTTTTAAGTCCTAAAATAATCAAATGAAATAGGGTTTAATTTGAGCAAATTTAAGCAATAGAGGCTTATTATAACCAGGAGACTGATATTTTTGAATGAGATTGAAAAGAAAGGTGATTTAACCTAATCCGAAATAAGAATATCGAGCAAGGAATAATAAATGTTGAATGCCGAAATAATTAAAGCCGCTTAATTATTCGGTAATCAGAGTTCCTTGTTCATTATTCAAAAGTAAATACTAACTTGAAATGTCTTCTAAAAACATTGAAGGTAAGACCCAAAAGGGTAAAAACCTTTCGGGTCAGGAAAAAAGTCAGATGCAAGAATAGCAACTAATGACAAGACAAAACCGACGTCGGATCGAGCTCCTAAAAATTTTTACAAATTTTATTTAATTAGTTGTGACTTTTAAAGGTAATCAGTATTAAGCTTCTTCTCTGAAAGGGAACCTGCCTGTATTCTATGATTAAACCAACCCGAAAATGTTAAAGTTATCAACAAA
>CAZQKB010000007.1:98950-181686 GCA_964593755.1 uncultured Mesohalobacter sp. | reverse complement strand
GCTCCAGGTTCCTGTACCTGTAGAAGGGGCAAGTGCTGCCATAAAGGTAGAGCTGGCACAGATATCTCTGTTGCCACCAGCTACAGCAGTGGTGTCTAAGAATTCGATATCAACCGTATCAAAAGAGTCATCACAAACATTATTAGAAATGGTCCATCTTAAGGTATAGGTTTCCCCTGGTGTTCCGGAAAAAGTTGTTGTTGGGTCATTGACGTCACCAAAGCTGCCATTACCATCGCCTGCATCTACAGACCAGGTTCCTGTTTCATCAGTGCTGATAGGTTCACCGTACCCTGTGGTAGTGGGGTTAAAAAAGATAGGCTGTGCTACTTCATTGGCCGCAAGTGTTGCAGTTGTACTACAAACGCCTGAAGAGCCTGTTTGATCCGGACCGGCATTGGCTGATGTTGGATCATCAAAAAGTTCAACAGTAATCTCGTCGAAAGAGTCTGTACAGTTTCCATTAGAGATGGTCCATCTTAGGACATAAACAACCCCTAAATTACCCATGAAGGTAGTTTCTGGGTCAGTTGCATCAACAAAAGAGCCACCAATCCCAGATTGAACAGTCCACATCCCTGTTCCAACGCTAGGTGTATTAGCTGCTAAGACAGCCTCAGTTCCACAGGCGTCCTGACTTGAACCAGCATCGGCAGTGGTAGGCTCATCAACAAGGATAATCTCGACATCATCGGTAGAATCTGTACATGACCCGTTTGAGATGGTCCACCTTAAGGTGTATGAAGTTCCCGGCGTACCAGAGAAAGTTGCAGAGGCTAAAGTAGCATCACTAAAAGAACCACCAGTACCACTCACGGCGCTCCATTGACCGGAGCCAACTGTAGGAGTATTGGCCACTAAGGTTGCAGAACCTGCACAAACTTCCTGGTCAGGACCAGCATTGGCAGTGGTAGGATTGTCAAAAAAATTAATGTCAACGTCATCTGAAGAAATTGGACATACATTATTATCTATGGTCCATCTTAAAACATAAGACATGTTTGCTGTCCCAGTAAAGGAATCTGTAGGGTTGTTAGAGGTCAAAGTTCCTGGAGAACTTCCAAAATATCCATTACCATCTCCAGAGACAATTGTCCATTGTCCGGTTCCGTTACTTGGGGTATTGGCCGCTAATGCTGTGTTATCTGAGCAGATTTCTTGATCTGCACCAGCAGCAGCAGCTGTAGGATTGTCAAAGAGTTCAATTTGAACATCATCAAAAGAACTTGAACATTCACCATTAGAGGTAGTCCATCTTAAGATATATGTAGTTCCTAAAGTTCCGGAGAACTCTGTTGTCGGGTCACTTGCATCTGTAAAAGAGCCACCAGAACCGGATATAATACTCCATTGTCCATTACCTATCGTTGGTGTATTGGCTACCAATGAAGTAGAACTTCCGCAAACCTGATTATCTGTCCCGGCATTGGCTGTTGATGGTACTCCATCTATAGTGACAGAAACATCAGAACTGTTGGGGCAATTGCCTTGTGTGGTATAGGTTACGGTATAGTCTCCAGGGGTTGAAGCTGAAACATCAATAACTCCAGTATTAGTGTTTATACTTAATCCACCTCCGGCAGAAAAAGTGCCTCCGGTAAGGCCAGTGACTTCAGGTGAAGGATCAGAAGCATCAACACAATAGGCAGTTGCAGAATAATTAAATGAGGCATTGTCAAGTGCATTAATCGTCACGTCAAAATCTGATGAATTTGTACATCCATTCCCGTCTGTAAATGTATATGTAATCGTGTGTGTTCCTATTCCTGCTGTCTCAGGATCAAAAGTGCTTCCTGTTATTCCAGCACCACTAAATGTTCCACCAGCATTTACATCTGGTGTTAATGTTACACTTGCAGCGTTAACACAATAAGTTGCATTTAATCCTGAAAAACCTGCATCTTGTAAAGGAAATACTTCTATTATTTGGCTTGACGTACTTGTACATGTATTTGAATCTGTAAATGTATATGTAATCGTATGCGTTCCAACCCCTGCCGCTGCCGGATCAAAATTGCTACCTGATACACCCGTACCACTAAATGTTCCGCCAGTTTCAATTGGTGTCATTGCTACAGGACTTTCATTTATACAATACGCTGCATTCAACCCTGTAAATGTTGCATCACCAAGCGCATTTATAGTCACAGAAACATTAGAACTATTTGGACATGTTCCAACAGTGGTGTAGGTTACAGAATAAGTTCCCGGTGTTGAAGCTGAGACATCTATAAAGCCAGACCCGGAATTAATACTTAAACCAGCAGTTGAAGAAAAAGACCCGCCACCTAAACCAGTAATAGTAGGAGTAGGATCATTGTCATCTGCACAATAGGCAGCTGCAGAATAATTAAACGAAGCATCATCTAAAGCATTAATGGTAACACTTACACTTGAACTATTTGGACATGATCCAACAGTGGTGTAGGTTACAGAATAGATTCCCGGTGTTGAAGCCGAAACATCTATTAAGCCTGTACTAGCATTAATACTTAAACCAGCAGTAGAAGAAAAAGATCCTCCACCTAAACCAGTAATAGTAGGAGTAGGATCATTGTCATCTGCACAATAGGCAGCTGCAGAATAATTAAACGAAGCATCATCTAAAGCATTAATGGTAACACTTACACTTGAACTATTTGGACATGATCCAACAGTGGTGTAGGTTACAGAATAGATTCCCGGTGTTGAAGCCGAAACATCTATTAAGCCTGTACTAGCATTAATACTTAAACCAGCAGTAGAAGAAAAAGATCCTCCACCTGAACCAGTAACTGTTGGCATTGGATCTGTAGCATTTGCACAATATGCGGACTCGTCATAGGAGAAGCTGGCATCGTCTAAAGTCGCTATGTTTACTTCAAGTCCGCCTGACGCTTCACTTGTGTTATTGGCAGCATCAATGGCTGTTGCAGTGATGTTATGATTGCCTAAACTTAAAGTTGACGCAGTTATAGACCAGTTTCCTGAACCATCTGCTGTATCACTTCCAATATTACCGTCTATACTCGAAATTAAATTAACCGTCGAATTGGCTTCTGCCGTTCCACTAAAAGTTGGTGTGGTATCGTTTGTAATATCATCCGAATTAGATCCACAAGTGTCTGAGCTAGCATCTAAATCTGGTGTGCTTGGCGGTGGTGGTGGAGAATCATCATTTATAATGGTTCCAGTTGCAGTGGCAGTTCCCAGTATTGCGTTTACTGGGCTGGATATTTGGCCAATAATTGTCTCATTATTTTCGACTAAAGTTTCACCAATTACTCCAACATTAAATACTGTTGAGGAGCTTCCTGCTATAATGGTTTGAGTAGTAACTGAAACACTATTAAAGTCTGTCCCAGAACCAACAGCAGTACCACTATTTAAAGTTTGAAAGGTAATTTGCACTGTTTTTTCACTAACAGCCGAAAGAGTAACAGTAAAAGCCATGTTCGTAGTGCCTGAGTCTCCTTCATTAATATTTTCAGAGGAAAGGTTAATAGCGGGTGGGTCATCATTATCAGCAATGGTTATGGTTTGACTGTTTGTAGCTCCAATGGTAGCACCGGTTATGGAAGAGTCAATAGTGGCAATTATGGTTTGATCGTCTTCATCTGTGCCATCATCAGTAATAGGCAGGTCAATAAAACCAGTGGTGTTGCCACTGTTTATGGTAATGCTAGTAAAACCCGTTTGGGTATAGTCTGAACCTGCTGTGGCAGTACCCGTATAGGTAATGGGTACTGTTAAGTTGGAGCTGGGTGCTGCACTTGCAGTGGCTGTTAAACGTACTGTACCTACATTTTCTGAGGGATTGTTATTTGAAGCAGAAAGGGTTACTTCTGGGGCACAAGAGCCAACTGAACCAAAAACCAACACGTCATATTTTTGCCCAAAAAAGGTGCCAGAGGTAAATGTTATAACTATTTCATCAACATCAGTAAAATTACCGCTGCTTGTCAAATCAACCGTTGAATAGCTTTGATAAGTGGCTGCAGCACTTTGTGTACCGGTAGAAACGTTATTTTTAAAACCTTCAAACTGTACTGTAACAGATCCACCCGGAGGGCCACTAGGGTTTATATCTATACTTTCAAGATTAAACTCAGTGCCATCGTCGCTAGTAACTGAATGAGATGCAAAGCTGCCACTGGGACTGACCCTTGCCACAGATACATCCTGGTCTCCTAAGACACCAGATTCACTACCTCCGCCAGCATTAACAGTTATAGAATAGTTATCTGAGCCTGTACCACTGAATATAATGCCTCCAACTGCGTAGCTAACAGTGGAAGCTGGCCCTGATTTACTGCCACTTGTTTCACTATTAAAATTTAATGTAGAGTTAGCTGAAGGCCCAAAAACCATTTCATTAATTCTCAAACCCCTTGCTTCACCAGAAGTATATGTAACAACAAGTTCGTCAATGTTGTCAAATCCGGTTTGTGCAGATAAATCTATACTAGTGTATGCTGTGGTGGGCAATGAAGTAGAAAACGACCCAGACGCAGTGCTGCATCCATCAGCAAATCCTTCAATTAATATAGTGGCTGGATTAAGGTTAGAAACTCCTCTGAGACTTATACTTTGTATATCAAAGTTATCGCCATCGTCGCTCCTAAAAGTAAAAGCTGTGAATTCACTACTAGAATTATCTCTTATCCAATCCCACAATTTATTGTTTGTGCCTGTAACCCGGTAGCGCATGGTACCAGTTCCTGTAGCTTCGAAGATTAAACCTACGCTAGAAACTGTAATAGCCTCAGAACCTGTAAAAGTGACATATGTTGAACCTGGAAACCCTGATTCTGCAAAAGAAATAGTGCTATTATCAGGCCCATCGTCAGCCAGTAAAGTAGCGGTCTCTTTTCCTAAGTTTTCAGATAAAACAACATTTGCCTGTATACTGTATATGATGAGGCACAAAAATAAAAAAGTAATTTTTTTCATTCGGTTAGTTTTTTAAGTTAGAAATATGAAATGTATGTGTAAAATTGAAATACTTTTATCGTGTAAGAATTTTTAATATATTATGTCGCTTCCATTACTTAAATTGTATCGTCTTAATTCACCTGCATTACTATTTATGAGATACACATGGTTATTAGAAATATCTAATTCTATTTGATTAATTAAATTAGATGGCCCGGGCGTATAACTTATAAGTGAGGTTTTAGTGTTTCCCAGAAGATTAGTTTTAGACACTTCTCCTGCTACAACATGAAAAATGTTAGAATTTATAAGGTCTAATTCGATATCTGTAGGCGAGTTGGAGTACGAATAAATTAATGTATTACTCCCACCAGACAAACTGTATCGCCTAAGTTCTTTAGCATTTCTGTCTAATACGTACATATGGTTATTTGCTTTGTCGATCTCAACATCTCGTGCGGTAGAAGATGAACTCCCTGTATAAGTGACGAGTAAGTTTTTTGAACCACCCGTTAAATCAGTAGTAAATACACCTTCATTTATACTTAAATGGTATATTTTACTAGATTGAGAATAGCAAAAGGTGGTAATAAATAAAACGTAGAAAAGCGTGGCAAAAAGTTTTTTTTTCATTTGTAAAGATTTAAGCAGAGTCGACTGGTAAATAAAAGTTATTTACAGATAGATTTATTTTAAAATCATTGAAGGAGTCTAAATATGATATGTAGTACTGTTTATTTGCAGTAGAAATACAAAATAGGATATGAAATAATTTATACTGTATCCTTTGATGCTTATGCTTTTAAAATTGGGAATCAAAAATCATGAAGCGTAAAAAACTTCGATTAAAATGAATAAAATGGCACCGCTAAAAGTAATTAATTATCTTTTAAGTTTGAAATCTAGATCGATTATAGAGCACTAATTAAATACCAGTTGACTAAAAAATTGGTTTAGTGAGGATAAAATCTTGATAAGAAAATTTCTTTCTGAAATGGTGTAGATTTTTTATAAGATCTGAACAAATAATTGAATGCTGATAAACATAAATAATCTACCAATTATCTTAAAAGTTAAATTTATCGAAAAAAGAATATTAATTAATTTTGCAGAGATATTGGAAACTGATTTGATTAGTCCATAGCTGGCCTAAGAGGCAAGTACTTCAGAAATTGAATCCTCAAGAGGAATAATAAAATGATTGACAACAGTTTGATTGTCATTATAAACATCAAAATGAAAATTATTATCATAAAGTACCTTAAATCTCTCCTTTATGCCATTTAAGCCACTACCATTATTCAGGATTTCAGCAAAACTCTTATCTAAAAATTTTCCGTTATTAGTCACCTTTACTTCTAATTTATCTTTTATTTTCGTCACATAGACATCTATATTAAGAAATTTATGATCTTTGTCTATACCATGCTTTACAGAATTCTCCACTAACTGTTGAATAGTTAAAGTTGGAATAAGAACGTGTTCTAATCCATCATCTATATGCATCTTAATGTTAAGTTGATCTTTATACCTGGTCTTAATGATACTAATATATTTTTTGAGTATAGACACTTCATCTTGTATCTCAATTTTATCTTCTGTATTTTTATCTAATATTTCTCTTAATATGTTGCTTAAATCTACCAGCACATCCTTAGATTTCTCTTTGTCTTCATCAATTAACACATGAATACTGTTGAGCGTATTAAACAAAAAGTGAGGTTGCAAATTACTTTTTAGTGCTTTAAGTTTATTAGTAGCTAACTCCGCAGAAAGTTGTGACTGCTTTATTTTGAAAAGCTTGGCTTTATCAAAATAGTAGTATGAGTAAGTTATGGCAACTAAGGTTATATATATAAAAATGTTGTATTCAATATATAAGAAAAACATATTAAAATACTTGTCCCAAAAAAGAGCATCAATACCATTATTCTCGAAATAATATTCTATATATATAGGAATAAAACCGATGACGGGCTTAAATACTATGGATATTAAAAAGTGAATGAGAAAAATAACAAAAAGCTTTTGTTTTTTTGAGATTAGATATTTTGTAAGTATTGCAATTAAAGGGAGAAATGGTAACACAATAATAAGGTGAAGTACATATTCTTCGAAAAAAATTTCTGACCAAGTAATCCCTTCATATCTACCTGAATCATCTTTAATTTTGGAAATAGTCAACATTATGACGTGTATAGCTCTGAAAAAACTATAAGTCACCATAAGGATAATAGATATCCTTCTGTCAACCATATTTTTTAGAATTGATATCAATCTATTCCGATTTTTGTTAGTAAATCCTTTTTGTATGTTTTGCTTACTCTATAGATTTTCCCGTCCTTCATCTTAACATCCATTTCGCCGAAATTTGAATAAATAAGTTCCTTAATGAATTCAGTATTTACAATAGTTGACCTATGAATTCTCAAAAATATATCAGTTTCAAATTTGGTAATCAGGTTTGTGAGCGACTCTCTTAAAAGGTATTTTTTTTCTTTAGTAAAAATCTCGCAGTAGTAACCGGAGGCAGTTATATAAATAATATCGTCAAAATCGATCAGATGTACTTTTCCATTGGATTTTATGGGGAACTTTTTTAAGGGCTTTTCAAAGCTTTGAGTCTTAAATGTCTTGAGTAAATTTTCTAACTTTTCCCGGGATTTTGTTCTACTCGAAGAATAAATAGTTGATATAGCATTTTGTGTAGCCTTATGAAAACGGCTATCCTTAAATGGTTTTAGCAAATAATCTATAGCACTGTATTCAAAAGCTTTGATAGCAAACTCATTAAATGCTGTCACAAAAATCACATAGGGATAATTTTCCTTTTTGATTTGATCCAAAACCTCAAATCCGTTATTCTCCCTCATCTCAATATCCAGATATATTAAATCAGGTCTTTCTTCATTAATGGCTTTTATAGCATCTTCACCATTATTATATATTCCAGCAATATTTACATTAGAATAATCTTCAAGCAATAACTCTAGTCTTTTTCTTGCCAAACTTTCATCATCTATGATTAACGCGTTTATCATCTTATCTTATTGTAACACAAACTTACAATTTTATCACATTAAATTTTATGAAATATATTAGACTAAAATCAGATATAGTATTTCTTGCATCTTTATATAAGTTATTTAAAGCTTTATATATTGTTTCTACTTCATTTATTGATAATTTAAAATAGAAATAATTCCAATTTAGAGACTGTTAAAGACGCTGTAATAGCAGTTTTTGTGATTCACATCTACTTTATAGGCGATTAAATCATGATTTGCCTAATTGACTTCATTAGAAAACTACGAGTGGATTTGTGCAATATGTTTGTTGTTTAAAAGGCAGGAGTTGGAGATCACTCTACAGCATATCTTCAAAGAAAAGATTTTTTATTTATTTGAATTAGCCCTTCAATACAAAGTCACTCCTGTCTTTTTTAATTAAATAATCACAATAAAATTTAATTTATGAAACAACTTAAACTTTTGATGTTGTTTGTCTTTTTGGCAAGCTTCGGTGTTGTGCAGGCACAACAAAAAACCATTAGTGGTACAGTAAAATCTAAAGCTGATGGAATTCCTATTCCGGGTGTGAATGTTTTTATCAAGGGTACTAGTTCAGGTACTCAAACTGACTTTGATGGGAAGTATTCTATCCAAGCCTCGAGTGGTGATGTATTGGTTTTTGATTATGTAGGCATGAAAAAAATTGAGAAGAAAGTAGGCTCTCAATCAACCGTCAATATTTTAATGGAGGAGAATGTAGAATCACTTGAAGAAGTCCTTATAACCGCCTATGGTAATACAATTTCGGAAAAGAAATCAACATCATCTTCAGTATTGTTGTCTAAAGACAGGATAGAAAATCGACCAAATATAAACGTTCTGAACTCTCTTGAAGGACAGGCTGCGGGAGTAAACATCAGTTCTTTTTCAGGCCAACCAGGAACAAACAAAATAGACATCGTGATAAGAGGTGTTGGGAGTTTATCGGCTTCGACAGAACCATTATTTGTTATTGATGGTGTACCCCTTACGCAGGCATTTTACAGAAACCTAAATCCAAATGAAATTGAAGATGTAAGATTACTCAAAGATGCCTCAGCAACGGCCATTTATGGAAACAGAGGCGCCAATGGTGTAGTGGTGGTAACAACTAAAAAAGGACAGTACAATCAGGCCTTAAGTATAGGTTATTCTTCGTCTTATGGTTTTACAGACTTTATTGGAGACAACTACAATTTGGGTTCAGCTATTGATCATCTAAAGCTTCAACGTAAAGGTTTTGATGAGGGCGTAAACGCTTTGGCTTCATCATTTGCAATTACCGGATCTTATCTTGGTGATGCCGTCACTTTAGATCCTAACAACCTTGAAGCTTTTGAAACCAATACTGATTGGCAGGAAGAGTTCTTCAGACAAGGTATAACGCAAACTCATGATGTAAATTTATCTTTTGGCAGTGAAAACTTAAAAAACTATACCAACATAGGGTATCTGGAACAAGATGGTATTGTCCCGACAACAGGTTTTCAAAGATTTACCCTAAGAAACAATTTTAGTGGAAAAAGTGATAATGACAAATTTGAATATGGTTTAAATATATTTAGTGCGTTTTCTAAACGAAATCAATTAGAACAAGAAACAAGAAGCACTGGTGACACTAATATTAATAATAATGTACTACAAAACCCTTTAACAGGTTATTTGTCATCTCCCAGGTTTTTACCGCTTAATTTGTATCAAAATGGTCAACAGCTTCTTAATGATTTTGGCTCTCCTGCCTTTGAAATTATACCTTACATGCTAATCGATTTATTTCAGCCACTTTCTGCTCCAAGTGAATTTCAGGAAACAAAAACCATTGCAAATTTAACAACCTCCTTTAAAATACTGGACAACCTGACTTTTGGTATTAATACAGGTATAGATTATGCGCATGAACGAAGAGTTTTTGCAGTTGGACCAGAAGCCTATCTTTCGCTTGTAAGGGCCTCTGGCGCTGGAACCGAATTTGATGGTATAGAAACCATACAGGAACGAAGAGAATTTATGATAAACCATGTCAATAGACTTACATTTTCTGACACATTTGGGAAACACAACATTACAGCAAGTTTATTTACTGAATATGTAAAAGCTCACAGAAGAACAGGTTTTCAACAACAAATAGGACTTAACCCGCTTACATGGTCTCCTGGTGCCGGTACCGGCTACATAGACTGGAATCCGGATTTACCATTGTCCTATCTACCAGGAGTCGATGCAGGCGATATTGACGCAGGTTTGTTTTCTTACTTTGGAACAGCCGATTATGATTATGATGGCAGATTTGGTTTGAGTGGAACACTTAGAAGAGATGCTACTTACAGATTTGTTGAGGACAACAAGTGGGGAACTTTCTGGTCTATTGGTGGTAGATATAATATTTCTGAAGAGGATTACTTTGAAAGTGTAAATTTTGTATCTGATCTAAAGCTTAGAGGATCCTATGGCGTTACAGGTAACCAAAATGTGATAGGCAGAAATGCTGATTCTTCTGTATCTGAAATATTCTTAGGATCGCAAATTGTAAGAGATTTAAATGCTTCAGGTACTGGCTACAATAATTCGCCATCTTTTTTTGTAAGTTCTATTGCCAACAGGGAATTACGTTGGGAGGAAACAACACAATGGAATGTGGGTGTCGATTTCGGCATGTTTGAAAACAGATTTACTGGAACCATAGATTACTACAACCGAACTACAGAAGGAATTTATCAAACAACACCGATATCTGCCGCCAATGGGACTTACAGTATCTCTGCAAACGACGGAACCATAAGAAATCAAGGGATAGAATTTCAAGGTAGATACGATATTTTGAGAGACCGCAAGGTAAAATTAAGCGTATTCGGAAACTTTGCATACAACAAAGACAGCTATGTAGACTTAGGCGATGTCGATGATGATAATGACGGTCAGTTTAGACCTAGCGATGATTTCATTAGAAATGAAGGTGGAGAACTCTTGGAGTATTTTCTTGTGCCCTATGCCGGTGTCAATCCTGCTAATGGAAATCTACTTTTTAGAGATATTGATGGTAACGTCACAGAAAACATTACCGACGAAGACAGAAGATCAACGAGCAAATCATTATTTCCGACAATTAATGGTGGCTTCGGTTTTGATTTAGAGTATGAAGGTTTCTTTGTAAATACGCTATTCAATTATGTGGCAGATATCTACAGAATTGACACAAATTATGAGGAACTGATGGATATCAGAAATGCAACTTTCTTTCCGGTATCAAATGATTTATTTAATGCATGGACACCAGAAAACAGATCAACAGATGTTCCGGCCTTAGCTGCAAATAATATTGATGCCGGTAATACCTTATCAGATCGATTTTTAAGAGATGCTTCTTTTTTAAGGTTAAGAAATATAACGTTTGGATATAACTTTCAGGATAAAATTTTAGAAAAAACATTTATTAAAAGTATGACGCTTAGAGTCATAGCTGAAAACTACCTCACTTTTACAAAATGGAAAGGACTAGACCCGGCAAGATCTATAGGCGCTGAAGGACTAGGCTTTTTCCCTACACCAAAAATATTAACCTTTGGATTGGATGTTAAATTTTAAACTAAAAAATATGAAAAAAATACTTATAATATTTAGTGTATTTACCTTTCTGTTCGCATGTGAAGATGCTACAGACATCATACAGGATGGAGAATTAAATGATGAAGCTTTATTTACCAGTGTAGATAACATGCAACTGGTTTTGAATGAAGTTTACGACCAGTTGAGCACAGTGAATGATTTGTTTGTCTCTTCCCTACTTACCGATGAGGTTGCTGTAGGAGATGCCGGATTCCCAAGTGAAACGCACAACTTTCAAATCTTCTCAACCAACGGTTTTGCCAATAACATCTGGCTGACCCACTACAGGACTATAAATCGAGCTAACAGACTATTAGAAGGTGCAGAATTATTTACACCTGAGGAGTCAAGGATAGAAGAGTACAATAGTATTATTGCACAAGCCAGAGCTATTAGAGCCTTCTGTCACTTCCAGTTGCTCGTATATTTTTCACCGGATATTGCCGATGATAATGCACCAGGTGTAATGCTACTTGACTTTGTGCCTTCAATTACACAAGATGTACCGAGGTCAACTGTTGGTGAAGTTTTTGCCTTAATTGAAGACGACATTGCTTTTGCCGAAAATAATTTGACCACAGCCACAACCGGCAATAACAGCTGGTATTTTTTTAACCAAAATGTGCTCAATGCTCTACAGGCAAGAATGTACTTGTATAGAGAAAATTATACGCTTGCGGAACAATTTGCTGATGAGTTGATAAATAATTCAGGTATCAATTTGGCAAGTTGTGAGTTTACGTTACCTGCAAATTTCCCGCTAACATCGGATGTAACAGAACACATCGGAGCTACAGGCTCCACCTCTCTCGATAATCCGCCGCCTGCGGGAACCATCCAATTTGCACTGTTTCAAATGGACAGATGGACAGCGACAGCCGCATCGCCATTATACAAAAAAATGTGGGTAGATTCTGACCAGGGGGAATGTATCTTTTCATTGATCAGACCAAATGATACGAATACTTTCTCCAGTGTTTACAACACCAATCAGTCTTATATTCAAGGTGGACCACTTTGGGACATGGGCAGGAATTTATACAGCCTTTACACCGAACCGCTTGGCGGAGGTGCACAAGACTTTAGACGTTGGGCATTTGTTGACAGATCTGCTACTATCAGCGATAACCCAAATCAGGCTACACAAACCAGTGAGGTCATTGTAATCGATAAGTATCCTGGTAAAAATGGAAACCATAGCACGAACGATATCAAAGTTTTTAGATTATCTGAAATGTATTTTATAAAAGCAGAGTGCCGAATTGAAGCCGGTGATTTAACCGGTGCTGCAAACTTGTTACAAGAATTGAGACAGGCCAGAAATTATATTGCTGGCGCTACTGTACCAACACCAAGCTACTCCAGTGCAACAGATGCTTATAATGATGTACTAAAAGAACGCTACAAAGAATTGTGCTTTGAAGGTCATCGATACATTGATTTAAAACGTATTGGTGCTAGAGCTGGTGTGAATACAACTAACAGATTTCCTACAGATTCTCAGAATTCATCAGCTGTCAATCCTCTAAATATTGCTGTGGATGATTTTAGGTTTACGTTACCAATTCCTCAGGATGAAATAAATGCAAATGGTATAGAACAAAATCCAGGCTACTAAAATATGATTATTATGAAAAGAATACATTTTAAATTACTATTACTAGGTTTACTTACAATGACCATAAGCTGTGAAGATGAATATCCGGTTTTTGATGCCAACGGAGGCCAGACAGCACTTTCTTTCGAGCAAACCAGTTTTGATGTTATTGTCCCGGAAGAAGACAGAACTTTAAATATTCCTGTTTTTTCTACGACAAGATCAAATACTGAGCGAAATTATGAAGTCGTTATAAACAACGAAGATACCACAGAAGGCACTGAAAATGAATATTCAATAGGACAAATAGTGATTCCTGCTGGTGAATTTTCAGGAAACTTAAGTGTAGATTTTGATTTTTCCGAAATAGCTGGTGAAGATGGTGAACAAAAACAATTGACGTTTTCAATTATTCCGGGAAGTGGAGAAAATAGTTATAACGATGTCGTCACTATCAATTATTTCAGAGAAATTGTTTGTAATGATATGGAGTTAACCATTGTCTCAGACATATACGCTTCAGAAACCGGCTTTAGAATAGAACGTGCCGACGGTACGATAGTCGTTGATGATTTTTTCCCATTTTCAGGAGACGCACTTACACCACAAACTTACACCGCCAATTTTTTCCTTGAAGACGGTGATTATGTTTTTACGCTTTTAGACACATTTGGTGATGGTCAGCAAGGGTCTGCTCAGGGTGTAACTTTAACTGGTAGTTATGAGCTAAGATGTTCAATTATAGTTCATGCGTCAGGGGAAGGTGAGTTGGAAAACGGCACATTTGAATCTACAGCATTTAGTGTAAATCCATAAAATGAATGTTTAACCACCTGCCGGAACTCCAAACCATTTCGTTTGGAGTTTTGGTAATTAAAATAAGTTGCTATGAAAACTATTATTTATACATTATTACTGATCTTAATTAGTTTAAAAACTAGCGCCCAGCGCCAGATTTCTAAAGAAGATTTCAAAGCTTTAAATCAACAACAAAAGGAGCTCTTTGCAAGTGTTCAACAATATGAAAATGAGAGAAAAAATAGAATAAATACTTATCTTAAGTCACACAAAGAAGCCAAAATAAGCAAGAACCTGAATGGAAAGCTATTGATAATTCATGATATTATTGACGGAAGTCCTGTTTACAAAGGCTTAGACAACAAGGGTTCTGCCGAAGCCACCAATACAACAGATTTACAGCACGGAGGAAGTTTAAACCTCAATCTAGACGGTAGTGGAATTTCAGTTGGTGTTTGGGATGGAGGACCTATTCAACAAAGCCACCCGGAATTTCAAGATCAAAATGGTGTTAGCAGGATAAATATTGTTGAATCCTTTACAGTAGATGGAAATTCTGATGATGATAATCACGGCACTCATGTTGGCGGAACCATTGCCGCACTTGGCTTAGACGACGAAGCAAAAGGGATGGCTTCTGCGGTCACGATAGAATCATATAATTATTTAGATGATGTCACAGAAATCTTACCAGCTATATCAAATTCGGCAAATCCTATAATATTATCCAATCATTCTTATGGCGTACAAGCCACAAGTGTAGGTTCCAGCACATGGTTTTTTGGAGCCTATACTGCAGATGCTCGTCTTTTTGATGAAATTTTATACAATTATCCTGAATATACCTTAGTAACTTCAGCAGGTAACGCAGGAAACTTCAATAACAATGATGCTTTATTTTTTGGACTCGATAAACTTACAGCAGATAAAAATGCAAAGAATAGTTTGGTTGTAGCCAACGCCAATCCTATTTTAGACCCGTTTACAGGAGACTTGAGTTTACAGATAAGTGATAGCTCCTCCGAAGGCCCTACGGATGACTTAAGAATAAAACCAGATCTTGCAGCACCTGGAAATAATATTTACTCTACAACACCTAATGGGACGTATGGTTTTCTTTCGGGCACATCAATGGCAGCTCCTAATGTGACAGGAACTATCGCCCTACTTCAACAATATTATAAGCAGTTGAATGGAGAATATATGAAGGCCTCAACAGTAAAAGCTTTATTATGCCATACAGCACTTGATGACAGTAATATTATTGGTCCGGATCCTGTTTTTGGATGGGGTCTGCTTGATGCCAGGTTTGCGGCTGAAACTATAACAAATTCCTTAAATAATAATGCTATAATTGATGAAAGAACCTTGACTAATAATAGTAACTTTTCAATCAATTTTACGGTGAGTTCAAATACAAAGCTCAGTGCAACACTTTGCTGGACAGATGTTCCTGGAAATTCGGTTTCCGGTGCTACTGTTTTAAACAACCTTTCTCCAAAACTTGTTAATGACCTGGATCTCAGGATAACTAAAGACGGTATGACCTATTTCCCGTGGACATTAACTTTTGATCCATCTTTGGGTGTTTCAAATGAAAAAAACGATAATATTAGAGATAATATTGAACGTATAGATATTAATATTCCAGAAGCGGGAAATTACACTTTGTCCATTTCTCATAAAGGCAATCTGCAAACATTTAACCCATTTGAAACCAATCCAACTCAAGATTACTCACTCATCGTTACAGGGGATAACTTAACCTTAAGTGATAAGAATTTTGATATACAAAACATAGTTGTTAGCCCTAATCCAGCTTCAGATTATGTTGAAGTCTCCGGGGTTCATGGTGAATTTACTTACGAATTGTATGATATAACCGGAAGAGTAGTTAAAAATCAAAAGCTGTCAAACCCAAAGATTAATTTGACGCATCTTGAAAAAGGAACTTACTTTTTAAAATTGACTATTGAAGGACAAAGCCTTACAAAAAAGATAATTAAGGCAAATTAATTTAAGACGATTTAACCAGTTTAAAAAAATGCAGATATGTATTTAAAATCACATAAAATATTTTTAATCATTGCTTTAGGACATTTTTTCTTGTATGCAGGATTGATGAATGCACATAGTTTTAACACAGAAAAATCCAATAAAAAGAATTTATTTATAGATCCATTAAAACCTAAATATGATTTGGTTGAAAAAACCGATGATTTTTCAAAACTGAATACATCATTAAAAACTGATCCTAAACACGAGAGTTCTGAAAAAAAAGAGGAGAAAAATGAGCTGAATGAATCTAACAATAATAATACTAATAGTAATAAATTTAAAAAAGACAATTATCCTAACGGTTTTACAAGAAAGATGGTTTCAGATATGGCATTTGTGAACAAACTTAACGAGTTAGATAAATCTAACAGGACTTACAACACTGATGAGTTTGGCTATGCCTATATTATAGATCAAGGTTTTATTAAACTTTCCAGAGGAAGAAATGGGCATTCTCTATCTTTTGCCGACTTGGACCTTAACAGGGTTCTGGGTTTTATCCATACGCACCCTTGCGGTAAGGAAAATATTTTTAATGGGGTAAGTAAACTCAGCAAAGAGAGTATTTCTATGCCCTCTCCTACCGATGTCAATGTTTTTAAAAGACTATTAATAAGAGCAAAGGTGAATAACAGAAAACTTGAAGATGTATTTATGACCGTGATTAGCTGTAAAGGCATTTTTGATTTAAAATACAAAGGTGATGGTGAAAATATAAAAAATTGGGATATGACCGAAAAAACCTACACCTCTTATTTTAAAAAGACAAAAGATCCGGTTAAAGCTTTTAAAAAATACCTGGATGAGGTTGTAAATCAGCATGGTAATGGATTTGAATTACATAAATATGTGAAAGACAAAGACACAGATAAATACAAAATTCTCAGACAAGTTATTATTTCAAATAAACTTATAGAACAACCCATTTACAAGTACGTGTAGTAAACTTAAAAATTTTATGAAAAATCTTATAACTTTCATTTTTCTCATTTTCTGGGCTTTAGGTAATGCCCAAAGCATCTATTATTCTACGGATGGTAAAGATAGATATGCCGAAGAAGGACTAAGAAGTTTAGTTAAACTAATGGATGTTGAAATCAATAAAACACTTGGAAAAAATCTAAAAAAAAACCTATATACGCACGTCAATGTAGAAAGAATGGAAATTCGAAAAGACTCATTAATATATTTTTTAGCTTTTGAATTTACAAAAGAAAAGCCAAAGTCGTTTATCAATTACTCTAGTTCCCCTGTTTACAAGTTTTATAATAAAGAATTACCTGAATTCTCACTAAAAACCATAGAAGGAAAAACCTTTACCAACAAGTCACTAAAAGGTAAACCTACCCTTATCAACTTTTGGTTTACAAGCTGTCTACCGTGTATTCAAGAAATGCCTATTCTCAATCAACTTAAAGAAAAATATAAAGATGACTTCAACTTTGTGGCCATTACTTATGAAAAGAAAGAACAGGTTGAGAAATTTTTAAATAAAAAAGATTTTGAATTTATACACATCGTAGAAGCTCAGAATTTCATCAAACAATTAGGTTTAAAATCTTATCCTAAAAATCTATTCCTTGACAAAGATGGAATTCTAAGAAAAATCGAAAACGGAGTGCCTTATCAATTCGATTCAAATCAGAAAATGAGTATTGGGAGTAGTAATAGATTTGTCAAAATAATTGAGGACATCATAAAATAAAAACATGAGAACTATTGAATTAATACTCTTTTTGCTTTGTGTGAATATAATTTTTGCTCAATCAAATATTAAAATAAATTCTAAAGCTCCGGAAATAATTATAACAGATTGGATTGAGAATGTGCCCGCAGATAAAAACCTAAATAGTAAAAATGTAGTATTAGAATTTTGGGCAACATGGTGTGGTCCATGCATCGCCGCTGTACCACATATGAACAAAATTCAAAAAGAATTAAAAAATGAAGATGTTTATTTTGTTTCCATAACTGACGAATCAGTTGGAAAAGTGAAGAAAATTCTTAAACGTATTGACTTTGCATCTATTGTTGTTTCAGATCAAACTAAACAAACACAAGTCAATTTTGGTGATGGAATAAAAGGCCTTGAGACCTTCCCACTTACAGTCATTATTGATGATAAGGGGATTGTAAAATGGATAGGAGAACCAAAAGAATTAAGCTCAAAAATGATATCCAACTTACTTTCACTAAAACTAAATACTGAAACTAACAAAATAAATAAATTAAACAAAGACCTTGAAAACTTAAGCTTCAAAGCACTTGTAAATAGTGACCTATCCGAATATTTTAATATCACTAGAGCTGAAAAAAACATAAAAATTAAAAGATTGGATAAAGCAAAAAACATTATCGAATTAAAAGCGCATACCTTAAATGAAATTTATGGTGAATTATTTTCTAAAAATGAAAATCAGTTGCAAATTCCCTTTAATTTAAAGGATATCAAATTTGATTTAATCTACAAAAGCGAAGCATCATTAAGCTACCTAGACCTATTAGAAAATAAAATTTTAAACACACTCAACTTAAAAAAAGAAGTTGATTACAAGTTATCCACAACCAATAATATCCACGTTAATGATATTTCCTTATTAGAAGAGACACTAGAGAAAAAGTTCTCTTATAAATCAGAAGCTGATGATAAAATAATTTTTACAGCTTACACAATTAAGGATATGTTAGAAGAAATGTCAAATGAATTATCTGTTGAATTTAGATATGAAGGAGACAACAATGCAAAATATGATTTTATAATCAATATGACTTCTTTGGCTGATGCCATAAAGGACCTGAAGTCTTATGGCCTAAATTTTGAGGAAAGTAAAGAAAAGATAGAATTCATAAAACTTTATTCAAGCAATGAATAACATCTTTATTATTATGCAAGACTTTTTAAAGTGAATCAAAGCTAAAATTAAAATCTAGGATTTTTGAAGATATAGATATTGAAGGCGCTATTAGTTTAAAAGCCAAAAGAAACTTCAATTTTTTTCGTGACTTTGACTTAATCATTTTTAATCAGAATGATTTATTAATATCTATATCATCTCGAAATAAACTCCTTAAAACCAAGCACGCTTTAAACGAAAATAATTCTGAATTTAATATCAAAATACTCAATAACTCGAGATTTAAAATTGATAATTGTATTTATCTTGTAAAATCAGAAAAATTATACCCATTAAAAAAAAATAAGCAGAAGTTTACATTGACAAAGGATACATTGGAGATATTATTTTCATCAAGAGATGGTTAAATATGGTTATGGAATTTAAGCCGATAAATCATGAAAGCCTTAACAAAAAAACACTTCTAAAAATCAGCATCTTAATTTTATTAAACATTGCAGATTTAGACGGTTCTGAATAAGATTATAAGACTGTTTTGATTAGCTAAACTAATCTTTTATAAAAATAACTTCTTCGGTGGTCTTTGGGAAAATTATTTATCACCCCAAAAGTGATATAGTCGTGTTTTTTATAAAAATCTTCAGCCTGAAAATCAAACGTATCGAGGATTGAAATATCAGCGCCTTTTTCTTTGGCCATGCTTTCGGTTATATCTAAAATCCAGGATCCAACCCCTTGATTTCTGTAGTTTTCATCTACCCACAAAATTTTAATTTCAAGTCCTGACCAATAGCCTATACCTGATAAAATTCCTCCTATCACTTTGCTTTTATTATTTTTAACCACAAAATTTAAGGGCGTCCAAAATTCGTTATTAGCAGGCACTTTATCGAGATTAAATTTATTAATCCCATCTAAAATAGTTTTGATGTTATTTTCAGAACAGGATTTTAAAGTAACATTAAGCTGAGTATTGTGTATTTTCATTTTAATACGTTTATAAATTATATAAAATTCAACTTTAATCAGCTGATAAAATATCTTTTCCCATTTTCTTGATTAATTCTTCAAAAGCTTTATCCTGATTTTTATAGTATTCCTCTAAATAGCGTTGTATAAATATTTTCTTTGATTTCGATTCATTTGTCATTGCTGGCAATCTACTCTCAACTTCTACTTCAACTTTCTTTACAGTATTTGTTTCTGTGTCAATTATCGAATATTTTAAGCGGTAAGGACTTTCATAGGGTTTGATTGTCAACGAATCTGTAAGTGAGTATAGAAGGATAAAGTCCAATAATTTACCATCTTGGCTATATGTGAACTTATTTGGAGCTTCTAAATTATCTATCTTTAATTTTTGTTCATTTAATTTCTCTGAAAATGATAATGAATCTGATTTTGATGATAAATAGTTAACAAACCGATTTAAAATAATATCCTTATTTATTTCAGTATAAATTTTTGTATCCCATTTCCAATAGAAAATTGCTGGGATAAATCTGGATTTTACTTTTTCTGATGTTGAAAAAGTTTCAATGGTTTTAGAAGAGTTTTCTAACCACTTTGGCTCTTTAATTTCGCCAACAGGATTTTCAATGTGGTATTGATAAACTAACTTGTTTAACCTTCTTGTCGTTGTACAACTGGTTAGTGTTAAAACAAAAATGATAACAACAATGATATTTTTCATTATAAAAATTCTTAGAATGGAATTTTATTACAATTTCTCCCCAAACAATAATATATCAGCAGTCTGAAATCCAGAAAAATAAATGTCTGGTACGCCATCCTTATTGAGGTCGGCAACTTCAACATCAACTGAGTTAGAATAAACAGAATCAAGGTATTCTGGAGTTTTGTCTATAAATGAATTTCCGGTATTGATCAAAATTTGACACGGATCTCCAAACGCACTTGAAATGACTACATCAATTTTTCCATCAGTATTAAAATCTACAAAATCTACATCGACACTATGAGATTCTTTGTTTTCTGGTAACCATGTTGAGGTGGCATCCTCAAAAATTCCATTTCCATCATTCAACAATACCCGATTATAAGATTGTTCTCCGACCAAGAATTTCACGTTGGCTAAAAACAAATCTAAATCACCATCATTGTCTATATCAGCCACATCTATTTCTCTGGTTTCTTCTTTATAGTTTGGTAATGGCAAAGCTTCTTTTACATATTCAAATTTTAAATTCCCTTCTTTCATCCAGATTTGATTACCATCTTCATTGGCCATAATGAGGTCAACTAATCCATCTCCATTTAAATCTGCTGCTTCCATATCTTGTGTGGTGCCATGATTATTTTTAGGTAAAATGTCGCTTTTATCAGTAAAATTTCCTTTACCATCATTTAACCATAAAAAATTTTGTCCCTGGTTACCAATTAGCAAATCCATATCTCCATCCAAATCAATATCCAATGCCAGGCAGGTATTAGAAATACCCGTATCCGGCAGTCTATCGCTAACATTTTTAAAAAAGCGTTTACCATTATTGAGATATAGCGCATTTTTCCTGGTATCCTCACAGACAATAAATATGTCAATTATTCCATCTCCATCAAAATCTGCTAATGCAATATCTTCGCTGTCGTTTATCTCTGTTGAAAGCAATTGTATCTCTTTAAAACCACCTTTACCATCGTTCCATAAAATTTTGTCACTACCAAATTCAACAGCCATAACTATATCTAAAAAGCCATCTGCATCAAGATCTGCTATTTCCACATCCATATTGTTGGTAATCAAATCTAAAACAGGCAATTTGTCTTTAGACACATTTTTAAATAGTATTTTTCGATTATTATTTTGGGGTAAAAAAGCAAAGAGCAAAACCCAAAACAGTGTAATAATTTTCTGCATTTATAAACTTATTTGATAAATATAAAATCAAAAAAACTTCAAATTAAACTAGAAAAGGTGTAAAATCTTGCTAATTATGAATAATGGTATTTTAGGAATAAAATGTATTTTAAAAGAAAAAGAAACGACTACAAATTATATAAATCGTTCGTCTCTTTTAAATTTTTCGAAAGGCAATTATCAGCACAATGGTATTGGCTTAAAGCTTGTGTTATCCGGAAAAGAAAATTACTGCATTGATGGGAAATGGCATACCGTAAAAGCAGGTAATTTTTTGGTGATAAATGACAAGCAAAACATTGAAGTTGATGTGAAATCTAAATCACCAACCCAAGGCATTTGTATTTACTTAACTTCAGAGAAATTTAAACAAGAACATAAACTCTCAACTTTAGAATTGGCAGAAGGTGTTTTCCACTTAGGGAATAACCACTGGCTTAATAAAATAATTGAAACATTACCTTATCAAAGTTCATTGAACAACGAGATTTTATTTGACAATTTATTATACCAACTTTATCATGAAAACTTAAGAATAACAAAAAAACTTAGTCCTCTTAAAGCTAAAAATAACTTAACAAAAATTGATGCACTTCGCAAAATCGAGCAAGCGAAAAGCATTATTTCATCGTCAACAAACCAAAAAATTTCTCTTCAGTATTTAGCAGATGAAGTAGGTCTATCTAAATTTCACTTTGCAAGATTGTTTAAAACCTTAACTGGTACAACTCCAGCAAAATTTCAACTGAACTATCGTCTTAACGCTGCTTTTGACGATCTCAAAAACAGTCAAACTTCTATTTCTGATTTGGCCATCAAATACGGATTTACAGACGTTCATCACTTCAGTAATGCCTTTAAACAAAAATATCATCTTTCGCCTTCTCAGATAGATTAGCAAGATTTTACACATCAACTTTTAGCTTTCGTCATTAATTGCAATAAAAAAGTTGATGAAGAAATACATTTATCTCTTAGTATTCTGTTTGATATCTTCAAGTTTATTTAGTCAAAACTTAAAAAGAAAAGGATTTTTAGGAGTTTATCCTGTTACTTTAGACCAGGCTACAGCAGAAACTCTCGGTAAACCAGAACTCAAAGGAGCAGTTATTAAACGTGTTACCGAAAATAGTACAGCAAGTAATGCCTCTGTAACCTCTAATGATATTATCACCAAATTAAATGGAGTTAAAATTTCAACTGCAGAGGAATTAGTGTCTGAAGCCGGAAAATTAAGAAAAGGAGATAAGGTTGAAATTGAAGTTTATAGAGGTGGAAAAATATTGGATTTATCCACGACTGTCTTAGAAAAGAAAAAAGAAACCAGCCCAGGCAAAGTTGAGTACCTCGAGCTTCCTTTTGATGGTGGATATTCCAGAACTATTGTTCACTTTCCTGATACTGATGGACCACACCCTGCCATTTATTACATTCAGGGTTACACTTGTAGCTCCATAGAATACAATAACGATAACAGTCCGTTTAAAAAACTGATGGACGAATTTGTAAAAAATGGATTTGCCGTTTACAAAGTTGAAAAACCAAATATTGGCGATAGTATGAATGATACACCTTGCGATATGATAGATTTTAATGTAGAGTCTGACTTATTTAAAAAAGGACTTCAACAACTTATGTCACTCAAAAATATTGATGTTGAAAACATTTTTATCTATGGGCACTCTCTTGGTGGCACTCACGCGCCAATTGTTGCCACTGGTCAAAAAATAAAAGGCGTTATGGTTTATGGCGTTGGTGGTGAAAGCTGGTATGACTACATCACTAGATTAATTTTAGACCAAACACCACTTTACGGCTATACTTATGCTCAGGCAGAAACGTATTTGAATGAACATCGAGAAGTCTTATATGAATTTTTTGTAGAGAATAAATCACCTAAAGAAATCATTGAAAATAGTGCCAAAGCACAGGAATTCTTTACTATGATGCTTAAATATGATGGTGACGAAAAGTTGATGGGCAGACACTATAAATTCTTCCAAACTCTTGATGATACTAATATCGCCAAAAATTGGTCTGGTGTAAAATGCCCTGTTTTGGCCATGTATGGTGGTGGCGATATTGAAGCCATCAGCGATTATGGCGCAAAAAAAATAGCCGATATCGTCAATCAAGTTAAACCAGGCAATGCAACTTATAAACTTATCCCCGATACAGACCATGCTATGATAAAAGTAGGAACTCGAAAAGAAGGGATGGACTTGAAATTAAGTGGCCAATACAGACAAGTGGCTCAGACAAATTTTAATACAGAATACCCTCAAATATTGATTGAGTGGATGAAAAATCTAATGTAGAAATCCAATTTAGAAAAAAGACTAAAATGAACATTACGAACAGAGTATTTTTTCTTAAAAAGAAATTATTAGTTGTTGTTATTACGCTAATTACTACTTCTCTTTTTTCACAAAATCAAGATTACAAATCGGCTTTTGAAACTTTTAAAATGGAATACAATGCAGAAGAATATGAGAAGATTTTCGAAAGTTTTTCTCCAGAAATGAAAAGCGTCTTGCCTTTGGAAAATTCAAAACAATTGTTTCTAAGTCTTAAACATCAGGTAGGAAAAATAAGGAGTGGCATTTCTATAAAAGATGAGCCTCAAAAAGGCATGCTTTTCAAAACAGAATTCACAAAATCAACTTTAGCAATATATTTTACATTAAATGAGGAAAATAAAATCTCTGGACTTTTGATTGAGCCTTATGAAGAACCTAAAAAAAAGCAGGAAGATATCATAAATAATCTTGATAAGTATCCTGAAAATTTTTCTAATATAATATTTTCAAAAGCCAAATATTTACCTGAAGGTGCTCAGCTTTCAGTCGCTTTAGTTAATGGTAAAGATGTAAATTATTTTGGGGTAATCAAACAGGATTCAACTTTAAACCCGATTGAAAATCAAGATTTAATTTTTGAAATTGGCTCTATTACCAAAATCTTTACCTCAACAGTGTTAGCTTCTTTAGTAGTTGCAGGAAAGTTAAAGTTGTCTGATCACATAAATGATTATTATCCCTACGATTTTAAGGATAATGTAAAGGTATCCTTTGAAAGTTTAGCCAATCATACTTCTGGTTTACCAAGACTACCATCAAACCTGGATTTAAGCGATGTAGAAAACACTTACAAGAACTACAGTCAATCCAAAATTGATGATTATCTGATGAACAAAATTTCCTTAAAAAATAATTCTTATGGTTATTCAAATTTAGGTGTAGGTCTTTTAGGTCATACTCTGGCCAAAGTTGAAAAAACTGATTACATAGGTTTACTTAAGAAGAATGTACTTGACAAGTACAACATGAATAACACTTTTTCTAGCAACAAAAATCTCAATAAACGATTAGCAAAAGGAATTGATCAAAATGGAAATGAAGTATCTAATTGGGATTTTGATGTTCTCGTTGGTTGTGGTGGTTTACTTTCTTCTATAAGTGATCTGGTGAAATTTACTCAAGCTCATTTTAAAAATGACGATATACTAAAACTAACGAGAACAGAGACTGCAAATGCTGGAGAAAACCTAACAATAGGTTTGGGTTGGCATATTTTAAAGTCAAGTCAAGGCGAGGATATATATTGGCATAATGGTGGTACTGGAGGTTATTCTTCTTCTATGATAATTAATCCCGAAAATAAATCTGCTGTAATCATTTTGGCAAATGTTGGCGATATCAATGATATGGTAGATGAATTAAGTTTAAAAATTTTAGCAAAAAAATAATTCTTATAAAATGAATCGGAATGAATAAATTAAAACTACTTACCAACTTGATACTATTGTTTGTTACAACAATTTCAAACGCCCAAAATATAATATTATACAAAAACTACCAAGGAAAGGTATATTCAAAAAAAGCATATGATAGTCTCAAAACTGCTCAATACAATAAATTCAAAGATAAATTACCTGGATATGAAATTGTAGAAGATTTTTATGAGAAAATTCAAAATAAAGACTCGCTGATAATCACCTATCGATGGCATGTGACTAATGATGTTGAAGGTACTACAACTCAAATTAAGAAGATAAATTCACTACGTGATAAGGAGTTTCCCATTCAAGATGCAATGACATTAGAGGGTAAGAAACTATCCATTGATGATCTAAAAGGTAAACCCACACTAATCAATCTTTGGTTTACAAGTTGTGCACCCTGTATTGAAGAAATGCCTGTGCTTAATAGGATGAAAGAAAAGTATGGCGATAAGTTCAATTTTTTAGCCATAACGCATGAGAGCAAATCTTTAGTGGATAAATTTCTTAAAATAAAAGATTTTAAATTCACTCATATTGTTGATTCTAAAAAGCTTACAACAGATCTTGGCTTTAAGAGTATGCCCGTTAATTTGTTTTTAGACAAAAATGGAGTATTAAAAAGAGTTGAAGGAAATGTTCCTTACAAAGTTGGCAAGGATGGTAAAGTGATTAAAGATAAAGATGGAAACTTTGTCTCTACCGAAGGTGAACTGTTCATTGAAATACTTGAATCTTATTTATAAATATAATACTTAAACAATTTAAACACAATTACTATGAAAAAAGCAATTTTATTATTCTCGTTTTTTACTATTTTATTTGCCTGTACCAACGATGGTTTTTCAGACATACAAAATGATCCAGAATTGGTCGGTAGCTGGAAAATGAGTGGTTACCTCTCAGACCCGGGTGATGGCAGCGGTCAATTTACAGCAGTTGAAAGTAAAAAGGTTATCAATTTTTCAGCTGATGGAAGTCTAACCTGTAATGGTGACCTCTGCAGTATGTTATCAACTTCCACTGATATGAATACGTCTGGAATTTATCTGGGTAATTCAATTATATTAGATAATTTAGAATGCAATAATGAACAAGATCTTAATATTCGCTATCAAAGAATAGGAGATACATTATTATTGTATTACCCATGCAAGGAACCTTGCTTTGTGGAATACAAAAAATAAATTTTATTTATTGTTCAAAAAAAATATCCGAAACTCTAAATATACCCAGCGTTGTAGCTAATCAACCCTGGGTCATGACTGATATGGAACAACAGTTTAATAACTTTGTCCTGGGCAAAGACTACCCCAAACCCATTGTGGATATCAAGAAAACAAGACAGGATGCTTTGGACACCTTGTACGGTTTACGGAAACAAAAACAGTCAAAAACTGAAAGTCAGCGGATTTTGGAGACGCATACGTTGCCGAACAGGGAACGTAATAGTTAAATAAAAGGTGAAAACAAATATTAGTTTTCTTTGAAATTGATTAGTGCTTATGCTTAGATTTTTTTTCTAACGTAATCCTTCATGGCTTGTGCTCGGGCAGGATTCTTTTTAAAAGCAAAACGCAGTAATGCTTTGTTGGTTTCAAAGACTTTTTCAATTTCTAAGTTCTTTTTCAGGCTCTCATATAAATTACTAATCAATTCATCTTTACGACCATTTTTTTCTTCTGAAATCAAAAATTGATAAAACAAATAAGGATGATCGAATCCAAAAGATCGTGCTATTTTTTGAGTTTCTTCTACGCTTTTCCATAAATAAAAGCTTGTTCTTTCCCAAGGGGTTAGTATTCTGTGGTAAGCCAGATGAACAGCATAATCATTTTTCAGGTTGTACTCTAAAATCGTTCTGAGTGAATCTTTATAAGAAGCGTTTTCCTTAAACTTGATGTTTAGGTTTTTCTGATTCAGTGCTTCTGAATTGATTTGAAACTCAGAACCCAGAAATTTATAGTCTTTGTTTATATAATCAATATTGAGAAGACTGTCCTTTTCCCGGTTTGATATGCCCATGTAATTTTGAGCGTAACAAAACCCTTGAAAAAATAAAAGAATTAAAAATGTAAATAAAAACTTATTCATGTAAATATCCCCAACCTAAAAAAAGGTTGGGGCTTTAGAATTTTACTTGATGATTATTTTATGTTGACTTACGGTGTCTCCTGAATTTAAATTTAAAATATAAACACCTGAAGACAAACTTGTTTCTATTTTACCGGAATCTAAAATACCGCTTTGAACGTTTCTGCCATTTAAATCAAAAATGCTGTAGTCTTCAAAAGTTCGAGTTGATTGAATAAAAATGTTATTCTCAACAGGATTTGGATAAATTGAAACATCTGTGAGCTCTTGATTTTCAACAGATAAGGCATTCAGATCGTAGACATATAATTCACTTCCAAAAATTTCATCACCATTGGCATCCAATTCATCTGCTCTAAACAGAATAAACTCCTGACCCGGCCAGTAAAATATTTCAGTGACATCTACGTACTCTTCAGTTAATTGAAATATTGAGGAGCCATCAGACAAAAACAATCGAGCATCATTATCTGTACCTGGCTCTCCGGAATAGACTAAAGCTTCTGCATTGGGAATAAGGGGTGTAGATACTATTATAAAATCGTCGGGGTCGTGATTATCGTTTGCTCCCGAAATGCTGCTCAGAGCAACAACAGCATCTGAAGATGGCTTATATTTATATAATTCATCGCCATCAACACCATTATCTCCTTCAAAATACAATTCATCATTCCAAACGAAAAAGCTTCTGACATTATCAATATTCAGATTATCTACAGCAGACACTAAAACTGTTCCTGCCGTTGTGCCATCTGTTTTCCACACTTGTCCTTCTGCCTCAAAGTAAACTTCATTGCCTAATTGAACGAAATCACCTATTGAAGAATTATCAGGTCCCGGATCAATATCTTTAATCAGTGTAAAAGTTTGTGCTGTAGGGTCATATTCATACAATTCTGTACCTACTGTAGCATCGTCTGTAGAATAATTCATATAAAGTAAAATTTTCCCATTAAACGCAATTGTATTGCCGCCCAATATGGCTTCCTCTCCTGCTCCTACATCAGGTACTTCATCTCCTGTTGTACCATCAAATTCAATGAGCCTGTTGGGTTGAACGATAGAATTAAATCCTGTGTAATACAGCTTTCCATCTAATTCTATGGGATTAAATAAACCAGAAAATGATGACCCATAAAGCGATTCACTGGAAACGCTTGTACCGTCATAAGAAAACAAATCTACACCACCTACATTTTCATCAAATGCTGTGAAGTATAGTTTTCCGTTATAAACAATTAAATTATTTGGCGTACTGCTATCAGAACCTGGTCTGATATCCTGAACAAGTGAAACATTTAAATTTGAGTCTAACTTCCACAACTCTAATCCATTCACACCGTCATTTGCGCGAAAAAGCACCTCTCCGTTAAATTCTGTCAAGCTTGTTGGTGTTCCGTTTGAAGAGCCGGGATTAATATCTGAAACTAAGTTGACAAAGCTGTCGATATTTTGAGCTGTTGAAAAACTTAGTACAAAAATTAAGCTTGCAAAAAAGTAAATTTTTTTCATAAATAAAGATTTTAAGGTTAAACAAATATATTTAATAAATTAGTTCTTTAAACATCAAGAATGCTAAAATCAACCAAAAGATGGGTAAAGCTTCAACCCAAAAGGAAGCAAAATAAGGTTTTTGATGTAATTTTGAAACGAGTATAACATAGCTTAAACTGAGATACACCAAGACATAGAAGAGTATATTGTTAAAATCAAAAATAAGCAATCTTAAGGTAAACAAACCGATAATTAAAATGATTGAAAACAGTTTAGTATTAGTTAGTCCCAGCGTACTGACTATTGTCTCCAAATACTTTTTATCGTAAGGATAATCTCTAATTTCAAATGGAACCATCAATAATACGACCAAAAAAAAACGCTCAATAAGCTCAAAAGTCCACTTTTCATTAAAATTTCTTGAATTCTCATCATAAATAAATGGGAAAACCACTGTTACTACAGCCCATATCAGAGCAATTAGAAACACTTTCAAAAGCGGAACTTCCCTAAGGTTACTTTTATACAGTGGTATGGCGTACATAAGGTTGATTATCCCAAGGACAAAGCCCAAATAAATAACTTGAAAACTCACATAAAAACAACTTATCATCAAACCTATAAAACAGAAAAAAGAAAATATCTGAATAATTTGAAGCTGCTGCGTCAGACCTCGATGGTGCAATTTTGCCACAGGAGCATATTTTACAAAGTTGTATCCGGTGATACTTGCTAAAAAAACAAAAACAAACAAATTAAAGTCTATGGCAATTTCAGATTTTAAAAATGTCAGACCCAAAAGTGAGGCCACAGCCAAAGCAACATGAATGCTGCTATTGATATAAAATTTAAAAAAAGGCTTTAAAAATCGCATTCACCAAAAATAACTTAAAAAAATATAGTTGAAAACCTCGTTAAAATCTTAACTATTACCGCCTTTTATTTAACAGCTGTTTTCTTCGAAATCGATTACTTTTGCAAAAAATCAAAATATTTTCAGTAATGAATACAAATGTTTTTTCAAACAGGCATATTGGTTCCAGAGGTGAAAACATAAATCAAATGCTAGATTTTATTGGCTTAGAAACAATTGAACAACTCATTGTAGAAAGCGTTCCGGATAACATCAGGTTAAAAAAGCCTCTCTCATTACCTGAGCCTATTGGCGAATACCAATACAGTAAACACATTAGTAAAATTGCTGAAAAAAATAAAGTTTTTAAATCCTACATTGGTCTAGGTTATCATCAAGCCATTATGCCGGCTGTGATTCAAAGAAACATTTTAGAAAACCCGGGTTGGTACACTGCTTACACGCCCTACCAGGCGGAAATCGCACAAGGCAGACTTGAAGCTCTACTCAACTTTCAAACAATGGTAAGTGACCTGACTCAAATGGACCTTGCCAATGCTTCTCTACTTGATGAAGCTACTGCTTCTGCAGAAGCCATGACGATGCTCTATGCTGTAAGATCCAGAGCAAAGAAGAAAAGCAATGCCAATAAATTTTTTGTATCGGAAAATACACTTCCTCAAACCTTATCTTTATTAGAAACACGTTCAGAACCCCTGGACATAGAATTGGTTGTAGGGAATCCTGATGATTTTGATTTTAGTGATGAATACTTTGGTGTTTTTATCCAGCACACTGGTAGAAAAGGAGAAATAAGAGACCATAAGGAATTGGTTAATTCATGTAAAGCCATAGATATAAAAGTAGCTGTTGCTGCAGATATTATGAGTCTTGTGCTGTTGGAAGGTCCTGGTGCATGGGGTGTAGATGTTGTTGTGGGTACAACTCAAAGATTTGGTATTCCTTTAGGTTATGGCGGTCCTCACGCGGCTTTTTTTGCAACTAAAGAAGAATATAAAAGAAATATTCCCGGAAGAATAATTGGTGTATCTAAAGATATAGATGGTAACAGAAGCCTAAGAATGGCGCTTCAAACCAGAGAGCAACATATCAAGCGAGACAGAGCGACATCAAATATTTGTACAGCTCAGGTACTTCTGGCTGTAATGGCAGGAATGTATGCCGTTTTTCACGGACCAAAAGGGCTTAAATTTATTGCAAACCAAATACACAACAGAGCTGTATTGCTTGCTGACACCCTTTCTAAGCTCGGTTTTGAACAAAAAAACGAACTGTTTTTTGACACCATTCAAATAAAAGCTAAAGCTAAAAAAATAAAACCAATTGCAGAGAAAAGAAAAATAAACTTTTACTATGCTGATAAGGATACTGTTTGTATTTCGATAAATGAAATTACAAGACTTAAAGACATTAATGCTATTGTAAAAGTTTTTGCTGAGGCTTTTGACAAGAAACCTATTAAGATTGAAGAAAACAATGCATTGTCCGCAATTCAAGGTCATAATCTCGAAAGAGAAACGCCTATTTTAAAGCATGAGGTTTTCAATTCATTCCATTCTGAAACTGAATTAATGCGTTACATCAAATCTTTAGAACGTAAAGATTTATCGCTTAACCATTCTATGATATCCCTGGGTTCGTGTACGATGAAACTTAACGCAGCTGCAGAAATGCTGCCACTAAGTGACCACAGGTGGGGAAATATTCATCCTTTTGCGCCAATTAATCAGGCTAAAGGTTATCACAAAATTTTAAAAGATCTGGAAAAATACCTGACTGAAATTACAGGTTTTTCAGCGACTTCTTTACAACCGAACTCAGGTGCACAGGGCGAATATGCAGGACTTATGGTAATAAGAGCTTATCATAAATCCCGTGGAGATTCGCACAGGAATATTTGTCTTGTACCTTCTTCAGCTCACGGCACAAATCCGGCAAGTGCAGTGATGGCAGGTATGAAAGTTGTGGTTGTAAATGCCAACGAAAAAGGCAATATAGACGTCGATGACCTGAAAGCAAAAGCCGAAAAACATAAAGATAATCTGGCAGCACTTATGGTGACTTACCCTTCTACTCATGGGGTATATGAGTCCAGTATAAAAGAGATCACGCAATGCATTCACGACAATGGCGGACAGGTCTATATGGATGGTGCCAATATGAATGCTCAGGTCGGCTTAACAAGTCCCGGAGCAATTGGTGCCGATGTTTGCCATCTTAACCTGCACAAAACATTTGCTATACCTCACGGTGGCGGAGGACCCGGCGTTGGACCAATTTGTGTTGCAAAGCAATTAGCGCCTTTTTTACCGGGTAATTCAGTGATTAAAACTGGTGGAAAAGAAGCCATTTCAGGTATCTCTGCAGCACCCTGGGGTTCTTCTCTGGCCTGTTTAATTTCTTACGCTTACATCAGAATGCTGGGTGAGGAAGGCTTGCGACAATCTACTGAGGTTGCTATATTGAACGCTAATTATATCAAAGAAAGATTAATAGACCATTATGCCACCCTCTATACGGGTGAGAGAGGTCGTGCAGCACACGAGTTTATTATAGATTGCAGGCCATTTAAAAAACATGGTATCGAAGTCGTTGATATAGCAAAACGCTTGATTGATTATGGTTTTCACGCCCCTACAGTCTCATTTCCGGTTGCAGGCACAATGATGATAGAACCAACTGAAAGTGAAAGCAAAGCTGAACTGGACAGGTTTTGCGATGCCATGATAAGTATTAGACAGGAAATTGAAGCTTGTTCAACTGAAAATTCTAATAATGTATTGAAAAATGCGCCACATACTTTAGGTATGCTTACAGCAGATGAGTGGACTCTGCCTTACTCCAGAAAACAAGCTGCATTTCCTATTGCTAATAATTACGACAATAAATTCTGGCCAAGTACAAGACGGGTAGATGAAGGTTACGGAGATAGAAATCTGATTTGCACCTGTAACCCTATCGAAGACTACTTAGAGCCTGAAGAGGTTTAGTGTCTAAAGGTCAAATATTTATGAAGTGGATAGTTCCTATTCTTATTTTGCTTGTTATAGAAGTTTATGCGTTACAGGCTTTTAGAGAACTATTCCCAAAGAAACTCATAAGTATAATTTATATTATTACCAGTACGCTGATATACGGGTTGGTTATTGGCAGTTTTATGACTGAAATTAAAGGCGGTACTTTTGCACCGCCGAGGGGACTTTTTATGGGTTTGTTCCTAAGTCTTCTAACAGCAAAACTGGTCATCTTACCATTTGTATTTTTTGAGGATGTCTTTCGCTTTTTTCAGTTTCTATATCAGAAATTTTTCGCTGTTGAACAACAGCACTTTCCGTCGAGACGAAAATTTGTTAGCACTATCGCTTTAGGCCTTGCTGCCATTCCATTTGGCGGAATTTTATATGGTATGTTTAAGGGCAAATACAACTTTAAAGTGCTGAATTATAAATTGGCCTTTAACGATTTGCCTCCAGCTTTTGAAGGCTTAAAAGTCCTGCAGATCAGTGATGTGCATTCCGGCAGTTTTGACAGTAAAGAAAAAGTAGAATACGGAATAGACCTCATCAACCAGCAGGAAGCAGATGTTATCTTTTTTACCGGAGACTTGGTAAACAATCTGGCCTCAGAAATGGATAACTGGATTGAAAGTTTCAGCAGGATAGAAGCCAAATATGGTGTTTTTTCTATTCTGGGAAACCATGATTATGGCGATTATCACAACTGGGAAAGCCAAAGTGCAAAACAGAGAAATTTTAATAACCTGCTAAAAGTTCATGAAAATCTTGGTTGGAAAATACTGAGAAACGAGAATACATATATTGAAAAGGATGATCAAAAAATTCATATTGTTGGTGTTGAAAACTGGGGTAAAGGTGGGTTTAAACAGGCCGGAGATATAGATAAAGCTTCTGATAACTTGAAAAATACAGACTTTAAAATACTCTTAAGCCATGATCCTTCGCACTGGGATGAAATTGTAAAAACGCACCCGAAGAACTTTCAACTCACTTTAAGTGGTCATACTCACGGGATGCAATTTGGCATAGAAATTCCCGGTTGGTTCAAATGGAGTCCGGTACAATACCGTTATAAGCAATGGGCTGGTATTTATGAACAAAGTCAGAGAAAGCTAAATGTAAACCGCGGATTTGGCTATCTGGCCTATCCGGGACGTATTGGGATCTGGCCGGAAATCACAGTTATGGAGCTCAAATCGTCTAACTGACACAACTAAAACAACAATTTTAATTATCTTCGTTAAACAAAAAATTACTCATGAGATATTTTAGCCTTCTATTAGTTTGTTTTTTAAGTTTTAACTTAAGCGCGCAAACTGATAATAAAGATTTAGACACACAATTAGAAACCATGAAAACTGCTTTTATGGAAAAAGATTATGCCACTTTTGTAGACTTTACTTATCCAAAAGTAATAGAAATGATGGGAGGTAAAGAAAAGATGGTGGAGACTACTTCTGCCTCCATTGCCAAAATGGAGTCTCAGAATTTTATCATTAGTTCGATTGCATTTAAAGACCCTTCTGAATTGATGGAACATAATGGTGATTTGCAATGCGCCATCACTCAGGTATTGGTTATGGATACGCCAAACGGCAAGGTTCAAAGTGAGAGGGCACTCATTGCTATTTCTAAAGATAATGGTAAAAACTGGGTGTTTCTAGATTCTTCAGGTATGCCAAGAGCATCTTTAGAAAATTTTTATGAAAATCTACATCCAGATCTCAATCTGGATAGAGGTGTAAAAAAGAAATTAAATTAACTGGATCTATTCTATTTTAGTATTGAATAGCATTTCTTGAGCAGCAGCATGCGATTCCTCGTCGCTCGTGCCTTACTCCTTTGGAATGACTTACAGTTGTGGTAAGCAATCTGAGATGCACAAACATGACCCCATGCAACAAGTCATGCCGATTTCAAAACCTCGGAAGAGGCATCTCATCGCCCGCATCAGTTAGCCCATTTCAGCAGTATTATTGAATACCATCCATTGAGCAGCAGCATGCGATTCCTCGGCGCTCGTGCCTTACGCCTTCGGAATGACTGATGGCAAGGATATTCATTTTACAATGTAAAAACATAATAATTATTACAAGTCATGCCGAGGAAAGAGGCATATCATGGACTTACATCAAGAGGCCCTTTTCAGCAGTATTGTTCCATGACAATATTAGAGCAACAAGAACCGTTTCCTAGTGCCGTAAGCCGATGAATTGACTGAAAAAGGAAAAGTTATTGCTAAAAGAAAAAAATCTTTTAGCATTTCAAAGAAAGATAGAATTAATCTTCTAAAGCTTCAGCACCTGCGACGATTTCTAAGATTTCGTTGGTAATGGCAGCTTGTCTTGCTTTGTTGTAAGTCAATTTTAAGCCATCTCTAAGCTCCTGAGCATTTTCGGTAGCTTTGTGCATAGCCGTCATTCTGGCGCCATGTTCAGACGCAAAAGAGTCTCTTAGGGCTTTGAACAATTGAATATTTAAAGCTTTTGGCATTAACTCTCTTAAAATCTCCTCCTGTTCCGGTTCAAAAATATAATCCAATTGCTGAGGTGTTTCCTCTTCTGATGGCTTGGCAATAAGCGGTAAAAAATCTTCTGATTCTATGATCTGTGTTGCAGCATTCTTAAACCTGTTATAGACGAGTACCACCTTATCAAATTTCTTATCTTCAAAAGCCTGCATGATTTTTTTTGAAATTTCAACAGAATTACCAAATGATAAATCGTTGAATATCTCTACATCATGATAATAAATGGTCATGGTTTTCTTGAGGATATCATTGGCTTTTTTTCCTAAAGTCAGCACTTCCACCTCCTGGTCTTTATAAACTTCAGATTCTAAGTGCTTTACTTTTTTGATGATATTCGTATTGAATGCACCAGCTAAGCCTCGATTGGATGAAATGGCAACAATGAGCACACGTTTAAGGTCTCTTTCCTCCGTTAAAGCAGAAGACAAATCATCTTCTACCGTAGCACTAAGGCCTTGGATGAGCTCTGTTAACTTCTCAGCATAAGGCCTCATGGCAACTATAGCGTCCTGAGCTTTACTCAGCTTTGCAGCAGACACCATTTTCATGGCACTGGTAATCTGCATGGTTGAGCTTACGGAGCTTATTCTGCTTCTAAGTTCTTTAAGATTAGCCATATCGTGTTATATCAAAATTAGATTAATACTTAGAAGCCACTTCTTTCGCCGCATCTTCAAGCGCCTGGGTAGCTTCATCAGTTAATTTTCCGGACTTTAAAGTATCTAAAGCATCTCTGTGCTTGGCATTTAAGTAAGTCAGGTAATCTTTTTCAAATTCTTTTACTTTATCAATAGGTACATTTCTCAAAAGATTCTTTGTACCGGCATAAACTACAGCAATTTGTTCTTCTACGGGAAACGGATCAGATTCTGCCTGTTTCAATAATTCCACATTACGTTTACCTTTTTCGATTGTACGCATTGTAGAGGCGTCAAGGTCTGAACCAAATTTAGCAAAAGCTTCAAGTTCACGGTATTGTGCCTGGTCAAGTTTTAATGTACCTGCCACTTTTTTCATGGATTTGATCTGTGCAGAACCACCCACACGAGATACAGAAATACCCACATCAATCGCAGGGCGAACACCGGAATTAAATAAATCTGATGTTAAGAAAATCTGACCATCAGTAATCGAAATCACGTTGGTAGGAATATAGGCTGAAACATCGCCTGCTTGTGTTTCAATAATTGGTAAAGCTGTTAGAGAACCGCCACCTTTTACTTTGCCTTTTAAGGCTTCAGGCAGGTCGTTCATCTGTGAAGCAATTTTATCGTCATTGATAATTTTCGCAGAACGCTCCAACAATCTTGAGTGTAGATAAAACACATCACCGGGATATGCCTCACGACCAGGTGGACGTCTTAATAATAGTGACACCTCACGATAGGCTACGGCCTGTTTTGATAAATCATCATAAATAATTAGAGCAGGACGACCCGTGTCTCTAAAATATTCACCAATTGCAGCTCCTGCTAAAGGGGCATAAACCTGCATTGGAGAAGGATCTGATGCGTTTGCAGCTACAATTGTAGTATAGGCAAGTGCTCCTTTTTCTTCAAGAAGGTTAGCTATGCCTGCAACTGTAGAAGCTTTTTGTCCAATAGCTACATAGATACAGTAAACCGGCTCACCGGCATCATAAAATTCTTTCTGGTTAAGGATAGTATCTATACAAACTGCAGTTTTTCCAGTCTGGCGGTCACCAATGACGAGCTCACGCTGACCACGACCAACAGGCACCATAGCATCTATTGATTTGATTCCGGTTTGTAATGGCTCTGAAACGGGTTCTCTGTATATAACACCAGGCGCTTTACGCTCTATTGGCATATCAAAAGTTTCGCCTTCAATAGGGCCTTTACCATCAATAGGTTTACCTAAAGTATTTACTACACGTCCAACAATACCATCACCAATTTTTAAAGAAGCAATCTTATTAGTTCGTTTTACCGTTTCGCCTTCATTGATTTCAGTAGATTTTCCAAAAAGTACAACCCCAACATTATCTTCAGCAAGATTTAGGACCATTCCACTCATACCATTTTCAAACTCAACTAGTTCTCCATATTCAGCATTGGTTAAGCCATAAACATTGGCAATACCATCACCTACATTTAATACTGTTCCGACTTCATCTAAAGAGGCTTTGGTTTCAAAACCAGAGATTTGTTTTTTGATGATTGCTGAAATTTCAGCTGGATTTATTTCTGCCATAACTATTATGCGTTAAAATATAATTCTATTCTTTTAATTGTAAAAATTTCGTTTGATCTTATTTAGATGCCCTGATATACTGGCATCATATTGTAAATCATTTAGCTTAAGCACAAAACCACCTATCAATGCCTCATTGACTTCGGTCAAGATTTTAGCCTCATCGCCTGTTAACTTTTTAATCTGATCCTGCAAAGCCTTGAGCGTTTTGGCATCCAGCTCAATTGCTGAAATAATGTGTGCTTCCTGAATATTATGAAATTTATTGTACATGCTGGCATATGCCTGACATATCCATTTGAGGTGATCAAACCTTTCATTTTCAGCTAAAGTTTCAAATAGCTTGATCAGCATAGGATCAAAAGATTTAAAAATCTCCTGCGCAATGCTCAATTTAACCTCGCTTTGAATGATAGGACTATTAAGAACACTTCTTAAATCATCACTATCGTTTATAGCATTTTCTATAGCCTGCGTTTGTTCCAGCAAGGTTTCCATAGACTTTTGGTCTTTTGCCAAATCCAGTATAGCCTGAGCGTATCGTTTTGCAGCACGTTGTCCCATAGGTCTTAATTAAGCTTTACGTCTTCTAAATATTTATTGACAAGTTTTTGTTGTGCTTTCTTGTCTTTAAGTTCTTGCTGTAAGACTTTTTCTGCGATTTCGACAGAATATTGTGCAACTTGCTGTCTTAAATCATCTATTGCGGCTTTCTTTTCACTTTCTATAGCAGATTGCGCTTTTGCAATGATGTCATCAGCCTTTTTCGCAGCTTCTTCCGAAGCTTCACTAATCATTTGCTTTTTCATTTGCTGAGCTTCTTTAAGCATGGCATCGCGTTCCTGACGAGCTTCCTGCTTCATCTTTTCGTTGTCAGCCTTTAGATTTTGCATTTCTTTTTTCGCCTCTTCTGCAGAGTCTAAAGCTTTTTGAATCCCTTCTTCTCTTTCATTTAAGGATTGAAGTATAGGTTTCCACGCAAACTTTCTCAGCAAAAGGATAAGAACTAAAAGGACTAAAATCTGCCAGAAAAAAAGTCCAAACGAAAAGTCTTCTACTAATTTCATATATCTTTAAATTTAATCTTTGTAAAAATTTAAAATTAAGCCTTAAAGCCAACCGCTGTAAGGCTTAATTTGTTTTGTTTACACTGCAAATAATGCAGCGAAAGCAACACCTTCCAAAAGTGCAGCAATGATAATCATCGCTGTTTGAATTTTTCCTGTTGCTTCAGGCTGACGAGCTATAGCTTCCATCGCAGCACCACCAATCTTACCAAGACCAATACCTGCTCCAATGATTACTAAACCTGCACCTACCATTACTGGGATTTCCATAATTAACTATTTAAAAATTAAACTTCAATTCAAAATTTTTATACTACCGGTACGTCTTCGCCGTGATCATCATGATCCTCAACAGCCATACCTATATATAATGCACTTAATAACGTAAAAATATATGCTTGTAGAAATGCTACTAACAATTCAATAACAGATATCATAATTGTAAAACCGAAAAAGGCCGGTCCGGCAATCCAGTTTTGCATGATTACAATCAGACCTAATAAACTCATAATTACAACGTGTCCTGCAGTCATGTTTGCAAACAAACGTATCATAAGGGCAAAAGGCTTGGTGAACATACCTAATATTTCAATCGGCATTAATACAATCTTCATCAGGACGGGTACTCCCGGCATCCAAAATATATGCTTCCAATAATGTTTGTTACCACTAAATTGAACTATAATAAATGTAACTAAGGCTAAGGCAAAAGTAACTGCAATATTTCCAGTCACATTAAATCCAAGCGGTGTCATTCCCAATAAATTCAAAATCCAAATGAAAAAGAATACCGTTAAGAGAAAAGACATGTATTTTTTATACTTAGGCCCTATGTTAGGCTTTGCAATATCGTCTCTAACATATATCACAAGTGGCTCTAAAGCTCTGCCAAAGCCTTTAGGAATCTGACCCTTTTTGTATGACTTTGCCAGACTGGTAAACATCCAAAGTAATAGCACAGAGGCTAAAATCATACCGATTAAATTTTTTGTAATAGAAAAGTCCAGAGGCTTTTCATTCTCCACAAAACCATCTTCATCATAAGTAATGTTACCTTCTGCGTCTGTTTTGTATATTTTGCTGTGATAAAGCTTGTAATGCTGGCCATCTATTTCAACCAAATCCTCACCATGGTGAAATTTTGAAGAGGAGAAAAAATGCAAGCCGTTGTCAAAATCGTATATAATTACAGGCAGAGGCACGCCAAAATGCTCACCGGTTTCTCCGTCTGAAAACAAATTAAAGTAATGAGAGTCGTCAAGGTGGTGATCTATATAAGCCTCTACTTCTTCTTCTGTATTAACCTGACCGCTGTGATCCTGGTCATCCTTGTCTCCTCCGGACTTTGCTAAACCTAGCCAAGTATTAGCTACAATCAAAATAGCTAATAAACAAATTCGGGATATAAATTGCATAAAAATAGCTTTGCTCAATTTGGGTGCAAAAGTAAATAAAAAATTAAATCTAAATTCTGTTTTTGAACAATTTTTATTTCATGAATTTTTTACTTAAAAATCGGTCTTGTTAAGGTAATTGCTCAAGACGAAAACTTCTGCAAAAATGCAGACAAAATAGGGCACAAAAAACAAGAGAAAATTATCTCGGTTGACATCAATGAGGTTTACTTTAGTGTAAACCAAAAAAGCAATAATCTTAAGTAATCCTAAGCCCAAAAATATGAAGCCTATATACTTTTTTAGCTTTTCTAAAAACAACGATATCATCACAATGAAAGGCAGAGTAAAAAAAAGGTTGAAAACATAAGTGAATTTAAGGCTTAGTTCATCATCTTTTTTTCCCCACAAATACTGAAGCAAAAATGCAGGAATCAAGCCCAAAAATAATATTCCAAAAAATTGAAGTAAGACTTTTTTATTTTTCAATTTCAATTATCTATATCCCTAATTTGTTTTAGCAGCAAATAAAGGCTGGCAAAAATACCAAACAGAATAAATCCCAGGGTAAACCATGCTGTTTGAGTATTGAATTTTGCATCAAGTTTCTTTCCTATATAGGCACAAACAAAAATCACAACACCCATTTGGATGCCCGCACCAGTTAGCATAATCCATCGATTATGCGGTTTTTGATTGTTGTTTTTTGGCTTCTTTTCGCCCATCTTCAAGCGTTTTTACCGCTCCAGACATTTGGCAGGTTGCATTGAAAGATGCCCCGGCATCAACTATGAGCTGATCCGTTATCACTTCTCCTGAGATTTTTGCTGTATTTTTTAAAGTTAAACACACCTTGACTTTAAGCTTACCATCAAAAGTACCCTCAATGTCTGCATTTTCGCAAATAACCTCTCCTGTGATGGTTCCAGTTTCACCTATAACAACTTTACCCTTTACGTCCAGATTACCTTTGACTTCACCTTCTATCCTGAAACTTCCATCAGATTGAATATCACCGGTTAAGATAGTCCCCTGAGCTATTTTATTTTGCTCTTTAGAAAAATCTGGCTTTTTGTTTTTATCTGAGAACATGTTTATTTATTTAAACGATTCAAATATTCATCTAAATTCTTATGAATCTGAAGAATACTATAATTTTCTTCAGAAATTGCAAAATAATCAAATTCTTTGGATAATAGTTTTTCTTTAATTAAAATTTCAGCCAGGCCTTGCGCGCCAAGTAAACTGCCTAATCCATCCAAAACAATAAATTTTTGATTTGAATTATAGGTTTCCTGTGTAATTCCAAAATTGTATTCTAATTCCAACAGCCCATTTTCGAGTTGAGGTAAAAAGTCCTGCATTCTAGTATCATCGTCAAAGTAATAGATCAACTTATAACTTTGCTCATCACTGTCGGGTATAAATGAATTGGGCTTAAGATTTCTAAGTTCGTTATAACGCACTTGAGCGTATTTTCCCTCATCAGATTGCGGATACGTCAACGCCACATAGTTCAATGCTTCTTTGTAAGCCTCAGAACCTTCAATTTTTGCAATAGCATAAGCCTTTAACAAATCAAACTTTGGTGCTATAGGCCTTCCTATAAACTTTTGCGCGTTTGCTCCGGCTTCTTTGATCACATAAGCATAGCGCTTGTTTTCATAATCTTTATAAAGACGTTTATAGATATTCAGCGGATTGTTTTCACTGTTTTTAAGCGCCTCAGGGTTAAGTAATAGCTTGGCATATTCACTATCAGGATGTTCGTTCAATATTTTATTTTTCCACCTGTTTTTTTCAGAAACATCTCCCATTTCTTCGGCTATGAGATATAGATTATATATGCTGGGCAGCACTAATCTTTCTTCAGGTTCGCTTTCCAGAAGGTTTTCAAACCTTGCTTTAGCCAATTGGTATTCCTTGAACTTTTCTTTATAAATCACCCCTAGTTGGTAATATGCAAAATTTCTGTCAATCCACAGCGAATCTATAATGTTTTGATCTGAAGGTATTTCGGCGATATAAGTTTCTGCCTGATATTTAGGATCATTAGCAAAAGGGTCTACTTCTTCTGCTTCTTCTTCTCCTTCTGCATTACTATTTAATCGAGCACCACCGTATTTCCAGTTGTCCGTAAGCGGAATATTACCCCAGGTTTGTTTAAATGTCAAGAGACCTTTTTGAGCCTGATTGTTATCATAAAAGAAAAAGAGGGTTCCACCTGAATTGTTATTTCTGGGGTTCATGGCCGGAGAAGTTTTGCCGCGGCTGGATATAGCCGATCCGGCATTGGAAAGTTTTCCTCTCTGCATTCTTGAATTACTGCCTACAAGGGCCATCTGTGAAGCTGATTTTTTTGCAAAAACACTCTGTGCTTCTTCTTTGAGCTTCTTAATATAATTTTCAAAGAACGTTACACGCTCATCTTTCGACATTTCAACTAAGTCGAGGATGCTGTCTTTTTCGTTGGCAATACCTTCGTACTTGATTACTTCTACAAGATTATCCCTCTTCTTTGAAATTTGTCTATATTCCCTTTTTGACTCATCGAGCTTGGTCAAAGTGCTGTCGTAATAGGCGCCTGCTGTTTTATAATTGTTCCTGTCAAAATAAATATCTGCTAATCTTAAGTAATCTCTGGAAAACAGATAAGGGTCTTTAGGTTGTCTTTTTAAAGATTTATTATATAGTTCTATCGCTTTATCTATAGAATCAAGTAGGTTGTGGTACTCTGCGTAGTCGTAATATATGAAATCTAAAAAAGGACGATTTTCACGATTTTCAATCAATTCTTCGTATCGAAGCTGCATAGAGGCATAGTCTGTCGTATCTTTATCTATGTTCTTGATTTGTTCGAGTCTGGCATGAATCATATAAGTTCTTGGTGACCTTCTGTTGAGATCTATAACCTTTTGAAAAGTATGATTGGCACTGTCAGTTTGTTCTAACCTGTCAAACAACTGAGCTTTAATGTAAAGCAATCTTCCTCTGAGCGTATCTGTTTCAGAATAATAAATGGCTTTATTTAAGGGCTCGAAAGCACTTTCCGGCATTTCATTGAGAATATAAGCCTCGGCAAGAATACTATGTAAATGGGTTTTATATTCATCATCAAGGTTTGGGTATTCCTGTTTTATTTTCAATAAATTTTTAAGCGCAAGGTCATAATATTTCAGGCGCATATTTACTTTCTCTGTCCAGATTTTAGCTTCTACGATTTCGCTGCTTTCAGGATAGTGATTTATAACATATAGAAATGCGTCTTTGGCCTGCATATACCGATGCCCATGATACCTGGCTTTGCCTAAAAGGATAAAAGTCTCATCCATTTCAAAATTACGCTCCTCTCCTGCTATGAACATCGCATGTTTCTGTATGGCCTTAACAGCTTTTTGTTCGGCGCGCTTAAAGTCCGGATTTTTTGCCTCTTCTTGTTTGGACTCAGTATCGAAAATGTCTTTTTGAGGCGGAGCTTCCTGCATTCTTTCTACAGGTAGAATATTCCAATAATTCTCTGGGTAATCTCTTACAACACCTTGAATACCATTTTCAATGGCTAAATTTCCATTGTAAATGGCGTTGTAATAGGTATTCATAGCATGCCAATTCCTGTTAAGAAATTTATTTTTTTGAGTAGAACAGGCTACAAATAGCAATACGGAGCTAATTACTAATACTAATCGTGTAGAAAATATTTTCAAATTATAGATTCAATAATGACACTTAAATAACAAATTTAAAATGTTTTTAGTATAAACCAAGTTGCAAAAATAGGTTTCTTTTTGAGATTGAAAGCTTTAGCAAAGAGGATTTTTGAATTTACAACTTTTTCCGCAAAAAGCAGCTCTTAATATATAAAGGTTTTGGCAAAACCTTTATATTTGATTGACACTTATGGGCTATGTTTTATAAATATTATTTTAAATGCTTTGCGCTTGTTGCTGCCTTGTTTTTTGTTATCAATGCAGCAGCCCAGAATATATTGGAAAGTGAGCCCTATGCCAGACATGCTTACATCTATAAAATCTCTACCGACCAGGCTCAAACGTTTTTTGAGGAGGAAACTCCAGAATACAAGCCTGAATATTTTCAAACCCTGGTCGACTCGTTTCCGGTGAACACCGGATACCGTAAAAACCTTAAACAAGGGTACTACCTCAAAGTTGAAATTGAAAACAATAAAGTAAAAACGGCTTTGACAGCTGTTCAGCATTTTAATGTTTTTATTTACAATAACGACAAAGATTTAAACCTTAAAGTTCTGGACCTTGAAGGCAAGCCCATTAATAAAGCTCAAGTCAGGTTGAAACGAAAAAACATCGCATTAGATGATAAAACCAACACTTATACTTTACATAAAACCAATAGATCAGGGCTGTTAAGTGTGACTTACGACGGGCAGACCTTTTTCTATAACCTTGAAAAATCCAATCGGTTAAATAATTTCAATAGAGTGATGTACAGTAAGCCTCTGAAATATATTTGGAAGCCGGTCATGTTTTTGGTAGATATTCCTGTGGATGCCTACAATAAGATAACCAATCGATACACTTATTCCCGTGGCTCAATTTATAAAATCAAGCGGTTTTTTGTTAATCTCTACGAAGGAACACTTTGCCTTTTTGATAAAAGCTACTGTAATGACCCCAAAACTTTTGGTTATGCCATAACCGACAAGCCAAAATACAGGCCGGGTGACAGTATAAAATTCAAAGCTTATCTACTCAACAAAAGGTATAAAGCTATTGACAAACCTTTAGAGATCTACCTCTACAAGAACTATAAAGATTTCAGGAAACTTGGGAAAATAAATCCCTATGCCGATGGCGGCTACACTTACGCTTTTAAACTTACAGATTCGTTAGATCTAAAGCTTGACAAGTTATATACTTTATATCTTAGAGATGAAAATGGACATGAGTATGATAGAGTTTCGTTTTACTACGAAGATTACACCTTGAAAGGCAACACCTTAAAAATTACATCTAAAACTGAAACGCAATACAAAGGAGATTCTCTCAATATTTTCATTGAAGCAAAGGATGAAAACGAGCTAAGGCTGATGGATGCCCGTGTTGAAATTTTGGTTAGACCCGATCGAAATTTCAAAGCTTTTGAAGACCGTATATTTATACCTGATACGCTTTGGAAGATCAATAAAAAACTCAATCCAAAATCTAATACAAAAATAATTATACCACCTGATATTTTTCCTATTGCCAATTTAGATTACAAAATTGAAGCTATTCTAAAGACCGCAGATAACGAACTAACAAAAGCCGAAAAGCGAATTTCATATGTATATCGAACCAAAGACATCCAAAGTAAACTCACTAAAGATACCTTAAGGTTCTATTACACAGAAAATGGAGAAGAAATCACAAAAGCAGCTAAATTAATCATTAAAGACAGTTTTGAAAACAAAGACAGCATTATAGATATCGAGCTGCCCTATATGCACAAAGTCAATCCTTATTATAGTGTCTATGAAATTGTTGCTGATGATATTAAAAAAGAAATCAGACTTGATGAGTATTCTGATGAAGTCGTAGTCAGCACCAATCGAACTGAAGATTCTGTAAGTGTTAATGTTTCAAACCCAAAAAGCCTGGACTTAATTTTTCATACTTACAAAACTAATCGCGAAATTGACGAAGGGAAATCAAAGGGAAATTTAAATTTAAAATACGCTGCAAACTCTCACAGGAACTACTATTTCAGCTTATCGTATTTATGGGCAGGAAAAGTGGTGAAAAAGAATTATAAAATAAGATTGAACACCTCTGAATTGAATTTAAATGTACAACAGTCTGCTTTGGTATATCCCGGAAAAACCGATACGATCCGTGTTAAAGTCACAGACCACCTTAAAGAACCGGTTGAAGGTGTTGACCTCTCAGCTTTTGGGCTGACAAAAAAATTTGGCTATAATACACCACGTTTACCTGATCTTCAAAAGAAGCAGAAACCTAAAAGAATCATCAATAATTTTAGTTTTCAAACCAACGCTTTTAACCAAAATCAATACAGTTTAGATATAGATGATTGGGAGAAAAAAGCGCGTCTGGACAGTATTATTTATTACGATTTCATGTATCCAAAAGGAATTTTTAAGGCCGAAGTAAGCTCAAATGACAGCATTACTCAATTTGCGCCTTTTGTAATGAAAGATGGTCTTCAGGAAGAGGTCAAAGTTGTTTACGTGGATGGTATACCCATCTACACGGCCTGGAACGACCATGAGCAGCACTATAGTTTTGCTGTAGATTCAGGCTATTACAATATAAAGCTCAGAACAAAAGACAAAGTATACTACATAGACAGTCTTTATTTTAAACATCAAAAGAAAACCATATTCAGTATTGATGCTAACTCAGAATCGCCTAGAGTAAAAACAAGATACAGAGGACAACAACTCTCTAATTTGGAAAAAAGGCAGCTGTATCCCAGAATCATGATGTACGACGAACATGACAATGCTTTTTTGGCCTTTATCAGATCAAAAAACAGGTATTTCCTTATAGATAAAAACAGGCAGACCTACTATACTCAGAAAAATCAAATAACAGGACCAGTATATGGTGAATTTAAATTTTTGACTTATGATAGTTTACAGTTCAAAGGCATTCATGAGCCAAATTATAAATACAGTTTCTATCCAGGCTATATGAGGCTGAAATCTGTCAATAACACCGCTTATCCTCAATATTTTTCAAGCTCAAATCGGGTACAAATGTTGGATGATAAAGCACTGACAAAGGCCATGATTCAAAATATATGGAAAGAAAAACTTTTGAATCAGCGTAAAAATATTCAATACCGAAGGTACCCGAGAAAAACCACAAAGGGTGAAGCCACTTTAAAACTTATTGACCGGCAAACTCATCCTGAAAAAATTGTTATCAATACCATTGTTGCAGACAAAGATTTAGAGGATTTTAGATTGTATCCAGGATATCGGCATCTAATACATGACCTTAAACCGGAAGAACACAGACTTATATTTTTATTTCAGGATATGACCTATCAGGTTTTAGACAATGTAATGCTTAAGCCTAACGGTCTGAATGTTTTGAGCTTTGATAGGCCTCAATATTATTTAAAAGACTTTATGAGTTCTACCTTTAATGAAATACTAAACAATGTGCAGTTGAGTGTAAACAGTAAAAAGGCTTATCAGGAACATCTTAAACGTCTAGAAAAAGCATATAAGAAGAGTGAAGCTTATTTTGGAGAAGGAAATTACATAACAGGAGTGGTTGTTGACGGTGACGACCTGCCTGTACCCGGTGTAAATGTTACCGTAAAAGGAACAAATATTGGCACCCAAACAGATTTTGATGGCAAATATGTTATTAAAGCCCCTTCAGCTGAAGACATTTTGGTATTTTCTTATGTTGGATTTAAAACAGTCGAAGAATCCTCAACCCTAGCCGGTGATGTTCAGTTAATACCTGATTTAGAGCATTTAGACGAAGTTGTAGTAACCTCATATATGGGGATTTTAAGCGAGGCGGAGGTGGCTTCAAGTTCACTAACCGAATCTAAAATGGTAGAGCAAGTACCACTGGCATCTATAGAACAAGTGCTTCAGGGTAATGTAGCAGGTGCTAATGTCAGTTATGCAGCCGGTCAGCCGGGTCAGGCAGCAACAGTTGTCATTAGAGGCCGAACTTCATTAAATAGCGATACCGAACCTTTGTATATTGTGGATGGCATTCCTGTTAATCAAGGGGATTTCAGAAAGTTGAGTTCGGATGATATTGCCGCTATGAAAATTCTAAAAGGTGCTGCTGCAACCGCAATCTACGGTAATAGAGGAGCTTCGGGTGTAATAGTTATTGATACGTTTTCGGGTGGAAACCCCTTACAGGAAAATCCTGAAATGGCTGCCGACAGTGACTTTTATGCACAAAATACATCAGCATCGAGTATCAGAAATAATTTCTCTGATGTGGCTTACTGGCAACCCGAACTTCGGACCAATAAAAACGGGGAAGCCTCATTTATAGTTACCTATCCTGATGATATTACCAACTGGCAGACCATTGTTTTAGCCATGAATGAAAATCGCCAAAGTGGTTCTTATCAATCTTTCGTTAAAGCCTACAAACCAGTTTCTGCACGATTATACACCCCAAAATTTCTGATTGAAGGCGATCAGGCCAAAGCTATCGGAAAAACATTGAATTATACAAAAGACACTTTAGATATCAGAACCGCTCTGGAAGTTAACGGCAAACAAGTTTTTAGTAAAGACCAAACGTCTAATAATGCTAAAATTGACACCTTAAACATCAGAGCTAAAGGCGATACGCTGCAATTGACTTACAAACTTCAGCAGAAAAATTCAGATTATTTTGATGGCGAAAAGAGAAGCATACCCGTGTATAGAAAAGGGGTTGAAGTTAAAGAAGGAGACTTCCGAATCCTAATGCCTGGCGACACTTTGGATTATAAGGCAAAACCTGATCAAGGTAGTGTAAAAGTATATGCTGAAGCCGATGCGCTAAATCTGCTGGAATCCGATATGGACTTTGTCATCAATTACCGATATGACTGTAATGAACAATTGGCGTCTAGACTGAATATGCTGTTGTCTAAACAAGAAATTTACAAGCACCTCAGCAAAGACTTTAAAGAGGGACGAGAAATCAAAAAAATCATCAGGACACTTCAGAAAAACAGAAACAATGAAAAACTTTGGGGTTGGTGGAAATCTTCAAAAGAGACCAATTACTGGATAAGCCAGCATGTGATAAAGGCTTTACTAAAAGCCAAAAAGGCAGAATACAACATTGATATTGACGAAAAAAGCCTAAGCATTTACCTTAAAAATGAATACTATAAAGACATTTCAACAAATAAAAAAATTGAAATTTTATTGACTTTAAGTTTGTTAAAAAACAAGCCTGTAGTCTCCCTGAATGATGAATTGAAATCAATTTTTCATAACAAGGATGCTGATTTGAATCAAAAACTAAAAATATCACTGATTGCAGGTCTGTTTGATTTGGAACCCGATATAGAATTTTTAGAGGCGTTTCAGGGCGAAGACATGTTAGGTAATATGTATTTTGATTATGATAAATCAAAAAACTACTGGATAGGCAATAACCGCATTCGAAACACAGTCTTAGCTTATCAACTGATTAGAAAAGTTAATCCAAAAGACGAACGTTTACCACAAATTCTGTTGTATTTGCTAAATACTAAAACGGAAGGACGCTACGTGAATACCTATCAGGCGACAAATATCATGGAGACCATCTTGCCAGATTTACTCCAAGAAACGACAGAAAAGCCAGCGGTGAAAATCAGCATTAATAGTGCGATACATGACGATTTCCCTTATAAAAATACTTTTAACGATGAAAACGTGAACATAATCAATATTGGAAATCTACCAGTTTATTTAACGGCTTATCAGCATTACTTTAAAACTGAACCAAATCAGATGAGCAATGACTTTGAAATCGAATCTTATTTTATCGATAAACTCGATAATGCTATTAAAAACGGAGAAGAAGTCACCTTAAAAGTTACTCTAAGCGTCAAAAAAGAAGCCGAATATACCATGTTGAATATTCCTATTCCCGGTGGATTTGACTATACTTCCAAACCTGTGAATTACGGATTGGAAGATCATCGTGAATATTTTAAACATGAAACAAGTATCTTTTGTTCTCAACTCAAAGAAGGTGAATACACATTTGAGGTTCCATTAATTGCCAAATATTCAGGCACATATAACCTCAACCCTGCCAAAGTAGAATTGATGTATTTCCCGACCTTTCATGCGCATGAGGGCTTGAAGACGATTAAAATAAAATAATTTTATTTCATATTGTTAATAGGTATTAATCTTTATAAATGAGATTATTTTTTATGTGTTTTTTAAAAAAAATTATAATAAACATCAGGAATAAGATAAAAATTATATAGTTTTATGACTTTTTAACATCCTATAGGGATTAAGAATAAAAATAACTAACCAAATTCTTTTTATTTAAATGCTTAGGTCTTACATACTATGCTTGTTTATATGCATAAGTCATCTTCATATTGGCTATTCTAAAAATTTTGATGATCTATTAACGCTGGATGCAACTATAAGCGGTGGCGGAACATTTTGTCAATACACAGGTAATCAACAGATTACTTTTTCAGCGACTAATGGGAATTCTCCTTTCACCTTTACTTATAATATAAATGGTGGAACAAATCAGACCATTACAACCAATGGAAATAACAATAATGTAAATCTAAACTTTTCAACAAACACCAATGGAAACTTCACCTACAACCTTGTCAGTGTTGAAGATGACAATGGAGATGTAAGCAATGTTAATGGTTCTATAACCTTCAACATTACTGCCGCCCCTGACAACATCCTTGGGGGAACAGGTTCAGGCACTTTTAATGGACAGCCTGTTTTTACAGCTTGTAATAATACGGCTACAACATTTACTTTTACAAATACTTCTTCAACCTCGTCTACTATTAACACCAATTACACCATAGACTGGGGCGATGGTTCTCCGGCTTTTACAGCAAACACCTGGTCAAGTACCACAAAAGCTTACGATATTGGAATTTATACTTTAACATATACTATTGAAGGTAGTACTGGCTGCAATACAACAAGAAATTATTTGGTTTTTGTTGGGTCTAATCCTGCAGTTGGATTTGGAAATCCTGGAAATACAGATATTTGTAATGACCAGTCTCTGACGTTTCCAATAACTGGCACAACAAATAATACTGTTGGTACTATTTATGAAGTTATTTTTAATGACGGATCTCCAACCCAATTTTTTGATCAGCAAAATGTACCCGCTAGCATTACTCACACCTTTCAGGATTCCTCTTGCGATACAACAAGTTCTAACGGAAGTACTACTTTTAGCAATTCTTACTCAGCTACAATTATTGCATCTAACCCTTGTAACGTTTCCTCTGTAAATGTAGTGCCAATTTATGTTTCAGCTGTCCCGGAAGCAGATTTTGATTTCCCGGATGAACCTCCATGTGTAAATACTCAGGTCTGTATTGAAGATCTATCAACTGGCAGCACAACAAACGGAAGTAATACTGCATGTTCTAGCAACCCTAATATTATTTGGGAGATAACTCCAAATACCTATACCATTAATAGTGGTACACTAGGAGATGACTTTGGTTCTTCAGACCCGGATGTTTGGCTTACAGGATCAGAATTATTGTGCCTGAGCTTCAATACAGCTGGAACATACACAGTCACACAAACCGTTGCTAACAGGTGTGGTGTTGATATTTTTACAGATACAATTTGTATAGAGCCGGAAACTACGCCTGCTTTTACCTTAGATACAAATGATGGCTGTACGCCTTTAATTGTAAATGCAACTAATACTACAGACGAATCGTTAGGGTGCAAACCTTTTGAATATGAGTGGACTGTAAATTATAGCTCAGAATTTTGTGGGGATTCGCCTGAAGTTTGGAGTTTTATAAATGGAACAAATAGCACCTCAGAAAACCCATCTTTTAATTTTGAGACTCCCGGAACATATACCATAATTCTAGAAGGTACGAATTTTTGCACAACAGGTAGTTTTTCCCAACAAGTTATAGTAAAAAAGCCACCCGAAATATCCATAGATCCAATTGATATCACATGTGATTCTTCAATAATAAATCCATCAGCTGTCATCGAATCTTGTACTAATGACCTGAGTTCTGTTATTTATGACTGGCAATTCCCTGGCGCTAATCCCTCGAGTTCTAACCTTGAAAATCCAGGACCTATAGATTATGGGGTTCCAGGTACTTATACCTTTACACTTCAGGTAACTAACGATTGTGGCACTAGCAGTATCATCTCTGAAACAATAACCATTGAAGAAGAGCCTATTATAACCAATACTGATTTAACACAAGAAATATGCTCCGGAACTTCATTTGATGATATTTTAATAACTTCAAATATTGCCGGAACAACATTTACATGGTCTGCAATAGCCAGCCCGGGTGTTACCGGTTTTACGCCAAACGGATTAGGAGATACAATCCCGGGAACACTCATAAACTCTACAAATACCTCTCCTGGAAGCATAACTTATACAGTAACCCCTTCAACGCCAAATTGCACAGGAGATCCTGTAGATTTTATTATAACTATAAATCCCGCTCCTTCTATAACAACACAACCTCAATCAGACACGGTGTGTTTAGGTGGCACTCCAAATATCCTTAGCACAAATACTGCAGCAACCGGAGCTCAGTACCAGTGGTATAGTAACACTATTAATAGTAATACTGGCGGGACATTAATTTCAGGTGCAACAAATCCAGATTATCTTCCACCTACAAATACATTAGGCGAGATATTTTATTATTGTGAAATAACATTTACATCCGGTGGCTGCTCTACCATATCAAGTCAAGTTGCAAGTATAAATGTCCTACCCGCACCTTCTATTACTACTCAGCCTATTCCAACACAGAATCTATGTGTAGGTGGTTCAATACCTGCTCCGCTTTCTGTTAATTTTGAGAATGGAGCTGGAAATGTTTCCTACCAATGGTTTACAAACACCTCAAATAGTAATACTGGCGGGACTGCTATTACTGGAGAAATCAACCCTACTTTTACTCCACCATCCTTTAATGTGACTGGTAACTTTTATTACTATGTTGAAGTGACATTTTCTGGTAATGGCTGTAATGCTGTAACCAGCAATGTAGCTGAAATTGTAGTATTTGATGACCCGGTTATAGATTTAGAACCTATTCCGAGTCAAACATTGTGTCAAAACAGTATTCCTCAAGACTTAGAGGTACAACTTACCGGCAGTAATGGCACTTTCAATTACCAGTGGTTTAGCAATACAGTAAATTCTAATACCGGTGGCATTTTAATATCAGGAGCAACAAACTCAACTTTTACACCACCTACAGGCATTGTTGGCACATTGTATTATTATTGTGAGATCACACAGTCTACACCAGGTTGTTCAACAGTTAGTATTGCTTCCGAAGTGATTATAACAACCTCTCCAATCATAGAAAATCAACCAATTTCTGAAGAATTATGTCTAGGTGAAATTCCGAATGATTTAAATGTGTCATTTATTAATGGAGTTGGCACACCTACATTCCAATGGTTCTCAAATACAATCGATGATAACTCATCAGGAACGCCAATAGCAGGTGAGAATTTAATTACTTTTTCTCCACCAGCATCATCGGTTGGAACCAACTACTATTACTGTGTAATTACTTTTTCAAGTGGTGGTTGTTCAGAAATAGTATCTGACACAGCCGAAATTATTGTTAACGAAACACCAGCTATAAGTGACTTGAGTATAACCATATGTAGTGGAGATACTTTTAACGTCTTACCTGACACGACGAATGGGGATATTGTGCCTTCAAATACAAGTTATATATGGACAACACCAGTTATTGATCCAGCAGGTTCTGTGACTGGGGCATCTGCTGAAAATAATCCTCAAAACTCAATAAGTCAGACCTTAATAAATAATACTTCATCTCCTTCAATTGTTACCTATACAGTCACGCCTACAGCAGGTATCTGTAATGGTAATACTTTCAATATAAATGTGACTGTAAATCCTTCACTTATAGCAAATATAACATTAAATCAAATTAGTTGTTTCCAGGCTAATGATGGGTCAATATCAGCGGTTATATCCGGAGGTATTCCGTTTACAACAGGTGACCCGTATCTGGTTTCATGGTCAGGTCCCGGCGGATTCACTTCAAGTGATGCAACAATATCGAACTTGAGTCCTGGAAATTATACACTTACTATCACAGATCAAGGCGGATGTCCTTTTTCAGAAACTTATATCATAACTGAACCTGATGAAATATTATTGTTCGAAGAAAATGTAAGTAATGTCAGTTGTTTTGATGCTAATGATGGAGAAATTGATATAACCGTTACAGGTGGCTCCTCTAATTATTCATATAATTGGACATTAGACGGCAACTTTTTTTCATCTGATGAAGATATATCAAGTCTTGCCGCAGGCACATATGAAATTACAGTATCAGATGATAATAACTGTATATCAGATACTTTAGCTTTTATAATAACTGAACCTGATGTTTTAGAAGTTTCCGTTTCTAATCTCACAAACATTGAATGCTTTGGAGAAGCTAATGGAACTATAGAAGTTAATGTATCAGGAGGTACGCCAATTGAAGTTTCTCCTGGTTTTTTCGATTATTCTTATTCCTGGAATGGTCCTAATGGTTTTACCAGTAATTTACAAAATTTAACTGGACTTTTAGCCGGAACATACACCTTAACAATTACAGACCTTAACGGCTGTCAGGATACCATAGATATAACGCTTACTCAACCGGATGAAATTATTATTTCAGTAGATTTTACAGAAATAGAGTGCTATGAGGATAATGATGCGTCTATTACAATTACAAATATTTCTGGTGGTGTTGAACCATATTCAATTCAATGGAGCAATTTTGGTGAAGGCATGTCTCAAACAGACCTGTCTCCAGGCAATTATACAATTACAGTTACGGATGCTATAAGCTGCGATGCCTCAATAACTATTGACATTGCTGAACCGCCAATATTTACTATAAATCCTGTAACAATCAATCAAATTTCCTGTTTTGGAGCAAACGATGGAAGTATTTCTTTGAGCTTTCAAGGTGGTCAAAGTCCTATAGACTTTGAGTGGGAAGATGATCCTAATGCAGGTGTAGACAGGAATAATTTAGGTCCAGGTTCATACACTATAAATATATCAGATGCTGCACCATGCACTATATCTGAAACTTTTACAATATTTGAACCAAATCCAATAGCTCTAAATGCGAATATTACTAATGCTTTAGATTGTGATGATCCAAATTCCGGAGACATTAATCTTTTTGTTTCTGGAGGAACAGCTCCATTTGAATTCTTATGGTCTAATGGAGAAACATCAGAAGATTTAATTAACATTCCGCCTGGCAACTATCAGGTCGAAGTGACTGATGCAAATGATTGTAGCCTAACGCAAACATTCGAAGTAACGAGACCACCTGAATTGGTTTTGGATGTCACTACAGAAACAATAATAGACTGCGAGGAAATATCTGTTTATCAAATATTTACTGCTCAAGCCTCAGGAGGTGTCCCTCCATTTACATTTAGTTGGTCCAGTGGCGAGGTTTCTGGAAATAACAACCAAATCATGACAACAATTGAAAATGGTACAGTAATATTAGATGTAACAGATAGCTTAGGATGTACAGAATCTTTCTCTTTTGATGTTTTTCTACCAGAATTCTCTGCAGCAGATTTCGTATATGGAAGTTCTTCTTTTGATAATTATGGCTTTTACTCCCAATTAGACCCTATACAATTTACAAATACTACCTCTGGTGAATTTGAGAGTATATCCTGGAATTTTGGTGATGGTAATTTCTCAGCAGAAGAAAACCCAACACATATTTACCTAAATCCAGGCACTTATATTGTTACTCAAACCATTACTTATGCAGGAAATTCTTGTGAAAACATAAGAGAAATCACAATAATTATTGAAGATGGATATAAGCTTATTTTTCCAAATGCATTTTCTCCAAATCAAGATGGTTTAAATGATCTTTTTAGACCAAGTTACATAGGACTAAATGACATGCAATTAAATATATACGATACCTGGGGAAGCTTAATATACTCAGAATCAGGCGATATAATTTCAGGCTGGGATGGAAAAATAAATGGTGAACTAGCAGAAAATGGCAACTATTACTTCACGTTTGTAGGAAAGACCATATTCGGAAAAGTCATTAAGGAAAACGGAGCTCTTACTTTAATATTATAACTAAAGCATGAAACATAAATTCTTATTAATCATTTTTTCTCTTTTGATTACTCATGAAATCAGTGCTCAAGATCCGATATTTACACAGTATTTTTTAATGCCTCAAACCATAAATCCTAGTTTTACAGGCTTTGAAGAAACAACTCATTTTGGTGTTATTCACAGAACCCAATGGCCTTCATTAGATTTAAATCTTGATACAAATTATGGTTTTTTAAATACGTGGTTTGAAGATGCCAATAGTGGTGCAGGCGTTAGTTTTCTTAGACAAAGGGAAAACCAAACAGGATATACTTATACTCAGGTAAATATGAGTTATGCCTACAGAGTTAGACTAGGCGATAGATGGTTCTTTAGACCAAGCATTGAAGCCGGTAGAGGTTGGAAAAACTTCGAATTTCAAGGCTTACTATTAGAAGATCAGATTAATATTCAAACCAATACAATTAGTGAATCTTCTTTAGATGCTCTCCTAATTAGCAGAGATAATATAGGGTTTTGGGATGTCTCTGCAGGTCTGCTTTTTAATAATGAAAATCTTTGGATTGGCGCTTCAGCTAAGCATCTTAACAGACCAAACATTTCATTGACTATAAATGGCAATCAAGCTTTAGAAACATTTTTTTCAGTGAGTGCCGGATACGAGTTTTTAATTAGTGATTTGATAGACATAAGGCTTTTACCATATGAAGCTAGGCTTATGATATCAGGAAACTATATGCAGCAAGGGCGATTCAATAGATTTGATTTAGTATCTTCATTTTCTATTAGAAACTTCTTTGTAGGTGCTACATTCATAACTAATCCCGCAATGAATACAAATAATAGCCATTTATTAACTTCTATAAATGCCCTTACAGGATTACAATATGAAAATTTTATTTTCGGTGTATCTTATGATTTCAACACTTCAAACATAGGTAGAACAGGAGGCGTTTATGAACTTTCATTAACTTACCAGATTGAACCGTTCGCAAAAAGATGTCCGGGTTGCCCTGATTATCAATAATAAGTTATATTCTTAAAAAAACTATAATTTAAATTTATTTTATCTTTGGTTAATCAAGATTAGATATGACAAATTTGGAAATGGCTTACAGTAATGCCTTAACTCTTCTCCAAAAGGCCCAATCCCCTAATGGCTTTCTCGCCGCAATAAATGATGTGGCTAATTATAAGCGGATTTGGGCTAGAGACGGTGTGATTTGTGGTTTAGCGGGTTTGCTGGATGGCGACAAAAATTTGGTTCATACCATGAAGACGACTTTAGAAACCCTGGCTCAACATCAGCACGAACTAGGGAATATTCCGTCTAATGTCGATGTGGAAACCGGCGAAGTTAGCTTTGGCGGTTTAGCCGGACGTGTGGACACCTTATCCTGGTTTGTGATTGGCGTTTGCCAATACGCGCATTTTACTGAAGACATCGAATTTTTTAAAACGCATAAAAGAGCCATTGATAAATGTCTTCAATTGATGCACGCCTGGGAATTTAATAACGGTGATCTCATGTATGTGCCTCGGAGCGGCAACTGGGCCGATGAATACCCAACTGAAGGTTTTATCCTTTATGATCAATTGCTGCGGCTTTGGGCAATTCGTTGTGTTCTTCATTTTGAGGACAATCAGAAATTGCAGGCCAAACATGATGCTATTCAAAAGAAGATTGAACTCAACTATAGAAAACACGATCATGCCGAAAACGTTTACCATCCAAATGCTTACAATCAACTTGAAGATTATGATTACTGGGTGGCCAGCCTTGAACCGGCTGGATATCAAACCCAATTCGACGCCTTTGCCAATAGTTTGCTATTGATGCTGAATTTAGGCGACCAACAGAATCGAGACAACTTAAAGCACTATTGTCAAAGCCTAAGGAACGAGTTGCCTCTAAAGTCTCTACCTGCTTTCTGGCCGGTGATCACGGAAAGTGACAAAGACTGGAGTTTGCTTACCAATAACTGCAAATACGAATTCAGGAATTACCCCTATCAATTCCATAACGGCGGCACCTGGCCTATGGTTAACGGGTTTTACGGCATCGGACTTTGTCTGCAAGAGCAAAACGATGAAGCAAAACAGGTATTAGACCAAATCAATGTCTTAAATAAAAAAGCCGATTGGGGATTTTACGAAAATTTTGATTCTAAAACAGAAGAACCAAACGGTGTGCAATATTGTACATGGAGTGCAGCAGCGACAGTTATGCTAAATCAATATTTAAACGGAAAACAATGGATTGGACTGAAAAACCTATAGACGTCATTACTACAGGTGAAATACTCATTGATATGATAGGGCAGCAAATGAATAGTCCGCTGGCTGAAACTAAAGACTTTAAGCCTTACTTGGGAGGTTCGCCGGCGAATGTGGCGTTTAATTTACAGGCCTTAAAAGCGAATGTTCGGTTTATTGGCAGCATTGGTCAGGATGGAATGGGAGAATTTATGCTGAAGCGTTTCCAAGATAAAAACCTATCCATCGAAGGATTACATCAATATGAAAATGCACCAACTTCAATCATTTTGGTGTCCAAAACTTCTGGTACACCCGACTTTATGCCATATCGGGCAGCAGATTTTCAAATCCACGATAATCAGTTTGAAGAAAGTTTACTTCAGCAAACCAAGGTATTTCATACCACTTGTTTTGCATTGTCTAAAAAACCGGCACAGGACAGTATTATAAATGCAGCAAAAAAAGCCAAACAATTCGGGGCTGAGATCAGTATAGACCTGAATTATGCGTCTAAGATCTGGCCGGATAAGGTTGAAGCACAAGCTGTCATCGATGAATTTTTGAAGCTGAACCCATTGCTGAAGATCAGCGAGGACGATGTAGCGCGTTTGCTTGGGGAATCTCTTGACCATGATGAAATATTCGATTATTTTCAAAATAAACATAATCTTAACCGTATCTATCTCACATTAGGAAGTGACGGCGTAAAATATGTAGATAAACAAGGCAAGATTATTCATCTACCGGCACAGCCTATCAAGGAGGTCAAAGATGCCACCGGTGCCGGTGATGCCTTTTGGTCTGGATTTTTATTCGGTTATACCAAAGGATACGCTCAGGAAAAATGTTTAAAAATGGGATTGAAATTGGCCTCCATAAAACTTCAGCATGTAGGCGGTTTACCGGAAGACATGGAGGAGCTCCACTAGGAGCAAAACATCAGAAGCTCCGTTAGGAGCGCAATATTAATAGCCCCGTTAGGAGCGAAAAATTAATAGCTCCGTTAGGAGCGAAAAATTAATGGCCCCGTTAGGGGCGAAATATCAATATGCCAAACACATACACCCAATTATATTTCCATGTTGTTTTTGCCGTTAAGGGCAGAAATAATCACATTTCTAGTAAATGGAAAGATGAGTTATATAAATACATTACAGGAATTATTACAAACAAAAATCAAAAATTAATGATTATCAATGGTATGCCAAACCATATTCATTTATTAATTGGCACCAAACCAAATTGCAATTTGTCTGATTTGGTTAGAGATATTAAAGCCAATTCTTCCAAATGGATTAATGAAAAAATGTATATCAAAGGAAAATTTGAATGGCAAACTGGTTTTGGTGCGTTTACAGTAAGCCAATCAGGAGTTCAAAACGTAATTAATTACATAAAAAACAAGAAGAGCATCATAGAAAAAAATCATTCAAAAATGAATATATAGAATTTTTAAAAACCTATGAGATTGATTACAAAAATGAATATCTATTTGATGATGAATAATATATCGCTCCTCTGTAGCTGTGTTGTGTTTTTGATACCATATATTTAATCATATTTCGCTCCTCTGGAGCTATAATTTTCATTGTATTGTTTTTTAGGTATTAAGCAAAACCTTGCTACACAAGAAACACAACATCAATAGCTCCGATAGGAGCGAAACGTCAATAGCCCCGTCAGGGGCGAAATATTAATATAATTAGGAGCGCAATTGATTACATCTAACATGCTTTAACAAAAGTTTATTTGGAATTCTCCTTTTATTGTTGTTATGTTTGTATTTCCAATTTGTGAGTAATCGCAAATTTTATAAAGAAGAGGTGAGAGACTGGCTCGTTGACCCTCTGGCAACCCACTATAAGTGCTGATGTATTTCAGTATTGGAAAACCGGTGCCAATTCCAGATTCAGTTAACAATAGTGTTGCTGATGAATATAAAACTCTTAAGCGATGAAAAATCTGTTTTATTTCAATTATCGATTGTTTTCAGTATCCATGTCTGAAACTTTTTCAATTATTCCATTTTTAAAATCATTCACAGACTGTTGTTGCATGCGAATGTGCATGTGTTGCTGATATTCATTTAGCAGCGCAACGCCAAGGCCTTAAGTCATTTCTGAACTTAAGCCTTTCCTCTGTATTTCAATTTTTAACCTTTAATACTTTATATCATGTCACAAGAAAATTATCATTTCGAAACCCTTCAGCTCCATGCCGGTCAGGAGGCCGATGCTTCAACCGGCTCACGAGCATTACCCATTTACCAAACCACCTCTTATGTGTTTAAAGATTCTAAACACGCGGCTGACTTATTTGGCCTAAAGGAGTTCGGTAACATCTATACCCGAATTATGAATCCTACAACAGATGCTTTTGAAAAACGTATTGCTGCCTTAGAAGGAGGCGTGGCTGCGCTGGCTGTAGGTTCCGGTCAGGCGGCTCAATTCATAGCTTTGACCAATATTCTTGAAGCCGGCGACAGTTTTGTCACCTCGCCGCATTTGTACGGCGGGACTTTCACTCAGTTTAAGGTGTCGCTTAAAAAATTTGGTATTCGTGCCAAATTTGCTGATGGCATCACGGCTAAAGATTTTGAAGCCAAAATCGATGAACACACCAAAGCCATTTACCTGGAAACCATTGGCAATCCAGCCTTTAGTGTCGCTGATTTTGATGAAATCGCAGCTTTGGCTAAGCATCATGATATTCCTTTAATTGTTGATAACACATTTGGTGCCGGCGGATATTTCTTTCAGCCGATTAGACATGGGGCGGATGTTGTGGTAGCTTCAGCCACCAAATGGATTGGCGGTCACGGTACCAGTATTGGCGGTGTCATTGTAGATGCCGGAAAATACGATTACGGTAATGGCAAGTTCAAGCAATTTTCAGAACCTTCAGAATCTTATCACGGTCTCGTCTTTTCTGAGGTGTTTGGAAAAAACAGCGATTTCGGAAATATCGCCTTTATCATCAAAGCCCGGGTAGAAGGCCTTCGCGATTTTGGTCCGGCGCTTTCGCCTTTTAATGCCTTTCAGCTTACTCAGGGACTAGAAACCCTTTCACTTCGGGTGGAACGAACAGGAGAAAATGCACTGGCCCTTGCCGAGTGGCTGGAAAGCTTAGACGAAGTATCATGGGTAAATTATCCCGGACTTGCTTCGTCAACTTATCACGACAATGCTAAAAAATACTTCAAAAGAGGATTTGGAGGTGTTCTGACATTTAAACTAAAAGCCGGAAAGGAAGCAGCCGACGAATTTGTAAATCAATTACAGCTGATTTCTCATCTGGCCAATGTGGGCGATGCCAAAACGCTGATTATCCACCCTTCATCAACAACGCATGAGCAACTCAGCGAAGAAGAACAGATCAAGGCTGGTGTAGAACCCGGAATACTTAGGCTTTCTGTCGGTATTGAACATATTGAAGATTTAAAGAAAGATATCAAACACGCCCTGGCTAAAGTTCCGGTGCTGGTGTAAAAAAATGAAAAGCATAGTTGAATCACATAAAATAAGTCCGAATTACACCCCTCTAAATCTCCCCTCATGGGGAGACCTGGAAACTATTCAATTTCTTTATAAATGAACTTATATTATACACATACCAATAATTTCAAACTCGAAAGCGGTAAAGTGCTGCCTGAGGTAAAAGTGGCTTTCAGGACTTATGGTGAGCTTAATGCAGAAAAATCCAATGTGATTTGGGTTTGCCATGCCCTGACGGCTAATGCTGAGGTCAAAGACTGGTGGTCGGAAATGTTTGGCCCGGGTCAGGTTTTAGACCCGGAGAAATATTTCATTATTTGTCCAAATTTCTTAGGGTCCTGTTATGGTACAACAGGTGCGAATTCTCCTGAAGTTCCTGAAGCCTATCAACGTAAAAACTTTCCTTTGGTCACCATTAGGGATATGGTTAAAGTACATCGTTTGGTTGCAGCACACCTGGAAATCACAAGGATTCACCTGTTAATTGGTGCATCTCTGGGCGGTCAGCAGGCCTTGCAGTGGGCGGTTAAATTCCCTAAGGAAATCCAAGGCTTGTGTGTTTTGGCGACCAATGCTTTTCAATCGTCCTGGGGCATTGCATTCAATGCCTCCCAAAGACTGGCAATGGAGGCCGACGAGAGTTTTTTAAAGAATTTGCCTGAAGGCGGAAAAGCAGGACTGAAGTCTGCACGATCTATTGCTCTGCTGAGTTACAGAACACCTGAAATTTATAATACAACTCAGGCTGAGAATGACTTAGATACAGTTGAAAATTTTAAGGCGGAAACCTATCAAAATTACCAGGGGGAAAAGCTGGTTAGGCGCTTTAATCCATATGCGTATTACGCCATCACCAAAAGCATGGACAGCCATAATCTGGCTCGTGGGCATGCATCTGTTGAGGAAGCTCTTCAGAAGATTGAAGCTAAAACCTTGTGTATCGGTGTGCGTTCAGATCGCTTGTTTCAGCCGAAAGAACAAGAGTTTTTAGCAGAACATATTCCGAAGGCAGATTATTTAGAAATCGATTCTATTTACGGCCACGACGGATTTTTAGTCGAAGCCAAACAAATTAACCAGGACATATTGAAGTGGTTACATCAGAACGAGGATAACTCACAAAAACCAAATGACATGAAAAAGACATCAAACATAGGATTATTTGGCTACGGTTGCGTTGGCCAGGGCTTTTACAAAGTCATTCAGCAAAGCCAAAACACTCATGCCGAAATTTCCAAAATAGTGGTTAAAGACAAGTATAAAACCCGGGATTTGCCGGATAAATTATTTTTTTATCAGCCTACCGACATCCTTTTGGATAATAATATCGACACCGTAGTCGAATTAATTGATGATCCCGATGCGGCTTACGATATTGTAAAATCGGCCCTCAAACTAGGGAAGCACGTGGTGTCGGCCAATAAAAAAATGATCGCGCATCACTTGGAGGAACTACTAAATTTAGCTAAACAAAACGAGGTCAGTTTCTTATACGAAGCTTCTGTTTGTGCAAGTATTCCTATCATTCGTAATCTGGAGAATTATTTTAAAAGTGATACTATTGAAGGTTTTCAGGGCATTTGCAATGGGACGACCAATTACATTCTCAGTCGCACCGCAGAAGGTTTGTCCTATGTCGAAGCCCTCAAGCAGGCCCAGGATTTAGGCTTTGCAGAATCAGACCCCACTCTGGATGTAGATGGTTTTGACGCTAAATACAAACTGGGCATTTTATTAAAACATGCTTTTGGTGTGAACCCCGAGCCTGAGGCCTTATTCAACTGCGGAATCAGGCATGTCCAAAAATCTTATGTGGAATTTGCCAAAGGGCAGGAACGTAAACTAAAATTGTATTCCTACGCCAAGCGAATTGAAGATAAAGTTATTGGCTTTGTTGCTCCGTTTTTAGTACAAAAAACGCATGCCAATTACAATGTAGAATATGAATTTAATGCCGTTAAAATCAATGCAGAATTTGCCAAAGAACAGTTGTTTTTAGGCCGAGGTGCCGGCAGTGTGCCTACAGCTTCTGCTGTATTATCTGATGTTCAGGCCCTAAGTGAAAGTTACAACTACGACTACGCCCAGTCCCATTCTAAAGACCAGGCAGAATTTACCAATGATTTCTTTTTGAAGGTGGTACTTTTCGCTAAAGATATACAACTGCTTGATGAGGTTGAATTTGAACATGTTGAAACCACTTCTGTTGATGAAGGCCAGCAAGTTTATAAAACCGGCTGGATACATTTTGAAGAGCTTAGAAAAATTGACTTTAATGCCAATGCTGAACTGTTTTTTGCCGTGATTTCAGATGATTTTAAACTCAAACTGAGTGAAGTAGAGCAGGCCGTTGAAGAGGCTTTGGTTTAATACTAATCATTTAAAACCCTGACAATGCACTCTTTTAATTTTTCAGTATTAATAGGTTTGACTAAATATTTATCTTCAAGGTTATACATTTTTGCCTTTTTAAAATCATTTTCAAAAACTGAACTGGTGACAATGAAAATCTGAGAATCTTTTGCTGCATCTAATTTCTGAAATTCTTCCAAAAACTGCCATCCGTCCCATATGGGCATTTGAAGGTCTAAAAAGATAATTTCCGGTAACTTTGAGTTTTCCTCTATTCTGCTCTTTAAATCTTCATAGGCTTGTTTTCCATTTTCAGAAACTACATGTTGCTCAACTAAACCGGTATTTTCTAAATGCTTCTTAATTAAGAGTTGATGAATGGCATCATCATCAATTATGTATGCGAGTTCAATTTTTTTCATGAGGTAATTTAATTTTAAAAGTAGTTCCTACATCAACTTTACTATCTACACTTATTTCACCATTCATGCTTTCCACCTGATTTTTGGATATAAACAAACCTATACCTCGGGCGTTATCATGTTTGTGAAATGTTCTATACATCTGAAATATTCGGTCACCGTGTTTTTCCAAATTAATCCCCAATCCATTATCTTCAAAGTATAAATAAACGTGATTATGGTTTACCTCAGAATAAATTTTCAAGTAGCTTTTTCGATCCTCTGATTTATACTTTATTGCATTTGTAATCATATTTAAAGTGATACTTTCCAAATAATGCGGGACACCCCAAATTTTGGTTTCTTCTGTAATATTATTGGTTACAGAAATGTCAGCATCTAAGATTTTTTTGGATAAACTTTGAATACTTTTTTCTACGATTTTTTGAATGTCAACATTTTTAAGATCAGGTTTACTGAAATTAATGGAAATTATATTTGACAGGTCTTCTACAGTCTGGTGAAGATTACTTGCCCCAACGTGAACCATACGTAAAAACTCATTATTTTTAAATAAAGGCTCTTCTTTTTCTATAACTTCCAAAAGACCTATGATACCCGAGCTATGAGACCTAAGGTTGTGGGACACAATATGCGCAAAGTTCATCAGCCTATCATTCTGATCTTTTGTAATATGTAATAATGATTTTATTTCGGATTCTACTCTTTTTATTTGGGTAATATCTACAAGCTGAGCAACAAAATATAACACTTCTCCACTCTTGTCCCTAACGGCAGAAATTGCTACAATGGCATGAACAATGTCTCCATTTTTCTTGAAATATCTTTTTTCTGTTTTATAATTTGAAATTTCTTTAGAAATTACCTTTTTTAAAGATTCAGTATCATTTTTAAAATCCTCAGGATGGGTGACATTTTTAAGTTTAATTTTTAAAAGTTCTTCCTTAGAATATCCTAACATTTCGCCAAGCTTACTATTAACCTTATTAAGTTTACCCAAAGTATCAATAAGAGCCATGCCTATTGCAGCATTTTCAAAATTACCTCTAAAGGTTTCTTCACTTAATCTTAAGGCCTCCTGGTTTTTTTTCAGATTGGTAATGTTTTGGTGGATACCATACATTTTTAATGGCTTACCGTCCTCAGTCCATTCAAAAATTCGTCCCCGATCAAGAACCCATACCCAGGAACCATCTTTATGTCTCATTCTGTTCTCTCGCTCATAATATAAATCATCGTTCTTGATGTATTGTTCGAACGATTTATTGGATTTAATTAGATCTTCCGGATGAACCAGGTTTTTCCAGGTCTCAATGCTTGATTTTTTAAATTCATCAAGCGTATAACCCAACATACTTGCCCATGTTTCGTTATAAGAGGTTTCTCCTGTTTGTATATTGTATTCCCATGTTGCTATATTAGCGCCTTCTATGGCCAGCTTGAATCGCTTTCTGACATCAGCTACATCTTGAATATTACAACCTTCAGCAAGAATAAAGTCTATATCTCCGTTTTCGTCAAAGATTGGTTTAAGACTTATTAATACATTCACCGGTTTTTCATTTGTCGCAAGTACAATGTCTTCATAAAATACACTTTTTCCCTTTAGTGCGACGTAAAATTTTTCCTTTACCCTCTCTTTTGCTTCTTCTGAAATTTGCCACCAATAGCAGTCCCAAAGATACTTCCCAAGGATATCTTCAGCTTGAAGGTTAGATAAATCTAGAGAGCTTTGATTTACCTCTAAGAGAATTCCATTTGGGTCAATAAAACCTAAAAATGTAAACGCTGAATTGAAAATGGCTTTATATTTCAATTCTTTTTTCTTAATGAGTGTGATATCCTGAAAACTTCCTACAATTTTGTTCTCAAACTTACGTCCTGTGCTTCTTACCCATTTTTCATTTCCTTTTGCCGTCAATAACCTATTGATAATATCAAAATCCTGTCCTTTGTTTATAGCTTTATCTAATGCATCAACTACATTTTGACGGTCTTCAGGATGATAAAAATCGAGTGCTTTACTTTTATTCTGTTCAAAATCTTTTTCAATTTCATGGATTTCATAGACTTTTTCTGACCAATAAACAGTATCTGTCTCAATATCAAGCTCCCAGGCTCCAATATTACTTGCTTCCTGTGTTAATTCCAGTATAGTGTTATTCTTTTGAAGCCGCTTATTGATGGCCTCTGTTTCTCTTTGCTTTTTTCTCAACTCGAGAAGTTTCATGACTTGTTTTGACAAACTGTCAAGCAAATTTTTTTCTTCTAAGGATAATTCTTTAGGATTTTTATCAACAACACATAAAGCTCCGATGGGACTTCCATTTTCTGTAACCAATGGCTTTCCTGCATAAAACTTTATAAATGGAGATCCAGTAACTAGAGGGTTGTCTTTGAAATTATCATCCTCTGAAGCGTCGTTTACTATAAAAAAATCGTTCGGTTTAAGTAAAGCATGAGCGCAGAAAGAAATATCTCTGGGAGTTTCTGAAACTTCCAAACCGTGTTTAGATAAGAAAATTTGCTTTTCCTCAAAAACCAAACTTACAAACGCCATGTTTGTACCACATATCTTGGCTGCAATTTTGGTTAAAAAATCAAAATCTTCCTTGTCTATTATATTTTCGACTCCATAAGATTGTAACTCTTTTAAGCGTGTATCTTCGTTAATCGGCTTTTTAGATTTAAGCATTTAATCTTGTTATATCAGAATTCTGGAGAAATTTTATTCTAACTAGTAAATTGTTAGCATAAAGATTCGTAGTAACATCATAAAATTACTGCAAATAAAAAAATTTCAGTATTGTAAAATATTTAATGACTATTATTCAATAAATATAAAGTATAAAAATAACAAAATAATTTACTTTTTAGCTTAACTATTAGCTCAATCACTACAATTAATAAAAATATAATATAAAGACTTCTAACATCTCAAAAAAATATTGATTCAATTTCAAATAGTTACACTATAAAAAATTATTGAAGTTTCGGTTTAAATTATGTGATTATAAATTTTTGCCGGAGAATTAATGACTTAAATAAAAAGTTATTGAAATGGATTGATGGTATGTTCTCATTTTTGGATGTTCTATAAAGGTTATAAAGTGTTCTAAGTCATTATAAGCTTATAACAACTAAGCATATTCACATAAAAAAAGTGGGAAAAAAATCCCACTTTTAAGTTTTACTTTGTCACAAATCTCTAGTTGTAGATATTACTGCTATCCCTATAGCCTGAAGCGGAATTTGAGTACCAGTCCGGAAAATTTTCACCATCAGATTGAGCCCATTCTGCAAAGTTGAGGTAAGCACTCAAAATATCTGCACCTTCAATTGGATATTGAAATGTGGTATCTACAATTAAAGCCCATGGCAGATTGTTTTCTGTTTTGTAATATTTTCCCGTACCTGGGCTTGTGTCGTCCTGACCCGTTCCAAAAAGTGAAGTGTCTGCTAAGCTTGTTGGTAACATATCAGGTAAATGTATCTCAGTTCCTCTCACCTGATCTTTTATTAAAAATGGATTATAAGGAGCTGTTCCAACATTTGCTATTGGCGTATTAAGCGTTATTACAACAGTAAAGGTATCCGAGACCCCGGTTCCATTTGCCGGAATGGTATTATACATAGATCCTCCTACACGATTGATGACATTTTCAGGGCTGTCAAATATTGGGATTACTGCAGTGCTTTGACCTGCCTCAGTTCCATTAGCTGAAATTGTAAAAAGGTTTCCTGTAATTTGCTGTCCTGTGACGGAAGCAATATCAGAGGGACTTAAATCATCAATCTGTATAGCAAAACCATTATTCAAAGAGCCTCCAACAGCTCTTACATAAAATGTAGCTTCTATCTGTACCACATTATTATCAGCATTTGTAATTTCATTGAAACGATAATCCACAACTAAATCATTAAAGTCATAATCACCCTGTGAAGGCCATAAATCTTCAAAAGCAAGCGTGTTATAACTACCTGCTGTATTAGAAAAATTGTTGTAGGCTTTTGCAGGATCGTTGGGATAATCATCTTCTTCATCTGCTATACCATCACTGTCTGTATCTGTAATAGCTAGAAAAATGCTACAGTTATTTCCTGGATCTGCTGCATAGGTACCAGGTATTGAAACATCGTCAATAATTCCTCTGGAATTACCACCTTGTCCATATAACAGGAAACCTACTTTATAAACACCTGTAACATTTACCGGAACAGAAAAACCTGCAACAGCCGCAGACGTGTATTCATGTTCCAATAATGTTATAACATTATCGTTTTCATCAATAAGCACAACATCAAGAAATTTTCCTCCTCCATTCAAAGCAGTCAACTTAGTATCAAAAGTTATGTTTCCGGAAGTCACATCCACCCAGGGAGAAAGCAAGGTATGTGGATTTTCTAAATTACTCATTTGTCCGCTCCTCATAGCAAAATTTCCGTTTATAGAGTTGTTACCTCCATTTACATTCGTGCTTAAAAAGGTCCAGCAATCTGCAATGTAGGCGTTACGGCTTCCTAATTCAAAATCATTAGTAACTTGAGAAAAAGCACTTATTGCAATAAATGTTGTTGATATTATTGAGAAAATTATTTTATTCATTTTTTAAAGTCTTTAAATTATAAAAGGCATTAGTCGTCTTGAGTATCCGGCTCAATGAAGGTAAAATCTATAGTGGGATTTGCCCCTAGAGTAATTGTTTTTTCAAAACTTCCCCAGGAGATTACTAAAGTTTCATCTTTTGATGGCACCCGAACATCAATAGATTCATCTTCTGTAAGCCTTGTATTTACTTTTCGTAAAATTTCACCACCCTCTATCTTAATGACCAGAGGCCGCTCAATAGCTAAACTACTTACAGGATTGCCTTGAAAATTTATGGTGTAATCATCAGATGTATTCCAGTCAAAATTACTGCTTACAATCAAATCTTTGAAGCTTTCCTCACCTTGAGGATCCGGATCCGGATTCTGATTTACATCCCCATCTACATCACATGAAGTAAAAATCGATACTACAAATGTTGCGAGAAAGAGCGTTTTAAAATATTGATATTTCATAAATTATTATTTTAAAATTAAAATGTCATATGACATTGCTTTACTACAAATTTAAGGAATGTTTAGTTTAAAATCTCATTTTAATTCAAAATCTTTCACCGGTTAGAAAAAATATAGAAATAAATTTTTAAAAAGAGATTTTACTCAAATCCTAAACTGTAATGTACCAATACCTTCACCAATAAAATAAATCAGAAATTAAAAAATAGTATATTGCAATACGCCATAAAACCATAATCTTATGAAACTTTCGAAAATCTTATACCTGATATTTACTAGTTTATTTATATTAAATTTTTCATCCTGCAAATCAGATAAAAAAATGGACAATCCAGATATCAAAACCAATGAAATGAAAAAAACCGAAAATGAAAAAAAATGGAAAGTAGATTTTATTGACAATTTTGAAACTTTTAACCCTGAAAACTGGCAGGACCAGCGCATCTGGGTAAATAATGAGACTCACTGCTACGTGCCGGACGGCAAATACAACACCCGAGAAGTAAGTAATGGCACTTTAAAAGTCAGAGTCGTTAAACTCGAAGAACCCATGGCCTGTGACAACATGAGTAAATACGGCGAACAGCATCCACCTACACAATACGTTGCCGGTAGAATTTGTTCTAAAAACAAAAAGGAATTCATAAAAGGCAGATGGACTGCACGTTTAAGGCTTAAGCCCAGCGGCAAAGCCAGTATGTTTCCGGCCTGGTGGCTTCTTGGCGCCCAAAATAACGAACCACCTGTACAGGAAGAAAATGAAAATGTTTGCTGGCCATTAACAGGCTCTGGTGAAATAGATATTTTTGAACATCACGGCGACTACCACAATAACGTTTTTACTACCGGGGCTATAAAAAGTCTGGGCGAGTGTGATAAAGCCAATTGGCAGGATTATAGAAAAGACTTTCCTGTGACTTTGGAAGAATGGCACGAATATTCAGTGGAGTGGGAAAACAGCGATTTGGTGTATAAAGTTGATGGTGAAGAGGTTTATCGTAACGAAGGTGAAGGTGACAGTTATCCCGAACCCATGTTCGCCATTTTAAACTTTGCTAAAATTACAGATTCTCCAATGGAAGAGGACTTCTGGGAGATGGAAGTAGATTGGGTAAAGCACGAATCAAAGGTTGAATAACTTTTCGAAAATGTTAGTAGACTGCCTTTCGACAAATAAATAAGACCATTAAAACTCACAGATTTTCGAAACCTGTGAGGTTTTTTATAAACTTAAACAACATGAAAAAGACCTACACCACATTTATTAGTCTTATTGTCGCTTTAGGCGGTTTTTTATTAGGATTTGATTCTGCTGTAATTTCCGGAGCGGTAAACGGTATTACGGTTTATTTTGAAATGACCGACTGGGAATTAGGGTTTTCTGTGGGCTGTGTGATTTTTGGAGCCATGGGCGGTAACATTCTGGCCGGCCCCATGAGCGATAAGTACGGCAGACGTACGGTTCTGATTTTTACGGCTTTGCTCTTTACCATTTCTGCCACATGGTCTGCATTGGCAACGGGATATCTTGAATTTGTGATTGCACGTATTATTGGAGGCATTGGCATTGGTGGTGCTATTTTGATTGCTCCGGTTTATATTGCAGAAATTGCGCCCCCAAAACTTAGAGGAAGTCTTGTATCCCTAAATCAATTAAACATCGTTATTGGAATATCTGTGGCTTACTTTTCCAATTATTTTTTAAAAGATATCGAGGTAGACGCATGGCGTTGGATGCTGGGAGTAGAAGCTATTCCGGCAATGATTTACTTCCTGGCCTTATTTACAGTACCTAAAAGTCCTAGGTGGTTAGTTCAATATTTGGATTTAAAGGATAAAGCCAGAAGTATTCTGACAAAAATAGGTGGCTCAGGCTATGCGCAAGACACCCTTGAAGAAATCCAGCGTGGAATTGATAAAAAAGAACCTAAAGGAACTTTAGGTCAATTATTTAGCAACAGAATGCGCAATATTGTAATCATAGCTTTTGGAATTGCATTTTTTCAGCAAATTACGGGTATAAATGCTATTTTTTACTACGCACCAACCATTTTTGAACAGGCTGGCGGAAGCACTGACTCTTCTTTTCTTCAGGCTATTGTGGTTGGTTTAACCAATTTGGTATTTACATTAGTAGCCATCAGGCTTATAGACAGATTGGGCCGAAAACCTTTGCTGATTATTGGAACTTTAGCCATGTCTGTAGCCTTAAGCCTGGCGACATTAGCCTTTAGCAATGCCTCTTATGTTATAAATGATACTAATATTGAAAAAGTGGAATCGCAAGTTGTAAAATCGGCTTTATCTGCAATCAATAACCAAACATTTGACTCACAAAATGCACTTTCGAAAGATTTAGAAGCTTACTTATCTGCTGATGAGTTGAACGATTTTAAAAGAAATGACATCAAGAGTTTTATTAACATTAATGCTACTTTAGTTTTGATTGCTATTCTATTATATGTTGCAGCTTTTGCCATTTCACTTGGTCCTGTGATGTGGACTTTATTGTCTGAGATATTTCCCGGACATATCAAAGGGATCGCCATATCAGTGGTTGGTTTTTTTAACTCATTAGTAAGTTACACTGTAACGCAGTTCTTTCCCTGGGAGTTAACCAATCTTGGTCCTTGCATTACTTTTGCCATATATGCCGCTATGGCAATTTTATCTCTACTTTTTGTTTTGAAATATGTCGTTGAAACCAAAGGTAAAAGCCTTGAAGAAGTTGAAGAAATGCTGGCAAAACACTAATGGATCCTTTTTGCTTTAAACTAAAAACCTCAAATAACTAAAAGGCTATTTGAGGTCTTTTTGTGCGGGCGGAGAGACTTCCTTCGACAAGCTCAGGATAAACTTCTCGTCTCTTGTCCAAATTAATACTTTACAACACAAAAAAAAACCTCCCAATAAAGAGAGGCTTAATTTTATAAGTGCGGGCGGAGAGACTCGAACTCTCACGCCGTGAAGCACTAGATCCTAAGTCTAGCATGTCTACCAATTCCATCACGCCCGCATTTTTATATTTTCAAAAGAACTCTTACTATACCCTATGTTAGCCTGTCTACCTATTGTAAGGCAGGTCTACCTCCCGAAACTTCGGGACCATCACGCCCGCATTATTTTCAAAAAATAAACCATTTTTCAAAAATGGTTTGCAAATATAATTAAAGTCTTGAAAATAATATTATTTTTTTTGTTTAATTTTCCTGGAAAGTAGAATTATTCTAACTTTCTAAGTTCCAGGCCAAAATGCTGTTGTATTCAGAAAACAACAAAATCAGCAATCATTCTAAATAAAGATTTGCTATTCCATAAAAACATTATAACTTTGCAACGTCTCAAAGGGGTGTCCCGATAATTGTCAGGACTGAGATTATACCCAATGAACCTGGGCAGGTCATGCTGCCAAGGGAAAACAAGATAATTTTATCTTGATGTAATACTCCTGATGCCAAAGTGGTACTCAGGTTTTTTATTTTTAACCATATATTAACCAGAATAATAGCCCCTTTTATTCGTATAAATTATTACGAATGAAACATCTATTATTAGTAGCAAAACGATTTTCTGAAAACAAATCGAGATGTTCTATGTGTCCTTTAAAAATAAATAAAAAAGGCCACATAAAAACTGTATTATTTGCTTTATTGCTTTGTTTATCGAGCACAGCGGTTGCTCAAAATGTTACCTTAAGTGGAACAGTAACTCAGGACAAATTACCTGTTGAAGGCGCTTTAGTTTATGCCAAAAATTCAACCTATTCTACAACTACAAATCAAGATGGTTATTATGAATTAAATTTGCCCGTCGGCGAATATGAGTTTGTGTTTGCTTTTGGGAACAAAAAGACGATTAAAATTCAACTCACCGAATCTCAAACCTTAAACGTAGATCTGGTTGAAGCTGTTGAATCCTTAGACGAGGTCTCTGTTCAGGGTGTTCGAGTAAATGCAGACTCGCCCATAACCCACAGTAATTTTACGAAGGAAGAAATTAAAAAGAGAAATCTGGGGCAGGATATTCCGATTTTAATGAATTACCTGCCATCTGTAGTTTCTACATCAGACGCGGGAAATGGTATTGGCTATACCTCTATCCGGGTTCGTGGAAGCGATAATTCTCGTGTAAACGTTACCATAAACGGCATTCCCTATAATGACCAGGAAAGTCAAGGCACGTTTTGGGTGAATCTGCAGGATTTTGCGTCTTCAACTGAAAATATCCAATTACAACGTGGTGTTGGGACCTCAACCAATGGTTCAGGCGCATTTGGAGCCAGTCTAAATATTTTAACCGACAAATTTCAAAAAGAGTCCTCTGCTGAAATCAATTCTAGTTTTGGGTCTTTCAACACCTGGAGGAACAATGTTAAATTTAGTACCGGTTTGATGAATAATCATTTTGAGGTTTCAGGCCGTTTATCGCGTATTGAGTCTGACGGATTTGTAGACAGAGCCTCTGCAGATTTAAAATCTTATTTTCTTCAAGCCAATTATGTCGATGAAAACACACTGGTAAAAGCTTTGGTTTTTGGAGGAAATGAGGTAACCTACCAGTCCTGGTTTGGCGTTGATCGTGAAACGCTCCAAAGCGACAGGACTTTTAACCCTGCCGGTGCTTTTACCGATGATAATGGGAATCTTCAATTTTACGATAATGAAGTTGATAATTATGCTCAGGATCATTATCAATTACACTGGAATGAAAAGCTGAATAAAAACTGGTCTTCTAATCTAAGTTTGAATTACACCTATGGTCGAGGTTATTTCGAACAATTTGTTGAAGATGCCGATTTGGGTTTCCATGAAATCGGCCCTGTTGAAGTTGGCAATGAAACCATAGAAAACGCGGACCTCATTCGCCGAAGATGGTTAGATAATGATTATTATGTTGTCAATGCCAATGTCAACTATACGGACAATAAGCTAGATTTTACTGCTGGTGCATTTTACAGTTTGTACGATGGCGATCATTTTGGGGAAGTGATTTGGTCCAGGTTTGCAGGAAATAGCATGATAAGAGATAGATATTACGACGGCAATGGCACCAAAAGAGAATTTACCACTTTTGCAAAAGCTACCTGGCGTATAGATAATAAATGGCAGGTTTATGCAGATTTACAAGGGCGTTTTGTGAATTTTGAAATGAGCGGATTAACTTCAGACAAAATCAATCTTATTGTAGATGAAAACTTTGAATTTTTTAATCCGAAAGCCGGATTGACTTACAGAGCCAATCAAAATCATCAATTGTACTTTTCATATGGTCGTGCACACCGCGAACCTCGAAGACAAGATTTTGAAAATAATATTACAAAGGCAGAAAGACTGGACGATTTTGAATTAGGCTGGCGCTTTAATACGCCTAAGACCAAAATAAATACCAATATTTATTACATGCTGTACAATGACCAACTGGTTCTGTCAGGAGCTTTAGATGACGTAGGCAACCCTATCAGACAAACCAGTGGAAAATCTTATCGTTTGGGACTGGAAGTTGAAGCCGACATTTTACTGAGCAAAAAATGGAGGCTACAGCCAAATATTGCATTAAGTGAAAATAAAAATGTAGATTTTATCGCGCCAATAAATGGAGAGCTTGTAAACCTTGGTAATACAAATATCTCTTACTCACCTAATTTAATTGCCGGAAACCAATTAACCTATCAGGCTACTCCAAATTTTCAAATCAATTTTTTGAGTAAATATGTTGGTGAACAGTATATGGGCAATATAGATTTTGAATCTTCAATTTTAGAATCATTTTTTGTAAACGATCTCAATCTTGTTTACAGTTTGAGAAATATCTCATTTTTTGATGAAATACGCTTTACCGGATTGATCAACAATGTTTTTAATGCTGAAATTGAATCCAACGGCTATTTTTTCACCTTCGATGCTCCGGACGACAATGGCAACACCACTACCTTTGGAGGTGCAGGATATTATCCTCAGGCAGGAACAAATTTTCTTTTAGGGGTGAGTCTGTTATTTTAGAAAATTATCAGGGTTTCGAATTTATAGCCACGAATGCACGAATTATTTTAGTGCATTTGTGGCTTTTTATAATTAAATCTATTAGATTTTTTTGAATCTATTAGATTGCTATATATAGATTTCATGTTTTTTTTGAATACCAAGCTTAATCATCAAAAGGCTCTTTTGGCAGAGCTTTTAGGTTTTTTACATAGCGTTTTAGATTAAATTCTTTGCCATTAGTCATTACTTCAAAAATTTCAACAGCCACACACTGACCAATGTACTGTTTTGCTACAAAATCTTCATAACCTTCACGTCGTAACCTTTTATATGTTTTGTTGGTTTCAGGTGGATCATTATTTTTCATCTGATTTCTGATAATCTCAAAAATATGTTCTCTCATTGCTGTACTTTCTTCCATGTTATAAACTTAAATTAATCGTTGAAAAATCTGCGCTGTGATATAAGCATCTCCTAGAGCAGTGTGTCGGTTTGAGGCTTTGATATTGTACTTTTTACACAAATCGTCCAAACTGAAATTTTGCTCTTGGGCAAAATGCCCCAGATCCTTATATAACCTATTGGTATCCTTTTGCTGATTTTTTAGTTTTCCGGCATTAAGGCGTTTCAGCGCATAGTTAACCATTGCAACATCAAAATTCACATGGTGACCCACCAAAACTGCATTGCCTGCATAGGTTAAAAAAGACTTTACTGCCTCACTTTCCGTTAATAAAGCTTTTGACCTGGCACCCGGTAATATACCATGAATTTTTACACTCTCATCACTATGTTTTGTTTGTTTAACAAACCACTCTTTGTTTTCTTTGATCAAAATTCTGTCTTTTGTAAACTTTACTGCACCAATGGAAAGGATTCTATCATTCCGGGGATCTAAGCCCGTAGTTTCACAGTCAAAGGCAATATAAACATCAGATTTTTCTGATTTGAATTTTTGTAAATAATTCAACCAGAAATCCGGGTAATCCTTTTTGGGTTTAAAAATATTTAGCCAGGACATTTAAGTAAAATAAGTCAAATTAAACCTTGTTTTTAAGTTGGTTTGTATAGTTTTTATGGGTTTAAAGAGATATTTAAGCTTGCTTTTATCATGTTTATTTAAGGCTTCCAGATTTACAAATCTACCCGAATTATTTTGAGAATATCCGGATTGGCTTCTATATTTAAGCAGTTCGTAAAAGCTTCGAATACAAGATTCATAAATATCTGCATTTTGCGGTTCAAGCGCTTTCATTTTTTTAAAGCGTTCTACAGTATGGTTTACGCCATAAATTTCTTTAGATAAAGCTAAAACTCTGGCGGCATCGACCAGAGGCATAATTGCTCTCGCTTTTATGTCAAACTCATCTTTATGCGCGCCGTCGTCTTCCACAACAAATTTTCCAAAAAAACTCAGAGGTGCAGGATTTTTAAGTGCATCACTTGCCAAATAGGCAAAAAACTTATCGTCATTTTTTAAAAGCTGAAATACTTTTTCGCGCAATTGATTTTCTAAGCTTTCATCGCCGTATACTTTTTTAAAATCGAAGAAAATATTGCAGAATAGAACACTTTTTTCAGTTGGAGACTTTATCCATTTTTCGAACTTTTGTTCCCATGCCTTAAGAGGTAAACAATATTCAGGGTTACTTGCCATCATATCTGCGAGACACCATTCAAATCCTATTTTCTCGAGTGCCTGACTTAATTTTTTTCCTAATTCGAGAAAGTAGGCTTTGGTTTGTTCAAACTTATGTTCAGGTACATTTTCGAAGACCAGAGCATGGTCCTGATCTGTCATGAGCAACTGCTCTCCTCTGGCCTGACTGCCAAGAAACAGCCATGTAAATCTACATGGAGGCTTTTCATTCATCTCACTCAAACAAAATTCTGCACATTTTGCAAACAAGACCTGATGTATCCCATCTGTTAATTCCAAACAATGGGATATGGGTAAGTCGGTAGTGAGGTAGGCCTTTAGCATATGGCTCAAATAAGACCTGGATTGTCGTAAACTGTCGATAGACCTGGCGCGCTTCATCGCTTTGAGCAAGGCCATAGGATTTGTAGCCTGAGCAGTAACAATATCATGCTCAGATAAAATACCAACAATTTCGGACTGTGTGCTGCCGTCCTGAGTGACGCACAAGTGTCCTACCTGGTGCTGAATGAGTATAATTTGTGCCTGAGCCACACTAATCGACGGAGGCACACACAGGACCGGACGGCTCATAATATCCGAAACCTGAGCCTGTAATGCGACTTTTCCTGTCGCAACAAAGCGTCGTAAATCTTTATCTGTAAGTATGCCTATTGGCTTTTGCTCGTTTTCTACCAATGCAGAACTTATACCTAAATCTGTCATTTGTCTTGCTACTTTTATGATAGCATCTTCTTCATCGACGCAAAAGGGTTTTGCTGTATAATTGATTTGCTGAAAGAAATCTATGCTAACATTTTGCGTTTCAGAACCTGTCAGGTTTTTAGACAGTAATACCCCTTTATGATCTTTGGCATCAGGTTGTCGTTGGTTTGACGCAAAGCTCCTCAGTAAAAACTGGGCAATATTATCATTTTGAAGGTAGGGTTTAAATTTTTCAAACGGAATGGCATAAAGCATGACCTCAACTTTAGCTTCTGCTCTCATAGCATAAGTCTTATCTGCAAATAACGGCCTCAAGCCCATTACATCGCCCTCGTCACAAACATCAACAAGTCTCCAGGAGTGATCATGTTGTAAGTTCAAATTCACAAAACCTTGATTAACAACGTAAAAATGCTGATGTGCTTTATCGCCCTGGTCAAAAAGTACTTTACCCTTCGCCAGGTAAACGACCTCGATTTCACAAGACAACGCGTAACAATCTTTGGTCGAAAGACTGTCAAAGGGCGGATAATCTTCGAGAAAATCTGCGATGCGCTGAGCGATGGTATTTTTCATGGATTAAAAATAAACAAACTTTTTATAACAATGCTACTTATATTTTGGCGGTTAGCCGGGCTATACGCTGCAATTCCTCGTCAAACACTTTAGAGTGTTCGACTGCGGGATTTCCACTTCTATCCCTAACCGAACTCCTGACTTCAAAATAATATCTTTTAGTTTAACAAAATCAGACCTGTTAAACTGAAATATCCCAGGCTTTAAATTTTTTAGAGCTTTTTTTGGCCAATAGGTTGTCAATATTGAATCTTGCCATTTCTTTAACAGGCATTTTATAGCCTTTTCCTTATTTTATGTGAAAACAAAAATTAAAATATGGAAAAGTTAGCACACAATTTTACTTATGGATATTATATCCTCACTGCTTTAAAAAAAGCAGATCATTTAAAAACAAGAGACAAAGATTACATCGCTGCCGGAACAGTAAACTGGGTTTCACAAGTTTCATTTTCACCGAAAATATTTTCAGTTGCTGTTGCACAGCAAAGTGATTTAAATGAGACTATAGATTATAGCGAACGATTTACGCTGCATGTTCTGTCAACTGAACATAAGGACTACATCAAAACGTTCGCAGAAAAATCGACCATAGAAAATGGAAAAATAAATGGTGTTCCATTCAGCAAGAAAAACGGAGAAGCTATCATCGAATATACAATTGGTCACGTAACCTGCAAAGTTCTAAAAAGTCAAAATATTGGAGACCACACCATATATTTTGGAGAAGTTGTTGAAGAGGTTGTAGACAAAGACAAGGACGCTATAAATACAGCTCAGTTTCCAATTGAATACACCAAAGAAAAAGCTGAGGTTTAATACAGTTTATTAGATTTAAGCAAAATAATTGCCCAATACTATGATGTGTTGGGTTTTTTATTTTAACATTAGTACACATCAATGCTTTTATTTCAAAAAAAGCTGATATTCAACTTTTGACCTGCGACAAGCTGAAATGGAAAGTAGCTGAACAGATATGGTCAAGTCAATTTTTTAGCTTACCAAAAAATGAAGAATCGAAAATTAATATCATATACAATAAGTATTTACTTAATTTTTCAGAATTTCAATTATTTGTCGTTTTCTTATTTTATATTGAAATTTTATAAATTGATTTGTAAGTCATGAATGATATCATAGAAAATGTAGAGCTTAAATATCTTTCACTTAGTGATTTTGAAGCGCTAAAAGATGTTTTTATTGAAATATACGGCAACGCTCCGGATGCTTACTGGAAAAAAAGTGAACTAAAGGAGCTCATTACCAAATTTCCTGAAGGTCAGATTGTTTTGTATGTAAATGGGGAAATTGCAGGCTGTGCATTTGCCATTATTGTCGAGTCTTCAAAAATTGACAAAAAACATACCTACGATGATATTGCAGGTGATTCTAAGTTTGAAATGCACGAGGGCAAAGGCGATATGCTCTACGGTATTGATATCCTGATCAAAAAGTCCTATCGTGGCCTAAAGCTTGGCAGAAGGCTCTACGATTACAGGAAAGACCTCTGTGAAAAACTAAACCTTAAAGGTATTGTCTTTGGAGGCCGAATACCAAATTATTATAAATATTCTTCAAAACTTTCGCCAAGACAATATATTCAAAAGGTCAGGTACAAAGAAATTGAAGATCCGGTACTCAATTTTCAGCTATCTAATGATTTCAGGCCCGTACGCATACTTTCAAATTATCTGGAAGGGGATGCAGACTCAAAAGAATATGCGGTTTGGATGCAATGGGACAATATATACTATGAAAAGGCTACCAAAGACATTTCCACGTCCAAAACAGAAGTTCGCCTGGGACTTGTGCAATGGCAGATGAGACCTTATAAAGACCTGGACGAACTCCTGCATCAGGTAGAATATTTTGTGCAGTCTTTATCCGGATACCGTTCAGATTTTGCACTGTTTCCAGAGTTTTTCAACGCACCACTCATGGCCAAGTACAACCACCTTAGCGAAGCCGATGCGATTAGAGAACTGGCAAAATATACCATTCCTATCAGAGACAAATTTAAGGCCTTATCTATTGCCTATAATATCAATATCATTTCCGGTAGCATGCCGGAAGTTATCAATGAAAAACTGTATAACGTTGGCTATTTATGCAAAAGAGACGGGGAAGTAGAACGATTTGAAAAAATACATGTTACACCGGACGAAGCCAAAGTTTGGGGTATGCAACGTGGAAATCAACTCAAAACCTTTGATACAGATTGTGGTAAAATTGGCATTTTGATCTGCTATGATGTTGAATTTCCTGAACTGTCCAGGCTTCTGGCATTAGATGGTATGAATATCCTGTTTGTTCCTTTTTTGACCGATACTCAAAACGGATTTTCAAGGGTAAAACTTTGCGCTCAGGCCAGAGCTGTAGAGAATGAATGCTATGTTGCTATTGCAGGCAGCGTGGGTAATCTGCCTAAAGTGCACAATATGGATATCCAATATGCACAATCTGCTGTGTTTACGCCTTCAGACTTTGCATTTCCAAATAATGGCATAAAAGCAGAAACTACACCAAACACCGAAATGATCCTCATTGCCGATGTTAACCTGGACGACCTGACGGAGCTGCATAATTTTGGAAGCGTAAGAAACCTCAAAGACCGTAGGGAAGATGTTTATCAACTAAAAAGAAGTTAAGATTTGATCCTGTATTTATGTCATAAATTACGATATATCTTATATCGTTGTCAGCTCAAATTTGACATTTTTTAGTCTATTTTGTTAAATCAATTCAAATATTTTAGCAAAAGCAGCATCACCATTTAATGACTATGTTAAATTTTTTATTCTACTGATTATCAATATATTAAAAATTACTACAACGATATACTAAATTCACTTAAACGTTTGAGGTACAGTTAAATACGCTCATATTTAACACTAAATATATGTCAATTCCATGTTGGTGTTGGAAAAAGGTTTTAATATTGCACAGTAAAATTGAATTAAAAAGATAAATCGAATGTTGAAATTAATATCAACTGATTTAAATGAGCCAAAAATAACTTCTATATCTACAGAAGTTAGGAGTGCAACAAGAGTTGCATAAAAATTCTATACAATTTACTAACCCCTTAAAATTTTAAAATCATGTACACACCAATAATATGGGCAAATCCCTACGAATTAAAACACTTACAGGAAAAAAGAAAAAAACGAATCGACAACATTGAAAGTATAGAAGTAAAAACTTCTGAAAGAAAAAGCACTGCAAAATTAAATGTTTTTGATGTGCTGTTCAGATCCTTTGCTTTTAGTCGATTATTTTAAAATTTAAAATTTATCCAATAAAACAAACCCGCATCTTTGCTAAAGAGGCGGGTTTTTTACTTCTAAAAAATGTAAAATTACGGGTCAAAAAATATATATCTTTAATCCGATTTATGCATTAAGAGGTGAAGAATGAGCCGAATTAAGGCGCTTTTTCTATAAGTATTTTAGTCATTCAAAAGTGTTATGAATTTTTGTCATACATTTAAATAATAAAATGAATAAAATAATTTTAATATGAAATACAGGTCTCAAGTTTATTTGGTTTTTATCCTTTTATGTACGCTCGCTTGTAAGAACAGTGATAAAGAAGTTATTGATAAGTCAACGCTTAAAAGCGACAATGTTCTATCCGAGAAACTTCTGATGCACAATGTTTTTCTGAATCTGAAAGATTCTGTCAGTTCAGATGAAAAGCAATTTGCCATTGACCAGCTTATAAGCTTAAAACAGGTAGAAGGTGTTTTAGAACTTCATGCAGGCCCAAAAGCAGAAACTGGTGATGAACGTTTAAATAAAAACTATGATGTTGCCCTGCATGTGGTATTTAAAAGTAAGGAAGATCTGAGTGTTTATGACACAGACCCTTATCACGCCAAAGTAAGAGCCCAGCTTAAAGATTTACTCGCCGGTCCGCCTGTGGTATTTGATTATTGGGTGGAGTGAAAATCTGGTGTTAAGAAATTGACTATAATTAACCCGGAATTGAAGCCCGCTCCTGCAAATAGAATCCCAAAACTCTCTTTGACCTTTAAACTGGCATTCTGAATTTATTTCAGAATCTCGCGAATACCATCTGGATTATCAAAATGATCCAGAATTGAAGCCCACTCCTGCAAATAGAATCCCAAAACTCTCTTTGACCTTTAAACTGGCATTCTGAAT
>CAZQKB010000007.1:0-98850 GCA_964593755.1 uncultured Mesohalobacter sp. | reverse complement strand
TTATTTCAGAATCTCGCGAATACCATTTGGATTATTGTCATGATCCAGAAATAAAGCCCGCTCCTGCAAATAGAATCCCAAAACTGCTATCGCAGTTTTATGGGTTTTTTATTTGTCCAAACTCTTAAAGCTTTGCTTTTGAGTTTTCCCAAATAAAAATCCCAATATCTGCCGATATTGGGATTCTGCTTGATGTGGGTCATACTGTCCCGAAGCTTCGGGAGAACCAGTGTCTATTATTTTATATCAAGCTAAAATTTTTGTAATAAAAAAGCCCAAACCTAAGTTTGGGCTCGTGGGTCATGTAAGATTCGAACTTACGACTTCTACCCTGTCAAGGTTAATTATATGAATATAACATACTGTTGTTCAATAGTATATAAAACTTAAACCACAGATGAGTAACAAAAATTTGGCTAAAATAGGTTAAGAAATGAAAGGAAAAATAAAATAATATTTTTATAACAATTGATCAAAAAGAAACTATTTAAGCAAAATCATTACCAGACTTTTTTACTTTAACTAGGCTGTTCATTAACTCCTCTTTTTTAAAATACCGTTTACCACCAATTCCATAGCAAGTAATTTTGCCGCTATTTATCCATCTATGGATTGTACTTTGATCAACATTTAATAATTCAGCGGTTTGCTTGCTATTCAGCAATTCATCACTTTGTTTTTCAAAATTATCTTGAACACTGATTTTTTCTTTCAACCTATCAGCTATTAATTCTACCAATTCATCAACACTAATATTTTCTATTGTTATTACCTTTTTATGCATTTTTTGTTATTTAATCTCAATAAAAGTAGTTTTTTTAAATTACTTTGTCAAAAATTATCGTTTTGATTAATGATCTATTCAAGTTTTATGCAAAACATCCCATCACTGATACAAGATAAAATAAACAACCTCTGGAAAAAATTTTCTGACCTTGACATTTGTAAAATACCACCAATTGCAAGTCATGGAATACCTGATAAAGGAATTGTTTTTATGGGTATTAATCCCTCTTTAAGTGAAGATGAGCGTAAGCGCCTATTTTCTAAAGAAGAAAAGAAATGCGAATTTTATAAATTGTCTTATGATGAAAATACTGACTACAGATACTTCAAAAAGTTCTTTGAAGTTGCCCGACAAACAGGTTTAGATTGGGGGCATTTGGATTTGTTGTATTGTAGAGAAACAAATCAGAACAAGGTTAAAGCACTTTTAAAAACAGAAAGAGGAAAGGATTTTCTATACCAGCAATGCATGATCACCAAATCAGTTCTAAACAAAATTATAGATAAAAATAAACCAAGAATATTTGTCATTACAAATACTTTTGCCAGAGACCTTTTAGGAAGATATAGAAAGTCTCATGAACCTAAAATTGAAGAAGAATGGTGGGTAGATTTTGACTTTGTTTGGAACGATGGTTTGGGCACTTATGTTTATAATAACAATCCTTTTTTCTTTACAAGTATGTTAACCGGGCAGAGGGCATTGGATAATGGGTCTTTTGAGCGACTGGTTTGGCATATTAACCTGGTAAAAAAGAAATTGTCAATAAGTTAATTTTAATACCCTGATATTATTTAATCAGAATCATTACCAAACTTTTTTACTTGAACTAGGCTACTCATTATATCCTCATTTCTTAAAATACCGCTTACCACCAATTCCATAACATATAATACAATTATTTTTAATCTATTTATTATAGTAGTTTGATTGATACCATTTAAGAAAGAAATATTGTAAGTAAGATCAACTTTTTTTGAACATCTATAATCTTAAAAAAGATATCAAGAATAAAAAATCGGATACTCAAACAACTACAAATTAAACAAGCTAAAATTGCAGAATAAAAACTATATATTTGAATCTAATTGAGTTACAAAAAAACCAATACCAAATGGAATAACTATAGAATTATGCATAAAAATCGGACGTGAAAATTTTGGCCCAAACTTAATTCTAATATTCGTATAAATTCAAAAAAGGATATGTTAAAATTTAAAGACCTTAAAGAAGTAAAAACAACATTAGATAATTTCAAAAAAAAGACGATGCAATATAATTTGGATAAATATTCCAGATTAGATCAAATTCCAAAAGATACTGAGCGCATAGAATCTGCAGGTAAGTGTGAGTTATGTAGTTACATGGTTGGTCTTTCTAAATTTTTACTTATGTTAACCCGCCACGAATATAACTTAAAAATTTATTCATCTGTTTTTAAGGATATTTACCATTACAGATTAAAATATTATGCAATAGATTCGACTGGGTTAGTTTATGGATTCATATACGGACCTTTAACTTTTGAAGAAAAATATAGTCCTCAAACATTTGAACCAGACCGCTTTTTTGGAACAAAGAAAATAAATGGCTACAATATATTAAATTATGACTGTGTTGTTAAAATGGGAGCTGATAATACTTATGATGAATTACCTGTAGGTCTAAATACTTTAAGAAATAAATATTTACCTTTAATAACTCATTCTAATAATTACTTTGAATCTAAAAATGAAAATGACATTAGGGCTTTCGGTCCTACAATTTATAGAAATAATAGTCGTAGTTTTTATCTACCATTTGTAGAGCTCATTTCTGAAAACTTAAAATTAGATTATCCTCCTGATTACATTCTGCCAAAATATGAAAAAGAACACATATCATTTGAAACTAGATATTCTTGGAGAACAAGAAAACATGATCATTGGAAAATTTGGAAAGGGCTAATTTCTTACGAAACTTTCGAAATTACTGATATTGTACTAATTGATGAGCAATCAGAATATAATTGGTAAGAATTTTGAATATTTTGTAATCGAGTAAAAACTTTAAAAAAGCTCAAGGATTTACGAGATAGTAACAGGTGCCCAATGGTTTATTTGCCTTATTAGATTATATATAATTACCTTTAGGTATGTTACGAATGACCTTAAACTCGATCAAAAATTTACAAAAAACTACCATCTTCTTTTTTGATGTATTTGGACGCATTTAACTTTCCATATTTATAGTCTTGAAACCTAGAGATATACCTCAAGTCATTATCGTAACTGCTTAAAAAATGACCTATGGCTTGGATGTGGTGTTTGTTCATTAGACAGCTTGTATTCATGAATAATATTTAAAATGGTGGAGAATTGGGGGAATCGAACCCCCAAAGCATTCGTCCTGGATTATCAACTAAATCTTATAGCTTTCCTTTACTTATAGCCAAAGAGTATGAGCCATCTTCTCCACGAATGCTACTCCAATAACTATACTTAAGATAAATTGATTTGCAAATCTCAATAAACTTTCCATCATCATTTGTACTATTTTTATGGTTAAACTTTTCTCAAGTAGAAAAGAACGACATACCCTGACTAAGAGCAAAGCAAAATCTATAGACTTAGTGACTCTTATCACCAAGATGTTAATACCTTATACACAAATATAAAATAAATTATTCTATTCTTTCTATCTTAACAAAATCATCGTATTTATTGCGTTTAAGAATTAATTTTAAAGTGTCGATAAACTTTTCCATTTCTCTTTCTAAGATCATTTTATACTCATCACCATTTTTATTGTAAACATTGGGTAATAAGTTTTTTATAGCATGATTTATTCCTGTTAATGTGGTCGGAAAATCTAAAAGAATTAGTGTATTATCTACAATTTTGGCATCAACGCTAACATTTCTAACTCTCCCAACTGATTTAAATGATATATCATCAACATTTAACGTGTTTTTCATCCTTGTAAATTGGATATTTAGATCCTCAGTTAAATATTTTGGGATATAAATCTTGAATAAACAATTACTATATTTTACATTTTTAAATTCAAAGCCATTATTCTTAACGTAATGCTCACAAACAAACTTTAGAAAGTTTTCATAATAAGTTGTTGCAATTGTGCTTGAAGGAAAAAAATTAAGATTATTTACAGAAGCATTCCTGAACAAACCCCTAATTTCAACTACCTTTTCGCTTAAGTTACTTTTATCGAATACTGATAATTTGATACCTCCGAAATCGGTTGGAATATTCACCTCTTTTTCTACTAGAAATGCACATCGTTCAATTCCCAATCTACCCAAAAATAATCCAAGTTCAAAGAGAACATTATCTCTTGCTGTCAATTTTTGTTTACCTCTTACTTTAATTTCATCATCTGGTGTACCAATTAAGATTCCATAATCAAACTTTAAGGTAGATGATAAGAGATTAGTAAGAAAATTCCCATTTAATCTAAATATTGATTTATTCCATATTTTTTCATTCCATATGACTACTTCAAATTCTGGCTCTAGAATACTTTTCACTAAATTCGCAGTGCTTAGTTCTTCTGACGAACTTCCTATAAAAACTCGCTTTTTCATACTTATATAAATTTAGCAAACGAGGTTTGAGATATTAAATCGTTATGTATTGTAGATAATTCTCTGAACAATATTTGTAATGATCTAACTTTTTCATTTTTTCCTTTGAACACAGGTTCAGATCCATCTATAGATTTCAAATCATTTCTATATGTTTCATCTTCTAAAATTTTTAAAAATTCAGAATGTAGTATCATAACTAATTCATAATAAATCTTATCACTGTACTTGTATGACGGAATATTATAACATATAGAGCTAATATCAAAACTTGAAATATCTTTTAAATTATAATCAGAATCTGCTTTAATATTTTTAAGAAACCTGATCATTTTTTTTAAACGTCCATTTACAGCTCTATCTCTTTCATTTAGTAATTTGATCTTTAAAAAAGGAAAATCAACAGGTAATCTTTTATGCTTTACTTTATCATAAATTCTAATTCCATGTTTATCTTCATCATTAGAAATAACTGAATCAACACTTTTATACCATGAGGCAGTAACAACATCTACAATTCGGTCAGGATTTGTTGGATTTACTTCAATAGATTTTGGTTTGGTTGTTTCTACATATTTAAAAATGCCTTTCAAGACATTTTCTGCGTCAATTCTAATCCTTCTCAGGTCGTCATTTACATCATCTGTATAAGGTGTTCCATTAACAACCTCAAGTAATCGTTGTTTCTGGCTTTCTAATAATGAGCTTGTATTTAGTTTCCAAGTAAAATTATTTTTATCCTCATGAGAGTAAAAACTATTAGTTATTTGTACTAAATCTATATCACTATGACCTTTAATATGAGTGTTACTTGGCACTGAACCTTGAAACTTATAATCCAAGCTAGAATTATTGCTCTTTAAATGATTCTTAACTTTATTTCCTGCTTCAATAGTTCTTTCAGTATATCTTGCCTCAACCCCCTTCATAGATCTTTTGATATATTCTAGAACTTTTTTATCTGTTATTTCTCTAAGCTCGTCGCTGAAGCTTTTTTCCATCAGAATAGATTCATCAATTCTATCAGGATTGGTTCTATTCTTAACATTCTGAATTAAATTCGAGTAATTTTTTTCCATATCCTATCCTTTTGTTTTTTTTGGGTCGTTAGCTCTTGGGTAAGTTCTTTCTTCTTGAAACCCACCTTTGTTTTTGTGAATTTTAAGTGATCCTCCTCCTTGTGATTTAACAAAATCTCTTGCTTGTTTAATAGCATCAGGTTTCTTAGAATCGAACACTTTAGATGCTCTTTCCCCATTTTCCCTTTTCAGCTTGTACTTGTCGTCCTCATGGACTAAATGAAAATTTTTCATTTCTTAACTTATTTATATAAATGCCAGCATTTTTCGGGGCTAGCTTTAACCGAAAAAGGTAATCTCTATAAATTTGGTAGGAATAAAATATTTGGTATATTTGTAATCCAATTTAGAAGTAGTTTCTACCTTTTCAAACAAACTACTCAACATTGCCTTAAAAAGTCCTATCGGTCGAAGGTTAGGACTTTTCTTTTTTACATCAAAAAATATACCACAATTATTAAATTGCCGTTAAATGACATGGTGTCATTTTTAATTTAAAGGCTCTGAAGTGTTAAAATATTAAGAATTAGTAGCTTAGTCTATTTTGATGTATTTTAAATATTGATTTACTTTATTGCCATACTGACACCTATTAGAAAGCTGTCAGTCTATATTATTTTTCAAACGCCTCCTTCAAAACCGCCTGCATTAGCATATTGGCGCGTGCTTCACTTTGCTTATTTTCTTGTTCTAAGGAATTGCACTTTTGCATTAAGGTTTCTACTTTTTCTAAAATCATTAAACATAAATCTCAGAATGGTATAAACTAAAAAAAGTAAAATATTAAAAATCAATATTTGGATTTTGGGTCTGTACCAAAAATACACAAAATTATTTCCCCTAAATTCTTTAGATTCTTTCAAGTATCTATCAATATTCTTACATTTAACATTTAAAACAGAAAACCACATAACCAATACATGAGTTTCGAACAATCCTTTAAAAATATAGACGACCTGCTCTACAAAGACTCGGGCGCTGACAGCGAATTAGACTACATAGGGCAGACCTCATGGGTGATGTTCCTGCGCTACTTAGACGAATTAGAACAAGACAAAGCAGATGAAGCGGAACTGCGTGGAGAGGAATACAATTTCATTTTAGAAGAAGAATACCGTTGGCCAAATTGGGCAATGCCAAAAGATGAGGATGGGGAACTAGACCACCATAAAGAGAAGATAGGAACAGATTTGGTACAGTTTGTAGATGGTAAGCTCTTTCCTTATTTGGCAAGTTTTAAACAAAAAGCAGATTCACCTGATACAATTGAATATAAGATTGGTGAGATCTTTTCAGAACTGAAAAACAAAATACAAAGCGGCTACATATTACGTGATATTTTAGAATATGCAGATGCTTTGCCCTTTAGAGCTTCTACCGATAAACACGAATTGAGCCATTTGTACGAAACCAAGATAAAAAACATGGGCAATGCCGGGCGTAATGGTGGGCAATACTATACCCCAAGACCGCTTATTCGTGCCATGATAAATGTAATTGACCCGCAAATTGGCGAAAAAATATATGATGGTGCAGCGGGTTCTGCGGGTTTTCTATGCGAAGCTTATGAGTACATGTACGAGCGCATGGAAAAAACAACGGACAATCTTAGAACCTTGCAGGAAAATACATTTTTTGGCAAAGAAAAAAAGAACTTGGCGTATGTCATCGGCATTATGAACATGATATTACATGGCATTGAAGCTCCAAACATCGTTCATGTCAATACTTTGGGTGAAAATATTCGTGACATACAAGAAAAAGACCGTTACCATGTTATACTTGCCAATCCACCATTTGGTGGAAAAGAACGAAAAGAAATCCAGCAAAACTTCGATATTAAAACAGGCGAAACCGCTTCGCTGTTTTTGCAGCACTTTATAAAAAGTTTAAAGGCAGGTGGTCGTGCAGCCATTGTTATTAAAAACACATTTTTGAGTAATGCCGATAATGCTTCTGTGTCTTTGCGAAAACACTTATTAGAAAGCTGCAACCTACATACCATTTTAGACATGCCTGCCGGCACCTTTACTGGCGCAGGAGTAAAAACGGTCGTCTTGTTTTTTCAAAAAGGTGAGCCTACAAAAAATATATGGTATTACCAACTAGACCCAGGGAGAAACATGGGTAAAACCAATCCTTTAAACGATAAGGACATGGAAGAGTTTGTCAAATTACAAAAACATGTCATCTCGAGCGCAGTCGAGAGGTCTCACTTGGAAACCGAAAACTCCTGGCTGTTTAATGTGAATGATTTAGACGAAAACACTTTCGACCTGTCGCCTAATAACCCAAATACACCTGAAGAAGTACCTTTAAGAAGCCCGGAAGAAATTTTGAAAGAAATGCAGACTTTAGATGAAGATACCAGTAAAATTTTGAACCAAATAAAAGAACTAATCTAAATGGTTGAACTTAAAAAATTTGGTGAGGTTTGTGATTTTGTCCGAGGTCCATTTGGTGGAAGTCTAAAGAAAAGTTGCTTTGTTGAGGAAGGTTATGCAGTGTATGAGCAACAACATGCAATTTATGACCAGTTCACAAAAATTAGATATTTCGTTGATGAAGATAAATTCAACGAAATGAAGAGGTTTGAACTTAAGACAAATGACTTAATAATGAGTTGCTCTGGAACAATGGGGAAAGTTGCTATTGTGCCAGAAAATGTAAAAAAAGGAATCATTAATCAAGCCCTTTTAAAACTTACGCCTAAAGACTTTCTTGATGTTCAATATCTTAAATATTGGATGAGTAGTCCAGACTTTGAGCAAAGAATAGAGGAAAATACTGTTGGTGCAGCAATTAAAAATGTAGCTTCAGTTAAAGTTTTAAAACAAATTGATGTACCAATCCCACCACTACCCGAACAAAAACGAATCGTAGCCATACTCGATAAAGCATTTACAGCCATAAACCATGCCCAAGCCAATATTCAGAAAAACATAGAAAATGCTAAAGAGCTGTTTGAAAGTAAAAAAACTGAATATTTTGATAGACTATCTTTAGAAAATGAACTTTTGCCAATAACTGAAGCATGTGAGAAGATTTTCGCAGGCGGAGATAAACCCAGAAAAAACTTTTCAAAAACACCTACAAACGAGTTAAAAATTCCTGTAATAGCAAACGCTGTAAAAGACAATGGTTTGTATGGCTTCACTAAAGAAGCAAAAGTAAATAAACCTTCAATTACAGTTGCAGCTCGTGGCAGTGGGACAGGTCACACCGAATTTAGAGATTATCCTTTTGTTCCAATAGTCAGGTTAATTGTACTAACACCAAATATTGAAATAATTGATGTAGAATTTCTTATGCATGCAATAAAAAACCTAACCATAACAAGAAGTGGTTCTGCCATTCCACAATTAACAGTACCAATGATAAAAAGTTACTCAATACCTATACCTTCAAAAGAAAAACAGAAAGAAATTGTTGAGATTTTGAATCAACTTGAAATGGAATTAGAAGAATATAGATTTAAATTGGATAAAAAACTAATAGAACTAGATGACCTTAAAAAATCCATTTTACAAAAAGCCTTTGCAGGAGAATTAACTGAAAAAGAAATTAGTATTTAAATTAGTATTTTGCATCTTATGAATACAGCGCAACTCGTAGCCTTATTAAATGACTTGGTAAAACAACCAAACGAGAGCGAATGGGTAGAGTTTAAACACAATTTTCATTCACCGGAAGAAATTGGTGAGCGTATCTCGGCTTTGTCTAATGGTGCATGTATTCATGGGCAGGATTATGGCTATTTAATATTTGGAGTTGAGGATAAAACACATAAAATTATTGGCACCAACTTTAAAGCCAAATCTCATAAAAAAGGAAATGAAGAATTAGAGCATTGGTTAGCACAAAGACTAGATCCACGTATCGATTTTGAAGTTGTAGAATTTGATTATGATGATAACAGACATGTATCGCTTTACATCATACCTGCCACCAAAGAACGTCCTGTACATTTTATGCATCAAGCCTTTATAAGAGTAGGGACTATAACTAGAAAACTCGAAGATTTTCCTGACAAGGAGGCTAAAATATGGCGTAAACGAAAAATTCCTTTTGAAAAGGATATTGCAAAAGATAACCTATCTAACTCAGATGTGGTTAGCTTATTAAGTACTGAGGCATATTTCGACTTAATGAGAATACCTTTCCCTAATGACCAAAATGGAATTGTTAACCGTTTTATAGAAGAAAAGTTAGTCAAAAAAACCAAAGGTGGTCTAGCCATTACTAACTTGGGAGCTATACTATTTGCTAAAAATTTAAGTGACTTTGATTTACTTTCAAGAAAAAGTGTGAGAGTTATTAAGTACAAAGGTAAAAACAAGGTAGAAACAGAAAGAGAGCAAATTGGTGTTAAGGGATATGCTTTAGGCTTTGTTGGTCTTGTAAACTGGGTAAATGGTCAATTGCCTGCTAATGAAGAAATTGGTAAGGTGTTTCGTGAAGATACCCGTATGTATCCAGAAATTGCCATTAGAGAGGTAATTGCCAATGCTTTAATACATCAGGATTTTTCGGTTAAAGGATTTCCTATGATAGAGATTTTTTCTGATAGGATAGAAATTTCAAACCCCGGCGACCCCTTAATTACCCCAGATAGATTTATAGATTCCTATATTTCAAGAAACGAAATTCTTGCCGATATTATGAGAAGAATGGGCTTTTGTGAAGAAAAAGGGAGTGGTTTAGACAAAGTTATTTTTTACAATGAATTATATCAATTACCACCGATAAAAGTAAAAGTACAAGAGCATAGAACAACAGTTGGGCTTTTTAGCTATCGTGGTCTTAAAAACCTGGATAAGAAGGAGAAAGTAAGAGCCTGCTACCAGCATGCTTGCTTAAAATATGTTTCAAATGAAAAAATGAGTAACGAAAGTTTAAGAGAGCGTTTTAAAATTGAAGCTAAAAATGCAGCAATAGCATCAAGAATAATTAAAGAAACCTATGAGTCTGGCTTTATAAAAGATGATGACCCCGAAAGTAACTCTAGGAAGCACAGAAGTTATGTTCCATTTTGGGCTTAAATCTTATTTGATGGTTATTTGATAAAAACCGTTGATAACTTGTTGATAACCTTATGAGTCAAGGATTTACTATTTGATGGTTATTTGATTTGCAGGTGAAAATAGAATTAAATGAACGAAGCACAAACCAGAAAAGATTTAATTGATCCGGCACTTCGAGAGGCAGGTTGGGATATTATTCCTGAAAGTAAAATTAAAGTAGAAGTGGTGACCATCGGTAGGATTGTTGGTAAAAATCACAAGGGCGAGCGTTTAAGAAAAAGGCCATTGTCTTGCGACTATGTGTTAGAATACAAAGGAAGAAGATTGGCGGTAATAGAAGCTAAAGCCAGAGATAAATACTATACCGATGGGTTAGCGCAAGCTAAGGACTATGCTTATAAGCTTAATACACGTTATGCCTATTGCACCAATGGTCAAGAAATTTATGGGGTAGATATGCACGAAGCTACAGAAGGTGATGTGGCTAAATTTCCCTCTCCAGACGAACTATGGGAAATGACTTACCCAACACCCAAAGAAACCTATAAAATAGAAATAAACAAATGGAAGGAACGCTTTAGAGACGTCCCTTTTGCTTTATTTAAAGGGCAATACCTGCCACGCTACTATCAACGCACAGCAGTAGAAAAATGTTTAGATGCCATTGCAGAAAAAAAGGATAGGCTTTTGCTTACAATGGCCACAGGAACAGGGAAAACGGCTACGGCTTTCCATTTGTGTTGGAAACTGTTTCAAGCCAAATGGAATTTAAGGCGAGATGCTAGTCGAACACCACGTATTTTATTTTTAGCCGATAGAAATGTCTTAGCAGACCAAGCTTTTACTAATTTTATTGATTTTGATACTCTAGACGAAAATATTAAGGTAAGAATTACCCCTTTAGAAATTAGAAAAACAGGTAAAGTTCCTAAAAACGGCAGTATCTTTTTTACCATTTTTCAGAGTTTTATGACAGAGGTAAGGCATAAAGAAAATCCTGACGAGTTTTATGAAAATATAGTTGAAGAACCTGAAGAAGAATATAAAAAACCACAATTCAATTTTGGAGAATATCCCAAAGATTTTTTTGATTTTATAGTCATTGACGAATGTCACCGAGGTGGCGCAAATGATGAAAGCTCTTGGCGAGAAATATTAGAATATTTTTCTCCGGCGGTACAGCTAGGCTTAACGGCTACACCAAAACGTGATGTAAATGGTGATACTTATGATTATTTTGGTGAACCGATTTACACTTACGCTTTAAAAGAGGGTATAAACGATGGATTTTTAACACCATTTAGGGTTAAGCAAATACAAACCAATTACGATGAATATACAGTGACATCAGATGATACCATTATTTCAGGAAATGTGGAAGTTGGAGATACTTTTACCTACGAAGACTATGGAAGAAAAGTGATTATAGATCAGGTAGAACGCTTTAGAGTAAAAAAGTTTTTGGGGGAAATCAATCAAGACCAAAAAACCTTAGTATTTTGTGCTACACAAATACACGCTGCTGTTATTAGAGATATCATCAACCAAGAATCTGAAAGCAAAAGCATAAACTATTGTAAAAGGGTAACAGCTGAAGATGGTAAAATGGGTGAGCAAGCCTTGGCAGATTTTAAGGATAATGAAAAAAGTATACCAACCGTATTAACAACATCTCAAAAACTAAGCACAGGCGTAGATGCACCAGAAATAAGAAATATTGTGCTATTGCGTCCTGTTAATTCAATGGTGGAGTTTAAACAAATCATAGGAAGAGGTACTCGACTCTATGATGGTAAAGACTATTTTAATGTTTTTGATTTTGTACAAGCACATAAGCATTTCCAAGACCCCGAATGGGATGGAGAACCCGAGCCACCAGAACCACCACAAGGAGGAGGATCAACAAAGCCTTGTTCTAAATGTGGACAAAAACCCTGTATTTGTGAAAAAGAAGATCCAGAACTTTGTTCTGAGTGCGATAACTATCCCTGCATTTGTGAAAAAGAACCACAGCAAATGATAAAAATCAAACTTTCTGACGGAAAAGAACTGGAAATAGATGCTACCATAAAAACTACGTTTTGGAGTGCTGAAGGCAAACCCATAGGACAGGAAGAATTTATTAATCAGCTTTACGGGGATTTACCTTCAATTTTTAAAAGTGAAGAAGAATTACGCAAACTTTGGAGCTTGCCAAGTACCAGAAAAAAGCTACTTGAGGAATTAAGAGATAAAGGCTATACCGACTCACAATTAGAAGATTTGCGAGAAATTATTCATGGTAGAGATAGCGATTTGTATGACGTATTGAATTATGTGGCGTATCATAAAGACCTTGTGCCAAGATTAGAACGAGCTGGTAAGGCTAAAATCAAAATGAATGACTACAATTCAAAACAACAAGAGTTTTTAAATTTTGTCTTGGATCAGTATGTAAAAGATGGTGTGAATGAGTTGGACGATTCAAAACTTCCTGACTTATTGGAGTTGAAGTACAGAGCCATTGCCGATGCCAAAAGAGAATTGGGAGATATAAAATCCATTAGAGAAACCTTTATTGGCTTTCAGCAAAGTTTATACGCTGGATAGTGTCAAAAAGCAAAATCTATTTGTGATGTGCCTTTTTAAGTTCACTTCTCAAAATATCCTCTAAATCATCATTATAGACTTGCATTTGCTTTAGTTCCTCGTCTGTTTTACCCTCTGTGAGGTCATATATTTTAGCATTAATGTCTATGTAATCAAAATCTTTCTGTTTCTTTTTTATGACATCTACGGCATTACGACTCAGATCGGGAATGATGATAATTTCCTTGCTCCTTAGTGCATAAAGCTTATCATAAGTCAAACCATTAATGCCTGAGTAGGCGAGCCAGGTAAATTTTGGAAATACAAACGAACATATGACGGCGGTTTTTTCACTTTCAACTAAAATTATGGGTTTGGTATTGTTTGCTAATAAATGCTCACCAAACAAACAAAAGTAGTGTTCATCATCGTTTTTGTATGGCACTCTAAATTTGTTGGTACGTTTCCCATTAGGTTGGTACAATACTTCTTTCGACTTTTGCACTTTCCCGTATTGGTTGATGTACCAGAATACCGTGTAATTATTAGCCGAAGTACCGATGTAATACATTTGCAACGCATTGGTAACGTCATAACCAACATACTTTCGGTGTAAATACAGCTTAAAATTGTTGATGTCATCGGATTTGTATGACAATTCAACCATATCAAAATCAATTATATTGCTTATTTTTGGCGGTTTGTATGACAAATTCTGCTGTTTTATAGTCGTATTAGGAGCGTTTTCCGTCAATGTATGACGTTTTGTAACACAAGCATTGCTCAAAGTATCACAATCCTGTATTACTTTTTGTTGTTGTTCATCCCATACATAAGTGTTACCCTTTTCGTCCACATACCGTGCAGGAGGTAAGCTAGTTTCACCACAGGAATGACAATACCCATATTGCTTAGGTAGGTTTTTATAATTTACAAATTTACCGTCTCTGTTGGATTTATGACAGCATGGTGTGGTGATATTGTAATCCCTTTTCTTAACAAACTTTAAATCGTATTCTATTTTAGTCAGCATAGCATTCAGAAAAAAGGAAACAGGAAACTCGAAACTTTACATTATAACCTCATAACAAACTGATTATAATTGTATTATAAGCCTAAAGGCTGTAGTTTCGAGTTTCCTGTTTCTTAGTTATCATTGTATAATTTTGAGATATACCCAGTTGAAAAACCTGTTACTTGTGCAACTGCTTTTTGAGGAGCATTTTTTTGTTTGGCATATTCGACTATATCATGTTTTGAAATATGTGAAGTCGATTTTTGTTCAACTAGCTTTTTAAAGTTGAGTATAAAAAATTCAACCAACTCGTATGCTAAGTCAACATCATTTGAATCAAGAAGTGCATGGTAGCTATTTGTCTCAGCCCGGTTTATAAGGAACACTATAATACAAAGCTTATGCAGATAAATGGATTGCTTGCCTAAATATTCTTTTAAAGGTGATTTGGCTTCCATTTTCATGTCCTCCAACCTTTGGGAAAACTCAAATAGCCTTTCCTGGGCTTCTGGCGTAAATTCTATCTCAAAATCTTTTTGCTTTTCATCTACTTTTTCCGATTGAAGTTTATATTCTAATATGTTACGGACAGCTTTATTATATCTATCGATTACTGCTTGATTAATTTTTCCTCTTGATAACTTATTATTTGCCTGAATTAAATTAACGCAAAGTAGGCGATCAAGAAAACCAGAGCTTAATAGTTTTGTTGAAAACAACATACCAATAAACTGTTTTTGAAGGCCTCCTAAGAGTGAACAGCAACCCTCTTTTATTCTAAGACTGCCAGAAGTTTTTGTAATAGAACTGATATTTTTATTTGTAAAAATCTCAAGAAAGAAACTTAAAAACTCTTTTCCATCTCTGCTGTTGTTACTGCACATATTTTCAATCAATGAACGAATTTCGTCCATCATTATTCCTATACCATTAGGGCATTTAGAATGAACAAGTTTAATAGCTTCAATAGTGGCATCTTTAACTAACATCTGTTTAAGAATATGTTTTTTATTCTCATCAGTATTGTTATTAATTTCATCTTGATATTCATCGGCATACTCGTCATCTTGTTTCTCAAGTTCACGGGTTGCCATTTTTATTCCCTCAGATTTACCGTCATTTCGATTCCCTATAATTAATCCATAAATATTTGGATAATTTTTATAGTTGAGCTGGTCGATAAAAAAAGTTTTACCGCTTGCTGTAGCTATCGCAAATAAAATACTAAGAAGCTGGTATTCTTTCGGTGTTCGTTTATGTACAAAACATTCATCTATAAAACCTCTGATGTAAAGCGGGAGCTTGTCCAAAATACTGTTTAGCTTTTGTAACAAACTCTCGCTTGTAGTTTCAGAAATAGAAGATAATTTTTCATTTATATCTTTTAAACTATTCCCCATCACTCTAAAGGTCTATGTAAATATCAAGTCTATCTAAAATGCTTTGTAACTCTTGAATTTCAGAGCATAGAACAAAATAATCGAAACCACTTTTTTTAGTAGGAAAAGTGAATTTTCTCAATTTTCTTTTTGTAATATGCCTGTTAATTTCAGAGGTTACTTTTTCCAACTCACCTTTAAAGGCCGTTGAAAACAATCGACTCTCGAATATCTGATTTGATATTTTTAATATTTCAAGTAATTTAATCGTACGATCATTATTTTGTTGATCTGTTGCTTTAGTCAGAAGCCATGTTTTTAGCGTGTAGAACTTAAAATCATCGAAGAGCTTAAAGTCAGTATTCTTATTATAATACCTGCCCTTACCAACATAAATTTCTTCTTCTTTATTTAATTCATTCTCTAAAATAACGGTTATTAGAGTGTTTACTGAAAGTCCTAATCTTTGACTTTGCTTTTCTAACTTTTTCTCTATATCCTGATTAAATGTTAATGTATTATTTACAGTATTCATGATTCTTATTTTTTAGGTTAACAACTTCTTTGTTATCTGAATTGAACTTTATCATATGAAAGTCTATTCTTAATATTTCATAATCAAAACCATCTTCTCGATATGGAAAAGAAAATTGGCTAAAGCTGTGATTTTCTAAATAGGCTTCGAGTTCACCTTTTACTTTTTCAAGCTCAGTAAGAAATTCATTACTAAATAATCTACTTTGATTAATTTGGTCAATCATATCGATTAAATCAAAATAAAACTCATCGTTTTCATCTGCATTAGGGTTTAAATACTTGTCATACAACCAAAAAACAAGAGCTGAGAAATTATAATTTAGTAGCAAAGGCTTGTCTGTGGCTTCATTATAATACCTGCCTTCACCTAAATAAATCACTTCTGGTTCTGACAGTTCTTTATCAAGAATATTCCTGATCGTCTTGGATATAGATATGTCATTTTCATAGCTATATGCTTCAAGTTTGCGCTTCTGCTCTTCACTTACTCTGATAGTTAAGGTTGAATCTTTCATGAGCTTTGATTTAAGAATTTATTTCTCCAACCAAGGCTCTCTTTGGAAGCCTCTGCTTCAAGTTCATCTTTTGATGATTGCCTGTTGCTTAGCATCCATTTATCCAACTCTGCCCGCTTAAAATAAATAAGCTTTTTATTAGGCTTGTAATATGGAATTGTTCTGTTAGATGTATGCTTATACATCGTACTTGCTGATATGCCAGTGTATTGGCATCCTTCTTTAAAGGACAAAATATCCTTTAGTAAAATGTTTTTGGATTTCATTGTATCCGATTTAATAATTATACAAAATGAAATGGCGCCATTTCGTTATTGAATTCGGAACAAATGAATAGAAAAGAAAAAATAGAGCTGTTTACTTTTTTACAGGTAAACAGTAAGTAAACACAGGTAAACAGTTTTTTAACTTTTCATTGTATTTTTAAAAGCCAAAATTCTGTCCATTAAGTCCTCCAAGTGCTGATTCTTATCAAGCTTTTTATTGTATCTTCTTTTATAAGTTTTTAAATCATCTTTGTTTAGCCTTTTGGCTGTATTAGTATAGAAATTTTGTAATTCTAAAAACTTTTTTATTTCAAAATTTTTATAGAATTCATTTTGGAAAGTATAAAAAAGTGCTTGGGCATAATAGTTATCTTCTGTAAATTTAAATTGAGTTGAGATTAACTTCCCTTTTATAAAAACATCTTTAAAATCATCATGGCTTATCTCATCTTCAAAAAAGTTAACCAAAATAAAATTAATAAAATCATCACGCTCAAAAAGCTCCTGATATTCTTTAATGATTTTTAATTTACTTTTATCCAAGTATTTTTGATTATTTAGTTCTGATTTATTCTTGCTCTTACTTTTGGCTTCGATTTGAATATCTGCTCTAAGCTTTTCAAGAATTTTAAGAATGCCATCTTTGCGAAATTGATAATAATTAAAATCTTTAAAAACATCAAAGATGTGATTAAAATTAAGCGAGTTATATAGGTCGAACCAATATGGTTTAAAATTTACATCTTTAATTAATGGGTGAATTGCATCAATGGCCGAATAACTCGCTAATTTTTGGATAATTGTTTTATAACTTAGGTCTATTTTATTTTCTATGCTTTTATACTCATCATAAAGTTCGTTTTCAAACACGAGATAAAAAAATCCATCTTCGTAGGTATAATAACTTCTATAGTAAGTATCGTATAATCGCCTCAATACTACATCGTCGGTATCGAAAGCATTTGATCTGGCTTTCTTTATTTCTTCAAGAATAGTATTTGATACGTAAGTATAGCTTCTTTTTTGATTTTTGTATTTTATAAAATGTTTTTTTATATGCTGAAACATACGATTGTGTTCAGCTTTATACTCCTTTTCAAAAAGTTCACGATAATTCATAGTCCGGTAATTTATCAATGGCTTTATTTTTAAGTTCACCTATATAATTGACATATTTCATTGTACTTCTAAGATCTGATTGTCCTAGCAAGTCAGATACAGTTTTTATACCTGCACCATTCATCAATAATTGAGTTGCAAAAGTATGTCTCCCACAATAAAAAGTAATGTCCTTATCTATTTTTGTTTCCCTTAACCATACTTCTAATCTATGATTAGCACCATTGTTCGTGAGTTTTTCCTTTTTAGCATTTAATAAATTAAAAACATAGTCATTGTCTGATTTAGGCTTTCCAAGTAACTTATATGTTGATTCTTTTAACTTGAACTTTATAGGATTACCTGTTTTCTGTCTTATAGTATCAAGATAGCCATTTTTCAGGTTTGACCATTTCAATACGTGTATTTCTGCCAATCCAAGTCCTGTACTACAAGCAAATAAAAAAGCTTTTTTCAATTCAGGACTATTGCATTTTGTCTTATATAGAATTTTTAATTCATCCTGAGTGAGTACATTTTTTTTAATAGTATCATTATTGGCTTTTTTACTAAATTTTACCCCATCACACGGGTTTTTAGTAATAAACTCATGTTCGCAGGCATCCTTAAATATTTTTTTGAGCCTTGCAAAATAGTTATGAGGGGTTTCTCCACTTAGTCCTGCTTTGTCCTTGAGGAATCCAGTATATCCAATGAGATCTTTCTTATTGATATTAGATAGCTTTACATTATCATTTTTCATGTACGCTTTAAACTGTTTGATAGTAGCATCAATCATAGCTTTATCAGCTTTCTTATAGTTTTCGAGATATGCTTCGGCATAATCGAAGAACTTAATCTTTTTTAAATGTTTTGGGATGTAATTATAACCGGAGGAAACCAATTCTATTTCTCGATTATTTCTTGCAAGATTGGCAATCTCTCGTTTTTCTCTCTTTTTTGAAGTGGGATCTTTAGGACTTATTTTTATCCCTAAAGTTTCATAATTCCTTTTACCATTATGGTAAATGTCAAGATAAAAACTAACGCCTCCTTTACTTAACTTTTTCTCTCTTAATTTTACGCTCATATTATCTATATTTTGTGTGTAAATCGAGCAACAAATGGGTAACAAAAACCCAATAAGTAACAGATTAGTAACAAATATAGAGAAAAGAAATGAAAATAAAGGAAACAATAAGAAACTAAAAAACAGGCTGTTAAGCCTGTTTTGTTGTGGGTCATACTGGATTCGAACCAGTGACTTCTACCCTGTCAAGGTAACACTCTAAACCAACTGAGTTAATGACCCGAAATAAAAAAACCCAAACCTGAGTTTGGGTTTGTGGGTGTGAAGGCCCCGAAGCTTCGGGGGAACCCCTGACTTCAAAACTCTCATTTCCACAAACCAAATGAACTTATTATACTTCACTTCTTACAAAAAAGCCCAAACCTAAGTTTGGGCTTGTGGGTGCGAAGGGATTCGAACCCCTGACCTTCTGGGTGTAAACCAGATGCTCTAAACCAACTGAGCTACGCACCCTAAAATGCGGATGCAAATATAAACTAATTTTGAATTTCCAAAAGCTTTAATGCAATATTTTTTTTAAAGCTAAAATTTACTTAAATCTAAAAATAACAAGCCTTAAAATTTTAATCAAAATTCTTCTTTGGCTTCTTCATAATAGTCATGAAACAAAGTTAAAAGACTTATGCCCGCAGTAATTAAGTCCTTTGTCTCAAGCAATAAGCCAAAATAAAATTTGGTATTTTGCTGACCCATATCTGTTGTTCGTATACGCTCTATTTGCTTTTGGATAAGATCTGACACCAAAGCCTTAAGTTCTTTCATTTGTTGGATAATCAGCTCAATATCATCAAATTCATTTTTGTCAAAAACAATCTTTAAATGCGCAAAGATTCCACCCAGATCACGGCTTATGGCTTTGAGTTCTCGAATCTGATTAAATTTGAGGTTTCTGTGATTGTTGTTCACGTACTTATGGCTTGTTCTAATCAAATAGGCTAAAGACTGTACCATTTCCTGCAGATAGTCTAAAGTAAGGATATAAAATTTGCTGGCCTCAACAGTATCATCTTCCAAAGACTTGATGTAATAAAATATATTGTCTTTTAAATCATCGATTTCTTCTTCTAATTCTGGTAACTCTTTGTAAGTTTTCTTTAATTTCCCTATATCGTGATAGCCAATGTTATTGACCAATTCAACAAATCGAATATTTATACCGTAAATAATTGATGTAATGTTGTGAGAAGATTCTGAAGTAATATCATTAATGGTGATGATGTCGCTCCTGTTAAATTTCTTTTGTTGTTTTTGAGATTTTATTCGCTTAGAATGCTTTATACCGCTTCTTACCAATGAAAAAACCACAAAACCTACCAGTGCTACAATGGCGTAGATCTCACCATAATAAATAGCCAGTGCAACGACTGAGGCTACAGAAAAAGCTATCAAGGCTGTTAAAATCCACGAACCGACTACATTAAGCACTCCAGCTACACGATAGACAGCACTTTCTCTTCCCCAGGCTCTGTCTCCAAATGAAGTACCCATCGCAACCATAAAAGTAATATAAGTTGTTGATAAAGGTAAAGTGTAATTTGTAGCTATGGAAATTAAAATACTGGCCAAAACCAAATTTATCGATGCCCTCAGCATATCAAAAGCTGGCTTGGTTATACCCTGTTTTACTTTATCATCATGGGTCTTTTCAAATCTGGTTTCTATAAAACCTTTAAAGCTTTGCGGAATAATATTTTCAAATACATACCTGACATAGTAGAAAAGCCTCACTATTTTTCTTGATAAAATATTAGCTTCAAAACGTTCTTCGCCTTCGCCTTGCCTGCTTAAATTCACCCCTGTTTGAACAACATACTGTGCTTTGCTGGAGAACCATAATGTAAGTACCATAACCAAACCGGCAATAATAAGTATGATTTCAGGCGTTTCTACTTCACCGGAAAGCGCTACCATGCTATATTCCGAAGGCAGAACACCACTAGCCTGAAAAGCGGCAAACCACAACTCAAAAGATTGCCATGCGGCTATACTTACACCTATAAAATTCACCAAATCATTCCCTGCAAAAGCCAGTGCCAGAGCAAAAGTTCCAAAAATTATAATAAACTTGAACAAGTTTACCCTTAAAAGTTCTACCGAAAGAGAAATCAAAGACCAAAAAACAAGACTAAGTGTAATAATTAGAAACGAATTGTTTTTTATAAATTCAATAAAATCTTCATTAATAAACTGTAAAGTATTAATTCCCTTAATCAATATAAAATAAGTAATAGCTGAAAGTGATACCCCACCAAATAAAGTCTTCAACCAAACAGGTTTGTTCTTATAATCAAAGGTAAAAATCAATCGACTGACATACTGTATAAATGCTCCTATAAAAAAGGCAATAAAAACCGACAGCAATATCCAAACACTTATATTGATTGCGCTTGAGACATTTATAAATTCACTCAAGCTAAGATCTAAGGGGTTTTCGCCATATATTTTAAGTAATGCCACACATACTGAAGCCCCTAGAAGTTCAAAAATAATTGAAACTGTTGTAGATATTGGAATACCTAATGAGTTAAATACATCAACCAGTAAAATATCCGTAATCAGTACAGCGACAAAAATGATGATGATTTCGTTAAAATAAAAAAGTTCCGGAGAAAAAACACCCTTTCTGGCGACCTCCATCAAACCACTGGAAAAAACGGCACCAACTAAAACACCAATACCAGCAACAGCCAATATTGTTCGCATTGGTATTGCTTTAGAACCTATAGCAGAGTTTAAAAAATTTACCGCGTCATTACTTACCCCAACAATCAAATCTGCGATTGCAAGAATAAATAATAAAACAATAATGATGATATAAAAAGTTTCCACTGATGCTCCGAAAATAATTTGCAAAAATGGATTTTTCTCTGTTGATAACTTTCAAAAATCTATTATCAAATTGTTAAGCGAAAGTTTAGAAATTGTAGCTTTTATTAATATTACTTTTTCAAAAAAAATCAGGCTACTTTTTGTAATAAATCAAAACACGGACATTTTTTACAACGCTTCTTTTCTGACTTTTTATACTTCTTACAGCATTTGCTCTTCAGTTTTTTCTTTTCAGACTTTCCGTGTATTGTCACCCTTTCAAGCTGCTTCTTTTTTATTTTTTTATCCTTTTTCTTACCCATAACACAAATAGAAAAGCAAATATATCTATTTGTAATTAATCTAAATAAAATTAAAGGATGAAAATCTGTATAAACATGATAAAAGTCATATTTTCAAAGTAAGCGAAATAGACTTTTAAAATACGAATTCACAAAAAATTACTGCAAACCTTCTGCTGCGGCAGAATTAATATTTAGCTGCTGAATATCTCTGTCAAACAAATATAATCCACCTTTATCATCACCAATCATATTGATTTTATCAAGGATTGTTCTGGCTGTAGCTTCTTCTTCAATCTGCTCAGACACATACCATTGCAGAAAATTGTGTGTTGCATAGTCTTTTTCCTGAAGTGAAATATGAACCAATTCATTTATACTCTGTGAAACAAAAATTTCATGCTCCAACAATTTCTGAAACATGTATTTAAAAGACTCAAACTTTACGTTTGGAGCGTCAAGCTCAGAAATATGTGCATGACCACCTCTCTCATTTACAAACTTGATGAGCTTAAGCATGTGCTCTCTTTCTTCATCAGAATGTTCGTACATAAAATTGGAGATTCCTTCAAGACCCTTCACTTCTGCCCAAACCGCCATGGCCAGGTAAACCTGGGAAGATTCTGCTTCAATTCTTATTTGTTTGTTTAGCGCTTCTTCAATTGTTTTAGATAACATAATCTGATGTTTAAATTTGAGGTTTAAGTTGTAAAGATAAATCAGATTCCAAAAATAAGACCATAACCTTATTACTGATTTATGATAAATTTTGAAGTTGTAATTTTATTATTACTTTTAGGATTGAAATATTCTAAAATGTCAAAAGCGCAAAGCTACTCAAGTATTATAAAAAAGGAAGCCAAACGACTGGGATTTATGTCTTGTGGCATGAGCAAAGCTGAATTTTTAGAAGATGAAGCGCCGAGATTAGAAGCCTGGCTGAATAAAAATATGCACGGGGAAATGCGGTATATGGAAAACCATTTTGATAAACGTCTCGATCCTACAAAGCTATTACCTGGTGCCAAATCTGTCATTTCACTCCTCTACAATTATTATCCATCTGAACAACAACGAGAAGATTCTTACAAAATCAGCAAATACGCCTATGGGCAGGATTATCATTTCGTCATCAAAAAGAAACTAAAATCTCTACTTCAGCACATACAGGAGGAAATTGGTGAAGTCCACGGCAGAGTATTTGTAGATTCTGCACCGGTCTTAGATAAGGCCTGGGCTGTAAGAAGCGGCTTAGGATGGATGGGCAAACACTCTAACGTTTTGACTAAACAAACCGGATCTTTTTATTTTATAGCTGAACTCATTGTGGATTTAGATTTAGAATATGACACCCCTGTCACAGACCATTGCGGCTCCTGCACTGCCTGTATCGACGCCTGCCCTACTCAGGCGATCGTCGACCCATACGTTGTTGATGGCAGTAAATGTATTTCTTATTTTACCATAGAATTGAAAAATGAACTGCCTTCAGATTATGCCGGAAAATTTGACGACTGGATGTTTGGCTGTGACGTCTGTCAGGATGTTTGCCCCTGGAACAGGTTTAGCAAATCGCATAACGAACCACTTTTTAATCCTGATGATAGATTAATGAATTATTCCAAAAACGAATGGCAGGATTTAACTCAGGAGGTTTTTCAGGAAATTTTTAGAAAATCGGCGGTTAAGCGGACTAAGTTTGAAGGATTAAAACGGAATATCAACTTTTTGGATAAGCAAAAAAATCAATAGCAAGTAATAATTAAGAACGAAATACGTTTTAAAGTCTAATATTTTAAAAAAAATCATGAAAAAGTTAAAACTAATCTTATTCTTATTTACCGTTATTTTTCTATTACAGTCCTGCAATAATGATGATGATAATAGCAATGCCGAAAATCCAATATCAGGAACCTGGGAAATCACAGAAATAAATTTCAATTCTCAGGAAGATGGTGTTGTAGTAACTGACGAGACATTTTCAACAGATGTCTGTAATGCGCCATTTATTTTTGCTTTTGGACCCGATGGCGACTTCAGTATTCCAGATGCAGAGCTTGAATTTGATGTTGATTTTAACGATAATGCGATTTTACTATGTTCTGTCAGTGATGGAACATTACCGGGGTCGTGGGAACAAACCTCCGGAAACAACTATATTCTTACCATTGAAAATGAACCTAGTGAAGCCGAAATTAGACTTTCAGATAATGACAACTCCATTGAAATAATTTTAGTAAATGAAGATTATGATGAAATTGATGATATTACCTACACAGACACTATAACTTTTATTGGGGTAAGGAATTAAGTTATTCTGATTAAACATATTGAAATCCTTTTATGACTTAAATCGTAAAAGGATTTTTATTTGGCTTAATCGCATATACACAAACAAAATCTTCAATCTCGAAGAAATGTAAAATGTAATCTCTTTTAACACCCTCATGAGTCACATAAGCATGCGTGGTCGAAGCATCAAAATCAAAATCGTGTACATAAATGTCATGCAAAAAAAGCAGGCCTTGCTTTCCAAATAGTTTATAAATGGCTTCTTTGGCACCCCAAACTATAGTGAGCTTTTTTATCAGGTCATCGCCATCACCCAGAGATTTGTACTCTTCTAAAGGTGTAAATTTTGGAGCGATGTATTTTATTTTTTCCCTTTGTTTTTCAACATCTACACCAACGGGTTTATCGCTTACGATTACAGCCGTAAAATGATACGAATGGCTGATTGAAATTTGTTTACCATCCTTCAGATGAGGCTTGCCGTTTTGGTCGTATTCCAAATCAAAATCAGTATAGCCAAATAATTTTAAAAGATGTCTTATGCTTAGAAAGGCTTTCCTATGCATTTCAGATTTCATGCTTTCATACCTTTCCTTACAATATGGCGATAATTCAATATTTGTTTCTAAGGTTTTTAAAGACTCTTCAACACGCCAAAGCCTCAAAGTTGAAGCTTCATCTATTGTTATTTCTTTGTAAAGTGGCATAAATTTATGGGTATAATGCTTAATTTTGCAAAAAATAAAAAAAATATATCAGATGAGTACACAAACAACACCTTATGTACCTTACAAAGTTAAAGATATTTCATTAGCCGAATGGGGAAGAAGAGAAATAGAGCTTGCAGAAGCAGAGATGCCGGGACTTATGGCGCTTCGTGAAGAATACGGCCAAAAGAAACCTTTAAAAGGCGCAAGAATAGCAGGTTGTCTGCACATGACCATTCAAACCGCTGTACTCATCGAAACCCTTGTAGAACTTGGTGCTGAAGTAACCTGGAGTTCATGTAATATTTTCTCAACTCAGGATCACGCTGCCGCTGCAATCGCCGATGCAGGCATAGCGGTTTACGCATGGAAAGGGATGACCGAAGAAGAATTTAATTGGTGTATAGAACAAACCTTATTTTTTGGCGAAGACAGAAAGCCGTTGAACTTAATTTTAGATGATGGTGGGGATTTAACCAATATGGTTTTAGACAACTATCCGGAATTGGCAGAAGGCATTAAAGGTTTATCTGAAGAGACTACAACTGGCGTACACAGATTATATGAAAGAATGAAAAAAGGCACACTGCCTATGCCGGCCATTAATGTTAATGACAGTGTTACCAAGTCCAAGTTTGATAACAAATACGGCTGTAGAGAATCTGCAGTGGACGCTATCAGACGAGCAACAGACACCATGCTTGCAGGCAAAAAAGTAGTTGTTTGCGGTTATGGTGATGTTGGTAAGGGGACTGCTGCTTCATTCAGAGGTGCCGGCTCTATTGTAACAATTACTGAAATTGATCCTATTTGTGCTTTACAGGCTGCGATGGATGGATTTGAAGTGAAACGATTAGAAACTGTTTTACACAAAGCCGATATTGTCATTACTACAACCGGTAATAAAGACATCGTTCGTGGTGAACACTTCAAAGCAATGAACGACAAAACTATTGTTTGTAATATCGGACACTTTGATAATGAAATTGATGTCGCCTGGTTGAAGGCCAACTCCGATGGACCAAAAGTAGAAATTAAGCCTCAAGTGGATAAATATACTATAGATGGCAAAGACATCATCCTATTAGCTGAAGGTCGTCTGGTAAATCTTGGTTGTGCTACCGGCCACCCAAGTTTTGTGATGAGTAACTCATTCACCAATCAAACTTTAGCCCAAATGGAATTATGGGAAAACGAAGATAAATACAAGAACGAGGTCTACATGCTGCCAAAACATTTGGACGAAAAAGTAGCTGAACTTCACCTGAGCAGAATAGGCGCTGAATTGACAAAATTAAAACAAGATCAGGCCGATTATATTGGTGTGGAAGTTAAGGGTCCTTTCAAGCCGGAATATTACAGATATTAAATTTGAAGTTTATTCAATATTTTTCAAAGCAACCTTCGGGTTGCTTTTTTTGTTTGTATAAAACTTAACCCGGATGGTTTTCAAATACCTTTTGGGTTTTGGATTTAAAACGATCGTGGAAATATTAAGGCAACCAAACTCAACAGACCCAAAAGGTCAATGCGTCGTAGTGAAGATAGACCTTTCGGGTCAGACTACAGTTCGTACTAACCCGGATGGTCTTCAACTACCTTTTGGATATTTGATTTAATTCCAAAGCTAGGAACTTTTAACAACCCTTCCAGAGTTTTGAACTCTGAAAGGGTTTTCAGAAAAAACTACACTAACCAGAAAGGTCTTTAAGCACCTTTTGGGTTTTCGATTTAAGACAATCGTGAAAATTACTTAGTCAACCAAACTCAACAGACCCAAAAGGTCAATGCGGCGCATTGAAGATAGACCTTTCGGGCCTTAACACTATTACATTCATACATCAAAATTCACTTAACCTAAATTTAATCTCTACTATTTTAGTAGGAATTAAATTTTATTGTATGTTTGCACAAAATTTTTAGATAATATTATGAAAGACCATTACCAAAAAGCCATTGAAGCTGCGATCAAGGGCGGTGATAAAATCTTAGAAGTTTACGATACAGATTTCTCTGTAGAATACAAAGGCGATGATTCGCCGTTAACTCAAGCCGACCAAAAAGCCAATCAGGCTATTGTAGAAATTCTCGAGCCTCTTGGTATTCCAATGATCAGCGAGGAGAACAAAAATAAGACCTACGAAGAAAGAAAAGATTGGTCTCAATGCTGGATCATCGATCCGTTAGACGGTACAAAAGAATTCATCAAAAAAAATGGAGAATTCACCGTAAATATTGCTTTAATTCATAATCAAAAACCACTTTTCGGCGTGATTTACGTCCCTGTAAGCAAAGAGGTTTTTGTAGGTCTTGTTGACGAAAAAATATCCTACAAGATGATCTACAACCAAAATCTAAGCTTTGAAGAGAACTTCAAAAAAGCTGAGGAAATTGGTCCTAAAGATGCAGAGGCAATGCGTGTAGTTGGGAGCCGTTCACATATGAACGCAGACACTGAAAATTTTATAGAAGACTTAAAGAGTAAACAGGATAAACCGGTTGAAATTGTTTCAAAAGGCAGCTCACTTAAATTTTGTTTGGTCGCAGAAGGTCTTGCAGACGTTTACCCCAGATTCGCTCCAACCATGGAATGGGACACGGCAGCAGGACAGGCCATTTGTGAAGCAGTAGGCTTACAGGTGATTGACCAAAAGACCCAAAAGCCAATGCTTTATAATCGAGAAAATTTATTGAACAATTACTTCCTGGTTTCTAAATCTTAAGCTATGAGTGAGAATACCGTTTTTCATCATTACAATATCACAAGAGCTGACAGAGAAAAGCAACTCAATCAGCGTAGCTTTGTGCTGTGGTTTACTGGTCTTTCCGGTTCAGGAAAATCAACTATAACCAATGCCGTTGAGCAAAAACTGTTTGATTCAGGTTACAAAACCTACACTTTAGACGGCGATAATATTCGCCAAGGCATCAACAAAGGCTTAACTTTTACGGCTGAAGACCGTGCTGAAAACCTTCGCCGAATAGCAGAAATTGCTAAACTTTTTGTGGACTCCGGTCAAATCTGTATGGCCGCCTTCGTTTCTCCAACCCTTGAAGACAGAAAAATAGTGCGAGACATTGTTGGCGATAAAGACTTTGTTGAAGTTTTTGTGGATACACCGCTTGAAGTCTGTGAGCAAAGAGATGTGAAAGGACTTTACGCTAAAGCCAGAAAAGGTGAAATTAAAAACTTTACAGGTATTTCTGCACCTTATGAGGCTCCTGTAAATCCTGAAATTGCAGTAAAAACTGAGAACAAAAGTGTTGAAGAATCTGCTCAGGAAGTTTTCAATTATATTATTAACCATATTAAAAATCAATCATAATGAATAAATACTATCTCAATTACCTCGACGAATTAGAATCTGAAGCGATTTTTATCCTCAGAGAAGTTTGGGCACAATTTCAGAATCCTGTCATCTTATTTTCAGGTGGAAAGGATTCTATTTTGGTGACGCATTTAGCAAAAAAAGCATTTCATCCTGCCAAAATTCCTTTTTCACTTTTGCATGTAGATACTGGTCATAACTTTCCCGAAACTATCAAATTTCGTGATGACTTAGTAAAAGAACTTGGTGTAAATCTACTTGTTGGTTCTGTTCAGGAATCTATAGATAAAGGTCGTGTTGCCGAAGAAAAGGGTAAAAATGCCACCAGAAATGCGCTGCAAATCACAACACTTTTAGATGCTATAGAAGAAAATAAAATAGATTGTGCTATCGGAGGTGGACGACGTGACGAAGAAAAAGCAAGAGCAAAAGAACGCTTCTTTTCACACAGAGACGATTTCGGCCAATGGGATCCTAAAAACCAACGTCCGGAACTATGGAATTTATTAAACGGAAAGCATTTTGAAGGTGAACACTTCAGAGCTTTCCCTATCAGTAACTGGACAGAAATGGATGTTTGGAATTACATTTTGAGAGAAAATATTTCTATTCCTTCATTGTACATTGCACATGAACGTGAAGTGGTTTGGAGAAACGATTCATGGATTCCTAATTCTGAATTTCTGAAATTGGAAGATCACGAAGAAATCGTCACCAGGAAAATCCGTTTTAGAACGCTTGGAGATATTACCATAACCGGTGGTATCGAATCTGAAGCCGACACATTAGCTAAGATAGTTGATGAAGTCTCTACAATGAGACAAACAGAGCGCGGTAACCGTACCGACGACAAACGTTCTGAAACAGCTATGGAAGACCGTAAAAAAGAAGGTTACTTCTAAAAACTAATCATTACTAACTATTACTAAAGACACAAAAAATGAATATAGATAATAATCAACTTTTAAGATTTACTACAGCCGGAAGTGTAGATGATGGTAAAAGTACCCTTATTGGCCGTTTACTTTACGATTCAAAATCAATTTTTGAAGACCAGATCAGTGCTGTTGAAAACACAAGTAAGAAAAAAGGTATTGATGGTGTTGACCTTGCTTTATTTACAGATGGACTAAAAGACGAAAGAGAACAAGGAATTACCATAGACGTGGCCTACAGGTATTTCACAACACCAAAACGTAAATTCATCATTGCGGATACGCCCGGACATGTAGAATATACGCGAAATATGGTTACCGGTGCTTCTACGGCAAATGCAGCTATTATTTTAATAGATGCCAGAAATGGTGTTATTGAACAAACAAAAAGACATGCCTACATTGCTTCATTATTGCAAATTCCTCATATCGTAGTTTGCGTAAACAAAATGGATTTGGTTGACCACGACGAAGAGCGTTTCAATGAAATTGTAAACCAGTTTGAAGAATTTTCATCTAAATTGTACATCAGAGATGTGCGTTATATTCCAATTAGTGCACTTAATGGTGATAACGTTGTCAACCGTTCAGAAAACATGGATTGGTTTAAAAATTCACCTTTACTGGACACGCTGGAAACCCTGCATATTAGCAGTGATATCAACAAAATTGACATGCGTTTTGCTGTACAGACCGTTATTAGGCCTCAACGTGATGGCTTTATAGATTACAGAGGTTATGCCGGCAGATTACAGAGCGGTATTGTAAGAGTTGGAGATGAAGTGGCTATTTTACCTTCCGGTTTTACTTCAAAAGTAAAAAGCATTAATGCCGGTGAAACGTTTATCGAGGAGGCCTTCGCTCCAATGTCTATTTCGATTTGTCTGGAAGATGACATAGACATAAGCCGTGGCGACATGATTGTGAGAAAAAACAATCAACCTGAAACCTCTCAGGAATTTGATGTGATGATGTGCTGGTTGAACAGAGAGCCGTCAAAACCTCGCACAAAATACACCATCATGCATACCAGCAATGAGAAAAAAGCAATGATCAAAGATGTGGTCTATAAAATGGACATCAACAAGTTTGAAAAAGATGAAGACGACAAAACGCTCAATATGAATGACATTGCGAGAGTAAAAATCAGAACGACTCATCGACTAATGATAGACGAATATCGTGCTAACAGAAATACAGGCAGCATAATTTTAGTGGACGACTCGACTAAAGAAACTGTTGCTGCAGGAATGATTGTATAGTCTCGTTTACACACCAAAATATCAAAAGCCAGGCCAATTTATTTTGTCTGGCTTTTTTGATTTTCAAAATAAAAACACCATAAAAAAAGCCGGAAAATCCGGCTTCTTCGTTAGTTAATAAGTTTGGTCGACTTTACTTTAGTATAAAGTAAAGGCTAAAAACTATACCTCAAGTACAGAGTTTTCAGAGCCAACATCGTTCCATTTGTAGCTATCTGCTTGCTCTTCATTTATCCAGCTACCATCAACAAGATACTTAAACTCGTAAGTGTTGTCAGAATCTAAATCAATAGTCCCTTTAAAGTTTCCGTTCTTTAATTTTTTAAGTGGGTTCTTTTTTTCACTCCAATTGTTGAAGTCACCACATACAAATGCCTTTTCAGCATCCGGAGCCTCTACGGTAAAAGTCACTTTACAAACAGGCTTAGTTTTTAAAAATTGTTTCTTGATTGCCATAATTTTTTTGCTACAAATTTAAAAACTTTGTTTATTTCATCAATATATTTTATCAAAATAGTCTTTTTTTTACGAATAATCGTGGTTTGATAACAAAATAAATACAATAGTTTACTACGAAAACGATATCAGTTCAAAAGTTTTTAAAGATTTTCTAAAAAAACAGAATTAAAAATTCTTAGAAATCTGAAAATTAAGCCTTTAAAAAGTTAATTAAGCGCTCCAAATCGTCAAATGTGTTGAAATAATTAAAACTAATTCGCAAACCCTGGCCTCTTTTAGATACAATAATATTTGCCTTTTTAAAGTCCCCATATTTTGCCTGATCTATTTTAAGCATAAAAATACTGGAATGAGATTCTCTTTGGTAAACTTTTTCATCAATGAGGTTTAGATCTTTTAAAGCTTCAAGGGCTTTTAATGATAAATGCTGGATTTGCTTTTGGATATTTTTTATTCCAAGACTTTTATAGTGAAAATCTAAAGCTTTATCTAATCCTATAATACTATTTAAATCGTAATGCCCCGGCTCAAAATATCCCATTGAACTCACTTTTAAATCTGTTTTGTCGTAGTAGGAATTGGCGCCGATTTGCTTAGGATTAAGCTCTTCGTATAATTCATCAGATATCAGTGTAATAGCGTTTCCATAGCCGGCATTCAGCCATTTATAGCAACTGGATATCAGTAAATCTATGCCGGAATTCTTAAAATCAAAGGCTTCTGTTCCTAAATATTGAGTGGCATCTACCAATATTTTCAATTCCGGGAAATCGATTTTTAACTGCTTGAAAAAGTCAACACTAATTTTTATTCCACTTAAATACTGAACAATACTTATAGACAATACATTTATTTTGTGTTTAGAAATAAAGTCAAAGATTTTAGATTCAATATCTTGACCAATAGGAATACTGTGGTATTTGAAACCTTTCAACTTTATAGGCATAACCACAGAAAAATAATCTTCATCAAGGCACAAATAGGTAAAACCCTTTGGCAATGCATCTAAAACTGCATTGTAAGCCAAACTAAAATTTGGAGTAATGGCTACCCTGTTGGCTTTAGCATTAAAATTTTCTGCTATTTTTTCTTTCGTTTGCTTAACAAGACTGTTTTCTTTATCAAGGTAGCCGCTGCCTTTTTCGTAAAATTCATAAAGATCTTTTTGCTTTTCGTCTAAAACAGGCTTTGGCAACAGACCACTTGCTGCAGTATTAAGATATATTTGATGTTCCGTTACAGGAAAGAATGATTTGACATTCATAGGCATTTAGCTTACATTTGAAAGTCTAAAATACACATTATGTCCTCTAATCGAATAGATATCGACCAAAAAGAATTGTTTAAAAATGCAAATCGTCGGCTACGCCAGAAAAAGCGACTTGTACACCATCTTGTATTTTTTATAGCAGGTGGTGCCATGCTCATGTTCATCAATTTGGTGTTGAGCTATGGCAGCGATTTTAGGCCATTAGGTATGCCATGGTATGCATCGGTTATTATCATATGGGCAGTATTTTTAATAGCTCATGCCATCAACGTTTTTTTTGTTGAAAAACTCATGGGCAGAGCATGGGAGGAAAAGTATATGGCAAAACTGGTTGAAAAGCAACTGGAAAAACTCAAAAAAATTCAACAGAAAGTGGATAAAAAATACCCCTTAGATGATCCCGCTTCCGGCCAAAAAAGAGAAGAAAATAATCAAGAACCTAAAAAAGAATAAATATTGAAACTAATATCGATTGCTGCAGTTGGAAAAAATAGCGAGCTGGGTAAAGACAACGATTTACTCTGGCATTTACCTGATGACTTTAAAAGGTTTAAAAAAATAACCACAGGTCATCACATTATAATGGGAAGAAAGACCTTTGAGTCTTTTCCAAAACCTCTTCCGTACAGGACACATATTGTAATTACCAGACAATCCGATTATCCTGATAAAAATTGCATTGTTGTAAAAAATATAGATGAAGCACTAAAGGCTGTCAGAACTGAAGATGTAGCTTATGTGATAGGTGGTGGAGAAATCTACAAACAATTTATGCCGTTTGTAGATGAAATAGAATTGACAGAAGTTGATGCAGAGTTTGAAGCTGACACTTTTTTTCCAAAAATTGATGCTAAAATATGGGAAAAATCAAATGAAGAATTTCACCCTAAGGACAACAAACATAAATACGCCTTTACCTTTGTCACTTACCGTCGCAAAACAAGATCCAGATGAGTTTTGTGCATCATATTTTTGAAAAGCATGCCATAAGCGTCATAAGCACTCAAGCCTTAAGTGGTGGAGACATTAACGATGTTTACAAAGTGAAATCCACAGAGCAAGACTATGTTTTAAAACTGAATTCTGCCAGCCTATATCCTGACATGTTTGAGAAAGAAGCCAAATCCTTAAAGCTGCTCTCTACTACAAATAGCTTTACCATTCCTGAGGTCATAGCTTATGGTGATTGGAAAGATAAAACTTACTTGATTTTAACCTATATTTCCTCAGAGCAAAACTCTGACTTCTCCGAAAAATTTGCTGTTGATTTAGCCAAATTGCATCGAAATCAATCTGAAAAATACGGATTGGATTTTGATAATTATATCGGCAGACTACACCAATTCAATTCACCAAAAACATCAGATCCTGTTGGGTTTTACATCAACTCAAGACTTGAGCCACAATTCAGATTAGCCCTTAAAAATGGATTTGTTTTTAAAAATATTGATAAGCTTTTCAAGAATATAGAACAATTGGTACCCAAAGAGAAAGCCTCTCTTATTCATGGGGATTTATGGTCTGGAAATTATTTGATTACTGAGAATGCCAAAGCCTGTATTTACGATCCGGCTATTTGCTATGCATCCCGGGAAATGGACATTGGCATGATGAAACTATTTGGAGGATATCCACAGTCTGTTTTTGAAATCTACAATGAGATTTTTCCTTTAGAAGCGGATTGGAAATACAGAATAGAACTTTGGCAACTCTATTATATACTTGTTCACGTCAATCTTTTTGGCTCTTCATATTTTCAAAGAGCCAAAAGCATGTTAGCAAAATATAGCCCATAAAAAAACCTGTTGAGGAACAACAGGTTTTAAATATTGTGAATTGATATTTATTCTTTATTCATCATTTGTTTTATACTGGCAATTTCAGAAGTATCAAACTTTGCAGATAGCATTTTGATAAACTGGTCGTTGATCTTTTGGTTCATTTCCTGAAGCTGTTCAGCACTATCACCTAATTGCTGTTTTGCTTTCAATTTGGTTCGTTCTGTTGAATATATTGCTCTGTATAGATATAAGGATTCATTATCATCAAAATTTAATTCCTGACTAATTTTAGTTGCTGTTTCTTTTGTATTTTGAGCTAACTCTTGCTGGTTAATTTCCTGAGCGTAAATCCCTACAGAAGTTAAAACGAAAAAGGCTATGTAGATAATTGATTTCATAATATTTATTTTGTGATAAATTTAGAGTTTTTTAATAACTAAGACAAATTTTCTATAAAAAAAGATGACATTATTTGTTAACCTACTGAATGTACTAAGTTTAAGTTAATCCAGCTTTAGGATATTATGGCATAATCTACTTTTATCATCTAAGATAAAATTTTTTTATTTAAAAAAGAAATGAAGAAAATACTATTATTCGCACTTATAATAATTTCGTCAATCGCAAATGCACAATCTGTTGAGTGTCTAATTTATGACAAGACGGCAAAATCTCCTGTAATATTTGCCAATGTATATACTACACAGAATACTGGCGTTATTTCTAACAGTGAAGGTGTTTTTAAAATTAATATTCAAAATCTTACTGAAAAAGATAGCCTGACCATTTCTAGTTTAGGCTATAAAACCAAAAAATTATCCATTAAAAAATTAAAGTCCTTAGACACCATATTTCTAATGGTTCAGGAACAAATGCTTGAGGAAGTTGTAGTCTCTGCAAACAAATATTCAGCTGAAGAAATCATAGAAATATTTAAAGATAGCCTGAAAGAGAGGCACACCATCTCACCGGCAAAATTCCAAATATTCGCGAGAACCAAAAACACCTTTAAGCCGGTTGAGAATGGCATTGAACTGGACAAGTCTTCCTTTATGTCAAGATCAAGCCGAAAACAGTTTAACGAAAAAGTAGAAGCCTATTTCAACAAAATCAAGGGTAAGGTATCCTCCAGCTATATAGACATGTTATACAATGCTTACTATCTCGGAGACTCAACCGCAATCGAACAAATTAAAAGTACCTATCTTGTTAATACCGATAAAGATAATTCCATGGACAATATCCAGAAAAACATCTTTAAAGAACTGATTGAAGCACTGGATAGCGAATCTACATTTAAGGTAAGAACAGGTATAATACCTGTAGAAGATTCTTTGAGTACAGATGAGTTTATTGAGGTCGATGACCCTAAAAAACGGGATTCAATTAAAAACAGGTACGCCAAAAGACCAGTTACTATAATTGCTCAGGCTCAAGGTTTAGGACGATTAGAAATGTTTGAAGATAGCAAGAAATATGACTTTAAAATCTTAGATACAAGTTTTTTTAATGGAGACATAGTTTACATTATAGCTTTTGAACCGAGAAGAGGTTCTGCTAAATATAAGGGTAAAGCCTACATCAATGCGGAGGATTTTGGGCTTTTAAAATTGGACTATCAACTTGTAGAAGGCAAAAAGGAAGCTGGCGTTAATTTAAAATTTTTACTGGGTGTAAAGTTCAGAATAGATAACAGTAAATACAAATATATCTTCAATAGAAATCAAGACAAAACTTACGAACCCTTGTTATACAAATCAAGCCAGGATCAATATGTTTATTTTGACCGAAGTTTTGTTTTTAAAGAAAATAATGACAATCGAGATGAGCGAATCAAGTTTAAAGTCTCCTTATATGTAGAAAGTAATTCACTTAGCGAAACCGAATATCTCATTGTCAATAAAGAAAATATCGATTCAAAGCATATAGATTTTGACCCGAAAGGCTTTATTTTTCAAGACAAAATTGAAAAATATGACCCTGAACTTTGGAAAAATTATAACATCATAGAAGCTACAGAAGAAATAAAAAAATACGAATAAATATATGACTACCAAAAATCCATTATTACAAAAATTTGACACCCCGAATTTTTCAAAAATTGAAACTAAACACTTTAAACCTGCTTTAGAAATAGCCATTGATAAAGCTAAAGCAGAAATAAATAAAATCACGACAAACGAAAAACCAACATTTAAAAACACCATTGAAGCACTCGACCATGCCGGTCATGATTTGGAGCGAATTTCACTTATATTATTCAATCTTAACTCCGCTGAAACTAACGAAGATATTCAACAAATAGCGCAGGAAGTTTCCCCGTGGCTCAGCGATTTTCAAAATGATATCATGACCAATGCCAGGCTATTCAATGCCGTAAAACAGGTTTATGAAAATCAAGAAAGTTTAGATTTAAACCAGGAGCAAAAGACACTTTTGAAAAAACACTACAAGAGTTTCGTTCGTAACGGTGCTGAATTGGATAAGGAGCAACAAAAAAAATTAAGGGAGATTGACAATAAACTCTCAACCTTAAGCCTAAAGTTTGGGCAACACGTTTTAGCAGATACCAATGCTTATCACTTGCAGATAGAAGACGAATCTGAACTTGCAGGTCTATCTGAAAACCAGCTAGAATCTGCTGCGGAAGCTGCAAAGGCATTGGACAAAACTGGCTTTGTATTCACGCTGCAATACCCAAGTTATGTGCCGTTTATGAAATATTGTGAAAACAGGAGCTTAAGAAAAGAATTGGCACTTGCTTTTGGCAAAAGGGGATTTCAGAATAATGAAAATAATAATGAAGACCTTATAAAATCTATAGTAAACTTAAGGCATGAACGGGCAAATATATTAGGTTATAAAACTCATGCAGCCTACATTTTGGAAGAGCGCATGGCAAAATCTACAGATAGGGTAAATGGCTTTTTAGATGATTTACTTACAAAAGCTAAACCCGCAGCAGAGAAAGAATTTGAAGATTTGTCAAGTTTTGCAAAAGAAAAAGATGGTATAAAAAAATTAGAAAAATGGGATCTGGCCTATTACAGTGAAAAACTAAAGCAACAAAAATTTGAACTTGATGATAATCTGTTAAAACCCTACTTCCCTTTACAACAAGTTATCAATGGTGTATTTTTGGTTGCAAATAAACTTTACGGTTTAAAGTTCAAAGAAGTTGATGATATAGATAAATATCATCAGGACGTCATGACTTATAGGGTATATGATGGCGACAATAACTTTAAGGCTGTGTTTTTTGCCGATTTCCATCCAAGAGCTGGTAAACGAGATGGTGCCTGGATGACACTTTATAAAAATCAATATAAGACAGCAACCAAAAACGAAAGACCACAAATATCTGTGGTTTGTAATTTTAGTAAGGCAACCAAAAGCCAGCCCTCATTATTAACTTTTAATGAAGTTACTACCCTTTTTCATGAGTTCGGTCATGCCTTACACGGTATTTTGGCCAATACAGAATACCGTAGTTTATCCGGTCCATCGGTCTATTGGGATTTTGTCGAGTTACCAAGTCAGATTTTAGAAAACTGGTGTTACGAAGAAGAGGCCTTAGAATTATTTGCAAAGCATTATGAGACCGGCGAAACAATTCCTAAAACTTACATTAACCAAATAAAAGCCGCAGCTAATTTTGGAGAAGGCATGCAAACGCTAAGACAAATAAGCTTTGGAATGTTGGATATGGCCTGGCACAACAGTAATCCTGAAACAATCAAAGACGTTAAATCCTTTGAAATATATGCCTTTGAAGAAACACAACTCGTAGATGATGTCGAGGAAAATTGTATGAGTACTGCTTTTTCTCACATTTTTCAAGGCGGTTATTCCGCAGGCTACTATTCTTATAAGTGGGCAGAAGTTCTTGACGCTGATGCTTTTGAAGCCTTTAAAGAAAAAGGTGTTTTCAACAAAGAAGTCGCAGAGGCGTTTAAAACTCATATTTTGGAAAAAGGAGGCACAGAAGAACCAATGAAATTATACAAACGCTTCAGAGGTCACGAACCAAACCCTGATGCACTCCTTAGAAGGGCAGGTTTAAAAAAGTAAGATTATATCTTTATTGCTTTTCTAAGCGTGCAAATTGATATGTTTGAATTGGATAGGATAATACTTTAAAGTTGTTATCATATGTTGATGTTGTATCAGTTTGGTTTACACTAGCCATTACAATTTCAAAGTCAACGTAATCTTCGGAGAACTTCAAACTGGTTTTTAATAAGCTATTTTGAACTTCAAAAAATGAGTGTAAACTATTATTGATGTATTTGGTTGGTATGGTAATACCATTTTTTTCATCTAAAACATAATTACCCAATGTGTCTTTTTGCTTTAATGCATAAGCCCTTACATCCTGCTTTTGTGGTGAATGGTATATCAAAATATAATCTAATACAGCAGGATTTTCTGTAGGTTGCAATTTAAATTCCATTTTAACAGCATTCGTTTTTCCTCCGGAAGATATCTGTAACTCTCCTTTGTAGTGTCCTAAATAGACCTCAGGTCTATTTTGAGAAAAAGTTACTAAAGTAAAAAAGCAACTAATAAGTATAAAAACAAATTTCATTTTGACATATTTAAAGTAGAAGTTTGGTGATTTGATATTAAAATACATAATAAAATATCAATTCAAAAAAAGTAAAGGTTTACAATTATTCATTCAAATATCTTAAAATCTTATATTTGAAACAAAAGCTTAGAATACATTTAGGCTTTAGAAATTAATTTCGAGTTTTATCTATTTTATTATGAGATCAAAAATATTATATTTTTCAAGTGTTTTGGTTTTAATTTTTATATCAGGCCAGCTGCATGCACAGCAATCTACAAATGATTTTAATAGGCCTTTTCAGGTATTACAACCCAGCGCTGTAGATCATGTTCCTTCCATATCCTCCAGAATAAATGATTTACCAATCGTTGATCTCCTCGAAGTTAAAGAAGTGCAGGATGGCAGAGGAAAGTTAAAGAAAAAAAATAATACAGTTGTCCCTGGTAAAGGCTCTCAAGGTGACGATCAACTGGCTTTTCTTCAAAAAAATGCACAACAAAATCCAAATAATTCCGCCGAATTAGTTTTTGAAACCGCAGCATCAAACTCTCAGCCAACAGATCCAGCTGGTGCTGTCGGACCAAATCATTACATCGCTGTAACCAATACGGCTTTTAGGATTTTTGACAAAAGCGGAAATCCTTTAACAGGACAATTAGCTCCAAATCCATCAATCTTTCCAAATGGTGGCTGTTGCGATTTAACAGCATCATATGATAATACTGCAGATCGCTGGGTATTATCTTTTTTAGGTGGTGGAGCTCAAATTGCTGTATCTACAGGTCCGGATCCACTTAATGACGCCTGGACAGTATATACTTATGCACCTGTAGTAGATTATCAAAAATTATCTGTCTGGCATGATGGATATTATATGACTGATAATGCCAATGGGACTTTCCACGTCTTTGAAAGAAGTGAAATGCTCTTGGGTAATCCTAATGCACAATTAGTTTCCTTTAATTTACCGGCCTGGCAAAGTGATAGTTTTGATGCGCCTCAGTTTTTTAATTTGAGCCACGATGTTAATATTTCAGGACCGGCAACAATTGTACACATGGCTGATGACAGCTGGGCAAGTGTATCTGAAGATGACCATTTAAAACTATGGAGTGTAACGATGGACTGGTCAGATCCTAATAATTCTACGGTAACCAATCCTGTCCGGCTTGGTGTAGATATAAATGGAATAGCAGACGGTTCTGTAACGCCATTTATATCGACCTTTGACGGTGGTGCTTTTAACAACTTAACTCAGCCCGGAGGACAGGATATTGATGTTTTACAATGGATCATCATGAACCAGGCACAGTTCAGGAAGTTTCCTACACACAACTCTGCTATTTTCAATTTTGTTGTAGATACTGATGGTAGTTCCGAAGAATTGGCTGGTGTGCGTTGGTACGAGCTAAGACAAACAGCAGAAGGACAACCATGGACAATATATCAGGAAGGCACTTACATTGCTCCGGAAGGTAGACACGCCTGGAACGCCAGTATGATTATGGATGCTCAAGGTAATATCGGCATGGGATATACCTCTATGTCCGGACCATCTACACCAAATACTGTAAGGGTAGGTTCTTATTTCACAGGTCAGCTTGCAGCTTCTTCAGGTACTGGAATAATGGATGTTTCAGAGGGTGTGATAATGGCTGGGGATGCCAATATACCTGGATTTGAAAGATATGGCGACTACAGTAAAATAGACATTGACCCTGCTAATGATAAAAAATTCTGGTTTGTAAACGAATTGATGCAAAACGGAAGAAAGAACGTTTGTGGCGTGTTTCAACTGGCACCAAACACCAATAATGATGTGGGAATCACAAATATAGATTCTCCTGCAAATGGAGATTTATCTTCTTCTGAAGCGATAACAGTTACAGTATTCAATTTTGGTGAAAATGATGCTACAGCATTTGACGTGACCTATCAAATTGATGGAGGTACAATTATTACTGAACCTTTTACCGGCACATTAGCATCCGGAACCTCAACTCAATTTACTTTTACAACTCCGGCAGATCTTTCCAATGAAGGACAAACTTTTTCAATTTCTGCATGTACAGATTACAGTATAGATGAAGACAATTCTAATGATTGTACCATTAAAAACACTACCCATCTATTGACTAATGACTTGAGTATAACGGCTATTTCATCTCCGATTACAGGTACCTCTTTAAGTAATGAACCCGTTACAGTTAGCATTGAAAATCTAGGTAGCAGCAATCAAACAAATTTTGATGTGACTTATACTTTAGATGGATCCGGTTTGGTGACTGAGACAGTTAACGACATATTAGTCTCAGGCGCCTCTATGACTTATACATTCACTCAAACTGCAGATATCTCTAATATCGGCCAAACCTATACCATAGAAGCATGTACAGCCTTAAGTTCCGATCAGGAGCTGGCAAATAATTGTTTTTCAACAGATGTCACCAATTCACTTTGCGTCCCTGTGAGCGATTGTTCTGATGGAGATGGTTTAACCATGTTTGAATTAGGCACTATAGACATAGATAATGTCCCTTGTAATTCAGGGTATGAAGATTTTACAAATGAAATTACAGATCTGGATAGGGCTGCGGGTAGCAACATACATACCGCTGTTTTTCAAACTGGATTTACACCACAGGAGTTTTCTATGTGGATAGACTTTAATGATAACGGTATCTTTACGGACCCGGGAGAATTAGTTCAGGATTCATTTTCTGTACCTTCAGGATTCAATAACACTGATTTATTTTTTAATATAACCTTACCAACTGACGCAAATTTAGGCACACATACAGCTAGAGTAAGAGGTTTTTGGCCAGGTGGTTCCGGAGTATTAAATGACCCTTGCGGAAATCTTCAATTTGGAAACACAGTCGACGTGAGCGTAAATATTATAGACACAACACTCTCTGTTTTAGAGTTTGATTTTAATAATACTGACTTAAGCATAATTAGCCTTCCCAATGACCAATTTGATATTATACTTTCAGCTACTGATAATGAAGATCTTAAGTTTAACCTCTATAATACCTTAGGGCAACAATTGGTCTATGATGTTATAACTAAAAATTCTGATGGTAATTACGTCTATAAATTAGATATGAGCTACGCTTCTAACGGTACATACATCGTCAAAGTAGGACGAGGAAGTAGTTTTAAGACGGGCAAGTTGATTGTGAAATAAATTTTTTACAGAAAACCACTTGAACTTTTTTTTATTAATGGCTTATTAGTTTATTTAAAGGATGATTGAAGGCTAATTTTACTTCTTGAATACCGATATCAATACTATTGGAGCGGCTTCAGTACACCTGTTCATCATTCGTAAAGGCTTATATTTAAAAAATATTCTTAATCCATTTTCCTTAAATTCAGAAAATTCATTAGAATCAAAATTGATGGCGTCTAACTTTTTTTGTGTGGTATCATTAAGGATAACATAACTACAATCTGAATTCTCCAAATATTTTACGATTCCTATTTCGTAACCTTCTTTTTTCATACGTTCCTCTAAAACTTTTGTCATAGAATCTTTAACAAGACTCGTCATCTTAGGAGCAGTTTTACCGGAATCCGTATCAAGTTCTCTTTTTGTAGAATGACAAGACTGCAGAATCATTACAGTAATTAGTAATAATTGGGGCAAACTTCTCATCCTACAATATTAACGATCTTACCAGGAACTACGATGACCTTTTTTGGTGTTCTGTCTCCTAATTGCTTTTGCGTGCGCTCATCCGCCATTACTATTTTTTCAATTTCATCTTTAGACAAGTCTAAGGATAAATCCATTGTAAAACGCATTTTTCCATTAAAAGAAATTGGATATGTTTTGGTATCTTCTATAAGGTACTTTTCTTCATGCGAAGGGTAAGCTGCAAATTCTACACTGTTGTTGTGACCTAATTTTTCCCAGATTTCTTCACAGATATGAGGTGCAAAAGGTGAAAGCAAAACACAAAGAGGTTCTAAAATTGTGCGATTATTACATTTCATTTTTTGAAGCTCATTCACACAAATCATGAAGGCTGATACAGAGGTATTAAAGCTGAAGGCTTCTATATCTTCATTCACTTTTTTAATGGTCTGGTGAAGGATTTTGAGAGCCTCTTTGCTCGGATCTTTATCAGATACTTTGAAATTGTCACCATCGTGGTATAAATTCCAAAATTTCTTTAAAAACCCATAAACACCGGAAAGCCCGGCAGTATTCCAGGGTTTTGCCTGGTCGATTGGGCCTAAAAACATTTCAAAGAGTCTTAAAGCATCAGCGCCGTATTCGTCACAGACATCGTCAGGGTTGACAACGTTGTATTTGGATTTTGACATCTTTTCGACTTCACGACTGACCAAAAAGGCCCTATTAGAGGCCTCTCCTAAGTCCTCTCCAGAGGAAAGGACTTCACCATTGCTTAGTATAAATTCTGCGTCTTTAAATTCAGGGCGAAATTTTTTGAAACCTTCGATGTCTAATTCGTTTGAGGTATTGACTAAATTAACGTCAGTATGTAATTTCCTTGTCTGGAAAAGGTCTTCAAACCAAGCTATTGATATAAAGTTGAGTCTTTCGGAAGCTTCTTTTAATCGATTATATAGAATTTTAATTCTCTTAAATTCCTCTTTACTGATATCATACTTATTTATAAAATCAGAATCAGAAATAGGTTTTTTATTCCAAAGAGCGAAAAAAACTTTTATATGCTTATTAATGTAATCAACAATATCTGAACTTATTATTAAATTTTTATGTGGGTTTCTTTCTAAATCTGCATCTTTACTTGCGAAACTGCCGTCATAAATATTCACAAAAGCACTCTCACCCAAAATCATTCCCTGATTGATCATTTTTTGGAAAGGTTCATCGACGTTTATAAATCCGCGATCTTTCAAAAACTTCGTCCAAAAACGCGAATACAACAAGTGACCTGTGGCATGCTCGCTGCCGCCAACGTAAAGATTTACATTTTGCCAATAGTCCAGCGCTTTCTCGGAAGCAAAAACCTCATCCCGCCTATCTGTTTCCATATAGCGGAACATATACCAGGAGCTTCCCGCCCAACCCGGCATGGTGTTGAGTTCCAAGACCCCTCCTAACCTCCCCAAAGGGGAGGAATTTTCGAAGTCTTCTTTAGACACAATTTTTACGTCGTCTCCGTATTGTAACCAATGCCACTTTTCAGCTCTGCCTAAAGGTGGTTCACCGGATTCTGTAGGCAGGTATTTTTCAACTTCCGGTAGTTCTAATGGCAAATATTTTTGATCTATCATTTTTGGCAATCCATTGACATAATAGACCGGAAATGGTTCACCCCAGTAACGCTGTCTTGAGAATACGGCATCTCTTAAACGGTAATTTGTTTTGGAGGTTCCAAATCCTTGTTCTTCTATTTCATGTATGGCACGTTTGATGGCCTTTTTGATGGGTAGATCGTTCAGAAAGTCAGAATTAGCGATGACTGCACCTTCTTTATCTGCGAAAGCTTGTTCTGAGATATCGGTATCCTTAAAGATATTTGGAATAGGGATATTAAAATGTTTAGCAAAATCGTAATCTCTTTGATCGCCGCAAGGCACGGCCATAACGGCTCCGGTTCCATAACTGGCTAAAACATAATCACCAATCCATATCGGTATGGGTTCTTTAGTAAAAGGATGTTCAGCATAGGCTCCTGTAAATACACCGCTGATGGTTTTTACGTCTGCCATACGGTCTCTTTCGCTGCGCTTTGCGGTTTCTGCGATATAAGCTTCGACGGCTTCTTTTTGCTCTGTTGTAGTGATCTTTTTGACCAGTTCATGCTCAGGAGCGAGTGTCATAAAAGACACCCCGAAAATAGTATCTGGTCTTGTCGTAAAGACCTCAATCATGCCTTCGTGGTTTTGAACTTTGAATATTACAGAAGCGCCTACCGATTTTCCAATCCAATTTCGCTGGGCTTCTTTGATACTATCTGTCCATTCGAGATCATCTAAACCGGAAAGTAGACGTTCAGCATAGGCAGAAATACGCATGCTCCACTGTTTCATTTTTTTTCTGACCACCGGATGACCGCCTCTTTCAGACACGCCATTTACAATCTCGTCATTGGCTAAAACAGTTCCGAGAGCAGGACACCAGTTCACCTCCGTTTCAGCAAGATATGTCAAACGGTATTTTAAAAGGATGTGTTCCTTTTTGTCCTTAGAAAAAGAAGTCCAATCGCTTGCTGTAAACTCTTCTACATCATCATCACAAGCTACATTAAGGTCTATATTACCATGTTTTTCAAAGCTGTTTTCTAATTCAGAAATAGGTCTGGCTTTTTTTTGATCGTAGTCGTAAAAAGATTCAAATAACTGGATAAAAATCCATTGGGTCCATTTATAGTATTCAGGATTACTGGTTCTTACTTCTCTGTCCCAGTCAAATGAAAACCCAATACGATCAAGCTGTTCCCTGTAGCGTTTTATATTGTCTTTTGTAGTCTTGGCCGGATGCTGACCTGTTTGAATGGCATACTGTTCTGCAGGTAAGCCAAATGAGTCATATCCCTGAGGATGCAGAACATTATAACCTTTATGTCTTTTATACCTGGCATAAATATCACTCGCAATATAACCAAGTGGGTGCCCTACATGTAGTCCGGCACCTGATGGATAAGGAAACATATCTAAAACATAATACGGCGGCTTTTTATCGTCTGCTAATTCATTAGGTTGCTTAGCTTTATAAGTTTTATGTTCTGCCCAGTATTTTTGCCACTTGGCTTCAATGTCTCTAAAGTGATACCCGCTCATAACTACTAAATAATTTGGTGCAAAAGTAAGATTTTTAAGCCTAAATTTAGAGCTAGTATAAAAATGTTTAAACAAAGATCGCTTTTGATTAATAAGTTTTTTGATAAGCAGAATGTTTCATTTTAAATCTTTTTTAAAGAATCTGAAATAGGTTTGATTTCTTATATTTACCTTTAAATTTTATCAATTTTAAGCTATGAGTTTTATAAATAAATTAAAATGGGTTTTAGGAATACTAGTGGTATTTCTGTTGATTGTGTCTACCAACCTAATTGACAGAAATAATTTTGTAAGGGTAAAAGAATCTGTTGAAACCATATACGAAGACAGGCTTATAGCTAAGAAATTAATTTTCGAAATGCTGAAATCAGTTCATCAAAAAGAACTGGCATTGGCTAAAAACGACACGACTTTTTTCAACTCTCGTAATTCTGAGGTCAACAAGAATTTAAAAAATTCAATCTTAAAGTTTGAAAACACCAAATTAACGGTAGCTGAAAGCAAGATATTCAACAGTCTAAAAGAAAACATAGACCAATTAAGTGCAATTGAAATTACCTACAGAGATTCAGAATTTAATAAGCCTTCGAAGCCGTTGGCTCAAATTGAAAAGGTAAAACAGAATTTATATGACTTATCAAACATACAATTAGATGAAGGCAGCCGACAGCTTTCCATAAGCAAAAAAGCCATTGACAATGTAGAATTATTTACGCAACTGGAAATAATCATGCTGGTTATACTAGCTATAGTAATCCAAATCATAGTCATTTACAGGCCAAGGCAAAAAAAGTAGGTTAATTAAGATTAACTTCATTAAAACCAAGCTTGCCAAGGTATTCTTGAGAGTAATAAAATAAGGGCAATAGTATAGAAAATTGATAAGGTCTTAAACTTTTTGCTTGATGAAAGTTTTTTCTTGTGTTTTGAGTATCCAATCGTAATAAAAACAATAGCCAAAATCATAGTCAACGGATGCTCTATCAGGTAAAGTCTTAAAGTACTATCGCCCATAATTTCTCCCATTCCTTCGTTAGAAAATGCAGAAAAGTAAGGAGATACAAAGTAAAGCACCAAACCTATTAGCAACTGCAGGTGCATAGTGATTAAGGCAAATAAAGAAATTCTAAAATCCTGAGGTCCAAAAGGCTTTTTCCCTATTAATTTGATGAGTGCATTAAAAGTTGCCAGGACGACAACCAGAAGGACAAGATAAGCCCAGTAAGAGTGTAAATGTTGAACAGCTGTATACATATTAATTGGTTTTTATCAGTTTATTCAAATAATGCTTTGAGTTCGGTTGCATCCTGTGGTTTCATTTTTCCTGCCAGAACCAGACTAAGTTGCTTCCGTCTAAGTGCTGCTTCAAACCGCTCTTTTTCTAAATCTGTTTCAGGTTCAATTTTAGGTACAGGTACTGGATGCCCCATATCGTCAACAGCTACAAAGGTATATATAGCTTCGTTGGCTTTAAGTCTCCTCCCACTTTCTCTATCTTCTGTCCAAACATCAAGATAAACTTCCATTGAAGTTTTAAAAGTCCGTGAAACTTTTGCCTGTACGGTCACTACACTGCCAAGAGGAATAGCCTTATTAAATGCAACGTGATTTACAGAAGCAGTAACTACAATTCTACGGGAATGTCTTCTTGCAGAAATACTAGCTGCCCTGTCCATACGGGCTAGTAATTCTCCTCCAAATAAATTGTTTATGGGATTGGTTTCACTTGGTAATACCAAATCGGTCATTTCTGTCTTAGAATCCCTAGGATGTTTAGTTTCCATCAAAAAATTTTTGCAAAGATAAGGGATTGTTTCGGAAACCTGTCTTAAAGTTCCTTAACGAAAAGCCAGGCGGCACTATTTTCTTTAACCTTTATCTGTCTCAAGTTTTTTAAAGCCTCTGTTTTATCAGTATAACTGCCATAAACTACCTGATGTAATCCATAAGAATTAGTACCTATATATCTGGCATCAAAACCTTTTTTCTGCAATTGTTTAATTTTTTTCTCCACATTGGCTTTGATCCTAAAAGCACCACCAACGATGTGGTATTTTCCTAATTCCTTTTTTTTGGCTTCAACTTCAACAGAAAGGGGCTTGAGAGGCTCGTTAAAAACAAAACTGCTCTTTTGTATTTTTTGTTCAACAAGCTGATTGGCTTTTTCTAATTCAGCAATATTGTGGGCTTCTACTTTATTTTTATAAACTTCAGCACCAAAAATGCCTGCAATACCAATAGCTATTACGCCAACAGCAGCATATTTAAGAAATGCAGAGATAGGTCTGGCTGTTTTATCAGTAGTTTTAAAAGCAGATTTTGGTCGCTCAGAGACAACCATCATGGGATTTGGCTTTTCTTCTTTTTTATTTTGAAGGACAACAGGTGACAGTTTAAATTTAGGCAAACCATAAGCTTCTAGATACCATTCTTGACTGGCTTCCGGCTCAAACACCAAATTGCTGTTATCATTATATTTAAACGTCCCTAGACCGTTTAATACAACTTCATCTTCATTAACCAGACTACTTTTTATTTTTTGGCTAAATTCTAAAATATTATGTTGAGCTATTTGATAAGAAACCTTTTCATATTTAGCTACATGATTTTCCAGAAGACCATCACCAGAATTCAAATTTTGATTGAAACTTAGCTTTTTAGAAGGCGGAATAACATAATTATTTTCGATTCTGGCAGATTCCAGCTTACAAATAAAGCCACCAAGGCCCGAAACAATGACACAATCGTGTCTGTATAAAAGGGTTTTTATGTGATGCTGAATATTCATACAAAACAAATCTAAATTATTTCCTGAGCTTAAAAAAATTTAAGTGAAAAATTTTATGAACAATATATAACTTATCAAAAAATACTTGATCTATTTTACTGAAATAGAAGTCATTAAAAATCTATTAAAATTTAAATATTACCCCGGAATAAATTCCAAAAAAGTAAGGCTGAAAGTCTGTTGTACCACTTTGAAAAGTGTTGATCTGATACTTAAATGTAGGTTCTAAGTTAAGCATAAGTCGCTCGGAGATATCATAATCAAAACCCAGGGCAAAATTGGTAGAGAAACTAATATCATTCAGGTTGTTGGCTTCACCTATTGAGGTTGTAGTATTTCCGGTGCTGATATCTAAACTGTTTTGATTAAGCAAGAAGGTGCTCGCACCTCCTATAATATTGATATTGATGCCTTTATCCAGAAGTTTGTATTCCAGTTCCATAGGAATTTCTATAAAACCAAGTTGTTGTTGCAGTTGAGAGGTTTCTGTTGGTATTCTACCTAAGACACCAGCCGTATTTAAGTCTACCATTTGCTGTTCTGTTAGAATCGAAGCCTGGTAACTGCTATTAATATTTGCATTGTTGAAGCCAGAAGAAGCCATGCCGGGCACAACAAACACATCGTTGGTAGAATAATTGAGGTTTACTCGGTTTATCCCCGATCTGATTTTCATTTTATCATTAAGTTGGTAGGCCAGATTTACACCAAAAGAAACATTAACATCACCAGAACCTGAATTTTGGGCTAAATTTTCATCTATTGCACTTCCACTTCCCATATTACCATAAAATGTAGGTGAAATCTGTGGCTTGACAAACCAGGATTTCTTCTCTGTTGAAGAGGTTGTGTTTTGGTCTTCGTTATAAATCTGTTGTGCAACTTCAACCAAGGACTCTAGCTTTGGCTCTATTTCAATTACTGTTTGAGCTTTTTCTATGCCTGAGGCTCTTAGCGTGTTGTTACTTCCCAATGCCGGCTTAGAACTTAAAGCTATTAAATCAGAACCTTCTGAAAGTGTATTTTCCTTATTCACTAAAAACTGAGTTATGATTTCCCTCGGCAGCTGGTTTGGATTTTTCAAAACTTTTACACTTGTATTTGTGCCTGCGACTGAAGACCGATTTGGCTGAACTGAACTTGAGCTCACAACTGCTGTTGATATTGCTTCTCGGCTATTTGTATTTTGAGTTGCAGAATTTACTCGTCTGTTGTTATCTCCCGAAGAGGTTACAAATGAATCTTCAGATTGGTTTAATGCATTCTCTGGCCTGGAAAAACTCTCTTCCTGCGGGCCTTTTGGGGAATCTACTACAATACCATTTGAATTTGTAATTTGAGAACCGATAAACCATTGTGAACCGGCAACAATAACAATAGCAACAACTGCGGCAGCCGCCGAGATCTTCTGCCATAGGGGCACAATTGGCCTCTTAGAAGCTTTCAACTGTTTTTCTATATTTCCCCATGCATTTTCAGGTGCTTCAACCTCAAAATCCTTAAAAGACTCCCGAAATAATCTATCTATGTCGTTGTGCTCTTTCATAGGGATTGAATAGAAGATTTATTGGATTCTGCATGTATTAATGCATTGATTTTATCCTTTAAAATTTGTCGGCCTCTGGCAAGGTTAGATTTTGATGTACCTTCAGAGATCTTCATCATATTAGCAATTTCTTTATGCGAGTACCCATCCAAAACATAGAGGTTAAAAACCATACGATATCTATTGGGCAGTTCCTGAATGTATTTTAATAGTGTTTGAAGACTTATGCCAAGGTCTGTATAGTCGCTTTCAGGTTGAACAATGAGTTCTTCATAGTTTAATGAAAAGACTTTTTGGTTTCTATACCTTGCAAGCGCAGTGTTTATGGTTATGCGTTTCATCCATCCTTCAAAAGAACCTTTATGCTTAAATTGATCTATATTTTCAAAAATAGCAATAAAGGCATCCTGAAGATTGTCCTGTGCTTCTGCGTAGTTTTTGGAATATTTTAAACTAAGGCTAAATAATTTTGCACTGTACAACTCATAAAGTGCCTTTTGAGCTTTAAGCTCTTTTTTCTGGCATTTTGATATGAGTTTTTTTAGTTTCAAATTATTCTACTTTTACAGGTAAATTGAATGTAAAATATAACAATTGTCCGGTATCTGATGCTCCTCTTAGAAATCTAATGCTATGATCCTCCTGGCTTTCTACAAAAAACTCAAATTCTACAACCTGAAAATCATTAGGGGTATCATCACAGTCAAATGTTTCTTCAAATCGTGTTTCTGTCCTAATTGTTTTGGTTTCAGGCTCTGAGCTAATAACGTCAAAACCTTCAAATGTATGACAATTTGTGGGGTTAAGGTATTCTACCAAAAAGACTTCTGTTTGACCAAAATTCAAGGTATCAGGAGCTACAACATTTACAACATTCGCATTTTGTATAGTTACAATTTTGGGATCATCAACCGAACATGAGGTTAGCCCTAAGACAAAGATTAAACCTAATAATTTAAATTTCATATAATATAGATGCGTAAAGGTTAATATGGTTGCGTTAGGCTTCTTTTGCAATTTTGATAGCTTCTTTGATTTTTTCTTCCAATTCGTCCATTAAGTCCGGGTTTTCAAGGAGTAGGGTTTTTACAGCGTCCCTTCCCTGACCAAGCTTAGTGTCTTCATAACTGTACCATGAACCAGCTTTTTTTACGATTTCATAATCTACACCGATGTCAATAACCTCTCCAACTTTGGAGATTCCCTGGCCGTACATGATGTCAAATTCAGCAGTTTTAAAAGGTGGGGCTACTTTATTCTTTACTACTTTTACCCGGGTTTTATTCCCCATAACATCGCTGTTACTGTCTTTTATTTGCGTAGAGCGACGGATATCCAGACGAACAGAAGCATAAAATTTTAAGGCATTACCACCTGTGGTTGTTTCCGGATTACCAAACATGACTCCAATTTTTTCTCTCAACTGGTTTATAAAAATCACTGTACAATTGGTCTTGCTTATGCTGGATGTGAGTTTTCTTAAAGCCTGAGACATTAATCTCGCGTGAAGACCCATCTTAGAGTCTCCCATTTCGCCTTCTATTTCACTTTTTGGTGTAAGCGCGGCTACAGAGTCTATCACGATTATGTCTATTGCACCTGACCGTATCAGGTTATCCGTAATTTCAAGTGCTTGTTCTCCATGGTCTGGTTGAGAAATAATTAAATTATCAATATCAATACCCAAATCTTTGGCATATCCTCTGTCAAACGCATGCTCTGCATCTATAAAAGCTGCTATACCGCCTTTTTTTTGTGCCTCTGCAATAGCATGAAGAGTTAAGGTGGTTTTACCGGAAGATTCAGGCCCGTAGATTTCAATCACTCTTCCTCTTGGGTATCCGCCAACACCCAGAGCCAAATCCAAACCTAAAGATCCCGAAGAAATAGCATCTACATTCACAACCGATTGGTCGCTCATTTTCATTACTGTTCCTTTGCCATAGGTCTTATCCAGTTTATCTAAAGTAAGCTTTAAAGCTTTTAGTTTAGCTTGTTTATCTTTATCTTCACTCATTTTTCATCATTTTTTTTGAAACGTAAATGTACAATTTTTTTTAGTTTTTCAGTTACAGGTCAAAACCAATGTCTTTCCTGAAATTAATATTTTCAAAGCACACTTTTTTAATTTGACTGTAAGATTTTTGCAATGCTTCCTTAAAGTCTTTACCCATGGCTGTTACAGCTATCACACGCCCACCATTTGTATGGACTTCATCTCCAACAGATTTTGTGCCGGCATGAAAAACAATCGCTTCATCTTCAGAAATATGTTCTAAACCTGTTATTGTCTTACCTTTTTCATAAGCTTCAGGATAGCCATCAGAAACCAGCATGACAGTTGCTGCCGTTGCAGAACTTATCTTAAGCTGAACCTCATCCAGTTTTTCTGAGGCGGTTTTTTCAAGTAGTTCTACCAAATCAGATTCAATTCTAGGCATGACCACTTCAGTTTCCGGATCTCCCATTCTCACATTATATTCAACTACAAATGGTTCATCGCCAACTTTCATTAAGCCAATAAAAACAAAACCTTTGTAATCTATATTTTCTTGATGTAATCCATTTATAGTGGGTTTTACAATTTTCTCTTCAACTTTTTGCATGAAACTTTCATCCGCAAATGGCACAGGCGAAACCGCACCCATACCACCAGTGTTTAAACCGGTGTCACCTTCGCCAATACGCTTATAATCTTTGGCATTTGGGAGTAATTTATAGTTTTTACCATCAGTAAGCACAAAAACACTCAACTCGATACCATCCAAAAATTCTTCAATAACAACGGTTTGAGAAGCTTTCCCAAATTTTTCATCCTTTAGCATTTGAGCTAATTCTGACTTTGCGCTATCCAAATCTTCTAAGATCAAAACACCTTTACCTCCGGCCAATCCATCTGCTTTTAACACGTAAGGCGACGATAGTGTCTCCAGGAATTTTTGACCTTCAGACAGGGTATCTGCTGTAAAACTCTGGTATTTTGCCGTTGGAATGTCATGCGCATCCATAAACTGCTTTGCTCTTTCTTTACTGCCTTCCAAAACAGCTCCTGCGCTTGAAGGCCCAATAATATCAAGGTTTTCGAAACCAGGTTTAGCCTTGAAATAATCTGTGATACCATTTACCAACGGGGCTTCAGGACCAACTATAAGCATTTTAATTTCATGATTCTTCACAACCTCAGCTACTGCTTCAAAATCTAGAATATCAAGCTCAAGATTATTTGCAGTTTGCTGCGTACCTGCATTGCCAGGTGCTACAATAAGTTGCCCGCAATTTGGACTTTGTTTAAGCTTATATGCCAATGCATGTTCTCTTCCTCCGCTACCTAAAATTAAAATATTGATCATGATTTATATAATTGAATAAAGCATCAAAAATAATTGTTTGTAAATTGCTACCCTAATTTCTCAACAGAAAAACTTGAATCGTTTTAAAACTGCTTTAGAAGTACAGGGGTTTCCCTTTAAAAAGGCTGAAAAATCTCTTGCTGAAATTAAAATGAAATTGACGCTTAACCCTTCAGGTTACAGCGATTTGAGAAAATGGGAGATATTCAACTTTCACAGAAAAAACAATTTTTTCTACAAAGAATTTACAACTGAAAAAAAGATTGAAAGCTGGGAAGACATTCCTATACTAACTAAACATGATTTGCAGTGTCCTCTTCAAAAACGCTTAACGCCTACTTTTACAAAAAGTGAAGTCTTTATCAACAAAACCTCAGGATCAAGTGGACACCCGTTTGTATTTGCCAAAGATAAATTTGCACACGCCCTGGACTGGGCAAATATTGCAGACTTATACAAGCAATACAATATTTCTATTGGCAAGTCTCTTGAAGCCAGGTTTTATGGCATATCTAAAGATTTTAAAGATTATCACAAAGAGAAAATTAAAGATAAAATGGCTAAACGTTATCGTTTTGATATCTTTAATCTCTCTAATCAAAATTTGTCGAATTTTGTTGAAATCTTTCAAAAAAAACCTTTTGAATATATCAATGGATACACCTCTTCCATAGTAGCATTTGCTAAATATTTAAAGTCTGAGAATATTATTTTAAAAGACATTTGTCCAAGCCTAAAAATCTGTATCACAACAAGCGAAATGCTATTTGAAAGTGATAAAAATATACTGATTAAAAGTTTTGGCATTCCTATTGCAAACGAATATGGCGCCAGCGAATTTGGGGTCATGGCCTTTGAAAATCAAAACCTTGAGTGGCTACTTAACAACGCTTTGCTTTATATTGAAGTTGTAAATGATGATGGTCAGGCCCTGGGCGAAGGTGAAGAGGGTCATCTGGCTGTTACGGCTTTATACAACAAAGCTCATCCCTTTATACGTTATAAAATTGGTGATATAGGGGTGTTAAATCAAACTTTAGACAATAGCCGGCAAGCTTTAGAAAAATTAACCGGTAGAACCAATGTATTTGCCATCTTACCAAGTGGTAAAAAAGTACCTGCACTTAGTTTTTATTATGTCACTAAATCAGTGATTGAAAAAAACTGCGAAGTAAAAGAGTTTAAAGTTATTCAAGAAACTAGGAAAAATTTTTTGATCAAATATGTTGCTGAAAATGAATTTAATAAAGATCATAAAATACTTATACAAAAAGCTGTAGACAAATATTTGGAACCTGGTCTCAATTTAGAATTTACCAGATTAAATCACCTGGAAAGGACAAAAAGAGGAAAATTGAGGCAATTTGAATCACTACTTTAAAATTAAATACACATTTTAAGTATTGTATGAAGTTGTTTAACTTCTTAAACCTATTGTAATCTTTATATTTGTCGTTATATTTCAAAATAATGAAAGATAAATTTTATAATTATATAGTTGAACTTCAAAACAAAATAACTTCTGCCTTAGAGCATATTGATGGCAAGGCAAAATTTCACGAAGACGAATGGCAAAGAGCTGAAGGTGGCGGCGGAAAGACCAGAGTTATTGAGAATGGTGATGTGTTTGAAAAAGGTGGCGTAAACATATCTGCAGTTCACGGTCCTTTGCCAAAATCAATGCAAAATTACTTTAATGTTGAAGATGTGGATTTTTTTGCCTGCGGATTGAGTTTGGTACTTCATCCCAAAAATCCTTTTGTACCGACCGTTCATGCCAATTGGCGATATTTTGAAATGTTTGATAAATCAGGTAAGCTTATTGATCAATGGTTTGGTGGTGGCTTAGACCTAACACCCTACTATTTATTTGAAGAAGACGCCAAACACTTTCATCAGGTTTGTAAAACAGCATGTGATAAACATGATGCTTCGTTTTATCCAAAATACAAAAAACATTGTGATGATTATTTCTGGAACGATCACAGAAGCGAAGCCCGTGGAGTTGGCGGGTTATTTTTTGATTATTTAAAAGCAAACCAGAATCAATCTATTGAAGACTGGTTCAACTTTGTAACTGAAGTTGGTGATAGTTTTTTGGAAGCTTATATTCCAATTGTAGAGCGCCGCAAAACCATGAGCTTTGATCAGGCACACAGGGATTGGCAGGAAATTCGCCGTGGTCGTTATGTAGAGTTTAACTTAGTTCATGACAAAGGCACACTTTTTGGGCTAAAAACCAACGGAAGAATAGAAAGTATTTTAATGAGTCTGCCACCACATGTGCAATGGCGATATGACCATCAACCAGAACCAAATAGCCCCGAAAATAAACTGCTGAAAGTATTACAACAACCTAAAAACTGGATAAATTCTTAATTTATGTACCCATATCAACGCCCAAGACGACTTAGAAAAAATAAAGCCATTAGAGATCTGGTTCAGGAGACCAGATTGCATCCTGATGATTTTATTGTGCCTTTATTTATAGTAGAAGGTCAGAACAAAAAGGAAGAAATACCATCTATGCCCGGGTATTTCAGAATGAGCCTGGACCAAATTCAAAAAGAAGTGAAAGACTTGTGGGCAATGGGTTTAAAGTCAGTTTTGCTATTTGTAAAGGTAGATGATACACTAAAAGACAATACCGGAAAAGCAGCTATAGATGACAACGGGCTCATGCAAAAAGCCATAAAAACCATAAAAGATACAGTTCCTGAAATGTACGTAATGACTGATGTTGCTCTTGATCCATTTTCTTCTCTCGGCCACGACGGGATAGTCAAAAATGGTAAAATAGTAAATGATGAAACTGTAGAAATGCTGGCAAAAATGGGCTTAAGCCATGCCAGAGCCGGAGCGGATATGTTAGCCCCAAGCGATATGATGGATGGCAGGATAAGAACACTTAGGGAAACATTGGAGGACAACAGTTTTGACGATGTTGGCATTATGAGTTATTCTGCAAAATATGCTTCTGCTTTCTATGGTCCTTTTCGTGATGCTTTAGATTCAGCTCCGGTAGATGAAGTCAATGTCCCAAAAGACAAGAGCACTTACCAAATGAACCCTGCCAACAGAAATGTGGCGATTACTGAGACCCTTTTAGATATTGAAGAAGGCGCAGATATTGTTATGGTAAAACCGGGTTTATGTTACCTGGACATTGTAAGAGATTTGGCTAACAACATTGAGCAACCAATTGCCGTTTATCAAGTCAGTGGTGAATATGCCATGCTAAAAGCTGCCGCTGAGAAAGGCTGGCTGAACCACGACGCCGTCATGCTGGAACAACTTACCTCCATAAAACGTGCAGGCGCAAGTTTGATTGCAACTTATTTTGCTAAGGAAGTAGTTCAACTGATAGGCTGATCAGGCTTTATGTTTTGACTAAAACATTGGATAGAGTATCACGCTTCTATCTGATTGGTTAGTGTTTTATCATTTTCATATTCCTGGATGTTTTTTAAAACCGTTTGAGCGATTTCTGTCAAAGCTTCCTGTGTCAGAAAAGCCTGATGTGAAGTAATCAATACATTTGGAAAACTGATAAGCCTGATTAAAGTATCATCTTCTATGATCTGTTCAGAACGGTCTTCAAAAAAGATTTCTTCTTCCTGTTCATAAACATCAATACCGAGATAACCAATTTTTTTACTTTTTAGATTTTTAATTACGTCTTCAGTATCTATTAATGCACCTCGACTCGTATTGATGATCATGACATGATCTTTCATTTTACTGACCGATTCATCATTTATGATATGTTTTGTCGCCGGCATTAATGGACAGTGCAGGGAAATGATATCCGCATTTTTGTATAGTTCATCCAAGGGCAAATAGTCAACACCTTCTTTTATGAGTTCGTCTTGTGGTTGTACATCATAAGCTATCACTTTACAGCCCAGACCCAACATAATTTTACAAAAGGCTATGCCTATCTTACCTGTACCTATAACGCCTACAGTTTTATCATTTAAGTCAAAACCAATAAGCCCATTCAGGGAAAAGTTCCCTTCTTTTACCCGGTTATAAGCCTTATGGGTTTTTCTGTTTAGGGTTAAAATTAAAGACAGTGCATGTTCTGCAACAGCCTGCGGGGAATAGGCAGGAACTCTAGTGACTGTGATGTTGTATTTTTTTGCCGCTTCAAGATCTACATTGTTGAATCCTGCGCATCTCAAAGCTATATGTTTAACTTGATTTTTTGCTAATTGCCCTATGACCTCTTCGTTGAGCTTATCATTTACAAAAACACAAACAGCATCAAAATCTTTTGTTAGATTTGTAGTTTGTGCATTGAGATTGGTGTCAAAAAAGGCAAGTTTATGGTTAAAGTTTTTATTGAATTTTTCAAAGAAGTTTTGATCATAAGGCTTTGAGCTAAAAACAGCGACTTTCATAAATTTTTTATTGAAATATAAGTTTTTAGCATTTTCCTCAGGGAACAATTAACAGTATTATTAAAATATTTAATTTTTGAAGAACATATTCAAAAGGTCTGAGTTTTCAGCAAACACAATTTATAAAAAATGGACTGGGAACCAAGCCACAATTGATGATGTCATAAAACGCTTTACTAATTTTATTTAGCATTTTGAAAGGATTGAAAATTACAATAATGAAACCAAATACTCCATAAAACTTGACAAATGAATAGTTCCTGTTTGTCCTTCTCTTCTTTTAAAAAAGCTGTCTTAAAACCTTAAAGGCTGATCATTCTGAATTCCTGTCTGCCTGCGAGGCGGGGAAGACGCCGAGTTAAACAGAGAATTATTTCATATTTAGTATATCAATCAGATATAATTGTTCATTAAACGACTAAGTCAATTTCCTGTTATCTCTCCTTTTAAGTTCCTTTTGGAATTAAAAGACGATAAACGCTTTTGAAAACCTAAAACTTAACCACCGTGTCAATGGTTTCTTCTTTACGTTTTACAGTTATTTCAGCTTCATCTCCTTTTTCAAACACAGAAAGTGCGCGCATATAACTCATCATATCAGTGACCAAACTATCACCTAGCTTTACAACTACATCTCCTTTTTGAAGTCCGGCACGGTAAGCTGGTGTTTCCTCGCGTGTGCCGTCAATACGCATGCCTTCACCGTCATAAAGATAATCCGGCACAACCCCTAAACCTACTTTAAATCTAGGTGTAGATTCACTTTCATTTTTAGTTTTTCTAAAGGCTAACTCGCCATTATCGTCTAAATCTGCAATAAGTGAGAATATATAATCGGAAATTTTGTACATACCTTCGTAGTTCAACTTATCCGCATCGTCCGTGGGTTTGTGGTAATCTTCATGTTGACCTGTAAAAAAATGTAACACAGGAATATCTATTAAATAGAATGAAGTATGGTCGCTTGGTCCAACCCCGCTTTCGTTGATAATGAGCTTAAAGTCATCATTATGAGCGTTAAGGGTTTGTTTAAATAAGGGCGAGGTGCCAACGCCATAGACAGCTAGTGAACTATCGGCCTTTAATTTACCAACCATATCCATATTGATCATGTAGTTGATGCTTTTTTCATCAATGGTTGGGTTTTTTGAAAAATAGTTAGAACCCAGCAAGCCCATTTCTTCGCCGGAAAAAGCCAAAAACATATAGTTGTTCTTATCCTTTACTTTGGCAGTGTCATTTTTTATTTTCAGTTTGCTGGCCAGGTTTAGCAATACAGCTACACCGCTGGCATTATCATCTGCACCATTGTGGACGGCTTTGTCTTCACCCCTGTAAAGAGAGCCATCGCCACCATATCCCAAATGATCGTAATGCGCTCCAATGACAATGGTTTTTTCTGCCTTATTATCCAAAAAACCAATGACATTATAACCTGTGATTGTACTGTCTGCATTAGTAGTGAATTCTACCTCTTTATGAGGGTCTGTTTTAGGTTTAAAGGAAAAAGCCTGTTTGTAGCCATCCGTTCCTTTGGGCTGAATACCTATCTCCTGTAATCTTTTGGAAATATATTCTGCCGCTTTTTCTTCTCCGGGAGTTCCTGTCTGTCTGCCTTCTAATTTGTCATCTGCCAGAAATATTACATCATCTTTTATTTTATCTTCAGAAACCACTGATGTTTGACTACAAGCTAAAACAAAGCCTAAAAGAAGAAGTAAAATTATTTTTTTCATCTGTAAATCTTATTTTTGCCAAAAATAATCAATAAAGCATATTTAAAACTAATTAGCACCAATGAAAAAGCCTATAATAATATTGATTTTTATGATATTATTTTCTTCATGCAAAAAGGAAAGCCAAAAGGCCAATGCTGAAGATAATAATGAAACTGTTTTAAACGCTCAGGACAGTCTAATTTATCCTGAAGAAATTCATTTTAAATCAATAAGACAAGTGACTTTTGGAGGAGACAATGCCGAGGCTTACTGGAGTTTTGACGATAAGCAGCTGATCTTTCAATCAAATAATGCCAAATGGGGTGTTGGCTGTGATCAGATGTTTTTAATGGATGCTGATGAAACTTTCACTGACAGCATTGCTCCTCCAATGCTCAGTACAGGTTTAGGCAGAACCACATGTGCTTATTTTATGCCGGACGACAAGCATATTTTATATGCTTCTACACATCTTGGTGATGAAGAATGTCCTGATACACCTTTACGTAAAAATGGAAAGTATATCTGGCCCATCTATGACACCTACGATATTTTTGTTGCTGATTTAGAAGGCAATATTGTCAAACAATTGACCAAAGAGCCCGGATACGATGCTGAGGCTACAGTTTCTCCAAAAGGTGACAAAATTGTCTTTACCTCAGACCGTAGTGGAGATTTAGAACTTTATACAATGGATATTGATGGTAGTAATGTGCAACAGATTACAGATCAGTTAGGTTATGACGGCGGAGCATTTTTCTCTCCGGATGGCACCAAACTCATCTTTAGATCGTCCAGACCGAAAACCGAAAAAGAAATTAAAGAATATAAAGACCTATTGGCCGAAGGCTTGGTTGAACCTACAGAAATGGAACTTTACATTTGCAATGCTGATGGCAGCGATCTCAAACAACTCACTGATTTAGGTAATGCCAACTGGAGTCCGTTTTTTCATCCCTCTGGCGAAAAGATTTTATTCTCCTCCAATTTTGAAGCTGAAAGGGGGTTTCCTTTTAACCTTTACATGATTGATATAGATGGTAAAAATCTAAAACGTATCACTCACGGTGAAACATTTGATGCTTTTCCCGTATTTTCTAATAACGGGAAATATTTAGCATTTTCTTCAAACCGAAATAACGGCGGTACTCGAGATACCAACTTGTTTATTGCTGAGTGGCAGGATTAGGTTTTAGTCTGTATAGATTTGTTTGTAGAGGACAGAATTGACTTTTGAAATAGATTCAATTATTTCTTACGGTTTTTAATTCTAATTCTTTCTGAATATCTGAAATATAAATTTGATCAATTGATTCACTGTAACCGTCAAACATTTTATCACCCTTAACATATAGCTTTTGAGCCTGAGTAAAAGAATCTTCAGCTTTTTTATAATCTTTTAAAGCCTTATAAGCGGAATTTAAGATCCCTTTTAATCATAGGCTAATATGTCTTTATAAACCTTTCGAATGCAATTCATTTTACATAGATTCTCATGATTGGTTTAATAGCATTATCTGTAATTATAAATTATACCCGGCAATATTAGTTTTGATAACTTTAGCTGGGTTTCCTGCAACAATGGAATTTGGAGGCACATCTTTTGTTACTACAGCTCCACTTCCGACTATAGAATTTGAACCTATATTAGTTTTAGGTAAGATAGAAGCATTTAAACCTATAAAAGCACCCTGACCAACCTTAACATGTCCACCAAGCACACAACCAGGCCCAAAACTTACGTAATCTTCTATAGTATTATCATGGCCTATAGAAACACTTCGGTTTATCAAAACATGTTTCCCCATTTGAGTATTTGAACCAATCACTACGCCTGCATTGACATTTAAGCCTTGATTCCATTTCACGGTAGAAGATATAATAGAAGTAGGATCTATTAAATTGAAAAATGACTTAAAACCGTAATTTATAATCTCCTGCTCTAATTTTTTTCTATAGCCAGGTGTTATTAAAGGTATGACTACAGGAATATTTTTGTCGCAGGTTTCAATTTCTTTAAGCAGAATTATAGGTTTTAAGCTTCTAAGGTAATTATCATCGTCTTGATTATGAATAAAACCTTTGATATTAATCTTTGCTCTTAAAGCAGACTCCAGGGAGTCACTTACGTATGATGATGCAATGCCATAAAAGTAAACATCCATATTTATCATTAATTATAATTTCTCCCGTAATTCCCGTTTCCATTTTCTAAATTCAATATATCTCTAAGGACAGAAGGCTTCATTACTTTTCTTTCATTAGCTTCTGCCATAACATGAATTCTTTTTAATAAGTCCATATTTGTAGCTAGTTTTGTTCTGGGAACATCATACCATATATTATCTTCTAAGCCAACTCTAACGCCGCCTCCGGAAGCAATACCTATGGAATTCATCATTAGCTGTGTATTACCTATTCCGGCAAAACTCCAATAAGAATTATCCGGCAAATCTCTCACCATTAGGCCTGCCATTGTTAAATCTGCCTGTGCACATGCAATATTCCCAAAAAGTAAATTGAAATAATAGGGAGGTTCTATTAGTTTTTTTCTTTCAAGGTATTTTGAATAATTTATCATTCCTACATCAAACACTTCAAGCTCAGGTACAATTCCCTTTTTTTTCATTTCACCGGCAAGAGCCTGAATCATTTCAGGCGAATTTACGCTTTCTGTTTTATTAAAGTTTAATGAGCTTAACGTAAGACTACCCATATCAGGCTTAGCTTCTCCTTCGAGTTGTAAAGGTGAGGCTCGTTTTTCAAACTCTTTTATACCACGCCCACTCAGAGAAACACATATGATTAACTCTCTGTCAAATGAACGTATACCTTTAATAATTTCTCCATAAACTTCCTTTTTATAGGTTGGTACTCCCGTTTTTTCATCTCTGGCATGCAGATGAACCATTGTAATACCTAAATCACAAGCTTTTCTAACATCCTCTACAATTTCATCTACTGATACTGGCACGTGAGGGGTCATTTCTTTTGTAGGAATCATTCCCGTTGGTGTAAAGTTGATAATTAAATCCATAATTTTATTTTTAAATCTAAAGCCTATTTTGGGTTTTTATAATTATATAATAGAGCTACAGGATAAAATAGAATACACAATACTTTATTCCTTTTTTTATCAATGTGTGACAAAATTTGCCTAAGTGATAAGCCTGCCAATAATCCATGAGATACGCATGCTCCTATTCCTCTTAACCTTCTTTTTTTATTTTTTATGTAGTATTGGAATTCGTTCGTCCAGACGACATGATAATTAAAGATTGTTAAGGGCTTAGTATCTCTTTTTGAAGTATTTGTAACAGAGGTTGGCTCGGTATAGCGTGTTCTTAAAACTTTATTTATATAAACACTGTCATATTTAGTTCCCAACTTTCCCCATAACCAAGAGGTGGACTGCTCTTTTCCATTTTCTAGAGGAAAAGGATATACCTCTCTTAATTTTTCAATCTTATGACAACCGATTTTGTCTCTTTCGTTTTTTTTATCATAAAATTCAATCCAATAATTTGAAATCAGTTCATTTTTTTCAACTTTTCTTCCGATAAGCTTTCCGGTTTCATCTTCCAGCAACCCATAAACAGTAGAAATTTTTGGTGAATCGTATTTTTGAAAAGTTTTATAAAAAGTTTCCAGGGCATCATGGGCAAGAGCATCATCGTGACCACAAGACACATAATATTTTCCGTTACCTTCTCTTATAGCCCTGTTAATGTGGCTCTTCATCCCTTCATTTACTTTCAAGTCTGTAAAAATCACCGGGAAATCAACTGTTTTAATGTATTCTTTTATTAATTCAGAGGTATTATCGGTAGAAGCATCATTTACAACAAACCATTCAAAATCCATAAAAGTTTGTTTTTTCAGACTGTCAAAAATTCTATGTATAAAACGCGAAGAATTATAACAACCTGTTAATACTGTAAAAGTTGGATTATTCATTAAAAAACCGTTTTATGCTATCTGTTATGTATTTAATTTGTTCATTATTAAGACCTACCCATAATGGCAGGCTCAAAGAAGTATTAGAAATTTCTTCAGCTACAGGGAAATCGCCTTTTTTAAAACCTAAATATTTATAGGCTTCCTGTAGATGCGGAGGTATAGGATAGTGAATAAGCGTACCTATTCCCTTTTTTTGTAAATAACTTTTTAACTCATCTCTTTGTTGGGTTCTAACAACATATAGGTGGAAAACATGATCTGATTTTTTTTCAACTTTAGGAAGTTTTAGCTTTGTACCTTCCAGCAGCTGATTGTAATTTTCTGCTATCTCCTTTCGCTCAAGTGTCCAGGCATTTAGATATTTTAATTTTACAGATAAAAATGCGGCTTGCATCTCATCCAGACGACTATTGTAGCCCATATACGTATTCACATATTTCTTTGGGCTCCCATAGTTTCTCAATGCTTTAATTTTACCTGATAATTCTTTATTATCTGTTGTAACGGCACCTGCATCACCAAGAGCTCCAAGATTTTTTCCAGGATAAAAACTTACGCCGTTTGCATGGCCAAAGCTCCCCGTCAGTTTTCCGTTGTAACTGGAGCCGTGGGCTTGTGCGTTGTCTTCTACTATAAAAAGATCATTTGCTTTTGCAATTTTAACAATCTTATCCATTTCGCAAGCCTGACCATAAAGGTGAACTGGCATTATTGCTTTAGTTTTCTTTGTAATTTTTTCTTCAATCAGGTCAGGATTAATATTATATGTATCAATTTTAGGTTCTACAAAAACAGGTGTTGCTCCGACCCGTGTAATAGCAAGAATACTTGCTATATATGTGTTAGAAGGCACAATGACTTCATCATTTTTTCCGATTTCTAAAGCTTTTAGAGATAGTATTAATGCATCTAAACCATTACTTACACCAATACAATAATTTGTATCGTTATATTCTGCATAATCTCTTTCAAATTTATCTAGTTTTGAGCCCAGACAATACCAATTACTATCATATACTTCAGTAAAAGCTTGTTGCATTTCAGACTTTATTCTTTCATGAACAGATGATAATTTGAGAAAAGGGATGTTATGCATTACGAATCTTTAATTTAATTAGAGCTATAGATTTTAGAATTCCTTTTATAGTCTAAAAATGTTTGAAAGTTTCGAATATAATCAGTTTCACTATAAGTAATTGATGAAAATACTACACAAATAGCACCTTTAGAAAAGTTTTTGATTTCACTCCACAGTCCAGACGGAAAATAAAGTCCCTGATTTGCTCCATTTAAAACAAAATTTTTCCTGTCATATCCATCAAATACATCTATTTGAAAACTTCCGTTTACAGCCACTAAGAGTTCTTCTGATTTATAATGAGCATGGCCACCTCTTGTTGCAGTTTTTGGAATGTCGTATAAGTAATAGACTCTTTTTATTTTAAACGGAATCCCTTGAAATTTTGTAGTGATATTTAGGTCACTTAAATTTTTGGAACTGTTAAACTCCAGTATTTTACAATTTTCTATGGTGCTTTTTTTCATTACAGATCTTGAAAATTTTTCATGAATATTTTTTCATTAAATGATTTATTCAATAAATGTAAACTAATTGCATTTGGAGAATGATTTTCAATATATCGCCATGTATTTGAAGGAATATACAAAGCAAAATATGATTCTTCTATTTTGTATTTTTTTTCGCCTTCATCTTTATTTTTAATGACAACATCAAAACTTCCGGAAAGAGAAATGATTATTTCATGTTGATTTTTATAAGCATATCCATTTTCTACGTAATTTTCATAGGATTTCAAATGCACATCTTCGATCTCAAAAGGTATATGATCAAATTGCTGGATAAAACTTAATTTCCCCCTTTGGTCTTCTATTTTTGGGAGCTTTATAAAATTAACCCTATCTATCATTAATCTATAAATTAACAGATAAACTCGTTTTTCCCGAAGTATAATTAAAGGATTCCAGTAATCTGCGGCTAAATATTAAAATCAGTTTACGAAATTAAATTTTTTTTAAAAAAAAATGACAGTTTAAGTTTAATAAATTGTTAATACTATAAGAGTATCTAATTCAAATGAGATAAAATGTTTGCACCTATTCTAACCTGTAACAAACACTTAAAAAAATATCAATTTTTAAAATTCACCATGTAAAACTGTAATAATTCAAAATGTTTTTGTCTAAAAGGTAAATCTTTTAAAATAAAACTTATGAAAACCTTAACGACTTTACTTATTTGCCTGAGCCTTTTAATTTTTAATCTAAGCAAAGCCCAGAACGCTATTTCTGTTAAAACTCAAGGTAATGGTAAAACTTTACTATTCTTACCCGGCTTTGCAAACTCTTCTGATGTCTGGGCAAATACCATAGAACATATAGAAGGTGAGTATCAATTTCACCTTGTGGACTATGCAGGATTCAATGGACTTCAACCTGTTGAAATGCCCTGGCTGCCAAAAGTAAAAGCAGACCTTGTAAAGTACATTAAAACCAATCAATTAAGCGAAATTACTATTATAGGACACAGTCTGGGTGGGACCTTAGCCCTATATTTAGCCGGAGAACTACCGGAACATGTTAAGAAAATTATTGTGGTTGATGGTTTACCCAACACGGCCGGACTAATGTTTCCAAGCCAAAAATCAGGCACTTTTAGTTACGATAATCCCTATGCCAAATCACAGTTGAGTATGCCTGATGAAAACTTTAGAGAAATGATTACACAGCAAGTAAAAATGATGTGTAAAAATTCGGATAAGCACAATCTCATCACGCAATGGATTTTGAATACAGATAGAAAAACCTATGTGCAAGGCTATATTGACTACCTTAATTTTGATGCCACGCCATATTTGAAAAATATTACTGCTGAGGCGTACATAATTTCTGCAACGAGTTACGGCAGAGCCCAAACCGAAAAGGTCTATTTGTCACAATACCAGAATCTTGAAAATTACGATATTCGCTACGCTGAAAACTCTGCACATTACATCATGTTTGATCAACCACAGTGGTTTTATAAGCAACTTAATGACATTTTAAACCATGAGTAAATCAGATTTTGAAGTAATTTTCAAGACCTATAGAGAACCGATATTTAGACTCTGCCTGGGATACTTTGGAGGTCACCAACAGCAGGCAGACGATACCTGTCAGGAGATTTTTGTCAAGGTCTGGCAGAATTTGGATCGCTTTGAAGGTCAGTCCAAAGTCAGCACCTGGATTTACAGAATTGCGGTAAATACCTGCCTCAATGTATTGAGGTCTGCTAAATACAAACGCCAGGTCAAAGAAATTGACATCAATGCCCAATATGAAAAACCAGACGACTCATCACCTTCTGAACATGTGGATGAAAAAGAAAATCAACTACAGAGCATGTACAATTGCATCTCAAAATTAGCACCCAAAGACCGTAGTATCATCTTATTGGTCTTAGACCAGGAACCTTATGAAAGTATTGCTGAAATAATGGGCATCACCGAAAACAATCTTCGGGTAAAAATACATCGGATCAAAGATAAACTCTCTAAATGCGTAAACTCATGAATTTTAATGAATTAAGCCAAAACTGGCAAAACCAAGATACTCAATCAACCCCAACGACATCTAATGACATCATTAGAAAAGCACAGCTTCAAACCCAAAAACTAAAGCAGAAAAAATGGTGGACCATTGGCATTTTAGGGCTTACCACAGCTATACTCATTAGCTTTTTTGTGAGTGTTGGTGCCTATAAGAATATGATGGAAAGCTTAGGCCTGAGCCTCATGATCATAATGCTTTTACTAAGGGTCATTCTCGAACTGATGAGCAAAAACCGCTTGCAAAAGATAGACCGCACCTTAGATTTTCAATCTTATGTATCTCGATTAAAAACCTATTTCAAAAACCGCCGTTGGATCCATTTTATATTTACGCCGGTTATTTATTTGGCATATTTCGGTGGGTTTGTGGCTATGCTTCCGGTCTTCAAAAGAGAATTATCTTCCGGGTTTTACCTTTATATTCTGATCAGTGGTGTTGTGGTGTTTATAGGCTTAGCCTTGTTTATTGGGTATCATATCCGTAAAGAATTAAATGAATTGAAAGTTTTGAAAAGGATTTTAGAAGAATGATACCCATAATGAGTCATTTATCAATTGTGTAGATATTTGAATGAATTTAAACCTCAAAGGTCTTTGAGACCTTTGAGGTTTTGCTTTGGTATCAAAATTACCCTCGCTTTGTTACAAATATTATTTAATTTTACCCACTCTTTGTTACAAATATTTTCGTAATCCACTGAATTTGTCTTATTATTTACGGAAATTTATTCATAGCTATTTGAGGTATTTTATAGATGAAAATAACTATAAATAAGAAAACAATTCATCTTAGTTTTTAAACAACTCATCAGGATATCTTTAAAATCTAAGTTATACTTTCTTTAATTTGCTTGAAATATATACAATGAAAAACTACATTATCATAATTCTAAGTGTGTTAAGCTTAACCTCCTGTAATTACCTTAAAAATATCAACCTGCTAACTTCGGGTAATCTAGACCGGGAAAACTTTGTTGATAGTATTCCGTTTGAAATGAAAAAAGACCTGGTTATTGTAAAAGCCCAAATCAATGGCAATCAAAAACCATTGGATTTTATTTTTGATACCGGTGCGTTTAATTCAAAAATCAATCACACACTAACAGAAGAATACAGGCTGGAAACCAAAGCCGTCAAAGAAAATGAAGACAGCAACGGCAACGTAAAAGTCATTGAAGTTACTCAGTTGGAAGAGGTTCAATTAGGCCAAACGCTGTTTACTGATATCGGCGCCGGAAAAGTGGTTTATGCTGAAGAATCGCCTTCACCCTGTATTGCCGAACACGGCATCATTGGCGCCAACCTCATCAAATTGGCCCACTGGAAAATTGACTACCAAAAGCAAATGATTTACTTTTCAGATGAGGCATTTTCAGTTGATAACCCTTCAACGGCCATCACTTTTAATTATGATTCACCGGCACTTTCAGATACGCCGAAAGTTGAATTTAAAATCGCTGGTCGTAGTGTAGAAAACCTGATGATAGACACCGGCTCCAACGGAGGCTTTAGACTTCCGTTTTCCGTTGCAAAAGCTTCTACTTCAACTGAAACCCAAACGTATTACGATCGCTCTGTAAGTGGAATTTACGGCTTTAATACCGATACTTTAGTTGTCAAAAACCTTCAGCTGGATGATTTCAACACCACCTTTCCCATCGAATTTTCAGCTTTAGGAAAAGGCTTGATCGGCAATGAATTCTTGAAATATTTTATCCTGTATATGGACACTGATGATGAAAAAATCATTTTAGAACCACAATCTCCGGTAATTGCGCCCCGGGAAAGTCAACTTTCATTCATGCCCACTTCAAATAACAAATGGGTTGTTAATCGTGTTTCAGCTACTTCTACACAACCCCTAAAACTTGGGGATACACTTTTAAAAGTTAACGACAAAACACCTGAAGATTTGTACAAAGATTACTGCGAGTATGTGATGAAAAATCATGAGCTTTACACAAATGATACAATTCAGATGATCACCAAAACAGGAGACACCATTGTATATCAAAACAAATTTTAATCAGACAAAAGTACCTTATCATGAAAGTTATTTATAAAATTCTTTTGTTTTCAATTTGTAGTTTAAGCTTTGCACAGAGCTACGAACAGGCTATTGATAAGGTCCGTTTTCTGATTGAACACCACAAACAGCAAACCCAAATCCCAGGAGTTCAGGTGGCTGTATGGGTGAAAGATACGTTAGTCTGGTCTGAAAGTTTTGGGGTCCGTGATATGGAAAAACAACTCCCTGTAGATCATCAAACCAGATTTAGGATCGCCAGTGTGTCGAAGTCACTGACGTCTTTAGCCCTGGCAAAAATGATGCAGGATAAGCGGATTGATATCGACAAATCCATACGAACTTATCTGCCCGAATTCCCCAAAAAGACCTACCCGATCACCTCAAGACAGCTGGCGTCTTCCACTTCCGGCATCAGGCATTACACGTATCAGGATCCCACTTACAACACCATAAATTATCCTGATGTGTTGTCAGCATTAGAAAAATTTCAAAAGGATCCTTTATTATTTGAGCCCGGTACAGCCTATCACTATTCAAGTTATGGCTGGGTATTGCTCAGTGCCGTGATGGAAAAAGCTTCTGGTCAGTCCTTTTTTGAAATCATGGAAAACACCTGGACTGATTTAGGTATGCACCATACCGTTTTTGATTATCCCTTCGAAAAACTAGATAATACCAGTAAATTCTACATTTACGATAAAAAAGAAAGCCGTATTGAAGCCCCGCAGGAAAACCGAAGTTTTATGTATGCCGGAGGCGGTTATTTGTCTACTGCCGAAGATTTAGTCAAAGCAGGCCAGGCCATTCTGTACAAAAGGGACATCGACCAAAAGTATATTGATGAATTGTTAAGCTCTCAAAAGCTAAAAAACGGTTCCCAAACACATTATGGTTTAGGGTGGGAGATTGGTACTAGTCGGTTAAACACGCCAATTGTTTACCATTCCGGGAGCATGTCCACGGCTCGAAGTCATTTAATGATTTATCCGGAAGAAGACGTGGTTTTTGCTTATTTGTCCAATACCGGAGACCACGTGTTTTTTAATGCCAGAGAAGCCCAGAATATTGCTGAACTGTTCGTTGAGGCTAAACGAAGAACAGAGTCTCAAGGCACAAATCCTGAAGTCTTGATTGGTGAATGGGAAATTTCTACCACATCGTTAAGAGACCATAAATCCAAAGGCACACTACAATTGTATAAAAATGAAAACGGCAGTATCTCAGGAGAAATAGAGTTCAAAAGAAGCCGAAAAATCGAACAATATCCGGTGGTTGTTACAGAAATTAAAAACAATCAGGCACATTTGGTAGGCGTAAGTCCCATGTTTATGGACTTTTATTTAAATATGGATAAAGACAGCTTTACCGGCATCTGGCTCCATGACTTTAATGTAAAAGGTATTCCTGAAAAAGATGAATATTGGAAGCCGAGATTAATTGAAGGTTTGAGGTTGTAGTTTCTGCTGTAAAAATTTAATAATGAGTTATTAAGTTATCTCATGACAAATTAAAAAAAGTGTTATATATTTGTTAATATACTCAAATTGTGAGTAAAATGAATCAGGCATTTAACTAACGTCAAATCACGAATTATGAAAAAAGTAATACTACTTATAGTAATTGTAGGAATAGGCTTTAATTCATATGCCCAGAAAGATACTCTTTCACCGACGAACAATGAAGAGCGAAACAAAGAAATTGCGCGTAATTTCTATCAAGACCTATGGTTCACAAACAATACAGATAAATATGCAGACTACGTTGCGGAAGAATATGTCGTACACGATATTGGCGACAGGAAAGGAGTGACAGAGCCCGCTGTTGAGCAGAAAAACATAGCTGATTTCTTTTGGGAAAACGGAAATTGGGATTCTAAAATTAATTACCAAATTGCCGAAGGAGACCTTGTCGCCACTCGTTGGGAAGCTACCTTTCAACCTTCAACCCTATTGGGGAAGGGAATGATGGGTTCGGGCAAGATACCCATAATTAATGTTTTTAGATTTAACGATGAAGGAAAGATTGTAGAAATTTGGAACCATCGTCATGACATTGACACGCCACAAACTATGAAGTTTACAATTAAAGGCTTATTGATAGGATTATTAATCGCTCTTATTCCGACAATTATTGCCTTTAGATTGAAAAGAAAATTAAAAAGAGCTCGAAAACAATAAAAAACGCGATCGCTAGGACTTGCAGTCCGAGATAAAGAGCAATAGCCCTTTACCTGTCAACGTAGATTTGTAATTCTTGCCTCAAATAATTATAGGTTTGGCTCAGAAGGGAATTATGTAGGATTAGACCCTAAACAGGAGGACATACCCGTTATAATTTCTGCTGTAAAAATTTGAGAATGAGTTATTAAGATATCTCATGACAAATTGCAAAAAGTGTTATATTTGATGATATGTGCTAGTTGTGCGTAATTAAAAAACCTGAATATGAAAACATTAGTGACTACTATTTTATGCCTCTTTGTTTATACAGTATATGGGCAAGATTTTGGAACAAAAAAAACGGAAACAAACTTAGATTCTGAGTCTTACGAAGCTAAAATGATTCAAACTTCAAGAATGAATATGGAATATATGGACTTCGGAGGAGACGGTAAAGTACTTATACATATTCAAGGTATACATAATGCTTCGGCTCTGAAGAACAACATTAATTACTACCAAAATTTTGTAGTATGGAAAAATATTCTAACTGAGGCTTCAGAACATTACCGTGTTTATGCCCCAATATACCGAGGCTACGGAAATTCTGATAAGGATGGCGATGACATCTATAAAGTAGAGAACATTGCTAAGGATATTTTGGCTTTTATGGATAAAATGAAAATTGAAAGTGCTGTTTTTATAGGCAGCACCACTGCGCCACAGGTCATGTTTTATATTGCCGAAAATCATCCCAACAGAGTAGACGCAATCATTTCAAGTGAAAGTGGAAGTATGTACAAGACAATGCCCATTCTTAACGAAGAGATACAAGAATTCATGTACTATTGTTCTTATGCTGCAATGGATTTAGGTGATCGCGCACCTGATATTGTAATGCCTACCTACGATTACGAACCTAAATTTTACACTGATGAAACTAAAAAAATAGATATTCCTCTTTATTGGACCTATTCCAATCAAATGAATGTGATTATGATGAATTTACAATTGCTAAACTACTTACAACCTGACAATGCTTTCATACCTAATGAAAAGGCTAAGAATTACTTCGATAGTTTGTACTCGGATAAAGAGCGACAAAATAGAATCAAAGAATATTACAAAAAGCATGATCCATCGAAAAAAGTAATTAACTCTTTGAAAAGTGCGTTTGGAAATAATTTAACTCTTCAGAATATTGATGATGTTGAGGGTGCGGATTTGATGAAGAAATATGAAAAGGCGGATGAAATTATGATGAAGTTTTTAATTTCAGTTAATGGAGAAGATTAATAAGGCTAATGGAATGAATAAAATAACTATACACAACAATATGTGTATTCAATAGCGAGGTTTAGGAGCTGAAACTCTGCCTCGCCGGTAAACAAACAAAAGTTTGGGATTTTTAATGATGACATTCATCGTCAGTATATATTTTCTAAATTTACGACTGAAAAACGAAGTGCATCGCTTTTTTGGTCGCCACTGCATATACAAGGAACGTTTCATAAAATACGAGATCATGAATAAAATTCTTTTAATTCTTATTGTCTTTTTTACTAATCAATTTGCGTTTAGCCAAGAGAAAAGTAAATTAGGTCAGTACGATTGGCTGGGTGAACGACATTCTCCAACAGTTATCGAATGGGTGGAACAACAAAACAGTAAAACTTTAGAGTACATTGGTGCTACAAAACTTGTTGAGGATCTCGAAAAATGGCAGCGTAAATTCGATAAGCAGTACAATTGGGAAACATTTGGTACGTTTCTAAATGAAGCAGAACAAATTGGGCCATATGCCGAAGGAATTAGCGGTAAAACATGGTTTCGTATGCCTTTTGAAACCTACTTGAAGGGAATGTCACCGGGATTTTTTTCAGTGAATATTGAAAGTCTAAGTCTTAGCTCCAATCAGAACTGGTTATATGACAAGGTAGTGAGTAATCCTAAGAATTATGACCAATGCCTTGTGTTTTATAAGAAAAAAGGTCACTCCCAGCACAAGGGCTTTGTTGAATTTGATCTAAAAACTAAACAAAAAATTGAAAATGGGTTTGAGTTGCCACCTTCAAAAACCACGGCTAAATGGAGAGACCAGGAATCCATTTTTATCAGTACTAATCTTGAAAACCCTTACAGATCCGCAAGCAAACTGCGTATCTGGAAAAGAGGTACTCCCATTGAAAATGCCGAAGTAATATTTGAGGCTCCAAATCCCAATACTTCTGTAGAGCTACTATCATTTAATAATGAGCTTTTTATAAGGGAACAAAGACAGGCCTATGATGAGAGTTGGTACCATCTAAAAAACGATAAGGTTTCCCCTTTGTTTCTTCCAAAGGATGTAAAAGACCTTGCAGTAGTATCCGGTCAACTCATAGTGCATCTGCGCAACGAATGGAAAACCAAGGAGTTTGATTTCGGGCCAAGTAGCATAATCACGATTAATTTTGATTCGTTTCTAAAAGGAGACCAATCGTTTCAGCCATTGGCTAAATCTAGCAAAGACTTCGTTCTGGATGAAATTTGGAATACCAAGGATGTGTTAATACTTCGAGTATTGAAAGATGTGCAATCCACTTTACACGAGTGGACGTTTCATAATGGCCAATGGAAATCAAAAGAAATACAAGACCCTACCGGATGGAATATTTTTGTTAGCAAAGTACAAAACGAATCTAATCGCTATCTAATCAGGCAACAAGATTTCTACAACACCAAATTCTTTCTTAGAGACGAAAATGGAATGATTACAAAGTATGCTGAGCGCGTCAATAAAATGATCAAGCCTTCAGAATATGAGGTGAAACAGCAATTTGCTATCTCAAAGGATGGCACTCAGGTTCCTTATTTTCTAGTGCATAAAAAAGGTTTAAAAATGGATGGCACTACACCTGTTATGATGACTGCGTATGGAGGTTGGGGACGCTCCATGCTACCAAGACCGCTTGGTGCAAAATGGCGCTGGATTATGGACGGAGGCGCCTATGTTCTTGCCAATATCAGAGCAGGTGGAGAATATGGAAATGAATGGCATTATTCAGCAATAAAAAGCAACAGACAAAACGCTTATGATGATTTCTTCGCGGTGGCCCAGGATCTTATCGATTCCGGACTCAGTCAGGAAGGAAGAATCGGGATTCACGGTGGCAGTAATGGAGGTTTGCTGGTTGCAAATGCCTTTATTCAACATCCTTCAACATTTGGTGCAGTCTTAATTAGAAGTGGCTCCTTGAAGTTGGATGATGTCATAGCAGAAGAAAATGGTAATTCTTTCGGCCCCGTAACAGGTGAAAGGGGCGACCATGCAATACCCGAAGAATGGCTGTATATGAAAAAGATATCTCCCTTTCATGTGTTGGAAAAAGATAAGCCATATCCTCCCGTGTTATTATTAAACAGCAGAAACGATGATGTGTCTCATCCTTCAAGATCACGAAAATTCTATGCAAAAATGATTGACTTTGGCTATGAGAATGTTTACCTCATAGAAACCGAGGGAGGTAGGCATGGATACACCGATTTGGATAACGAAACAGCAATATACCTTGGCTTCTTTTATAAAAATATTCACCCAGGGTATAAATAAAAAATTTGCCAAATTCTGGACAGGACAATACGAAGCACAATAACACCTATAAGCAATGCACTGCGGGACACTGCGCATTGCCACAGCATTGACGCAAAATTTGAAAATCGATAACTAATTTAAAGAAAAAATACACCTGTTTGGTTTTGGATATTTTTAGTACCCTTTGTTCTATTTGCAATTCTTGGGTTAACACAAATTTATCCAACCTTGACAGAAGAAATCCCAGAACCAATGTGAGCTAAAATTGGATATATTATTGGAATCCTTGGAAATTTTATTGGTAGTATAATTTTAAGAAAGAAGAAAGTAATTATATTTTTTATAGTTTCGATTCTTGGATTTCTAGTACATCGGGTTTGGGTTTTTTGGGTTTAGTGAGGTTACGGATACACTTGAACCGATTGCACCAATAACGCTTTTTATTCCAATAGTTCTCTGTTTGCTTGCAATACTTATTGCCAAAAAAGGAAAAAAAGATAATTGGATTAACTGAAAAAACTGTGCCTACGATATGTATCTTCAATGGTGTGTTTCAGGGGCTAAACCCGAACGCTCGGACTGCAAGTCTACGTTATCACGAGATAGTTTCTGCTATAAAAATTTGAGAATGAGTTATTAAGATATTCATAACAAATTTCAAAAAATGTTATATATTTGATGATATATGCTAGTTGTGGTGCATTAAAACATACCAAATGAAACGAATATTTAATTTAAGTCTTACAGTTGCCTTAATTTTTGTTGCGACAAGTTGTAACAAATTTGATTTGGACGATTTTGCAGGCTACTATGATGACAACTCCGGCCCAGGCGGTTATATAGCTATTTTTCAAAATGGTGAAACTAAATACACCAAGAGTTTTGGCTATGCAAATGTTTCAAATAAAACAAAATTTACAAGTCAAATAGAGTTTCCGATTTCCTCAATGTCCAAACACATTACCGCAGCTTGCATATTGAAACTTGTAGAAAAAAATCAAATTGTATTAGATCAGGACATCCTAGATTTTTTTCCGGAATTGTCTTCCTTCGCCCAAGGAATTACTATTGCCGATCTATTAAATCATACTAGTGGAATACCCAGCAGATCAAGTGCAGCCACGATGAGAGGGCAACAAATATTTAAATATGAGAAAGCTCCTATTGATTGGTTAATAAGCCATGACCGGTTAGAAATCGAACCAGGCACAGAATATCAATATGGTAATACCTCATATTATTTAGCAGCTGAGATTGTAGAAATTGTCTCAAAGAAGTCCTTACAAGATTTTGCTAATGATGAATTTTTCTCAAGGTTAGGTATGTCTAACACATACTACAGAAGTTATCCAGATAAATTAGGAGATAACGTAGCGACGGGTTACGCCATGAATAGCAATAATGAATATAAGGAAAGGCCTAGTAAGGTTCAATATATTGGCCCTGTTGGCGTTTTTATGACTATTGACGACTTTAAAAAATGGGATGAAGCATTCCGTAATGGAAAGATTCTATCTGCTGAATTACTCGAACTTTTCAAATCTTCTTACAAACTCGATTCTGGTGAGACGATCGACTATGCATATGGTATAAGATTAGACAATAGCAATGGTGTAAAGAAAGAATTTCATGCAGGTCAGGACTATGATATTGGCTATGTCTCATATTTTGCCAGATATCCCGAGTTTGATTTGACTTACGTTATTTTTTCAAATACGTCTCATTTTGCAATGAACCAAGCTCGTGAGCTTGTAGAAGAGTATATTTCTGAAATTGGACTAATAAATAAAACAAAAGAAAGTCTTTCTTCTCATAAACCAATTCGTCAAGACCGATTCAAGGAGGCCAAAGAGCAAATAAAAATAGATATGTCGCCTAGTGAAAGTAAAAGATTTGTTGGTATTTATTACAATGACAATTTAGATGTAAACTACAATTTGAATATCAATGAAGAAACCGGGAAACTACAGGTTATGGTTAATGATATAGACCCTGTTGAATTACTTTGGTTAAATGACAAGAAAGCTATTGCAGCCGATCATTATCATATAGAAGGGATTTTGCTTTCTGCTAAAACACCTATATTCGATTTTGTAGAGAAGGATGGAAAGATTGACGGTTTTAAGTTGGATTGCGGAGGAACAAGTGGAATTGTTTTTAATCGAATACAGCAATAAGCCTTTACCTGTTAGCGTAGATTTGTAATTCTTGCCTCAAATAATTTTAGGGTTGGCACAGTAGGAAATTATGTAGGATTAGACCCTGAACAGGAGGACATACCCGTTATAATTTTTTAATTATAAATGTTCCTAAAAAAAAATAGTTACTTTAAGTCTCAGACTACAAGTCCTCCTTATCTGACTATAGTTTCTGCTATAATAATTTAAGAATGAGTTATTAAGATATCTCATGACAAATTGCAAAAAATTTTATATTTGATTATAAATGCCAGTTGGCAACAATTAAAATAAACTGAAATGGAACGAATTTATTTGGCTATTGTAACTATTTTTTTTCTAAATGTTACACAGGGGCAAAATGTTGAACAAGCAATTGATAGCATAGTTTCGATACAATCTTTGAGTGATAAGCCTGGTATTGAAATATTTGTCAAAAGAAAATCAGATGTTCTGTACCATAAGGCCTTTGGAAATTCCAATTTAGAATTAAATACTGCACTTGAAGCCAACTCAGTATATGACATAGCAAGTGTTAGTAAAGAATTCACAGCTATAAGTATTTTGCAATTAGCTGAAAAAAACCAACTTAAACTAAAAGATGATATCAGAAAATTTATTCCAGACTTCCCAACGCAGGGGAACGTTATTACCATTGAAAATCTGTTAACCCATTCTTCCGGAATTAAGAGACATACCAACTTAAGTTGGGCCAATAATGAAGCCAACAGGCAGTTTAAAAACACTATTGATGTCATAAATTATTTTAAAAAGGACTCTCTGGATTTCGAACCAAATACTAAGCATTCTTATGTCAATATGAATTACATAATACTTGGCCATATTATAGAAAAAGTATCTGGAAAAACATACGAAGAGTATCTTGAAGAAAATATTTTTGAACCGTTAAAAATGTCCAATACCATTTTTCCAAAAGATGGTCAGGATATTGCTAACAAGCCGCAAGGTTATGAAATAAAAAATAATGAGATTAAATCGCACAGACCCAATTCTTATAGCCAAACCAGAGGCGATGGAGCGATCCACAGCACGGCTATAGATTTAGCTAAATGGTATAATGGACTGATTACTTTTAAAATTATCTCGAAAGAATCTCTTTACAAAGCCTGGCAGCCATACAAGGTAAATGGCATCGCACTATCCAACTATGGGTACGGATTTTATACTGATGAAAAATTTGGAAAACTAGCTGTATTTCACAATGGATTCACATTTGGTTATTCTACGTCTGACTTATATTTTCCGGAAAATGATTTACTGATACTGGTTTTTTCCAACATTAGTGATATAAATGTTATCAATACTAATTCCATAGTTTTCGATATCGCCTCTATTATTTACAAAAGCGCAGTTCCAAATTTAACTGCTGAATTATTAGATAGCTATGCAGGAAATTATAAAATGAAAGAAGGTTTTGGTGCTAAGGTTTATCGAGAGGGAACACAACTAATCATTTCTGTAGATGGGCAAAAAGAGAATAAATTATACCCGGAAACAGAAACTTTATTTGCAGTAAAAGACTTTCCGGCTAAGGTCGAATTCGTGCCTTCGAAAGAAGGAGGTAAAATGGGAATAGTGCTTTCTATGGGACCAAATCGATTTGAAGGTGCGAAAGAATAAAAATTGTTGCTAACACAATGTAGCTTCAATGGCGAAGTTCGAAAATTTAAGCTAAATGTCTAGAATTATAATGCTGACATTCATCGTCAGTATTTATTTGCTAACTTTACGAATGAAAAACGAAGTGCATCGCTTATTTATATAATTATCACAGAAATGAATACGAACATTGTAGCAATATAAAACCAACATATGCCTGATGTCTTAAGTCAATATAGAAATGCCCATAAGTGGATGCTAATCCCTTGGATTGTGATTCTTATTGGATTTACTCCTCAATACTTTATGACATGGCTTTCAGAACCCTGGGCATATCACCTGCATGCACTGTCTGCATTGGGTTGGTATGCGCTTATAGTTATACAGCCTTATTTGGCAACCCATGGAAAATTACGGCAGCACCGGTTTTGGGGAATGATAGGTGTATTTCTTGCCGGTGCAGTTGTGTTCTCTGCTTTATCCATAGTACCAACCAATGTCTATTTTGGAGCAAAAGGAGGATTTGAGCCTGTTTTTCCAGCATCATTTTTTTATGGGCTTGTGTTCACTGAAACCATTCAAGTCATAGGTTTTGGATTAGCAGTAATTATGGGAATCATTAACTCCAAAAGAACTGAGGAACATGCCCTATGGATGACATCAACAATATTTTTTGGATTAATGCCGGCATGGGCACGTTTAATTATGTTTCCAGTTTTAATTACAGGAGGTGAAATCGCATGGTTGGATACTCAAACATCTTTGAACATCGGAATTACATTATTTTTCATTGTAATTCTTTTTATTGGTTATAGATTAAAAAAACTAAAACACCCTGCGATAATTCTTTCTTTGATACTCGTGTCTTTTATGTTTTTTACGATTAAAATTGGGGAGTTGGGTTGGTATCAGGAATTGGTTACCAGAATCATGAAACCTACGGTTCCCTGGAATCTTTAAACTTGCTTCAACACAAGGCTTTAAGTAACGCCAATGGTTTGAGCAAAATTGAAAGGTTTAGGCGTTTTTTTGCTCACAATTTTTATCTTTATGGGATAAAATTAATAAATCAATAATGTTCGCTTGGGTTAGTGCTGTAAAGAAGCCTCGGGAGAAAGACCATGGATTTTCTGGCTCTTACTACTTTTAGGCAAACCGTAACCAGTTATTACAGCAGCAATAATTATTAACAAATGAAAATATAAAAGTTATGAAAAAGGCTATAGCCATTTTATTTTTTGGATTGACTATTTTTAGTTGTTCTAATTATAAAAATGAGAACATTAATCTAAACGAAATAAATCAATTGCAGGCTGAAAAGGACAGTTTAGAAATTATAATAAAACAATATAAGACTATTATGGATAATCAGATGATCAGGTGGTTAACTTTTCAGGATGGAAATGCGGAGAATGCCATGAATTTCTATGTAGAATTATTTGAGAATTCTAAAATCATTGAAGTAAGTCGTTGGGGAAATGGAGCACCTGTACCGGCAGGAAAAATTATGCAAGCCACATTCGAACTGGACGGAAATCTATTTATGTGCAGTGATAGCCCGGCAGTTCACGATTGGAATTTCACCCCTGCCGTTTCTAATTACATAGAATGTGAGAATGAATCCGAACTAGAAACACTATTTTCGAAATTGTCAGAAAATGGAAAAGTAACAATGCCTCCAGATAATTATGGTTTCAGTAAAAAATTTAGTTCGGTAATTGACCAATTTGGAGTTTCCTGGCAATTAAACTTGAAATAACAACAAACAAATGACAGCTATAAGCAATACAGGTAGTTTAGTACTGCTGAAAAGATTAAACTTATTTTTCGCTCGAGATTAAGGTATTATTGAATGTAAAGTATAAATCAAAAATTACCCGTTTTGTTTGATGCTGTTAAAAAAACGGAAAGACTTTGGTTTCTTTGCCTACCTCTACCAAAAGCGGATACCATAGTAAACAATTCAGAAAAAATGACTAGACCATAAATCCATGGAAATCACACTTCCCATTTCGAGTTTAATCATCATCGCCATTGGCAGTGTAGGCATGGCGGTGTCAATTTTTATGGGAATCTTATTACTGTCTCAAGGAGACAAGAAGCATATATCCGTCAATATATTGGCCTGTCTGCTCATTCTTTCGGGATTGACCTTGTTGAATGATATCTTAGTTACCTCTGGAATCAGCAATAGAATTAAGCCATTATACTTTATTCCGATTTATTATTCGTTAAGCATAGCACCTTTGTTTTACCTTTTTGTGAAGTCAAAATTCAGCTATGGCTTAAATAAATTGGACTTGATTCATTTGGCTATTCCGAGCATACAGGCAGCGGTTTATTTTTTCATCGGTTTTCGTTCAGTTGAATTCAAATCTGCGCTGTATGCCGAGGATACATTTCGAACCTACCTCCAGGTGGAGTCTTTTCTTTTTCCAATATCATTGGTTGGATATACTGTTTTATCTCTATTTTACTTAAAAAGAAAAGCGCCTAAAGCATACTTCTGGACAGATGACATAAAGATATGGCTCATGCGTTTTTCAGCTGGAATGTTGTTGATTGCTGTTATGGAATTCAGTTTTTCATTGATTGAGTATAATACATCTCTAAGTTTCTTATCAGATTTCCCATTTTTCATAGGTCATACGTTTATCCTTTCAGCTTTTGTATTTTGGATATCTATCAACGGATTCAAACAGTATTATCCCTTACAGATCTTTACTTCAAAGCCTAACCCGGAAGATACGCTTATTAGCGAAAAAGAATTAGATGAATTTCTGGAAAAACTGAATTTGCTAATGACTAAAGACAAGGCTTTTCTTAACCCCGACCTAAATCTTAAATTGCTATCCAGTTATCTTGAGATTTCCGAGAAGCACTGCTCTTACTTATTGAATAAAGGAATGAACATGAACTTTAATCAATATGTGAATAACTTTCGGATTGATACCTTTAAAGAAAAAATAAAAGAAGGCGAACACAAGACTTACACACTAACCAGCATTGCCTACGGATGTGGCTTTAATTCTAAATCCACTTTCAATAGAGTTTTTAAATCAGCATGTGGTATGACCCCTTCAGAATTCGTAAAAACTTCTAAAGACACAGCTTAAATACACCAGAACTCCATTTGAAATATGTCCCAAATCCAGATTTGAAGCGTTTAGGTGACTAAACAATTTCATATTTGCTGCTCATCATTTAAAATGTAGTCACTATGAACAACAACATTAAAGCCTTCCTTTTTGGAAGTAATCATCAAAATTCTTTCAGCCAAAACATTGGTTTTTTGCTTCTTCGATTGCTAGTAGGTCTTGCACTTTGCACGGTCTTTGAAAAGTTCTTTCCCAGAAATGGTATTTGGGGACCACAGGAATGGTTTATTCAAGATACCGCTAACATGGGGTTTCCATTTCCAAGCTTCTTTTCCTGGGTTGCAGTATTATCTGAATTCTTTGGCGGCATTTTCTTAATGGTAGGTTTATTTACAAGACCTGCTGCCTTATTGAATTTTATGGTAACGTTTACCGCTACCTTTATTTATCATAATGGAGATATAGGCAGCTCAGGCTTAACCTCGTTTATCTTTATGATCATGTGTCTATGTATCTTGCTTTTTGGTCCTGGTAAATTTAGTGTGGATCATGTAATAAACAAAAAGCTCTTTAAGAAGTTCGGAACCACAGCAGCAATTGTTTTGCTGCTTTTTTCTTTCAACTTTATCGAAGCCCAAAATAAAGGAAATAGCTTATCGTATAAAAAAGGAGATACATTAGCAGATAATTCTCAGGTTAGATTTTATTTGAAAAACAATAGCCTATTACCTAAAAAAGTTACTTTTATAATCTACCAACCAGGGCTGGAAGGAAACAACACCCAAGTAAAATGGGTTTTACCATTTCAAAAGCTAAAATTTGAATTAGTCGTGAAATCAAAGATTTATCTGGCATCAGATGCTCAGATACAAACAGTGATGCAGGGAAAACGCATAGACAGTGATAAGCCTTTTATAATCTTAGATAAAAATATAAAAAATACGACCTTAAAATTGAATAAGCGAGAATAACTCCCTATGAATGGAAATAAAAAATAATGTCTATCATTATATAACCTAAAGAAACGAGAACTGATGAAAAAATTCCTGGTCATCCTACTTATTGTAATCACTGCTTCTTGTCAAAACAACAGAGAAAGACAGGCTAATGTTATTACCTCAGATATCGATAACTTTTGGACAGCGTATGACTTAATTGTGAAAGAAACCGACAGGATAAAACAAATCCAGTTAATTGATTCCCTTTATATTCGAAAAGGAACGATTGGCCTGGAAAAAATTATGGACGCCCGCGGGTATTCGGCTGAAGAATATGTTGAATTGATTAATAGTTATCCTAATTTTTTTTCGTCTATCCGTCCGAATACGCTCAAATCAGAATAATATCCTGTGGTTGTTAAAGAAATTAAAAACAATCAGGCACATTTGTTAGGCGTAAGTCCCATGTTTATGGACTTTTATTTAAACATTGATAAAGACAGCTTTACCGGCACCTGGCTCCATGACTTTAATGTCAAGGGCATTCCTGAAGACGATGAATACTGGAAAGCAAGAAAAATAAAAGGCAATAAAACAAGAAAAAATAGTAATTAAAATTTCTTAAACCTTCCTCTGCATCAATTCTTCTGCAAAATTATTCAAATTAGCCTTTTTGTCATTTGAAATATTTAGTTCATCTAAAGACTTTAATGCATTATCAGTATACCTGGAAATACACTTTGAAGCCACTGATTTTATGTTGTATTGATCGTAAATCTGTTTGACAGTTTCTATTTTAGACTCTGGGTTATCAGGCTGAATACTATATAAGTGTAGTAACTGACTTCTGTCGGTATCAGTCCCAAGTTCTAAGGCTTTTAGAAAAAGGAAAGTCTTCTTGTTTTCTATAATGTCTCCGCCTATTTGTTTACCAAAATTTTTGGGATCGCCATAAACGTCTAATAAATCATCCTGAACCTGAAAAGCAATCCCAAGATTTTGACCAAATTCATATAGTTTTTGCTGATCAACCGTTGAGGCTTCAGCTAAAATGCCACCCATTTGAAACGCACAAGCGACAAGAACAGCTGTTTTTAAACGGATCATTTCTATATAATCTTCAATTTTCACTTGTTCGGTACTTTCAAAGTCCATGTCGTATTGCTGACCAATACAAACTTCCTGGGCCGTTTTAGAAAACAGCTTAACCAGTTCATAAAATTGATGAGGTTCATACTTTTCGAAACATTGGTAAGCCCAAATCAGCATGGCATCTCCGGATAATATACCTGTATTAATATCCCACTTCTCATGAACTGTATCCTTTCCTCTCCTTGTAGGCGCATCGTCCATAATATCATCATGAACCAAAGAAAAATTATGAAACACTTCAATGGCCAAAGCAGCATCCAAAACTTTTTTTACCGGGATATTAAATAACTCTGCGCTCATCATCACCAATGCAGGACGAATGCGCTTTCCGCCTAGATTTAAAATGTAGTTAACCGGATCATAAAGGGAATTCGGTGATTTGGGCTGAGTCTTAGACTTCAAAAAATCATTAAATAGTTTGGTGTGATGCACAATGCTTTTCATAGGCAAAATTTCAAATTGCTAAAATAGACTCTTGATATAATTATTTAGGTTAAAGTGGTGTAAAAATTTTTTTGAGTTTAGAGTGGTTACGAGATTATAGGATTATGGGTTTTTGAGTTGAACTCTTGAAGTCTCATAAATATGTGTGACAGTTTCTAACTGCATTTTGCTAATTGAGACTTTTATTGTTTCCTGTCCATGAATAATACTGATTTATGTTGATTAGTGAATAAAAACTGTTGATCACATGGGATTCCTTCTGTCGCAGTCGAATTAGTCTCCTAAACGATTAGTCTTGCTCTTCGGAATGACTTACAGACTGAGTATTCTCTTCCAACTGCCTATTGAAGCTGAAAACTGTTTACTGCTTCTATAATCGTTCCTCCTTTGGGATTAAGGTACCAATACCGCAATGTTAAGATTCTGTAAAACTTTGGAAACTTATTTTGTTCTTAAAGTTTCCGGTGTACATTTGCCGACATGAAAATGAAGATTTTAGAACAGGCCAGCAGTTTATTTTTGGAGTACGGCTTCAAAAGTGTAACAATGGACGACCTTTCCGAAAGATTAGGCGTATCAAAAAAAACCATTTATGAACATTTTGATACTAAAACACAGCTTGTAAAAGAATGTGCCGACCATATTTTTCAAAATGTATCCTGTATTATTGATGAATTATGCGATCAAAATTTAGATCCAATTACAGAAACCCTTGCTATTAAAGATAATGTGATGAAGCATTTGAAAAATGAAAAATCTTCACCGCAGTTTCAATTGCAAAAGTATTATCCGGCAATATCTCAATCTTTAAAACAAAAACAATGGCATAAAATGTACGAATGCTACCGTAATAATTTAAAACAGGGTATCGAACAAGGCTATTACAGACAGGATTTAGATATTGAATGTATTTTCAGGTTTTACTACAACGGCATGAATCTCGTTAAAGACCAAAAGGTTTTTCCGTATCAGCAATTTTCTACCGCTCATGTCAACGACCAATATTTAGAATATCACCTTAGGGGTATAGTCACACCAAAAGGTTTAAAACGCTTAGAAGAATTACTTTCAGAATCTAACACACCATGAAATACATATTATCAATCGCTTTTTTAATCGTAAGTTTCATAAGCTTTGGGCAGGAGTCAGAGGCTTATAAAATTTCTCTGGAACAGGCCATAGAGAGGGCTTTAGACAGCAGTTACGTATCTTTAAATGCAAGACGCGATCAAGCAAAGGCCCTAAAACAAAAATGGGAAACCACAGCGGATGGTCTCCCACAAATTAATGCCAATGTACGTTATGAAAACAGTCCGCAACTTAGAGTTAATCCAATTCCGGCAGCCTTTAATGGAACAGGAGAAACCCAATTTGTAGCATTTGGTCTGCAACAAAATATGAGCGCTACGGCCTCGTTAAATCAACTTATTTTTGATGGTTCTTATTTTGTTGCACTGCAAGCAGCTAAAACTTTTCTTGAATTTAGTAAAAATGCAAATGAAAAAACCAGGCTGCAAGTTAGGCAAAACGTCATTGCAGCCTATGCCAACGCATTACTGGTAAAATCCAGCTTTGAAGTCATCAAACGAAATAAAAAAACACTCGAAAAAAACCTCGAAGAAACACGAAAGATTTTTGAAAATGGACTAGCTGAAGAGGAAGAAGTTGAACAATTACAAATAACCTTTCAGCAAATCTCTAATCAACTAAGCAATGCCGAGCGTAATTTGGATTTGTCCAAACAAACATTAAAAATGTTGCTGGCCTTACCAGTAGATAAAAACATCATTTTAACCGACGAACTCGATAACTTGGCAAAAGATCAATTATCAAATTTTGACCTTCTTGAAGCAGAATTGAATGTAGAAAATAATATTGATTATAAAATTGCAGATAACCTTGTAAAACAAAGAGAACTGGAATACAAACTAGAAAAAAGTAAAGCTTTACCAAGATTGTCAGCATTTGCCAGCTATGGCACAGTCAGTTTTGATGATAATTTTGTGTTTTTTGAAACCAGTCAACCTTGGTTTCAATTTTCCCAAGTAGGATTTAATTTGGATATTCCCATATTTTCATCTTTAAAACGCTCCAAAAGAACTCAACGCGCTGAGATTACATTACTACAAGCAAAATCAGAATTTAATGAATCTGTGGAACAGATAAAATTAGACTTCAACCAGGCTAAAAGTGATTATAGATTTGCCTTTGAGAATTACCAGACCGCAGAAGATAATCTTAACCTGGCTGAACGTATTGAGAGAAAAAATACAATAAAATTTAAAGAAGGCCTTACTTCAAGTTTCGAATTAAGACAGGCCCAACTGCAGTTGTATGATGCCCAAAATACATATTTACAATCTATGCTTCAGCTCATCAATAGTAAGACAAGCCTGGAAACGGTATTAAATCAAGTAGATGTCAAATAAACTCAAAAAAATATAAACTTTTAAATTCCATAAAATGAAATATATAATCCCAATATTAATAGTATTTGTTCTCGTCAGCTGCGGAAAAAAAGAACAGAGTATCGAAGATATTTTGGCTTCCAAAGACCTCAAAACCATTCAATCCAAAAAAGATGAATTGGTGAGTCAACAACAGGAATTATCATCTAAAATAAAGCGATTAGATGATAGTTTAAAAGTTTTAAGTCCCGACAGAAATATACCTTTAGTCACACAGTTTGTTACAAAACAAAAAGATTTTCAACATTTTGTAGAATTTCAGGGAAGTGTTGAAACTAAAGAGAATTTAATCCTGACTCCAGAAATGAGTGGTGTTTTGGAAAGGGTTTATGTGAAAGAGGGTGATAAAGTGAAGAAAAATCAAATCTTAGCAAGGATAGACGACGGTGGTCTTGCTCAACAACGTGCTCAACTCAAAATCCAATTAGACCTTGCCAAAACTACATTTGATCGTCAAAAACGATTATGGGATCAAAACATTGGTAGTGAAATACAATATTTAAATGCTAAATCGAGCTACCAATCCCTTAGAGAGAATGTAAACCAACTCGACAAACAGTTAGGTATGTTAAAAATCAGAGCTCCTTTTGACGGCAGAATTGATGATGTCATTACAGAACCAGGTAATGTTGTTGCCGCAGGTTCTACTCCAATTATGAGGATTATCAATCTAAAAAACATGTACATCACAGTTGATGTCCCTGAAACTTTTTTAACCAGCGTCAGAGAAGGAAGAGAGGTTGAGATATTTTTACCTGTATTAAATAGAACTGTTAAATCTTCTGTTAGGCAAACTGGAAGTTTTATAAATCCCGCAAACCGAACCTTCAAAGCTGAAATAGATGTTCCAAATTCTGAAGATATCATCAAACCAAACATAACTGCCAGGGTAAAAATAAATGACTATAACAATGAAAAGGCCATACTAATTCCACAAAGCATAATTTCAGAAAATGCAAACGGAGACCAGTATGTTTACAGTCTGGGAAAGCCTGAAGAGGGTAAGGCAAAAGTAAAGCAAACTATTATTAAAACTGGAAAAACTCAGGGTGACTTTATTGAAGTAAAAGAAGGCTTAAAGCCAAATACCAGACTTGTAGATGAAGGCGCCAGAAGTGTAAAGGACGGACAGGAAGTGAGAATAAATGGGAATGACATTTAGTTTTTAAACTAAAATTACAATAATTATCAAAAATAATAGTGGCTAAAAAATCTAAACTCCAACGGCAAGTTTTAAATTTTTCTAACTACTACCGAATAAATACGAGCAACTTATGACAAACAAGAATACAGAAAAAGAGTTTGGCTTATCCTCATGGGCTATAAACAACAAACGCACAATTTATGTGGCGATTTTGTTGATTTTATTCTTAGGTGGTTCCGCCTATTTTTCTATGCCCAGAGAGAGTTTCCCGGAAATACATGAAACTAAGATCTACGTTAGTTCCCTATATCCTGGAAATACGGCAGAAGATATTGAAAAACTTATTACAGATCCACTCGAGGACAAGCTCAAAAACGTAAGTGGTGTTGTTGAAATCACATCTACTTCTCAGGAAGATTATTCTATGGTGATTGTAGAGTTTGAAGATGATATGCCTGTAGAATCTGCTAAACAAAAAGTAAAAGATGAAATAGATAAAGAAACCTCGAGTGAAGATTGGCCGACCTTCAACGGTGCAAAGGTAGAGCCTAATGTTTTTGAACTGAGTTTGTCTGAGGAAATGCCTATTCTTAATATTAATATTTCAGGTGATTATCCCATTCAAAGACTAAAAGAATTTGCAGAATATCTAGAAGACGAAATTGAAGATCTTCCAGAAATAAAGCAGGTAGACATAAGAGGCGCACAGGAAAAAGAAGTGGAAGTTGCTGTAGACATTTATAGAATGATGGCTGCAAAAGTTAATTTTGATGATGTAGCCAATGCCATACAACGTGGCAATACTACCATGTCAGCTGGTAATTTAATAACAAGTGGCCAAAGGCGAACTATCCGTATAATCGGTGAAATAGATGACCCTGCAGAACTTGAAAATTTTGTTGTAAAAGCTGAAAACAACAGCCCTATTTATTTAAGGGATATAGCTACTGTCAAATTTAGGCCTAAAGATAAAACGACATACGCCAGGGAATACAACCCAGAAACGGACAAAGGCGAGACGGTAGTAATGTTGGATGTCAAAAAACGATCCGGTAAAAACATGGTAGAGGCGGCAGAAAAAATTGAGGTGATCGTTAATAATGCAAAGAAAAATGTATTCCCTCCAAATCTTAGGGTTACAACAACCAACGATCAATCCTCAAAAACCATTGGTCAGGTGGATGATCTGGTTAACAACATCATATTCGGTATAATTTTGGTAGTTACCGTATTAATGTTCTTTTTAGGCTTTAAAAACGCCTTATTTGTTGGCTTTGCTATACCCATGTCTATGTTTTTATCCCTGACCATTTTAAGCGCATTGGGATATACAATGAATACCATGATTTTATTTGGGCTGGTTATGGGATTAGGTATGTTGGTCGACAATGGTATTGTAGTTGTAGAAAATGTTTATCGCCTTATGGACGAAGAAGGACTGAGTCGCGTTGAAGCCGCAAAAAAAGGTATTGGAGAAATTGCATTCCCAATTATAATTTCAACCGCCACTACAGTTGCGGCATTTATACCATTGGGTTTATGGCCGGGACTGATGGGGCAATTTATGATATATTTTCCCATAACATTGTCCGTAGTTTTAGGCTCTTCTCTTGTTGTCGCTATTTTCTTTAATTCAGTTTTAGTATCTCAATATATGACTGTAGAAGACAGAGAACTTCCTTTTAAGAAAATCATTAAGATAACCATCATATTTGTTGCTTTTGGTTTACTCATTGCTTTTTTCGGCGGAAAGTATAATGGCTTAGGAACACTTATGATAGTGGTTGCTATTTTAATTTGGATATACAGATTATTCTTGAGAAAAGCCAGTCTCAATTTCCAAAAAAACACCTTGACCAAATTTGAAAATGTCTATGAAAAGTCACTTACCAAAGCTTTAAACGGCTGGAAACCTGCGGCAATATCTATAGGAAGTTTCTTTTTATTCATTGCTGCGTTAGGGCTTTTTGGTTGGTCTGTTGCGACTCAACGCACCAAAATTGAATTTTTTCCTGACAATAAGCCCAATCAAATAATTGTCTACATCGAATATCCGGAAGGTACAGACATAGAAAAGACCAATAAGATTACAAAAATCATAGAAAAAGAGTTTTATGATGTATTATATCAGTCGGAGTACATGAAAGATGGAAGGAATTTTATGGTAGAAAGTGCGGTTTCTCAGGTTGGTGAAGGTGCAGGAAATCCCCAAACAGATATGGGTTCTGCAGCAGAAATGCCTCATAAAGGAAAAATTACTGCTTCAATGCGCGAGTTTAAGTTTAGAAACGGCAAAGACAGTGAACTTCTTCGTCAGGAAGTACAAAAAAAATTAAGTGGTATATATCCTGGAGTTTTGGTTTCTGTCGAAAAAGATGCCAATGGACCACCTGTTGGTCCACCAATTAATATCGAAATCGAAGGAAGCGATTATGACCAACTTATAAGTTTGGCAGAAAGAATGCGTGCGTTTATCAATTCAAAAAACATTTCGGATATCGATGAATTGAAAATAGATGTTAACAGAGATAAGCCCGCCATGCAAGTTCTTGTTGATAGAGAAAAAGCAGGAGAACTTGGCGTTAGCACAGGACAAGTTGGTAGCCAATTAAGAAATTCATTATTTGGTGTAAAAGCAGGCATATACAAAGAAGACGGTGATGATTACGACATTTATGTTCGCTTTAATGAAGAATTACGTTACGACAAGAGTGCCCTTTTCAATCAAAACATCATTTTTAGAGACATGGCTTCTGGTCAAATCAGAGAAATTCCTGTTTCTGCAGTCGCAGAACAAAACAATAATTCTGGCTTTAGTGCCATAAAACATAAAGATACCAAGCGGGTGGTTACAATTTACTCTGCCTTAGCTCCTGGTTTCGTAGATGCAGGTGCAGCAGTTGAAAAAATTAAAAATGAAATGAAAAACTTCGAAGATATGCCTTCGGATGTTAAAATTGATTATACCGGCCAAATCGAAGAGCAAAACAAAGAACAAGCCTTTTTGATGAGTGCCTTTTTCTCCGGTTTATTCCTAATATTCTTAATTCTTATTTTTCAATTTAACTCTGTGTCTAAACCGACCATCATTATGATTGCTATTTTCTTGAGTTTGATTGGTGTTTTTGGTGGAATTGTTATTACCGGTGCATCCTTTGTTATTTTAATGACCATGATGGGTATCATTTCTTTAGCCGGAATAGTGGTTAATAATGGTGTGGTACTTTTGGATTACGCACAATTACTGATTGATCGTAAAAAGAATGAATTAGGCTTAAGTGCAGATGAAAATTTATCTAAGAAGGATTTACTCGAGCAAACCATAAAAGCAGGAAAAGCCCGTTTAAGACCAGTGTTATTAACCGCTATCACAACCATTCTTGGATTAATCCCTTTGGCTATAGGATTAAATATCAACTTCTTTACATTGCTGAGTGAATTGGATCCTAAAATCTATCTTGGTGGAGATAATGTAATTTTCTGGGGACCCTTGGCATGGACTGTTATTTACGGTCTTGTCATTGCAACATTCCTCACCCTCATTGTGGTGCCCGTGATGTTTTATTTGAGTAAAACTGCAAAACTAAGGTTGAAAAAAGTAGAAGTGTAAAGTTTAGTGAACCTAAATAAAAAACCTGAATTTTAGGAGTTATGATTTAAAACTGTCTCAATTATGAGACAGTTTTTTGTTTTAAATTAAAATAACACTGGCTATTCAAAATCAGATTTGTTTCACATTTAAAATAAATGAGAATTTTTATATAATCTTAAATAGCACAACCTATCTGGTCAATATAAATGCCTCTTAATTTTAAGATTACCCAGTCCGCTCTAAAAATCCATAATTTTTTACAGCCTTATATTTCAGTCGTATAGTGCAAAAAAAATTCATTCCACTTAACATTTGAAAAGACCAAGCCATATCTATGTGTCCATTTTAATTTAAGAAAATTTAATTTGGATTAACAATTGTTTGTTAAAAAAATTAGTAATACATTTATGCACCTTTTTTAACAAATATGCATTTTAAACCGTCTCTTTTTATAAATCGTTCATTTTACAATACTTTCTTAAAACCAATACTTATGAAAAAAATTACCTTGCCTTTAATCTTTATTTTTATTACAACTAATCTCCTGTCACAAACAACAGAATCTTTTGAAACAACGACAATAGGAAGCGATACTTTTACAAGTAACAGTCAACAATTTTCAATTATTTCTAATGAAGACCCTAATACTTTTAATGTTGATGAGTTTGCTGATGGTGGAAGCTCAGGAGATAGATATGTTGATAATGCAGGAATTCCTGTTTCAGAATCTGATGGTACAAGTTTTACAATTGAAACTACCAATGGTACAGATTTTAATTTGAAAAGCTTTCAGTTATGGGTTACAACTACTGCTTTTTCTCCTGTAAATACAGATGTCGTTTTTACTGGTTTAAAAGATGGGAATACAGTATTCACTTTTACAAAAAATTTTAACACAGCAGCATATGTTCTTGTTGATTTTGAAACTGATGGATCTTCAGATTTTAGCTTAAAAAATATTGATGAAATTGAAATTTCTAGTTTAGCTGCAGGCACTGGAGATTATATGGCTTTAGATGATTTTCAATGGGATGTTGCTCCATCATGCACCGCCCCAACAGCTGCAGCTACAAGTGGAATATTTGGTTCAGCAACAAGCTCTAGTCTTACTTTAAGTAGTTTTACCGCACCAGCAGGTGGCGCCGATGGCTATGCAGTATATATCAACAGTACCAATAGTTTTACAGCCCCAAGTGATGGTGATGAGCCAGCTGCAGACACAAGTTGGAATGGAGCAGGACAACAACCTATTTATTTTAGCACATCTGCAAGTCCTAATATTACAGTTACAGGTCTAGTTGCAAATACAACCTATTACTTCCAAATCTATGCTTATAATGATTGTTCTGGTACAGAAACTTATGAAACCACAGGGTTGAATGAGAGTAATGATACAGCTGCTGGCGGTGGCTCTGGTATATTGCAGTATTCTAGTGATGCAGGAACAGCTTGGGATGATGGTATTGCTGAAGATAATGAAGGGGGTGCTGCAGATTTATCACCACTAAATATAGAAATCTTGAATGTAGACGCAGCACTTTCCAATATCAGTGAAATGGAATTTAGATCTTCTTCGGATTTAGGAAATTCTGATGGTTTCACTGGATTAACAACTTTTGCATCACCTTATGGAGGTGGTTCATCCACGGGGTGGAAGGGACAAATCATAAGAGAAGCATCTGGAAGCGAGTTTCAAATCAATGGTTTTGAATGGTACGATTGGGGGAATTTCAATAACCAGAATATGACAGTTACAGGTTATAGAAATGGTAGTCTTGTTGCAACCACAACTTTTACAGATGCATCTGATGGAAATAGAACATCTGTTTCACTTAATTCAGATTTTGATTATGTGGACGAAGTGCGTATTCTTACGACTAGTGGTCTGACATTTCCTGCGATTAATAATATTGTAATTATTGCTGGCGTACCACCAGCATGCGCCGCCCCAACAGCTGCAGCTACAAGTGGAATTTTTGGTTCAGCAACAAGCTCTAGTCTTGCTTTAAGTAGCTTTACAGCCCCAGCAGGTGGCGCCGATGGCTATGCAGTATATATCAACAACACCAATAGTTTTACAGTCCCAAGTGATGGCGATGAGCCTGTTGCAGACACAAATTGGAATGGAGCAGGACAACAACCTATTTATTTTGGTACATCTGCAAGTCCAAATGTAGAAGTTACCGGTCTAGATGCAAGTACAACCTATTACTTCCAAATCTATGCTTATAATGATTGTTCCGGTACAGAAACTTATGAATCCACAGGGTTGAATGAGAGTAATGCCACTGCAGCAGTACCGTGTGCACCAGCTATAGGCACCGAAAGTTTTACAAATAATCTGGGCACTTTAGTCGATGGATTACCAGGGCCGCAATCAGCTATACTGGAATGTTATGAATTTGAAGTTATCAGTACTGGAAATGTAACAATTGGCAGTGATGGTGCTGATGCCAGGCTATCATCAGATGCAACCATAACAGAGTTTCGAGTTAAGTCATCCGATGGTTCAGCATTTCAGTTGGATAATTTTGGATATTGGAATCAAAGCAGCAACTACCAGGGAGATATTACGGTTGTCGGATATCTCAACGATTCTGCGGTTTCTGGTGCTACAACTACAGTGGCTGTTCAAAGTTTCAATGCATCGGCTGAGGTCGATGTTTCTTCAATCACTGCATTTGATAATATAGACGAATTTCGTCTTTCATTTTCCAATTCTGCTGCATCAGGACTCTTTTTAGTCCGTGAAATCACAATATCTGCAGCAGTAACCTGCTCTGCCCCAACTGCCCAAGCCACATCTGCAGTTTTTGGTACAGAAACAAGTTCTAACCTTACCTTAAGTAGTTTTACAGCCCCAGCAGGAGGTGCAGATGGGTATGCTGTATATATCAACAACACGAATAGTTTTACAGCCCCAAGTGATGGAGATGAGCCAACAGCAGACACAAGTTGGAATGGCTCAGGACAACAGCCCATTTATTTTGGGACTTCTGCAAGTCCAAATGTTACCGTTTCAGGTTTAGACCCAGAAACACAATATTTCTTTCAAGTGTATGCCTACAATGATTGTTCAGGAACAGAGACATACGAGACAACTGGTTTAAATGCAAATGATACTACTGCTGCACCTCCAAACACTCCTCCAACCTTCACTTCTACAGCCGTAACCAGCGTAAATGAAGGCGATACCTACACCTATGCATACACCACAAACGATACAGACGGAGATAATGTAACGGTAACTGCCCCAACACTACCTTCTTGGTTAAGTTTAGATACCGACCCAGGAGGAGAGGTAAGCACTTTAGCGGGTAGCACTCAAGGTTTTGCTAATGGTACTGGTACTTCGGCTCAATTTCGTTTTCCTTTTGGAGTAGCGGTAGATGTTTCAGGAAATGTCTATGTTGCTGATTATTTAAATCATCTCATCCGAAAAATCACCCCCTCAGGCGAGGTAAGCACTTTAGCAGGTAGCTCTGAAGGTTTTGCAAATGGTACAGGTACTTCGGCTCAATTCAATGCTCCTACTGGAGTAGCGGTAGATGCTTCAGGAAATGTCTATGTTGCTGATTATTTTAATCATCGCATACGAAAAATCACCTCTTCAGGTGTGGTTAGCACTTTAGCCGGTTCAGGCACATCAGGTTTTGCAGATGGTACAGGGATTTCGGCTCAATTTAATTTGCCTATTGGTGTAGCGGTAGACGCTTCAGGAAATGTCTACGTTGCTGATCAAAATAATCATCGCATCCGAAAAATTACCCCTTCAGGCGGGGTAACTACTTTAGCGGGTTCAGGCACATCAGGTTCTGCAGATGGTACGGGTACTTCTGCTCAATTTAATAATCCTTATGGAGTAGGGATAGATGCTTCAGGAAATGTCTACGTTGGGGATGGTTCTAATCATCGCATCCGAAAAATCACTCCTTTAGGCGTGGTAAGTACTTTAGCGGGTAGCACTCAAGGTTTTGCAGAGGGTACAGGCACTTCGGCTCAATTTAATTTTCCTAATGGTGTAGCGGTTGATGCTTCGGGAAATGTTTATGTTGCTGATCAAAATAATCATCGCATCCGAAAAATCACCTCTTCAGGCCAGGTAAGCACTTTCGCAGGTAGCTCTCAAGGTTTTGCAGATGGTACAGGCACTTCCGCTCAATTTGAAAGTCCTCTTGGAGTAGCGCTAGATGCTTTAGGAAATGTCTATGTTGCTGATTTAGAAAATCATCGTATACGAAAAATAACAGGTCCTTCTAATACTTTAACAGGAGATAGCACAGGAAATGCAGGAGACCATAACGTTGTTCTAGAAGCTAATGATGGCAATGGCGGTACGGTACAGCAGAGTTTTACGGTAACAGTGAATGATATTACAGCACCTATTAATGAAAACGGTAGACCAAGTGTTTCAAATATTAGTAACACCTCTTTTAACTTAAATACAGACATAAACGAAGCAGGCACAATTTACTACGTCGTAGTCGCCGATGAAGCTACAGCACCCACTTCTGCTGAAGTCAAAGCAGGAACTGGAAGTGGAGGTACTGGAGAAGTAGTTGCTGGTAATCAAGCTGTGAGTTCTGGAGATTTTACCCACGCTTTTAGCGTCTCAGGTTTAACAGAAGGAACCGCCTATGATGTATATGTAGTTGCTGAAGATGATGCGGGCACACCTAATATTCAGACAAACCCAACTAAATTGGATGTTAATACCACAAATCCACCTGGATTCACCAATCCAGTATTTCCTTATCAACCTGCTAAAGCTGCAATCACAGATGATGTTTTAGATTTAAGTGCTATTTGTGATATACATTATGGGTTTTATATGACGGATGATGGCACAAAATTATTTGTCCTTGGAATGGAGCCATCAGGTGAAAATTTAAATGGAAGTGTTTATGAATTTGCGTTAACTACGCCTTTTCAATTATCTTCAGCAAATCTTACAACCACTTTTAATCTAAATAGCCCAAGCTTTTTCCCTACGCAATTAAAGTTTACAGCGGACGGCACACAAATGTTTGTATTGTATTTTAGCCCTAGTAGTACTCCAGAATCAAAGATAGAATCCTATAATCTAGCATCTGCTTTTGACCTAACAGGCACCGTAAATCTTAACACCGATGCAGATGCTGACTTTGCCTTAGATGCACAATTTAACGCCGATGGTACTAAGGCTTATGCTCTGTTTAATAAAAACATCTCTATATTTTCAGATGATACCCTCTTAGAATTTAATTTTTCAACGCCTTATGATTTTGATACTGCAAGTCCATCATCAAATCAACTAAATGTTAATATTGAAAATGAATCGGTATTTAAATTCGATTTTAATAATGACGGTACTCAAGTGTTTGTTTTGTATAGCACTGTTCCTGGTGGCGATACTAATAAAATTTCAACCTATAATCTTACTACGCCTTATGATTTAAGTTCAGGTTCATTTTCAGGAGCTTCTTCTGATCTTATCTTGGGCTCTGAAATTATTTCTGAGGGTTCCTCAGCATTTGGTTTTATTAATAATGGGCAAAAATTACTTGTTTCTGATGTACCTCAAAGCGGTGATTCTGTAAATCAAATCATTTCTTTTTCAACAAACACGGCTAATTTCTTAGAGAATGGTACAGGTTTGGTTACAGATGTAGATGCAAATGATGGTGATGGTGGAAATGCAGATCAAGGCATCACCTACAGTTTAAGTGGTACAGATGCTGCCCTATTTAGTTTTAACACTACAAATGGTGAACTCAGTTTTGTCGCCTCACCAGATTTTGAAAATCCGCAAGACAATGGCTCTAATAATATTTACAATGTCACAGTTACTGCTTTAGAAGATAGTGATTCATCATCAAGTTCTTCATTAGACATTGCTATTGTTGTTACTGATGAATTAGAAAATCCAGTAATTACAAGTGTAGGTGTGCCATTAGATGAAACCTATGTAGGTAATGAGAATTTAGATTTTACTGTAAACTTTGACCAAAATGTAATCGTAAATACAACTAATGGCACACCTCAATTATCCATAACTATTGGTTCAACAACTCAACAAGCTATTTTTAATAGTGGTTCCGGAACTCAGAATTTAACTTTTAGATATGTTGTAGAAGATGGTGATCTAGATATTGATGGCATTGCCGTAGGAACACTATCTGCCAATGGCGGAACTCTACAAAATGCCACTAATGAAGATGCTATCCTTACGCTTAATAGTGTAGGTGACACCAGTAATATACTGGTAGATGCTGTTATTCCCGATGCCCCAAACACACCTGATCTAGATCAAGCCTCAGACACCTGTACTTCAAACACAGATAATATCACCGATGATACTACCCCAAGCTTTAGTGGTACTGCAGAAGCCAACTCAACGGTAAATCTTATCTCAAGTATAGATAATAATATAGGTTCTACAACTGCCGATGGCTCAGGGAACTGGTCTATTACAGCCTCTACCTTATCTCTTGGCGACCACGATATTACAGCCACAGCAACCGATGCTGCTGGAAATACCAGTGAGGCCTCAATTGCACTTGCTGTGACCATAACCACTTTAGATGATGCCAGCTTCTCCTACGACGAAGCTGCCTTTTGTACAGATGGCTCAGACCCAAATCCTACCATTACCGGTACCACAGGAGGACAGTTTAGCAGTGCAACAGGATTAGCCATCGATGCCTCCACAGGAATCATAGATCTTTCAGCTTCAACCCCTGGAGACTATACCGTAACCTATACCACACAAGGTGATTGCCCTGCCGATTCTGATGTCTCTGTCACTATAGATGGATTACCAACGGTAGCCAATGCAGGACCAGATCAGGAAGTATGTAATACATCTACTGATTTAGCTGCTAATGTACCGACAGTAGGAACAGGGATGTGGAGCATAGTCACAGGTACTGGTGGCTCTTTTAGTGATACTTCCATAGCTACCGCAACTTTTACAGGTAATGTTGGTGAGACCTATACCCTTCGCTGGACCATCTCTAATGGTTCTTGTACAGACTCTACAGACGATGTGGTTATTACACTCTCCGCTGAGCCTACAACAGCCAATGCTGGCCCAGACCAGAATGCTTGTGGTGTTAATGCTACATTAGCTGCCAACACCCCTACTGCAGGAACAGGCCTATGGACTATTGAAACAGGTATCGGCGGTTCTTTTGATGATGCTACGAGTCCTAGTGCAACCTTTACAGGCAATTTAGGAAGTATTTACACCCTTAGATGGACCATTTCGAATGGCTCATGTTCAGATTCTACCGATGACGTCACCATCGAACTCTTTGACGACCCAACAGTAGCCAATGCTGGTCCTGACCAAACAGGAACCTCAGGTGTTTGTAGTACAACTGCAACACTAGCAGCCAATGAAGTGGCTGCTGCTATTTTCTTTGATCCTTCTAACACAGAAGACAATGGTGTAGACACCAATGAGTCAGGAACATGGACTGTAGATTCAGGGGATGGCAATGGCTCATTTGATAATGTTAATGATCCCACAACCACATTTACCGGTACCGCAGGCGAAACCTATACCTTAAGATGGACCATCGCTAATAATGTTTGTGACGATTCTTTTGATACTGTTGACATCGAATTCTTAGACGCCACTGCTGTAGCTGGTGGCA
>CAZQKB010000006.1:0-213848 GCA_964593755.1 uncultured Mesohalobacter sp. | reverse complement strand
TACCGAGATGTCGACCTGTTCTCGATACAATTTTTATTTTCTTTTCAGAAAATAAAAACCACTCGAACTGACGCAATATAAAACTTGTCACATCGAGTTTTTCAGCCTAAAGGCGGGTCTGCCTAATCTTTCTGGTTATGGTAACCGTAATTATAGCCGTAATTGTAGCCATAACCATAGCCATAAGAATTTGATTTCTTAAGGTCTACGGCGTTGATGACGTAGGCCATATTTTTGAGTTTACCGGCTTCAGAAAGGCCTTTGGAATAGTCTAAGAGCTTTTTCTCGGTATAGTTTGATCGGGTAAGGTACACTGTGGCATCGGCCAGAGGAGACATGAGCAGGGTATCGGAAACCAACAAGGTTGGTGCGGTATCCACGATGATGTAATCGTAAAACTGTCTGGCTTCTTCCAGCAATTGTTTTAAACGGCCATTGGTAAGCAGTTTTGAGGGGTTAGGCGGAATACTTCCCGATAACAGCACATGAAGATTAGGATGCTCGTCGAAGCCCTGGATCAGGCCGGAGCGCCAGTCAAACTCTTCATCAAAGAGGTATTTGGACAGGCCCTCAGTATCTTTACTAACATTTATAAAATTATGCACCTGCGGATTCCTGAGATCGGCACCAATCAGGAGGACTTTATGGTTTAAGCTGGAAAACACCAAAGAGAGGTTAATACTCACGTGGGTTTTACCTTCGCCCTTGATACTGGAGGTCGAAAAAATCACTTTTCCTTTTTGGTCCTGAGCAGAGCCCAGCATATAATTCAGGTTATAGCTCAGTACCCTAAAGGCTTCGGCCTGTACAGAACTGTCGTTATCTGTGAGGAAGGACATTTCCTTCTCGTTTTTGTTTTTAGGCAGCTCGGCAATGACCGGGATTTTTTTGGTTTCCTTTTCTATAGACTCTCTGTTTTTGATCTTGGTATCCAGCAGAAATGAAATGTATAGGAAAGCAAATGGAATGCCTAAACCAGCCACAACAGCAATAGGCAATGTGGCACTCAAACTAGGTGAAATAGGTGTTTTTGAGGATTGAGCATATTCAACTACTTTGAGTGATGGCTCAGTAATAGCGTAATTAATGGCAGATTCCTCTCTTTTTTGAAGCAAATACAGGTAGAGTTCCTGCTTGATCTCCTGTTGGCGCTTGATGTCTAAAAACAACTTTTCTTTGGCGGGAATATTATAGATTTCGTTTACCAAATTCTGGTTTTTACGCTCCAGTTGCTCTTTGGTAGCCCTGAGCTGAACCTTAGAGCTGTTGATGGAGGCAAATATGTTTTGTTTGAGGTTATTCAACTTTGTAGTAAGGCTGATCAAAATGGGATTGTTTTTTGTCGCAGACTCTTTTAAGTTTTGGTATTCTAAAACCAGTTTGTTATAATTATTAACAGACTCATTGACATTGGTACTGCTCACGCCAATATTAGCCGGAAGCAAGTCAATCTTATCATCTGAAGACTTTAAGCTGCTTTCGATGATACCCAGAAGGTTAAGCTGGTTTTCCAATTCAAACAGCCTTTGTTCTGTTACAGAGAGTTCTTCCATGCCTATACCGGCCTTAGACTCTATAGTGATGATCTTGTTTTCCTGTTTAAAATCTTTGATATCCGTTTCCAGAGAATCCAATTCTTTAGCCAGAGTAACGAAACGCTGGTCTATAAATTCGTAGGTACGTAAAGATATGGCACGTCTGTCTTCTATACCATCTAAGTTAAAGACATTGATCAACTCGTTGATAATACGTTCGTTTTTCTCAATGCTTTGGCTGTTGTAAGATAATTCCAAAAGTTCTGTATCTTCCCCTACCGGTGTCACAAAAAGACTTCTTTTTAGTCCATTGACCACATTTTCAATGCTATTAAAGTTGACTTGAAAAACGTTTCCAACAAGATTGTCAGGGATTTGGACTCCTGAGATATTCAGTTCAAAAGGGAGGTCATGTTTAACGCCAAGACTTGAGTGTTTAGGAAATACTATGGATTCTTCTGTACCTACTTTCTGAATTTCAAAGGCATTTTGCTTTACTGTAATTGTAAAAGCAGCCGGCGTTATACTGTCATTATTCACAGATTTGATAAACTCAAAGGGCAAAGCATTGATCTCTGTAGTTAAAATTTCACCTTCTGCATAAAAACTTATCATCAGGTCCTGATTGATGACGACCTGCTCAAGAATGGGATAAGATTTTATGATCTCTATTTCTTTTTGTAAATTAACTGAACTTTGTTTCCACAAATACATGGCGTTTGATAAATCCAATCCTTTGCCTTCGTCCAGGATATTAATTCTGGCTTTAGAAGTGTAGATTTTTGGGGTGTATCTCATGTGATAAACCACAAAAGCTAATGCCAAAAGCAAACCAAGAAGAAACCAATACCAATACCTCAGGTATTTAAATACTAGTGCCTTTATAACTGCGCCCTGGTCTTTGTCTTCAAATATTTTCTTATCCTGCATATATTATAAATTCTATTTTTTTTTTGGTAATTTGGCCTAACAGAAAACATTGCAATAATACTAAATTACAATATATCAGCCTTTAGTTGCCTGAATTTTACTTTTTAAAAACGTGTTATAAGATTAAACCTTGTATTAAATATTTTTTATTTAAATAATGATTGCAAATAGGCTTACAGATCTCTTTTCTTTTTATATTTAGCGGGACTACCGGAATAAATTCCATAGGGTTCTAAATCTGAAACCGCTGTAGAGCCCATGGTTAATATGGCATGGCTGCCTAGTGTGACGCCCGGCGCAATATTGCATCTGGCCCCAACCCAGCAACCTTCTTCTAAAGTGATGGGTTTGACCATCAAATCAAAACCGGTTTTTTTATAATTGTGGTTACCACATTCCAGAAATACCCCCTGAGATATACAAACATTGTCACCGATGCAAACCTCAGCCAAATTGTCTATCCAAACCTCCTCGCCAATCCAGGAATGATCTCCAATAACAAGCTTCCAGGGGTATTTGATATTCACTTTGGGTTTGATGACCACCCCTTTGCCTATTTTTGCGCCAAACCACCTGAGTAATTTTAGTTTTATGCCGGACGAGGCATTCCAGGCCGGTCTAAATAAAAAGGCATTAACTATATACCATAAAATCAGTTTGACCTTAGGGCCGGGATTATACCAGTCGTTGTTAAATGCAGAAAGGTCTGTTTTAGGCATGGCTTTTATTAACTTGAGGTCTGGACATGTTCGGAGGACAAAAGGTTTCGGTATTTGTCTAAAGCTTGTTTATCTTCAGCTATTGAGGCGCCGTAATGATAGGCTTTCTTTGACCAGGTTTTAAATTCTGATTGAGGCATGGCTGCAAAACTTTCTACTGCTTTTATAAAGGCTTTTTTATTCTGTAAGGGCAGTGCAACACCCACGCCTTTTTCTTTAAGGTTTTCCCATGGGGTTTGGTCTGAAATGACGACCGGACAGGCATTTTGCCAGGCTTCTACAATCACATGGCCAAAATTTTCGTGTTTAGTGGGCAATAATAGGATATGTTGGCTTTTGAGAAGTTGAGCTATTTTATGGTTTGGCTGCGCACCAATTGAACGTATAGAAATATGATCAGGCGCCTTTTTGACCTGTGCTTTGCAAATTTGCCAATAGGCGGTATCCTCTACAGGACCTATGATGGTAAAATTAATTTTATAATTATCATCAACAGCGTTTAGTATTTCCAGCGCATACAGCAAATTCTTTTTTAGCGAAATGCGTGAAAGGAAAAAGACGTTGAGGGCATTAATGGTCTTGCTTTTTTCTTTAAAGTTTAGTTCAGGAAGCTTAGAAAGATTGGTTACCATCTGAATATTGACCTGATGTCCAAAATGTGTTTGGATTTCATTTTGCTCAGACGCCGCTGTGGCATGCCAGGTGATTTTTTTATGCCAGCCCAGTAGTTTAAAACCCTTTAAAAATACCTTTTTCTTTAAAGGTTTTATAGACAGCGCCCCTTGGCCAAGCATACCACGTGGCGCCAGTATAATTTTGATGTTTGAATTTATTAGTAAAAACAAAGGCAAAAGGCTGAATTTCATCGAAAACAAGGAGTTGAGATATACGGCCTGGTATTTTCTTTCATTAAAAATGCGGCGGTAGGTGGCTTTGGTTTGGTCATGCTTATCCAGATAAATTACAGAATAATCACCCTTATCCATCCAGGTATTGAGTTCTGTGGGTTTTAAGTCCAGATCTGCATCCAGGTCTTTGTTGGAGGTGACGATATAAAACTGAAAATCATTTGTAAGTTGCCGGACCATATTGTTTACGGACTGAATCGGTCCTCCGGCTTTATAGGCCGGTAAAAACCAGTCAATAAAAACTAAAATATTATTAGATTTCAAGCTTTGAAGATTTTGAAACTATTTGATTATTGATGTAAGTGTAAACAAACTTCCTGACAATAAAAAATACAACCAAAGCTTTGATGATGTGGTTTAAGACAAAGTAAAACTCATTACCCGGCCTAATAAAGTAGCTAAAAATATAAGGTAGCCATATCAGGTTAATGGGATTGCTAAAAATAAAATTTCTGTACAGCCAGGATAGGAGTTTTGACATCAATACTCCAAATAAAAACATAAAAGGGATAGACCAGGAATAACCAAAATTAATATAAAAGTCTCCTATGACGCCCATAGACATGGAAGTAGAGCCACTTAGCCTGTAACCGGTAAATTTATAAAAGTACTCTTGATCATTTACCTTTCTTTTATCCGGCACCAGGGCCCTGGGTAAAAACGAGGACAAGATATCCGTCATTAAAGTTTTTCCCTTCTGGTAGGGTGTGATTCTAGGGACATGGTTCATAGCCATCGAGGTTTGGAAACCCTGATTTAATCGTATTACTGTATTTGTATAGGAGTCGTTATTAGATACTTCAGTATTGAAGATGTTTTTAAAAGCCTCGAGGGTCACCAAATCCTGTAAAATATTGACTTTTTGCAGCAATGAGACTTCCTCCCCCCAAACTTGTTCTCGGTATTCATGCTTAACAGTCTGGTAAAGGCCAAGAAATAGGATACCAATACCGATGGCTAGTAATTTAAACGTGATGGAAATATTATATTTAATATTTAAAAATAAGTAAAGAAAAATGGCATAGATAATAAATCCAATTAGTAACCCTCCCAATATAGATGAAACCCCAATTTGAATAGAAAAAATAAGTACCAAAATTTTATCTATTCTCTTATCAGAAAATATCAAAGCATAAACCCCTGAAGAGGTTAAGACTGCAAAAAAGTTTAAAACAGAACCTAAACTTTCGGGCAGAAACGGCATGGCTATTTTAAAAAAAAGGCCAACGAATAAAAGATATCTACCTAATCTGGACGCTAATGCCGGGTTGATTTTTATATCTTTTAAGTTAATTTTTGGTTTAAACAGGTACAGTCCCGTCGCAAATGCTAAACAGGCGCCTAAAGTAAAGGGTAAGTATTGATAATCCCTGACTCGCATTAGGTATATATCAGATAAATCCTGACGATAAACTAACAATGCTGATACGCAGTATTGTAACAAATACAATACTATGGTTAATTCAAAAATTGGAAAGCCCTTCCCCAGGTTTTTTAGTAATAAAAACAAAAAAAACAAAAACGATAATATGATGAGGTAATCGATCATCTAATGTGGTCTATAAATTGGTGGTGTTTGTCTTTAAAACCCTCGTAAGAAAAGTGTTTATGGGCAACCTCTACTGCTGCTTTAGCTTTGGATTGGCGAAGGTGTTTATGTTCCAACAATTCGATAAGCACTTGGCTATGCATCTCAAAATCAAAGGGATCGATACAGCTGCCGTTTCTATCGTTGAAAATAGCTTCCTGTGAGCCGTCATGGTTACCCACAATAATTGCTGTGCCACAGGCCATAGCTTCAAGCGGAGTTAAAGGAATACCTTCTCCTCTTCCTACACCTCTGTCTGATACTAACGAAAATACAGCTGCCGCTGAATAGAACTTTGCCATGTCATTTTCATGTACCATCCCTGAAAAAAACACCCTATCTGCAATCTCTAAGTCTTTGGCCTGTACTTTTAAATCCTGTATCAAATCGCCTTTACCGGCAAACACAAGAACAGCTTCTTTATGTTCCTGGCTAATTTTTTGAAATACTTTGAGCAGGCGATCGTAACCTTTATGGGCAGCGGTATGGCTTAATCTGCCAAGAGTCAGTACCCATGGTTGAGCGGTCGGGTCAGGTAAATTGTATTTTTGATAGAAATTATCCAAACTTTGGGGTTTAAATTTTTCTAAATCTACACAATCCCATATCACTTCTATACTTCCTTTAGGTCGTATGCCTTCATTTTCGATATACCGGGCGGTATAATGGCAGTCTGAAATCACATGGTCTACGCGTTTAAAGCCATCTTCGACTTTTGGGCGTAAGCCGGACCAGACTTCCAAGCCATAGACGTTTAGTACAGAGGTCGCTTTTTTAAAGAGGTTAAAGCGTACGAGTATTTCCGTGAGGTTAACATGGCCTAACCAAATGATATCCGGTTTCCAGGCGTATAGTGTTTTAAGTAATTTGGTAATAAAAGCCAGTTTGCTTGTTTTGGCTATGCCCCAGGCGTGCCATGTCACCTCAAAAGGCTCTTCAAAGTCACCATCGGCAGGTGCCAATACTGAAAGTACCCGTACATTTTGGGCGCCCTGTAATTCTCTTAAGGCTGTAATTTGGTAGCGGTTATACCGGCTGATCCCCCCTTTATCAAAACAACCCGTGGTTAAATAGAGTATTTTTTTTTGGTTTTCCATTAATTTTTAAATACAGAATTTTCCTTCAAGATATCTTTAGGTGTGGGAGAACTTAAAATCCCTATCCATGTCCCTTTAGGAATAGTAGTTCCCGGGAGAATCACTGCGTTTATACCAACTGCGGCATTCTCGCCTATGTATACATTGCCAACAATCATAAATTGCTTGTCTAAGGGAGCTTTACTCGAAAAAGAGTAGCGTCTAGTATCGCTTGTGTCATTTAAGTTACGATAATGATGGGACAGGCTATATATTTTAGCGCCTGCTGCTATGGTAACATTTTCACCAATCTGAACACCTCCATGGGCTTGGATCAAGCTAAATGGTGCGATATGACAACCTTTACCAATATGAAGCTCACCCCAGGGGATTTGTCTGTTTCCCTTTTCTTTATATTGTCTGGAGTTCTTATCAAAAGCGCCTGCGATGAGCATGGTATTTTTATCTATCCATACATTATTTCCTAAAGTTATTAAATGAGGATTAGTGATATAAACGCCTTCTTCAATCACACAATTCTCTCCGCAAGATTTTAAACGTTTGTCATAATACCAAATTCTTATTTTACGACCAACAGGACCACCGATATGTCTAATAGAGGATTCAACAAGTTCTAAAAATACCCTATGCAGCATTTAGAATGGCTTTTACGGCATCACAAACAAATTTCACCTGTTCTTTGGTCAAGTCAAAATAGGTAGGGAGGTTAATGCCCTTTTTGTAAACAGTATCTGTTACCGGTGTTTCATTCGCTTTACTCAAATATGGCATGTTGGCCATGGGGTAAAAGAATGGCCGGGAATCTACGCCTCTTTTTTTAAGCTCGAGCATAAACTCATCGCGGTCTTCTTCAGACCAGGATTCCTTTTCCAAACATATCAACCAATAGGCGTTGGTGGCCCAATCGTGAGTATGGTTTAATTTTAAGCCGTCAATACCTTGTAAATGGCTTTGATACCATTCAAAAATCTGCTGGCGTTTGTTCATAAATTCGTTAACCCGTTCTAATTGCGCACAACCAATAGCGGCCTGTATGTTGGTCATTCTAAAGTTAAAGCCCGGCATGGTATGCCAATAGCGTTTTTCTTTAGACATGGCATGGTCTCTCAGGTATTTACAACGGTTATAGAAATCTTCATCGTCGGTGGTAATCATGCCACCTTCGCCTGTGGTCAGGTTTTTATTGCCATAAAAGCTAAAAGTCGCACAGTGTCCCCAGGAGCCTACCTTCTTCCCATAAGCGGTCGCGCCATGGGCTTCTGCAGCATCTTCTATGACCCACAAGCTGTGTTTATTGGCAATGTTTTGAATACGCTTCATATCTGCAGGATGCCCATACAGGTGCACCGGCATGACGGCCTTTGTGTTGGATGTAATTAAGGCCTCAATGGCTTCCGGACTGATACAATAGGACACAGGGTCGATATCTGCAAATACAGGTGTTGCCCCAGTATGCAAAACGGCGTTTGCCGTAGCAATGAAAGACAGGTTAGGCATAATGACCTCGTCACCTTTGCCTATGCCGTGTGCCGTTAGCGCCAATTGAATGGCTACCGTACCATTGCTGACACATACGGCAAAACGGGACTCACAAAATTGGGCAAACTCCGCTTCAAAACGGTCAATGTATTTTCCTAAACTCGATATCCATGTTGATTTTACAGCATCGTTAACATAATTAATTTCTTTCTGTGAAATTGAAGGCATTGAAATTGGGATAATCATATTATAACTTAATTTGTTAATTCTTTTTTTAATACAGCTAGGCTTTGTGATAAAGATTGTGGTACGTAAGAGCTGTTTACATCGACTCCGCCTTCAAAAACCTGTTCATTTATTGAATTGTTTCTTATCGGTGTATGTATATGTTGAAAATGGTTTATCACTATTGCAGATGATAAAAATGCTGACCAGTAACTAAAAGTACTACCTGCAGAAGTGATAATGAGCTTACTTTTGCTCATAGCAGCCAAGTGCACAATATCTCTAGCATCGCTAGCACGTCTAACATTTTTTAATGCCAATACAGGTTCTAATTCTTTATCACTGCCATCCGAAAAAATGGTAAACGGAATATCTGATTCCAACTCTTTTCTAATAAAAGTAATTATATCAATAAAATAATCTAAAGGAGTCCTAACTGCACCTACATTTTTAAAATCTTCATTTTTTGCTAATTTTCTAAAATCCCCCATTCTTATGTGTACACTGAATACAGGTAGGACATATCTATCGACTTCTTGCTTGATTTGAGTATCTAAATCCGACCAAAAGAGTTTTACGACCTCCTCTCTATTTTCTCGTATAGAGCCAAATAAATCTGACCAGTGTGGCATGCCTTTTACCACAACATTACCTTTGTAGCCTATGGCATCAGATATTATGGAGCCGTAATCGGCCTTATTGTTATTGGACAGATTAATAGTATAATCTCTAACCGATTCTCTGTACGATGAAAACCTCTTTTCATTTTTAAAATATCCTCGATAAAATCTAGAACTTTTTTCTCTTCGCAACCAAACACCAATGTGAAACCTTGTTAGCCCATATATAGCATGCTTTTTATGCGATTTATTGGCAATTAAAGCGCCCAAGGCCCAAGAAAATAATTTATTACCTAATCCAGCTGAAGGTAATTGCGATATAACTTTTCCGACACTCATTGTTATATATCTTGTTTTAATTCTTGTAACCGAGTCATTATTTCATCGTTCCAAGTCCCTATTAGCTCTTGATTACCAATAATTTCATGCGTTTTTTTTGCTCGCTTAAATGTTTTTTGTTCTAGTTCTAATTCCTTGTTCCAAGTAACTAAGTTCTGACTTGAATCTTTCACAAATTTACCTGGGGCTCTGAAATAGTAATTAGCGGCGAAGAGCACTTTATTAATGGTATCATTCGGTGGTTTAGCTCCATACCCTTTGCTTTTCAATACTTCGTTAGAATGAATATAATCCCCATTTAAGAAGCTTGAAGTAATTTCGTGCAATTTTACTTTGTCTTGCCAAGGTTTACCTAAAATTAAGTTTTGAAAAAAACTCGAAGATTTCTTTATATCATTATAATCTATAAGAAAATGATTTGGATTCTTACTCTTTTCGAAATAATGTAACATCAACTTATTCTGAACATACCAGCAGAAAGCATTTTTTTCATCTCGCGTTTTTATATTCGCACTAATTTTCGAAGCATTTTGAAACATATAGCTTGAAATAAGGTCTTTTTTAAACGATTCCCAATAATTTATTTGATTGTTGGCCCCGTAGCTATAAAAAGAAAACATGTTACCCAATGAAGCCAATACATCATGAATGTCTCGTATTACATAAAAGCTTATATCTGGCGATAAAACTTCATTAATAGCACGATGCCGACCTATACCTCTAATAAATTTAATAACATTGTGATGTTCCTTATTGATCAAGCGTTTCATCCACATTTGATGATTCTTATTTAAATTCTGCTGATTACTAACAAAATGAGAATCATTAAGGTTATAGTAAACCCCTTCGTAGCTCCTGAATTTCAAATGTCTGTTTCGCCACAAATATGGTTCGTAAACAAGATTAATTTCGTTTTCGTTTTGCCTACTAAGTAAATAGGTAATATACAGTTGTAGAGCTTTTGTCCCGGAGCGCCCCATACCAAATATGATGATATTCATTTTTTTATCTATTTATTCAGACTTTTTAACTTAAAATTCGCTCATTTTTGAAGCCAAATTCATATCTATGAGCTTTTTTAATTGTCTACTTATACAGCATAATGTATTTTATTACACTTAGTTAATTCGGTTTATAAGAGAACGGATTATTTGCCTAAACTCGATATCCAAGAAGATTTTACAGCGTCGTTAACATAATCAATCTCTTTTTGAGTAATTGATGGCATAGAAATCGGTATAAATTGATTTACCATATTTTTTAATTATTTATTCCTTTTATAATATTATGCAGATCTTTGGCTCTATTTGTATAAGAATACCCTGCACTATTTGATTTTTTTCTTGCATTACGTCTTATTTCATTGGCTTCAAGGGTTGATAAAGAAAGTAAATAGTTTATTTTTTCTATAGCTTCCTTTTCGCTATCAAAGTAAAAAGCCTCTTTTCCTTCTTGGAAAAAGCTGAGGTGCTCTTTTGTTCTCGGAGCTAACATGATACCGGCAACAGCCGGAACTTCAAAGGATCTCATGTTATGGGATTCCTTATTGTGCGATCTAAAAAGATTAAGTTGAATTCTATAGTTATGAAGTGTTTTCCAATATTCATCATTGTAAACACCATCAAAAATTTTTAAATTAGATTGTTCAGAAAACGCTTTATCCCAACCATGCCCATAGAGGTGTATAGGAAAATTAGTCTTTGCTATCTTTTTTATAAATGCTATGCGTTGTTTATCTGCTACACCAATAAAGCATAATGCGTTAGTTTCATTGTCTTTAAATTTTATTTTTTCGAATAGATTATCATCTATTGCATAACCAAAAGGAAGCCAAGCCGTTTTTACATTTGTAAATTTTTCCTGCATTTGTTTTACAATTCTCTGGCTATATGAAATATGCAAGTCAAAATATTGGATGGACTCTAACACGTTTTTATTACCACTACCTCTGCTATGAAATTCAAAAGGGTGATCTAAATTGTAATTGACTAATTTTATGTTTTGAGTTTTAATTTTGCTTAATGTATCCGGTAATATTTCCTGCCCTTTAAAAATAAGGATGACGTCCGGTTCATGTTTGTCTACCAGCTCCAATAAATGGTTCGAAATTTTAGAATACAGTAGTTTTGGTACCAATCTATGGCGTATTTTTGAAACTATACCTTTGTAATACGCTTTATTAAAGTCGTCGTTATGGTAGTAGCCAATAACATTGTTTTGTCCCAAAATACTTTGTAAACCCTTAAAATAATGATGGGCAAGGTACAAAGGATTTTCGGCCATAGACATGATGATTTTCATTATCCTACTTTGCCTCTTAATAAAGGATTAAAAACATCATGCATCATTTTTACCTGGTTATCAATATTAAGTTCTGATGCTCTTTTTAAAGTATTACTTTTAAAAATTTCATAGGAATTGGGATGCTTTAAAATATCATTGAGCACTGATCTAAGCGCTTGCACATTATTCTCATCTACTAAAACACCGGCATCTTTTATGAGTTCAGGCAGTGCACCAACATTAGAAGCAACGACAAGCTTGCCACAGGCCATAGCTTCGGGTGCTACTCTCCCATACTGCTCAATCCATTTGGGCGTAGCTATTGAAGGGATAATTATGGCATCAGCAGCGTTCATATATTGAGGTATTTCAGTATGGCTCGCATCAAAATAAAGGACTCTTTCCTGTAGCTTTAAGTCTTTTATCATATTGATAATCTGTAATTGATAAGGTGTTTTAGCATCCTTAAATTCATCAAGCATAAACAGCCAATTTTTGTTGTGTTTTAATTGTGCTAATGCTTCAAGTAAAATATGAATGCCTTTTTCGTATACAGTTCTCCCAATATAAGCAAAGAGTATTTTTTCTTGTGCAACGCCTAGTCTATCTCTAGTAATTTTTCTTGATTGCTCATCAGGGTAGAAGTTATCAGTATTAACGCCCAAAGGTATTTTGGAGACACTTTTAAACTTGTAATGCTTAAAAATAGTTGTCCCTGCGTCGTTAATTGTAAAAACATGGTCTATGTTTTTACGACTTTTTCTTAAAAGTACAAGTTTAGGTAAACTTGAAACCATTCCCCTAAAACCTAATCTCTTGTAAGAACTGAACAAGTCGAATTTTAAGTTCTCACATGATAAGCAAACCAAATTTGACTTGTTTTTTTTAGCCCATTTACCGATTCTTACCGCTTGTAAACTCAACGGATCATTATCAAGGTGTATTAACTTGGGTTGTTTTTCATTTAAAAGATCGTATAAACCTTTAAAATCGTAAGTTCTTGGATTCTGACCTTTAAGTTGAAGAAAATGCACCTCAGGTGTATGAGGTTCCTGCTCTTCGGCCATCAAAGGTTCACTGCCCATCGGTAGAGCATACGGAGCAACTATTTCTAAATTTAGACTATACGACTTTGCAAGACGTAAATAAACGTATCTGTTTACCTTTCTGAAACAAGCATGTGATACTACAAGTATGTCAAGCATTGTTATCTACTTTAAATTCGTTTGAACAAAACAACAACATATCCTGTAATTCCTTATCTACATTTGCTGATGGATAAAAGCCTAAGTCGTTCAGTTTTTTTATGGAGAAATTAGAGTTTCTTGTTTTGTTTTGTTTTGGAGTTGGTCTAATAATTTTTGGTCTGGTTTTAAACACTTTCTCAAAATTTTCAGCAATTTTTTCAGTCATGTCATAAACGGATACCGACTTACCACTACACAGGTTAAATAGACCATCATCTGTTTCTGTTTTATTACGTTTTATAAGAAAACTTAAGGCATTCACAACATCTGTAAGTGGTATAAAATCTCTTTGTTGTTGCCCATCAGATTTTAATAATAATTCATTTGTGTTGACCACTTTTTTACATAAATCGTTTACAAGTAATGTCCATCTGTTTACAGATGCATCATGAGGCCTGCCGAAAGAGTTGGACAACCTTACAACTATAGCATCTATAGGTGTATGACTTCGGCTTGCCAGTACGTAGTCTTCAGCAGCTTTATGGGTAATGCTATAGGGATGCGTTGGTCTTGTAAGGCTTTCTTCTGTAATTTTTTCACTTAAATTTGAACCATAGACATGAACTGTAGAAAAATAGATAAACTTCTTTACGCCTTTTTTTTCAGCAGCTTTTAGCCATTTCAAGGTCATTTTTACATTAAAATCTATGGCCTTATATGGTTCTTTTACACAATCTATCTCGTTAAGTGCTGCTAGATGGATAAGCGTATCGACTCCTTCTAATACATCTTTAAAATCATCCTTTTCATAATCTATAGCAACAATCTCTACATTTGGCAAATTAAGCATGTTTTTGTTGCTCCTACTCGTCACTATAATTTTGTAGTCTCTGTGTTTAGAAAGATGTTCGCATAATCTCCCACCTACATAACCTTTCCCACCCGTAATGAGTATTTTTTTTACCATTGGTTAAAGGGGATTGTTGTATTTTCTATCGGTAAATTTTTACATTCGTTAGGGTCATGCGTTATGCTGGAAATATTAAGCAATAAATTCGTAGACATTCCGATGCCTTGAAAAGCCAGCCATATATTTACAGGAATGCTTAACCTGTAATAATTTTCTATAGATAAGGTAACGTCCATAATATTTCCTTTTGTCTTACTTTGAGGTCTATCATCAAACAGAACAAATCTAATTTCACCTACTGGTACGATAAGATTTGAGAGCATTATGGTGTGTTTTTTCCAACCTTTTACAACGCCATGTTTCACAGTTGAAAAATAAGCTTCACCAAAACCTGCATAATTCTCTTCAGTTTTCTTTAAAGCATGGTAAACACTGCCCTGTTCATTATTAAATTTTTTTAAAGGGGTCAAAACAACACCTTCTATAGCATTCGTCATTTTGTCCAGGTATTTTTTATTGATTTAGCAGCTTCTATGTATGCTAAAATTTGCTGTTTTGTTAGCTCTAAAAGATCAGCCCCCTTGGCATTGTAATAAGTACTGTACCATTCTGCCGTAAACCTAGAAGTTTGCTCAAAGGCTAAAGTTGGTTTCCATTGTAGTTCATGTAAAGCCTTATCGCAATTTAGTTTTAGCAAACCTGCTTCGTGAAAATTAGGGTTTTCATGAACATGGTATTTTTCTTCAAGGTCTTTGCTCTCCCATATACTACTTATTTCCTCAAGAAGCTCTAGTACCGTTTTGTTTTGTTCAGCAGTTGGTCCAAAATTATAGGCTTCTCCATTGAGGTTATCATTATTGTACAAAACTTGTCCTGCTCTTAAGTATCCACTTAAAGGTTCTAATACATGCTGCCAGGGTCTTGTTGCCTTTGGACTTCTAATTTCTACGGCTTCATTGTTTGACCAGGAACGAACAATGTCAGGAATAAGTCTGTTCGCAGCCCAGTCTCCTCCGCCAATGACATTACCGGCTCTAACCGCCGTGATCTTTACATTGGAATTCTGATTTTTAAAATAAGAATGGTAGTATGTCTTTATCATTATTTCTGCTGCGCCTTTCGAAGCACTGTAAGGGTCTTTTCCACCGAGTGCATCATGTTCTCTGTAACCCCAAACCCACTCTACATTGTCATAACATTTGTCGCTTGTAATGAATACAGCTGTGCATTTATGGTTACTCAACCGCAAAGCTTCCAGAAGATGAGCAGTGCCAATAATATTGGTCGTCATGGTATCTACAGGTGCATCGTAAGACAATTTTACAATAGGTTGAGCCGCGAGGTGAAAAAGAAAATCCGGTTTTATATCTTTTACAATTTCAGACATGGCATTCAGGTCCCTGATATCTTCCCTGTAATGTGTTATTTTTTCTTCTAAATGCAGTACTTCAAACATAGATGGGTCAGAAGGCAGATCGTTGGAAATACCGTAAACCTCAGCGCCTAATTCTAAGAGCCAGGTCGTTAACCAGGACCCCTTAAAACCGGTATGACCAGTCACTAATACTTTTTTATTTTTATATATATTACCAAACATGTTTTATTTTTAAATTAATTTAATATTTACCAGGTTTTCCAGGGTGGATTTGCACTTTCCCATAAGTTATTTAAGTTACGCTTGTCTCTTAAAGTATCCATACATTGCCAAAAGCCTTTATGACGGTAAGTAAATAATTCTCCAGCTCCAGCCAGGTTTTCCAGGGGTTCTTTTTCAAAAATGGTACTGTCATCAGAAATGTAGTCCATGACTTTTGGCTCACAGATAAAAAATCCACCATTGATCCAATTTCCATCACCCTTAGGTTTTTCCTTAAAAGAAAGCACTTGCTGCTGATCACTAATGGCTAATGCTCCAAAACGGCCATCCGGCTGAACCGAGGTCATGGTAATGGCCTTAGTATGTTTTTTATGGAATTCCAGGCTTTCTTTTATATTTACATTTGCGACACCATCGCCATAAGTTAACAGAAAAGTTTCATTGTTAATATAGTCTTTTGCTCTTTTAACACGACCACCGGTCATGGTATTTAAACCCGTATCTAAAAGTGTGACTTTCCAAGGCTCTGAACTGTTTTTGTGCACTTTCAATTCATTAGAGGATAAGTCTATGGTGACGTTGCTTTGGTGTAGAAAGTAATTGGAAAAATATTCTTTGATGACATAACCTTTATACCCCAATAAAATGACAAATTCATTGAAGCCATAGGAGGAATACATTTTCATGATATGCCAAATAATGGGTTTACCACCAATTTCTACCATGGGTTTAGGTTTAATGGAGGTTTCTTCACTTAATCTGGTGCCAAAACCACCGGCTAATATCAGGACTTTCATTTTAATAAATTTATTTAGTTTCTAAGAATTTTTTTATCGGCTCAAATGCTGTTTCAAAGTTTAGCTTGGTTTCAAAATTAGTTTTCGCCTTTTTTGATAAATATTCATATTTTTTCATGATTTCTAAAATACATTTTTCAATGGACTTTACTGTCAAATCTGTCGCAAAGGCCCATTCATATTTAGATAAATATGCATTGTAATGTGGGTCATCAAAGTACAAAATAGGCAACCCGCAAGCTGCATATTCATAAATTTTGTTGCTTGCGCTACCACCGGTCTGGTATATGATTTCTTTAGGAATGTTTATTGCTAAACCTATATGGCACTTTGTTGTTATATCAGGCAAATCACTATAGGGAATGTACCCCTTATAATCTATTTTGTTCTTTATGTTTTGATTTTCTAACTGTCTTTTAAATTCTGACGAAATATGTCCTATAAGTTTTAAATTGCAATTAAGCAATTCTTTTGAGGTATTAATGGCATGGGTTATTTCTTCAAGACCATGACCGGTACTTATAGTGCCCTGATAAATCAATTCAATCTGATCATCTTGTTTTGTCATATCTATAATTCTGCTATACCTTTTTTTAGAGGGATAGTTTGGAATTACAAAAACCTTTGTACGCTCAGCTATGTTAAAATGTTTTATTCTTTCTGCTGAAGGTAAAGTAAATAGATCGAGGTATTTTAAAAGTTTATCTTGACTTTTTAGTGCCCCCCAGCCCAAAGAATATTTTTTTAAGTTTTTCGAATCAGGCACATCATGATTATGGTACCACAATAAGGTTTTTTTATTTAAAATAGGCCTAATGATATAGAGGCTTAACATTGGTAAATGATCGTAGACCAGAATTGTGTCATATTTTTTGGTAATTATTGAAAAAAGCACATTCCAGGTGTATTGTACATAAAAAAATATCTTTGCTATAAAATTAGTGTTCATTGAATCTCTCCGGCTAATACTCTTACCAGAGGATTTGAGTATAACATTGTCGGCAAACTTCCACTTAGTTTTCAGAAATGGGCGATAAATTAACCTTACCAATTTAAAAGTTTTACTGAGTTCTTCGATGGCATTTAAAGTTGGGGGATAGTATTCAGGATGACTGTAGATAAGCACTAATATCTTTTTGTTATCTCTCAAAGTTTTAGCTCTTAATTCGCTTTAATATACGACCATTTACCTCTTCAAAAAACCAGCCAATATGGGCTCTTTTTAAATAGATTTTAAGTCTGACTTCTTTAATTAAAAAAGGATAGCAAATCATAAATAAGCTTTTAAGCTATTAAATTTTTTAAAAATATAATTGAATAATTACATTAATACCCTTTCATCATTTTTCTTAATATCATTACGTTTTTCCATCCAAACCACTTGCTTATTCTATAAATAAAACGATTTGAAAAAGGAATATCTATTTCTTGCTCGAGCTCTAAAATATAGTCTTTAGCCTTTTTTGATAGTTTAGGAAATAAGAAAAAATGTTCGTAAATAAATCGGTTATAATTTTTTGCTAAAGCCCTTTTTACTTTAGTATCATCTTTATGTTTTAAAATGACTTCATATGATTTGTATGAACCTAATAAAGACTCAATGGCTTTAAAACTTTTATTTTGACTCACATTTGTTTTACCAGGTGTTCTATAATATACTTTACTGTTTTTATCAAAGACTATCCTTGTTGATTTCAAAATAGTTCTACAAAAAAACTCCCCATCGTCGTTGGGATTATTTTCTAAACTTTCATCCCATGGGCCAGCTTCAAGTATCAATTTTCTATGCATAAGCCAGCATGCAGTTTGCATCATTCCACCACCATTCCAGGCATCTATTAACCAGTTTGTTGGATTATTGTAAGTTTTCCAAACCTTTTGGGCATTAAAAGATGCTTTTGAAGGTATATTTTCAAATTTTCCCCACGGACAAGATATTAAGGTTCTATCGTTATTAATGCTAATCAATCTCAATTGTTTTTCAATTTTTCCTAAATTTATTAAATCATCGGCATCTAAAAACTGAATGTATTGACCATGGGATAATTCAAAGCCATAATTACGAGCTGCACAAGCCCCTTTTCGCTGGTTTCTTTTTAAAATTATATTAGGATAGTTTAAGTTTTTTACGTATTCATAAGATCCATCTGTTGATCCGTCATCAATTACAATTACTTCAATATCGGGATAGGTCTGATTTAATGCACTTTTTATAGTTTCTTTCAAATAAGGTAGAGCATTGTAGCAGGGTATGATGATGGAAACTAATGGAATTTTATCTTTCAACTATTATTCTAGAGTTAAATATTTTTGTAGCATAAAACGCAGGATTACCATATTTGCTAAGCACTCTGTATATAAAATTCGTATATCTGTTTTTGCTATTAAATACCAAAATAGATAAACAAATTTTATAGTTAATTTTTACCAAATAATCAAGTTTATAAAAAAACGTTATATTAAGATTTATATATCTTTCTCTAAGAGATTTATTTTTTATATCTGCAGGATCTAAAAGCAAATGTTTATAAGCCCCATAAATTGAATCAGAGTGTATTCTATAATACACAATTATATGTTCAATAATATCTAATTTTATACCATTTCGAGTTAATTTAAGCCACATTGGATAGTCGTCTTAAATGTGCTTTAATTCTTCGTCATAACTTCCATGTTCAACCAAAGTATCTTTTTTAATAAAAGCTGTAGATGTGAATTATATTCCATCTTCTAACAATAGGTTCTGGTATTGTTTGTTTGCATCTAATTAAAAAAAACTTAATTGAGTTATAGATTTATGCGGATATTCTGATAAGAAGCTACGTTAATTATTTGATTCAATAAAAAGTTCTCTTATAAGATTTTAGAAATAACATATCCTAAAATATTACTTTTTATTTTATACTTCTTTTTAATGCGATTCACTCTTCTGATATTTTTAAAAAAATATTTCTTGTTTTTATTAAAAAGGTACGGGTATGCCCCATTAAACTTTTCATGGACAAGCTCATTATTTGCTGGCAGGCCAATAGATATATGAAATTTTACAAACTCTTCCAATGAAAAAAAGTAACTTTCATCTTTTTTAATTGCAGTCCAAACTCCTTTTCCTGTATGTCTGTAAGCAGCCGTAAATTCTGGTAACAAATAAAGGTCACCATATAGGCTGCAACAGTAAGTTAATATTCTATCCCCAGAGGGTGAATCAGAATATTTTAACATAAGTTTCATTAGATCTTTTTGGTTTTTAAAAAGTAGAGTTTGCGTTCCTGGTATAAATCCTTTTACAACATCAATAGTAGTGTATCTCTTTTCCGGATATTCGTTCTTGCTCTTTACTTCTCCTTTTTCTGTAACTACTAATTGATGAGTGAAGCACAAACTATAACCTGGATTCTCCTCCAAAAAATCCACCTGCTTTTGCAACTTTAAGGGATCTGTCCAGTAGTCATCGCCTTCGCATAAGGCGATGTATTTGCCTTTGCATTGTTCTAAGGCCCATAAAGCATTAGGTGTCATGCCTTTATTTTTTTTATGCCGCGTATAGTCTATCCAGTGTGCCTTTGGATGGGTTTTAATAATATTTTGAACTACTTCATCTGTATTGTCTGGTGAGCAGTCATTGGCAATGATCAGCTCCACTTCAAAATTACAGTTTTGCATCAAAACCCCATTTATGGCTTCTTCAATATAGGGCTCGTGGGCATAGGTTATCATTACCACACTAACCATAGGATCAACTTCCATAATTTAAATTTCCTTAGCTGGATTACCAAATACAACAACACTCTTTTTTTTTATGTTTCTTATTACAACACTACCAGCCCCTACAACTACATTGGACGCAATTTTTCTTTTTGGTAATATAGTAGACTTTGTGCCAATAAAAACTTTATTATCTAGCTTTACGAACCCGCCTAAATCAACATTTGCCATTACTGAACAAAAATCTGAAATTTCCACATCATGGCCTATTTGTGTACCGGAATTAAATAAGCAAGCTTTACCAATTTTAACATTTGTCGAAATTGTACAAAAAGGGCATATAACAGTACCATCAGAAATTTCACTAAATTTACCAATTATCGAGTTATGTGCAACAAATGGCATAAACCAAACCTTATCTTTTAAAGTATTATAAATTTTTTCACGCCACTCTACATCAGCTACTCCTATAATACAACGGTCTCCTTTTTGAAAACTGTAAGACTCCCAATCTCCCAGTATATTATAATCGCTTGGAAAACCTTCTAATGGATTGCCATTTTTCGTATTATGAAGAAAACCTACAAACTTCCAGTCTTTTTTCTCTTCGGGGATTAAATTGATCCAACTCTCAAGCTCCCTAGCTAAGTGACTAGCGCCAACAATAAAAAGCCTATCCTTATTTTGCACTGTATCCACCATCAACTATCAAATTAGTTCCTGTAATCCACTTAGATGAATCGCTTAATAAAAATACGCTTGCATTAGCTACGTCTATGGTTTCACCTAAACCTAAAGGATGTGATTCCTCAATATCTTTTAAAGATGAATCAGATAAATTTTCTTCCTTTAAGTTAGACATAGCAGTATTTTTTATATGTCCTGGTGAAATCACATTTACCCTTACGTTTTTTTTCGTTAATTCTATAGCCATTGATTTTGCTCCTGCAATTATGGCTCCTTTAGTTGCAGAGTATCCAGTTAATCCACTGTTCCCAACTACTCCCATTATTGATGAAATAAAAATGACACTACACATTTTATTACTCAGAAATTTTTTTTGAGTTATTACGCGAACAAACTCAAAACCTGAAAAAGTATTTATGGTGAAAATTTCTTCAAAAATATTTGGCTTATGCATTTTAAGTGGTAGTGTTTTTTCAATGCCTGCTGCATGTATAAAGCCATCAATTTTACCCAAATTATCAACAGATTCCTTAACTATATCTTCAATAGTATCAAGTTTCGATATATCATGAGAAATAATATAATGATTATTGCCTTCTAAAAGACTTAGGGTATTATCTAGACGTGTTTTATTTCTTGCTATTAGTGTTACTTTCGCACCTTGTTTGCTGCAACTTATAGCACATTGTTTGCCAATTCCGCTTGATGCACCTGTTATCAAAATATGTTTATTTTCTAATTTGAATAAATTCATTTAGACTTCTTTTAAAGGAAAAATTTTTGTGTCCGTTAATTTTATAATTGCATTACCCCAAGAAAGTCCCGCACCATATCCTGATATGTGTATTGTATTTGCTTTTTTATTAAATAATTCTGTAACAATTGCCAAAGGAATGGAAACGCCGCTAGTATTACCAAACCGGTCTATATTTATTACAAGTTTTTCAAGGGGAATTTTTAATTGATTACCAAATTGATTAATAATAAATTTGTTCGATTGATGAAAAATAATATAGTCAAAATCATTAATTTCCATACCTGCAAATGTATTTAAATCTTTTACAGCTGGAATTACTTCGCGCATAGTAAAATCAAATACTGCTGGTCCATCCATAAAAAGGTCCATATTATTTCTTTCACTTCCATCATTGAAAAGTTTACTTTGAAAAGAGTTTTTGCTTGTTATATTTCGGTATCCACTATCCGGTATTTGCAAAGCTTCAGCAAATTTACCATCAGAAAAACTTGAAAAGAAGCTAAGATTTAATGTTTTAGATTTTTCAAGCAATAAAGCAGTTGCCCCATCTCCAAATAACAATGATGTAGCTCTATCTTTAGAAGATACGATTTTCGACATTGTTTCAGCAAAAATTAAAAGAACATTGCCATTATGTAGTGAATTTTGAATGCTATAAGCAGTTTGAAGTCCTGTAACAAACCCGCTACAACCTGCATTAATGTCTATACAGGTGCAGTCTTTATCCAGGTCTAAACGGTGTTGGAGAATATTTGCTGTAAAAGGAATTCTATAATCTGGAGTTTGACTAACAAAGATGAGGCTCTTAATATCTTTTTTGTCAATCTTGCTACCTGTAATAATATCTATTGCAGCATAATACCCTAAATCTGATGAAGTAACGCTGTGTTCTGCAATCCTTCTTTCTCTAATACCTGTAGCTCTTATGAATTTTTTTTTCTCTTTGTCAGAGAAAAGATAAGGGTACAGCATTGTATCTTGTATGTCTTTAGGCACACATCCTGCAATACTTTTTATATTAATATATTCAAATTTAGAATATCCCATTACTTTATTTAATCAAATTTTTCAACTCCGATTTTTTCAATTAAGCTATTAATGTCAGTTATTTGTTTCATGTCATTATTAGTTAATGTAACATTAAAATTGTCTGATACCAATCCTATGGTAATCATAATGCCCATGGAATCCCATTCATCAAGAGCACTAAATTCTGTATTTAATTTTACATCAGTATCTTCAATTTCAAGCTCTTCTACAAACAAGTCAATAAATTCATTTTTAGTCATATTCAAATTATTTTAAATGGTTATTATAGTTGCACCCATAGACAAACCTACACCGAAACCAGCAAGCAAAATTTTATCTTTAGGATTTACTAAATTTTTATCTAAAGCATCTTTTAAAGCTATTGGTATTGTAGCAGATACTGTATTTGCTGTTTCTTGCATATTAATGTAAAATTTATCTTTTGGTATTTTTGATCTTTTTCTTAAAAAATTAAGCATGAATGCGTTTGCCTGATGGTAAATAAAAAAGTCTACATCGTCTATGTGCATTTTATTTTTATCCAAAGTTTCGTTAACTAAATTAGGGATATTTTCGATAGTAAAATTAAAGATATCAGGACCATCCATGTATAAATTGTTGTCTGTAAATTTATTATTACTTCCATAATTTTTTCTCTCTGCTTTTTCATTAAAAGAGTAACGAGAAGCACCATTCTTCACAATTAATTTTTCATATCCGGATCCATCAGTTTTTAAAACAAACTCACCAAATTTAGGCGCATCTTCTTTAGTTATTATAGTTGCAGCAGCACCGTCACCAAAAATAGATCGATTTGTTCGGTCCTCTTTATTTATATATTTAGTATAAGTCTCAGCAGTGATAAATAGCACGTTATTTGCAATACTTGCAGCAAGTAATCCTTTAACTATAGACAATCCATAGACATAGCCTGAACATCCAAGATTAAAATCTAACGCGCCACAATTCTTATTTAAATTTAATTTATCTTGAATTATACATGCACTAGTTGGCAGGAAATAATCAGGACTTTGTGTACAGAAGAGGACAAAGTCTATATTAGATTTTTCAAAACCAATTAAAGCTTTTTTTGCAGCATTCACAGCTAAGTCTAAAGCAGTTTCATTCTCACTAACTATATGACGCTGCTTGATTCCTATCTTTTTTTCAAAAGAATTAACATCCCAGTCAGGAAACTCTTCATGAAGCTTTTGGTTTGATAATATTTTTTCAGGAAGATATGTTTTAATGATCATATTAATTTGAATAATTTATTGAAGGTTTTTTTCATTTAATCTCCTTTGCTTCTTAAAATTTTAATAATATTAATAAATTCTTCAATAAAACCACAAAGTTATACTAATAACTAAGCAATTTTTTAAAACATGAACTTTAATTATCTAGAATATTTTAATAACCATAATACTTCTTTTGTTACACCCAAAGTTATCTAATTGTATATTGCCCTATAATCAGGATAAATTTTATAAACCTGGATAAAAATATATACGTAAGAATATGATTTTATTTTAATTTACTATGACCCAGTTTCAAGAATTTTTTGTTTTAGAGTTGATGATAACATAGCTATTATTACAAATTATAGAATGTATACATGTTGACACTTTATGCTACATAATAATATACAGTACTTCTTGATGCTGCTGGTATTGTCTCCTAATTATAGATTTATTGCAGATTATTGATACTATCATTATAATTATTTCCTTTGCAAAACCTTTTGCATCATTTATCGGCATATCTGTTTGTTAATTATTCTTACCACTTTTGATATTTCTTCATTTTTTAAACCTGAATATAATGGCAAACATAATACGCGTTTAGATAAGCCTAAAGCAGTATTGCACTCTTGTGAATTGATATAAGGTAAATTTTCTAAACTTGGATAAAAATACCGTCTGGGAAAAATATGATTTTCTTCTAATTTGGTTTTAACTTCAATAAGCTCTGATTCACTGTCAAAAATCACGGGATAATAGCTGTAATTCCATTGGGTATTTTCTCTTATCTTTAGCTTCTTAACTTGTTTAAAATCAAGGTGGTTGTTATAGTATTCACATACCCTTTGACGTTCAGATGATATATATGGCATATGGGGTAGAACGGCCAAGCCCATAGCCGCCTGTAATTCACTCATCTTGGCATTGATACCCAAACCGTGATATTTTTCGGGACCATCGTGTCCGAAATTATGCCTATACCACATCTCGTGATTGATGTCTTCTTCCTGACAAAACAAAGCTCCACCTTCACCGGTGTGAAAGAGCTTGGTAGCATGAAAACTGCAAGTACTGATGTCTCCGTAATTAAAAATGGAGAGGCCTTTATATTTGACACCAAAACAATGCGCGGCATCGTATATCACTTTTAAGTGATGCTTCTTGGCTATAGCTTCAATAGCTTCTACATGGCAGGGATTGCCATAAACGTGGGTTGCTATAATACATGTCGTCTTATCAGTAATAGCTGCTTCAATTTTGGTTTCATCTATGGTTAAATACTCAGGATGTATATCTACAAAAACCGGTGTACATTTTTCCCAAACAATACAGGAGGTGGTAGCCACATAAGAAAAAGGGGTGGTAATGATTTCCCCGCCATTTCCATAAGCGTTTAAAGCAATCTGCATCGGCAAGGTGCCATTAGTCATGGGGATGATATGATTTACACCAAGATATTCTTTGAGCTTTTGAGATAATTCTTTAAAAAGCTCTCCATTATTGGTCAACCACTGGTTTTTCCAAATGCGTTCAACTTGCTTTTGATAGTCTGCAATAGGCGGAAAAAAGGTTTTGGTGACGTTGATCATTTCTTGCGTTGTAAAATTAATTTTAATTCATAAAAAGATTCCAGTTTAAACAGCCAGGAGAGTAATAAAAATAGTAATGTACCTGAAAAAGTACCGAAAGCTATTCTAATAAGATCATGGGTGTTTTTAAGCATATAATCAATACCAAAAATAGCCAATCCACCCGTAAGAGCTATTAGTATTGTAGGCAACAGATCTTTAATTTGATGAATTGCTTTATAGTTTATAAATTTACCTGAATAATGGGTGTTTATAAAAAAAGCAGCGATAGAAGTGAATACTGCACCATAAAGTAATCCGTAAATCCCAAATTGAATAGCCACTATAATGGTGAGTGTAATCAATACTTTTTTAATAATTTCTAGTCTCAGAAATAAGTCACTCCGCCCTTTAACATTTAAAATCTGCAAATTGTAAGCATGTATTGGGTATAAAATACCAGCTACGCAAAGAATTTGAAAGTAGGGTACGGCTGGCAACCATTTTTCAGTATAAATAAACCTGAAAATAGGCTCGCCTAAAACGGCTATAAAAATTAAGGTTGGTGCTATTAAAAAGATAACCATTTGCATAATACGTTTATAAACACTTTTTAACCTTTTATCATCGTTTTGTATTTCTGAAAATAAAGGGTAAGTTATTTTAGACACTAAACCACTTATAATGCTTACAGGTCTCATTTTTAAGCCTTCTGCTTTGGTATAAAACCCAACCTGGGCCGGCGCAAAAAATTTTCCGATGATGATGGGATACGCATTATTAAAAAAATTGTCTAAAACAGCAGAAAACATGAGTTTAAAGCCAAAGTTAAAGTGCTGCTTAAATTTTTGCCTACTAAATACCAGCAAGGGTTTCCACTTTGCCCAATACCAGAGTTGTATTGTGGCAGCTAGTGATTGCGCTATCCTGCTCCATACCAAACTCCAAACCCCATAACCGTAATACGCCATCACAATACCTACGATTCCACTAATAATTAATGAAGGCGTGTTCACTATCATTAGGGTTTTAAATTCCATATTTTTTGTTAGCCTGGTATTCTGTATGGTTGCAAAAGCATTTATTATAAAAATTAGGGTATATATTCTTATGATAGCAGTTAATATGTTTTGGCTATAAAATTCAGCTATATAAGGCGCCAAAAAATACAGTATGCCATAAATTATTGTACTGCCTAATAAATTAAAATAAAATACGGTCGAATAATCTACATCAGTTGGATGTTCTGTACGTATCAATGAAGAAGATAAACCACTATCAATAAGCACTTGCCCTAAGCCTGTAAAAACCATAATCATAGCAATAAGTCCAAATTCTTCCGGCAAAAGTAGGCGTGCTAAAACTACAGAAATCACAAAACTTACAATTTGATTTCCAAATAATTGAATAGAAGACCAGAAAACACCAGATAAGGCTCTTTTTTTTAAGGACATTTTAAAGTGCTCACTTTACTTTTAGCCATTTATTCCACCTGCTTTAAAACCTTATGACCGGCTTTAAGCAGTTCTACATCTCTTTTCATCAATTCAAGGTCACCTGCCATCATATCTTTGACCAATGCCTGTAAGTCGTACTCCGGCACCCAGCCAAGTTTTTCTTTGGCTTTTGAGGGGTCACCAATCAAGAGGTCCACTTCGGTGGGTCTGAAATATTCGGGGTCTATGGATAAGATTTCGGAGCCTATTTGAGGCAAATGAGACTTCTCGACTGCGCTCGAAGTGACAAGGGAGTACTTTTTACTATCTATAGATTTTATAAACCCTTTTTCATCAACGCCTGTTCCTTTGAATTCCAGCTCGATACCTACTTCCTGAAAAGCCATACGCACAAAATCTCTCACGCTTGTGGTTACACCGGTGGCAATGACCCAGTCTTCTGCCTGCCCGGCCTGTAAAATCATCCACATCATACGCACATAGTCCTTGGCGTGTCCCCAGTCGCGTTGGGCTTCAAGGTTTCCTAAATATATTTTGTCTTGTAGCCCTAGAGCAATTTTTGCGACGGCACGGGTAATTTTACGGGTGACAAAAGTTTCGCCACGTCTCGGTGATTCATGGTTAAACAATATGCCATTACACGCGAACATATCATAAGCCTCTCTGTAGTTTTTGGTGATCCAAAACCCATAAATTTTGGCAACACCATAAGGTGATCTGGGATAGAAAGGCGTATGTTCATCATAAAAGCCTTTAGCGTTTTTATTTTCCGGCATTCCGCCATACAATTCTGAGGTAGAGGCCTGGTATATTCTGGTTTTTTTTGTCAGGCCTAAAAGTCTGACCGCTTCAAGAATTCGTAAAGTGCCCAAGCCATCAACATTGCCCACATACTCAGGAGAGTCAAAAGACACTTTAACATGGGACATGGCGCCCAAATTATAAATTTCATCAGGTTGTACTTCTTTGATGATCCTTGTCAGGTTCATGGAATCGGTCAAATCCCCGTAATGCAGTATCAATTTTTGGTTAGGATCATGAGGATCCTGATACAGATGGTCAATCCGGTCGGTATTAAATAAAGAAGACCTTCTTTTTATGCCATGCACTTCATAGCCTTTTTCAAGCAGTAGTTCTGCCAGGTAAGACCCATCCTGTCCCGTTATTCCTGTTATTAAGGCGATTTTCTTCATGTCTGTTGTTTAGCTTTTAGCTGTTAGTTTTTAGCCTTTAGCCTTTAGCCTTTAGCCTTTAGCCTTTAGCCTTTAGTGTTGAGTGTTCAGTGTTTTTTGTTGTCTCAGGTTATCCCGAATCGTATTTTCTCTCGTGATGTGGGTTTTTAGCTGTTAGCTGTTAGCTTTTAGCCTTTAGCTTTTAGCTTTTAGTGTCGAGTGTCTTTTTTGTTTTACGTTTTAACTTCGAAACCTATAAAATTATAATACGACTTACTACTGACTAAAGGCTACCGACTACCGGCTAATGCCTACCCACTATTATGCACTGCTCACTAATAAACACGGCTTCGCCACTGCGAGTCCCATAAAGGTTCACAACCGGCTAAAATATAAAAACTTAATTGACTTACCGTAATAGCCTTAGCTGCTGCAAAATGCAGATTTTATACATTTTGTTACAGTCTAAAGTCGGGGTAAAATTCAGGTATAAAAACTTTGGAAAAAGTTAAAGAATATACACATTTCAAAGTCAGTTAAGTTCATAAGTTTCAGCCTGCGAATATAAAGTTTTTTAAACATTTAAACATGAATTCATATTTTGTGTATGTTAAAAGTGTTTAATTTAGCGGGGAGTGGGTTTAGAGTTTCTTGTTTCAGGTTTAAAGTTTAAAGTTTAAAGTTTAAAGTTTCTGGTTTCTTGTTTAAAGTTCAAAGTTTCTTGTTTAAAATTCAAAGTTTCTTGTTTCCTTTTTCAGGTTTAAAGTTTCTTGTTTCTTGTTTAAAGTTTAAAGTTTAAAGTTTAAAGTTCAAAGTTTTTTGTTTATTGTTTTTGTTTACTAATTACTGTTTACTAATTACTAATTACCGTTTACTCATTACTGTTTACTTATTACTTATTACTGATTACTTTTTACTGATTAATGTTCATTAGCAATCTTCAATAAACACTAGGGAATTACCTTTAGATCTGTAATAGGAATTTCGATACCCCAAACTGATTTTTTGGTGGATAACATAAAACCGCCTGCTGTCATTTCCCAGCCGCGCCATTCGGCTTTGAGGCCATCAAAGGGAATAATGCTCACCCACATTTTAAATGCCGTTGGTCTGTAATTTTCATCAAATTCCCATAGATAAGCATCGCCCGGAGTAGAGCCTCCTGAGGTATATTGAACCAGTAGTTTTTGTCTGCCGTTTTCTTCAACCAAAAACCGTTTTGTCCCGGGATCAAAGATCTTAAAAGGTGCAACCACCCAAAAACTATCGTTGTTGAAATTTTCTACGGCATAAGCGATGGCTTCCTGTTTAGCTTTGCCTTCAAGCTCTTCTCCGGAGCTGTATGCTCTACTTTCATCAGGAGATGTTGTTTGTAAATGCACGTGCTTATCTTCCCAGAAGACCTCTGCGATAGCTTCTTGCTTTTGCCATTCATAACGGTTCACTCCTCTGAAGGACCAATGGATGGCCTTAGCGTTTTTGTACTGGTCAAAGTTTAAAGTATCTAAGATGCGATGGGCCAGTTCATCAGCGGCTTTTCCTGAAGTACCCTTCGGCAGGTCTTCATTATAAGTCAGTTTGAGTACTACAAATGTGATGAGCAAAAGCCCTGCTAATACCAGTATAGCTTTAAGAATAAATTTCAATAGCTTTTTCATATCTTAAGGTTCGATTCGTAAAAGTAGGAAAAAAAGAGTGACCTCAATTGTGTTGAAACCCCTATATTTGGAATTCAAAATTCTGTAAATGTTTTTGTTAGTTGTATATTTACTCATCGCCCTGGTCACTTCCTTTTTGTGTTCTATCATGGAAGCAGTCCTGCTTTCGCTGCCCATTTCCTACCTGAAATCCAGAGCAGAAAACGGAGATGAAAAGGTCAATGGCATGATAAAATTTAAAGAAGATGTAGATAAGCCATTATCTGCAATTTTATCTTTGAACACCGTTGCCCATACGGTTGGTGCTGCCGGTGTTGGCGCGCAGGCAATTGAAGTTTTTGGAGAAGCTTATTTTGGAGTTGTTTCTGCGGTTCTAACGATTTTAATCCTTGTTTTTACAGAGATTATTCCTAAAACCTTAGGGGCCAACTATAACCGTTCTTTGCTTGGTGTAACATCGGGTTTGATCAGGGTGACCATCGTTGTGACCTATCCTTTGGTCTGGGTGTCTTCTTTAATCACCAAACTGATTTCAAAAAAACACAGGGAGCCGACAACAAGCCGCGAGGAAATTTCTGCATTAGCAAGTATTGGCGTAAAGGAAGGTATTTTTAAAAGTAAAGAAAATGCCATCATCCAAAATATCATAAAACTAAAAAGCCTTAAGATTGAAGAGATCATGACACCTAGAATTGTGGTTGAAACTGCCGATGAGGACATGATGCTTCAACAGTTTTTTGAACAAAAAGATAAATTTCACTTTTCCAGAATACCTATTTACAGAGGAGAAAAAGATATGGTAACCGGTTATGTGATGCGACAGAAAGTTTTTGAAAAAGTGGTAGAAGGACAAAAAGATTTAAAACTTAAAGACATCAAAAGAGATCTTTTACAGTTTCCGAAACATACTACTCTTTTTGACGCCTGGGAAACTATGGTGCAGAAAAAAGAACATATTTCGGTCATTCAGGGCATGTATGGCGGAATAATCGGATTAGTGACATTTGAGGATATTTTAGAATCACTTCTCGGTGTAGAGATTGTCGATGAAACAGATATGGCCGTCGATATGCAGGAATATGCCAGAAAGAAATGGCAGGAACAGCAGGGGAAATAGTTGTTAGTCAGCAGAGGATAACTGTTGGTTTTTATTTTAGACTTTCGACTTTAAACTTTAAACCCATAAACCCATAAACCCATAAACTCATAAACCCATAAACCCATAAACTTAAAACCCATAAACTCATAAACCCATAAACCCATAAACTTAAAACCCATAAACTCATAAACTCATAAACTTCAAACTTTGAAATTAAAAAAACAGATGAAATCTCCCTTCAATATATTATTACTTTTACTATCATTTTGTATGGTGACATCTTGTTTAGATGATGACAACCTTCCTGAAAATAATTCTGATATTTTAACAGACAATCCATCGGAAGATCCCGTAGATGACCCGGTAGATAATCCATCAGACCCAGACAATCCCATTGAAAATGAGCCTGTAAAATATTTGGCGCTTGGCGATTCCTACACCATTGGTCAGGGTGTTGCAGCAGAAGAGCGCTGGCCCAACCAACTGGTGGTTGAATTAGGGACCGAAGGCTATGCCGTAGAAAGGCTTGAAATCATTGCTCAAACAGGCTGGAGAACCAGCAACCTTATTGATGCTGTTGAAGCCGATGATCCTCAGGATTTTAATTTGGTGTCCTTGTTGATAGGTGTAAATAACCAGTTTAATAGTGTGTCTTTTGGAATATTTACAAGTGAATTTGAAATTTTAATACAAAAGGCTATTCAAATTTCAGGCGGTACTGACCGTGTTTTTGTGGTTTCTATTCCGGATTATGGCGTTACACCCTTTGGAAATTCATGGGGTGACCCCGGAGTGATCGCTTCAGAGTTGGACATGTACAATGATCATATGATGCAAAGGTGTCAGGAACTTGGCATACCATTTATTAATATCACAGAAATTTCAAGAAATTTAGGCGATTCCGAAGGCGCACTGGCACCGGATAATCTACATCCCAGTGGGTTTCAATACAGTTTGTGGGTTGAGGAGATTTTGCCTGTGGTCAAACAAATCTTAGACGAATAATATTTATGCTTAGGAGATGTCAAAACAAATTATCAAATGATAAAAACACCAACCCTACTTCTCGACGAACAAAAATGCAGGTCCAACATCAAAATGATGTATGATAAAGCCTTAGGTCACGACGTAGAATTAAGACCACATTTTAAAACCCACCAGTCCCTGGAAATCGGGCGTTGGTTTAAAGCCATCGGCGTTCAAAAAATTACCGTGTCTTCATTGACAATGGCCAGCTATTTTTCTGAAGAATGGGAGGATATCTTAGTCGCTTTTCCAACAAATATCAATGAAATAGAAACCATAAATGCTTTAGCTTCTAAGGTGAATTTACATCTGAGTGTAGAAAATCTTGAGAGCATTACTTACCTTTCAAAACATCTAAAATCACCTGTCAATATTTATATTCAGATAGATGTAGGTTACAATCGCACAGGAATTCAGCCAAACAATATCAATCTCATCAATGGTGTTTTAAGAGTTGTTGACGACAGCGACTTATTGACATTTGTTGGTTTTTTTGCCCATTCCGGACATACCTATACATTGAGAACTGCAGGAGACATCAAATCAGCTCATGCAAAAAGTCTGCAGATCATGTCAGGTTTATCAAAACACTATCCCTTTGCAAAAATATCTTTAGGTGATACACCAGCATGTAGCTTATGTGAAGATTTTTCAGGCGTTGATGAGATACGTCCCGGAAACTTTGTGTTTTATGATTTGATGCAGCATCAGATAGGTTCATGTGATATTTCACAAATAGCTGTGGCGTTGGCCTGTCCGGTAGTTGCTATCCATCAAGACCGCTCAGAAATTGTGATTTACGGTGGTGGCGTTCACTTTTCTAAAGACCGTTTAGAAGATACCGAAGGCATAATTTTTGGCAGGCTTGCAGAGGAAAACAGCTCAGGTTGGGGCCGTGTTATTCCAAACATGTACGTCAAAAGCCTGTCTCAGGAACACGGCATTGTCTCTGTGCCCGAAGCTTTAATCGAAAAATACCGGATAGGTGATCATGTATTGGTTTTGCCCGTGCATTCCTGTATGACTGCAGATCTCATGAAAAGCTACAGGACTTTAAGTGGTAAAGAGGTTTTTAAAATTTAGAAAAACCATGTCTTTGTCTTAGAAACTTTCTGTGTTTTGTAATAGTTAAAATATTGACCATAATTGAAGCTAAATTCGTAAATTTGCCTGAAATTTCAATATATATATGGATCCCTTTTCGTTTTTGAATACCATTCACCCTGAACAACTTGACGAACTTTACCAAAGATATCTTAAATATCCGGACAGCATAGAGCCAAGCTGGCGTGCTTTTTTTCAAGGCTTTGACTTTGGAAAAGATGTGACTGAAGATCTACAGGATACTCAGGATTCTGAACGTCAGGATATTAATTTTCTGGACAACGGACACATCAAGCCTTCAGATGAAATACAAAAAGAATTTCAGGTTATTCGTTTAATTGATGGTTACAGAACCCGTGGGCATTTGTTTACTAAAACCAATCCTGTTCGTGAAAGACGAAAGTATGCACCGACCTTAGATATTGAAAATTTTGGCCTGTCACAGTCCGATTTAGATAAAGAATTCAATGCCGGTGAAATCATTGGGATTGGTAAAGCAAAGCTGAAACGAATTATCCAATTTTTAGAAAATGTATTTTGTGATGCCATTGGTATCGAATACGTTTATATCAGACAGCCGGAAATAGTCTCCTGGATTCAGGAGAAAATTTACCACAATGAAAACCAGCCAAAATTAGGTACTGAAGAAAAGAAGCACATCTTAAAAAAGCTCAACCAGGCGGTTACGTTTGAAACATTTTTACATAAAAACTTTATTGGTCAAAAGCGTTTTTCGCTTGAAGGTAATGAAAGTTTAATCCCGGCATTAGATACATTGATCGAAAATGCGGCAGACCTTGGCGTTAAAGAGTTTGTCATGGGAATGGCACATAGAGGCCGATTAAATACACTGGCCAACATTTTTGGTAAAGACCCCAAAGAGATCTTCAACGAGTTTGAAGGTAAAGATTACGAACAGGAAGTTTTTGATGGTGATGTGAAATACCATTTGGGTTGGACCTGCATCCGAAAAACCGATACCGGTAAAGAAATAAACCTTAACATTGCGCCAAATCCTTCACATCTGGAAACTGTTGGTGCCGTTGTACAGGGTATAGCGAGAGCAAAACAGGACGACCACCATAAAGGTCAGGAGCAAAATGTGCTACCGATCGTCGTACATGGAGATGCAGCCATTGCAGGTCAGGGTATTGCCTACGAAATAGTTCAGATGGCCAAACTTGAGGGTTATACCACTCAGGGCACTATTCATATTGTGGTGAACAACCAGATTGGTTTTACGACAAACTATCTCGATGGCCGTTCCTCAACCTACTGTACAGATGTAGGTAAAGTTACACTCTCACCGGTTTTACACGTCAATGCCGATGATGTTGAAGCTGTGGTGCACGCCATGAAATTTGCTTTGGCCTTTAGGATGGAGTTTAAACGCGATGTGTTTATAGATTTACTGGGCTACAGAAAATATGGTCACAATGAAGGAGATGAGCCGCGTTTTACCCAGCCAAAACTTTACAAGGCTATTGCCAAGCACGATAACCCGAGAGATATCTACGTTAAAAAACTGAAAGAGCAAAACATTATTGATGACGCCTATATTTCTAAGCTGGAAGAAAACTACAAAAAGGACTTAGAAGAAAAACTGGCAGATTCCAAAAAAGAAGATAAGTCGTTCATTACCCCAATCATGAATGAGGAATGGGAAGGCTTTGAGTATGCTAATCGCGAAAAAATGCTTGCCGAAACCGATACAACCTACAGTATCGAAAAGCTTGATCAAATAGCTGAAACCATTACCAAACTTCCGGAAGACAAACAGTTTTTGAGAAAAGCTGCCAAAATTATAGATACCCGTCATAAAATGTATTTTGAAAAAAATAAATTGGATTGGGGTCTGGCAGAAGTTTTGGCCTACGCTTCTATAATTGAAGAGGGTCATGACGTTAGGCTGACCGGCCAGGATGTAGAGAGAGGTACATTTTCACATCGTCACGGTGTGATAAAAGCAGAAGAAGACGAAGAAGAAATTGTATTGCACAACAATATTAATGACAAGGCCCACTTTTATATTTACAATTCATTATTATCTGAATATGCAGTGGTTGGCTTTGATTACGGCTATGCCATGGCCAGTCCTCAAACACTCACGATTTGGGAGGCACAATTTGGAGATTTCAGCAATGGCGCTCAAATCATGATAGACCAGTATATCTCATCTGCTGAGGATAAATGGAAAACCCAAAATGGTTTGGTCATGCTGTTACCGCATGGCTATGAAGGTCAGGGCTCAGAGCATTCCTCAGGTCGAATGGAAAGATACCTTCAGCTGTGTGCAAAGGACAATATGTATGTAGCCAATTGTACCACACCGGCCAATATGTTTCATATCCTAAGACGACAAATTGTGACCAACTTCAGAAAACCACTCATCATCTTTACCCCGAAAAGTTTGTTGAGGCATCCCAAAGTGGTTTCAACTAAGGAAGATTTGGCCAACGGAAGTTTTCAGCCTGTTATAGATGTTGACAATGCTAAACCGGAAAAAGTAAAATCACTGGTGTTTTGCAGTGGTAAATTTTACTATGATCTTTTGAAATACAGAGAAGAAAACGACAGAGAAGATGTGGCCCTGGTAAGGTTAGAGCAATTGTTCCCCCTGCCAATTGAAGAGATTGAAAAGGTCATGGATAAGTATTCAAAGGCTGAAGATATTGTCTGGGCTCAGGAAGAACCACGAAATATGGGTGCTTATTCGCATTTGGTTTTACAGTATGAAAAGGCCAGAACATTCAGGGCTTGCAGCAGACGCTTTTACGGTTCACCGGCAGCAGGAAGTTCAGCAAGATTTGAAAAACGACACAACGAAGTTATCGATTATGTATTTGATGCTTCGAAGGATAATATTAGTCTTTAGTATTAAGTACAAAGTATTGAGTATAGAGTAGCGAGTAAATAGTGTAAAGTAGAGGATAGATAATAGAATGTATAATAAATAAAAAAAATAAATATAATTATAAAAGGTCAGTTATAATGGTTAATGTCACTTCACAAATGACTACCAACTAAAAACTACCGACTAAAAACTAAAAAATATGGCTCTAGAAATGAAAGTTCCTTCTCCGGGAGAATCCATCAGCGAAGTTGAAATTGCAGAATGGTTAGTAGAAGACGGAGACTACGTTGAAAAAGATCAACCTATAGCAGAAGTAGACAGCGACAAAGCAACACTTGAATTACCCGCAGAAGCAAGCGGCGTCATCACCTTAAAAGCAGAAGAAGGCGATGTGGTAGAAGTTGGTGAAGTGGTTTGTCTTATTGATACAGAGGCCGAAAAACCTTCCGGTGGAAGCGATGAGGATTCAAAAGAAGAGAAAAAAGAGAAATCTGAAGAAAAGCAAGAGTCAAAAGAAGAAAAGCAGTCTTCTGAAAACCAACAGAAAGAGACACAACAAGACAAAAAGGCTTCCTACGCCACCGGTTCACCTTCTCCGGCGGCGAAGAAAATTCTGGACGAGAAGAATATTCCGGCCAGCGATGTCAAGGGCACCGGCCGTGATGGTCGTATCACCAAAGATGATGCTGTAAAAGCTGAGGGCAAACCCTCTATGGGAACGCCCGGCAAAGGCAGCAGAGGCGATAGCCGTAAAAAACTGTCTATGCTTAGACGAAAAGTGGCTGAGCGCCTGGTAAGTGCCAAAAATGAAACAGCTATGCTGACGACTTTTAATGAAGTCGATATGAAGCCTATCTTTGATTTAAGAGCCAAATACAAAGAAGAGTTTAAAGAAAAGCATGGCGTGAGCTTAGGGTTTATGTCCTTCTTTACTTTAGCTGTGGTTAGAGCATTAGACGAATTCCCGGCAGTCAATTCTATGATTGATGGTAAGGAAATGATCACCTACGATTACAAAGACATCAGTATTGCGGTTTCAGGGCCAAAAGGTTTGATGGTACCGGTGATGAGAAATGCAGAAAACCTCAGTTTTAGAGGCGTGGAACAGGAAGTAAAACGTTTAGCCATCAGAGCCAGAGAAGGCCAGATTACAGTCGATGAAATGACCGGAGGAACCTTTACCATTTCCAATGGTGGCGTGTTTGGATCGATGTTATCTACACCTATTATCAATCCGCCGCAAAGTGGAATTTTAGGTATGCACAATATCGTAGAACGCCCGGTTGTTGTAGATGGTGAAGTTGTTGTAAGACCAATCATGTATGTCGCTTTATCTTATGACCACAGAATTATCGACGGCCGTGAATCGGTTGGCTTCCTTGTAGAGGTCAAAAAAGCCCTCGAAAACCCTGAAGAATTGTTGATGGGCAATGATGTAAAAAAGGCATTAGAGTTATAAAATGTCTTTCTGAAATAATATAAACCACCTTTCATATCATTGATTGGTGGTTTTTTGTTTTTTTTAAAATCAATTTTTCAAAAGCCAAACACCGACTAAAAATATGTCAGAATCAGTAAGATTAAGTTATAAAGAAACGACCGATTGGTTGTTCTCTCAACTCCCGATGTACCAGCGTGTCGGTCAGGCTGCTTATCGAAAAGATTTGCATAACATCAAAGTCCTGGCAGAACACCTTGATCACCCTGAACATCAGTTTAAGAGCATTCACGTTGGAGGCACAAACGGTAAAGGCTCCTGCAGTCATATGCTGGCCGCTGTTTTTCAGGAAGCCGGTTACAAAGTCGGTCTTTACACTTCACCGCATTTAAAGGATTTTAGGGAACGTATCCGCATAAACGGGCAGATGATTTCCAAAGAAAAAGTGGTGGATTTTGTAGTTCATCACAAACCTTTCTTTGAAACGCATAAGTTGTCTTTTTTTGAAATGACGGTAGGTTTGGCGTTTGAAGTTTTCGCAAAGGAAAAGGTAGATATAGCTATAGTAGAAGTTGGAATGGGCGGGCGACTTGATGCCACTAATATCATTAAGCCGGAGCTGTCTGTTATTACCAATATCGGCTTTGATCATATGCAGTTTCTTGGTGATACCAGACCAAAAATTGCCCGTGAAAAGGCAGGTATCATCAAAAGGCATACACCAGTTGTAATCGGTGAAATTCACACAGAGACCAAACCTGTTTTTGAAGAAATTGCTCGGGATTTATCTGCGCCAATCGTCTTTGCAGAAGAAGACCACTATCAACTTTATGATTGTGAATTAAAAGGACTTTATCAGATCAAAAATCAAAAGACCGTTTTACAGGGCCTTAAAATTCTGAAAGAAGGAGGCTGGGAAATTTCAGAGGAACACCTAGAAAGTGGTTTGTCAAAAGTGGTAAAAAACACGGGTTTAAAAGGGCGCTGGCAGATTTTAAATGATAGTCCGCAGACTATAGCAGATACTGCTCATAATCTTGAAGGCCTGACTTATGTTGCTATGCAGTTAAGTACCATGCGCTATGACAAACTGCATGTGGTCATGGGATTTGTAAACGATAAAGACGTCAATGCCATGGTAAATCTCCTGCCAAAACAGGCCAATTATTATTTTTCAGCTCCCGACATTCCCAGAGCCATGCCGGTTGAAAATTTAAAGGATAAGCTCAAAAAACTCGACATCCAATCCAGGTATTTTTCGACCTTGAAAGAAGCTTTCAATCAGGCAAATTCTGAGGCTAAACCAAAAGACCTTATATTTGTGGGAGGCAGTATTTTTACTGTGGCAGAACTTTTACCTGATGAATAATGACCTGGAATCACGCTTTAGAGGACTTTAAACTTTACCTTAAAATAGAATGTGGTTTAACTGAAAACTCTATCCTCAATTATGAGTTCGACATTAAAAAACTGATGGGTTTCCTTGAGGAGTTTACAATTTCAGCAGAGCCGGAGGACATAGAGGAAGACGATTTAAAAGATTTTGTTTATGCGGTTTCAAAAGTCCTGAATGCCAGAAGTCAGGCGCGATTAATTTCAGGTTTAAAACGATTTTTTGACTATCTCATCTTCGAAAAATTAAGGAAAGATAACCCCATGACACTTATAGAGTCTCCAAAAATCGGTCAGAAATTACCAGAAGTCCTCAGTGTAGAAGAAATCGACAAAATGATTGCCTGTATAGACCTTAGCCACCCGCAGGGAGAACGCAATCGGGCCATTGTAGAAACTTTGTACGCCTGCGGTTTGCGTGTAAGTGAATTGACCAACCTGAAGATTTCAGATTTGTTTTTTGAAGAAGGCTTTATTAAAGTTCACGGTAAAGGCCAAAAAGACCGATTTATACCCATTAATACCAATGCCGTAAAATACATTAACCTCTATAAAAATCATATTAGGAATCACCAGAAAACACAGGCAGGTGAAAGCGATATATTGTTTTTAAACCGAAGAGGTAAACGATTAACAAGGGCTATGGTATTTACCATCATTAAGCAGTTGACAAAAGCAGCCAACCTTAATAAAACCGTAAGTCCGCATACGTTCAGACATTCTTTTGCCACACATTTACTGGAAAACGGGGCAGATTTAAGAGCTATCCAGCAAATGCTCGGACATGAAAGTATCATTACAACAGAAATTTATACACACCTGGATAAATCTCATTTAAAACAAGTTATCGATAATTTTCATCCCATGTCTGATTACTGAAAAAGTTCAATTTTTTAATTTCTATTTTTATTTTCATTAACAAAAGTTTGTATATTTATACTTATTTCAAAAGCATAAATTATGAATTTCATTATTTTTATACTCATTGGAGCTATATCCGGATGGTTGGCAGGAAGATTATTCAGGGGCTCAAGTTTTGGTGTATTGGGTAATATCATTGTAGGAATCGTTGGTGGTGTAGTAGGCGGTTGGATAGCCGATATGATAGGAATCGGAGGAAGTGGCTTACTATGGCAAATCCTGGTTTCCGTTGGAGGAGCCTGGTTGTTACTTTTTTTAATCAGTGCGATTAAGAAAAAGTAGGTTTTTTATAAATATAACAAACTATAAAATGTCTAAAGTACGAATTTTATCTATTGACGGCGGCGGTATTCGAGGCATACTCCCGGGAATTATTATGGTCAGGCTGGAAGAAAAACTTCAAAAACTTTCGGGTGATGAGAACGCAGGAGTAGCAGATTATTTTGACTTTTTAGCTGGTACCAGTACAGGAGGCATTCTTTCTTTATCTTATTTGATTCCTGATAAAAACGGCAGACCACTGTTATCTGCTCAGGACTCTGTTAATCTTTATTTGGAAAAAGGCAGCGATATTTTTAGTGTAAATTTATGGCAGAAAATAAGAAGCGGAGGAGGCGTCTTAGATGAAAAATATAACGAAAGTGCCTTAGAAAAAGCCCTTGACCATACTTTTAAAGATGTCATGTTAAGTGAATTACTTAAACCTTGTATTATCACTTCTTATGACGTTGAAAATGCAAAGCCGCATTTTTTTAAACAACACAAAGCTTCCAATAAAATTTATAATTTTAAAGTTAAGGATGTGGCCAGAGCTACTTCTGCAGCGCCTACCTATTTTGAAGCTGCTAAAGTGAGTAATGAATTAGGCAGTAATTTTGCACTGGTAGACGGCGGACTTTTTGCCAACAATCCCTCAATGGCCGCTTATTCTGAAGTAAGGTCTATGACTTTTAAAAATAAGCCTGACTTTCCTTCTGCTAAAGATATGCTTATCATTTCAATCGGAACAGGAAGCAAAAGCAAATCTTATGGCTACGATAAAATTAAAAATTGGGGACAGGTAAAATGGGTAAAACCTGTCATTGAGATCATGATGTCCGGTAGTTCCAGTGTGACACATTATCATCTTGAAAAAATATACGATACTTTAGCATTAAAAACAGATAAAAATAATTATCACAGGCTCGAACCTGAAGTAAAAACAGCCGATTTAGAAATGGATAATGCAACACCGGAAAATCTTCAAAAATTACGAGAAGACGCTTTAAACTACATTTCAGATGAAGATGTAGACAAAGAACTTGATACCATTGCTCAAAAACTTTTAGAATACGCTTAACACTTTTTGCGTTAAAATGATACGATTCAGGCGGGTACAGTGTTTTAATTTGTAATTTTGCCTATTATGAAAAAGAATTCCTATTTAATTTTATTAAGCTTTATTATAAGCACAGGTCTATTTGCGCAGACTTCTTTATCAGATGATTTTGAAAGCCCTTCAACTGATTTGCCATGGTTTGCTGATGATTGTTTCATGGATACGCATTTTGTAAATCCTTTTCCAAATGCAGATAATTCCTCAAATCGCGTAATGCGATATGAAGATATTGGAGGAACATTTGCTAATGTAGGTTTTAATTACCCCCAAAACTTCAACCTTTCCGGAAATCACGAGTTTAGTCTCTGGATATACATAGATTCTTCAAGTCTTACAGGAAATGCACCAAACCAGATTTCATTAAAACTACAGAATGGTAATTTAGCCGCACCCTGGAGCACACAAACTGAAATCGTGAAATCCTTGAATGTAGATCAATGGGAGTATGTCACCTTTGACTTTAATTCAGATAATTATACCAACCTGGATCCAAACTCTCCGCCGCCTTCTCAAAGAGACGACTTAAATCGTATGCTTTTGCAGGTTAATGGCGAAAACAATAATGCGAATGTGATAGCCTATATCGATAGTTTTTTATTTACAAGCGACAATGACAACTCCACACCCGGACACAATTTTACGGAATTAGTTTGGCAGGATGAATTTAATTATTCCGGACCTGTAGATGATACCAAATGGTTCCATCAGACGCAGCTGCCTCAGGGGAATTCCTGGTATAATGGAGAAATTCAGCATTATACCGACAGGATTGAAAATGCAGAAGTTAGTAACGGGACTCTAAAGATTAGAGCCAGAGCAGAAGTATATTTCGACCAGGGCGTGACTAAAAATTATACTTCGGCCAGATTAAATTCTAAATATGCTTTTACATATGGTAAAGTAGATATTCGTGCAAAATTACCTACAGGTGTTGGTACCTGGCCTGCGCTTTGGACGCTGGGTCAAAATATAGATGAAAATGGTGGTTATTGGGACAATCAGGGTTTTGATACAACACCCTGGCCGGCATGTGGGGAACTCGATATAATGGAACACTGGGGAGACAATCAAAACTACGTATCCAGTGCCATACATACCCCTTCAAGTTTTGGTGCAACGGTAAACCATGGCGGTCAGACTATTCCCACTGTCTCAACAGACTTTCACGTGTATACCATGATTTGGACCGAAGATTTTGTAGAATTTCAGGTTGATGGTGTTACACATTACGTTTATGACCCGCCTGTAAAAGATCCCAATACATGGCCTTTTGACGCCCCACAGTATTTTTTATTTAATGTTGCTATTTTACCCATCATCAACGGTACTGGATTTACACAGAGTGCTTTGGAGGTGGATTATATCAGGGTATATCAAGAAGAAAATTTAGGCGTTAATGACAATGATTTATCTACAATAAAAGTGTATCCAAACCCCGTAAGAGATATCCTTTATATTCAAAACGAGAACGTTCAGGAATACCAGCTTTTCAATAAACTTGGCATATTGGTAAAACAAGGAGAAGTGGTGGCCGATCAAATCAATTTCAATGATTTGTCTACAGGTGTTTATATACTGAAGCTTAAAAATTCCTCTCAAAATGTATTCACCAAAAAGCTGATTAAACTCTAGAATTTTAAGGCGTTATCAAGGGATTAAATCTAAAAATGATATAAACTTAAGCCATATCGGGTTAAAGTTTTTTAAAGCTGCTTTCTGTTAGTTTTAAAACATTTAGATTTAAATAAAAAAATATGAAAACTTTAGAATTCAGAAACGGTGATAAACTCGACGCTATAGGACTAGGTACCTGGAAATCTGAAAAAGGCAAGGTAGAAGAGGCAGTATATTCTGCTTTAAAAGCAGGTTATACCCACATAGATTGCGCTTTAGTTTACGGTAACGAAACTGAGGTTGGTAATGGCATAAAAAAAGCTTTAAATGAGGGTTTACTTAGCAGAGAGGATTTGTGGGTAACTTCAAAATTGTGGAATAATGCACATAGAAAAGAAGATGTTATTCCAGCTTTAAAGCAATCTTTAAACGATTTACAATTAGACTACCTCGATCTTTACCTCATGCATTGGCCTGTGGCTTTTAAATCTGGTTTAGAAGGATTTCCCCAGGGCGATGATGATTATTTGTCTCTGGAAGAAGTTCCAATTACAGAGACCTGGAATGCCATGCTTGAAGCTAAAAAACAGGGCCTTGTGAGACACCTTGGTGTTTCAAACTTTAGTGTCAAAAAACTTAAAGATCTTATTGGGAAAACGGATGATGTTCCGGAAATGGATCAGGTAGAACTGCATCCACTCCTGCAGCAGGATGACCTTCTGGCGTATTGTAAAGACCACAATATCCATTTGACGGCATTTTCCCCTCTAGGCAGTGGAGACCGAACACTGGAAATGAAGGCTGATGATGAACCTAACATGTTAGATCACAAAACCATAAAAGGTATAGCAGAGAAACATCACTGCACACCTGCTCAGGTACTTATTGCCTTTCATTTGCACAGAGATACAGCTGTGATACCAAAATCAACAAATCCTGGAAGAATTAAAGAAAATTTGAACAGCGCTGAATTAAAATTTGACGATGAAGATTTGGAAAATCTAAAAAGTCTGGACAAACACTACAGGTATGTGAATGGTAAATTCTTTGAAAATAATTCTAAGTATTCTAATATTTATGATGAATAGAAATTAGACTATTACAGTGGTACTTTTATGACCTTTATCAATTAGTACAGCAAATATTGGTTTAAAATGTCATCTCATGACCCCTTAATGCTTTCTCCTCATCCGGCAGAATATCCATATTGTCCCAATAACCGGTAATGAGTGTTTCAGCATAAGTTTTTGGTAAATGATGCTGAAGCATTAGTGTGCTGGCAGTTATATGATCATAGCTCAAATTATGATAAGCAAATTCAAATTCTTTCTCTTCATTTAAAATCACGTACCATACCCAGGGTTTCCCGTCATTTGCAGGCATACCAATCACACCAGAATTTAGCCAGAGTTGATCAGCCTTTTGCTGCACAAAAGGTAAACCAGAGTGACCGGCCACAATCATATCACTCTGAGTTAGCTCAAATTCAGATTGTTTTATGGCCCAGGGCGTAGATTTGAATATGAATTCGGATACTTTGTTAAATGAACCATGTAATACTGTTACTTTTCGACCTGCATATTGAAAAGTGATGTTGTTAGGAAGGGTTGCTATAAAGTCTAGAGAGGACGTAGAAAGTCGGGATCTGGCATAAGGATACCATATTTTTGATAAATTGTCACAGGTAGAACCTGATTGAAAATCACAACCGCAGTCTTCAGCATCGTTTTTGAGTTGTAATTCAACATTACCAGCTATACTTCTAGCGCCCCAGTCTCTGAACAACTTTATACACTCTTCCGGTTGAGAGCAGTACCCGATAAGGTCACCGGTACTTATGCATTGTTCAGGCATAATACCATTTTTTCTAGCTTCATTCATCAACGCCTGCAGGGCTTGAAGATTACTATAAGCACCACCAAAAAGTAAAACTTTTCCTTTTAATTTACCAATGTCCACTATTTTTTTATCCATACGGGCAAAATAAATAATAAAAAACAACTTAATATCCCCCAGAAATTTACCCAGAGCAAATCAGCATATTTTCCAGTTGTGAAGATAAGCCATTGAGGGAATATCTCAAGAACTAATAGTAAGCCAAATAACAAACCACAGGACACACTTAGGTAAAAGCTTAACCTGGGAACCTTTATATTCCAAAGTATAAATACTGGTGTAAGTCCTATAACCATAGTTCCGGAAATGGTTGTTGCAGATAAGATTTCAGCATCAAAAAACACAGGTAAAGTACCAATTATGGCAAGCAAAAGCATAGCCATACGACCTGTAGTAAGACTTATACCTAGCTTTAGGTCTACAGCTAGTAATTTTGAAAAGGATGAAAATGTCGAATCTAAAGTAGAGGCTGCTGAGGTGATCATTATAAAATTTATAATCAGCAATACAATCACTCCAAAAGCTTTTCCTACTTCTACGGCTGCCTGACCCTGCAGGCCTTCAGATTGTGCGTAAACCCCAATTAAACTAAATAGAATGATGCATAATCCTCCTAAAAAACTTGCCCATATAAAACTTTTTTTGGTTACTCTGGGAGAGGAAATAAATGCCCTGTCCGTGAGAACAGGATCGTGAAACGGATAACTAAACGACTGGATAAGTGCTGCAAAAAAAAGGTTAAGGCCAAGTTCAAAGCTCCAGGTTCCAGAGGTGAAAGCTATATCAATAGAAAACGAATCTATCGAAAATATATTCCATAATATTAAGATCAATAAAATTGAAAATAAAACCATTTGAATAACATCGGTAAAAATAGAACTACTCAAACCTCCCTTTAAGGCGTAAGCTAAAGTGAGCATCGTAAATATAACGATAGCCCAATAGTATTGTGAAGTACCTGTTTCTCCAAAAAAGCTTCCTATAACCATAGTGTTGCTCCATACTTCGTTAAATAAACGTATGGCAATGAGAATAGAAAATAAAGCCATAGCGGTTTTACCAAACTTTTGAGACAAAAAATGATGAATGCTTTTAAAATTACCTTTTGTACGCAATTTGTATATCAAAATACCGGCAACAGCAAAGGACAGGTAGTATCCTGCATATGCCACGCCTCCAACAATACCAAAAGCTAAACCAAGATTCGCAGCGTTAGTAATACTTTTGGCAAATATCCAAGAGATGATCAAGCTCCCTGTAAGGACATAGGCATTTGGAGCCTTACTATGATGTATGGCTTTAAAGAACTGGCTTGTAGATTTGGCAAGTGGAGATATGAAGAAAAGCACCAGACTGGAGGTGACAATTAATACCCATTGCCAGAAAATTGTATCCATAATGCTATTCATCCCACCAAACAGGAAAATTTATACTATTTCCATCTGTGGCAGAAGCTGCAGATTCATAATTTTCATTATTCAATGCTTCTTCTTCAGCCGGGTAGGGCATTCGTACCGGAATTAGATTGTTATTTAAACTTGCAGAAATAGTCTTTAACTCCGGAAATCCCGTTCTTCTGTATTCTACCCAACCTTCATATCCGTTGACAATATTAGCAATCCATTTTTGGGTTAATATTTGCTCGATGGGTGTGCTGTCAATATCATTATAAGCTGCACTTCCTGAAAGATAGTCTGCAGGTAAAGGGGTATTCCAGTATTCGAAAGCCAACATTACTCCAGTTTCGTATAAAATTTGTGGATCGGCAGAGATGAGATTTCGCTCAGCAGCTTCTGCAAGATTAAAGTAAGTTTCCCAAGCGGTTATAAAATTTGCATCTAGACCAGAGGTGTCTTCTCGAAATAAAGGACTTGCCAGTGAATAGTCTGCAAGAGCTACAGGGGTTTCTGAAGGGTTTATACCATTTATTAAACCATTAAATTCATCTGAGGTTGAATTTGAAAAAGGCCTGAAAAATCTTGATAACCTCGGATCGTTGAGTTCAATTAAGATCTCTTCCATGGTTTCTGATAATACAAAGTTGTTGAAATCACCAACCCTTAACTGTGCTAATCGAAAACTGTTAGGGTCAGTATTGGTGAAATCAAATGTTGCATTTTGATCATTTGCAGATATAAAATGCCCGCTGCTGTAAATTTCCTGAAGCTCTGTACTAACATCAACTTTATTTGATATACGCAGCAGATGTTTAATTTTTAAAGAATTTGCAAATCTCACCCAGGCATTCAAATCTCCATTAAAAAGTATATCTCCTTCTAAAGGTATAGTATCCTCATAATTTTCTATGGCGTCAATGGCCTTGTCAAGATTATCCAATATACCATTTGGATTAAGGTAAATGTCCTCCTGAAAATCGTAAGCAGGAGTTACGGTTCCTTCAATACCATTGAATGCTTCAAAGTATGGCACATCTCCAAACAAATCTGTAAGTCCACCTGCCATGTAGGCCTTAAGTATTAATGCAGGGCCTTCATAAACAGTAAATGTTTCTGTATTCTGCGATGCTTTTAACATGATTTCATTATCTCTCAGATTGGTATAAAAAATCGGCCAGGGGTTTCCGCCAAGCTGCGGAGATTTAAGCGCATGTCTATCAAACAAATTAAAGTCAAGAGCAGTTCGGTGTTGAGCCAATAAGTCTCCTGCCACAAATCCTTCATAGCTCATATTTTCTCCAAAGTTATAAATAACCTGACGTAGAAGTGTACTTGGCTGGACTGTTGAGGGCGCGTTAGGATTTGTATTTATATCTTCAAAATCTTCTGTACAGCCTGCCAGAAACAAACAGCAGAGAAAAAAGAAAATATATAATCTATAGTTCATATTGATGTGATTTATTAAAAGTTCAACCCTATTCTAATTCCAATACTTCTGGAGGTAGCATAGCTCATGTCCTCAACTCCACTAACAAAACCATTGCCTTGAACAGCAAGTTGCTCAGGGTCAAAATGAGGATTTTCCGTGGCCACCCACAAGTTATTTCCTATCAATGCTAAACTCATATCAGCACCCTGATCAAGACCTAAAAATCCATTTTTTATCTTAAAGTCATAACCCACAGAAAGTTGGCGCAGCTTTAAAAAAGAAGCATCATAAATGTTATTTTCTTCATGATTTCTATCATAAAATTGTCGGTAATAACTTTCTGCAGATACAGCAATATCATTTGGTAAGCCTGTATTTTGATTTACACCCTGGGCAATAATTCCTTCTTCTGGTCTAAAATTAGTTTCGGAAAGCTGGCCACCTACATTTCCTAAAGCACGAGTCCTTGATACTATTTCTCCACCTTGTCGCCAATCCAAAAGAAAGCTGAGAGACCAGTTTTTGTAATTAAATGTATTTGACCACCCTAACGTAAAATCTGGATTATAATTTCCTAATTTTTGCAGGTTATTATCAGCAATAAAGCGTCCCTCATCATCTAAAATGAATTCACCATTATTGTTTTTAAGATAACCAGTTCCATAGATGTCACCAATTCTACCCCCTTCTTCCACCTGAAACCAAACTGTTTGATTTGCGCTGTCATAAATTCTGCTGTACGCCAAAGTTAATCTACCATCAGCTTGAGGTAAATTTTTGATGGTAGCTCTGTAAGTAGAAAAATTAAATAAGGAATGCCATTTAAAATCAGTGCCCTGAAAAGGTACTAAGCCCAGGACAATTTCAAGCCCTTGAGTACTTACTTCACCGCCATTTACAACTTGCTGCTCGTAGCCGGAAGAGACAGCTATAGGTAAAGAAATGATTTGATCGATAGTTTTTGCGTTGTAATACGTAAAGTCAAGGTTTATGCGGTCATTCAAAAATCTTAGGTCTGTACCAACTTCAAATGAGGTTGTTCTCTCTGGTCTCAAATCTGAATTAGGCATAAAATCCTGATTGCTAAAAGTGGGTTGCCCATTAAATGGGGTTTGAGCAACAAAAGCACCTGAGGTTTGGTATGCTCCGGTATCATTACCAACCTGAGCTAAGCTTGCTCTTAATTTTGCAAATGATACAATCTTAGGAAGTGATATGACTTCAGATAAGATAAAACTGTTGGATATTGATGGGTAAAAAAATGATGTACCATCAACTGATAATGGCGTAGCTAGTGCACTTGACCAGTCATTCCTTCCCGTAATATCCAGAAAAAGATAGTTTTTGAATGCAAATTTTGCTATACCGTACAATGAGTTGATCCGTTTTTGACTTTCAAACTGAAAGACCTCAATTGGAGACGCAGCGTTGTTAAAGCTAAATATACCTGGTTGTGCTAAGTTTACAGTTTGTTGTTGTTTGGTATAAGCTCTCTGGTCTAAGCGATTTCCGCCAACAGAAAAATCTAATGTAATATCACCAAATGTATTCTGATAATTTAGTAGAAAATCTGTGTTGACCTCCCTAAATTCAACGTCATGTTCTGCATAGCCTCCATTTTGAAAACGATTACTGCTAAAGCTCCTGCGCAATCTTCTGGTTTCCGTGCTAAAATCCATACCGGTACGTATAAAAAAACTTAGATTTTCAGAAAGTTTATGTTTAAACTGCATATTCCCAAATACACGATCACGCACAAAGGAATTTCTGTTTTCATATAGTATAAAAAATGGATTGTCAAAAAAAGTATAATTAAAAGAGTATTGCTGAACGTCTTCTAAACCGGGTTGCCAGTAATCTCTTAAGTTATCAATATTTAAAGATCTTGGTCCCCATGCTACAAGCGAGTAATTTACATTCTCACTACCATAACCATTAGAAGGCCTATTGTCACTGCTGGAATTAATGTAGCTTAATGAAACTTTAAATGCAGTATTAGGGTGAGGTTGAAAGTTTAGTTTAGCAAATACCGTTTGGCGATCCAGATTTACACCGGGTATGATGGATTCACTTCTCAGATCTGTAAATGATATTCTATAATTTCCAGAATCATAGGCATTAGATATTGAGATGTTGTTTATGCTCGTTGACCCTGTTTCGTAAAAGTCTTTAAGATTGTCCGGGTTAGACACGAAAGGCGTTGGCGTTATGGGAAGACCAGAATACAGTGCCGTATCACCACCACGAACAAAACTGCCGTCGGATAGCTGAACAGGACTATCAAATTGTGGTATCAGGTTGCCCGCATCTAATCGAGGACCCCATGAATAAGTTATATTGTCGCTTATGCCACCTCCCAAACCATCAACATACTCAAACTGACCCGACTGTCCCTGTCCAAATTTGTTCTGAAAGTCGGGTAGTCGCAAAGCGGTATCAACAAAGAAAGAACTGTTTATACTTACTCCAAGTCCCTTTTTGTTCGACCCATCCTTTGTTGATATAACAATCACACCGTTTGATGCTCTTGTGCCATAGAGGGCCGCTGCATTCGCACCTTTTAATACAGTTATAGATTCTACATCATCAGGGTTTACTGACATGGCTCCATTTCCGAAATCAATCTCCTGAAATCCAGCCGCAGCTTCGTTTGTAAAATTAAAAACCGATTCATTGTTAATAGGTGTTCCATCCACAATAAAAAGTGGATTATTATTTGAAAAGGATGATTCTCCACGGATCGTAATTTTTGACGAAGACCCAACCCCGGTTCCCCCTTGCGTAATGTTTACCCCAGCAATTTTTCCAGCAATATTATCTAGAAAATTAACTGTTTTAACGTTTGTAACTTCCTTAGAATCCAACTTTTGAGTGGCATAACCAAGCTCTTTAGACTCTCTTTTTACACCAAAAGCTGTAATAACAACTTCATTGAGCGATGACGCCTCAGGAGATAATCCTACATTAATAATATTTTCATTTTCAATATCTACTCTGCGTGTTTTGTATCCCAAAAAAGAAAAGATCAAAGTTTTATCTGATGAAGATACTTTTATTTCATAAGCTCCTTCACTATTGGAAATTGTAGAACCTCCTGTTTGTGAAACAATGCTTACAAAAGGCAAGGGCGTTTTATCATTTGTATCATAAACTTTCCCCTTGACTACCCTTTCCTGTGAATAAGCATTAATCGCTATGAAAAGTAAAGTGAAGTAAAGTATAAATCTTGTCATATAATTTGATCAAATTGAAAATTCCAGAGACTTTTATAGAAATAGCCTGCAATATATGTCTTACTAAAAATATGTACGAATGATCAAAAAAAAAGTTCAAAATAATTTAAGAGATAGCAATTATTTAAATAGGTAACTATAACATTTTTAAAAATCAATGATTTTATTTAGCACCAAATTTGTGTCTATCAGCAAAATACTGAAAACACCCAATATGATGAGTACCTTTAATAGGATATGCAGAATTTTAAATTGAATGCGTTTGTGAGAACTCCACAAATAGATGACCAAAAAAACAAATGCACCCAGGCATATATAAAAGTAATAATTCATATCGCCCAGATTGAAATAATTTACCAAAAGCAGAGTCGTAATAAAGGCCAGCACAAAAATGATGCTGAGTATAATCTTAGTGTATTTTTCTCCAAACTTAACCGGTATCGTATTGTAGTTTTGTGCAAAATCCCCTTTTAGATTTTCTAAATCTTTGGTGATTTCACGAATCAATATCAAAAGAAATAAAAACACAGCATGAAAGAAAATCACAGTTTCAAAATGCTTGTAATAGACAAAAACTGCAAAAAAAGGAGCAATTGCCAGTGATGCAGCAATGATGTTGCCTATAAAGGTAACGCGTTTTAATTTGTGGGAATACAGCCAGATTCCAAAAATGTAGGCAGAAAAAAAGATAACCGCTCTGAAGGAAATATAACTCGCCAGAATCACACTTATAAAATTAAGAATAAAGTAAACTGTTAGCTTGGTCTTAGGGCTTACTTTATTATCAATGTAAGTTCTCAAAGGTTTATTAATAAGGTCTTTTTCAGAATCGTAAAAATTATTGATAAGATAGCCGCTGGCAATAACCAAAGCACTACACAATACAATTATGAGTAGATTTTCGTCAAAGAGAATATTTCTAAGGGTATAAGAATCCGGTGCGAGAATAAATATTGAAGCCAGATATTGAGCTATAACTATCATCAGGATATTATAGCCTCTAGCGCTAAAAAACAAGCCAACGAATTTAAAAGTCAAAGACTTGTTTGAGGTTTTCATAAGTAAATAAGAGGATATTAAAAGTTGTAAACGACTTCAACCTTATGGCCTTTAAGCGCTGTTTTGGCTTTTTCAATATCTTCGGTAAACCCAAGCATATAGCCGCCGCCACCAGAACCACAAAGTTTCAGATAGTACGAATTGGTCTCTAAACCGTGCTTCCATAATTCATGGAAATCTTTAGGAATCATAGGCTTAAAATTTTCAAGAACGACTTTTGATAATGATTTTACATTAGAAAACAATTTCTTAACATCACCGTTCAGAAAACTTTCAACACAGGCATCCGTATGTTTTATAAACCTGTTTTTCAACATTTTTCTAAAACCATCCTGCTTCATATTCTCCATAAAAATATTAACCATTGGTGCAGTTTCTCCAACAACACCGCTGTCCAGTAAAAATACAGCTCCTTTGCCGGTATTGGTTTGGGAAGGAATACCTGCTGGTTCTATACTATCTTTAGAATTGATAAGTATTGGCAGGCTGAGGTAACTGTTTAAAGGATCCAATCCTGAAGATTTACCATGAAAAAAAGATTCCATTTCGCCGAAAATCTTTTTCAAAACCTGAAGTTTTTCCTGGTTTAAGTTTTCAAGAACAGTTATTTTGTCTGTGGCGTATTTGTCGTAAATGGCAGCCACTAGTGCACCACTGCTTCCAACACCGTAGCCCTGAGGAATACTGCTGTCAAAATACATTCCATTATCAAGGTCCTTTCGCAGACTGTCTAAATCAAAACTCACCGGGATAGATTTATTGTAGTGAATTTCATTAAGATAATCTAAATAGTTGAGCAGCTTTTGATTGGAGTCTTTCTTTTTTTGAGTATCTAGTTGATCTATCTTTAATGCTCCGTTGTAAAAGTTGTATGGAATAGATAAACCTCTTGAATCTTTTATGATACCGTACTCTCCAAACAACAATATTTTTGAGTAAAACAAAGGGCCTTTCATAAGGATTGATTTATGATAATGTATTTAAACCACCACCAATATTATCGCAAATATAGTGTTCATTTTGACAAAAACGAATTAATTTGGTATTAATTAACTCTAAAACTTTGGTTACGTGAACTTTAGGAAATAGCACATGAACGTTCGCGCCGGCGTCTAAAGTAAAGCTGACCGGGATGCCTGACTTTTCTCTAAAATCCCAAATCTTTTCAATTATTTTAAGTGTATTTGGTTTTATTAAAATAAAGTATGGGTTACTGCTCATCATCATAGCGTGAAGTGAAAGCGCTTCATTTTCAGTTATTTTTATGAAATCTTCCAGATTTCCTGCTTTTAATGCTACCAACAATTTCGACAAGTTTTCATTAGCTTGTTGAAATCTCGCACTGGCATAAGGATGTCCGTTCATTAACCCATGTCCGACAGTACTGCTTACTTTTTTCTGACCTTTGTCCACCAGTAAAATCACATCCTGATAATCCTGAAATACAGGATGGATATCATCAAACTTTGTAGCGATTTCATCATTGCTGCCTTCAACATCCTTATGGGAACCCCAAACCATAAGTGGACCTTTTGTACTTCTGGCTGCACTTCCCGAACCTAGTCTGGCGATAAAGGATGCTTTTTCACAGTTAAAGTCCTCTTCCTGTCCACAAAGCAAATGTTCAATTTTTACAAGACAGGCCGCAAGGGCAGAAAAACCACTTGCAGATGATGCAATACCGCTGCTATGTGGAAAGGTATTTGATGTTTCGATGGTAAATTTGTAATCTTTCAAAAAACCAAAATAAGCTTCAATTCTTTGAAAAAAATCAAAGATTTTTGGTTTAAAAGCGTCATTTGTTTTTCCATCAACAAATACATCAATGGCATAATGATCTACAGGCTGTGTGGTTTTTTCAATTCTGAGCTTTGTTTCTGTTTTACACTTGTCAAGTGTAAAGGAGATTGATGGATTTGCAGGTAGCTGAACAGCGTGTTTCCCCCAATATTTTACAAGTGCAATATTGCTTGGTGAGGAAAAAGCTACTTCAGCATTTTTCAGTACTGTTGTTGTCGTTAAAGGTTTAAACACGATCTTCTAAAATGAATTACAAATGTATATATTTAGTCTTCATTCTTTGAAAAATTTTTACAATTAAAATATTTGTTTAATTTAGTCAGGTATGAAGAAAAGGTTATTCACACGTATTACCATAAGTGTTTTGGTTTGTTTATTGATAGGTTTTTTAGCCAGTATAGCTACACAAAGTAGTGTAACAACCTGGTATACGACTATCAACAAGCCGTCATTTACACCGCCAAACTGGATTTTTGCACCAGTATGGACACTTTTATACGTGATGATGGGTGTTTCTGCAGGTATAGTATGGAGCAGAGGTTTACACCACATTTGGGTTAAAACCGCCCTGTATCATTTTGTATTTCAATTGCTGTTCAATGCATTATGGTCTATTGTGTTTTTCAGTCTACAGGAAATACTTTGGGGTCTGCTTGTAATCATTACACTCTTAATACTTATAGGATTTACCATAAAGTGGTTTAAAGTCGTCAATAAAATAGCAGCTTATTTATTAATTCCTTACCTGCTTTGGGTGCTATTTGCCACAGCCTTAAATTTTGAAATCTGGCGACTGAATTCATAACCAATTATTTATTTTTAATTCCACCGGCGTTAATACTTTCCTAAGTATCTCTTTTTAAGAATATTATTTATATTCATATTATATATTTATGAAAAATTATTGTTATGGAAAAAAATTTACTTTTTATTTTCTTTTTAAACATTTTAGTTTGTGCTAATGCTCAGACAGAGACCTACAATATTGACTGGAGTTTTGGTTCTAATCCCAGTGCAACAGGTGATGCGAATTCTAATCGGACAATAGAGGAAGGCGATACGGTAATCTGGAATTGGTATGCCAGTGGTTCTCATAATGTTGTCAGCGATGCCAGTGCAACAGAAAGTTTTGCCAGCGAACTTATGGGACAGGGTTCAACATTTTCTCATACCTTTACACAGGTAGGGATAAACGACTATGTCTGTACGCCACATTCCGGAAGTATGTTTGGAACCATTACCGTTGTTCCGGAGGGAACATTAAATACATCTGACTTTACCTTAAGTGAAACATTTAATATCTATCCCAACCCGGCTTCTGATGTACTTTATATGAAATATGAAGGAAATAATCAAACGGTATTATCAGTTTCAATATTCAACGCATTAGGGCAAAAAGTTAAACAATTCCAGGGAGAATTTAATATTGAAAAGCCGGTAAATGTTTCTGAATTTGACATAGGTTTATACTATGTAAAAATACTGCAGAACGATAAGTCTATAACTAAAAAAATATTAGTTAGATAAATTATCATGAATCTTACATAATAGGCTTTATCCTAGAATACGGGATTAAAGCCTATTTTATTTTATCCTGGTCATACAATGTAATGTGGGGAAAGATAATATCACGCTGTAAAACAGGGTCTTATCTCTTTTTTTTAAAGATCATACAATGTTGCCAGGGTAAGTTTTCAATATTTTCAACCAGTTGAAATCCGGCAAATTCTAATTCTTTAACCGCTTGATTTTCTGTCATTTTGTGAATAGTTTTGATAGGTATAGATTGATCTTCACCACGATATTCTATTAAATAGATCTTACCATTTTCCTTTAAAGCAGTTTTTATAGATTGCAGCATTTCAAAGGGGAAATTAAATTCGTGATAAACATCTACCATAAGAATCTTGTCTATTTTGTTTGCTGGTAAATTTGGAGATTTCTCACCTCCTAAAATTATTTCTACATTTTTAGCATTCTTAATCTTTTTAATGCGTTTCATTTCTGCGAGCATTTCAGGCTGTATATCAACAGCGTAAATGGTTCCCTGATTTGCCATTGGTGCCATTTTAAATACGTGGTACCCTGAACCTGCACCAATATCTGCAATCACATCATCGGATTGAATATCCATATTATCTATAAGCAGCGATACATTTTCTTCTTTTTCCCGATCGGGTCTGTTAAGCCATGCCATTCCCTGATATCCCATAACATAGGCGATTTCTCTTCCCATAAACCACTTGCCAATACCGTTTGAACTGCCTTTTTTGAAAGTATAAATTTCAGAAGCAGATGCAGATTTTGACTCTTCCTGACTTTTACAATTTTGAAAAGCAAAGCAAAGCACACCAATGAGCAGAAGAAGTATTCTATTAAATTTTGGTGGGTTAAAATTTTTTAAAGTCAGGACGCTTTTGCTTGATCTCTTCATTTGTTTTTTTATTAAATTATTAAATCTTATGAGACTTCTATAAAAAGCAGAAATACTTTAACGTGAACTTTTATAATATTCTTCAAATTATGCGATTTTTAAGTATTAATCTATTTCTTACTGTTCACATAGTCCATGAGATTGACGTCATTTCCAAGTAGAATATCTTTTGGGTTGATACGGCCCTGGAGCGAGTCGTTCTCCAAATTCAAAACACCTCTGGGGCAAACCGCTGAGCAGATACCGCAACCTACACACGAAGAACGCACAATGTTTTCACCTTTTTGGGCGTACGCACGAACGTCTATACCCATTTCGCAATAGGTTGAACAATTGCCACAGGAAATACACTGCCCACCATTGGTGGTAATTCTAAATTTTGAAAATAACCTTTGCTGAAAGCCTAGAATAGCCGCCATAGGACAGCCAAATCTACACCAAACCCGGTTACCGAAAATGGGATAAAAACCAGTACCCACCACACCTGAAAAAATGCTGCCGATTAAAAATCCGTAAGTACTTCTAATCTCATAGTTATCAAATAGAAAGAGCTGCGTACCGTAAAAAAAATGTAAGCCAATCAACACCAAAATAATGGTCAGAAACCCTATTGCACCAATCTTAGCGTCTTTTTTAAATTGCTCTCTTTTAAAAATCATTGCACCAGAAAATATAAGAGTAAGTAAAATAGCTACACTCCATAAAAAAGTGTCTCCTTTGAGCCAATACTGATCTGTTGAAAGGTATGAATATACGACAGCTGTAGTCATTACTATAACAAATACGAGTACTGCATGGATCAGCCAGCGCTCCAACCGCCATGCAAATAAAGACTTGTCACTAAGCTGTCTGAAACTGTCTCCAGAAGTTTCAGCTAGTCCGCCACAGCCACAAACCCATGAGCAATACCAGCGTTTCCCGTAAAAAAAGGTAAGGATAGGCGTGATGATAAAAATTGAAGCAACACCAAACACAAGAAAAGCCAAACCAATATCCCCTGAGCTTATCATAGCATCCACACGATATTGATCAAAATTGTAGTAATTGAGGGGCCAGATGTTCTTCAGATCATAATAGGGCAAATTTAGATTATCACCATTTAGCCTGGCCATGAACTCCGGAATTAAAAAAGCAAAAGCAGTTTGAAAAAACATGACTGATATGGTTCGAATTTGTTGGTATTTACTATGCCGGTATTTCCAGAGGAACTTTATACCAAAGCCCAAAATCACCAGGGTGTAGAGCGTTCCATATACAAACCATTGGCTTGCCGGATTACCACTAAGAGCTTTACTTAAAGGATCAAAGAGTGAAATGATACCTGTGTTTTCTCCATCTTTGACAAGCCCAAGGTATTGAGGATAAAAATAAAGTATAATGTAAAAGCCGGTTAAACCAACACCGGTCAAATATGCCCATAATCCTCTTGAAGACATAGATTTAAAAAAGACGCCATCATTTTTTATTCCTGCAGAAGTACCGGCATAACTCGCTTTAGCGTACCAAATAATACCACCAAGCATCAGGACTAACGCCAGACCTAACCACAATGCCTGGGGTTGAAAGGAGATATTAAAAATGGCTAAAATTAAAATCAAAAGTCCTGTCATACCGATAATGGCAGAAATTTTTTGTTGTGGATTCAGGCTGTCGCCTGCACGTCCGGTAATTGAAATATTATGGGTTGTACTCATGATTATATGATTTTAGACCTCACAGGTCTTCGAGACCTGTCAGGTCTTAGTCTACATTAAATTTTTGATAATTCATTTTGATAAGCCTTTTTAATATCACTTTCATAACGCTTATAAAACTCCGGATCAAAATTGGCTTTTTCAAGGTTTGAAACTACGAAGTCTATATTTTTTTCTTCTGTCAACCATCGATCAAAAATTTCATGTCGCATGCGTATACCAAAGGTGTTGATCCCCAAAAATTGATGGGTTTCTTTGTGATAAGCAATGGTTACACATAGATTTTTATCAGGATGTTTCCAGTGGAAATGTTTTTCATAATCAGGTAGATTTTTTTCACTGTGTACCAAACCATAAGTTTGGTATTCAATATCAAAAAATTTAGCTGAATTAAACCAATGACTGGGCTTATAGGCTGTTCGGTTACCGCAAATGGTTTGAGCTACAACTTCGCCCATCATACGCCCGGTATACCAGACGGCTTCTACTGCCGGTCGATTTCCATTAGGCTGCTTTTGTTGCGCACAGTCTCCAATAGCGTAGACGTTTTCAATATTGGTTTCTAAATATTGGTTCACTAAAATACCCTTTTCTGTTTCAAGCTCAGATGATTTTAGGAAATCTATATTTGGCGAAACACCGGCTGTTAAACCAACATAATCACAAGCAATTTCTTCTCCGGTTTCTTTTATTGTTACTGATTTTACTTTATCTTTTTCCCCTGAATTTATGCTTTTTAAATTTACACCTAAGCGTAGATCTACGTGATGATTAAGGATGTGTTGGTTAATCATTTGAGATTCTCCCTTTGGTAAAACACTATTCCAAAAACTTTTTTCCCGCACCAGCATAGTCACAGGAATATTTCTTGAACAAAACATCTCTGCAAGTTCTATACCTATTAATCCCCCGCCAACAATCACTGCCCTTTTGCACACTTTATTATTTGGAGCATATTTTTCTAAATAGTTGAGATCTTGCCTTGAGTATAAACCTGCAACACCGTCGAGATTCTGACCCGGCCAACCGAATTTATTAGGCTTTGAACCACAGGCAATTATAAGTTTGTCATACTCTAAAGTTGCATGGTCTTTGAAATGTAAGGTTTTTTGTTCGAAATCTATTTCTGTTACATAAGCTTCTTTAAGGTCTATATTATTTTTTGCCCAAAACCAATCTTCATAAGGCTTAATGTTTTTCCACTGCATATGGCCCATGTACACATACATCAAAGCAGTACGGGAAAAAAAGTATTTGCTTTCGGCCGAAATTATAGTGATTTTCTTTTCTGAATGGCTGGCTTTTTTTCTTATATGACGAGCTGCTGTTACTCCAGAAATTCCGTTTCCTATGATGACGATGTGTTGCATTATTACCTTTTAAAATACAAAGTGCTAAATTGTATACGTAAAACTAATCAATTATAGATATTTACCCATATTTACGATATAAATGTAAACAATAGTCTATTTCAGATGCTTAAATTTATAATAATTCTATTATTTGGACTGGGAATTCTTGCTCAGTGTGAACCGAAAACCAAAGTTGAAAACAAAATTAACGGTTTAAGCTTTGTAGCTTCAAGAGATACTATTCAGCAAAAGCATATTGAACCAGTATTAAAAATACATGCAAACTGGGTCTCTGTCATGCCTTTTGGATTTATGGAGCGTTTAGACAGTTCTAAACTTCATTATAACCACGAAAAGCAATGGTATGGCGAAAGGCTTGAAGGGGTAAAACAGAGTATAATGATGATGCATAAAAACAGTATAAAGGTGATGCTTAAACCTCAGATCTGGATTGGCAATGGCGATTTTACCGGGCACATTAAAATGTCAAAAGAAAAGGACTGGGAAAGCTTTGAGCAGCAATACCGAGCCATGATACTGGACTTTGCAAAGCTTGCAGAGATGACCAATACGGAAATGTTCTGTATTGGTACAGAGCTCAATAATTTTGTTAAATCAAGACCAGACTTTTGGTTTGAGTTAGTTTCTGCGGTTAGAGAAGTTTATTCGGGAAAGCTGACCTATGCAGAAAACTGGGATAAAATGGAGAAAGTGGCTTTTTGGTCTGAATTAGATTTTATAGGTATAGATGCATATTTTCCTATATCAGAAGCCCAAACACCGGATCTGGAGGCTGTCAAAACCCGATGGACGGCATTAAACATCAGTCTTCAAAGCCTGAATAAGGCACACAATCGTCCTATACTCTTTACAGAATTTGGTTATCGCAGTTTAGATTACGCTGGTAAAGAGCCCTGGAATTCTGAAAGGGTCGAAGGTCAGGTTAACCAAGAGGCACAGGCCATATTGCTTAAAGGCTTATTTGAAAGTGTATGGGACAAAGACTGGTTTGCCGGAGGATTTTTATGGAAGTGGTTTCACGAGCCCGGGCAATACGCCGCCTGGCAAAAAAACAGATTTGCTGTTAATGGAAAACTCGCAGAAACTATAGTTAAAGAAAATTTTCACAGCTTTAAAACAGAGTAAAGATGTACTTATTTTTTAAAACTACAACAATCTAAAAACAGCCATTTGTTTTTTCGATTGAGCTTAAGGTCTATTCTTAGAATAATTTCGTGTGTATTTAAATTCTGTACAGCACTTGTAAAGTAATTCTCATAAGCATAGCCAATTCTAATCCTGTTGTATAAAATCACAGATGCCATGGCACTAACTGAATTTTGATGTCTGTAAGAAATACCTGCTTCAAAAATATTATTAAACCTAAAATTTGCATTTAGATCTACAGAGATAGGTAGAGTAGGTGTAAACTTAATCATGGTCGAGGGCAGAAACTTGATATCTCCAAATCTGGAAAGCTCAAAAACAGTTCCTCCGGTTAAAAAATAATTTGCGCGCTCCAAACCTCTTATTGTCGACAATTCTTCATTCAAAAAAAACATCGGGGATTCAAATAAGTTCATTGCAGATAAACCCACGTAGTATTTGTTTGTACTGTAGAGTAACCCAAAACCTAAGTCAAAAAATTCTCCGGATGTAGAAGCGTAAATTTCATTGTCTACGGTTATACCAGCAGCTAAGTCATTATTATAAAATGATAAGCCACCTTTTAAGCCTAAAGCCAGTCTGCCATTTTGTGATGTTGGTATGGTGTAGGAAATATTTAGACTCGTACTGGTATTATTTAATAAGCCAATCTCATCACTTATCACAACAGCACCAAGACCAAACCCGGAATTTAGTCTGGAGTTTACTGAAAAAGTCGTGGTTTGTGGCGCTCCATCTACATTTACCCATTGCCCTCTTGATAATAATGTGGCATTCAGGTCCGACCTTAAGCCGACGAAAGCAGGGTTTAACACCTGGGTATTGTACATATATTGGGCATAATGAGGAACTTGTTGTGCATTAGTATTTAAAAAACAAAACATGAAAATACCTAAGTACCATAGACAGGGTAAAGGCTTTAAACTTTTGTATTTCATAAACTTCTTTATCATCTTGCCAGTTGAATGAATCCGGTTTTTGGTTTTGTAATGCCGTCATTATAATCCAGTTCATAAAAATAAACCCCTTCAATGACTGGATTTCCATTTTTTGTACCATCCCACCATTGTGGACTTAAATTACCATTATTACTATAGTTGTAGATTTCTCCGCCCCATCTGTCAAAAATGATTAATCTAAAATTTGGAAATTCTTCAAGTCCAGTAATTCTAAAGACATCGCTCTGTCCATCGTTATTTGGTGTAAATAAATTTGGAATATCATTATCTACTATGGCACCCAAACCTAAAAGTACATTAGACATATTAGACACTGAGCCGGAAATAATGGTTGCAGATAAGTTCATAAACTCTTTATCTTCATTTAAATTGTCATCAATAGTAGGAATTTGAATTCTGAGAAAAGATTCGCCTGCAGGAATAACATCAAATTCATTAAAGTAGTCATAGTCCAAATTTACTGTAGTTGTGATGTCCAATGTCTCTAATTCAAAATCTATCGGCAGATAATTGGTCATGGGCTGGTTTTCTGCATTTAATAATGATATAGTAAATTCCAGAATATTGCCTTCTATTACCTCATCATTAGAGATTGTAACTAGTGGTTCAGGGTCAATATCTAAGATTGTACCCAGGCCTAAAAAATTAGGATTTGTAACATTATTTGTGACTACACTACCAACCAAATTAAGGTATTCTTCGTCTGCTTCATTGAGATTATCTACTAAAGTTGTGACATTAAATGGTGCAACTGTAAGGTTGGGACTGTTGGCATCTGTAGTTGACGGGATAGTAAATGAATTTGATATTGGCGTATAATCTTCATTTGCCATAGCAGTTACATCTGAGGAGAGCATATTAATTTCAACTGGTGACGAACTTGGTATATCTAGCGAAATATTATAAATTAAATCTTCACCTTCAGGCACGATGTCGTCATTGATTGATATAGTGGGTAAGGGTTCGTTATCTAAGATGGTTCCTACGCCCTGCGCCTCAGAGTTTACAGTATTGGTTGAAATTATATCTGCGCTTAAAGTAAGGTCCTCATTTAATTCTGAAATAATATCATCAAAAGTAGATACTGAAAAGGTTATACTCTGTGTATTAGCGGGTATTATAAAAGTTTCGTTGTTGACTTCGAGGTAGTCATAAGGCGCAATGGCAATATTATATTCTCCTGAAGAGTCGCTGCCATCTGATGTTGAGAGAATCATTTCTGTAGGTTCTGGAGACTGCATTAACTCAGAATTGTCTATGTATCTACCTAATGAAATTGTAAAGTCAAGTTGATTACCCTCTATGGTTGAAATATCTGAAATAGATAAAACTATAGCCATAGGTTCTCTCCAGTCTCTTTCCGGGGTTACATCGTAATCTGCATTAGGAAAATCAGTAGGAATCTGGCTGTTAGTTGGGTTTACCTGAGAAGTGTCATTATCATAGCCATCATCCAGGCCGTCGTTGTCAGCATCTGTACCTGATGCTGAGGTGTCGGCAATACCGTCGCTATCAAAATCCCAGCCTTCGATATCATCTTCCCTGTCGTCGTTATCTGAGTTAAAGTCAAGATAATCAAAAACCCCATCTTCATCTGTGTCAACGGGGATCAAGCCTGTGACGTATGCATTATCTATACCAGATTCTAAAATATTAGACTCAGGAGGAATGTAGTTATCTGTGGGTTGAGCCTCAATATTATCAACAATTCCATCACCATCTGCATCTATATCCAGATAATTGTCTAGAGTATCGCTGTCAGTGTCTTCAATCGTGTAAAGTATTTGAGCGTTTTCAGTATCCTCACTTTCAACGGTATCATCAAGTCCATTTATGCCCACAGGATTGTTGGTTATACCATCATCATCAGTGTCTAAATCCTGATTATTAACTTCATAAATGTCTAGGATACCATCATTATCTGAATCTAAATCAAAGTGATTTGGAACACCATCACTATCGAAGTCAAAAATATCTACTATACCGTCATTGTTTTCATCCAGATCAAAATCTGGATCTCTGTAATTGGGAATCAGATCCCCGTCATGGTCCTCTAAAGGATCAAGACCTCCGGTTTCTTCTAGGTCCGGTATGGTGTCATTATCGTCATCTATATCTATAACGTTTGGGACATTGTCGTTATCTTCATCCGGTGCTGTATCTATATTGACGGAAGAAGTTGATGTAGCCAGATTGCCTAAAGGATCTTCGCCGGAGAAAAACAAAACATTCTCGCCGGCACAATCCTGGTCGTATTGCAGGGTTATTTCAACGGTAATGGATTCACCTGTATTTAAAATACCAGAAGTCCCGTCAAAAATATCGATATCCGTAATTCCATCAAAATTTGGATTCAAGTTGGGATCTTGAGTTGCAGTACTTTCTATAATCTCCGGATCTGAAATAAAAGAAGGTGTAACACTGCATATACTTGAGAGGTCATCTTGAAGAATGAGGTTTTTCAGTTCCACAACAGGACTTGTATTTGTAACTGTTAATTGAAACGATAGTAATTCATACTCTAATACACCATCAGGTGTTTCATCTATAGTTGTTGTTTCCTTATTACTAGAAGCGGATGATGATAAATTAAAAGACATATTATACAGTATACAACTACATTGATCATTTAGTGGTAAATCAGTTGATGAGCCTAAACCATAATATCTATCAAGGTGATTGCCCAGATTATCTTCCCACATCACAAAAGTATACTGTCTGCTATTTTCTGGTGTACTTTCATCAAAACCATCAAGAGGGCCCTGTGTCTGAGAGCGATTTAACTGAAAAAAGATATTATTGTCTGAAGAACCAACAGGGTTTAGAAGATGAAAAACCTCCAAAACAATGGTTTCGTTGGGTGCTAAATTATTCCCGGGCTCTAAAAGCAAAGGGTTAGTATCTCCGTCATAATTAGGATTTACATTTACAGCAGGTCCAGATATCTGGTTAACAGTAAGTGTGCTGAAAGACAATCCATTATCAAAAAAACTACCTAGTCCCAGATTAAAATTAACGTTATTAGCAACTGCACTGCCTTCATTTGTTATGACGACAGTATTCACAAAGTCGAAAGTACCATCAGGATTAACAGGAGGCGTGTTTTCAGGGATAAAAAACCCCGCTGTTAATAAGGCTTCAGTGGTGTGGAAGTCTTCTAGCGGAAGTTCTGAAATTAATTCTTCAGTAGAATTTGATGAGGTCAGGCTTATTTCTGCATTAAAATCTACTCCAGACCCTGAAGGAGTTGGATTCGGCCTTCCATCACAAAAGGGGTCTACAATCATACAAAAGGATATTGTAACACGCTGCCTTGGATATAAGGCAGAATTTTGTACAGACGGATTTGTAAAAACATTGCTGGAGTTACCCTGAACAAAATTCTGATTTACTGCGTTTAAGTCAAAATCTAAAGGATAAGAGTTACCTACGTAATCGTCTACCGGCTGAGTAGTAATACTAAAGTTTTCTAGCTCAATCACACATCCACTACCATAAATGTCATTTAGTAATTTTACTATTCGAATGGTATTAATAATACTTGAGGAGTGGTAGTCTCTGGCATTACTTAAGTTTCTAAACCCAAATCTGTATTCAATTTTGTAATTGCCTTCAGGAGTAAAGCCTTGGTTACACGAGCTCAACTGTTGTAATTGGATGATGTCATCTACATTTTCTACGGTAATAAATAGTGAAGATGTGCTAAAATCTGTACCACCTGAAATCGTATAAAAGATTTCCGGAACATCCCCTGTATATCCTCCATCTGGTGTAAAAGTGTAACTTCCATCTGCAAAAAGTGTAAATGAACCAACACCAGTATTTGCCGTTTGGCCCGCATTGTAGGTATTACCATTTATAGTAAAGGAAATAACCTGAATCGTATTTTCATCCTCAAAAGCATCATTAGCTAAAACGCCAGGCGCAGTAACATTAAGTGTCGTATTGATATCTGCGGTATCAAAATCAGTCTGAGCTACAGCAGGACCAGGACTGGTAACACTTAGGTTAAAGTTAGCATAACTTCTTAATGTACCGTCCGTAACAATGTATGCAATTAAGGGCACAGTACCATCAAAACCAGCACTGGGATTAAAGGAGAAGCTGCCGTCCACATTTACCGTGACATTTCCGCCCACTGTAGGAACCGTTTGTCCGGGGTTATAAACTACACCGTTTATGATAAATCCAAAAATGCTTAATGTATCGCCATCCGGATCTGTATCATTAGCTAAAAGGCCATTCGCGACATCTACAGTCAACGGCGTACCTTCATCAGTTGTATAACCGTCATTTTGTGTAACAGGTGGAGATTGGGCTTGACAGAATGTAAAACTTAAGAAAAATAATATGTTAAAAACTATAATGTTTTTCATATTAAAATAAAAACTTATTGTAGTTAAAATTCGAAGCAATTTATAATAAAAAAATGACACATAACTAAAATAATTACATTATTGTAAATATTAGTTTTAAGAAATTATTAAATGTTCTTGTAATCTTAATAATCAGGCTAAATGTCGGGTTTATTAAACTAAATTTTATGCAGTTTTTCACTGTTTTTAAACATTAAAAAGGTTAAAAAACAGTATTTTTGAGTTTAATAAAGTTTAAATTATGAAATATTTATTCAGCCTCATGATGATATGTTTTGCTCTGGTATCCTGCCAAAATAATGATACTTCTAACTCAAAGGATGTAATTGATTACCCTGAAACCGAAACGGTTGATACGGTAGATACATACTTTGGAACATCAGTCAAAGACCCTTATCGATGGCTTGAAGATGACAGAAGTGAAGAAACCGAAGATTGGGTAAAAGCCCAAAATAAGGTTACCCAGGCTTTTTTAGACAAAATTCCTTTTCGAAAAGCGCTTAATAAGAGGCTTACCGAAATATGGAATTACGAGAAAATAGGAGCGCCTTTTGAAGAAGGGGATTATTTTTATTTCTACAAAAATGATGGATTGCAAAACCAATCCGTTATTTACAGGTATAAAAAAAATGAAGGTGAAGACAAGGCTGAAGTGTTTTTAGATCCAAACACTTTTAGTGAAGACGGGACTACTTCTTTAGCAGGCTTGAGTTTTTCGCAAAATGGAAAAATACTCGCCCATTCTATATCTGAGGGCGGTAGCGACTGGCGGAAAATAATTGTAAGTGATGTTGAAACCAGAGAAATTATTGAAGACACATTGGTAGATGTCAAATTTAGCGGAGTTTCATGGAAAGGAAATGAGGGTTTTTACTATTCCAGTTATGACAAACCAGATGGTAGTGAACTTTCTGCAAAAACAGATCAACACAAATTATATTATCACAAACTTGGCACCACTCAAATTGAAGATGAATTGGTCTTTGGCGGCACAGCAGCAGAAAAGCACCGATACGTTTCCGGAGGCGTAACAGATGATGACAGGTTTTTAGCCATTTCTGCAAGAATCTCTACATCCGGAAACCAACTCTTTGTAAAAGATTTAACCGACCAAAATTCTGATCTGATTCCAGTTATGGATAATTATGAAAATGATGTTTCAGTACTTGATAGTGATGGAGATAAGTTGTTAATGTATACAAATCTAAATGCACCTAATGGTAGAATAGTTAGTGCGACTTACCCAAATTTGTCTCCAGATAATTGGATTGATGTTATACCCGAAACAGAAAATGTTTTGAGCCCCTCTACAGGCGGCGGTTATATTTTTGCAGAATACATGATAGATGCTATTTCCAAGATAAAACAATATACAAAGACAGGTGAATTTGTCAGAGATGTAGACTTACCGGGCATAGGAACTGTAAGTGGTTTTGGTACTGATAAAGACAAAGATTATTTATACTACAGGTTCACAAATTATGTTACACCCGGTTCGAGTTATAAATATGACATAGAAAAAGGAAAATCTGAGCTTTACAGGGCTTCAGCCATAGTTTTTGATTCTGAAAATTATGAAAGTAAACAAGTTTTTTATACCTCAAAGGATGGGACTAAAGTTCCAATGATTATCACCCACAAAAAAGGGATTAAACTCGATGGTAAAAATCCGACAATATTATACGGGTATGGTGGTTTTAATATTTCACTTACCCCAGGCTTTAGTACTGCAAATACCGTTTGGTTAGAGCAAGGTGGAATTTATGCTGTTGCTAATTTACGCGGAGGTGGCGAATATGGAAAAGCCTGGCATAAAGCAGGGACCAAAATGCAAAAACAAAATGTATTTGACGATTTTATAGCTGCAGGTGAATATTTGATAAAGGAAAATTATACCTCTTCAGACTACTTAGCTGTACGAGGTGGTTCAAATGGAGGTCTTTTAGTTGGGGCAACAATGACGCAGCGTCCGGATTTGATGAAAGTAGCTTTACCAGCTGTAGGTGTTTTAGATATGCTGAGATATCACACTTTTACTTCTGGAGCAGGCTGGGCCTATGATTATGGTACTTCTGAAGATAGTAAAGCCATGTTTGAATATCTATATGGCTATTCACCTGTTCATAATGTAAAAGAAGGTGAGTCATATCCTGCAACATTGATAACGACCGGAGATCACGACGACAGGGTAGTTCCTGCGCATAGTTTTAAGTTTGCTGCAGAATTACAAGCCAAACAAGCAGGAGAAAATCCTGTACTCATAAGAATTGAAACAGATGCCGGCCATGGTGCCGGAAAGCCAACTTCTATGGTAATTCAGGAGCAGGTAGATGTTTTTGCTTTTACCCTTTACAATATGGGCTTTGAAGAATTACCGGTTAATATTGAAGAATAGACAGATTATTAACATTTAAAGGTTAAATTTATGAAATAATGTATGAAAAACCATTTCATACAATCTAACTTTTTAAATTATCATAATTTTGTTTTATGTCAACTTTTGTAAAATTTCTTTTATTTCTTTTTTTAATGAATTCAGACACTACCACTATATTTGATTTTTCTTCGGATGCTATCCAGTCCTGGCAAATCATTAATGATGGTGTAATGGGTGGTTTGTCTGAAAGTGAATTAACCCAAACAGAAAAAGGTTATGGTAAATTTTCAGGACATGTATCTTTGGCAAATAATGGAGGTTTTGCATCTGTCAGACTTATAACAGATAATCATATCAAACCAAACCAATCCTATATAATCCTAAGGGTGAAGGGTGATGGAAAATCTTATCAGTTCAGGTTAAAAGCCAAAAAAAGTCAACCAGAGTCTTATGTGCAAGAGTTTTCTACCAGTGGAGAATGGCAAAACATAAGACTTAATATTAATGATTTTTCACCTCAATTCCGAGGTAGAAACTTAAATATGCCTAACTTTGACTATTCAAAAATTGAAGAAGTTAGATTTCTTATTGCAAATAAGAAAGAAGAGGATTTTGAATTATTAATCGATACCATAGAGTTAAAGTAATTATCAGTTTTGAGTAAAAGTGACAAAAGATTTGTAAAAAAGTGGAGAAGAGTAAGGCGCAAAGGGTTTTTGAGATATGTTTTTACTCAGGGGTTATTGCTCGGTATTATTGCAGGCCTCTTCCATTTTATCATCATTTACGCAGATAATGCTATAGACAAATTTACGACAGTTGAAATTTTATTGAAGTGTTCTCTTTCTGCATTAATAGTAACCATTGTGTATTCAGTAATTTCATGGTTGATTAACAATTATATTTATTTCAAACTAAAATAATAAACAATTCAGCCTTTGATTTCAGCTTGATAATTTTTTAGTTTTTTTATTTTAACGGATTCGTCAGGAAAAGTATCCTCGAAGCCCCTTATAAACATGCTGGCATTGTCACAGTAGGCATTTAAGTCTCTGCAACAAAACACCATAGATTCAGTGAGTCTGTAGTATAAAGATATGTTTTCCGGTTGTATCCTGTAGGCTTTGTAATACTGATCTACTGCAAGTTCCCATTTTCCTGATTCGAAATAATTATTGCCATTTTTGATAGCTTTATTCAGTCTTTCAAGCGTTGAAGCTCTATGCCTTTCTGCTCGCTCTTTTTTCCTTTCAATCTTAGCATTTATCACATCTTGATTATAATCATAAACCACATATGAAATAGCACCAATTACAACTACACTCACAATAAAGTAGAAAAGTATCCACTTTCTACGGCTTAATTTCGCTTCTTTTCTGATTTTTTCTAATACTTCAGGTGAGGCTTTTTGGCTTTTGAATATATTTTTCTCGGACTTATTCCCTTTTTATTGACTATACCTTAATCCTTCATTTTTCTCAAAACGACTTTTTCGTCTAAGTAACTTTTTATTGTTTTTTAGACTGTTAATCATATGTTGTATGCTGCCTTCTCCGCCCATGAATTTGAAAAAAGTAAACCATAAATATAAGCAATTTTAAGCTATTTGATTTGCATTATAGTCTATCGCATTTATTACTTTTGCTACCATTTTATAACCTATTATAAAGTCCTATGGAAATTTTTTTGCAACCGGAAATCTGGATATCTCTTCTCACATTAATATTTATGGAAGTTGTATTAGGGATAGATAATATCATCTTTATTTCAATCATTTCAGGTAAACTACCAAAAGAACAACAGCAAAAAAGTATGTATGTTGGACTAGGTTTAGCGCTGATTATGAGAGTGGCTCTACTTTTTAGTATCACCTGGATTATTGGTCTTACAGAGCCGGTAATGACGATTTATGAATTTGAATTAAGCTGGAGAGATATCATATTGGCGGTTGGAGGTATATTCTTGATCCTTAAAAGTGTTTTTGAAATACACCACAAAGTAGAAGGTATTGAACACACAACCGAAGTCAAAAAGGTAAGTTCTTTTTCAAAGGCTATTCTCCAGATAGTTGCTTTGGATATTGTATTTTCATTCGATTCCATTTTAACAGCAGTAGGATTAACTGAAGAAATAATTTTAATGGTTATAGCAGTTATTGTTTCTATCATTATCATGATGATTTTTGCAAAAAAAGTCAGCGATTTTGTCAATAAATATCCAACTGTTCAAATCCTGGCGCTGTCATTTTTGATATTGATTGGGTTTATGCTTTTTGTAGAAGCACTGCATACACATGTACCAAAAGGATATATTTATTTTGCTGTGTTTTTCTCTTTAATAATAGAAATGCTCAATATCAGGTTTAGAAAGAATAAAAGTAAAAAGACAGCTTAACAAAAACATACAAAGTTTTTTATTTATAATACTTAAGGGACCGTTGAACTTTAAGTTTTGGACCCTCAAGCCTTGGTATTTTATACCTTTTTTATATAAATATAAGTTTATGGTAATCAACTAATATTCTATAATTTTACATTCAAATATTAAAATGACCTGGTTTAGGATAATATCTTTTCTTAATTTTCTTTTTACCTCCACAAACCAATATGGAATTCATCCACCGTTCTTATACCGATTTGTAACAGGATGTTTGTATGCCAAAATGGAGAAAAAAAAATTAAAGTCTTTGAAGGCTGCCAGGAGGCCCTTTTTTAAACCCAATGATTTAATAACTGTAAAAGATTTCGGGGCTGGCTCTCAGGAATTTTCAAAAGCTGAAAGAAAATTATCTCAAATAGCCAAAAAAGCAGGTATGCCCTGGCATCAGTCTAAGCTTATTTCAAAAATTGTAGATTTTTTTCACATAAAAACGGCATTGGAATTAGGAACTTCTGTAGGATTAGGCAGTACAGCTATGACTTATCTGAATCTAAATTTAAAATTAGACACTGTAGAAGCCTGCCCAAAAACTGCAGCCTGTGCAAAGCAAAACTTTAATGCTTTAGGCATAAAAAACATATCTATTTACAATAGCCACTTTCAGTCTTTCTTAGAGCAACTAGACCGAAATAAGACCTATGATTTGGTTTACTTGGATGGTCATCATCAAAAGGAGTCCACTTTAAATTATTTTAGCCTAATCAAGAAACATTTACACCAGGACAGCATTGTAATTCTGGATGATATATATTGGTCTAAAGACATGCAGCAGGCCTGGCATAGCATATGTGAGGATAAAGACGTCAAACTCAGTTTAGATTTGTATTTTTGGGGAATAGTATTTTTTAAATCTGAATTGACCAAACAGCACTTCAAAATTCGCTGTTTCCTATAATTTTTAACTATGGAGTATTTAAAAAGTCTTTCTGAAGAAACTCAGCTTATTTTACTTATCGTAATAATCGCTTTACTTTTTGCAATGGTTTTACTCAATAATAAAAGAAATAATAAGTTAAGGTATGATAGAGAAAAGCGAAAGTTTAATAAGAACTATTACCAAAAAAAGAAAAAGCAAAAAGAGGAAAACAAATGAAAATATACACAAAAACCGGCGATAAAGGCAAAACTTCACTTTTTACAGGCAGAAGAGTTTCTAAGCACCATTTAAGAATTGAAAGTTATGGCACCGTAGACGAGCTCAATTCCTACATTGGATTGATTAAAGATCATGCGCCTGAGGGTGAAGATTTGTCATTGTTACACCGCATTCAGGACAGGCTGTTTACTATAGGGTCTATATTGGCTACAGAACCTGAAAAAGCCGAAGATACGCGTTTTAAAATTCCGAAGATTGCCGAGGAAGATATCCTGGCATTGGAAGAAAGTATGGATAAAATGAACGAAGCGCTTCCTGAAATGACCCATTTTGTGTTACCTGGTGGTCATCCTACGGTCTCATTTTGTCACGTGGGCAGAACAGTTTGTAGAAGAGCAGAGCGCAGAATAACAGGATTGAACGATGAGCAAACTGTAGATGACAAAGTTTTAAAATATATTAATAGGCTATCGGATTATTTGTTTGTATTATCTCGTTATTGGGGTAAAAAAGTAAACGCCAACGAAGTCAAATGGATTCCTGAAAAGTAAAATGCTCAAGAACAGTACTTTTTTTAGGTTGTTAATTGGTCTGATTTCAGTCATAATTTTAGGTATAGCCATTTGGAGCATTACAGTCTTTTATAACCGTATAAAAGCAGATGAAAGAGACAGGATGCTTATTCTGACAGAAACGACCAAGGCTATCATTGCCGATGACTTGAGTACAGCTGAAAACTCCAGTAACTCATCCTCAAACAGTAAGGCTTTAACAAATTATAGAGATCTGACAATCTTTATACAAAACAGAAACAACAATAATCCTGCAATCATTGTAGATGAAAATGGTACAATTTCAAGCAGTGTAAATATTCCCGATAATATTGCTAAGGACTCGGTTCAGCTATACAATTATTTAGAAGACATCAAGGATGACAATGAACCTATTCAAATAGATCTATTAGGTTCAAGTCAGACTTTATATTATGGTAATTCACAACTGCTCACAAATATTAAGTATTACCCTTTAATTTTATTTGTAACCATTTTGCTCTTTATAAGTTTACTAATCTTTTTTTACAGCACTTCAAAAGAAAGTGAAAAAAATAAACTTTGGGCAGGCATGGCCAAAGAAACCGCGCATCAAATTGGAACGCCACTTTCCTCTCTGGTTGGTTGGTTAGAGATTTTAAGGGCAGAAGGTAAGGTAGATGAAGATTATATTGTAGAAATTGAAAAAGATATAGATCGTCTCCAAACCATCACGGAAAGGTTTTCTAAGGTAGGCTCTCAAATCAAATTAGAAAAAACTGATATTGTTGAAGCTACTCAAAACACATACGATTATTTAAATAATCGCAGTTCTAACCTTATCAAGTTCAAATTAGACCTGCCTGACGAACCAACTTATGTTATGCTCAACACGCCGCTTTACAGCTGGACAATAGAGAACTTAGTAAAAAATGCCATAGACGCCATGAAAGGTAAAGGGCAGTTGCAAATAGAATTGGTAAGAAGTGGTGGCTGGGTTCGAATTTTAGTCAAAGACAACGGAAAGGGCATTCCACTTTCTAACTTTAAAACTGTATTTAAACCTGGTTATTCTACTAAAAAAAGAGGATGGGGTTTAGGCTTGTCCTTGGCCAAGCGTATTATTGAAGAATACCATAATGGTAAAATCAAGGTACTGTTCAGTGAATTAAGTAAAGGCACAACCTTTGAGATTAAATTGAAGAGAGCATAACAACATTATAGATTATAGAAATAAATATTTATCTTTACTTGTGATTAATTAAGATTATTTAAATCCATAAACCTTAAAAAAAAATTCAGCTTGTCTTTATGTTAATGACGATGATAATAACTAACATTTCTATCGCACAAAGTGACCAAAGAATCAAAGAGAGACAGGAAAGAATAGTAGATACACTTTTTTCAGATGAAGAAAAGAATAGTGTACAGGTTTATTTTTATAACAATGCCAAAAAAATGAAATTTGATGAAGATACTGAGGACCTTTACTACAGTATTTTACACACTTATACCTACAAAATCTCAAGATTAGATGATAAAGACAATGAAATGACAGTCGAGGAAAGAAAGGATGAGTTAAGCAAAATTACTACGACAATGAACAAAAGGCTTTCAGAAGTGTTGTCTAAAGAAAACTTTGAAATCTATAAATCAAATTTCGACTACATTGTAAGAATGCTGTACCAAAAGAATGACTGGGAATGGAGAGAAGATTAATTTACCCTAAACCCTAAATTTTTAAGAAAATCCGTTTGTCCCAGTTTTACTGGTGGTAATAGATGGCACCAATTTTAAGCATCAAAGGCTCAGGTAGATTTAATAGACTTAGCCTAAAATCTTAGCTTTCAGTTTTCGCGCATTCATCTCGGCAATGTTGGTTATCGATATCGCTTCCGGGCATTCTACTTCACAGGCACCTGTAAAGGTGCAGCTGCCAAAACCTTCTTCTTTCATCTGCCAGGTCATGGCTTCCACGCGTTCATGTTCTTCGGCTTTTCCCTGAGGAAGCGAATTCAAGTGGTTTATTTTGGCGGAAGTAAACAAAGCTGCCGATGAATTTTTACAAGTAGCCACGCAAGCGCCACAGCCTATACAGGCCGCCGCGTCCATAGCTTTATCTGCAATGGCTTTTGGAATAGGAATAGCATTCGATTCAGGTGCAGTACCCGTTTTTGAGCTGATAAAGGCACCTTGTTCAATAATTCTGTCAAAAGCTGAACGGTCTACAATTAAATCTTTTATGATAGGGAAAGACTTGGCTCTCCAGGGTTCCACGACTATGGTATCACCATCTTTAAAACTCCGCATGTGCAGCTGGCAGGTCGTCATATGGTCATGAGGGCCGTGTGCTCTTCCATTTATAAAAACGCCGCATTGCCCGCAGATACCTTCTCTACAATCGTATTCGTAAGCGATAACTTCTTCGCCCTTCAACACCAATTCTTCATTCAAATGATCCAGGGCTTCCAGAAAAGACATATCTTCGGTAAGTCCATCAACAGGATAAGTCTTAATTTCACCTTTACTATTTTTATCCTTTTGTCGCCAAATTTTAAATGTTACTTTCATTTTTAAATGTCTTGATCAATTTTTTAATTCATTATCTATATCATTAAACCGCAAAGGGCGCTAAGCTTTTCGCAAAGTTCGCTAAGTTATTTTCAACCTCAAATTACAACTCAAAACTACCCTCTAAAGTCTAAAGACTACCGACTAATTACTACTTATAACTCCTAACCGTTGGTTCTACAAACTCAAATTCAAGGGATTCTTTATGAAGCTTAAAATCTCCATTATTGTATTCCCAGGCAGATACGTAGGAATAATCTTCGTCTACCCGAACCGCCTCGCCTTCTTCGGTTTGAAATTCTTCCCTAAAGTGAGCCCCGCATGATTCTTTACGTTCTAAAGCATCAGTACACATAAGAATACCTAATTCAATAAAATCAGCAAGCCTGTAGGCTTTTTCCAATTCTGTATTAAAACCATCATCACCGGTAACCCTGACATCAGACCAAAAGTCTTCTTTGATTTTTTTGATTTGCTCAATAGCTTTGATCAATCCCATTTCATTTCTACTCATGGCACATTCCTGCCACATCACTTTGCCTAATTCTCTGTGAAAGTGGTCTACTGTCTTAGTTCCATTGACCTTTAAAATCCTATCAATAAAAGCTTTGGTATTTTGTTCTGCCTCTTCAAACGCCTTGTGATGTATATCTGTTGTATGGGCTTTCATTTCATCTGCCAGATAATTGTTTATGGTGTTTGGAAGGATAAAATACCCGTCTACACTGGCTTGCAGTAGAGAATTAGCCCCCAATCTATTGGCACCGTGGTCTGAATAGTTGCACTCTCCAATTGCATAAAGTCCGGGAACAGAGGTCATCAATTCATAATCTACCCAAAGGCCACCCATAGAGAAATGTGCCGCCGGCGAAATCATCATAGGGGTTTTGTAGGCATCTATTCCTGTGATTTTTTTGTACATTTTAAATAGATTACCGTAGCGGTCCTGAATGGTTTCCAAACCTAATCGTTTTATAGCGTGTTTAAAATCCAGGTAAACTGCATTCTTTAATCTTCCAACACCAAAACCGGCATCGATACGTTCCTTAGCAGCGCGTGAAGCAATATCTCTTGGTGCCAGGTTCCCAAAACTCGGGTAGCGGCGCTCAAGATAATAATCGCGTTCATCTTCCGGAATATCGTTTGCGGGACGCTGATCGTTTTTGGTCTTTGGTACCCATATCCGACCGTCGTTTCTTAATGATTCTGACATTAAGGTCAATTTGGATTGAGCTTCACTGGACTGCGGAAGTGCAGTGGGGTGGATCTGTGTAAAACTCGGTCCTGCAAAGTAAGCACCTTTTTTATGAGCCTTCCAAATCGCGCTACCATTACAGCCAATAGCTAATGTAGACAATCTAAAAACCCTTGAATAACCGCCGGTAGCTAGTACAACAGCATCTGCAGCATAGCGCTCTAATTGTCCGGTGACAAGATTTCTAACAATAATCCCTTTAGCTTTACCATCTATTACGACCAAATCCATCATCTCACTTCGAGCGTGCATGGTCACTTTTTTGGCTTTAACCATTTTATATAATTGAGAATAAGCGGCCAGTAGTAATTGCTGCCCGGTTTGTCCTCTGGCGTAAAACGTTCGCTGCACCTGCACACCACCAAAACTTCTATTGACCAGTGTGCCTCCGTATTCTCTGGCAAATGGCACACCCTGCTGTACGTAATGGTCTATAAGAGGGGCAGATAATTCTGCAAGTCTGTAGGTGTTGGCTTCTCTTGAACGAAAATCTCCGCCTTTTAAAGTGTCGTAAAACATCCTGTACACGCTATCGCCATCATGCTGGTAATTTTTTGCCGCATTAATACCACCTTGTGCTGCTACAGAGTGCGCTCGACGTGCAGAGTCCTGGTAGCAAAAGCAGTGCACATCGTAACCTAATTCACCTAGTGTACTGGCTGCTCCGGCACCGGATAGCCCTGAACCAACTACAATGACAGTCAGTTTTTTTCGATTGGCCGGATTTATCAACTTAGATTTAAGCTGATAGTTGCTCCATTTTTCTTCAAGTTTGCCTTCTGGTATTTTTGAGTCAAGCATTTAAAATCTATTTTAAGTAAACAATTATGGGGATGATTCCAAAACCTATACCCATAACCACTGCATAAACTAACGAAACATTAGCCAGTATTTTCAAGCCCTGTTTGTGATAAAACCCTAAGGTTTTAAAACCACTTTTTAAACCGTGATACAGATGAAAAGCCAAAGGCACAGACAGAATACTGTAAAACAATACAAACCAAATATTTTGAAATAATTCGTAGGTTACGCTAAAAACGTCTTTAAAGCCATTGGCATCTATCAGGACTTCTTCGCCAATGCCTAACTTTATCCTTGCCCAGAAGTTAGCCAGATGGACCACTATAAAAATCAGTATAAGCGTTCCCAAAATCCCCATGTTTTTTGAGTACCAGGTGCTGTTCTGCTGACTTCTGTCCATGACATATTTTTCTGGTTTTGCTTTTCTGTTGTGAATTGTAATTAAAAGGGCAACAATCGCGTGGAGAATTATTGAAAGGTAGAGCACATAGGCTATAACAGTGATAAACGGATTTTCTCTTAAGGTATGAGAATAGCTGTTATACATCTCTGAAGCTATATCATTTGGAAGTAAAAGTATAGCATTAGCCGAGAGGTGCACTACTAAGAATACACATAAAAACAGACCCGTTAAAGCAATCAAGGATTTGCGATAAAAGAGATAATTTAATGCCATTTAATTAACTTTGTTAAATTAAATATAAATATCATAAAAATAACTTAAAAGCAAAACTTTTAGAGATTAAAATATTTTTATGAAAAGTATAAGTTTATCCTAATTTTAAGAGATAAAAAGCTACCTTACTTTTAACCAACCGGTAATACTCAAGCGTTCACCTTTTAATACAGGTTTTACTTCATGCTCCAGTACTGAGCTCTCAAAAATGACCAGGCGACCAAATTTTGGTAAAATACTGACAGGTTTTTCCTGATTGTTTTCCTGGGTGTAAATGACCAGTTCCCCACCGTTTTCTTCTGTCCAGTCTTTGTTGAGGTATAAAACCATAGACAATTTTCGTCTTTGGTCATTTTCAAAAGTATCGAGATGCCTTCTGTAGAATCTGCCTTTTGGGTAAATGGCATAGTGAAACTCCTTATGTAAAATGCCCATGAAACAGGTGCGGTTAAGATAATCGACAAAATCATTAATAGATTTGAAAAAGGTTTTCTCTGTGGGTTTTGCAGCTTTTTCATTGATCCACTGGATGTAATCACCCGTATATCTGTAACGATATGTTCATCGTAATGTTTACCGACAGCAGCTTTTTTTAGTGTGTTGCTTTCGTTCATAAGGGTGAGCTCAACTGTGAGCTTGTCCAGTAGGGATGGGGTAAAAAAATCATCAACAACGGCATAGTGTTGGTAGAGGATGTCGTCTATTATTTTTTCATAGCCAGAATGATAAGCACCGCTTAGCTGTTCTGAAAGGAGATTATTTGTCATTTAACAAAAACACCTTGGAAAAAAAGGCACGCAAAATTAGTCTATTTTTTCCAATACTTTATTTTTGACCTGAAAAAACTTGGAAATGAAACATTGGATAGGATTTGTGGTTATTTTATTTTTTTTTGACAAGATAAATGCACAAATTGAAGTAGGATCAGAGGGTACTTTTGCCAATAAATGGCACGAAGGTAAGCTTGTCCTTAAAAATAATGAGACGTACCATGGACTGGTGAAATTTGATGATGTTTCTGATGATTTAACCGGTGGGATTTCACTGAGTAACAAAATCAAGTTTAAGGAAAATGAAAATGCCAAAAAGCAAAAGTTCAAGAAAAAAGAGATTGACTATTTTGAAATTGTCAATAATTCCGGTAAGCAGTTTAAATACACCTACATTAAAATAAAAGTTAGGGGTATGGTTCTCGTTAAAATTGAGGAAGAGGGAAGACTAAATTTGTATACAGAAGATTTTGACTATTGGTCTAAAAATCCACAAACTTATTATAGCGGTACAAATATTTATGTAAAAAAGACAGATGAAAAAAAACCAAATTACTTGTTTTTTGGCAATGCCTTCAAATCCTTTAAAAAGGAGGCAATGAATTATTTCAGGGACTGCCCGGAATTGAAGTCTAAAATTGAAAATGAAGAGTTAAGAAGGAAAGATTATAAGGAAATTGTTGTTTTATATAATAAGTGTTTTAAATAAATAGCTCTTTTTTTTAAAGCTTTAACCCGCGCTCTCGATTGCAATGGAAACCCTGCAGGGCTAAAGCATAGCAATTCTTTACGGCAGGGCTTGATTTTATGAAAGACCTGTCGGAACTTAGAATTGCAGGCTTGAGACCGAAGCGTTGAAATGGAAAGCGAGATGTAGCGCCCTAAAAAATAAAAGGCACAATGTCACGTTACACCATAGAGTTTTTTATTTTTACAAAAATTTTTGATTTGGCCGGATCCTTTGAAAAATACCAAAAACGCCGTTTAATATCTTCTTATATCTCTGTGATTATAAGTATAGGCCTGGTTTTGTTTTTGGTGGGTATGCTCGGTATATTGGTCATAAACACCCAGAAAGTGGCCAACCACTTTAAAGAGCAGGTCGCAATGAGTATTTACCTTAAAGATCAGGCTAAAGAAATTGAAATAGACCAATTACAAAAGCAGTTATCTCTCGCAGATTATACCAAGGAGACGGTTTACACTTCGAAAGAAGAAGCAGCAGAAGCCTATAAACGCGATATTGGGGAAGATTTTATGGCGTTTTTGGGCGATGCCAATCCCTTGCCTCAGTCTATAGATGTCTATTTTAAAGCTGATTTTGTAACAGAAACCCAATTGGCAGAAATTGCCAGAGATATTGGAGAAAAAGAATTTGTGTCAGAAATTATATACGATAAGCCGCTTATTGCTCTGCTGAACAACAATATAAAGAAAATCAGTTTTTGGGTTTTGGTGATTTGCGGAATCTTTACTTTTATTGCGGTCTTATTGATAAACAGTTCAATCAGGCTTTCGGTATATTCCAAGCGCTTTATCATCAAGACCATGCAGATGGTAGGGGCGACCAAGTCTTTTATACGTCGTCCTTTTATCTGGAGAAGTGTGAAATTGGGTATGATAGGTGCACTATTAGCCATGTTGGGTATGGCTTTAGTGCTTTATTTTCTGGACAAAACGTACCCGGATTTAGAATTGCTGATAGATTATATAATGATTGGAACTTTGTTTTTGGCTGTTTTTTTATTGGGTGTGATAATCACCTGGTTCAGTACGTTTTTGGCTACACAAAAGTTCTTAAATTTGAAAACTGACGAATTATACTATTAAGATTATGGGTGGAGAAAGCAAAAGAAAGGAAGAGATACAGGAAAGCAGAAAAGCAGAGTTTATATTTCAGCGGAAAAATTACATGTTCATGATCATTGGACTAATTGTTATCGCTGTAGGGTTCTTGCTCATGGCTGGTGGCGGAAGTGATGATCCGGAAGTTTTTAATCCTGACATTTTCAGTCCACGCCGAATAAGATTGGCACCTACAATAGTCATTATTGGTTTTGCCATTGAGGTTTATGCCATATTGCTAAATCCTAAAAAAGACAAATCTTAAGTCTTAAATGATTTGAACACCACAGAATATTCTGAAACCTACTTTAAAGAAGGCGCAACCTTGTGTTTTGATAAACCATTAGGATGGACCTCTTTCCAATTGGTCAATAAAGTTCGCTGGCTTATAAAGCGAAAATACAAGCTTAGAAAGATCAAAGTGGGTCATGCCGGAACGCTCGATCCTTTGGCAACTGGTTTGGTAATAATTTGTACGGGGAAAGCCACCAAAACCATTCCTGGATTGATGGGACAGACCAAAGTTTACACTGGTAAAATTACCTTAGGAGCCAGTAGACCATCCTATGATATGGAAACGGAAATAGATAAAACTTTTTCTGTAAATCATATTACAAATCAGGATATTCTTAAGACAACCAAGGACTTTACAGGCAAAATTTTACAACAGCCACCTGTTTTTTCGGCGTTGAAAAAGGATGGCAAAAGGCTGTATGAATACGCCAGAAAAGGGGAAGAGGTTGAAATTCCAAAACGAGAAGTAGAAATACACTATTTTGAAATCACTAAAATCCTAATGCCAGAAATCCATTTTAAAGTGTCTTGTAGTAAAGGCACTTACATCAGAAGTCTGGCCCATGACTTTGGTAAAGCCTTAGGTTCCGGTGCTTACCTTTCCGGATTACGAAGAACCCAAATCGGCAATTACGATATAGAAAAAGCCTTGGATGTAGAAGCTTTTGAAGAGGCTTTAAATGTATAGATAATTGGACCAGAAAGATTTTACCAACCTTTTGGGTCTTCACTACACATCACCTGACTTATATTTTCACTAATCTGCTGGATCTTTAGTGAGGAATTAATTAGAGATCTACAGGTCGTTAAGAATCATTGATCACTCTTTTTTTAATATTAAGGACTTAAAAACCCAAAAGGTCTTTGAAGACCTTTCGGGTTAATTGATTTGAGTTCTGCGAATAGTTTTAAAGCGCCTCAAGTTTTCCTACGATGTCTTTCACAATGTTTTGCCCTTTATCTTTATTATACCATTTCTGGAGATCTTCTTTAAATTCCGGAGTTAACTGTCCGTGCTGTGTCTTGTAATCTTCAACTAATGTTGTAGCTTCGGTTGGTCTTGGACCCCATGTAAAAAGTACATTATTTTCCTGATCCAACGCAATGAGTTTAGGAATAGATTTTCCGCCGTTGGTAAGAAATTCAGAGATTAAACTATCGTTGTCGTCTCGAAGCACAAGTTTCATTTCAAGACCCGGAGCGGCTTCTACAACTTTATTTAAAACCGGCAAGGCATGAGCAGCATCACCACACCAGCCTTCTGTTATGACCAAAAAGCACACAGGGGTTTCAAAGTTTTCTAAGTAGTTTTTGTCCTCAGCGGTGAGTTTAAAGGTCTTATCCCATCGTTTCATGCGTCTTACAGAAAGCTTAGAATAATTGAGCATGTCCTCATTTTGAATATGGCCGGTAGATTTATCTTCGCGCATTAAATCATCGACAAGGCTTCTGTATGTATTGTAATCCATACCAGCATCAACTGCATCTGAAAGCATACTATTTAAGTCTATAGGAGAAATCATATCATATGTGTTTAAATTGTAAAATTATAGTTTTTTTGATGGTGTAAAGATGATAAAAGTCAGGATTAAAATGAGTTTAAGAAAGTTTAGCATTATTTAATAGTGTTCAGTGGCAGTGTACAGAAAGTGTTCAGCGGTATTTTAAAGCTTATGAACAAAAAAAATAGCCTCACAAGGAGGCTATTATATAAATCTTAATAGTTGGGTATATTCTAATTTTCGGTAACATAAGTTTCTGCATCACCATTGGTATAAGTTTGCACTGAAGCAATATCATTCCTGGTATAATCTACTTCGATCAGTTTGTCCTGTCTCCAGAAAAACCATTTACCGGTTTTATCGCCTTTATGGTAAAATGCTACGGCATTTTTCTTACCATCTCTGTCATAGGATACCCACTGCCCGTGTAATTTTCCATTCTTATATGTTCCTTCCTGCTGAATCACACCATTGTCATAAAAAAATACACCTTTCACTAAATCGCCTTGTTTGACGTATTCAACATTCGCTTTTTCCTGTGCAAAGAGAATACCACCAAAAAGACACGCTACTATAATCATCATTGTTCTCATGGTCTTCTGTTTTAAAGTTATGGTACAAATATACATCAAATTTACTTGCGATTTACATTTACGTAACATTAATTTTACATATAAAATGTAAATAACTGATATTTATCAGTTTATACATTAATTTAATGTTAAGAATAAGATGAGCTATATTTGGTTTAAGCTTGATTAGAAAAATTTACTTCAATAAGATTAAAATTTTTGAACATAAATTGCTTGATATAGCTTTTGTATAGGCTTTTAGTAAAAAGCATGGTGTAGTTTGCTGTTTTTTTATTAAAATTGAAATCTCAAAAAAAATCTTAAATGAATTCATTGAAATATTTTGGAATATGTCTATTCATATTCTCAGGTCTATTTGCGCAAAACAAAACCATTAGCCTCGAACAAATCTGGTCTTTTGAGTTTTACCAGCAAGGCATGACATCCCTTCAGTCCCTTAAAAATGGAGAATCTTATATCGTACAGGAAAATGTCAGGTCCAAACCTGAAACCCGTGTGGATATTTATTCCTACGAAACCGGCGAAAAGACAGGCGAATTAATCAATAGTTCAGATATAGATCAACTTCCTTATTTTCAAAACTTCAGCCTGAGTGCAGATGAAACCAAAGCTATTCTTGGTGTAAATGTCCAAAGTATATTTAGACGTTCCAAAAAAGGTAAATACTTTGTTTACGACATTGAATCTAAATCTTTAAAAGGCATAGACGAAGAACAGATTCAGGAGCCCTACTTTTCACCTGACAATACAAAAGTCGCCTTTGTGAAAGACAATAATCTTTTCTACAGAGATTTAGAATCGGTCAGTACGGTTCAGGTCACAACAGATGGCGAAAAAAACAAAATCATCAACGGAGTTACAGACTGGGTCTATGAAGAAGAATTTTCAATTGTAAGAGCATTTGAATGGAGCCCTGACGGCAAATACCTGGCTTATATCAAATTTGACGAAAGCGAAGTGCCTGAATTTTCAATGGATGTTTATGGTACTTACGGCAATGACCTATATCCCGACCAACAGGTATTTAAGTATCCAAAGGCCGGTGAAGCAGATTCTAAAGTCAGTTTGCATATTTACGATTTGGGCAAAAAGCAATCAACTGAAATTGATCTTGGGAATCCATACTACATTCCCAGATTAAAGTGGAGTAATGCCGATAATCTGTTGAGCGTACAAACTACGAACAGAAAACAAAATGAATTGAAATTACACTTTATCAATACAAAGGATTATTCCGTTGAGACTATTTTAACTGAAACGGATGAAGCTTATGTTGATGTTACCGATGATTTGACTTTTCTTGACGACAATTCCTTTATCTGGACCAGCGAAAAGGATGGCTGGAAACATATTTACCATTATGATGACGAAGGCAGCCTGATCAATCAGGTTACTGATGGCGAATGGGAAGTGACCAACTACTACGGCTACAGCCCAAAATCCAAAAGGATTTATTACCAAAGCACAGAAACCGGCAGTGTAAACCGCGGGATTTATAGTATAAAGTTAAATGGTAAATCTAAAGTCGGACTCTCGACTCAGGAAGGTACGAATTCAGCTAACTTTAATGCTGACTTCAGCTATTACATCAATACTTTTAATAGTATAGAAACTCCAAGAACATTCACCTTACACGATGCAAAAGACGGTAAACTGATTAGAAAGATAAAGGACAATTCAGCATTATCAGAAAAGTTGAAAGATTATAATCTGCCCATGAAGGAATTGAGTACCATCAACATCAATGGCAACGATTTAAACATGTGGATGATGAAACCTACAGATTTTGACCCTTCAAAAAAATACCCTTTATTGATGTACCAATACTCCGGGCCGGGCTCTCAGGAAGTGTCTAATACTTTTGCTGGAATAAATGATTTTTGGTACAAAATGTTAGCCCAGCAAGGCTACATCATCGCTTGTGTTGATGGTCGCGGAACCGGTTACAAAGGCAGAGATTTTAAAAAGGTGACCCAATTAGAGTTAGGTAAATACGAATTAGAAGATCAGGTGGCTGCGGCTCAGCAACTTGGACTCGAACCATATATTGACGCTGATAGGATTGGCATTTGGGGTTGGAGTTACGGTGGCTTTATGTCGTCTAATGCGATTTTCCAGGCCAATGATGTGTTCAGTTTTGCCATTGCCGTTGCGCCCGTGACCAGCTGGAGATTTTACGATACTATTTATACCGAGCGCTATATGACCACGCCACAGGAAAATCCCGAAGGTTATGATAATAATTCACCGATAACACACGTCGATGAATTTGAAAAAGGTGATTACCTTTTGATTCACGGCAGTGCAGACGATAATGTACATGTTCAAAATACGATGCAACTGATTGAAGCTTTAGTACAGGCCAACAAGAAATTCGACTGGCGAATTTATCCGGATAAAAACCACGGGATTTACGGTGGTAATACCAGATTGCATTTGTATCATGTGATGACGGAGTTTTTGATGAAGCAGTTGTAAATAGCTCGTAGAGGGTAGTTAGTAGAGGGTAGCTTTTAGCTGTTAGCTTTTAGAGGGTAGTAAGAAGAGGGTAGTAGAGTTGAGAGAATAATAAGATAGTAAGTAAAATCAATTGCTAAAAGCTTGTTTAAATGTCTATAACTTAATTTGATATCTATAGTTTATTTAGTTCTACGAAATACATTTTCCTCACTCTCTTTAAACCCAATCCTGATCGCCACTGCTTTTATTGAATCAATAGTTTTTGATGCTAATGGTTTGGTATATAGTGACCAATGTTTTTTGCCTATAGAGTCATTCAATTGATAGGCGATTGAAGCCCCTGAGGTCTCGCTACTCAGGCTTAGATAATTGTCTTTTAATTCTATGGTAGGTTTTTGGGTTATTGGCTGAATGCCTTCGGGTGGCCAGAGATTTTTGATGATTTCGGTTTCAGGTAAAGTGAGTGGATCGTTATTGGTTTTTATCCATTGCTCTAATGCTTTACTTAATCGAGATTTTATATCGGCAAAATCCGGGTTTGAGGCCAGATTATTCACTTCGTGCGGGTCATTTTTTAAATCATAGAACTCTTCCAGAGGTTTGGTGTCTGCCAGCCACAGTTGCTGAATGTTGTTTGCCGTTCCGTTTTCTTTCATTTTTAAAATTTCCTGCATCAAAGGCATTTGATCGCGGTAGGGCAAGAACTGCACATAAGGACGACTGGGCAGGTGATTTCGGATGTATTTATAGCGTTTGTCGCGAACAGTTCTAATGCAGTTCACCGAAGGGTCCATTCGATCATGACTGGCAAAAATGTATTCGCGGGGATCAGTAATCTGCTCGCCCAAAAAGGCCTTGCCCTTCATATATTCTGGTATGCCAATACCTGCAAGAGATAAAACTGTTGGCGCAAAATCTACAAAACTTACCATACGGTCTGTTTTTTCACCGGCATGTTTTCCATTCAGTAATCTTACGCCAAGCGGAACTTTTATACCCGAATCGTAAGTCCAACGTTTCATACGGGGTAAACCATCGCCGTGGTCACTGTAATAGAAAACGATAGTATTTTCAGCGAGACCATCTTCTTCTAATTGATGTAGAATATTGCCAACTATAGAATCCATTCTTATGATATTACTGTAGTGAATGGCCATATCTCCTCGTACAATATCGTTATCAGGATAGTAAGGCGGAACCGCTATATCATCCGGGTTGACTAAGAGAGGCAAATCTGCGTTTTTCCAGACCATAGATTCGTGCGTCATCATGATATTGAACACAGAGAAAAAAGGTTGATTTTTATCCGGTCTGTTACGCCAATGGGCTTTTTTACCGTTTTCATCCCATGCCGTTTTAGGGGTTTTAAACTGGTAATCTGTTTTACTGTTGTTAGTGGTGTAGTAACCGGCTCTCCTCAATAGTTCCGGAAAAGTTACAGCACCTTCCGGCGGAACGGCTTCGTATGTGGGTATGCTTAGCAGTTCAGGGTCATCTATTTGGTCAAGGGCTGAAGTTCTTCTTGTGGTGCGCATATGCTGTGCGCCGAAAGCGGTGGGATACATGCCGGTAATTAAACTGGCACGGCTTGGTGCACAAACCCCGGAAACGCTAAAGGCGTTGGTAAACTGAAGCGATTCGTTAAAAAATGCATCCAGATTAGGTGTTTTAACAATACTATCGCCATAAGCACCGAGTCTTGGGCTCATGTCCTCGTTGGTTATCCAGAGAATGTTTGGGGGATTGGCTGTTTTTTGTTTGTTTTCTACAGGCTTGTTGCATGAAAAAAATATCAATATAAAAATGACTAAACACAGGTTTAATACTTTTAATTTGATGTCATAAGTTCCTGATAGAAACGATAAATGAGTTAATTTAGATAAATTCATAAATACTAATTTTTCATACACTTTAGCTTTAATTCAAACTAGTCTGTAGTCTTGCAGGTTATCTTATAGAAAACACAAAATTACACAGGGCGAAAATACAGTGTTAAAATATAGAATATCAATTAGTTAAAATTATTAGTTATACGCTTTAGTCAATTACCTTATTTAAAATTACCTGCAAAATTCCAACTTTTAATTATAAACCTTAAGAGGTTCAATTGATAATTTGATACACCTTAAAATCTAAAATCTTTAAATGGTTTCTTACTGTTCTGAAAGCAAACCAGCCTTCTTGATAGGGTAGTGGGTCGTTCATTTTAAATATGACTTTACCATAATGGCTGTAGGTGATATTGTTTTCATTGACCTTAATTGTTATTGCAATAGTATCATTTGGGCTTATGAGTTCCGGATAGCCTTTATCGTGTTCCGGAAGCATAGGCCTTTCTCCTGAAAAACCCGGATAGCGCCTCATTCTTGTAGTGGTATTGTCGTTTCCGCCATAGCCAACGTAATAAGTCCTTAACCTATGGTAATCTCTAAATTTTCCTGTTCTCAAGCTATCGGGGCAGTTCAATATATTCCCAGGGCAAAACGGATCTAAAGCCATAAAAAAACAATTTAAATCGCTTACTCGATCGTTAGAGCCACCCTCGTCAACTACCACGGCTTTGTATTCAATTTCAAGTGGTGCAAATAATTTTTCTTTAAACCAAACTGTTGCTCCTTTCACGGCATTAATATCTAAGGCACCATCTTTTATTTGGACTTCATTATTGCTAATCTGGGTTTCAACCTTAAACTGAGATAAGTCCTCTTTATCATCGAAGTTAAGTTGATAGAGAGGACTTAGTTTTTTTGGTTCCGTTGTTAGACAAGACGTTAAAAAAACAGATAAAATTAACACCAAAAAACGGAGCCATATCGATTTAATAAACCAGTTCTTTTTAATCAAAATGCCAAAGTATTTTTTAATGTATCATTCTAAGGAAAAATCGCTCGCCTATAGGTTATGTCTTGCCAAGTTAACGTTTTTCCTTTATGCCGTTGATGGCAAAAATTATAACCACAAAGTTTTCCACAAAGAACACAAGGTTTAGGAAATTCTTTGGTCGCCTTTTGGTAAAATCGAATTTATCGTTCTTTAACCTATAGCAGAAAGGTTAATCCGGTAGAACAACCATATATGCCTGAGATACGCCTAAGCCGGTATTGTTATGGAAGTAGATTCTTTTGCCATCCCTTGAAAACGACGGATTAACATGATTACCTAACTCCCAGACCGTTTGGTTGTCTACCGAAACTTGTTGTTCCCAGATTGGCGTGGTTTCTCCTCTTCTGTATAATCTTAAAATAACGGGGTTATTATTGTACCAGGATTCTGTGGCGTAAAGTTGGCGATCTTCTGATACAGCTAAATGATTACCCTCACCCGTGAGTGTTTCAACAAATTCGCCATCCCTTGTCCAGCGTCTGGCGCTTCTATCATTGGGTTGGCCATCATCTATTTGATTGTCGTGTCCCATCATTGTTTCATTATCGAACCATGCAAAGTGCATTGGCTTTGGTCCAAAATATACGATATCACCGCCATCGATATTCATTGTAACCAGATGGTTATCAATTTCGCCATCACCTAAGTCAATTCTGAAAGCAATTTTTGAGCCATCAGGACTATATTTAGGATGTCTTATTCTTCTATCATCCATTGGTCTGGGATCGTTTATAAAAAATTGATTGACTATATCACTAAATGTTGAGGCGTCTGCTATTTCTCTATGCTGATCACTTGCCGTATCATATTCATAAATAGTATATAGGTTTGTTTCCTGAGATACTGCAGTATATAATATCTTATTTTCAAACGGATAATGTCCTATACTAAAAGCCTCAAAGGGTGTGATAAGTTGTTGACCGTCTACGTTAGTGATGTGTATTTTTCCATCTGTAAAATAAGCAATTCGGTTATTATCTAACCATTGGGCATTCACACCATTATGAACTCTGAAATTTTGAAGTTCTGCCACTAATCTATCCTCGGTTAAATCGTTGGTTAACACTCGCAACTCTCCATTTAAAGGCGTAAATCTATCTAATTGTTGTGTAAGGATTTTAACATAGAAAAGCATTTCACCATCCGGACTTTCAGGTGATGTATTATAATAGCTAAATGTTGAGTTAAAGCCTTCAGGACCGACGGCGATGGGGATTTGCTGTTCAAAAATTCTGGTGGTTTCTCCCCTAACTATCCCATCTTCCTCGCAACTCAATGCCGTAAAACATAGTAGTGACAATAAAAACACTTTTATTCTATACGTTTTCATAAGTTTTAATTTCATTTTTTGTTAACTGTAATTTCATTTTCATTATATCTAAATTCTATTTTCAATTCTTTTACATAAATTCAGATTGGTATATTTCGCTAAGGAATCTCAGACCAAAAGCCGTTGCAATATCTCTGTAAATCATTTTTACTTTACCCTTTTTCTGTTTCAATCGTATTTCAAAATAGCCGCCAGCCAGGTTTTTATCGGTATGTTTTTCTGAAAATTGATTTTTTAGCGTAAAATCTAAAGCATCTATGATGTTATCCTTAAATTCATTATGTCCGAGTTGATAAAGTCTTAACCAGAGTATTCCGGCAAAAGACGTACCTGAACCGCAGGGCGATTTTTTGTCGGCACTGCCATCGGTATAGCTTGTGTAGTAAATGATGCCATTTTTATCCTGAATACTGGCTAAACCTCGACCGTTTTTCAAGGCTCCCTCGAGGTATTTTTGGTCATTTGTTAGATAGTAAGCTTCCAGTAAGGCTTCTGCATTCCAGGTGTTAAATCGCGCATGGATTTTACCCGTTTTTGGATTATTGGGTTCAAAGTCCATCCAAAAGCCGTTGTCGCTTTGTTTTTCAAGTAAGCCGTCACAAACTTCTAAAAAAGCATCTTTGTACCGCTTTTCCCCGGTGTGCTCGTACATGTCTTTCCAGAGGTAGCCTTCTGCATTTGGTCTGGCCACTTGCTTAATGGTAATGGGGTCATCCTGATGTTGCTCGTGCGGGCTTTTGTCTTTCCAAATTTCACCGGTTTCCGGGTCAACAATATTGTAACTCAATTTGTGTTCTTTCACGTAGAGGTTATCCAAAATCCACTTTCCGGCCGAGGTGGCCACATCTGCATATTTGTCGTCTCCTGTTGTTCTGCTCAGTTGAAATAGTCCCGGAGTGCCATCTGTTATGGTGGTGGTATTGATAAGTTCTCCAACTTTATCACCATGTACAGCTTTCATATAACCCTCTAAGGGATGACCTTCAGGAAATTGAAGTGTTATCCACCAATCACCGGCCTTTTTTGCGCTTTTGAGAGCTTTTTCGCTATCAGTCACCTTGTAGGCATCTAATAAACCTTTTATAAGTTGACCGGTATGCCATGCCGGTTCATATTCTTTCCATTTGCCGGACACCAATTCATAATCACCTTTGGCTTTTCCATTCTCATCAAGGCAAATGTTTACGGCGTGATCTATGCCATGATTCAGAGATTTTTCGATTTTGGCTTTGTATGTATCTGAAATCTCTAATTTTTTTGGCTGAGCTTCACATGAAGTAGAAGACATCAATAGTATTAAGCCTAACGCCAGTTGTTTAATTAGGTCTTTGTTGACTTTATATTTATGCAAAATGCGCATTTGTTTTTTATTTTTAGTTATTGTCTTAATGTACCGTCTAAATTAAGGCACCATCCAAGGGTCCAGTCGTTACCGGGTTCTACGGCACCAATGTAATTTACATCTGTAAAAAACGATCCCAGTGTTCCGGCAGAAGTACTATTTACAGTGCTGATGCCAATGTAGGAATCGGTAATGGTAAATGGTTCTACAGAGTTGTTGAAAACAGGCTCATAGTCGGGACTTGTAGGATTAAAAAATGCGGCCGAGCTGTGAAAACCTGAGCCTCCATCTTCATCGTTGTTAAAGCTTGCAGAGTCTCTAAAAAAGCTAATGCCATTGGCCACACCTTGTTCTGAGCCACCACTGTACCTTAGGCTTCTATCTACACCCGTGACCACTGCATTGTATATCCTGGCGTTACCACCGTCTCTAATTCTAAAACCGCCTCCATCCGGTACTTCACCAGGACTATTAAAACCAACCCCTGTGATAGTTATATTACTTAAAACAGGGTTGCCTTCTCGTCCTTCAATAGCGTTACCAGCTTCAATATCTTTATTTACAATCCAAAATTGTCCTGTCCCATTCCAGTCATCATCCATTCTAAAGCCTGTACCGGCACCATTTGTAGATATAATGTATTTTAAGCCTACATCACCGCCATTGAGCCTAATGGCCCTCTGGTCATTTTTATAAATCTGAACAAACTCAATAGTTGTACTACTGCCCACATCATCTAATCTAAGAGCATTTTCACCGTCAGATCCAAATCCGGCATACATCTGTCTTACATATCTAATAATACCTGAATTAGAACCGGTACCATCGCCGTTTATTCTTATACCTTCCCACTGTCCGGGCGTATCATCACCGGGTTGCCCGGGAGCATTGGCTAAGGAATTAAACACAATTGGATTAGAAGCTGTGCCCTGCCAATCTACTTCACCAAGTTGGTTAACTAATAGAATTGTAGTAGGGGTTTCTGCAAAAATTTGAGCACCTTCTGTTATGGTTAGTTTTATTTGCTGGGCAACCTGTACAGAATCTTTTATAATCCATAAGGCTGAATCGTCCAAAGTTTCATTGATATTTATGGTTCCCGTAATTCTCCTGAATTCCTGACCATTTAATTCTATATTTTCAATATTATATTGAGGTGTAACCGTACCTACGATAACAGTTATGTTGGCCTCTGTAACTTGTCCCAAAAGATCTTCAGCTACAAAAGTTAATTGTCTCGATGTGTCTATCCAATCGCCAGGCACCTGAAGTTCAAAAGATGATTCTACCTGGCCGGAAGTACCATCATATTCCTGACTTTGCACCTCTTCACCATCTATTAATACTTTAAAGTTCGTTATACCTACACTACCTGTAATACTTATGTTGCTGTAGATTATACTTTGTCCAACAAAGAGCTCTAATGTAGAACCATCTAAAGATGTACTATTAAGTGCTGTAATAACAGGGACGTCGTATGTTGGGTCTGGCTGAGCTTTATCTTCCTCCAATTCGCAACTCATCAAGGTGATAACCCCTAAAAGTAGCATCAGTTTTATTTTAATAATTGTTGTTTTCATAATATTAAATGTCATGCTTATTAAATTTAATTAAAATTTAAATTTTAAACCTAAACGGGCAAAAGTTCCAAAAATCCTGTACTCGCTCATTCTGTTTCTGTCTCTTTGGTATTCTATTACAGGAGAGTCTAATAAGTTCTGGGCTTCCAGAAAAACAGATAAATTATCATTTATTTTGTAAGAGGCATTGGCATCTAACTGATAGCGTTCTTCTAAAATAAAGTCAAAAAACGGATCTACATCATAGCTCGTAAATGAACTGCCGTTGTAGTTTAAACTGGCTCTGATATTGAATTTGCCCTGGTCGTAATATAAGGCAGCATTCCAGGTATGGTCTGCCTGTCCTACAAAGGGTACATCTTCTCTTGTCACTAATTCGTTTTCTCCCGTTTCTTCATTAAATCTTTCGCCTGTGAATGAGCTACTACTATTGACATATGTATAGTTTGCATATGCTCCAAAGTTGCTAAGGAAACCAGGTAAAAAGGTAAATTTTTTAGCAACGGTAACTTCCACACCCAAAACATCAGCCACATCTCCATTGATAAACTGAAGTAACTGAAAGTTTTCTAATAAAGGATTATCGGTTACAAAACGTCGTTGTTGGAATATAAAGTTTTCAATATTTTTATAATAGACCCCAAAAGTTACAGTCCCATCTTTTTTGAAATAATGCTCAATCATAAAATCTAAATTATTAGAAAAAGCAGGGTTTAATTCCGGGTTTCCTCTTCTCACTGTTTGTGAAGCGAAATTTACGATTTCACCCGGTATAAGGGCCTCAAAATTTGGCCTGGCAAAAGATTGGAAATAAGACAGGCGGATGTTTGTTCTTCGATTTAGCGCATATTTTGTGCTTACACTGGGTAATAAGAAATCATAAGTTAAGTTACCCTCAATTGGTGTAGTTGTTATTGATTCAGCTGCACGTTCAACAAAATTAGACTGGTAGCTTGCGGCTGTTATTTCGTATCTAACACCAAAAACGGCTGAGAATTTTCCAAAGTCAAGTTTGTCCTGGACGTAAGCTGCAAAAATGTCTTCCTGGGCATCGTAAGTATTGGTTAAAGCATTGAATATACTTTCATCTCGGTCAAAAACATACAAATCTGAATTTAGATCAAAATGCCTTTCCATTCTGCTTGCCGATGGGAACAGCCCAAGCGTATATCTTCCATCTAAGATGTCTCCCTGATCGGGACCGGCTACCTGATCTAAGGTAAAGTTTCCTAAATAAGGTTGGTATTGCACATTATTTCTTCGTCTTGAATTTTCCTGTAAACGAACTTTAGTTCCAAACTTTAATTTTGAATTTATTTTCTCACCAATTCTAAAAGGTATCTCATAATTAATAAAAGTTGAAATGTTGGTACCTAAGACTTCAATTGGATTCTCTATTTGATATCCTAAGAACCCATATTCACTTGCGTCGCTTTCATCAAAAGGAACACGCTGTCCATCTGAGTTTACCAAAAAAGGATTGTATTGTGGAAAGTTACTATCAGATAAATCAATGTCGAATTGAAGGCCGTTTCTGGCAAATACACTTCTTATCGCTGTTTCATTCCGCCTGGAATCAGAAAAATTGGCACCATAATCTAATTTATTTTTTTTATTAATCAAGTGATTTCCGCCAACCGTTAATGTAAAATTATTTCTTTTTCTGTCCTGGTCTGCAATGTCTTTTTGTAGCCTTCCTCTTCCATTTGGAAAACCGGCAAGTAAAGGATTTCCTGCTTCGGGAAACTGCTGTCTGGACCTGTAACGTGTTCTATATCTAAAATTTCTATCTCTAAGGTAATTGTATGAGGCTGTCAGAAAAATTTCTGAATTTTCAGAGAATTTATAGTCTAATGTCACATTGGAACCAATTCTCTCTCTCAGGTTGGTTGTAGGTCTAACCTGAACTTCTGATAGTGCTTCAATCAACTCTTCGTCATCTCCTATTCCTGAGTTTACCCGCTGCCATAATCCATTAATTCTTTCTTCACCACTATTTATGGTGTAATAACTGGCTCCAAGTATAACCCCGAATTTTTTATCCAAAAAACGCTTATTATATTTTAGTTTACTTCTAAATGTTCCTCTTTCGTTAATATCTGCATAACCTCCGGCGACAGAACCTTTTAATTTCCCTTTTCTACTTGTTGCGGTAGGCGTCTTTAAATTTACCGCACCACCAATGGCATCTCCATCATTTTCAGGTAACAGCGCTTTGGTAATTTCCATAGTAGCTAAAAGCTCTGCGGGAATAAGATCAAGGGACTCTGTTCGTGTATCGCCATCTGTATTGGGTAATTGGGCACCATCTATACTTATGGTGGTGTAATTACTTGGTGTACCCCTGATTCTTATATTAGTACCCTCACCTAATTCACGTTCAATATTCACACCAGATACACGCTGTAGCGCTTCTGCAACATTTATATCGGGAAATTGGTTAATTAAGTCTGCAGAGACTATTGTTTTGATTTGGTCTGAGTTTTTCTGCTGGTTGTAAGCGCGTTGCTGACCTTCTATAGAGGCAGTTACAACAACTTCCCCCAGTTCATTAACTTCTTCTTTCAGGACAATTATACCAAGATCAACGCTTTCATCAGCTTTTACTTCTACTTCAATGGCCTGAGAAACGGCTCCTATATAGATAATTTCAAGTTTGTGAAGACCGACCGGAACATTTCTAAGCGAAAATCTACCTTCAAGATTAGTCACAGTTCCAAGATTCAAATCCCTGATGAAAACCGAAGTACCGGGAAGAGGGTTTTCTGCTTCACCAAAAACTGTGCCTGTAATTACGCCATAGGATTGAACCATCTCTCCGTAATAAGTTGATTTTTCTGAAATGTTACCCCATGAGAGTTGAAAACAACACACTAAAAGTAAAAGAACAAAATTATTAAAGACTTTCATAAAATCATGTTTAAATTAATTTGCGTAAACGATTGCATAACGAAAACGTTTGCATATATAAGAAAGAAATATTGTTCACACAAGAAAAATATTAATTAATATAATGAAAACTGATTTTTTACAGGTTTTTAATTGGTATTTCAATTTTTATTTTAAGAGGTAACAATAAAATAGTTTAAAAAAATATGTTTATTTCAAGTATAGAATAACTTTAAATGATATAACATATACATTATAAAGCATTGGAAAACATCCTTATATACTGGAATCTAATTTTTTTTAATTTAGAACCTTATAGTATTATCTTCAATTTTATACGTAAAACATGAGAGGGTCGAGTTGTTTACTTTCAATAAAGGTTCTGAGGCGTATGTAAAATTTGCACTACTTTGTAAATAAAATTAATAAGTGTGCAATGCATTGAACAAAATTTTGTATAATTGTACACCTTAGAGTTAGTTTTGCTGTCTTAGGATATCAAATTTACTTTATTTAATTATATTAACAAATACGATACTGATATTTGGATATCGGTTTTCGCATTAATTTAAACTTGTAAGTATTATATTATATTTCTGAATGTATTTTATGTTGTAATTAAATCAAGTTTTTTTTAGAACCATAACACATGAATAAATCTAAAAAAGTAACCATACATGACATAGCCAAAAAACTTAATATCACTGCTTCTACAGTGTCCAGATCGCTTAATGATAACCCTCGAATTAGTGATAAAACCAAAAAGCGGGTTTTAAAAATGGCTGAAGACTTAAACTATAAGCCTAATAGTATTGCATCTGCGCTTAGAAACGGCCGAACACAGGTTATTGGCCTATTGGTGCCACTCATAGACAGGGCTTTTTTTTCCTCTATTATTAGAGGTGTAGAAGAGGTAGCTCACGGTTACAATTACCATGTTATTGTAAGCCAGTCTTATGAAAATAAAGACAATGAAATTAAAGCTGTAAAAGCTTTTCTCAATAGCCGTGTAGACTGTGTTGTTGCTTCTATTGGAAAATCAACATCAGACTATTCACATTTTAAGGAAGTAAAAGACAGTGGTATACCTCTTATCCTGTTTGATAGAACAACCCCAAAACTACAAACCTCACAGGTGGTAATAGACGATTATCAAGGTGGATATATGGCCACGGCACATTTGATAGAGCAGGGTTGCTCAAAAATTGTACATATCATGTCTTATCGAAATTTAGGAATCTATAAAGAACGGTACAGAGGTTATTTAGACGCACTAAAAGATAATGGAATTGAATTTGATGAAAAATTGGTTGTTACAGGCAATTCTCAATTAGAAGATGGACGACAGCATGCTGAAAATTTGTTGAAAAGTAAAATTGAATTTGATGCTATTTTTTCTGCCAGCGATTACTGCGCTTTAGGAGCTATGCAGGTGCTAAAAGAACATGGTATTAAAATTCCCGATGACGTTGCTATAGTAGGGTTTTCTAATGAACCCTTTACATCTTTTACAGACCCTTCTATATCTTCAATTAACCAATATCCTATCGAAATGGGAAATACTGTAGCCAGGTTGTTTTTTGATAATTTAAATTCTGAAAATAAAAATTCGGTACCTAAAAAAACAGTCATTCAACCCCAATTAATCGTTAGACAGTCTTCAACCAAGAAAATACTGGCGGGGATAGAATAAATTTAAGAAAAAAATAAAAAATTTTTAAATAATAGGCAATCGATTGTATGGTAAAAATTGTTCATTTTCATCTCTAAAATATGAAAAGTAAAAGATGGATTTAATAACAATGTATGACTTAGATACCTTAGAAAACCTAAAAACTGCCCTTGAGCAATTTAATTTTAATCGCAAATAAATGAAATCCATAGACAGGCTAAAAATTAAAGACGGCAAAAAACATCCGGTGAAAGTCTTGCAATTTGGTGAAGGTAATTTTCTTCGTGGTTTTGTAGACTGGATGTTTGATATCATTAATGAAAAAGCAGATTTCAACGCCGGTATTCAAATTATACAACCTTTAAATCGAGGAACCGGTAAGCTCATCAATGCTCAGGATGGGTTGTATCATGTTTTGCTCGAAGGGATTGAAAATCAGAAGAAAATTCAAAATATCAGACTCATTACTTCAGTTAATGGCGTGATTAATCCCTACGAGGATTACCAGACATTTTTAGATTTAGGTAAAAATCCAGAGGTAGAATTTATAATTTCTAATACCACCGAAGCAGGTATCCAGTTTGATGCAGAGGATAGCGAGTACCAAAAAGTACCACATACATTTCCGGCAAAACTTACAGCCTTGCTGTATCGTAGATATTTACACTTTAACTCTAAACCGCCCGAAGGCCTAACCATACTTCCCTGCGAATTAATAGAAAATAATGGAGAGAAACTCAAAATCTGTATTTTAAAATATGTAGAGCTGTGGTCTTTACCAAAAGGGTTTAGAGACTGGATAGAACACGACATTACATTTTGCAATACACTTGTAGATAGAATTGTACCGGGATTTCCGGCCGATAGACTTACAGGACTTCATAAACAACTATGTTTTGAGGATCAATTGATTGTCAATGCCGAGCATTTTCATCTTTGGGTTATCCAGGGACCGGAACATCTAAAAGAGAAACTATATGTAAAAGAAGCCCGGCTCAATATTGTCGTAACCGATGATCTTCAAAAGTACAGAACCCGGAAAGTAAGAATTTTAAATGGTGCTCATACCGCCATGGTAGGCTATGGCATACTCAACGGTTTTGAAAAAGTAAAAGATGTTGTAGAAGACGAAAAAGCAGGACAATTTATCCGAAAGCTCATTTTTGAAGAAATTATCCCTTCCGTAGAAATTGAAAAATCGGAATTAGAGTCCTATGCCAACGATGTTTTAGAGCGTTTTCAAAATCCTTTTATCCAGCATTATCTGACAGATATTTCACTAAATTCTATATCAAAATTTAAAGTGAGAGTACTGCCAAGCCTGCTGAGCTACATTGATAAATTTGATAAATTACCTGAAGGACTTGCCACCGCGTTTGTTTACCTTATTTTATTCTATCAGGGTAAGTTTGGCGATACGGAGTTGGCATTAAAAGATGATGAAAACACGATTAATTTTTTTAAACAGGTCTGGGCGCTTAACACGCTCGCAGAAACCCTTAACAGCATTCTGTCAAACGACAGTCTATGGGGAACAGACCTGACCAAAGTAAAATATCTTTCAGAGTTTATGCAGAACAAGATTGAAGACGTGATGTATAAGCATACCTAAAGAAGTTAAAGCCATTAAACCCTTTGTTTTAATGTGTATTGTTGAAGATATAAAAATAGCTTAATAATTGATAAATCCCTATAGGCCAATATAAACTGGTAGGTATACCAAAGTGTTTTAGTATTAAAATAAATTATGAATCAATACTTAATTATTTTGATTTGCATGTTGTTGAGTGCATATCAAAGCCAAAGTCAGGATAAAAACCTAAGCTTAGTTTCACCGGCAGGTGAGGACGCTGTGATATCTTACTTTCATCAGTTTCCGGATAGTCCCGACGGCAAAAAACTGGTGTTTACCATTTTTAAATCTAATGACAAAATGGATATAGTGGTTAAGGATTTAGTCGCCGAGCAGTTTTTTACCATAAACACCGTCAATGGTATTCAGCGTCACAGCGGAGCATACCCCATTTGGATAGATAATGAAACTTTGGCTTATAACAGTAATAAGGATAATATTATATACATTCATAATATTTATAGTGGAAATTTAGACCAATACGAAGGTTCACAACTCAGCGACTATTCCAGTATAAACCACAAAATTTTATACAAGTCCAAAGACAAGAATAAAGCAGGTAAACACGTGTATGTATTAGATCTAAAGACAAAAACAACATATTCCCTTATCGATATTGAAAAAGTTGAACATTTAGCAGAAATCATAGGAACCAAAATACCTGTTGAAGGTTGGGATTTTGACCACCCGTACTGGAGTCCGGACGGGACTAAAATCATGTTTCAAATCAAAGCGAAAACCAAAACCAAAAGCGGTATGACCAAAAAAAGAGAAGCTTATTATCTATTTGCAGACGCCGATGGTAATAATATTCGCTTTGTTGGTCCCAAACCCATGCACATACAGTGGTGGGATAATGAAAGTATTTTTGGTTTTGAAACCGGAAATAACGAGCACCACCTCAATATTCATGACTTAGAAGGCAAAATCATCGAGCACGATATAGCAGGTCATGGCAACCACGGTACCATTTCACCCGACCGGCAGTGGATAGTTACTGACAGCTGGTACCAGACCGATCCCATAAAAGTTTTTTTATACAAAAAAGGAAATTTAAACCCCACCATTACCTTGTTCCAACAGCCCCGAGTCGTAAACGGCAAAGATTTTTGGGACGTTCATTCTCACATTCACCCGGCATTTTCACGCGATGGCAAACGGGTATATTTCAATGGTATGGCCAAAGATGGTTTATCTAAAGTCTGGTGTTATGATTTAACTGAAATCATAGATAAAGAAACTCAATAACAAAAGACTGCGTTAGGTTGTCTGGCCGTTCCAAAGTCGAGCAATCCTAATATGCTTTGAAGTTAATTCTGAGCCTGGTAGAAGATTTACAAGTCCTGGCTTGTGTCTTGCTGTGTCCTTTTCACTACAATCCTTGAAGTATATGGGTAGGCATGGCCTAACGAATTACTACATTTACAATAATCAACTATAACCGCACTATTTGCCAAACCCAAAATACACCTTAGCATTGCGATAACAAATGTCTTTTACCAGGTTGCCTAACAGTTCCATATCATCAGGTACTTCGCCGTTTGCCACGTCATTGCCCAGCATATTACACAAAATACGTCTAAAGTACTCGTGGCGTGGAAAAGACAAAAAACTACGCGAATCGGTGAGCATACCCACAAAACAGCTTAACAAACCTAAATTAGATAATGCATTTATCTGTTTTTCCATGCCATCTTTTTGATCTAAAAACCACCAGGCAGAGCCAAACTGCATTTTACCTTTTATGCTGCCATCATTATAATTGCCTGCCATGGTTGCAAAAACTTCGTTGTCTGAAGGGTTAAGGTTGTATAAAATAGTCCTGGCCAACTGATTATTGCTGTCCAGCGTATTAAAAAATTCGCTCAAAGCCCGAGCTTGTGAAAAATCGCCAATAGAATCAAAGCCGGTATCCGGGCCTAACTGGGAAAGCAATCGGCTATTGTTATCACGTATAGCACCCAAATGAAACTGCTGTGTCCAGCCTTTTTCATGGTAGTATTGGCTTAAATGTTGAAGGGTTTTAGTTTTAAAGAAGTGGATTTCTTCAGTTTTTAAAGCCTCACCGTAAGTCAATTTACCAAATAAAACCTCTATGTCATAATCTAAATGCTCTACAGCATACAACTGTTCTAACCCGTGGTCTGCCAATCTACAGCCGTGGCTATCAAAATAATCTATGCGTTGTTTTAAAACCTCAATAAGTCCTGCATAATTTTCAATAGAACTACCACTAACTGTTACTAACTTCTTAAGATATGCCTGATAGTTATTAACCTGCTCTACCGCATATGCTTTATCTGGTCTAAAAGTAGGCAGGGTTTTTACCAAATCCTCCTTTTTGGAAATGGTTTTATGATGATCAAGGCTATCTGTAGGATCGTCTGTGGTGCAGAGGACTTCAACTTTCATCATTTTCAACAAAGCATTGGCTGAATGGGATTTTTCAGATAATTGCTTATTGGTTTCTTTCCAAATCTCTTTAGCAGTAGTTTTAGACAATAATTTGTTGATGCCAAAATAGCGTTTCAATTCTAAGTGTGTCCAATGGTAAAGCGGATTCCTCAGCGTGTGAGGCACTACTTCCGCCCATTTCATGAATTTTTCTTCATCAGATGCCTCTCCGGTGATGTATTTTTCATCTACTCCAAAAGCTCGCATAGCCCGCCATTTGTAATGGTCACCACTTAACCAAACTTCGGTGATGTTTTTAAATTGATAGTCTTTAGCAATAAGCTCAGGAGATAAATGGTTGTGGTAATCTATTATCGGTAATGCTTTTGCATACTCATGGTAAAGTGTTTTTGCTGTTTCGGTTTGCAACAAAAAATCTTGGCTTAAAAACTCGGACATTTTTGAAATTTTTGATAATTATTTTTTCTTTTATACACGTTTTATGTTTTACTATCACTATTGCACCGCAGAGAGGAACATAAGCTGTGAAATATAAATTAAGAGTTTAATAATATCCGTAAAACCCTTTGTATTTCTTAGCCTTACACTGAGCTACGATCCTAATAATTACAAATCAAAATAATAAATTCAATAAAACCAATGAAAGTTTAATCTTACAATTTAATGCATTTAAAAATTTTAAGCCCTTAAAGACTTAATAATTTCAAGTGCATTTTTGGTATCACTTTCAATTTTTTCTAAATCATAGTTGCCTTCTGCATTTTTGGCTATGAGTTTGGAACCCATACCCACACAAGTTACTCCGGCATTAAACCAGCCTTCCAAATTCTCTTTGGTTGGAGACACACCACCTGTCGGCATAATACTCGTCCATGGCTGTGGGCCTTTTATGGCCTTTACAAATCCTGGCCCGTATATACCACCCGGAAACAGCTTTACAATTTCGCAACCTAATTCTTCAGCTTTACAAATTTCTGTTAGTGAGCCACAACCCGGTGACCACAGCACTTTTCTGCGGTTACAGACTATAGCGATATCTTCTCTCAACACGGGTGTTACAATAAAGTTGGCACCCAGGGCCATAAATCTGGAAGCACTGGCTGCATCGGTTACTGAACCCACACCCATTACCATATCCGGCAGTTCTTTAAGCACATATTTGTTCAATTCTCCAAAAACTTCATGTGCAAAATCGCCACGGGCGGTAAATTCCAAAAGTCTCGCGCCACCATTATAAACCGCTTTAATTACCTTTTTGCTCAGTTCTAAATCTGAATTGTAAAACAAAGGCACCAATCCGGTGTCCTTCATTACGTTTGCCACATGTAGTCTTGTATGATTTGCCATTATTTGTAATTTAAAAGTTTTTTAGTTATATGTTATTATGATTAAAACGCTTCTTCTTTATTAGGTTTTATTCACTATTAATTACTTTATTATACATGAATGCTATTTCACAGAGTTCCACCGAGTACGCACAGAGTTTCTCAGAGTTAGTTAAAAATTATATTCAGTAATCTCATTTATTTAATTAAAACTAAATTTTGTACTGCTTAATTAGTGTAACAATAAAAATATCTCAATTCATCATATTTACAACTTAATAGTATTGGATTCAAGACATAAGTTCCACCTGAAATAAAGTGGAATAAAGTTTCTCCTCCCTTTGGGGGAGATCAAGAGGGGGCCTACCTCGCCACTCTTCCTGAAGCATCACCACCCATCAATTTCTCAACTTCTTCAACTGTTACCAAATTAGCATCGCCTTTTATGGTATGTTTTAAGCAGGATGCGGCCACGGCAAAGTCAAGTGCATTTTGGTCGTCTTCCGGATATTTCAGCAATCCGTAAATCAATCCACCCATAAATGAGTCGCCACCACCAACACGATCTACTATGTCTGTGATTTGGTATTGTCTGGTTTCGTACATTTTCTCACCATCGTAAAGTACACCTGCCCAGGTATTGTGAGAAGCAGAAATAGAGCCTCGTAAAGTGGTGATTACTTTTTTGGCTTTTGGGAATTTTTCCATCATTTGTTTACAAACCGACAGGAAAGCTTCTGCTTTTACATCATGCCCGTGCTTGTGCACATCTAAGCCTTCAGGGTGAATACCAAAATGCTTTTCAGCGTCTTCCTCGTTTCCTAATACAATATCACAATAGGAGGTAAGTTCGCTCATGATTTTTTCACGGTGAGCATCATCACAATAGGTCCACAACTTAGCTCTGTAATTAAGATCTGTAGAAATGGTAATACCCAGTTCACTGGCTTTTTTTACAGCTTCCAGACAAACGTCAGCTGCGCCTTGAGAAATGGCTGGCGTAATGCCGGTCCAGTGGAACCACGCCACATCTTTAAAAACATCATCCCAGTCTATCATGCCGGATTCAATTTGCGAAATAGCCGAATGGGCGCGGTCGTAAACCACTTTACTGCCACGGCTTACAGCGCCTGTTTCTAAAAAGTATATACCAAGGCGTTCGCCACCGTACACAATTTTATCTACACCAACGCCACGTTTACGCATTTCCATCATGGCGCACTGACCAATGTCGTTTTTTGGTAAACGGGTTACAAAATCTACGGGTACGCCATAATTTGCAAGGGATACTGCAACGTTAGACTCGCCACCGCCGTAAACAACATCAAAATTTGAAGCTTGAGAAAATCTTAAAAAGCCCTGTGGCGCAAGGCGTAACATAATTTCTCCAAAGGTTACTACTTTTTTCATTTTATGGAATTTTATATCTAAAACAGATTTGGTTAAACGTTTAAGCAACTGTGTAAAATAAAAATCAAAACAGGTTTTATTTTGATTCATGGTGTAAATATACTATTTTTGTTTAAACGTTTAAGCAAAATCTCGAAAAATTTTTATGAAACAGAAAAAAACCACTATAAAAGATATTGCTAAAACGTTGAATATATCGGCTGCAGCAGTTTCTAAAGCATTGCATGACGATTCCAGAATCAGCAAAGCTACCAAAGAAGCTGTAAAGCGTGTGGCTGAGGAGCTCAACTATCAACCCAATCATCTGGCTTCTGCACTGAGAAAGGGTAAAAGCAACCTTGTTGGTGTTATGGTACCCAGGACTAACAGCAATTTTTTTTCGTCCGTTTTAGAGTCTATGGAAAGCGTTCTGCATAAAGCGGGTTACAACGTCATCATCACCCAATCTAACGAATCTTTTCAAAAAGAATGCGACAATATAGATGCACTTTTGTACACACAAGTAGATGGCATTATTGCTTCTATGGCTAACGAAACGGTTGATTTATCCTATTTTGAAAAAATTAAAGATAAAGGTATACCATTGATATTATTTGATCGTGGTGAAAATGATCTCAATGTTGATTACGTAGGAATAAACGATTACCAAAGCAGTCATGTTATCGTTGAACATTTGGTGCAAAAGGGCTGTAAACGCATCGCCCATATTGGCGGCTACAGGCGAACACGAATTTTTAATAACAGGATAAGGGGTTACTTAGATGCTTTAAAAAAGCACAACCTGCCTGTGGAAAACGAGTTACTTATTGAATGTAGCTTAACTCTGAAAGATGGCAGGAAACATATGGAAGACTTATTAGATCTACGGCAACCTCCTGATGCTATTTATGCTGCCGGTGATGCAGCGGCTTTAGGAGCCCTACAGGTTTTGAAAGAACGACAAATAAAAATCCCTGAAAACATCAAACTGGTAGGGTTTGGCAACGAACCTTTTACTGAATTAGTATCGCCATCCATTTCCAGTATAGAACAACAAAGTCATGATATAGGACGTATTTCTGCAGAAGTGTTTTTAGAGCGTATCACCGAAGAAGATTTAAAACAAACGCTCACCAAGCATATCCTGGAGGCGCAATTATTGGTAAGAGAGTCGTCTCAATAAAATATTGATATTTTACTACTTCGACGAATGTTTCAGTTAGCCTCTTTTACTAGTCAGTAAACTCTGTTTTTAAAACAACTCAATAGTAGAGTTTTCATTTCATATTTGCATTAGAGTAGTTTCTAATGTAAAATGCGGTTTTAAATTGTTTACGGTAACATGCTTTAGTACTAAGGTTATTTTTATAAATTCAAAACTCTTAAAAAAATCTTAAAATACGCTAAAGCAAAATAAATTGTTCGTAATTATGCAATCGTTTGCGCTTAATCTATAAAACAATTTAGTAATGAACATGATTAGACATTTAAGACTACTTTTTATTTTTATCTTTCTCAATTTACCATCTGTTTTTGCTCAGACAGATCAAGGTGATGGCTCAATTTCCGGTGTAGTTCTTGGGCAGGACCAGAAAGATCCCTTACCAGGAACAAATATCATTATTAAATCTCTTAATATTGGTACTACATCAAATTATGATGGAAATTTTTTACTTACGGCTGTACCTCCGGGAGATTATATTCTGGAGATTTATTATTTAGGTTTTATTACGAAAACGATTGAGGCTGTCGTAAAACCTGATGAAAACTTAGATCTCGGTAGAATTATGTTAGCACCGTCGGTTAATGCATTAGGAGAGGTAATAGTAACCGCTTCTATAGAGGGACAGCAAAAAGCGTATAATCAACAAAGAAATTCAGATCAAATTAAAACTATTGTTTCTGCCGACCTTGTTAATCAGTTTCCAGATATAAATGTGTCTGAGGCTCTGCAAAGGGTGGCAGGTGTAAATATAGAACGTAACAATGGTGAAGGAGCTAACATCAGGGTTAGAGGTACACCAAGAAACTACACTACGGTTAGTATAGATGGAGCGCAATTGCCAACTACAGACGGAGATGACAGAACAGAGGCTTTAGACTTAATTCCCGCAGAATTATTATCCTCTTTAGAAATTTCAAAATCCCTTTTGCCCGAGAATGATGGTGATGCTATTGGTGGTGCTGTAAACCTTAGGACACCAACTGCAAGAAGTAAAGATGGCAAATTTAAAGGGACCTTAGCTGGTGGATATGCCACTATTTTCGATCGAGGTAGTTTTAGATCAAAACTTCAATATGACAAGCGTTCTAAAAATGATAAATTCGGAATTATTGTTGGTGGTAGCTTCTACAATACTATTAATGGAGAAGAACGATTTGAAGGTAACTGGAGAAGGGTCGAATCTGGTCCAGCCAGCAGCCCTGAGGAAATAATTGTATTGAATGAGCTTGAATTAAGACCTCTTCTTAATTTAAGAACGCGTATTGGGGCGAATGTAACTTTAGATTATAAATTTACTGATAACTCTAAAATATTTGTCACAAGTTCTTACAATACATTGAGAGATGAAAGTGAACGCTATAGAATTAGATTTCGTGCAAGAGAAGATTTTCAGGAAGCCGGTAATCCTTTGGTTGCAGGATCAGCAGAAAGCAGTTCAGCGCGTTTTAGAAGAGATATGGCTGATGTTCAAGAACAGCGAGAGAATATTACATTCACCTTAGGTGGAAATCATGTTATTAACAATTCGGGAAAACTAGATTACGGTCTTAGTGTTTCACAATCAGAACGTGAACAAAGAAGCATTAGAAGTGTATTTAGAGCTAGTAATATAGTTTATGACATAGACTTGTCAGAAAGAGATTTTCCGCGTTTTACACCCAGAAATCTAGATGTAAATGACTATTCTCAATATGAATTCGGAGGTTATCAATCAGACGATCCCAGACGTATTACAGGGATTAATCAATCACTTTTTGTTAACTACGAACAGCCTATCAATCTTGGGGAAAAGATAACCTCAAGTATAAAAGGTGGTGCTAAGCTTCGTTTTCAGGACAATTCCAGAAGATTAAATAATACCGAATATGGTGAATTTGATGGGATTTATACCATGGATCAAGTCGTAGGCGGCGAACAGGGAAGTATTTTTGGTGGCAGATATGACATGGGACGTTTTCCATCACCCAGCAGAGCAGCAAGACATTTTAGAGAAAACTTTAATTTGTACCAAATAGATCCATTAGCTACCTTTTTTAATACAGAATCAGAAACATACGACACCCAGGAAGATATCATTGCAGGATATTTACAAGGTAAAATAGATTTTGGTAAACTAAGTGGTGTATTTGGTGTACGTCTTGAAAGTACTGAGACATCATACGTCGGAAACGTAATTGATCAATTAATAACTGGCGAAATTGTATCCAACAGTGTAGAAGGTGGATTGGATTATGATTTTTGGTTACCAAGTGCTAGTTTTAGATATAAGCTTACAAACAGAACAAATTTAAGAGCTTCTTATTTTGAATCTTTTGCGAGACCAAATTTCGTTGATTTAGTTCCCTCGGAAATTCGAAATTTTGCAAACGGTGAAGTGCGGCGAGGTAATCCTGATTTGATTCCTGCTTTTGCCAGAAATTTTGATTTATTGTTTGAACACTATTTTAAAAGAGATGGGACATTTAGTGTAGGCTTATTCTACAAAAACATTGATAATTTTATATTTCAGCAGAGATCTATTATAGCAGACGACCCAATTGTAGAAGGGTTTCAACTTATCCAATCGGTAAATGGAGATACAGCAGATGTCTATGGTGTTGAGGTTGCGTTCTCTAAAAAATTCACTTTCCTTCCAGGGTTTTTAAATGGATTTGGTGTTTATGCTAACTACACTTATGTAGATAGCAGCAGTTCGTTTCAGTTTACAGGTGAGGAAGATGGAGAGCCCGTAACAGAACTTCGAGAAGATGTTCCTTTAATAGGTCAGGCAGACCACACATGGAATGCAGCACTTTATTACGATAAAGGTAAATTTAGTGCACGTGCATCATTAAACTATAACTCAAGGTCTTTTTTAAGCTTTGACATAGATCCTTTTAATGATTTTATTCTTGAAGAACGTTATCAACTAGACGCAAATGCATCTTATAAAATAACGGATAACTTTACTGTCTTTTTAGAGGCCCAAAATTTAACAGATGCGCCAGTTATTGAATTTAACCAGGAACGAAGAAGAATATCAAACTACGAAATTTATGGAATTTCAGCCCGAATGGGTATAAACTTTAATTTTTAAATCATGAATACGACAAAACTTTTAAAAATATTCAGTATCACTTTTGTTTTATTTACATTTTTTTCATGTGAATTGAATGATGATGATGATTTTCCAGATCCAGATTATATCCCACCAACGCTTAACATTGTAGATGGCACTACCTTGGAACTTGGCGTGGGTCAGCTTTTAAATTATCCTGGGATTGAAATACTTGGATCAGTTGGAATAACAGAACTGACGATCTCAGAAAACGGTAATCAACTTTTTGGACAAACCTATGATGGTACTTCCGGAAATGTAACTGCCTCTTTTCAATTTGAAATCCCTGAGGCTTGGTTTGATACAACCAGAGATATCATCTTTACGGCTACCGATACCAGAGGAAACTCAAATACTGTAACCGTCTCCCTTATTGTGAGTGAAATTTTACCACAATATGAAATTGAGGATGTAACAATCAACGGACAGGATTTCAGACGTATTACAGGAACCATTAATTTTGATGAAACACTTGATAATAATTCATTATGGCTAATTTCCGGTGCAATTCGGGTATTTCAACAAACAACTTTAACTATTGAAGAAGGTACTCAGATTTTTGCTGAAACTATAGATACAAGAATTGACGTTGATCCATTAGGCATAGTAGATTGGCAGGGTACAGCTACAAATCCTATTGTATTTAATTCCTTAGCCAATGCTCCCGGACAAGGGGCAGGAGATACATCCAGAGGACAATGGAGTGGTATAGATATAAATGGAGTTGGAGGTGAAGATAATTCTGGTATCGTAAGGTATGTTAGGTTAATGTATCCGGGAAGTGACAATGATGCCATACAGTTTACAAATGCCGGATCTGGAACTACCGCAGAATATATTCAGGTGTATAGATCGGGTGACAATAGTATAAGGGTAAACGAAGGCACTATAAATTTAAAATATCTTGTTTCTACCGACCCCACTGAAACCAGAGCCGGCATACGATGGGACGATGGCTGGATTGGAAACGGACAATTTTGGGTAGTGACTATGTTGAATGGCTCTGATGCCATACAAGGCAGATCAGGCAGTGGTTTTCTATCTAATGTAACCATAACAGGCTCTGCCCTGAATGACTCATCATTAAATCCTGTTGGACGAGGATTTTTTATTAGAGACGGCGGTACTGCAAAAATTTACAATTCCGTAATTACCGGGCTGGATGTAAGCATAAGATTTCGTGGCGAGAGCATACAAAGTGTGTCGAATGGACAAAGTTTTATTTCAAACTCAGCATCATTTAATAACCTTGAAGATGACGGTACAGGTTTTCATAGTACCACAGATTTCTTTAATCCGACAGACAATGACTATATACCGTCGTTTAATAATTCTGTTACCCCTTTTGCCATTGTAGAGTCTATCGTAGGTACAGACACCTCTAATTCTACAGCAGCAGGCGCATTGAATCCTTTTTTCGAGGATGTAAATTTTGTCGGTGCAATACCAGCAGATAATGACTGGACTCTTGGTTGGTGTGTAAATCTTGATGGTTCAATTAGAAATTAATCACACTAAACCCGATAATGCTTTTTAGTGTTTTAATTGTTGAATGGTAATTATAAAAATATAGTTTCCAAAATATACACATTTAAATGTTTTCAAAACTTAGACTTGAAAAATATTAAACCACATATCATACTCTTATTTATTCTTTTTCTTAGCAAAGGGCTACTAAGTTGCCAGGAAGAAAATAAAATATACAACATCTTAGATTTTGGGGCTGTACCGGATGGTAAAACACTATCAACAGATGCTATTCAAAAGGCCATTGACCAAACAATTTCTAATAAAGGAACACTTGTTTTTCCAAAGGGTATTTTTTATTCTGGAGCACTAACTCTTGGACCGGATATCACAGTTATATTTGAAGAAGACAGTATTTTACTTGCAAGTAGCAACATGGCAGATTACAAGCATAACGAATTCATTTTTGCACCTTATGCAGACAACCTCGTCATAAAGGGAAAAGGCATCATTGATGGTAATGGGCGTTCCTTTTTTGATGCTAACTGGAATTTTACAAAGCGCCCCGAGCCATGGATTGACATACAAGACGCCAAGAATGTACGAGTTGAAGGTTTAACTTTAATCAACAGTCCATCGCATACTTTAAATTTTACCTATTGCGATGGTGCAGACATAAAAGGCATTACCATTAAAAACGACCCAAAATCACCAAACACGGACGGTATTGATATTCGAAATTCTTCAAATGTCAGGATTACTAATTGTGATATCCAAACCGGAGACGACGCCATCTGTATAAAAAATTACAGAAAACCAGAGAAAAGGATAAACAGCAAAGGAGAATCACGTTCCAAAATCACTGAAAATGTAAATGTAACTAACTGCTACATAGAAAGCGATGATGCAGCCTTAAAACTTGGTACAAGCAGTGGTGTGCTTACTCGGAATATAAGTTTTGAAGACATCCGAATTAAAAATACCAGATATGCGATCGCCTTATTTATGATGGATGGTGGCAGGTATGAAAACATTGCCTTTTCTAACATAAACGCCACCACGGGGAGCAGGCACAAGCAACAGTATCCTATTTTTATAGATGTACATACAAGAACTGAAAACGGTAAAATCGGCGAAATATCAAACATACGTTTTAGAGATAGTGAATTTAATACCAATGGTATTACCTACATCAGTGGACACCCATCAAAACAAATTGACTCCATTGGTTTTAAAAATGTTAGATTTCATTATAATAAACGTCTGGATAATAAAAATTGGGTAAAACCTAAAGGCAATAAAAAAATTCAACGCTGGCTAACTGCCGGAGATTACGTTCAGACCGAAGCTGATATGCTTTTTGCTCATGTTAAGGACGTTTCTTTTGAAAATGTGGTGCTAAAACAAGATACTCATGCAAGAAGAAATTTTGAGGTCATTGATGCCATTGTAGATACGACCCAGATTAAAATAATAAACCAAAGCCTCGAGTAAAAGACCTGAAAAAAGTGTTGAGAATGTACATATCTAAAAACATAGTAAGTCAAAATAGAAAAGTCTTTTTTCTTTTATCTGTTTTTTTATGTCTTCCGTTTTCTTTATGTGCGCAGCGATGCAACTTGAATTTAGAGGCATCATACGATCAAAAAATTAGAGAATCTCTTAAACATGCTACAAGCCATACCATGAACACAAATGACGACTGCATAAGGATTAAGGCTGCTCGAGACCAGGATGACTGGAATTATGGCCCATTAGAAAACATCATTGTCCGCAACAATACTTTTTACAGAGAAGTTAGAAGTGGTTTTTGTATTGGTATTGAAATGAGTGGTGGAAGTCAAAATTTGTTTGTTCATCATAACACGCTTATAAGAGGCAAAAAACATGCATTTCAGTTTAAAAGCAATTTGGATAGAGGCGGTATTATAAAAGAAATTTGCATCAAAACCCCCAAGGTTTTAGATACTGTAAAATATGGCCTGAAATTTACAACTAACTATAAAGGCTGTCCCGGAAACGAATATTTTGTGGGGGATAGAGGTTTTTATTTTCATAATATAGATATTGACTCTGCTGAAAAATTAAGTATTACCATCACCGGAAAAGAAGAAAAACCCATCAAAAGAATTTTTATGGAAAATCTAAGCATTTCCAAATCATCTGTACCATTCATTGCCAATTTTACCCAGGACTTGATTCTAGGTATTGTTTCCATTGACAGAAAGCAAATTACCAAAGTTGAGGTTTCCCAACCATCATTAACGAAAAAGAATAATTATCATGTTTGACAGACGAAAATTTCTAAAGACTACAACAGCGGCAGGTGCAGGAATTGCAGCATTACCGCTCATGGCTTGTACAGATGAGCCTAAAGCCAATAAAACGGCAAGCCCGGAAGCCAAGAAAACACCCTTTGGCGGAAATGCACTTGAGGATAGCATTCAAAAACGTTTAATGGAGGCTTTTCCCAGTCCTGTTATTATTGACAAAATAGAAATAGTGGACATAGGTAAAAAACGCTTTTTCTGCCGCATCACAGATACTGATGGACATAATGGTCTAGCCGCTATGAACAAGGGTCGTTTTCAGAATTCAGAAACTATTTTCACAAAATTAGGGGCGATGAATTTTGTTGGAAAGGATGCAAGAAAAATTGCGCATTTACCGGCAGAAATTTTAAAAATGGATCGTAATTATAAGTTTGCAAGTCTTCCTTATTGGAATGCCATAGGCACCATAGAAATTGCGATTTGGGATTTACTGGGTAAACTGGCTAATAGACCAGTGCACAGCTTTTTAGGAGAGAAGATACGAAGCGAATATCCGGTTTATATTTCCAGTTTGGAACGTGAAAGACCTTATGAAGATGAAACAGAACGAATTTTAAAAACCATGGAAGTAACTGGTGTAAAAGCAGTTAAATTTAAGGTCGGCGGTCGGATGAAAAATACGGAACCTTATATAAAGCGTACCAATGATTGGGTACCATATTTACGCCAAAAAGTGGGAAATGATGTCACACTCTATGTCGATGGAAACAGTTCTTATACTGCTAATGAGGCTATTGAAGTTTTAAAAATGTTTGAATCTTATGGTATAGAGTTTTTTGAAGAACCCTGCTATTGGCAAGACCTTTGGTCGCATAAGTTGGTTAAGGAAGCAGCAACAACATGCAAAATAGCTGGTGGCGAACAAGACTTTAGTTTTGATCAGTTTAAACTCATGGCTGAAATTGGAGCTATGGATTCATTGCAACCCGATGTTTACTATTACGGCGGTATAGTTAGAACTTTAAAGATTTCACATTTAGCAGACTATTATGGCCTTGGTTTTACACCCCACTCGCCAAAAGCCGGTCCCATGGCCGCTGCACCTAACCAAATTTTTGCTGTTTGCCCTGTGTTGACTCATCATCAGGAATACCGCGTAGGTGGTGAGAGAAAACAAAAAGATTGGCATACGCCTATATTACCAAAGGATGGAAAACTGAGTGTTTTTGATAAACCTGGCTTAGGCATAGACTACGACAATGACATTTGGAAAAAAGAAAAAATTTACTGGACTTCAAAGAATAGTTAAAATGAAAAAAAGTATTGAATCCAACATAGAGAGTGGCACAAGAGAGATGTTTTTGATCATCATAGTTTCTCTTGTGGCTATTTGTAATATCAACGCTTACGCTCAAAGTTTACCTGCCGAAAAGGCTGGCACGCCATTACTTCAAAACGCCTATAACCGCGAAGCTACTTCACTTAACGGCCATTGGAAATATGTGGTAGACCCTTATGAAACTGGCTATAGAAACCATAGGAACTGGCAGCCTTTTGATAAAGTTGAAAGTACAAAAGCCAGTGCAAAACCCTATTGGACAGACCGTGTAGCAGAGACGCCTTCTGATAGAGTAGAATACAATTTTAACACCAGTGACGAAATTTTAGTACCAGGTGACTGGAATACTCAAAAAGCCAAATTGTTTTACTACGAAGGCAGCATTTGGTATCGAACAACTTTCGATTATGATTTGCCGGACAACAAAAAACTTATACTTTATTTTGGCGGCGCCAATTACCAAACGGATGTCTATCTCAACGGCCAAAAAGTTGGCATGCATCTCGGTGGTTACGACCCTTTTAATTTTGATATTACAAAATGGGTTAAAGCTGAAAATAATTCTTTGGTGGTTAGGGTCGATAATCGCCGGGAAAACGATCGTGCCCCAGGCCTTACAAGCGACTGGTGGAACTACGGCGGTTTAACCCGCGAAGTAAAGCTTATAGAATTACCTGAAACCTATATTCAGGATTACATGATTCAGCTCGACCCAAAAAATCCAAAAAATATCAAAGGTTTTGTGAGTTTAAATTCAGGCGATGCTAATCAAAACATAAAACTTTCAATTCCTGAGTTAAAGTTCGAAACTCAAATTGTTACCAATGTCGAAGGCAAGGCCGAGTTCAATATCGCTGTAAAAAAGATTAAAAAATGGTATCCAAAACGACCAAAATTATATGACGTAAAAATCACGACTTCAACCGATGAAATTTCAGATAGAATTGGTTTCAGAACTATTGAAACCAAAGGAGCAGATATCCTTCTCAATGGGCAGTCTATTTTCCTCAGAGGAATTTCACTGCACGAGGAAAATCCGATTCGCGGCGGAAGAGCTTACAGCAAAGAAGATGCTAAAACGCTTTTTGGCTGGGCACAAGAGCTCAATTGTAATTTTGTACGATTAGCGCATTATCCACATAACGAGTACATGCCAAGGTTAGCTGATGAGTTGGGTATTTTGCTATGGGAAGAAATTCCTGTGTATTGGGGAATCGATTATGAAAATCCAGTAGTGTTCAACCAGGCAAAAACACAGTTAGAGACCTTAATACAGCGGGACAAAAATCGGGCAAGTGTTATTATCTGGTCGCTTGCTAATGAAACGCCAGAAGTACCTTCTCGTCTGGATTTTCTTAGAAAATTAAAGTCCATTGCTTTAGAAATTGATGATACTCGGTTTATAAGCGCAGCATTAGAACGCGATGAAAAAAGCAAAGAAGATGTGGTCACCATTCCAGACCCATTTGCAGAAGATGTAGATATCATTGCTTGTAACGAATACATTGGTTGGTATTCAGGCCTTCCTGAACGTTGTGATGAAGTAGCTTGGGAATTGCCAAAAAATAAACCCTTTTTTATAAGTGAGTTTGGTGGTGGTGCATTGTACAATCACCGAGGTGATAAGCTTGAACGCTGGACAGAAGACTACCAAAAATACCTCTACGAAAAGCAAATCGCCATGCTGAAACGCATACCAACTTTAAGAGGAAGTACACCTTGGATTTTAATTGATTTCAGGTCACCACGGCGTAATCTACCTCAAATTCAGGACGGTTGGAATAGAAAGGGTTTAATTAGCGATGGCGGATTTAAAAAAGAAGCCTTTTGGGTGCTTAAATCGTATTATGATGAAATGGAAAAACAATACTCTATAAAAATCAAGGACTAAATGAATACTGGGGTAGGACTAATAATATCCATATTACTTTCTATTGTTGTAGTAGTTGTGGCTAGTTCTCGCTTTAAGCCTAACCCTTTTCTTTCATTAATTTTTGGTTGCCTGGTTTTAGGTGTTTTTACAGGAATGCCTTTAGAAACATTATTAGGTAGTATAACTTCAGGTTTTGGAGATTTATTGGCATCAATAGGATTAATTGTGGTATTTGGATGCATTATTGGAGCCTTTTTGGAGAAATCAGGAGGAGCTAATGCTATTGCACATAAAATAGCTAATTTAGTAAGCCGGAAAAAGACCTTGACTGCTGTGACTTTATTAGGGGCAACTATTAGTATTCCTGTCTTTTGCGATAGTGGATTTATTCTGCTTAATGGAATTACTAAAGATTTGGCAGAGGCTACGAAAAACAAAAAATCCGTTTTAAGTTTAGGGCTTGCCAGTGGATTATATACCACGCACACCTTAATTCCACCAACCCCTGGACCGGTTGCAGCCGCAGGTAATCTTAACGCTATGGATTCTTTAGGGATAATAATTATACTAGGTATTTTGGTGTCTATTCCCGTGCTGCTGATATCTATTATTTTGTCTAATCGTCTTGGTAAAAACTTAGAGACTAAGACTATTACAAATCCACCAAGTATGCCTTCAATTAAGTTACCAAAGCTTTACAAAGCCTTATTGCCATTGGTTGTACCAATAATATTAATAGCCTTAGGAAGCATTCTTAATTTTGGCAATGAACTTCCAAAATGGGTAGTCTTCATTTGCAGTCCAACTATTGCACTTCTGTTCGGGGCACTGCTTGCGATGTTTTTACTAAATCCAACAGTTGCAAATAATAATTTAGAGTCTTATGACAAACAAGATAAATCGTCTATTGCACTTTTAAAACAAGAATGGTTTTCTCATGCTCTAAAAGTCGCTGGGCCAATATTGATAATTACGGGTGCAGGAGGAGCTTTTGGTGGTGTTTTAAAAGCAACGACATTGTCGACTGAAGTTACATCCCGGTTAGAAATAGGAACTTCCAGTAGTATGGTACTATTGCTCATAACCTTTTTTTTGGCTGCAGTTCTTAAAAGTGCACAAGGGAGCAGTACTAGTGCAATGATTATCACTTCCAGTATTTTAGCACCACTTCTTCCAGTCATTGGTTGGGAATCTTCAATGGAGCTGGCATTGGCTGTCCTTGCTATTGGAGGTGGCTCTATGACCGTAAGTCATCTTAATGACAGTTATTTTTGGGTAGTGAGTCAGTTTTCAGGAATCAAAACAAAAGATGCCATAAGAAGTTATACTGTAATCACTGGTGTTCAGGGATTAACGGTTTTGGTTTTTGTTTTAATTCTTAGTTTCTTTTTATTATGAACAAATTCATCAACATATTAGTGGCACCTGATAAGATGAAAGGTACTCTCACAGCAAAACAAATTTGTAAGACTTTTGAAGATGTTGCCGGAAATAATGATTTCTATAATTCTAAAAGAGAGAAGCTAAAATTTAATATCACCAGTATTCCACTTGCTGATGGCGGTGATGGCTCTTTAGAAGTTTTGCGGGATATTTTAAACTTAAAGACAGTAGAACTCACAGTAAATGACCCTTTAATGCGTCCAATAAAAAGTTCTTACGCTGTTGACGAGCAAAATAATGCTTTTATAGAAATAGCGGCTGCAGCAGGTTTGGTTTTACTTTCAAAAGAAGAACAAAATTGCATGCATACAACAAGCTACGGCTTTGGCCAACTTATTAAACATGCTATATCCAATGGGGTAAAAAGAGTCTATCTTTTTCTTGGCGGTAGTGCTACCTGTGATGCAGGTATAGGTATGGCAACAGCACTTGGCTACAAATTTCTTGATATAAAAGGTAAGATTTTACAACCTTTTGGCGGACAAATGCAATATGTTCATAGCATTCAAACGCCGCAGCACTTAGATAAAATAAATCAAACAGAATTTATCACCTTATGTGATGTCAAAAATCCTATTCTCGGTCCAAACGGCGCTGCACCAGTATTTGCACCGCAAAAGAGCGCAAGTTTAAAGGATGTAAAGGTATTGGAAGTAGGTTTAAAAAATATCGTAAACCTAATAGAAACCAATAGAAAAAATTTTGTTTTTACTCAAGCTGTTGAAAATCCTTATAAGAATTTAGGAACTCTTATCGGTGGTGGTGCTGCCGGAGGCATGGGTTTAGGAAGCTACGCTTTTCTTGGAGCAAAATTAAGTTCTGGAACTAAAGAAATCATGAGATTAACAAAGTTTAGTGAAAAAATCAGAAATCAAAACTGTATTATTACCGCTGAAGGACAGATAGATACAAGTACATTATATGGAAAAGTACCTTATGGTGTTTGCAAATCTGCTTTTAAGAACAGTATTCCATGTTACCTTTTGGGAGGCGAAATAAAACTAACAGAAGAAGAACTTACTAATCTTGAAACTACTCATTTTTATAGTATGTCGGAGTGTGTTGGCAAGGAAAAAGCCATGTCCCAACCTGTAGAGTCAATTAAAAAAGTCTCAAAATCTATTTTAGAAGATATAGCAAAGAATATAATAGTGTAGAATTATTTTTTAAGTCATTACTAAGCTTAAAATTAAAAATCTAACGCGTGAAACCAAACTACTTTTTTTATAAAACCAGTAGGATAAATGGTCTATTTTAATAATAGTGCGGACTTGCAGTTAGTTAGTTCGGACTTGCAGTCCGTGCAGCTACATTCATTCTTCCCAGTTAGCGCTGACTTGCAGTCCGTTCATCTACCTTTACTCTTCTTTTCTATGCCATGTAAAATTCTAAAATTATAAATTTCATTATTTAATTATGCCAGAAAAACCAACTCAATAAAGGTGGCGCATCACTTTATAATCTCGGACTACAAGTCCGAGCGATCGGGGCAAGGACTGCAAGTATGAGCGATAGGGTACATTTATGAAAAACTTACAACGAAATCCCACGTTTCCAGGGAATAAAATCATTTTGATGAAGCAGTTGGGATTTGGTTTTTTGGTTTCCGCTGGCCACTTCAATAATGAAATCCAGCAAATCTTCACCCATCTCTTCAATGGTTTTTGTGCCCTCTATAATTTCACCGGCATCTATATCTATTATATCTGGCATGCGTTTAGCCAGGTCACTGTTGGAGGACATTTTTACCACAGGCACTATAGGATTACCGGTAGGTGTACCCAAACCGGTGGTAAATACTATTATATTTGCTCCGGAGCCTGCAAGGCCTGTTGTGCTTTCTACATCATTCCCTGGTGTACATAAAAGGTTTAAACCTGGTTTATTAGCGTATTCAGTATAATCTAAAACATCTGTAATTGGTGAAGTACCGCCTTTTTTGGCAGCGCCCGCACTTTTCATGGCATCAGTTATCAAACCGTCTTTAATATTGCCTGGACTGGGGTTCATATCAAATCCAGAGCCTGATTTTACAGCGGCCTTAGCGTATTCGCTGATGATGCTTTTAAATTTTTCGGCATGCTCATCGGTAGTGCAACGGTTGATGAGTTCCTGCTCTACACCACACAACTCCGGAAATTCTGATAGCATACTTTTTCCGCCCAGGGCTACCAAAATATCTGATGCATAACCCAAAGCAGGATTTGCTGATATGCCTGAAAAGCCATCGGAGCCACCACACTCCAAACCTAAATTTAGCTTGGATAAAGGCGCGGGTTGTCGCGTTTGTTTATCTGCTTGCAGCAAACCTTCAAAGGTTTTACTAATGGCTTTGTTGAGCAGAGCTTCTTCGGTACCTTCCTGTTGTTGCTCCAATATGTGCAGAGGCTTGTCAAAATTGGGGTTTAGTGCTTTTAGCTTTCGCTTTAAAATATCAATTTGGGCGTTTTGGCAACCCAGGCTTAAAATGGTACCACCGGCAACGTTAGGATTGTTGAGGTATCCGGCAATCAGTCCGCAAAGCATTTCAGAATCCTCTCTTGTACCACCACAACCTCCCTGATGGGTTAAGAACTTTATGCCATCTAAATTTTTAAAGTAAGGCGAAGCTTTGCCTTCTTCTTCAGACAAATTCAGACCATTTGCAGTTGAGAAATGTTCGGCCACCAATTGTCTGACCACTTTTTTGTATTTGTTTTTTTGTTCAAAACCCAATTCTTCAAGAAAGGCATCTTTCAGTTTTTCAACATTGGCGTTTTCACAAAATACCAGAGGCATCACCACCCAATAATTGGCGGTGCCTACCTGTCCGCAGGAGCGATGAAAACCTTTAAAGGTTTTGCCTTCATATTTGGAAATATCAGGTTTTTGCCAGTCTAAATTTGCTTGTCTTTCCTGTATGTTGTCAGTTTTATGCAGAATGTTTTCGGTGGTAAGTAAAGCCCCCGAAGGCAAATCTCTATTGACTATCCCGATAGTTACACCATACATCAATACATCGTCACCTTTTTTTAATGAAGTAATCAAAAATTTATGCTTCGCCTTTACAGTTTCCTGAAGTTCAATGTCATGTTTATCAATAGAAATATTTTCGCCTTTAGACAAATCTTTCAAAGCGACGAGAACATTATCTTTTGGATGAATTTTAATAAAAGGCTCTTTCATCTTGTTTTTTATCAATTAAATGTATTGCAAACTCATTTTAGACCATTACTACTTATACCAAATCAAACAATCGTGGTAGCCATAAGGTCAACTCCGGGAAGTAGGTTATTACCAAAAGGATAACAATCATGGCTATAAATAAGGGGACAAGCGGTTTGATGACCTGTTGAATTTTCAGCGATGCCACACTACAGCCTACAAACAAGACGGAACCTACCGGCGGTGTGCATAGGCCAATACACAAGTTTAAAATCATGATGATTCCAAAATGAATAGGGTCCATTCCCAGACTGGTGACTATTGGTAAAAATATGGGTGTAAAAATAAGTACAGCCGGCGTCATGTCCATAAACACACCTACAAAGAGTAAAATTAGATTTATCAAAATTAAAATTACGATAGGATTATCGCTTATACCCAGTAAAGCACTACTGATTTCCTGTGGAATGTTTTCATAGCTCATCACCCAGGACATCGCGATTGAAGTGGCCACCAACAATAAAACTATGGCCGAAGTTTTAGTGGTCTCGAGCAGAATAGGTACGATGTCTTTAAAGCGAATTTCCTTGTATACAAAACCCAGCGCAAGTGCATAGATTACGGCAATAGCAGAAGCCTCGGTAGCGGTAAAAATCCCGGCGACAATACCACCAATGACCACAACCAAAAGCATGAGGCTTGGGAATGCAGAAATAAAGCGTTTAAAAAACTCACCAATACTTACCAGTTTATCTGTAGGGTATTTTTTTATGATGGAATAAACGGCAGCGACAACCATTAAGGCCAAGCCCAAAAGTAAGCCCGGTACATAACCGGCAATAAATAAAGCAGCAATAGAAACGCCGCCACTGGCAAGTGAATATACAATCAATACATTACTCGGTGGAATAATTAGTCCGGTGGTGGCACTTGTAATGTTTACTGCTGCACTAAAAGGTTTAGAGTACCCGTCTTTTTCCATCATAGGATTCATAAACCCGCCGATGGCCGAAGCGGCTGCCACAGCAGAACCTGAAATAGCCCCAAAAAGCATACAGGAAATGATATTTACAAAAGCCAAACCTCCGGGAAGCGGCCCTACAATAGCTTTAGCGAAATTAATTAACCTAACGGCTATGCCACCCCGATTCATGATTTGCCCTGCCAGTATAAAGAAGGGTATAGCCAGTAAAGTAAAACTATCTAAAGAGGTCGCCATACGTTGAGCCATTGTGGTAACCGTAGGCAAAAACGGCATACTAACCAGCAGCGTGAATAATCCCGCCAAACCAATAGCCCAGGCAATAGGTACCCTTAAGGACAAAAAGACCAAAAAACTCAATACTAAAATTAATACTTCTGTAGCTTCCATAATCTATTGTCTTTTTTGCTTAAAAACTGATAGCAACGTATCGATATTATAATAACAAATGATAATACCTGAGAGCGGTACAACCATATAAATATAGCCTAAGGGAATTTCCAGCGTGGCCGAAGTCTGTTCAAACTGAAAGCTTAACTGTACCAATCTTGACCCGCCAACAACCATGACTAAAAATGCAAATACCACCACAGATATATGAACTATACCATTAAATAGTTTACTCTTTTTTTCAACCATTTTTTCAGGGAGCAAGTCTATAGCCAGATGCAGATGTTTGCCTGAAGCATAAGCCGCACCCAAGAGTCCAAACCAAACCAGACAATAACTTGATACTTCATCTGTAACCGTACTGGGCGACTGTAAAATGTAGCGCGAAAATACCTGCCATATCACACTTAAAAGCATGACCGTTAAGACGATAAGGACAGTTCGCTCTAAAAATTTGTCTATAAAACCTCTCATGGTGTATTTTTTATTGAAGTTATCAACCTGGTCATCTCTTCATCATCATTAAACATCTTTTCCATGCTTTTGGTTTTAGCTTCAAAAAGGCTTTTTTCAGGATAATAGACCTGTACGCCGGCTTCTTTCACTTTTTCTAAAGACTCTTTTTCTGAAGCTACCCAAAGTTGGCGTTGTGCCTCTGCGCTTTTTTCAACCGCATCTTCCAGCCACTGGCGCTCCTGGGTATTTAATCTGTCCCAGGTATCTATGCCTATGAGCAACACATCAGGCACCGAAGTATGTTCGTTGATGGTGTAATGTTTACAGACCTCGTAGTGTTTTGAAGTGTAAAAACTCGGTGGATTGTTTTCTGCGCCATCAACTACACCTTGTTGTAAAGCGGTGTAAAGCTCTCCCCAGGATATGGGTGTCGGCGAGCCACCAAGTTCATTAATCATGGTTACTGCCATATTACTTTTTTGTACTCTTATTTTTTTGTTATTTAAATCTGATGGCGTATTCACAGGACCGTCTTTCATATAAAAACTTCGGCTCCCGGCGTCATAAAATGTGAGGCCTCTTAATCTAAATTTTTCACCCTTGAGTAATAAACCCTTGCCCACAGCATTGTCAAATACATTGTACATGTGTGTTTTGTCTCTAAAGATGTAAGGCAGACTAAGCACTTTGTATTCAGGAATAAAATTTTCTAAAACCGCTGCAGAGACCTTGGTGATGTCCAGGCTACCGATTTGTAAAAGCTCTAAACATTCCCGTTCTCCTCCAAGCTGAGAGCTGGGATAGATGTTTAGCTTTAGCTTGCCACCGGAGTTTTTTTCAAGTTCTTCGCCCAAAACTTCCATGGCCAAATGTACAGGGTGCTTGGTATCCAGACTATGCCCCAGCCTTAAGACTTTGGTTTTTTCTGCCTGACCGCATCCAAAAACGAGAAGACTCATCCAAATGCCAATACATGTTATGTAAGTTTTACGGCTTGTCATTTTGTTATGTTGTACGTTAATGGGTTTTGTATTTTTTTTGAAAATTCTGATAAATAGAATTCCCATTCTTTTTTCGTTTGAAATTGTCCGCTTTTTTTCCATCCAAAACCGGCATAATAATTCACTTTAGAATTTTCAACCTTTACTCTGGCGAAAAGATTGCTTTGGTCTTTTTCTTCGGAAACGTATTTATCAAAGTCCACCAGGTTTTCTGGATTTGCAATCACCAGGCCCTGCCCAAGTTCTGAGCCATCATGCGGTTCCCAGTAACTCATCCAGGCTTCATTTTTGTTTACCGTGGTTTCACCTAAATTATCATGAAGTGTTAGACCTGCTGAAAGCGTTTCGGTGCCTTTTACTTTTACTGAAAATTTTGATAGGTTTTGACCATAATCTAAACTGATGGTTTTAGTTTCGGAAATGACCTCACCGTTGATGTCATACGTGCCATAATCCAATTGAAACACCGTACGTAATGGACCGGTGGCAATGGTTTTGTGGTTTACAAAGTTTTTTGATACTTTATAAATGCTGTCTGTTTTGAAAGCAATGCCACCAACACCGCGACTTGAGCCTACGTGAAAATTGTCTAAACCTTCGCCGGTATCTTCGTGGTAGGAGCCTTCTCCGGAGGTATATTTTTTATACCATTTGTTAATGACAGGATACTCTACACGTTTTAGCCAGGCATCAATTCCACTGGATAAAGTTCCGCCTTTGATGCTGTCTTCCACCATTTTTTGAGCGGTTGGCCCATAGGTTCTAAAAGCTACCCGATTGTTTTCCCAGGCATAATCATCGGTGCGTTCGGGGACAAATCTGGCGTAGCATAGAGCCTCCTGATTTTTTACTTCTGAAGCAAAAATTTGATAGTCTCTTTCGTCGTTGGCTTTGATTTCAGGCTGAAAGAGCAACACATCAAATTGACCATCAGCATCATAGTCTATGGTTTGTGAAACAAGCGTATCGCCCAAAGCTTTGTCGATAACATGAAACGCCTTCGAATTCAGGCCGACTAAATCTTCTGCATTAATTTCAACAGTTTCAAAACTTCTATCTATGTCCAAAGGATTTTTTACCTGCACTGAAATTGAAGGTTCCTCATTTTGACAAGACCAAAACGCTATAATTGAAAGTAAAACTGCTATTTTTCTCATAATCTATTTGTTGTTTCACGTTACTAAATTTTCATTTTTACCAAAGCAAAAAGTCTCTCCTTTGGCGCTGCGCTGAGCCTGTCGAAGAGGGAGATTTATCCCGAAGTCTCGGGAGGGCTTCTTTTCAATCCTCATTCGACGGTTTACCAATAGTGGCTAAAATTCCACCATCCACATATAAAATGTGGCCGTTAACAAAATCACTGGCTTTAGCGCTTAAAAAAATTGCTGCGCCTGCCAGGTCATTGGGGTCTCCCCATTTGGCTGCGGGTGTTCTGCCTACTATAAAATCGTTAAACGGATGCCCGTCCACACGAATTGGTGCCGTTTGTGAGGTGGCAAAATAGCCCGGGCCAATGCCGTTAACCTGAATGTTATGCTTTGCCCATTCGGTGGCCATATTTTTAGTAAGCATGACCAATCCGCCTTTGGCCGAGGCATAAGCGCCAACTGTGTTTCTGCCTAACTCACTCATCATAGAACAAATGTTGATTATTTTACCGGCTTTGCGTTTCATCATGCCTTTTACCACATGTTTAGACACAATAAACGGACTCACCAAATCGATATCCAGGACCTCTTTAAAATCTGCCACTTCCATTTCGGCTAAAGGCGTTCTTTTGATGATACCGGCGTTGTTGACCAGAATATCAATAGGACCGACCTCGATTTCAATTAAGGCTATATTTTTTTGTACTTCGGCTTCATCGGCGACATTAAATTTATAACCTACAGCGTGGATGCCTTCTTTTTTATATTCAGCTAAGGCTTTATCTATTTTTTCCTGTGAAGAATTTCCATTCACCACAATAGTTGCGCCGGCTTTACCAATACCTTTGGCCATGGCCATGCCCAAACCGTGTGTACTGCCGGTGACCAAAGCCACTTTTCCTTCTAAATTGAATAATTCTACACTCATTTTATCTTAATTCTGTGATTTTTGCCACATCCATATCGTTGTAATCCAAATTTTCGCCGGCCATACCCCAAATAAAAGTATAGTTTGAAGTTCCCGAACCACAATGAATAGACCATGGCGGAGAAATAACCGCCTGATGGTTTTGCATCCAGATATGTCGGGTTTCCTGCGGTTGCCCCATAAAGTGACATACCGCCTGGTCTTGAGGTACATCTGTGTAAAAATAGATTTCCATACGTCTGTCGTGTACATGGGCAGGCATGGTATTCCAGACCGAGCCGGTTTTTAGCTCAGTCATGCCCATCTGCAGTTGGCAGGTTTCTACAATGCCACCAATAATCATTTGGTTTACCGTTCTGTGATTGGCTGTTTCTAAACTTCCTAATTCAATTTTATTGGCTTCTTCCAGACTTGTTTTTTTGGTAGGAAAGCTTTTATGGGCCGGTGCAGAATTCATATAAAATTTTGCCGGCTGTGAGGCATCATCACTTTTAAACACAACCAATTTGCTTCCTTTGCCTATGTATAAGGCATCTTTATGGGCCAGTTGATATACTGTGCCATCAACCTCTATGCTTCCCTGACCACCAACATTTATGATACCCAATTCTCGTCTTTCCAGGAAATAATCGGCTTTTAAAGGGTCTATGTTCTCCAATTTAAGTGGTTTAGACAAAGGCGAAGCACCACCAGCCATGTAGCGGTCGTAGTGGGTGTAAACCCATTTTATTTTTTCGTTTTGAAACAAATCTTCAACCAAAAACTCATCTCTAAGTTCTTGTGTATCGTATTGCTTTACGGCTTTAGGGCTTGAGGCGTAACGTGTTTCGTAAGATGTTGACATAATATTTTATCCTATTTTAGTTAAGTGATTTTCTTATTCCTAATTCTAATCCGCGGAGTTCGGCTAAGCCACGTAAACGGCCAATACCGGAATAACCGGGGTTAGTTTTTTTCTTTAAATCATCCAGCATTTTGTGACCATGGTCTGGTCTAAAGGGCATTCTTATATCTTTTCTGCCGGCCTTTTTTCTTCTTTGTTGTTCTATAATTAAAGCTTTCATCACCACATACATGTCTACATCGCCTTCTAAATGGTTGGCTTCGTGGAAATTACCGTTTTCATCTCTTTTTGTGCTTCGCAAATGGATAAAATGAATTTTATGGCCAAGTCGTTCTACCATTCCGGGCAAATCATTATCAGCTCTTACGCCAAAAGAACCGGTACAAAAGGTCAGACCGTTGTGTTGGCTTGGGACAGCCTCGTATAAGTCTTCGATATCTTTTTCGGTGCTTACCACTCTTGGCAAACCTAAAATAGGGTAGGGTGGGTCGTCCGGATGAATGCACATTAAAACGCCGGCTTTTTCAGCACTGGGAATGATAGCTTCCAAAAATAAAATAAGGTGTTGTTTGAGTTTTTTGGCGTCAATAGCATCGTAAGTGGAAAGGATGTTATTAAACTCCTCTAAGGTATAGCCTTCTTCTGCTCCGGGTAAGCCTGCTATGATGTTGTTAATGAGTTTTTGCTGGTCTTTTTTAGACGTTTTTTTCAGGTAGTCTTCGGCACGTTTTTTTTGTTCTTCAGTGTAGGTATTCTCAGCTCCGGGGCGTTTAAGTAAATACAACTCGAAAGCGGCGAAGGCATCGGCTTCAAACCTTAGGGCTGTAGACTGGTCATCGATTTCATAATCAAGATTGGTACGCGTCCAGTCTAAAACGGGCATAAAATTATAACAAACGATGTCTATACCACATTTACCGAGATTAATCAAAGTTTGTTTGTAATTTTCTATGTATGTTTCAAAATTACCTGTTCTGGTTTTAATGTTTTCGTGAACGGGTACACTTTCTACGACCGACCACCATAAGCCAACAGCTTCAATTTCTGCTTTGCGTTTGTTGATTTCCTCTACCGTCCAAACTTCTCCATTTGGAATGTGGTGCAGTGCAGTCACAATGCCTGTTGCACCTGCCTGTTTAATGTCTAAAAGTGATACGGGGTCATTAGGCCCGTACCATCGCCAGGTTTGCTCCATGTTGTAAATATTTGTTATCTGTAAATTTTTCCATGATTGAGATTACTTTTACCCCATCGTCTACAGAGCAGGGATTATTTCTCTGACCAAGAAAATATTTTACGGTTTCATTTATTAAAGGTAATTGTATGTTTTCAGGGTTTTTGAACTGTTCTGTTTGGCTATGGTTATTTTTATTTACTGTTAGCTCGTCTTTGTAAAACGAAAAAGAGATAGTCCCTTCTTCTCCATAAATAGTGCAGCTATCTTCAGTTAAATCCTTCGGCATGGTAAAAGACCAAATGCCTCTAAATTGGACTTTGTTTTTAAAATTAATTAGCCCGGTTACCGTATCATCTACTTCGTATATTTTTGATTGATTAATGCCAAAACCGATAGCCTCAATAAAATCACCAAAAAAGTGATATATTAAATCTAATTGGTGAGGTGCAATATCGTGAAAATAACCTCCTCCGGAAATTTCCTTATCTAATCGCCAATCCGCATTGTTATTAAAATCATGTGTTTGTAAAAACTTTAGATCTATATATCTCACTTGTCCAATAGTAGAATTTTCCAGCAACTCATTAACTTTGATATAGAGAGGTAGAAATCTTCTATAATGCGCCACAACCAATTTACTATTTGAATGAGTTGCGGATTTCTGCAATTGATTTGCCTCTAACGAAGACATCACCATTGGTTTTTCTATATACACATTTTTACCTGCATCAAGTGCTTGAAGGGCATACTGTAAATGAGTAGATGGCGGTGTTGCAATGTAAACGGCATTGATTTCGGGGTTGTCGAGCAGATTTTGGGCATCTGTATACCATAAAGGCACATTGTTTCTTTTGGCAAAATCTTTAGCCAAATCACTATTTCGACGCATAACGGCCAATAACTTTGAGTTATCTGCTTTTTGAAAAGCAGGACCGCTTTTAATTTCAGCAACATCGCCGCAACCAATTATTCCCCACTTTACGATTTCTGCCATCTTTTTTTTCTTTAAACGCCACTATAAGCCGCAAAGCCACCATCAATAGGTATTACGACACCTGTCACAAATTTAGAGCCTTCGCCACATAACCAAAGGGTTGTACCGACTAAATCATCGGGTTCACCGTATCTGCCCATTGGTGTTTGGTCTATGATTTGCTGGCCACGTTTTGTTAAACTGCCATCTTCGTTGGTAAGTAATGCTCTGTTTTGGTCGGTGAGGAAAAATCCCGGCGCCAATGCATTTACCCTTATTCCTACCTTTGAAAAATGTACAGCCAGCCATTGTGTAAAGTTTGATACCGCAGCTTTGGCACCGCTATATGCCGGTATTTTAGTTAAAGGTGTAAACGCATTCATAGACGAAATGTTTAAAATACTACAGCCCTCTCTGCCTACCATATCCTGTGCAAAAATTTGCGTTGGTAAAAGCGTTCCTAAAAAATTCAGGTTAAATGTAAATTCTATACCTTTTGGGTCCAAATCGAAAAAAGTTTTAAAGCCTTCTGTATTGTTCTTTAAATCTTCAAGCTGAAAAAAGGGATTGCTGGTAGTGCCTAAGGGATGGTTGCCACCGGCACCGTTGATTAAAATATTGCATTTGCCAAAAGCTTTATTTACCTCTTTTTTGGCTTTTTCTAAACTGTCTTTTTCCAGCACATTAGCTTCTATACCAATGGCTTTTCCGCCGTCATTATTTATATTTTGAGCGACATCATCGGCAGCCTCTTTTCGTAAATCGAGTACGGCAATATGATGCCCTTGTTTAGCCAAAGCTACTGCCATGGTACTGCAAAGTACACCGCCTGCGCCTGTAAGAACTATTGTTTTGTTCATGTTGTTTTGTCTTATTTTTTAGAATTATAATATTCCTGTAAAGTGTAAAATGCCAGTTTTTTGTTGCCATGTTCAGAAATGAGTCCTTTTCTGTTGTGGTCATTTTGTATGCGTCTCAAGGTTCGTCGTGGTGAACGGAAATCTTTTAAGAGCCAGGCGGCAGTACCGCTTAAAAAATCTATATTTTCAAACATCAGCACATTGTTTTCATAGATGGCTTGCTGGTATTCTTCCGTCCAGACTTCGTTGGGTTCACCGTGTAAGCCTTGTAGGGCACCGCCACCAAATTCACTCATAATCATGGGTTTATTGTAATTGCTGGTCCATTTTACATCTTTGCATCTTTTAGGGTCACTGCCGTACCAACCGCAATAGTTGTTTATGCCTATTACATCTACGTACTCGCCTAATTGGTCTTCAATGCCTATAGGTTTGCCTTTTCCTTTTTTCTTTTGAGAATTCAGCGCAGCGGTAATCAACCGGGTTGGGTCGGCTTCGCGCGCTTTATCAATAAGGTTTTTCAGAAAAATATTTCGGGCTTCAATTTCTTTGGTTTCATTGGCGACAGACCATAAAATTACACCGGCTCGGTTTTTATCTCTGGCAATCATATCCTGCAGTTGCGTGGTAGCATTGGCTAAAGTTTCGGGATTTTGAAAGTCTACTGACCAGTATACGGGTACTTCTGCCCAAACCAAAAGTCCAAGTTTTTCAGCTTCCTTTACCATGGCTTCATTGTGGGTGTAATGGGCTAAGCGCACAAAATTGCTCCCTAATTCTTTTGCCCACTTTAACAGGATGAGGTTTTGTTCATTAGAGATTATTCGGCCTAAACCATAGGGCGCTTCTTCGTGAATGCAGACGCCTTTTAAGAAAATTTCTTCACCATTTAAAAGGATTTTGGTACCCTTGGTTTCGATGGTTCTAAACCCTATTTCATCTTCTACTTTATCACTTTCAGTTGAAATCTGTACCTTGTAAAGTTTAGGATTTTGTGGTGTCCAGAGTTTTGGAGAGGCTTTAAATTTGAAATTGGCTATTCCATTTTCCGTGTTTAATTTCACCTCTTTTTTAAGCTCCGGGAGACTTAGAGTTACTTGCTCCTCGTCTTTGGCGTTTTCAACTTTTATCCAGCCTTCGATAAACTTAGGATTATCTTTACTGGCTTGCAGGTTATAGTCTGCAATATGGGTTTCCGGAACTTTTATTAAATGAACCGAACGGGTGATGCCTCCATAATTCCACCAGTCCATATTCAGGGTGGGGATGCCTTCTTTTGTGCGTTGATTATCTGCCTTGACAATCAGGACATTTTCACCATCTATTAAGTCTTCTGTAACATCAAATTGAAAAGGCGTAAACCCACCTTTATGCTCTCCTAATTTTTTTCCGTTAAGGTAGACAATGGCGTGATAATTTACCGCCTCAAAGTAAAGCAATTCTTTTACAGCATCTGTTTTCTCATGGTTAAAAGTTCTTTTGTACCAAATGGTACCTTCATAGTAATACAATTTTTCCATTTGCGTATTCCAATCGCCTGGGACGGTTAGTTGGTAATCACTATCGAAGTCGTATTCAATTAAATCTGAAGGAGATTTAGGTTTTTTGTTTTTAAAAAAGCCTTTTTTCTCTCTCAATTCGTATTGATGATTGTAGTAGCCGTTTTCTAAGGGGTCTATGATGATTTGCCATAAACCATCTAAGGTTTGTTTTTCTCTGGCGTCGATATTTTGAATAATTCTTGAACTCCTGGCCACATCAGATTGGGCATAAAAAGCCATTGTAAAAAACAGATGAAAAATCAGCGTTATTTTTAAAAAGTAGCATCTGGTAGTGGGCATAAATTTTATCCTTTATTATAGGTTTATATTGAAAACATTCAACTTTAAAGGGTCTTTAAAGGTATTAGCTTTTTAGGTTTTGGATTTTCGTCTAACTTTTCACCATTGACTTCAACATTTAAAAACTTTATGCTTTCAGCATTTTCCATGACATAAGGCACAGGCGTTTTATTGATTTTTACGTTTTTGATGCTGATGTTTTTAATAGGGTAGTCTTCTCTAATGCCAGCAAGGTAGATGCCTACTTCTTCTGAAACATTACAGGATACGTTTTCTATGACGAAGTTTTTGAATGTTGTAGGATTGAAAGATGATTTCTGATTTTTGTAATTGGGTTCAAATCGAATAAATGCATTTCTAACGGTATCTGTTTTTATGTTTCGCACATAAACATTTTCAATATAACCACCGCGGTCTAAGTTGGCTTTAAAATAGATGGCGTTTGAGGATTGGGGCATATTGATGTTTTCGATAAACACATTTCTTACCCCGCCAGACATTTCACTTCCTATGCAAACGCCATTTATTTCAGAGAAAAAATTACAGTTCCTTATCACAACATTTTCGGTAGGGCGACCAATACGCCAGGCATCGTTATCGCGACCGGCTTTTATGGCGATGGAGTCATCTCCTGTCCTAAAATTACAATCTTCGATAAGCACATTGGTGCAGGATTCCGGGTCGGCGCCATCGTTGTTGGTGTTGTAACTATTTACGGTAACCCCGCGAATAATTACATTATCGCAGAAGGTTGGGTGAATGACCCAAAAGGGAGAATCCAGCAAAGTGACCCCTTCTAGACGTACGTTGGAGCATCCATATGGCTGAAATAAGCTTGGCCTTAGTTTATGGCCTTCCCCAAACACGCGTTGATAAACCGGTGTAAGGTCCTGACCCATTTTTCGAAGTATTTTCTTATCAGGTTTCTGCAGTGTTTTCCAGTTTGAGAAATTTTTAGAGCCGTTACCATTTATAGTGCCTTTCCCGGTGAGTGCAATATTTCTTGCTTTGTAAGCATAGATAAGCGGTGAATAGTTATAGACTTCGGTACCTTCCCATCTCACCAATACTGCGGGAAGATAATCTTTTTCATCGTGGCTAAAGTTTAAAAAGGCGCCTTCCTGAAGTTCAATATGCACATTACTTTTAAAGACTAAAGCCCCATTCATGTAATAGTTACCTTCGGGAACGATTATTTTACCACCTCCATTTTCACTGCATGCGGTTATGGCTTTTTCAAAAGCTTCTTTATTGGGTGTTTTGCCATCACCAACTGCACCAAAATCTTTGATGTTATAAGTTACGTCAGGAAAGCTAACAGAATCTAAGTTGGCTACAATTTCATCTGCCATGGCCCATTTGTCCTGTGCTTTTGAAGCACACGAAACTAAAAAGATGCTTATGACTAATAAAGACTTCTTGAAAATTATTTTAAAACCATGATTATACATAAGTGTTGATTTAATGACATAAGCCATTATGAATTATGGGTGTAAATAAAGCTACTCAAAAATACAGTTATTAAGTTTGAATTAAAAGTTCAATGTCTTTAAAATCAATTTCCTGCCAAATAATTCTCACATGGAGCTTTATCTGGCAGGATTTTGATAAAAGCTTTGATGAGAATTAATCTTTCAAAGCCTGGGGCTAATTAATGTTATCTATTATCGTTTGAGAACTTTCAAAGTTTGTGTAACGCCATCGGCTGAAATTTTCAGTAAATAAATACCTGAGGAAAATTCAGACATATCAATTTGCTTGGCATTGTTATCAAAAGATAAATTTTCATATACTTTTTTACCCAAAGTACTATAGATGGCAACAGACGAGATGTTGGCATTAGTATTTATAAATAAATTTTCTTCTACTGGGTTTGGATAAATTTTAAATTCTGGCGATTCTGTTATTTCGTCAACTGATAAGACAGTACCATCTAAGCTTACTGTCCATCCAAAAGTCCAGTCAGAACCACTGTCTACTGCACCAACATAATTTACGTCATCAAAAAACGGATCTAATGCACCAGCAGGCGTACTGTTAAGTGTGCTTGTGCCAACGTAGGAATCTACGATGGTGAATGGTGTGACAGTATTATTAAATGTTGGATCATAAGCGCTATTTGTTGGATTAAAAGTTTCGGCAGAGCTGTGGAAACCAGTTCCTGAATCCTGATTTGGGTCGTTATCAAAAGCAGCAGAATTAGCAAATACACTATCTCCATCTGAAACACTTTGCCCATTGTCTGTTCTAATAGCACGACCAACACCAGTAACTACAGTATTGTAGAATCTACCGTTACCATCATCTCTAATTCGAATTCCATCACCATCCGGACTTTGATTTGAGCCATTAAAACCTATACCTGTGACTGTTACATTGCTAATAATAGGATTACTATCGTCGCGACTTTCTATTGCCCAATCTGCAGGAATATCTTTGTTAACAACCCAAAACTGACCGGCACCAACCCAACCACTTGGGCCATCAAAATCATCATTGTCAAATCTAAAACCTAAACCTTCACCGTTGGTGTTGATCATATATTTTAGATTTACATCTCCGCCATTAATTCTAAAACCTCTGTTATCATTCTTGTAGATTTGAACATATTCTACAGTTGTCCCGCTGCCAACACTTTCAAATCTTAACGCATTTTGGCCATCGTTACCAAATCCTGGGTACATTAGCCTCACGTATCTTATGATTCCTGAATTTGTTCCTGGACCGCCTCCATTGATGCGGATGCCTTCCCATTGCCCTGAAGAAGTATCACCAGCACCTTGTCCAGGTGCATTAGCCAGAAAATCAAAAACGATAGGATCTGTCGAAGTCCCCTGCCAATCTACTTCACCAAAATCAGTAATGCTGGTTATGTTATCGTTTGCATCTAATACTTCATCATTTTCCACGATAAGATATGTCAAAGGAGTCTCTGCAAAAATTTGAGTACCTTGAGTTATGGTCAGTTTAGCGTTACTTGCTACCCGAACAGTATCAGCAATAATCCAAAGGTTGGTATTGTCTAAAGTTTCATCAGCGTCTATTGTCCCGGTAATTCTTTTAAAGGCCTGCCCGTTTAAATTGACATCCTCTATGGTGTATTGGGCTGTCATTGCAGAAGCCATGAACATTGATAAGATTAATAAGTAAAAACGTTTCATATAATTTGAGTTTAGGGTTAATATTCTTGCTTAAATGTCATGCGTAACCGATTGCACAACGAAAACGATTGCATAGATAATAAACAATTATGAATCTCGCAAGAAAAACAAACAAAATTTATTAAAAATAAAATCAAATTATCATTAGATTTTTTTAAGCTTAGAAACTTCATGCATATATGTTTTAATTTAAGTAAGAAATGAACAAAACAAATTAAAAAATTGATATTCAGAGATATAAAAATTATTTTAGATTATATTACTTTTGAAAGTTTAAGATAAATACCCAATAGGTAATCAAAATATTTCAAAAAACTTAAGACTGTTTTTTGTTAGTGTTGTTATTATTTGAGTTTTAAAGATTAAAATATTTTATTTATTAAAATTGTGTAATCGTATGCTTTAAAAGAGTCTATTTTTGAATTATGTTAAGTTATTAATTGTAAGTATTGTTTTCTTTTTTTATTAATGCTTCCAGGAGATAATAATCCGCGTAAACTATGGGGCAATCTATTTCGCTGTTTTTGTTATAATTTCCTGTACTCTGTTTCAGAATAAATGGTGCATCCCGGTTTTTGTCAATAAGATATTCAGGCTGTTCTAAAGTTTTTAGTACTTTATTGGCGTATGTGAGGTAAGACTTTTGATTTGAATACCTGTACAACTCAAAAAACGCAGAGGTCATTATGGTTCCGGCAGAAACATCCTTGGGCGCATTTGGTATGTCAGGATCGTCAAAATCCCAGTAGGGGATACCATCCTCCGGAAGGTTTTTATGGTTTAAATAAAACGCGGTAGTTTGCTCTGCCTGTTTAAGGTAAGCCGGGTTTTTAGTGTACCTGTAAGCCATAGTGTAGCCATAAACAGCCCAGGCCTGTCCGCGTGCCCAGGCAGAACTATCAGAATAACCCTGATGTGTTTTTTTGGCTTTTACAGTACCGTCAGGATTATAATCTACCACGTGGTAGGTGCTATGGTCTTCTCTAAAATGATTATTTAACGTCGTATTGGCATGGTTTATCGCAACATTATAATACAAACTGTCCTGAGAAAGTTTTGAAGCTTCAAAGAGTAGTTCTAAGTTCATCATGTTATCAATAATTACAGGGTAATCCCATTTTCCTGCTTTGGCATCCCAGGACTGGATGGCTTTAATCTTATCGTCATACCTGCTTACTAAGGTGTTGGCCGCGGTGAGGATCACATCGGCATATTCTTCTTTTTTTGTGATTTTGTAGGCATGACCAAAACTGTTATATATTTTGAAACCAATATCGTGGTCGCCATCGTTATTTTTTTCAGTTTCAACAATTTTTGTCCATTCAAGGGCTTTGTCCTTGTATGTTTCATCCTCAGTCAGCAAATAGATGTACCATAGATTGCCGGCAAAAAACCCGCTTGTCCAGGTCGTTGATTTTGTGGTTTTCAATTTTTTAAAATCTTTATCAATACTTCTGGGGATAGCATCGGGTTTTACAGCATAACTTGCGAGTTTAGAAAATCTTTCGGCGAAAGGAGATGCTTTCTTTTCGAGTTCTCCTGAATTATTATCATCATTTTTTTTCGAGGATTGACAAGACGAAACCGGACTTAATATGCATACTATTAAAATTATTAGGATTGTGTTATTCATGGTGTGCTTAAACGTTTAAATTAATAAGTAAAAAATAATTTTAAAATTTGTTCCATGTTGATAAATTTAAAATGGATTTGATTTGAAAAGTCTAATTTCAATACTTGAAATGCTATTCGTACTGATAAATTCTTCAAATATATTTAAAAAAGAAATACCACTAAAAAAAATTAACTCGCGTCATCTTTTAAATAATATGTTGCTGTGAAAGTGATCAAGAATCTACTGTTAATAGGACTTCTATTTTCTTCTACACTACTATTTTCTCAGGAATTAGCAATTACCGGAAAAGTGGTATCGGCTTCCGATGGTTTGCCTATTCCCGGAGTAAATATACTTGTAGAAGGAACAGTTAAATGAACTGTAACAAATTTGACGGCGAATATAATATTAATGCATCCAAAGGACAGGTTTTGCTTTTTTCATATACAGGTTTTAAAATTCAAAAAATCACAGTTGGAGATAAAACCGAAATAAATGTCGGTTAGAAAATGATTTAGCGCAACTTGATGAAATTGTTGTTATAGGATAATCTAACTATTGAAAAACACTAAAAGTAGGTTTTTATATGGTTGAAGTTCATCTTAGGATAATTTTACACCTTACAGTTGCAAAAATTCAAAAAACTTATATCTGAACCATTTGATGTTTTATTCAGTGTTTATTGAAAGTTAAATAAATATTAATTTCAAAAATATAGCAAGTATTAAATTTATGTAAATCTAATGTGTATTTTTGTCTGAATCATGTGGCTATTAATGTCAATGAAAAGGATTAGTTTAAAGTTTATTAATTGCGTAAAGTCATGCAAATTCGTTTTCAATCTAAAGAAGAAAGCAAAAGGCAACAGCGAGAGGCTTTTTTAAAGCTCTCCGGCGCTGAACGCTTTATGCAGTTTTTAGCATTATCCAGAGCTATAAACCGTGTAATGCCTATAAAAAACAAACTAAGCTTTGAGGAACTATACAAAGGAAATTTTTTAATGATACATCCAGAGTAGAAAGAAGAAAATAAAGCTATAACTAAATAGAAAAATATATGTCAGCAAAACCAACACACCAAAAAGAACTTTTCGGACACCCAACCGGCTTGTACATTTTATTTTTTACTGAATTATGGGAGCGTTTTTCCTACTACGGGATGCGAGCTATTCTCACCCTGTATATGCTCGCTAAAGTGAGTGACGATAATCCCGGTTTAGGTTGGGACGAGGGAAAAGCTTTGGCTTTATATGGTTGGTACACCATGTTGGTTTATGTGGCATCGATTCCCGGTGGAATTATTGCGGACAAGCTTTTAGGCCAAAGAAAATCTGTGATGATTGGGGGCTGGCTATTGGTTGCCGGTCACGGTGTGTTGTCTATAGAACAGGACTGGGCGTTTTACACCGGATTACTTTTGATTATTCTCGGTGTTGGAATGTTAAAACCAAATATATCAACCATGGTTGGCGGACTATATAAAGAAGGTGACCCCAGACGAGATAAAGGATTTTCTATTTTTTATATCGGTATAAATGTCGGTGCTGCTGCAGCCAGTATTCTGGTAGGCTGGATAGCGGCTGAATACGGTTGGCATTATGGTTTTGGCCTTGCTGCCATTGGGATGGTTCTTGGTCAGGTGGTTTATGTATTTGGTCAGCCTTACCTTAAACATGTTGGTAATTTAATTGATAGTAGTGGCGACCCCAATGCGGTGTCTTTGCCACAAATCTTTAAACAGATGTTCAGCAGAACTCAGACCCTGGTGGCATTATTAATTTTAGCAGGCGTATCGGTTGTTATCCCGTTAACAACTATGGAAAATGAAGTGGTAGCTTATGTCATATTCTTCCTGTTTTTAACTTTGGTTGTTGGCTTTATGATGACGATTTATCAAGACTTAGAGTCCAAAATTCAAAAAGACAGGTATGTGGTGTTACTGCTTTCATTTTTAATTGTCATTGTGTTTTGGGGCGCCTTTGAACAAGCCGGTGGTTTATTGAATATCTACGCACAGCAAAAAACAGACAGAGTTGTGGGCGGCTGGGAGGTCCCGGCGGCATTTCTTCAATCACTAAATCCTATTTATATCATCTTATTTGGTCTTCCTGTGGCCATTTTCTGGCAATGGGTTAAAAACAAGGGTAAAGAAGCCTCCTCGATATTCAAAATGGCCGTTGGTGTAATCATCATGGGACTTGGATTTATCTTTATGGTCTTTGCTACACAACAATATGCGGCAGAAGGCTCTTCCGCCATCTATTGGTTGTTATTTGCTTATTTACTTCACACTATTGGTGAGCTTTCAGCATCGCCTGTGGCCTTGTCATTCATTACAAAACTGGCACCACTAAAATACGGCGCTCTGATGATGGGTGTCTATTTCGCGGCAACCGGTTTAGGGAATAAAGTGGCTGGTATCATAGGTGAATCTTCTCAGGCAGAACCCATCAAAATAGAACTGACCGCAGAAACCAATCAGGTAAAACCCTTGGTGAAAAACGCAGAAAAAGACAGTATATTTACCGGTAATAAAGCCTTTAAAATAGAAGCAATGGCTTATGCTGATGGAGAATCTTTTAATTTCAAAAATAAAGAAGTAACAGATATATTTAAATTTAAGTCTGAAGAAAGTCAGGACGAGTTTGTTAACAGGTTAACAGAATATGATTCCAGTTCTAAAGATGCCTTATTAGTTTTTTTAAGTTTTGACTATGTTGATGGTAAATATGAAGGCCAGGCAGTAGTGGATAAATTTCAGTCTGATCTGGAATTTAAAACTTTTGCAGGAATTACAGTCTTTTGTGTGATTTTTGGCCTTTTGGTCATTTTACTATTAAAACCCCTCAAACGCCTCACCCATGGTGCGGAAGACAAAGAGGTTGAAGGTTTAGAGCAGGAAGGCTTCGAGTTAGCAGATGACGAAGTAAAATAAAAATTTAATTATAGAAATTATGGATACAACAACCAACCGACCAGATTTTTTTGATTCTAAAGTACTAGGCCACCCGGCGGGGCTTTTTGTACTGTTTTTTACAGAAATGTGGGAACGCTTTTCATTTTATGGGATGCGAGTGCTCTTGGTGAATTTCCTTACCATGGCAGTGATCAGTTATAATCCCGGCTGGGAATGGGTACCGGAAAATGCGACTGCCCTTTTTGGAACTTATGCTATGTTGTTGTATATCACGCCAATTCTTGGCGGTATAATAGCCGATAAACTTACCGGTTACAACTGGGCTGTGGTTATTGGTTCCATCTTAATGACTGCCGGTCACGCCAGCATGGCTTTGGAAACAGAAGCTTCACTCTACATAGGTTTAGGCTTGATCATCATTGGTACAGGCTTCTTTAAACCAAATATTACTTCAATCATTTCAGAAATGTACAAGTACCTTCCGGAGAAGAAAGATGGCGCTTATACTATTTTCTATATGGGTGTTAATGCCGGTGCATTTTTCGGGATGTTGCTCTGCGGCTATCTGGCTGAAAAATTAGGCTGGGCCTATGGATTTGGTCTGGCTGGGGTATTTATGTTATTGGGAACATTGCAGTTCTGGTTAGCGAAACCCCTTTTTGGACGTATCGGCGATATTCCAAAAAATAGAGAAATTGACAAGGTTGAAGTCAAAACAGAAGAATTGACACAGGATGAAAAAGACCAGGTCAAACCCAATCCTTTTACCACATTGGATAAGATACTCATCGTATTGTCGGCTGTGATTGGTTTAGGTTATGCCGTAAATGACCCGATGTCAAAAATTGCAGATATTGATATGTTTTCCTGGGCAGAGACTTCTTCAATTTCAGGGCAGTATGTGGTTGTATTATTTGGATTAGGACTGTTTTTGTTTTTAGTCATCAGTCGTATTGTTAGATACGCCGGGGTTGTTCGCGATCGTATGATTGCTTTTATCATTTTTGCCTTTTTTACTGTATTTTTCTGGATGTCTTTTGAGCAGGGCGCTTCGTCTTTGATCATCTTTGCCAGAGATTTTGTAGACAGGACACTAAGCGGCAGTGCAGCGATAGCTTATAATGTCATCAACACCGGGTTAACGATAATACCGCTTCTGATCATCACCTATGTGTTATATTTACTGGCTAAACGATCTTTTTCTAAAATACCCGGATCAAATATCGTTTTGGCCATTACCTTTCTAGGTGTCTGGGCTTTAACGCTTTGGATGCTCAACCGTGACTGGAATACCAATGCCTACGAAGTTTCCTATCAGGCTATTGAAAGACAAGTCATGGAAGACGGAAAACCCAAACTCGACGAAAATGGAGAAGAGGTTTACGAATATATACCGGTCTCTGAAAACTATAATGTTAAGTCTGAAGACAAAATTGTAGATAAAACTGTTAGGCTTGCAGAAACTTACGAACTGGAAGTTGGTCAGGAAATCCCGATGATTACCAAAGACAATGTGAATTCTACTTTTGGGTATATGACGCCGGAAAAGCTCAAAGATACACGACTTAAAGCTGAAGAACTAGACCGGGATAATAAAATAGTAAAGGCTGAGGTCGTATCAATTTTAGATAATGAAATTGAAATTCCTGTATCCTGGTTCAGCATTTTGAATTCATTCTTTATTATTGCCTTTGCTTCATTCTTTTCAAAATGGTTTGACAGCAAATACAATCCTTCAGCTACGGTGAAATATGGTTTGGGCCTAATCATCATGGCCATCGGTTTCGGCGTGCTGGCCTGGGGATCTTATGGTATTCAGGAAGGGATGAAAGTTGGAATGGTATGGTTGGTTTTAGCTTACCTCTTTCATACTTTAGGAGAACTCTGTTCTTCACCAATTGGACTGTCTTATGTAAGTAAATTGGTGCCCGCCCGAATGATAGCTTTGATGTTTGGAATGTGGTATCTGGCTATAGCCATAGGAAATAAACTCGCTGCAGTATTTGGTGGTGAAATAGAAAATATTACTGAGGAATACTCGCTGTCTACTTTCTTTTTGATTTTCACTATTGTACCTGCAGTTTTTGGGCTCATAATCATTTCACTTGGTAAAGTTGTAAATAAGCTAATGCACGGCGTGAAGTAGAATTATAATACCAAACTTGGTATTATAAAGCCATTTACAAATGCTTTAAGTATAAGAATACTATCTCATTCTATAGTCAATGAGATAGTGCAATTGTTCTATTCTTGAAATTCAACCCAATCGTTGAATTCTCGGTACTTTCCCGAATCGCTTTGCTCTCGGGACTTTCCCGAATCACTCCGTTCTCGAGACTCAGCATGCTAATTCCTTACGTTTTCAATCACCCAAGCATAACCTTGTCCAACCCCAACGCATCCCGAATCGCTTTGCTCTAGGGACTCCGTTTCACTCCGCATAGGTTAACTCACGTTTTCAATTACCGCAGCATACCCTTGACCAACTCCAACACACATCGTTATTAAGGCGTATTTTTTGCCGGTAATTTGTAGCTCTAAAGCGGCGGAATAGGCGATTCTGGCGCCGGTGACGCCAAGCGGGTGACCGATAGCAATGGCACCACCGTTAGGATTGATTCTGGCATCATCGTCTTTTAAACCCCAGGAACGGATACAGGCTAAAGACTGTGCGGCGAAAGCTTCGTTCAGTTCAATAACATCCATGTCTTCCAAACGTAGGCCAGCTTTTTTAAGCGCTTTGTTGGAAGCTTCTACCGGGCCAATTCCCATGAGTCTGGGTTCTACGCCCACAACGGCTGAGCTCAAAATCCTCGCTTTAGGTGTTAAGCCAAATTTCTTCACCGCCGTATCTGAAGCAATAATGGTAGCAGCAGCACCGTCATTCAGTCCCGATGAATTTCCGGCAGTAACACTACCGTTTTTCCTGAATGCAGGCCTCAGCTTAGCCAGGATTTCTGTTCTGGTTTGTGGCTTTATAAATTCATCATCTTTAAATATGATGGGATCTTTTTTTCGCTGAGGGATCTTTACTTCTATAATTTCCTTAGCCAGTCGCCCTGACTCTTGTGCTTTAGCGGCTTTCATCTGGCTGTGGTAAGCAAAAGCATCCTGATCTTCTCTGGAGATCTTATGCAAATCCACCAGATTTTCTGCAGTCACACCCATGCCATCAGTTCCGTACATCTCGTGCATTTTTGGATTGACAAAGCGCCAGCCAAAACTGCTGTCGTAGAGCTTAGCATCGTTGCCGTATGCTGTAGACGTTTTAGACATTACAAAAGGCCCACGGGTCATGTGCTCTACGCCTCCTGCAATAAAGACATCGCCGTCTCCGGCTTTGATAGCTCGATGGGCGTGAATCATAGCTGATAAGCCCGAGCTGCAAAGTCTGTTAACGGTCTCACCGGGAATGCTGTAGGGTAAACCGGCCAGCAGTAAACACATTCTGGCGATATTACGGTTATCTTCACCCGCCTGATTGGCACAGCCCATGATGACATCGTCAAATACATCTTTAGGAAGATTTGGGTTTCTATTGGCAATTTCGTTGATGACCAAGGCACCCAAATCATCGGTTCTTACCGGAGAAAGTGTGCCCTTATAATTACCAATTGGAGTTCTTATGCCGTCTATAATATATGAATTCATTTTAAGCGTATTTTTAAAATTAAAATCTAAAAATAGGTGATTTTTTAGAATTCCTCATTTATAATGAAGATAATTGATAATTCTGTAACATTTTACGCCAGCTTTCCAGCTCTTGAGGAGGCGATTTTTGAAGCAGCAACGCCTAAACCAATCGTTGTGCCTAAAACAATAACCAAATTAAGAAAACTGATTTTAACAGGATAAGGCAAAGATGAAGTGATGTTTATGAGCTCAAATTCAAGTTGAAGAAAAACAAGCAATACCCCGGAAATAATGCCTATCACAGAGCCCAAAACACTTGAAAGTAATCCCTGATAAAAAAACACCTGATTGATTTCTGTTGGTGTTGCCCCTAAATCGGAGAGGGTTTTTATATTTTCTTTTTTATCGATAATGGCCATAATTACCGCGCCTATCAGGTTAAATAATGAAATGATAACAACCAATGTACAGATCAGATAGACCATGAGGTTTTCGGTGTTTAGCATCTTGTAGAGTTCATCATTAAGCTGTAAACGGGTTTTAACTTCTACTTTTTCATTAAAAATAGATTGAATTTTCTTTTGAATTGATTCGACATCTGCATTTGGCTCTGTGGCAATTTCAACTGCAGAAAATTCATTCGAGCCAAAGTCTAATAATTCTCTGGCCAATTGTAGTTCACTAAATATATAGGTATTATTATATTCTTCAGAAATTCCAAAAACACCTCTTACAACACCAGGTATTTTTCTGAAGGCTTGTTCCGGATTTGTTATTTGACCTTTTCCTGGTTTTGGCACTATGAAATTCAAATAACCACTTTGGTCTCTAATGCCAATTGATAATTGGCGACTTAAACCATTTCCAATCACCACCTGATAAGGGGAATCAGCTGACAGCCATTGTCCTGCAAACACACTATTTTCAACACCGTTTACACGGTCAAAGTTTTCATCTACAGCCTTTAAAACTGCTACGGCATCTTTATCCTTATAACTCAAAAGTACTTTTTCTTCTATGACCTTAGAAACATGAGCAACGCCTTCAATATTTAATAGACCTTCAAAAATAGACTGGTCTACAGTGATCCTTTTACTTTCCAGAGGAAGCACTTTTAAATCCGGGTCGTACTTATTGGCAAAACTTAAACTGAATTCCTTTAAACCGCCAAAAGCAGAAAGCACTACAAACAAAGCCATGGATGTACCAAATATGCCTATTAAAGCCAGATAGCTAATGATGTTGATGGCATTGTTTTTACTTTTACTTAAAAAATACCGCCTGGCGATGTAGAATGAAAAATTCAACCTTTTTTTCGTTTACCTAATAAATCCGGGTTTTTGATGGGGTCATTTTTACCTTTAAAGGCTTCCTCAACATCATTGAGGTAGCTTACCGTATCATCGTGAAAAAATTTTATCTCAGGAACACGTCTCAATTGATTTTTGGTCCGCATGGCCAGTTGATGCTTGATCTGATTGGAAAGCTCTTTTATTTCTTTCAAAACAGGCATAGTCTTATCTTCCGGAAAGATACTCAAATAGGCTTTAGCCTCTAATAAATCTGAAGTCACCTTGACCTTCGTCACACTGATGATGAGGTTTTTCTGACCAGCGGTTCTCAGATTCTCCTGAATAATTTCAGCAAGGTCTTTCTGAATGATTTGTCCTATTTTTTTCTGTCTTTGCGTTTCCATGTTGCAAAATTACGGTTTTTTAAGTAATAAGAAAGCATACTCATTGCCCATTGAAATTAAAAAGAAAGATACCGAGTATTATCTGAAAAATTAAAAATCGCTTTAATCGTGTATTCTTTCAATGTAAAAAATGAATTCGTACTTACTAACTATTCTATCCAAAGCTAATATTCTTAAATATCTGTATTATAATGATATACAACTATAAAATTCAGTTATTTCCATTTAAATAAAAAAATATAAGGGTGTTTTTTTACGTTTAGAATATGTTAAAATTCAAAATTTCTTTTATACCTAACAATGTTATGTATACTTTTGCCTAACAGCATTAGGTATATGGATAAGCAAATTCAATCGAATTCAAAATTTAAAAGACCCATCGGGATAAGCCTTGGCGTCATCGCTTTGATCGGGTTATCCTGGTTGGCCTACAGTGCAGATAAGGGATCTTCCGGCCTTGTAAAGTCTAGTGAAATTGAAGTAGCCGAAGTCACACAAACCAATTTTAAAGAGGGCATTACCGTAACCGGTGAAGTTATTCCCAACAAACAGACATTTATCGATGCCAGCGAATCCGGTACGGTCGAAAAAATTACAGCCAGGTCCGGTGAAGATTTAAAATTTGGCGACACCATTATGCTGTTGTCCAATTCAGATTTACAACTGGAAGTCCTTCAGCGGGAATCTCAATTACTGGAACAACTCAATACCCAACGCCAAACCCGTATTTTATTAAACCAGAACGATCTAAGTCAAAAACAGCAAATTGAAGAAGTGAATTACGAACTGAGTGTTCAAAAAAGACGATACGAACGAAATCAGGTGCTTTTCAATAAGAAAGTTATTGCTAAACAGGAATTTGAAGAAATCACTAAACGCTACAAATACCTTAAAAAACGACAGTCGATATTGCAAAAAGTCTATCGTACCGATTCCATCGCCCGAGAGAGTCAGCTCAAGCAAATCGATGCCTCAGAAGTCCGTCTGACTCAAAATCTAGTCGCTGTGCAAAACATACTTGATAAACTATGTATCACTTCTCCGATGAACGGTAAACTCAGTGAATTTGAATTCTCACCGGGGCAACTCATCAATGAAGGGCAGCGTATCGGCATTATTTATGACATCACTCCACCAAAAATTGAAGCTTTTGTGGATGAACTTTACATCAATAGCATTAAGAATGGCTTAGAGGGCACCACCAAAATTAATAATCATTCTTATCCCATCCGAATAGACAAAAAATACCCCGGCGTGGTTGACGGCGATTTTAAAATTGAAATGGGGTTCGAAAGTTCTCTTCAGGACACCTTGTATAACGGTCAAACCTTACGGGTAAAACTCAACTTATCCCAACCCAAAACAACGCTAGTCATTCCCAAAGGAAGATTTTACAGCAATACCGGCGGACAATGGGTTTTTGTGGTCAAAAATGGTGTGGCGGAAAGACGACAAATTGAGATCGGACAACAAAACGAGGATTACTACGAAGTGACCAAAGGCCTGAAGCAGGGCGAAAAAGTCATCATCTCCAATTACGACAATTATATGAATTATAACACTTTAGAAATTAAAAAATCATGACAAAACCATTGATTTCACTACAACATGTGTACAAATACCATTACACGGATAAGCTGGAAACCTCAGCGTTAAACAACCTCAGTTTAGACATTAATCAGGGTGAGTTTTTGTCCATCATGGGACCTTCTGGCAGTGGAAAATCAACATTGCTCAATATTCTGGGCATGATAGATGTCTGCTCCAAGGGCCAGTATTTTTTTGATGAACAAGCCATTCACGACATGAATGAGTCGGAACGGACCAAACTCAGAAAAGGCAATGTGAGTTTTGTTTTTCAATCATTCAACCTGATTGACGAACTCACCGCTTATGAAAATATTGAATTGCCTCTGCTTTATTTAGGCGTAAAACCCAAATCCAGAAAAGAACGGGTAGAAGCCGTGCTGAATGATCTTGAAATGGCACATCGCAAAGATCATTTTCCTCAGCAATTGTCTGGCGGTCAGCAACAGCGTGTAGCCATTGCTCGTGCCGTAGTCACACAACCAAAACTGGTTTTGGCTGATGAGCCGACCGGAAACCTGGATTCCAAAAACAGTGAAGCGGTTATGGCTATTTTGCAAAAACTGCATAACCAAGGGACGACCTTAATTATGGTTACACATTCCGCCCATGATGCCAGCTACGCCGAACGACAGATAGAACTCTTTGACGGTCAAATTTTACAACACGAACAACAACTCCAAAACGCATAACTTATGATCACTAAACAACTCGTCGCCGCATCAACTAAGCCTTTACTCCTGTCCATTTTATCTTATGGCGAAAATTACGGCTATCAAATTATCAAGGAAGTAGAACGCCTCTCCGATGGCGAACTCCAATGGACAGATGCCATGCTCTACCCTGTTTTGCACCGCATGGAAAAAGAAAATCTAATTCAGTCCAAATGGGTGAAGCGCGACAACGGCAGAAAACGAAAATATTATCAAATCACAGCTGAAGGTGCAAAAGCCCTTGAAAAAGAGCAAAGCCAATGGAAGAATGTAGACCAGGTGATGCGAGCGCTATGGAGCAAACCCGAGGCCGAACTCGCTAATATCTCAATCAAGTAAATACATGGCATTCAGTATAGACCAAGCTGTAAAGGACTGGCGAAAGCAATTGCTTAGTAATCCATCGATCGAACCCGGATTTGCTGAAGAGCTCGTGGCGTCTTTGTATGACCGTTATGATGATTATCTCATTGCCGGGTATTCTAACGAAGATGCTTTCCACAAAGCTAAAGAGGCTGTTTCGCCTTGCTTAGAAAGCACATGTGGAGAATATCATAAAGTCACCTCACGACGAAAATTCCAATTTTCTCAACACCCAAAACTATTTATTTTGCTTCCTAATTATCTTAAAACCAGCATCAGACACCTGACCAGAAAGAAATTTTATAACGCCATCAATTTCTTATCTCTGGTGATCGGGCTTTTGTTTACAGTTTTAGCTATACTCTATATTGAGTACGAAACCAGCTTTGATAACTTTCACGAAAACACTGAAAACAAATACCGCTTAGGCAGAGAGTTTCGCTCACAAAAATACAGCGTGTACAGTTTTGACGGCTATTACGGCGCGCCTCGGGAGGAGCAACTGAAACAAATCAATGCGATTCAGGATATACCGGGCATTCAAGCAGCCTGTCAATTTTATACCTTCGGTTTACCGGAATTGGTGACCATAAACAATAAAGAATTATCTGTTGAAAACCTTCTGGAAACCAACACACCCAAACGCTTTTTTGAGTATTTCAACTGGACATTCATTCAGGGAAATACAACGAGCTTTAGTAGTCAGTTAAATACAGCTGTTCTGACAGAATCAGAAGCAGAGCGATTTTTTGGCGAAGACTGGGTCAATCAGGAAATCATAGGTAAAGACCTGAATTACAATGATGAAGCCTTTGTCATTTTGGGTGTAATTGAAGATATCCCGAGCACGTCCCACTACGATTTTAGCCTGGCCCTTCACGTTGAAAAAATCAATTATTGGGGTAGTCGAACTTATATTGAAGTTGCCGACGGTGTAGGTGCAGAAGAGATTGCAAGTCGACTGGATGCCAATATGGACAAAATCAACACGCCTTTAGCGACGAGTGAATTATTTAATGGGAACATCGTTCAAAACCTGACGGATATTCACCTGAATTCCAACATGCTTTACGAGCTTAAACCACCGGGAGATAAAACCTATTTATACATTTTTGGCATTATTTCCGGCATTATTTTACTGCTCACAGTTTCTAATTACACCAACCTCTCCATCGCAATGAATGCCTCCAGAACAAGGGAAATCGGCATGCGTAAACTATTCGGTGCCAAAAAACCACAGATTGTCAAGCAATTTTTAGCCGAGTCGCTCTTACTGAGTTTACTTAGTATTCCCTTGGTGTATTTGGGTTTAAAATTGCTGATTCCGGAATTCAACAATTTTATGAACGTAGAATTGTGGGGTAATCAGACATCAGACCTTAAAATCTGGAGCTATTTCCTCGGCATTGCACTTTTAATTGGGATATTATCGGGCATGTATCCGGCGCTTTACCTCGGTAAGAAGAAGATCATTCGCCTGTTCAAAGGCAATCTAGTTCAAAGCGGAGGTTCGGGAATAACCACGAGAAAAGCCATCATTACGTTTCAGTTCACCTTATTGATCGGCTTGTGCAGTTTAACGCTTTACGTCAATCAGCAGTTAAAATACATCCAAAACGCAGATTTGGGTTTTGACCGCGATGCGCTTGTGTACGTGAACCTCGGCGAAGATGCCGATGTATATAAAACCTTTAAAAATGAAGTCCTTCAAATCCCCGGTGTCACTGATGTCGGCACGGGCAGTCCCTTGGGAAGAAGTCCGTTTAACCAAACCACTTATAAACTCGGTCAGACCGATGAGGTTTTTGACGACGCCTACGACATTTACCTAACCTACGAATCGGTCAAAATGCTGGATATTGAAACCAGTATTCCGGAAATTATTAAAAATCCGGATAAAGCACCCAAATCTATTGTCATCATTAATGAAACGCTGAAGCAGAAATTGATGAACCGCTTTAATCTAACGGCTGAAGAACTACTGCAAAGACGCATCATTGAAGAACCTGAATATACCGATGAAGACACCGGAGAAGTAGGTTTCCCTTTTGAAATCGGTGGGTTTTTTAAGGATATCAATATGTTTTCGCTTCGTGAAGAAGTTACGCCAATGTTCATCACGGCCTACAAAGACCCGGAAAATGTTCGCTGGGCGGCGATTGGTTTCGACACTTCCAACACCGAACAGTTGATGGCTCAGGTCAAAGAAGCTTACAAAAAGTTGAATTTAGACAAAGCCTTCTACAGCAGTTATTTGTCTCAAAACATCAATGAACTTTACAAAAAAGAACGCCGACTGGGCAGCATTTGTATCCTCTTTAGCGTGGTTGCATTTTTTGTGGCGGTTCTGGGTTTAATTGCGCTTACCACCTACCTCACCACTCTCAAGCAAAAAGAAATTGGCATCAGAAAAATTTTGGGCGCAAACTACTTCCAGCTCATCAAGCGCTTTAACAAAGAATACGTCTGGCTTTTGGTCATTGCCATTCTAATCGCGGCACCTTTAACTTATTATGGCGTATCGTCTTGGCTCGAAAGTTTTGCCTATCGCATAGAACTCAGCGGTCTGGTCTTCGTCTGGGCGGCATTGATCACCATTTTTATTTCTGCCCTTGCGGTTAGTTTAATTACACTCCAAGTGGTAAGAGCCGTTCCTGTTAAAACCTTACAGGTAGATCAATAATCCATTAAAATCTAAAAACATGAAAACACTTATTTATATATTCTTACTGATCAGTCCATTAATTTACAGCCAGAATGTTGTAGATATTTCTGAGACAGAAATCAAAATCGCCAAAAAAGTAGAAATCATTTACGTTGATGGTTCAATCTTTACGGGAGTAGTGACGGAAAACTTCGATAACGGCAAGCCAAAATTATTCAAGACAGTCAAAGAGGGCCTGGCTGATGGACTCTGGCAGGAATGGTACCAGAATGGTAACTTAAAATTTAATGCCAATTGGAAAGCAGGTAAGGGACATGGTTTATGGCATTATTACCATGAAAACGGACAGCTGAGACAGGAAGAATTTTACGATATGGATATTCCAACAGGTATTTTTAAGGAATATCATGAGAATGGTGCGCATAAACAGGTGTCATATTGGATGAATGGACAAAAACACGGTCGCTGGATCACCTATTCTGAATATGGAACCACTGAAAAGATAGAAGAATTTAAAAACAACAAAAAGATAAACTAGTCATGATACCCCTATCAAAGCTCTTACTAATTTTAGGCTTGATTGTCTTATCATGCTGTCAACAGCAAAAAAATGTGCCTGCAAGAGTAACAAATGAAAAAGATGTCTGGAAAGGCACTTACGATCTCACTTTACAAACAGATTCTACTGACATTGATTTTAAAATTGAATTGATCACGGGTACAGATAGTTTGGTTTACGGCTACATGCAAAGTGATTTTAAGTCTTACGACTCGCCGATAGCTCTGGACAGCATAGCTTCAGACTCAGCCTATTTTCATGGCTATACCAATAGACTTCGACTTAAGAAACAGGATTCTGTCTGGAAAGGCAAGTTCACTTTTCTGAGAAAGGAATATGACGTAAAAATGACCAAAGCAGATACATTGGTTCGGGAATCTCTTGTGGAAAGCAAAGACTTTACACCACTTCAGTTTGATAGAGATTTTCCTTCGGTAGCCTGGGCAACACCGATTAGTGAAGATAGGATGTACTTGACAAGTGAAAAGGACATTTACATTGCTGAACTTGACGGCAACACCTGGCAAACCACAAAGGTTGAATACAACAGAACCTTATGGGAATTTTATTCCATTGGTATTTCGGCTGACAAACAGCGATTAATCGGTCACGGAAAACCTCTAACAGACAGTCTACCGCATCAGGGTGGTGGCGATTATTACTTTCTTGAATTAAAAACCCCAACTGAAATAGGAAGCATTAGTCAGTTTCCAAATAGCATCAACACCGACTCTTACGATATCTTTCCCTGGATGGCAAATGACGGCGACGTGATTCTCACCACGTACGGCAAAGTTGAAGGACTGGAGCAAACCGGTCGTAGTGATATTTATCTGGCTAAACTTCTAGAAGACGGCTCTTATGAAGTTGATGTTTTTGATAAAGATATCAACACCGAAGAAGCCGAAGCCGGTGTATTCATGGATTATGACCGACGCTTTATCATTTTTCATAAAAACAATCGAAAAAAAGGCACACCGGACCAATTGTATATCAGCACAAAACAAGCAGACGGCTGGTCGACACCCCAAAAGTTAAGCACACCGGTAAATCGTGAATTCACCTGGTCCTACGCCGGAAGAATAGACCCGCAGGGTAAATACCTGTACTTCAATTCGGGCTTTCGCGGAAAAATTCAGATTTACCGTATAGCCGTCAATGAGTTGGAAGAATTGAAACCATTTTTTAATTAAAAAACACTTAATCATGACTACACTATTGAAATTATTACTATTAATGTGCTCGTCAACCCTTATCTATGCGCAACAGACAACAGTATCAGCGGACAATGAAATCAGCATGAGCAATGCGGTGGCGAGCTCAAAAGACGGCACTTATAAATACTACAAGAAAGGAGAAGACCAAGGCTTTACCGGTATTCTTTACACCCGATATGACAATGGCAACTATCTAACCCGACAGGAATATAAAGACGGTATCGGTGAGGGCACCTGGATCAATTATTGGCCAAATGGTAATCTTAAAGAAATAGGAACCTATCGGAATAATAAAGTTGAAGGCCCAATAAAAAAATACGACCAAAATGGCAACCTCATTGCTGAAGGTGAGTACAAAGACTGGAGAATAAGGGTAAACCTATGGAAATATTACGACCAGAACGGCCACCTTATCAAAACGGTTGACTATGGCCATAAAGGTAATTTTAAAGATGTAGAAGACTTTTACCAACAAGGAAAAATTTCAACTTTCAGATACAATCAATTGAAAGAAAAATTCGACAAGTCCAAATCATAAAACTATCAATTATGCAAAAAACAAGAAATTTACTTTATAGTATCATTTTATGCACTTTAGGAATGGTCTGTTACAGTCAGGATATCAACACCTACCTGGACAAATACAAGCTGTATCCAAATATGATCAGTCAGCATCCCGACGGTGAATGGTTTTTGTCCACAAAACCTATAGAATCCGGCACACCCGAATTGGTCAAAATCACACCTGAATCTCCAACCGAAGCCAAAATCGATACGCTGGATTATGGCTTTTATTTGAATATTTCTAAACTTTCTAATGATGGTGATCACTTACTTTATGCTTTTGCAGATACCATACAGGATGTTCGAAAAACCTACATGCGACCCTACAAAAATGGTGAATTAGGTGAGCCTTTAGATTTTAGAGCGCTTACAGGACTAAAATCGCTCACCTACTTTATGATCGATAAGGTCGACAATGTGTATTTTTATTCTTATTCAAAATCACCAAAAGGGATTTACCGTGTGCTCAAGCAAGAGAATGGCAGATATAGTGAAGCTGAACTGCTTATTCCCAAAAGACCGGATTTAGTACCTTTTTCACCATTGCTTTTGGATGACAAAACCATGCTGATGGCGATTCACGGGGAAGACGATCAAAGCACTAACGGCATCTACGTGAGTAAGAAAACAGACAATACATGGGCAAAGACACTCAAAATTGAAGATATGCCCTACGGCTGGAGCCTGGGGTTTGACAAGGATGGCCATGTTATTTACATCAATGCTAAAACCAGGCGAATTGAAAAGTATAGCCAAAATACCATTCGACAGGCCATAGAAAATACTTTATAAATTTTTAATTTTAGATCATGAAAAAGACACTAATTTCAATCGTTTTACTTTTTTTGGGTTTACAATTGACAGCTCAGGAAGACCCGGCGTCCATTGAACTCCCCAAAGAAATAGACCGCATTCTAAGGGAATACGAAACCCACTAGCAAAATTCTGATGCGTCTAAACTAGCCAGCCTTTTTACTGAAGATGGCTATATTTTGAGATCCAACAAGCCCATTGTGAAGGGTAGAGCTAATATTGAAGAGGCGTATCAAACAGCCGGTGGCAAACTTATTTTAGAAGCTTATGATTACAGTGTAGATGGAGATACAGGTTTTATCATTGGAGGCTATAAAGGTGATGAAGACTGGCCGGCACTTGGAAAGTTTATTTTAGCCCTCAAAAAAGTGAATGAAATCTGGATGATCCAGGCAGATATGGATAATAGTAATATGGAAAACTGATTTTGAATGCTATTTCTCAGTGACAAATAAAATTTAGGAAAGAATACATTACATCTGGACAAGCCCTAAAAATCTGGGAAGTGTTATTAACTCAAATGGAAACGATACCAGCCCTTATGTATCACCTGACGGGCGATACTTGTTCTTCGTGTCGGACCGACTAACTTCCGAGACGGATACGCTGGATAATCGGAATCTTTATGTCATTAAAACAAGCCTGATTGAGGCATTTGAAAATCAAAATATTAGGGACAAACCATGAAAAATAGATCTTATTAACCTAATCAAAACTACTCAAATCTTTAAGACAGGCTATCGACGTCATAACAGGTAGGCTGTCAGCTCTAGGTTTTAATTTTCTTTAAGTGATTCCAGATAATTTCTCCAAACTTTTTCTGCAGATTTCATATCCTCATTTCGATGTGGATGATGCTTTGAGCGTTGTTCCATGGTGACACAGATTTGCTTGGCGTGTTTCACTGTAATTTCATTTTCGGATAATAGTGATTGAACCTTTTCCACACTCTTTTCTGCTGTTTCCTGGTTTTTGAACCCTAAACCGTGAATAGTGGTCTTTGGATTATCGTCTGTGTAAAGGTTATCTGACTTTGCCATTTTATTTATTCTTTGCGATTTAAACGATACTAAAATAAATAATTCTAACACCATAATGATTAATACAGCTTTAATAATGTTATTAAATGGCCAAGTTCTAAAGGCGTTTATATTGTTATTTTATTGAAACTAATAGCCTGAATTAGTTTTGAAATTGGTAGTATTTAAAAAATATCTTATTGATATGTTTTAATAGATTTCTGTACTTTTGAGTTGAATTGAAAATTATATGGGAAAAGCGAAGAAATGGAACGCCGACAGAATTGTAAGTATTTCGGCTATTATTGTTAGTGTTGCTACACTTTTGATGATTTTGTATCAGACAGAACTAATGCGTGAAGAACAGAGAGCATCAGTTTTGCCAAGCTTGATGATTGGATACGGAGTAAATGTTAAAGATCAGGTAATGAACGAAAGGGTTTGGATTGAAAATCGAGGTTTGGGACCTGCATTTATTGAAAAATTTACCATAATAAAAGAGGGTAATGTTTTTCAGGGTGACTTATTCAGTTACTTTGAAAAGATTAACCAAAATAAAGGTGCAGTAGGTATTAAACGGTTTTATTCTAATTTTATACTCCCCGCAAATGAGGGTAGAACCCTTTACGAAAAAAATTCAGATTCAACCTCTAAGATATTTCTAAGCAATTATTTTAAATATCCATTAGAAATGCAAGGAGTACCAGTTGAAAAATCAGATAAAGCCATTATAGAAATTTACTATAAAAACGTTTATGGTGACCGCTGGAAGATCAGCTCAGATCAATCTGTGCCTGAGGCTTTGGATTGATGATATCCTCTCATTCCAAAATTTAGAACTAAATTTTTTTAATATTTTTGGGTAAATCTCATTTTAATGTTCAATAAGAAAAAACAGTCATTGCTATACCGAAAAAAAATTCTATCATACTTAAGTTATGCTATTGGTGAAATTATACTCATTGTTTTAGGAATTTTGCTTGCTGTATCCATAAAAAATAGCAATGAGGAAACCGCTAGTATAGAAACAAGAAATGGAATTTATGCGGTAATTAGAAATGATCTTAAATCTGATTCAATCGCTGTTAGGCGCTTGATTGATAGATACGAGGAGGTAGAGCCTGAATTTCTTAAAGTCATGAATGATAGTCTAAATCCAAAAAATCTTACTTATTCGGGCATTATGACCAGCCAAAGGTTGGTTAATTTAAATACACGAGGTTTCAAACAACTTATAGACTACAAAAATTCAACCAGTAATAATACAGATTCATTAACCTTTAAAATAACTAATTTCTATACCACCTACAATACAGGAATTAGTGAAATCAATGAACTAATAAGTGAAGATATCATAGAAATTTTAAAAGACTGGCGTGATAACTATGCCTGGTTTAATCCACTGATTAAGAACCGGGAACTTACCAAAGAAGCAAGGAATTACTTTTTGGAAAGTCTTGACTACAAAAACAGAGTGACCTATCGCCATATTTTGATATATGAAAACTATATTCCTTTATTAAAGGGATTCTTGAAAAGATCAAAGATAATTCTCGGCCATTTAGAAGAAATTTTGGAGAAAGAGGAATAGCAGATTAGTATAAATTTTACAGACTGAAGAGCATTATTTTATTACGATGCCTTTTTCTGGATGGATATTAAATCCAAATTCCATCATCAGTTGTCCTACCTTTTCTGGATGATTCATCGCCGTATGATTGTACCATGCGTAATTTTGGAAAAGTGGAGATTCTAAATTGTCTCTGGTAAAATATTTTATTTTACGTTCCATAATTTCACGTGCTTTTTGCTCATTAAATAATTCTATGAGCGCATCATATTCTATCCAGGCCACCATGATATGGTGGTATAGGTTCTTTTGCAGTGGTGCCGGTGGATTAGGAAATAAGCTTCTAAGCTTTCGAATAACCCTATTTTCAGCTTCATCTTTTTCATCCCGGGCTATAAAAATGTGGGCATTTTCATGAATAAAAATCGATAACTGAATTTCATCATCCTCTAAAAAATCAGTATTCATCTGAAGTACAGGATAGCTTCTTGCATCTTCGCCGTGTACAATCTTTACAACATCCGTGAAAACCCAATCATCAAGGTCATAGTCGTTGATGATTCGGTTAATCTGGACCCGAGCATCGTCTTTTAAGTCTTCTACAAATTTGATTTCTTGTTGGGCAGAAGTTTTGATAATGACAAGTGCAAACAACAAACAGGTGAGTATAGTTTTAATTGGAATCATAATTTAATTTTTTGTTAAGTTAAGAATTTTTCACAAAGCCCTTAGACCATTTAATCCACCATGGTTTTTTAACAGCGAAGATGATGAGGCCTATTAAAATAACCAAACCAAAAGCAACACCAACCATCCACATAAAACTACTTTCGGGGATGCGTACGCTCATTTCGGCGATGAACGCTGCCCAAAGCCCAAAAACCGACCAGTACATGGCGGTGAAATGCAATCTAAGCCAGTAAGATTTATGCCTCATGAAGATTGGTGGTATCATGCCCAAAATCAGAGTAATTGAACTTACTACCGAGGCATAGTGAAAAATACCCCAACCATCAAACAGCCTATACACCATAAAACTGCTTATCAGCATAATCAGCATAACAACGACATACACATAACCTATTCTGGTGTGAAGTTTAGTTCCCTTTTTTAAAATAAGCACTAAGGTTCCTGTAAGCAGGGCTATCACGCCAGTAATGCTGTGGATTAATCCTTCTGTGCTTTGAATCATGTCTAACATAATGATATCTTAATTTTTTATTTGATGTAAAAAATGCCCTAGTTCTCAAACTGTTCAATATATTTCAGATGATTCTCAACACTCCACTCAATCTGCCAGCGTTTCACATAATCTTCTATAGGTCCGAGTCCCATTTCTTTGCGTCTTTGATTGACGTTTTCTGGATTTTCGATAGGTTTTACGTAATATTTTCCGGTACTTTTATCACTACCGATTTGTGAGCCGTACAATTGCTTTTTGCCCATACCTAACAAAACTCTATCTTTTAACAACGCAAAATTCTGGGGTTTGGCTTTACCGTCTATGACAGCCTGTTCCATCATGGGCATGTATTGTTTTTGAGTCTCAAGATCAGCATGCTGAACGACTAGAAATAAAGTCTGATTAGCCTTTTTGCCAACAGCATCTGGTCCTAACCAACCATAATTATTCAAGATTTGTTCAACGACAGCTAAATTGGATGCATCTGTTTTGATCATGGTCATGGCCAATTCCTGAAATTCTTTAGAATCTTGACCGTGTTCTTTGATAATTGGCCCAATTTGCTTTCTGTACTTTTGATCTTCCTCGTAAATGGAGTCCAATTGTTTTGCCAATTCCGGATGTGTTTGTGCGAAACCAATCATCAGAAATAGCATAAAACTTAGAGTTGTTAACTGTTTTAAATTCATGTGTTTTTATAATTTTAGTTGTTTAAAATATAATTAAAAATTACTCAAAATCAAAAGCTTAGACCGATTAAACCTGAAGAAGTGTGGTATAGCAAGTCTGAATTGTGATGCCGGAATGAAAACATTGATAGTATTCTAATATTTCGCTTTTTCAGAACTTTTATAAAAAGCAGTTCTGCCTTGCAGGCGATATTTAGCAGTATCTTTTTTCTTATTGTAAAGGTTATAATATAAGCTGATGGAGTGGTTTCCTCGCTGTAGTGTATCAATAGGAATGAAATATTTTAACCCATTTTGAGTGGTTTTAGCACTTTTTGTATATAAAAAGTCTGAAGATATGGGCTTCCCATCTATAGTCAACAGAAAAAATTCATCTAAGCACTCTAATTTAATGTTGTTTTTATCAGCATTTTCGCTTTTGATTTTATCAGCATAATCACAAAGCGGTTTGATATGCTTCTCTTCATGCTCCAGAGAATGAACTACAAAAACTTCTAAAGTTTGGTTATTTACCGTTGAGGATGGCAGCCAAAATTGGTTGGAGAGATTGCCATCTGCTTCATCGAGAAAAAATTCAGGTCTAATCATGTTTTCGGCATATTGATCCGGATTTAGAGCAAGCGCATTAAATCTACCTGAATAAACTATTAGTGTTGAATAATAAGTTATAAAAATGAATACGATTAGAAACAAAAACACTTTCCACTTTTTATGATTGGTGATAAATGTGTAATAGATTTTTCTATAAGCCGGAGCCAGTGCGAAAAAGCTTATGATTTTGTAAATAGGGTAATAAACTTTATTGAAATAAGGGATACGTTTTAAAAGCCCTGAAGTCAAGTAATCCAATAAATAGATACCCAGGATTGTAAATAGAAAAATATTGAAAATATCAAAATCTGACTTTTCCGGAAAAAGTTTCAGCCAGATATATACCCCAAAACCCACAATCAATATCAAAAACACTAAACCCAATACATTCATAAAAAATAGAATGCTTACGGAGAAAATGGTACTGCAAACACTTTCAAGCCTTTCTATACTTGCTGAAATAGATTTTTCTTTCCATTTATCCTTTAGAAATATCTCTTTATACCGAAGTGATTTATACTTAATTTCATTATTATAAACATAGCTCAGACCAATGTATGCTACCCAAAAGCTCCTTAAAAAAAGATGGGTGATAAATCCTATAATTAACCAGGAGATGGAAACCTTTAATAAGGCAATAAGAAAATCAAAAATTGAACCCTGACTAAAAAATTCACTCACATAATTTTGTAAGAAAACCTTGAGCTCGTCAACAAAGGGAAAAATTTTAAATAACCCATATATCACTATACCCGAAATAAGAATCTCCGGTTCCCAACTGTCACTTTGAAGGCGTTTTAGCCAATGTCTTTTTTCTTTTTCCACTTTTAGTTAGGTTTTAGAAAAATCAATTTTTATAAAACATCAGCTCTTTAGCCATGTTTCTGTAAATTGTATCTTTCTCTATATTTTTAAAATTATAAATTAATTTCAACGAATGTTTCCCCGGGTTTAATTTAGAAATATCAATCACAGAGAGCAAACCATCCTGGCCGGTTTTGGAATTTCTTTGATATATGAAATTATCCTTCAACGGATTACCATTTAATTCTACATCATAAAATTTTTCAAGACACACCAACTTTAATGAATCTATGTCTGCGCCTTCTTTATCTTTTTCTACCTGATAATTACAGGCCGGCATGATGTATAATTCCTCCCATCTGGTGGTATGCACAATAAAAAGTTCTAAGTATTTTTTTTCGGTGATATAGCTTTCAATGTGCATGGTTTTTGAATATCTGCCGTCGGTAACCTTATCCCGATAAAGGTTTTCTTCAAATCGTTCCTTACCATTGAAAGGCGCTAAGGCGATGGTACGACCAAAAGCGAAACTCTCTGGTGTGGCTAAATTTAAGATAACACTTGATAAAATAGACAACGTAAAGATAATTAGAACCAAACTGACCTTCCATTTTTTGTGATGAGACGCAAACGTATAATAAATGTTTTTGTATAAAAAGGATAAAGTCAGCCAACCGGCAATTTTATGTATGGGATAGTAAACTTTCCTCAAATAGGGAATCCTTTTAAACCAACCTAAGCTCAAAAAATCTATTAAGACCAAAACACAAATCGAACTCACAATATTGTTGAACAAATTGGTATTATAATTATCAGGGAAAAAAGAAAGATATAAACTAATGCAGGAAGCTGTAATAATAAGAAAGAAACTGATGCCTACCAGCCACATAAAGACCATAAAGCTCACGGCAAAAGACACACTACATACACTTTCCAAAGTGTTGATTTGCTTGATGTAGTTACCGGATTTTTTTAAATCTTTGGTGTATTTTTCAGGATATTTAAGTCTTTTGAAACTGATGCCGTCTTCATACACATAGCTCAAACCGATGTAAGCCACCCAAACGGAGCGCAGTAATAGGTGCAACAAAAATCCCGCAATTAGCAAAATGTTAGACGTCCTAAGGATGGTGGTTAATACCTCGTTGACATTACCTCTGGTAAAAGTAATAGATGAATTCATTTCCAGAAAATAATTGAGGTCATCAAATAGCGGATAGATTTTAAATAGACCAAATAGCACTATTCCGGAAATTAAAATTTCAGGTTCCCAGCTGTTTTGCTGAAGTGTTTTTAGCCATTTAGATTCTACAAATTTTTCTTTTTCTTCCATCAATTAATTTGAAATAACTATTACAATTACAATGATAACCAATAAGAAACCGATCGTGTAAAAATAATTGGATGTGTAAAGCGCGATTAACAACAATTCTTTATGTTCCTCATCAATATTGGCTTCGCCACCGGATAGGGATGATTTTTTTGATGTTATAATTTGTTCCTTATTTCTAGAAATTTCCCACTTTGATTGCCAAAGATCGAGAAATTTCAATTGATAAATTTTACCTTGGTAAATGATTTCTGCTTTTGATGTAAAACCGTTGAAGTTTATTCTGGCAATAGGTTCAGGTATATCCGCTTTGTAAACCTTCGCATTTTGGTTAAACCAATGTTGTGAGACAAACTTGTATTCGTTTCCCATAAACTTAGCTTCGGAAGTGGATGAGAATAAATTATTGCCTTTTAGGTAGCCTCTTTCTTCTGCATTTTCTGCGATCGTGTAAGTGTTCGAAAAAAAATGTTTGTTCCAGGAAAAATTGTCCATAGTATTCAATTTTTATAAAATCATATCCTTAATATCTTTTGCATAACCTTTACTGACTTTTACTTCTGAACCATCGGTGAGTTCTGCCAGGAAACCTTTACCCAACTTAGACAGGCTCACCAGTGCATTTTTTTGAATAATGGTCGAACGATGAATCCGCATAAAGGTCTCCGGATTGAGTTTCTCTTCCAATTTTGACAGGCCACTTTTGCTTAAATAGTATTTGTCTTTGGTAAATATTTTAGAGTAGTCGCCGTAGGCTTCAATTTTAATAATATTGGCCGTTTTGATGTTATAAAACCGACTACTGCGTTCCACCAAAATCGAATTCGGATAGGTGGTTTGCTTTGAAATATTGTCGTCGATAAACTGCATTTGCTTTTCAAACCGGCTGGAATTGTTCAGTTTTTCTATGGCCAGCGCAAATCTTTTTTTGGTGTACGGCTTTAGTAAATAGTCTACCGCATGGACTTCAAAAGCTTTGATGGCGTAATTGTCGTAAGCTGTACTGAAGATAATATTGGGGTACTCGTCAAGATGGGGCAGAACTTCAAATCCCGTCATCACCGGCATCTGAATGTCGAGAAAAACTACATCCGGCTTATGTGTATTGATTTTCTCAACGGCAATTTTACCGTTTTTAGCTTCATCGATGACTTCAAAATCAGGAAAATCCTCAAGGTATTCTTTTATCAGTTTTCTGGATGATTCCTCATCATCTACAATGATACATCGTTTCATATTTTAAATTTTATGATGAGACCTTCAGGTTGATTATCATACACTTTCAGTTCGGACTTGTAAAATTTCTCCAATCTGGTTTTGGTATGAGACAAACCAAAGCCTTTTTCATAGGCCTCTTCCAGGTTTTGTATACCGATTCCGGTGTCTTTTATGGTGATTTCTAATTGGTCATTCACTTTCTTGATAATCAACTCTACTTTCCCACCTTCTTCTTTTGGGGAAATACCATGTTTTATAGAATTTTCTATCAAAGGTTGAATAAGCATAGGCGGTAAGTTTGAATGCAAACATTCTTCATCTATGTCGTATTCAATGGTTAAACGGTCACCGAAGCGTTTTTTCTCTAAGCGTAAATATGTTTTTACGGCTTCCACCTCATCACCAAGATTGACCACATCAATTTCACTGGCTTTGAGTTGATACCGAAACAAATCCGATAAATCAGCAATCATTTCTCTTGTACTTTCGTTTTCTTTGGGCACACTGGCGTTGATGGTATTGAAAACATTGTACAAAAAATGGGGATTCAACTGCGCTTTGATGGCCTTGAGTTCATATTTCAAACTATCGGTTTCAAATTGATTTTTTTCCTCTAGGCGAATTTTGCTCATGTAATAGTATTCAACACCGTGGAAAAACGCAAAAATTACCAGGTAAAAAAATGACGGGATAAAAATATCCCAAACCTGCCCGCCACCTTCCAAATGCCAGTAGCCCAAAGCTTCACTTAATCGGTAAAATGTACTTTTTGATAAAATCACTAAAAGTGGCAAGGTTAAAACATGGGTCAATAGACGTTTTCTGATGCTCACCCCTTTCATAACCACGAAAATCAAATACCAGACCGCTATAAGAAAAAAGAGAAAAATAGAAAATTGTAAACCCGAATTATCTATATAATCGTTAAGGTTAAAAAACTCATTATAATCGAGGTTGCCTATTTCATCTTCATACGACAACACTGCGTGGTAAAAAATGGAAAACACAAACAATAGAACAGTAGCTACCAAAATGGTGTTTAATCTATAATTCCATTTAGTGTTATAATTAGTAATATTTGTCATGATAGTAAAATGCATAATAAATATATAAATCTGAGATTAGTTATTTTAATTTTTAATGGTTTTTATCAATTTTTTACTGGATTTCACTCAAAATAGGTTGGTCTTAGAGTAATTTTTTCAACTTTAGGTTCATTTCCCTTAAAGAAGTTCAATACCAAATCACCAATTAAAGGTGAAGCCATGTACAAATCATGTCCCGCATGTTCTAATATCACGTGTTGCCCATTCTTGAATTTTCCGGCAATCTCTTTAGCAGAACTTAAATAGGTTCGGCCGTCTAAGGTTCCGCTCAGCAGTAATGCATCGACCTTATTCTCCGGCATGCTTCTAAATGCTTCAGGAAGCATAGGAAAGTCCAAAGCCTGCATTTTTTCAAACAGCAGGAAATTGATATTACTACCTAAAATGGATTGATTGATTTGAGCTTTTACCAGCTCTGCTCTTTGGGGACTAATGCCACTTTGCATATCCATGGCAAAAGACATCGGGCGCACTCCATTATGCAGATACTTTTTGACCACCCAAATATCTGCAGAAATACTGCTAAAATCACCTTTAAACATGTCATCATAAATCTTAGGCAGGCTTTTAGAATCCTCGGGGTTTTTGAGAAAAAAAGTACTGATGGCCGACTGAAGTTCAAAATTTGAAAAAGTTACCTCAACCGTGTCGCCGTCGCGATTAACAAAACTGCCTTTTGCCGGCTTATTCTTAAGTCGCTGATGAACCTTGATTATTTTGTTTCTCAGGTCGAGATAAGTTTTATCATTCCCGTAATTGGTTTTGGCAAGCTCTGCGATGTTGAATAGAAAATCTTCGGTGTTTTTAGGGAGTTTAATGGTTTCGTCCGGTCCTTCAAGGCTGGCCAGAACCACTTTATCGATGTGGTCTTCGTAAAGCCGGATGTACTCAAAGGCCAGGTGCGACCCATAGCTGATGCCCCAAAGAGAAATTTTATCAGTGCCCAGAACTTTCCGTAATGCTTCCAAATCTCTGGCACTTTCGGTGGTATTGTAGGCACTGAGGTCGACACCTTCCTCTTTCCAAAACTTAAGGCACTTTTCAGTATTGGCGTTGGATTTCTCAACATATTCAGGTTTATCGATAGCACGGTCTAAATCGAATTTAGCGCGGTAAGGACAACGCGGAAGCCTTTCAGAAAGGCCGGTACCACGCTGGTCAAAGGCAATCACATCGGCGACCTGCCTTAGCTTCATGAAGAGTTCAAAACGCGAACCACCAAGCGTATTGGAACCAGACCCACCGGGACCACCGGATAAATACACAATAGGCGAACCCGGGTTGGGATTGGTGCTTTTTAATCGCACAAAAGCTAATTCAATAGAATCTGATTCGGCTGTTATTGGGTTTTCTTGAACGTAGAAACTGCCTTTTACCGCTTTAATGGTGTCGTTCGCTCTCGAGACCACCTGTACACTGTCAATTTTAAGGTTTTGGGCCGTCATAGCAAGACTTAAGCTAAAAATAAGAATGGAAAAAATGGTTTTCATAATATAGTATTTCCTGCCCAATTTAGGGTCTCAACTTAAATAATGCTCTAATTTTTCGATAAACGGCCTATTAAGACTTTAAATGGACTTCGTGACAAGTTGGTGAGCAAACAAGCTGAAAGGCAATCGCTGTAGATCATAAGTAACAGTACTATCATGGCTCAAGAATCTGGATTTTATTTTTATCGTTCTCAGGAAGGCTTGAAGCTCATAGTCAATTTACTTTTTCAATTTACCTTCAATAAATACGTTTTCAGGTTTTAGAACACTATCCGCTTGAACAGGATGTTGGTCAAAGACCAGAAAATCAGCCCTAAATCCATCAGCGATCTGCCCAATGGCTTCAGTTGGAAATATGGTCATTGCTGTCTCTGAGCTTATCAAATGAAGTAAAGCATCTGGAGAAAAATGACGGTAAATAATATTATCTGCATGACTAAAGTACAATTTGTTAAAATTAACCTCTTATTAAGCTTAAAGGTATAATTATAAAGTATTTAAACATATATCCAGTTGCCTTTATTAAAAATTGTTTTTGGTTTTATATTGAGCTATATTATTTTTTATAGTATACGTATTGTCTTACATAGTTCTAATTAATTATTATGCAATAAAAAGAATGATAAATCTAATCTTGTAAGATATATTTTCATTTTAGTTATCTAAATACTTCGAAATCTCTTTCGATATTTTTTGAAATTCAGTTTCTGAAATTTCAGTTTCTTCTTCAATTATAGAATTTATTGTGGCACCGTTAGCTAGTTTTTCTTTCCAATCAACAAATCCAAGTCTTTCAAAAATTAGACAATAAGTGGCGCCTATGGCATACTGTGGCCATCTTAAAAATTGTTGATCTTTAGACGGAAATTTTGGAAATTCTTTTAATGGCTTTTTTAAGTCTTTTTTCAAATTAAGAAAAATGCTGTCAATAGGATATTGAGTAGCGGCTGTTGACCCAATTAGCCCAACATAAGTTGCAGTTCCTTCTCTTCTCTGATAGCGATTTATTAAATCTACTGATTTCTCAGGTATAAGTTTATTTTTAATCGAATTATTAACTGAAAGATTTTTCAGCAGTAACTTGATTTCATTTTCATCCTCAACATCCAAAATTCTGGATAATAAATTTCTTTCATAATTTTGAAGAGAAATATATTGTTTATTATCTACCTGTTCGATACTGTCCAAAACCATCCTCCTAAATTTGATGCTGATAGTATCACCATTAGTATTATCCCATTGCGAAATTTCTCTTTGATAGTAGTGAAAAGATTCATGCAGATAAAAATTAATTTTATTAAAATCATCACTTCCTTTCGGTTCTAAAGCATAAAGTTTTAAACCATTTATTTCGTAAAGTCCAGGAAATGCATTTTTCTTACTTTCGAATTCTTTCAAATAAGACATTTTCCTATATGCTCTACCCTTTAGCACGTCGCTTAATTTATTTTTATATATAATATCATAATCACCGTCTGGTTTTTGTTTTAAATTATAGACTTGAACTATATCATCATAATGTATAAACATAAATGCTTCTTTGTCAGACCAGAAGCCTGGCCAAACTTCACTTATTGTTTTAGCATTTGAGGCAATCATATTTGCAATTCTTGTAAAATCATCAGACTTTGAAGTGTTTATTTGAGAATAAATTTCTATTCCTGTTAGATAAATAAATATTAAAATCGATAATTTGACGGGTTTAAACTTTGATTTTTTTAGTTCCATTATTTCTGTTTTAAAATATTGATTTTAGGTCTAATTAATAATCTACTCATTAGTGATAAATTATATAACAGCGATTATTTTTATTATTAGTTTATTAAAAATGGTTTTTTTACTTTGAGAGCTAATTACTTTTTCAATTTACCTTCAATAAATACGTTTTCAGGTTTTAGAACACTATCCGCTTGAACAGGATGTTGGTCAAAGACCAGAAAATCAGCCCTAAATCCATCAGCGATCTGCCCAATGGCTTCAGTTGGAAATATGGTCATTGCTGTCTCTGAGCTTATCAAATGAAGTAAAGCATCCGGAGAAAATGACAAGTTCTTGGCGTAATAGTCATATATTTTTGAAGATGTACTGCCAAACCAATCTGATCCTACTATGATTTGACCTCCCATTTTCCTGTACCGACTTATTAAATCGTTTTGAAAAGAAATGCTAGCTTCAAGTGACTCAACATCTGAGTTTTGCTCTGCCAACGCTGCTGTTGGATTGATGATGACACCTCTTTTTGCAGCTTCATAAAGGGTAGAATCCGGCAGGTAATAGTTTTCATAAGTAGATGAGTTACCGTCCCAACCATATCCAGGCATATGTCCAAAAGCATCTACGCCGGCATTTATCATCTTTTCGAAATCACTTCGAGTTTCAACATGAGTATATACCTGCAAACCTGCAACATGAGCGCTGTCTATTATCGCCTTAGCCACTTCTAGTCTTAAGCCATGAGTTCCCATCATTTGTTTATCAATCCCTTCTTCATTAAAATAGTAAATCTTAGTTAAATCAGGTTTAGTTTTTAAGTATTTAGACCAGATAGAATCTAATTGTGAAACTTCATCTACAAAGGCATAAGAATTATACAGGTCTTTTCTGCTGACTCTTATAGAATCTGCATACTTAGACCATTTGGATGCATCTCTCAGCCCCATAGCATAAGGCTCATAGGCAGCGAAAGGGTGACCAAGTGTTGATGTAAATCCCCAATTGGCGTAGTTGACCTTTAGTGTATTTTGCTTTTTTAATACCTCTCTAATTTTTTTTGCTCCTTTAGATTTTGATGTCAGGTTTTGAATGTACAAGGTTCCTTCCGATAGATATTGATCTATTAAATACTTTTGCCAGGTTCTATCCAAATTGTGCGTATGCCCTTCGGCAAAACCTGGAGTGAGGTATTTATTTTCAAGATTTAAGGTATCGGTTGGTGTTCCTTCAATATTATCGCGTATTCTGCCGTCTACAATAAAGAAATCTCTTTTCTTCCATGTCTTTTCATTGAAAACTTTAGCTCCTTTCACTAAAGTAGCTGCCATGGGTATGGCAGAGATATCCGTATCAAAATCTTTCTCTTCATACCTTCTTATTTTTAAGTGAAGGTCAATGTTTGCCGGAACAATGAGGTGATGATCTTTGTCTTGTGGATTGCTTATTAGGGCTACATCGTAAGGCTGGGTTTGTTCTTCAAGAGTATCCCATTCTTCTTTTATATAAAGTTGGACTATGTATGGGTATTTCAACTTAAGTTCTTGTTTGTTTTTTAACAGGCTATCCAGATGAACAACTCGATCTCTTGGAGATAGCTCGAAGCTAGCCACTCCAATATGGTATCGATTTTTAGGATGAAATACCTGCAAGTCAAAAATATCTCCACCTGGCTTAATCCAGTTAGTCCCGTCAGAATTGATTAAAACGACTGGTTTTTGTAAGTTGGAAATGGGTTTGCGGTAAGTATCATCGTATGCTTTTGATGACCTTCGAAGCATTTCGGTTTGTTCTATAGTGAAAGGGTCAATTCCTGTTAAGTCCTGAAATTCAGCTGCCATAGCCTTGCCCCAGGACGGATGGTCTGTCCTTTCATTAATATGGTCATAACCGCCTAAAACCAATAATTTTTTGATGTTTTGCTTTTCTATTAAGTTGGCTATGTTCTTTGCCTGTTGAAGCTCTTTGTTACATTTTTTTACACTTTCATCACAGCTTCTGCCATAGCCGTGCACTTTAAAGCCAGAATTCAGTGCTTCTCGAAGCATTTTCGTGAATTGAGTTTCGTGATGATAACCATCCCCTTGAATTTTCAACATACCTTCTGATGTAATTTGTTTTTCATCAAAATCTTCGATGGTAAGATGATTAAAGCCTTGCTCCTTTAGTGCGGGCAGTAGCTCCCTTAAATAGGCAAAACTAACCGGGATATGATGAGGCATATTGAACATCACAACGTCTTCATTTTGTGTAGCACTTAAAATTTTTGGTGTGGCTTCCTCTTTTTTTAATTTCGAAAATTTTTGATATTCAGCATTACTCATGAGAGACTCTTTCCCCATGGTTCTATCATAATATGTTTGGGCTAAGTCATACTCCCCCAAATTGAACCAATAAAAAGACTGAATTTGAGGTTTTAAAAATTCCGGAAATTTTACCGCCTCAATTTCAACAGGGAAAATATAGGGCGAAGCCTGCTCTTCTGCGACCAAATCTAAATCAGCATCTGGATTTTGAGCAATACTGATTCGAGTTGAAAAAAATAGAATGAGTAAAATGAGGGTAAAAAACTTTGGTGTTGTCATCTTTGAAGGCTTTGTTAATTAGTATTCACTTTTGCTAATGTTATAAACTGTAATTTCTTTTTCATTTTGAGAAAATGATAAACCGTAATCATCTTCTAATATTCGTAAAATATCTTCTTTTCTGTTGTAAGGTATTTCAAAATCATATTTGGTTTGGTCTGTATAATCATCAGAAATTATAAATGGCACTTCAAAATAGTCATTTAAAATTTTGACCAACACTTCTAGTTTTGAATTAATAAGCACAATAACACCTTTACTCTCTTCTGTATCATAATCATAACCAGAATGATAGGATTTATCTGATTCTATTGATTTTGCTTGCACTAATTTATCAATATCGGAAATTTTAAGCGTTTTGAATGTTTTCTGTAACTGCACTGTATCCATTTTTAGATTAAATTGAGCTAAAACCAATTCTTTGACTTTACGACGGTGTTCTTCTTCAGTAAAAGCATCTGATTTATTTTGGTATTTTATTGAAAAATAGTTGTTGCTCAAGCTTTCATCTATCATGAATTTGTAGTCATTGAGACCAGTTATTTTCATAAGTAATTCCTTTGCAGGATGTCCTTTTACACCAAATCGAGAAAAATCTGCAGATGTACTACTGCGATTGGATTCCTCCAGCTCTCTTTTGGAAACAAAAATGTAATTCTTAGTTTTTACAGTATCTGTAACAGTTGGTGAAGATTCTTTGCTGGGTGTTTTGTTTGTATCATTTTCGTTTGATGTCATACTTTTACCCTGATACAGGTTTTTGAGGTTTTGGACTGTAAGATTTCTAGCTTGCCCTTTCCATACTTCTTCACCTTTGTTATTTAGAATAACAGCGGTTGGTAATGCACAAATGCCAAACTCAGAGAAGGTTTTACCCCTAAAGCCACAGTCATTTTTTTTCGGATTGAGACTATCAATCAGGCTTATGACTTTTAATTCTCTACCGGAAAGGCGTTTGCTTACCTTATCTTCAGCCTCATCGGAAATGATTATAAAATTGTATTTTTCACTGAGGTCAGAATTGGTGGCCAATTCGTTTAAGTGGTCGAAACCTTTTATACACGGTGCACACCAGGTGGCCCAAAAATCTATCAGAGTAAATTTATTTTGAAAATCTACATTGTTCAGTTCTTGATTTAGGGATTTTTTTGGGTGAATTTTCGTGTAAAGCACTGCATTATTTGTTGATTTCTGACAGGCATTCAGTACTATTGACATCACCAAAAGGCCTATCATTACTTTAATGAGTTTCATGGTATTAATTTTTAAAATTATTAATCAGTAAATAATTCCTTAACTGAACCCTCTTCATCCAACACCTGAATTTTAGGCTGGTTGTTTTCATCAATAAATATTTTTAATCTTGGTTTCCCATATTCATCATTGATAAACATACCCACCTGATCTTTGAAATTTTTACCGGCAAACAGGCGTTGTGCAGAAATGGGTTCACCTTGATTTTTGGCCATCAGAACTTCTTCAATTTTTTGATTGTTGACGCCTTCAATCTGTTTGAGAGAGTCTAAAGTACTGATCAATTCCGGCAGGGTCAAATTATCGGCACGGTCCCAAATGTTAAGTCCGTACTGTTGTTTGCCGTTGGCAAAACGTTCGTACAGCATTTGCATGACCTGGTCATTTTTGTACTGGTCTATAGATAAAACCATACCCATGCCGTCTTCTTTATTCCCCTCGTAAACAAGTCCGCCGACTTCATCCTGTTCCTCGTTAAAAAAAATCATACCGGGTGGGCGTTGTCTTTCCATGAGCACCTCACCATCAAACATACCGGGATGTTGTCGTTTGGAATTACTAATGACCATTTTTAAGTCGCCGTTAGGCTCCACAATGTTGATGCGTTCAACTGTAATTTCATCAAATGTTTTGGATGAGTAGGAAGGATTAAATCCTGTAATTACCACGTAACCTAAAACAAAGGTCAGGCTGATGGCATAGAGTTTTAGAAAAAAAGTTTTGGTTTTCATAGGTTTTAATTTTTAAAGGTTGATATTATATTTATTATGGTTTTATTCATTTTTGACTTGTTATGAGTTTTATCTAATGGTAACTCTATTTTTCTAATATGAGCTCTTTAGCTTTTTCGAGTAATTGTCTTTTCCACCTTTTGATCTTTTAATTAAAGGCTATTTTGATTAATATCTAGTACTTCAGCTATAATGGTAAGAAGAAATAATAGCGTTAATAATAATTGTTTCATATATTGATATCTGATTTTTACTATTTCAAAAGTTGACTGTTGTATAGGTATAAAGTTTCTAGAATCTCCAGATGTATCTCTGTGTATTATGACATCTGATTTATTTAAGATTTTTAGTTAAACATTATTTTATAATTCATCTATTTCCTTTTCAGATAATCAACAGCTCTATCCAAAGCCGGATCTTTTTTGTTTAGAAAATCTTCAAGTGTTCTGCTTACAACTATGTCAGGCTGAATGCCGACACCGACAAATTTTTTGCCGTTAGGGTAAGTATCTTCCTTTGTACATATTCTTGCTCGACCTCCTCCCGGTAAATCAAAAAAAAGCGGTTGGCCGGTGCTGCCAAAAGTAGGTCGACCTATCAGAGTCATGTGTTCCTGATCTGCTGTAAAAATTAGAAAGTCTTCTGCCGCAGAGGCCGTAAAATGGTCGATAAGTATAACGGTCGGAACAACTATGTTTTTTAGGTTTTCTTCAACACTGTAAGGTGATCTTGAAAATTCATGATAATAGCTGTCTCTATAGGTTAAATAAGCTTGTTTGGCAAAATCACTATTCAAGGTATCGCCTTTGGATATCGATTTCCCCCAGGCTTTGTATGCCGGTATATGCAACCTGCTTCTGGATTTTGAACCGTAAAATAAAGAATCAGCCGTAAAATGTTTAAAAATAGGACGAGCAATGCTTGTATTTCCTCCACCGTTGTTCCTTAAATCAATTATTAGTTTTTTTGATTTATTAAGCTCTGGTAAAATATTCTGAAATTGATCCAGCAGATTCTCATCACCAAAAGAATTTAGAGCCACATAGGCAATTTGATTTTCCAACCATTCAAATTCCATCAATTGAGATTCTTCAAATTCGGGATATACTTTTTCCTCTTCTACTTCCTTATGGGTCAGCTTCAAATTTTTTATACTACCGTCAGGTAATTTAAACTCAACATTATAAGTAGTTCCAACCGGTGATCTAAACATTCTTGATACTGCCCAGTCTTCAAGTACATGAGTTGTAGAGGAAGCTATATAGGGCTTGACCTTTTGTTCAATATAATTTTGTGTTGCCAGGCCATTTACCTTTATAATTTCAGTGCCAATGGGAATAATATCTTTTTTACTATAATTGACTCTGGTAATAATTGCTTTATCATCAATATTTTCAACCCATAGCCTATAGTCGCCAAAATAGGTCTGATGTATCTCGATGTCGTCTGGCATGTAAATATTGGTATGTCCATCTTCTAAGACCGCACAAAATTTTTGAAGTAGTTTGTAGTATTCGTAGTCGTTCTGTGTATTTTGAACGTCTTGGATCATTTCTAAATAAAGTTTTTCCCATTTCTCACGATCTCTGCGGTCTAAATACACAAAATTATAATTTACTTCCTGCCAGAATTTAGACAGACCGTAAAGTTTCTCTGTTTCGGTTATGGTGTTAGGAATTTGAGCAAGGGATGAATTAATTATAGCAACAAATATGAGTATAATTATCTTTTTGGTAAACATTATTACTTGATTTTAAGGAATTGACTTGATTTAATAATTGCATTAATATTTTTAAGTTGAGAAAAATCTTCAACTGGATTTCCCTCGGTCATAATCAGGTTGGCTTTATAACCCGGTTCAATTTTACCGATATTGTCTTCCGGATAAATCAGAGTGGCAGTTTGAATTAACAGATTTATGAGTTGTTTGTTCGAAAAGGCACCGATCTCTTTGTAATAAAAGGCTTCATCTAAGGCAGACAAACCCGGCGAATCTGCGCCCATGGCAAAAGTTACTCCGGTAGAATATAAATCAATAAGCAATGACTTGTGAAAATCTTTGATGATTTGCTTTTGTGCTTCATCAACCTGCCTATTTTTGGGTAAATATTTAATATTCAAAAAAGTTCTAAACAAAGTTGGATTGATCACCACACCCTCGGAGTTGGCTAATAAGTTGAGCGTTTCCTCAGAAAGTTCTGGGTAATCCTCACCAATTTTACCATCATTACCAAAGCCATAAAGCGGTGGATGTGCAAAATGAGTTACACCCGAAGCTAGTGCTATTTTGAGATCGTATTCTGTTTCGATGTGAACAACAACTGGTAATTGATAGGTCTTAGCAGTTTCTAAGATTTGTGGTAGAAAATCAGGATTTATACCTTTATTAGCTGTAGGGTCATCTTCAACGTAGTTTTCAGAATCCCATAAAATTACTTTAATGGCATCCGGTTGTGAGCCGAGGAGCGTGTTCATTACATCTTCAAACTGGTATTGGTAATCTAAAATATGATAGGCCCGACCTTTCATGATTTGACTGTTTTTGATTTTTTCCCGTTCTATTTTATTGCGAGGGAAACCAACACCCAAAGCCATGCGTTCATATCCCTCTATCGGATGACCCTGAGATGAGGTAATGCAACCATTGGCAAATTTGACATCTATGGTGGTATCCCGATCTAAATACTTGGCATTCCTAAGTCTGGCAACAGGGTCGTTGGCTAAATCCTGCGCATAAAAAATGCCCTGAGAACGAAAAATACTATCCATTACCTTGACATTATTGTAGGTGAAGTTATGGGTGTGATAGTCGCCAAAAGCCGGTAGGATATAATGTCCTTTAGCCTGAATAATACTATCGATACGTGTTGGTTTTTGTTCTACAATAATTCCATTCGACACATAGATATCTTTCTTTTCAAAAGCATATCCATCCCAGACTTTACCTGATTTGATATGCAGGTTTTGCGCCTGCAACCCTGTAAATAAAACAGCAAAAATTATAATTGAGAATAAAATTTTTTGGGTATTTATGATTTTGAAATTTGTATTTATTTGTTTTGTATGAAATATCATATTGTTTTTTTTAAAAATTGGAATTGAATGGTTTTGTGTTCTTACGAGTATTAATTTTAATGTTTAAAGCGTTTATGACAACTTTAGAAATTGAAGTTTACTCCAATATTTATCCCATAAGCATAAGGTTTATACTCATCAACTATGTCTGTATTGCTGTAAGAGGTTAATGCAGACCTGAAAAAGCCCTGAGCAAGAAGTTGCCATTTATCATTGAAATCATAAAGGACTCCAACTTTAGGCTGAATGGATAACCCATTAGTGATGACATCATAATTTTCAGCAGAGATATCATATATGAAATCATTTTCTGCAAAAACACTAAAATTTGCATCTGGATTTAAGATATATCTGTAGCCTAAAGAAATTCCGTAAAAATCCCAGCTGTTTTCAAATGTGTAAGGCGCGAAGCCACCGTCTCCTATTCCTCCTGTGCCACTTTCTGAATAGTCAAACCCAAAAAAGCCAATGCCTATGTTCAGACCATGATGTTTATCAAAATTTCGATAAACGGATAATTCTGCATTGGTCGTTAACTTAGATTCCTGTTCTTGAGGAAAACATCCTTCGATACATTGATTTAAATTGACAGGTGAATCATAATGAAATGTAATCGCAAAACCAAAATTAAGTTGCAGGCTATATTTATTAAAATCATTTGTCTGAGCACTTGTGAACCCATAGGATAAAATAAATAGTAAAATAAAATAGTCGTTTAGTTTGTTCATATCAAGTTATTATTGCTAGTCTTTTAATATTTTGTTTAAAGCCTCCCTAAATCTTTGATCACTAGTCATCCATGCATTATGACCTGCATCTTGAATAATTTCTATGTGACCATTTTTAAGGTCATCTATGACATTTGGCCAAATATCTGGTCCTAAGTCCACAAAATCGCAGGTCCCAATGATCACGTGAACTTCACCATTGAAGGCCTTCATCGCAGGCCAAAATTTTTTCGTGTATTCTGCGTAGGATTTTTCGCTCGTAATAGCATTGGCCACGTTTTGATCATAAAACACCTGACCGCCACGCATGTTTTCCCAATTATCGAGCGAACAAGCATTAGCAGCTGTAAAGAAAATTCGCCAGGCCATAGTCCTCTGCTTATCTTCTCCAATGTTGTAAATATCTAGCTTATCGGCATCAACATTCATAAGGCTATCCGGTAGAATATTTTCTTCGATCATTTTTTTCTTGGCTGATCTATTAAGATTCTTTTTCCATTGCTGTGTCTTCTTGGTTAAAGCAGACAAATCACCTTCAGGCCAGACTTCATCCATAAACTTTTTCATGGCATTATTCCCAAAAGGTGTTGGGAAAACAGGTGCCACCAGAATTAACTTCTCAACTTTATCAGGATATTTACTTAGGTAAGCATAAGCTAAATGGTTACCCATAGAATGCGCAATAAGTGTAAGTTTTTCAAGCGCTAAAGTTTGTCTTAAATCTTCAAGGTCTTCCACAAATCGATCTAAGGTAATACTCTCCTCAGGTGCCGGAGACCGCAGTGATCCACGTTGATCGTATAAAATAAATCGGTATTGATCGGAAAGAGGCTCCAAAGGTTCTATAAGATAACTGTGCTCTGCGCCCCAGCCACCGTGAAGAACTACTGCAGTTTTGCTTTTAGGCAGGTCTTTACCCATTTCGTAGACATAATGCCTGGTATCGTCGTCTGTCCAATTATACCATTGCACCGCATTATCAGCAACGTATTGTGCATGGAGCTGTATGGTAAAACATAAAAACACGCTTAAACCTAATTTGTTAATCGGTAGATAAAAAAAATTTTGTGATAAATTCATAGTTTAATTTTAAAGGTTCTTCTCTACTCTAACGACTGATTAAAAACGTATATGTTACTGCAAACCAATGCTATTAACAAAATTCTAAAGTTTGTTGAAATTATAAAGCTATATTATAATCTACTGGAGGATTACTTTTTTTGATTTCTATTTGCTGTCCCAAGAATAAAGATTCCTATAAGTATTTTTAAAGTACCTACAGTTAACATTCCGTAATCGCTTTGAGATGCCTTTTTCATCTCGATGATTTCAATTCATGAGATGAAAATGCCTACGACAATGATTATAATTCCTATTATATATTTGTTGTTTTTTTATTCATAAAATTCCTCCCGTTTGCTTTATTTTTTCAAGAAGTCTAGTGCGCTGACCACTTCATATTTTGGACTACGTTTTAAAAAATTATTTAAGAATGCAGTGTGACTGGCCCCGGAAAGGATAAATACCCTGTCCGTCTTATCCAGTGAAATTCTATTCAGATTAGAATACATTCTCAAATTTCTTTGATAGTATTTGGCAGCTTCATCGGCACCTTCAAAGCCATTTTCTGTTCCTACGTAGGCTAAAATATCAGCATTTAACAGTATCATCAAATCAAGAAATTTAGGATGATTTATCCTGAGAAATTTTTCGTTCAGCGATAATTCTTTGGCAAACGGATTTAAGTCTGGATGAAATGCGAAAGGATTCTTAAGTATTTTGTTGTAAGTCACTGAATCTATAGCATTATCTAAACTCTCATTTATATTATAATTATATCCCATTTTATGATCAATACCATACAATTTTGAAATATTGCTTAGCCGACCAACTTCAAAGGCGATAAGTCCTATTTCCCCAAAGTAACTTGTGGTTTTTGAACTTTCTAAAAATTCTTGGTACTTTTCATTTAATACTTCATTATATGCTGGTTCTCTCTCAACACAAATGACAGTAGGCTTAAATTCAGCGATCATTTCAGCGATTTTTTTGGCTTCTTCCTGCTTTTTCTTGTCTTTCTCATCAAATTCTACAGTTTTAGAATCAGATGTACTACCCAAGTGAATGGAGCCAACGTTTAATACTTTAATTTTTTCACTTGATACAGAGTCGATTTGAACTTGTTTTTGTTCCTTTTTTTCACTTTTACTTTCAGGGTTACAACATGTAAGTGAAACTAAAGTCAAAATAAATAGTAAATTTTTCATGATTTTCATAGGTGTAATTTTATAAATTTGATTAATTTTTATTTCAAATGAATGTCTAAAAAGTTCATTATCTGTTTCCAGCTTTGTTTTCCTGCCTGCATATTATCTTTTACAGTTCCACCGGGCTTGTATTGATTGTCGACATATTTTTTATTCAGTTCCTCCTGATTTAAATTGTCATGAAGTCCTAATGTAACAAAGTCATGTCCGGCTAGCGGATAGTTGAGGTGCGCATTAAAATACGGGAATTGATGCCGGTGAAGTCTTTCAATTACATAATCGCTCATCGTCTCTGCAGACCAGGTCAAATCTTTACCACCGCTAATGAGTAAAATAGGAGCCTTTATGTTTTCTACTTTTATAGCGCTTTCTTCAAACGCTTCACTGTCTTTTATCTTTTGAAAATTGGCAATCAGGCTATCTCTGTTTCTATTCTGTTTTATCTTTTTGAATACCTTATTCCAATTCCCTTCTTCAACTTTTCTCTTTTTTGGTGAAAACGCCAAGGCTTTGCCATTTTCTGTCCACGCCGATTTTAAATTCCACCAGTTTTTGAAATCAATATTTGGAGCTACGTAGGCTCCCGGCGACAAGCCTACTATGGCTTTGATATCTTCAGTCTTACTTGCAAGAAGCAAGGCTAACTCTCCTCCACGAGAATAGCCTATAATTCCAATTCTACGCTTATCAACCACCTTTTCTTTTTTCAGAATATCGAGTGCTGTGTAGAAATATTTCAGAGGGATTTCACTTAATTTCTCAGGTAAATTTTTATATTTCCAATAAGGCAATGCCAAGACGGCATATCCTTTTTGGGCTAAAGGCATTCCAAATTTTTCAGAATATGCTATTCCGCCTCCGGAACCTGAAACCACGACAAGTGTAGGAAGATTGCTTTGACCTTTCTCCGCATATAGCTTAGCGTGAACACCTTGTGTGTTTATTTCTTTTATTCCAATTCCTGTTTTGCTTTGGCCGTTGCTAATAAAGAATGTCAACAGTAGTAAAATTGCTATTGGTCTTATTGTCATTTGTTTATTTTTTGATGTTTCAATTATTATAGGTCCGATTATTTTCAACGTATGGAAGCCTGCCGATTTCTAAAATCAAAGGCCAGTGTTTTGCCTAAAAAGGAGCCGAAGAGCCCGTCGATGTTGAAAAATTCAGATACCCCAAATCCACCATAGTCGGCGGCGTCCAGCCAAACGTCATCCTGATTGAGCACCTGATCGTATTTCACATAAAAAATATCATATTGAAAATCGCCGTAGTTGCCTTTTTCCTTGAAATAGGAATTATCTTCGGTAATCAACTCATCGGGTAGCACGTGACGCGGTGAACCGGTGTCCAGGAATGCCGTATGTAGTTTATCACTCAATTTAAACTCTACTGCCGGCTTGGCATCGGCCATCATAAAGTTTGGCGTTGCGTCCTCAAGTTCAGGCAGATTTTTTATTAATCTTAATTTTCCGTCCTCAAAATCAAATTCTACGCCGTCTACGAGGTCTTCAAACACATTGATGCCAATCAAAATATCATGGTCTTCAATACCTTTTTCTTTAAGGCTTTTCTCTTGTTCTTCAGACATGATGCTGTAATAAGACGGAAGGTTTTTGAACTCAAACTCACCAATTTTTAAATTTGGTAGTAAAACAGAATAATTTTTAAATGTTATCCCCATTGCCGGCATCGTAGAATAACCGTAATAGCTGGTGTCTGTTTGCCAATTGTTTTTTTCGACCAAATCCTGACTGATTTTTATGCCGGGTGCACAAGTGTCAAAAAAAACCCTAACGGTATCATTTTTATTAATAGTAGCGTCAAAGTAAAACTGGTCAAAATCAATTTCAGTAATGTTCGTCAAGGTTTCAACTTCCATTTTAGGGTAATCTGCTTTTTTGGCGACGATGTTACTGTAAAGATTGAAATTGATGTCCTCTGAATTTTTATCAAGCTCCTTTGCTTTTTGTCTTAATCCCTGGTCCAGATAGGCAAAATAGAGAAAATTGCCAATGTTTTTTTTAACATCCGTTTTTGTGGCATCATCAAAGCTTTTTCTGAGATAGGTGAGGTAAGATTGCTGGTCTCCTTTTATTGCGGACTGAAAAGCTTTAAATAATGGTAGATCCGCATAGATCGATTTTTCAGCCGTGAAAAAATCAATATCGATGTTTTTATAATGTTTTAAAATGATTTGATTCTCATTGCTTTGTGCCGTCATGTTTAAGTTCAATAACAATACACAAATGCTCATAATTATAAATCGCATATTTTTTGTTTTTAAATTATAAAAAAGATTGAGTTAGAATGAATCTTTTCGATGAGTGGACTTATAATCCGTTGGATGGCCTTTTCGGTAGTGTATAAGAATAGTATAAGATTTTGAGTAATTACTTTAGGGTTTGTTACTGTCATTTATTTAGCTAATTCACTTTTTTTTTCATATTGTTCGTTTTTTGATGTTCTGAAATTTTAGGTAAGAATAGACTACAGGAACGATTGTGATAATGGCTGTAATTACAATAAACACCATGAAATTATTTTGCTGTTCTAACAACAAACTCGAGAGCACAACTAAGAGACCACCAATGAACCACATTTTTCCTCCCAACTTGTGTGTCGATTTCCACACGGTTTCATTTTCTAATGTCCAAGGTGTTCTTATTCCAATAAAATAGTTTGGTTTTATTGTTTTAAAATAATTTCCAAGAATTATAAATAAAACTCCAATCATTAAGAAAATATAATTTGAGTTAGTAAATGACTGATTTTTTGCTGTATATAAAATGAACAATGCTAATAATGACATGAGTGTAGTCATTAAAAACTTGATGGTTTGCAGCTTGTTGCCCATTTTTCTTAACTTGTTCTTTGGGTCAATTTTTGGGACAATTAAAAAGATTGCATATGTGAGTAATGGTAACAGAAAAGGAATGATTAGAAGTTCTGATTTGTCTCCGTATCTATCTATTTCTCCTTCTATATTCCAATGCACAGGAACTTTACTTGGTAATTCGTTCCATAAGTATGCCAAATAGATAAATGGCAAAAGCACAATCGCAATAAGTGGTAATTCCTTTTTTAAATTCATATTTATTTTTTTAATGTTAGTATCCAGTTTAATAAATCCTCTAATATGCTTGTATTTAATGAGTACTCAACAAACTGACCTTTTTTCTCGCTTGTTATTAAATCTGCTCTTTTAAGAATGTCAAGATGATGTGAAATACTTGGTTTAGATATATTAAATCTATCTGCTATTTCTCCAGCATTCATGTCTTTTTCCTTTAATAGCTCGACAATTTGTCTTCTGGTTTCATCATTTAATGCCTTGAAAAGAGAATTCATTTATTTAGTTATTTAGACAAATATCTAAATAATATTTCAAATTTACAAATCTACTCGATTTTCAAATGACATAGTACTTGTCTATTTCAACAACATATGGTTTATATTTCAACAAAAAAACGCCGGAGTATAAATCCGACGTTTGGTTTGGCTAATTCAAATTTTTAAAGATTTAATATTTCTTCGTTATCAAGTATTTTTAAAACTTTATAGTGATATTCTTTACTGTTAGGGTTATAATGAATACTTAAAAAACCTTCAGAAGTTTGTACAACATTACCAATTATTTGCAGTGGGATTTGATTTTGAGTGACTTCAATTTTACCATCGGTGTATTTGAATATGATGTTTTCTTCAAAAGTCAGTTCAGCGTTGAATCCACCGTTTTTATTCTTGGTAAAACTTTTTTCTGTCACCAACAAATGATCCTCCGGTAGATTCTTAATTTCTTCTGCTATTGGTTCTAAAGCTTCTGAACCGTAAATAAAAGAAATAGAGCCCTGCTCTTCAACTTTAAATACATCTCTACCGTCACCCCAGTGTGTATAGACTTTCACTGTGTAGTCACCTTTAAGCGTTTTAGAATTGTCAGTAAATAAGTCATTGGTGTTATAAACCAGGTCGTCATTTTCATCCAGGATTTTCGTTTCAAGGTAAAAAGGATAAATAATGGTCTGGTCTCCGGTTTCAATTTTTAACTGCTTGGTTTGAGCAAAGATGATGTTGGTGATAAATGCTAAAGTAATTAGTGCTAAAGTTCTCATTGTATTTGTTTTTAAAAGTTATTATTAATTTCTGTTCAAACTTACAAAGCGAGTCCGCTTTTCACGAAGTATTATCTATGAACGGCCATATAAGGGTGATGAATGGTCTGATTGTTCAAAACAATTGATTGATCTTATAGGTTTGTTATAGTAGAATTTGAAATTATGAAAATAAAAAGCCCTAATCACGTCACCGTAATTAGAGCTTCTAAGGTTTGGTTAATTAATAATCTTATTTATAAACGACCTTATTATAAGTATCTGTAAAGACGTACCAGTATTCTTTGGTTTCAGGATTGTAACTCATCTTAAAAAAGCCTTCAGAGGTTTTAGCCACGTAATTTCCGATGAGTTCCAGAGTTTCGCCTTTTTCTGTGATTTTGGCTTCGCCATTTAAAAAGTTGAAAAAGATTTCATTTTCAAATTCGATGATGGCATCGTACTGGCCATTATTCACTTCAAATGCTGTATTGACCACTTTTGGCTTTCCAACATTCCACGAATTTTCAGCAGAGGTAGCCTCTGAACAACAGCTTTTTTTGTTTTGAATATTTACCCATTTTTCATTTTGCTCTAAGGCAATGAGGGCTTCATCTGTGACCTTAAAGGTATCCTTGCCATTAGCCCAGGTCGTAAATATGGTAACTTCGTAATTACCTTCTAAAATAATGGGTTTGTTGACTTCCAGGTCTTTTTCTGTAAGCACGGTTTTTCCGTTTTCGTCGATCACTTCAAAAGCTAAATCAGAAGGATAGTAATAAGAATCGTCGGTCTGAAATTTCAGGCTGGTGTTTTGAGCCATGATGGTTTGACAAATTAGTGTCGTGATAATAATTGCTATAAGTCTCATAATTTTGTGTTTTTAAATTCAATTCAAATTTAGGGGCGTAGTCAGCTTTTTAAAGCATTTTATCTGTGAATGGGACTATTCTTCGGCGAATGGCCGTTTGTAGATTATTTTACTTTTTTACCCTTTAAGTAAACACTTTCTGGAGCATTCCAGGTTTTGTTTTCAAAAGGTTTTTGGTCGAAAATCAGGAAGCTGGCTTCATAATCTTCCTGCAGTTTCCCTGTTTTTTCATCGGGCAATAAAGCTTCTGTGGCTTCTTCAGTAAATATAGAAACCAAATCATCTGCAGGCAGGTTGATGTACTGGGCATAATAATCAAGCATAGGTTTACTTGTTGAACCAAACTTATCCGTTCCCGGAACAATTGTACCGCCATAGGCTCTGTAGCGTTTGATCATATCAGTTTGTAATTCTGCTACTTTTTTCAAAAGCATCTCATCATTCTTATTTCTGGCATAATTGATGACCGCAGTAGGGTTTAAGATGACATCACGCTCCGAGGCTTTTTTCAGCATTTTATCTGTAAGATAATACTGGGATAAGTTGGTAGAATCACCTCTCCAGCTAAATCCGGGTGTATGGGCAAATCCATCTACCCCGGCATCGAGCATTTTTTCAAACTCCTGTGCCGTGCCAATATGAGCATGAACTTTTAGTCCGGCTTGATGAGCGCTGTCGATGATGGCTTTCGCAACCTCATACCTTAGCCCATAGGTACCCATATTTCTGGTTTCTATGTCCTTTTCATTAAAGTAATAGATTTTGACCAGGTCGGGATTTGTTTCAAGAAATTTTGGCCAAATCGCTTTCAGCTGAGGAATTGAATCTACAAAAGCATAAGAGTTGTATAAATCTTTTCTGCTATTCATAAGTGTTTTGGCGTTTTCTTTCATTTCTTTAGGCGTATAAAATCCTAAAATATAAGGTTCATAGGCCGTAAACGGATGACCCAGGGTAGATGTAAATCCCCAATTTGAGTAAAGGACACGAGGTGAGGGCACGGTATCCAAATGTTTTCTGAAGGCTTCGACACCTTTAGATTTTGAGGTCATATTTCTGACGAGCAGGACACCTTCAGATAGATATTGGTTGACTAGTCTGTGTTGATAGCGTCGGTCGAGGTTATGGGTGTGGCCATCTACAAATCCCGGTGTGATGTACCTGCCCTTGGCATCTAAGGTGTCTTTTATCAGGTTATCACTGCTGAACCTAAGGACTTGGTCTTTGATATAAAAATCTTTTTGAGACCACTGGCCGTTTTGAAATACATAACCGCCCTTAACGAGGGTAACCGGTTTAAAATCTTTTGTGGTCTGGCAGGCGATTGCTACAAAAAAAGTGACAAAAGCAATAATTTGAAGTTGAGTTTTCATTTTTTATTGCAGTATAGGCCTAAATCATGAAAAAATAGAAAGTAATCGTTGGATGGACTTATTGTTCGATGAATAAACTTTTTGAATTGAAATTATCGAAATACAACTGCTATCAGAATACCACTGATTACAATAATTATTGAAAAAACCAGAAGCAAACCAATTAATACAGCGATAAAAAGAAGGAATTTTAATATGACTTTTCCTAGCCCAAAATTCATGAGCTTAGCGAAGGTCCACAAATAATAGGGTATGACGATAAATAATTGAATGTAAAACAGAGGTTCCCAGAGGTATATACTTCCGATCACAAAAAATATACCTACAAAAAAATTGAGACCTTGAAGATAACTATTGATGACGAGGTGTTCACCATAATTGAAGCGCCTCCCAAAAACGAGAAGTGATATTAAGGCAAATACAGGCAACAAAGCAAAAGAAATAATATTAAAGTATTTTAGAGAATAGTTCTGAATTTGTTTAGACTGTTCCAAACTTTCAATTTGAGCATTATAAGCCTTTTCATCAATTACGCCATTGTCATAACTGTCCTGTATTATATCATATTGTACCTCTCCAAAACTACCAGCAAATTGGAGATATTCATCAGAGTAAATATTCATCACAATAGACGATAAAGCCACCCCAAAACTCACGAAAACAATTGGCGGCATATAGCGCTTTCTCACTCCGCCCAGGTATTCTGAAATCACCACATGTGGTTTTGTAAACAGCCCTCTTAAGGTTCTGGCAAAACTGGTATCCCATCCGAAATATGTGGACATGAATTCATGGAACAAAACCGCCAGACTAATCTTGGTGTCCATAACCTTGGCACCGCAGGCTTCGCAAAAGCTGGCATTATTTTTTATTTCCGTATTACAGTTTTTACATTTCAAACCTTAAGTATTGATTATGTAAACTTATTACTTTTTGAGTAAATATATTGCGTTTTTATTAAGGCAATAATTTTAAGTACTTAGTCATTGCAAAATTTACCTAAAAGAATCGATACCTGCGTCTCCTTTGTGATGACCAACTATAGTGAACGCACTGAGCATCTCGATAAATAACATATTGAGCATCTCGATAAACTCGATACAGGCTTAGTCCAAGTGTGATGCGCTTCTGAAATTTGAGTTTGAATGAAAGAGCTGAAATGTAGAGATCCCGACATGCGTCGGGATTAGTTCAACTAACAATTTTCAGTGCGCTACGCTTCTGAAATTTGAGTTTCACTAATAATCAAAGTACCAATTAAACAGGTCTGCTCGGAACCCAAAATTTATCCAAAATGTATTGTTGTTGAAATTTCTTTCATTCTGGGTCTCTATACTGAAATCTCTATTGATGACATTCATGTACAATTTTAGATTTGCTGCGGGATTTACGACAAAACCTAATTCTAATTCACTAAAAGTAGAATTGGCCTTATTGCCCTGACCAATTTCAACACCAGTTTCGCTAAAGATATTTCTTTCTGTTCCAAAGAGATTAGAGCCATAAAATGGAATGTTATCTGCATTAGGCTCAAATCCTCTTAACCCATAAATAAACTTAAAATGCCCGTACCATCGGTCTTTGCGGTATCTTGCAATGGCGATGGCTTCCCGAAAGTTTGTGCCCCAAAGATGTGCAAGTGATTGTCCGACATGTGCATAATTGGTGACCTGCTGAAAATGTGAATAGGTGTAAGGCCTAACTTGGTTATACTCCACTTGAAAATCTAAATCTTTGACTTTGAATGCATCAAAGTACTTTAGGCCAAGTTGTACACCAAATTTATTTTTAAAGCTTTGGTTTCCTCCAAAAACATCATCTACTGAAAGCTCATCTATCAATAATTGACCGTAGGAATAAAAATTGTCTGTAAATTTATATTTATAGTTTAGGCCAACCATAACTTTCCCCGAGTCTGTTCCTGTCGAAAATTCTACCATTTGATAAAAGAGCAATGGATTTAAATAACTAATATCAAAACCTCTTTCTGCTTCGTTATTCCATATGGCGGCTTCAAATAAGCCTATATTTAAACGTTTACTGACATTTAAACTTAAGTGGTGTAATGCAATAAATTTAGTTGAGTACGCATCTCCGGGAGTCAAGAAGTTTGTATTTCTTGCCTGCATATATATATTGGTATATTTTAATTTCCAGAATTTTGCATCTAATTTGACGTAAGGCGTCGGACTGGCATTATCACTTAAAAACAGAGACCTGTAGCCATCACCAATAAAATTTCTATAGTTACCGACTTGTAAGTTGAAGTTTTCATTAAATCTGTAATTGATGTAGCCTTCTGTAACCGGATAGTCAAATCCATTATCGCCAAAACCTTTGGCAACTCCTCGTCCGGGAACTACGGCAGGGTAGCCATCTGCAGGATTTCTGGATAAAGCAAACCTGTTGAAATAATCTGCAAAACGACCCTGACTTTCGAAAATAGCACCGTAATAGGTCAATTTTTTTCCAATTCCTCCCTGGATGTAACCAATTCTTGTATTATTGTAGGTATTAAGGTCACTTCCTGTATCACGCCCCAATTGCAGATCTACGCCAAAATCAACCGCAAACCAATAATTTTCACCACTAACAGTGGCAAGGTGCTCGTCTAATAGTTTTCGTCCTAACCAAGATTTTTTATTGTAAGCCAGTTTTTGATTTTCAGTTTTAAAATCATAGTATGGCTTTACATCTTGATACGTGAAAGGCCTTTGAGCTGTATGGGCATTTGTGCCAATTAAATTTATTTCACGGTCAAATCTGTTGTAAATTTCATGAGACAATGGAATACTGACAAAGCTGGAATATAAATCTCCATTATAGGATTTAGTACTTTTATTAACCTTTTCCAGCTCTTGTTTTGCCAGTTCAAGTTTATTGGTCAATTCCATTGCTTTGACTTTAAGGCTATCCTTTTTTCTAACCTGCTCTCCAAAGGCTTTAAAATTGCCCATAGGATAAACCAAATCCATATTAAATTGCATAAAAGTGGGTTTACCTAAAGTCTTAGCGGGTTTAATTTTTGGTAATTTTTTAAAAGCAGTTTGGATGGTAGCATTCAAGCTTTCGTCTTGTGTATCAATAAATATTAGATTAAATCTTCCTTCTTTATTCACCTCAAATATGAGCCCAATTTCTGTTGGTTGAACATCACTAGACTCTGTTTCTTTTAAAATTTTATCTAATTCATTTAAAAATGTCTTCTCAAAACATTCTTTTTGTACGCTGTATAAGGTTTCATTTTCACAAACGTCAAAAACAGGATAAGTAGTTTGTTGGCCGTATAAATTGAGCGCACAAAGAAAGATGACGAAGGATAAAATTTTCATCCAGGATATTTTTTCAAATGTAAAGATATTTCAACAAAAAAACCTAAGTCGAATGACTTAGGTTTAAGTTTTATTTAGCTGCCTGTATATTAGTCCTGAACAACAAAGTTTATTGGTAAACCATAAAGTACACCAACTTTTTGTCCACGCTGTTCTCCGGGTATCATTTTTGGCAGAGCTTTTATAACTCTTATGGCTTCCTGCTCCAGTCTTGGGTGTGGTCCACGAGCACGAACATTTACAATATCTCCGTTTCGATCTATCTTGAACTGAACACTGACACGATTACGACCTGATAAGCCTAATTCATTACCAAGTCCAGTATCAAACTTTTTATTAACAAATTTGTTTATCTTTTCGTTCATACATGCCTTTTGGTCTTTAGCATTTTCACAACCCGGGAAAATAGGTACCTGTTGTATAAGTGCAAACGGGACATCTTCAATGACCTCTTCCACTTCTTCCACTTCTTCCACTTCAACGATTTCCATTTCGGTTGTTTCTGTAGATTCAATGACCTCTTCTTCAACTTCAGAATCGTCTTCTACAACTTCAATGATTTCCGGAGCTGGTGGCGGTGGCGGTGGTGGCGGTGGTTGATTTTGCATTTCTGTAATAGGCACGTCTTCCTCTTCAAGCATGTCTAAATCTACAACACCAACGTCTATGTCATCTTTATCATAGGTTTTCCATTCAATGGCTTGCCAGGACACAAGCAACATAAACGCCAGACCTATTTGAAAAAACAAAAGACTCTTTTTCGATAAATCTTTATCAGGATTCTTTTTGGTTTCCATAGTTTTTTAATTGAGGTTACTAAATTATATTTATTTTTCTAAAAATCAAATATTTTATCGGTAAATCCTTTTTATAAAAAGGGAAAATGCTGTTATTCCTAAGAAAACACCAACCGAGTTTGCTAAAACATCCCACCAATCAAAGGATCTGTAGTCTGTCAAATATAATTGTAAATATTCAATAATAATGCCAAAAGCTATGATTGAAGTAGTTAATGTCAATCTGTAGCTGTTTTTAAAGCTTTTTACTTTCGTAAATACAAAAAAAGCCCATAATATGGACATGATCATGTAACATATAACATGATAAACTTTGTCGCTTGAGCTAAATTTTACTATATCTACCTTAGACAGATTAGCCAGGGATAAATAAAGTATAAGTAAGCTGTAAGATAACGATATTAAAAAGTAAAGTTTAACCTTCAACGTGGGCTTTATAGTCATCGGAAGAAAGAAGTTCATCAGCCTCTTCAGGGTTACTCATTTTAATTTTAATGATCCAGCCATCATCGTAAGGGTTTTCATTTACCAGTTCCGGCTCGTCTTCAAGAGTTTCATTGAACTCTACAATTTTTCCTGAAACAGGCATAAATAAGTCAGAAACGGTCTTAACAGCTTCAACAGTACCAAATACTTCTTCTTGGTCCAGCTCTTCATCTATAGTTTCCACTTCTACATAGACAATATCTCCCAATTCGCTTTGAGCAAAATCAGAAATGCCTACAATAGCAGTATCTCCTTCAATACGGACCCACTCGTGATCTTTTGTGTATTTTAAATTTTCTGGTAATTTCATTTGAGTTTAATTTAGGTGTTAATTTTAATTTCCGAAATTATAGGTCAGTCTAAAGCCAGTTCTAATTGTTGTCTGCGGAAAAATTGTCGAAATAAAGTTTTCTGAGAAGGTATGGTCATAAAAGAAAGCTGCGGTAAGATTTCTGGTTAAACCATAGTCTGCTGTAAAATTTATAGTCCAAATATCCTGTCCGGCCGTTGTACGATTATTATCAACATCCAAACTCCTGATGATGGTTTGGTTCCTTCGCAGAGACAGATCTGCCTTTATGTTCAAATCACTGGAAAGTACCCGCCTATTACCTTGAAATTTAGTGACTATTCTCAAGTCTCTAATTCTATAACCTAGCCCTAGTCTGTACTCATCTCCAAGCATTTCCGTCAATAAATTATTATTAAAACTTAAAGATAATACCCTATCTTTTCTAATTTCTGCTAATATACTCACAGAATTTTTCATCTCAAAATCTAACCTGACTAAAGGCGTAAATTGTTCTGACAGGTTTATGTTTCCTATAAGTAGTCTATTGATAAAGTTCCCGTTTTGGTCCCGGTTAAAGTCTCCAAATGGGTCTACACGATTATACTCTAAATTGTTTTGAAATTGGTTTACCGTATAATTTGAGGTGTAACCGTGTTCTATAGAGAATCTTGTAAAGTTCTCTTCAAACCATGGTATACGCATCAACCCGGTATACTTGATATTCCAGTTTGGAATTGGTGTATCTCTAAACGCGCCAAGCCTTACAGAAGAAGCATCTTCTCCGGTATAAGCGGCTAAAAATGCCGGCAGTAGTACATTCTGGTTAGTCTTGCCAAAACCACTGGGAAAACCGTCATCATCAAGGTTCTCAGGGTTATCCGGGTTTATACCAGCCTGAGAGGCCAGACGTCTGGCAATAATTAATCTATTTTCTCTAAATTGTTGAAAAGTTGGAGAATTGTCTGCTGTAGACGTTTCAAAAGCAGTTCTGATTAGGCTCGTGCTGATGTTAAAGTTACCAAATAGGTTAGGGACTAAAGATTGATACCTCAAGGATTCCGGATCTACACGATAATTTTCGGTGTAGGTATCCATATACATTCTATTTGCCAACAAATCTATGGTAAGTCCGGGTATCAGTTTCAAACCTGCCTGTAGATCCAGTTGTTCTGTTTTGTTCCTTGAATATTGCTGGTTAAAGTCCTGGAAAAGCGTTAGCCAGCCATTTCTTGCTGCAATTTCTCTCACGTCAGCCTGTCCGCCAAAAACAAAACCAGGTGTAGGTTTAAGTGAACCTGCATAGCCAATATCATTAACGTAGCCCGGTAGAAATATACCACTGCTTTCAGAGTAATTGAAGTTGACATTGTCAAGTACCCTTAATATAGTCACACCTGTATTGAGCATTTTTGTGCCAAAATCATTTTTCTCTTCTTCCAGGGGCTGAGGCTGATTTTGCTGACGTTGATTATCTGGTTGTCGGCCTCGCTGTCTTCTTCCCTGCTGGTTATTTACGGCTTGAGCCCGGTTGTCTTTTCCTTTTGTTTTTAAACCGATATAGTCGTAAAAGGTAGCCATGTTCAAGCTGCCGTTGATCTGATGCTGTGCTGAGTTTTGTACAGTATTACCAAGATTAGGAATGTCTTCTAAATTTCTCAAAATTTCAGATCCCTTTTGCCACTGATAGTTTCCGGTATAGGAATAAGTTGCATTAATAAATTTAAATACAGGAATTTTTGAGAAAGGCAGGTTATAATTTACCTGTAAAGTTTGAAAATGCCTGTTAGGTATTCCTGCATTAAAGAAATCTGACCATACACCTACCGTATTGTCCTGTTCATTATTTTCATCTAAAAAGTTCAGTAAGATTCTGTTTTGAGAAGAGCTAAAGTTAAAGTTGATAGACTCTGTCAACTGGTAATCGAGCGCAAACTGCCAATCGTGGAAGTAATTTCTTTGAAAGAGTTTAGGTAAGCCTAAACTGCCTTCAGGCAAATTAAACTCTCTGAATCTCAGCTCGCTGTATTGTCTGTTTATTGATGAACTTGCTGATATGCTGGATGGTAATGCATTAAAATTGAAGTCTTTGATCAAATCAAAATAAGGACTTTTTTTGAGGAATTCTATATTTTCGAAAGGCTTTACGCTAACCTGCGGGAAACCGTAATTATAAGTTGCATTAACATCTACCGTCTGGTCTAAAGACTCTTCAATTTCAAAATTTCTCCGGTCTACCTGATTGTAAGTACCGGAAAATGTAAAGTTTTCTACATCATAAGGCATAGGCGTACTTTCTGAATTTGTCCGTTCTTTCCTCAACCCTATTATGCTTACACTTTCACGTTTGGTATAGTCTTCTGCACGCTCCCTTAATTCGTCTTCGGTTTGTTGATCTTCAGCGGCATCCAAAAGCGTCTCCAGCTCTATATCTCTTAGCACAGGGTCAAACTGAGGCGTGATAAGTGTTTCCCCTCTGCTGTAAGAAAAAGGTATTTTAACGCCCCATTGTTCGGGGAGCAACATGCCCACATTTATTCCTGTAGTAACATCATATTCCTGAACATCCTCCTGACTTCTTTGGTTTGGCCCATCTTCTATGGCGCCCCAGCCTACAGTACTTCGTCTGCCTGTAGCGGTTATGGTTGCAAAATCTGCAATGTTTGTGTCTACGTTTACAAGTCCAGCCCAACCACCTTGATTTTGCAGCCCTGAAAGCCTGAGTTCATTAAACCATACCTGACCAGATACATTTTGACCGCTCTGGTTTTTTACGCCAAGCATTAAAACCCTGATATCTCTAAAACTTGGATTTCCTTTGATTCCAACACGCAACTCATCAGTATCATCAGTTAAAGATTCCTGTAAGTCACTGGTAAAAAAGTTGAGTTCAAGATTACTATAGTCATCACTTCCATTAACCAACGCTTTTATTTCCTGAAGTAAATCCAAAGGAACATCCATATCATTTTCAAGAGGCCAAACTCCTCGTGGTGTCAAATCTCCGGCTTCGCTTACTTTTAATGGCACTTCTATCTGATAAAAGTTATTGGTAAAATCGATTCCCATTCTTATAAAAGCCACCATTTGATCGTCCTGCAATTGTGCATTTGGTGGTGGTGAGGCCTGTGCATGCAGAAACATTTCAAGGTTTTCATATTGACTCATGTCAATCCTGAAATTTTTGAAAACACCACGAGAATCAAGAGGCTCTAAGTTGTTTATAAGTAAGGCTAAAGATTGTTCGTCTTCTCGAATGCTCTGGTTGTTATTGACCAATTGTTCTCTTACAACACCAGGAGGAGACACATATTCTGTGGTGACTTCCTCACTAACAGATTGAACGCTAAATGTTGTAGATCCATTGGTTTCAGGATCTGTACCATTTGGTAAAATAGGTCTTTTGTAGGTCAGGTAATCGCCTCTTACCAAATCCAAAGATCCTAAACGAAGGTGGATAGGCTGTTGAAATTCTGTGAGGTACATTCTCATAAAACGTACAGAACGCAAATCGGCTATACCGCCTACAGCAAATTCACTACTCGTATTCAGAGGAACCCTGAACTGCACCCATCTTACAGGCAGTTGTTCGCCGTTAGCAAGTGTGGTGATGGTTTCTCTGACATCGGTAATATAATCCGTGTCAATACCTGCCTGGGAACTGGTATTATTATTTACACTCATACCCGGGAAAACAGGAACTTTGTACTCATAGTAGCTATCAATAGTGTTCATGGTATTATCCCTATTGATATCCTCAACATCAGGAAATGCAGAGTTTCCTCGATTATCCTCAGTAACTTCAGTAATGTTGTTGCCTTCACTTCCATTAAAGTTACTATAGCGTTCGACTATAGTTCCGGGTCTGTTTAAAAAATAAACATAGTCATCATTAGAGGGGTCTTCAAAATTGGCAAACGCGGGAAACTTCACAGCTTCATCCTGGTTGAGCAAACCATCAAAACCAGCATCCTGATTTGTTCTTGCCTGTCCTTCTGTATCAAAAGCATAAACTAAAGACTGTTCAGAGGGTAATTTAGAAAATTCAGTAGTAATGGTATTTGCTGTACCACCGTCTTCAGGTAAGCCATTTTCATATTGTTTTCTGCCGTCTTTATTTATATCTTCTGAGATACTTCCCAGGTTAAGCACGACTTGTCCTCCGGGGTTTCCTGTGTTTTCGGGATAAATAAAAGGATCCATAACCCAAAACTCAATGAACTGGACATTAGCGCGCTCAAAATCTGTTGTCTGCAAACCCCTCATGATACCACCGAAGTTTTGCTGAGGGTTTGGCAGGGTATTGTCATTGGCTGCTGCAGGGTTGTAGTTAAACATTCCTCGCCTTGTCGGGTCGTAAGCCAGGTCAAGTGTAAATATGGTTTGAATTTGCCCGGTTACAATATCTGTGTTAGGAAATAATTCTGTGATTAATACACGTCTGTTCTTATAGTCAGAAATATCATTATCAGATACTTCAGGAGGTCTTTGGGCACTATAAAAAATAGGATCAATGGTGTACCAATTTAACTTTGCACGATAGTCATTTATACTTAATACATCATTGGCGCTAAAATTACCATTCACATCATTTGGACCTCTTAAGCCCACAGGAACACTGGAAAGTTCCCAGGGGTCTGCATTCAATAATGATATTGAGGTTTGTGAACCCTCAAAATCATCGACAAAGGATGTTGTTTCTCCATTAAAGTCATCGGCACTTGGAGAACTTGGACTTAAGAATGCAAATTCTCCTCTTACAGAGAGGTTTGATGGTACATCGGTGTCTATATTGGGCAATTTGTTTGCCAGTCTTGTAAGAAAAGGAACTTCAGTTGAATAATTAAAATTTAACCCATAAACAGTATTATTTATAGGTTCCTGATTGAAATCTGCTTTTTGCGTAAGCGGTCTTTCGTTGAGGTTTAGGAAAGTAGCGCCTATGAGTAAATCTTCGTTAAACTGATGCTGTACGTCTATACCCGTAAAACGTCGGGTTTGTCTGCCGAAGAGCGCGTTGTTTTCTGTAGATACCTGGATTGGTGTATTTGAAGCCAAAAGGGCATCATCCAGTATTTGAACTCTTCCTAATTCATAATCTACAACATAATCTACGCCTTCCTGAAGTGTTCTACCGCCTGCCGTAACCGTTACAGAACCCCTTGGTACATTGAAAGCACCGAGTGGTATACCGTCCTGACCTGAGGATTTATAACGGCCAACCAATTGAAATTTATTTTTTTCGGCTTCGTTCTGAAGGGCCTGCACTTTAGTAGTCGTATATAATGACCTAAAGACATAAAAAGCCTGGTTCTCATTGTAACTCGCTGGATCGTTATAATCGCCCGGTAAACCGCCTTCGTTTTGAAGTTTTTCAAATAAGAATTCACCAAAAGGTTCCACTTTGGTAAATTTGATGATACCATTTTCAGGATCAATGGTAATACCAGGAACATAATCGAAGAATCCATCACCTGAACTTACCGGATCCTGATTTGCATTTAATTGATCTAATTCAAAAACGTTCAGCAGGTTTGTTTCTGCAACATCTTCAGGCAAAGAAGCAGCTCCGGGAGCAGGATTGATAAAGTTAAGCGGTTGTGGATCAGTAAATAAAATATTCATTCTAAAGCCGTCCTGTTCTAATCTTGACCCGTCTAGATTATAAAAATTCTTCATCATCAAATCCCAGATCGGTTCATTGACATTGGTCACCGGACTTTTGAGCATTTTTACCACCAAAGACTGATTTTGAGAGATCTGCTGATCTTCCTGATTAGGATCTTGTATAGGCTGTGAGGCATCTACACCATCGTTGCCGAACTCTCCAACCTGGTAAACCCTGCCGCCTAAAGTATATTGAAAAGCCACACCTAGAATTTCATCATTGGATAGTCTCTGGTTTAAAGTTATGTACCCTAATTCCCTGTTTAAAGTATATTCGTTTGGCTGCAATTCTCTTGCATTTTCTAATATACCGTAGTCTCTACCTTCTTCAACAAAAGTTGATGCCGTTCCAAAACCTTGCTGAACGGTGGCAATTTCTCTGATTTGCGGCGTTAAGATTGTGTTTGAGCCTGAGTTTATACCAAAAGGGTTAAAGTCGTTATTGGGGTTATCCGGAAAGTTGTTTGGATTATTCAAAAAGTTTGGTAGTGGAGGCGCAATGGGATTGCCGTCGTTGTCGAGGAAGAAACCAATTTTGTCTGTTTCGGATTCCCCTAAATCCTGAATGGCAACAATATTTCTGGCATTTGCTATGGTTTGCGGGTTGTTTGTTCTATTGGTCACCCATATCTGAACCCTTTGTATTTGAACCCTTGAGTTTATAAACGGATAGTTTTCCAGAGCTTTATCATATTCGTCCCTAAAAAACTGGGCCAGGAAGAAGTGCCTGTTTTCATCATAGTCCAGGATAAACTTATCGTATTCTCTCACCGTTCCACCGCCTTCTACACTTACGTTTTGTCGTTCTGAGTTTTGTTCTGAAAATACACTCGTAATGGTTGTTTTTCCAAACTGAAGTGTGGTTTTAATACCGAATAGACTCTGAGAACCTTGAATTAATGAGGAATTTAAAGGCATGTTTACATTACCGACCTGAATGTCCTGCAATATGGTATCTTCGTCTAAATCTGGTGTTGGGTCATACTGCAAACGTATTTGGTTCTGGAAATCGAAAGTAGATTGTGTATCAAACTGTGCATCTACGGTCAGCCTGGTCCCAACCTGAGCATTCAAACTCAATCTAATCGCCTGGTTAAAATCAAAGGATAGATTACTTTGGTTTCGAGGTGAAAGCACTGGATTATCCTGTTTGGAGTACAGAATACCCAGATCTATACCAACTGTACCCTGTGGATTGACCACAACCTGGTTACCACCGAAAATTGTTCTAAACAAGCCATTATTGACGTAAAATATTGGTAATAGATTGTCCTGGTTTTCTTCATCTTTTCCGCTTACAGCATCTGATTTTTGCTTAAAGTAAGCCATCATTTGTTCCCTCAACACCAATTTTTCATATTCATCTCTGGTCAGTACCAAAGGATAAATGGTATTGATATCTCCTATTTTTTCTGTGTAGATATACCTGTCTGTGAGTCTGTCGTATGTATACTTAGATTGAATACTTTGCGGATTTTTCATGCCTAGAGAGCCTAGCGTAAATCCGGTTTTTGTAGAGTCTGCTACAGGTTCATCTTCCTGGCTAAAGGCATAGCCGTACAGCATAAATGCTGTGATGAGTAACGCAAATTTTGAGAATGTTATAGATTTTAAAACTTTAAGTATTTTCAACTTATTTATAAGTTTTTGAGAGCTGTTTTTATTATTTCTTCGATGCTAGCCTCAGGGTTAGTTTTTAATATTTTTTGAACTGAATTTTCAGCCTGTTTTTTGGAGTAACCCAAGGTTACTAAAGCAGATAACGCCTCAGATTTATTCGTATTGTTTTGGAATGCTAAAACTTCACTGGATTGCTCAACTTTGGTGATTTTATCCTTTAAATCTACAATTAATCGCTGGGCAGTTTTTAGTCCAATACCCTTTACGCTTTTTATGGTTTCTACATCACCACCGGCAATCGCGTCCACAACTTCTTTTGGAGAGAGCGAAGAGAACATCATTCTGGCCGTGGAAGCACCAATACCGGATACACTCAATAATTTGGTAAAAACTTCTTTCTCGTCTTTACTCATAAAGCCGTAAAGGATTTGAGCGTCTTCTCTAACTTGAAGATAAGTGTAAATGCTTATGGTTTCATCGTTTGGCAACTTGCCATATGTGTAAAGAGAAATATTAACTTCATATCCAACTCCATTACATTCTACAACAATTTGGGTAGGTGATTTTTCGACCAGCCGACCCTTTAAAAAGTTAATCATAAATAAAAGTTAAAGACCCCAAAAGTAATAAAATTATTGGAAGTAAAAGCCAATAAACTTGAATTAAAGGTATGCCGGAATATAAGCTCAATATATCATAAAAATCTAAATTACAATTCTATATTTTCAGTTTTGCCTATATTTACGATAGAATTAAATACTATGACTTTTTTTAGAACATTTACACATACAATTATATTGACTTTGACACTAATTTCATGTGAAGAAGAGAACGAAATCACAACAGTAGATTTTACACAAACTATTTCAACTATACTCAATGTAGATTTGCCTGAAGATTCAGCCGGCGCTCCGGTGACATTTACTGAAACTGAAACCATAGACTTTAGCACAGTACAACAGATACAGGACAATATAGATGATATCCAAAATGCAGAAATTGATGCCCTGAGTTTTGAAGTAAATAATTACTCAGGACCGGCAAATATGATGGCAACTAATGCTTCTTTGAATTTTGACAATACAACTATTCAATTGCAGGATATAGATTTGCAGCAGGCTGATAATAATAACACGGTGTTCCCCATAGACGATCCGGCTGTTTTGGCTGCCATTGAAAATGCGCTGCAAAGTTCAAATACGGTAACTACTGTAAACCTGACTGCAACACTTGGTTCTACACCGGTTTATTTTGAAGTTATTTTCTACCTTGATGTTACCGTGACGGCTTCAGGCGATTAATATAAAAAAGTTGAATGTCTTATTTTTTCAGCATTTTAAGCGTACCTGAAGATTTTTTACCATAGACTTTTACAAAATATACGCCTGCTTTTAAGGCTTGTACATCTATAAACTCATTAACTGAAGAATATGAACTGATCAATTTTCCAGAAATATTATAAATTTCTGCTTTTTCGATTTCTATTTGGTGAGGGTTTTCTAGCCATAATTTATCATGGACTGGATTAGGGTAAGCCGATATGGAATTTATGTTTTCAAAATCTGTTATTGACAAAGTACAAGTGGAAGAAAAGTCATAGTCCCTAAAAACATATCCGTTTTGATCAGGTTGTGGTGATATGATATTCCAAGTATTGTATGGAAATTGGTTATTGGCAGCTGCCTGAGCATTACTTACATTTATACATACTGTGTATGTATTATTTGGAGGGTCCCAGTATTCATGGGATAGATCTATGGTTAAGTTTTCATAATTTGAGTTTGGGTTATTTAAATTTATAGAATTAATTTGAAAGCTTGTTACTAAACTTATATATTCCAGGTTATCAAGATTGCTAAAATCTAAGTAGGGTATTTGTATGAATGGACCGACATCAAAACTTCCTGTATCCGCACGAAATTCTTTTAAATTTGTGTTTGAATTAAATACATCTGATTGTTCCTCTTGTAGTAGAACAGTCAAATTTGTTAAATTAAGAATTTCAAGTGCTGTGAAATTTTCAATGCCTGTAAAATCGTTTATTATACCACCATTATAAAAAAATGAATCGTACAAATTTGAAAAATCTAACTCAACAATATTTTCAACATCGGCCGTCAAAACCTGCCCATTTACAAGACCATCGCTGTCAATATTCAATTCAATCAGGGCCTGCTCAAAGTTTGGGTCTGGTATGGCTGTGGTTTGGGCTGTTGCTGTATTTACTAACAATACTAATAAAAGACTAAGTAATTTTATGTTTTGTGTCATCCTATCAATGCTTTAAAACTTTAAATGTACTTGAAGAATTTTCACCATAAACTTTTGCCAAATACACGCCTGAGGTTAAGAAATCTACATCTAAATAGCCATTGACATTACTAAAAGTTTTAATTTTTTGTCCTGAAATAGTATAAATTTCTGCTTTGTCGATTTCTATTTGGTTAGGGTTTTCTAACCATAATTTATCCTGGACTGGATTGGGGTAAATCGATATAGAATTTATGTTTTCAAAATCTGTTGTGGATAGCGTACATGTGGATGAAAAATTGACTGGTACATAAGCGTAACCATTAGAATCCAATGGTTGTGTTATAACATTCCATGTATTATATGGAAATGCATTAGCGTTGGCCGCTTGAGCATCATTAACATTAATACAAACTGGAAAAGTATTTGGCGGATCCCAATACTCATGATCTAGATTTATTGTTAAGTTCGTACGCGTTATGTCCGGATTTTTCAAATTTATTATTGATATATTTTGTTTGTTATATAGACTAATATATTCTAAATTTGGTAAACTGCTAAAATCTAAATTCAAGACGCTCAAAAATGGGCCTGAATCTACACTAGAATCATCTGCAATAAATTCTCTTAAGTTAAAATTTGAATTGAAAACATCTGTTTGACTTTCAGAAAGATTAATCCAAAGATTTGAAAGATTAAGAATTTCAAGAGAAGAAAAAGCCTCTATACCTGAAAAATCTGTTATTATTCCTCCGTCATAACTAAAACTAGAACCAGTTACATATAAATTTGAAAAATCTAATTCAACAATATTCTCAATATCAGCCGTAAAAACCTGCCCATTGACAACGCCGTCGCTATCAATGTTTAAATCAATCAGCGCCTGCTCAAAGTTTGGGTCTGGGATGGCTGTGGTTTGGGCTGTTGCTGTATTTACTAACAATACCAACAAAAGACTAAGTAATTTTATGTTTAGTGTCATGATTTCAATGCTTTAAAACTTTAAATGTACTTGACGAATTTTCACCATAAACTTTTGCAAAATACACGCCTGAGCTTAAGAAATCTACATCTAAATAGCCATTGATATTACTAAAAGTTTTAATTTTTTGTCCTGAAATATTATAAATTTCTGCTTTGTCGATTTCTATTTGGTTAGGGTTATCAAACCATAATTTATTCTGGACTGGATTAGGATAAGCCGATATGGAATTTAGTTTATCAAAGTCATTAACAGAAAGCGTACAGGTATCTTCAAAACCATAGGTAGTTGTAAAATTATTGACCGTGATGTTCCAGGTATTGTATGGAAATTGATTGTTGGTCGCTGCCTGAGGGTCTGCTACTTCTATACAGATATGTTGTGTCCAATCTCCACCAGGAAAACCTTCATGGTAAAGACTAAGAGACAGATTTGTTAAATCAAAACTTGGGTTATTTATTTTAATTGTTTGCACAATAACATTAGTTAAATTGATAGTCTCTAAATTAGGAAGACCACTTAAGTCTAAAAAGGGAGTATAGGTACTACTGCAATCTGCACATTCATTCATCATTACTATCTCTCTTAAATTGATATTATTATTAAGGATATTATATTGAGATATATCAATGTCAATATCATAATAGTGGAAATCTAAAATTTCAAGTGATGTAAAGTTTTCTATACCAGACAGATTTGTTATGGTATTATTAAAAGGCACATTCTCAAAATTTAACTCAATAATATTCTCAATATCAGCCGTCAAGACTTGTCCATTAACAACTCCATCAGAATCTATATTCATATCAATCAGGGCCTGCTCAAAGTTTGGGTCGGGAATGGCTGTGGTTTGGGCAATTGCTGTATTTACTAACAATACTAATAAAAGACTAAGTAATTTTATGTTTAGTGTCATCCTATCAATGCTTTAAAACTTTAAATGTACTTGACGAATTTTCCCCATAGACTTTTACAAAGTATACACCTGCATTTAAGGCTTGCACATCTATAAACTCTTTAACTGAAGAATAAGAACTGATCAATTTTCCAGAAATATTATAAATTTCTGCTTTATCAATTTCTATTTGGTTAGGGTTTTCTAACCATAATTTATCCTGGACTGGATTAGGATAAGCCGATATGGAATTAATGTTTTCGAAATCCGTTATGGATAGCGTGCAGGTATCATCAAAACCATAAGTCATTTTCAAATCATTGATTACAATATTCCATGTATTATATGGAAATTGATTATTGGTCGCTGCCTGAGGGTCTGCTACTTCTATACAGATATGTTGTGTCCAATCTCCACCAGGAAAACCTTCATGGTAAAGACTAAGCGACAAATTTGTCAAATCAAAATTTGGATTATTAATTATAAGTGTTTCTATTTCAACATTAGTCAAATCCACTAATTCTAAATTTGGCAGACCACTTAGGTCTAAAATTTGGATGTGTACACCGCCACAATCTCCACAATCATTTGTCATGATTAGTTCTCTCAAATTAATATTATTGCTAAAAACATTAGCATTTGAAGGATCATAAAGATAAACGCCTTGATCAGCAAAATCTAATACTTCGAGTGCTAAAAAATCTTCGATACCTGTAATGTCAATAAAAATTTCTTCATAGGTTAGGCTACCAAAATCTAATACCGTAACACCAGAAATATCAGCCGTCAAAACCTGCCCATTTACAACGCCGTCACTATCAATATTCAAATCAATCAGGGCTTGCTCGAAGTTTTGGTCTGGAATAGCTGTGGTTTGGGCAATTGCTATATTTACTAACAATACTAATAAAAGACTAAGTAATTTTATGTTTAGTGTCATGATGTCTAATTTTTTATAAGTTGCTTGGTATCCACTATAACATTGTCTGTTACCAAATTTACAATATACTGTCCGGTTGGTTTAGAACTTAGGTTAATGGTTTTATAGGTTTTAGAAAGATCTATAAGATAGTTGTCGCTTACACCGGTGTTTAAGTTGGTAATCTTTACAAATGCGGCAGTTGCTGATATATCATCCTGGGCAAAAATAGAAGTCGAAAATAAGATGAAAAGAATTAAAACTTTTAATTTTGTAAGTTGTAAGTTGTAAGTTGTAAGTTGTTTCATTATAATAGATTTAGTCTAGACAAAATTCTAAATTATTTGTTAAATATAATAAAAAAACTTAAAAAAACCAAAAACTTAATTCTATTTCCGCTTTGCCTTTTGCTGTGCGTCAACAGCAGCCACAGCAGACATGTTTACCATTTCCTCTACACTTGCACCCAACTGAAAGACGTGTGCCGGTTTGTCTAAGCCCATCAAAATAGGACCGATAGAATCGGCTGTGTTTAATTCTTTCAACAATTTATAAGTCCCATTTGCCGCATCTAAGTTGGGATATATGAGTGTGTTTACTTCTTTATCTTTCAGTTTGCTGAAGGGAAAGTTTTTATGTCTCAACTTACGGTTTAATGCAAAATCTACCTGAAGTTCACCGTCAACTTTTATTTCAGGATAATGTTTGTGAAGGTATTTTACAGCATCGCCAATTTTCTTGGCACTGGGATGGTCGGATGAGCCAAAATTACTGTAAGATACCATAGCTACATGCGGTTCTATACCAAACATTTTTACGGTAAACGCTGTCATTTGTGCAATCCTTGCCAACTCAACGGCATTAGGTTCTATATTTATTGAAGTATCACTTATAAAAATCGGGCCTTTTGCGGTATTCATTAAATTGGTAGCTGCAATTTTATTGATGCCTTTTTCTTTGCCAATGATCTCCAAAATAGGTTTTAAAACTGTGGCATAAGAACGGGAATATCCGGAAAGCATCGCATCCGCATCGCCTTCTACAACCATCATAGCCGCAAAGTAATTTCGCTCTCGCATCAATTTCTCTGCTTCGTAGAGTGTAATGCCTTTACGCTGTCTTTTCTCCCATAGGGTTTTGGCATACCTTTTCAAATCAGGGATTTGTTTATCTGATTTTGGATCAATGATTTTGATGTGTTCGCTGTCAAAATCCAGCTCTTCCATCAATTCTAAGATCACTTCTCTTCTTCCCAGTAAGACAGGAATGGCTATCTTTTCTTCGTAGACTTGCTGAGCAGCTTTCAGCACATCAATCTGATCGGCTTCGGCATAAACGATACGTTTTAAATTCGATTTTGCGCGCCTCATCAAAAGCCTGGTAATTTTATCTTCATTACCCATTCGCTCCAGTAAGCTGGATTTGTAGGCGTTCCAATCTTTTATTTCTTTTCTGGCTACACCACTTTCAATCGCTGCTTTGGCTACAGCAGGAGGCACTTCTCCTATAAGTCTGGGATCAAATGGTTTTGGTATGATGTAATCTGTTCCAAATTGCAGCTTGGTTTCACTGTAGGCAATATTGACTTGTTCGGGAACAGGTTTTTTAGCTAATTCTGCTAAGGCTTTTACAGCAGCCATTTTCATTTCTTCGTTTATTTTTGTGGCCTCAACATCCAATGCTCCGCGAAATATGAATGGAAAGCCCAGCACATTATTCACCTGATTGGGAAAGTCTGAACGGCCTGTAGCCATGATAACGTCTTTACGTGTTTTTATCGCCAAATCATAGTCAATTTCAGGATCCGGATTGGCCATGGCGAATACAATGGGGTTGTCATTCATGCTTTTCAGCATTTTAGCCGTAACCAGATTGGCTACTGAAAGTCCTAAAAAGACATCGCTGCCTTTCATGGCTTCTGCGAGTGATTCATAAGATTTGTCTGTAGCAAATTCTCTTTGTCGGTCTGTTATGCCTTCTGTACTTTCGGTAATGGCGCCTTTACTGTTAAACATGACAATGTTTTCCTTTTTGGCTCCCAGTAGAACGTATAGTTTTGTACAGGCTATTGCCGCAGAACCGGCACCTGAAACCACAACTTTTACATCTTCGATTTTTTTGTCGGCAAGCTCTAAAGCGTTTAGCAATGCAGCCGAAGATATAATGGCTGTACCATGCTGGTCGTCGTGCATGATAGGAATATCCAATTGTTCTTTAAGCTGGTCTTCAATTTCAAAAGCCTCGGGCGCTTTGATATCTTCCAAATTGATACCTCCAAAGGTCGGTGCAATATTTTTGACCGTTTCTATGAATTTCTGTGGATCTTCTTCATCTATTTCGATATCAAAAACATCGATGTCTGCAAATATTTTAAAAAGTAAAGCTTTTCCTTCCATCACCGGCTTAGAGGCTTCAGGGCCTATGTTGCCGAGTCCTAAAACAGCAGTACCATTTGAAATTACGCCCACCAAATTCCCTTTATTGGTATAATTGTATACTTTTTGTTTGTCCTTATCTATTTCTTTGCAAGGTATGGCTACGCCGGGCGAATAGGCCAGGCCTAAATCGTATTGTGAACTGTATTTTTTTGTAGGTACAACTTTTGTTTTTCCGGGGCGAGGCTGCTCATGGTAGTTTAAAGCTGCTTTTTCCAGTTTTTTCTTTTCTGTCATCATTAAGATTTAAAATATTCTAAGGCATAATCCAGTCTTTTTAAGACTTCGTCTTTTCCAAGCAGGGCAACAATGGCAAAAACATCAGGTCCTTTCATATCACCAACGAGTGAAAGTCTTAGGGGCTGCATAACCTTGCCAAAACCAATGTTCTGACTCTGGATCCATTCTTTTATAGCAGGTTGAACTGAGGTTTTTGAAAATTCTTCCTGCTCAGAAACAAGGTGTCTTAAATCCAAAATAATTTCACTGGTATCTTCTTTCCAGGCTTTATTTGCAACCTTGGTATTGAATTCTGTTGGGCTTTCAAAAAAGAAATAACCTTCTTCCCAAAAATCCGGAACAAAGTTGACACGTTCTTTTAAAATACTAACGATGCTATAAACATAATCGTAAGTAGCTTCTATTTCTTTTTCTGAGGCTAACCATTTTTGAAATGCTTCAGATAATATCTTTTCGTCAACTTTTTGAATATATTGGTGTTGAAACCATTTGGTTTTTTCAGGATCAAATTTTGCACCTGCTTTGTGTACTCTGGACAAATCAAATTTTTCTACTAAATCTTCAAGGCTGAAAATTTCCTGGTCAGAACTGTCATTCCACCCTAAAAGTGCCAGCATGTTTACAACGGCTTCCGGTAGATAATAGTCTTCTCTGTAACCCGCCGATACATTTCCCGATTTTGGATCTTTCCATTCTAAAGGAAAAACCGGGAAACCATCTTTTTCGCCATCTCTTTTGCTTAATTTCCCTTTTCCGTTAGGTTTAAGAATAAGAGGTAAATGTGCAAATTCCGGTGCCTCCCAACCAAAAGCGTCATAAAGCAAAATATGCAAAGCCAAAGAGGGTAACCATTCTTCACCCCTTATAACGTGAGTAATTTTCATCAAGTGGTCATCTACAATATTGGCCAAATGATATGTGGGCATACCATCGCTTTTAAAGAGAATTTTATCGTCTAATGCATCTGTACGCACCTGAATATTACCGCGAATGCTGTCGCTGATGAGAAGTTGCTTTGCCAGCGGCATTTTGAACCTGATCACATAAGGCTGACCTTCCTGCAAATAGTCTTCAAGCTCTTCATTTGAAATATTTAAACTGTTATTAAGTCTGTTTCTGTTATGAGAGCTATAAGTAAAAGTTTCTCCTTTACTTTCATATTTTTTTCTAAGTTTGTCTAACTCTTCAGGCGTATCAAAAGCATAATAGGCATGACCTGATTCTATGAGTTGCTCTGCATATTTTCTGTATATGTCCTGTCTTTCACTTTGGCGATATGGACCATAATCGCCGCCTTGTGCAGGTCCTTCGTCTATATTGAGACCACACCACTCCAGCGATTCTTTGATATAAGTTTCTGCACCATCAACATATCTGGACTGGTCTGTATCTTCTATTCTTAAAATAAATTTACCATCGTGTTTTTTAGCAAAAAGATAATTGTATAGTGCTGTTCTCACACCGCCTATGTGTAAAGGTCCTGTTGGACTCGGAGCAAAACGTACTCTAACAGATTGACTCATGACTCATTTTTTTTACAAATATCTTAAATTATACATGAGGGTAGAAATCTGTTGTGGTTTATTTTACAATTTGAATTGAATTGGTGCTATGGATTCTATGGTTGCTGTGGTTACTATAGCTTCTATTGTCACCTCTGGGGCTATGCAAGGCGTTGTTCCTCTTTTAAAATTATCATATTGCACCATTAACTGAGCGATTTATTTTCAAATTAACTCACTTTAAAATCTTCAAATATTTCGTAAAAAACTAAATTTTAATAAGGCATCTGCTCCAAAAGCCGGATAATTCGAATTTTTAGCTTTTCTAACTATATCTTACATTCTTTTGAATGTCAGGACAATTCATCAACATCTTTCCCAAATTCTAACGCTCCAGGATTTTATCATAAGATTTTTGGTTCTTTAGAATGTCTTTCGCTTGTTTTATGACTTCAGCATTTTGCAGATTATGCTTATAAACACCCTCGTTGTATGCATAGTGCTTGATGATTTCATCAGTGAGCAATGCAGATATTTGGGTTTTGTAAGTGTCGAACAATTCCATTTTTTCTGCTCTTAGTTCAGATTTCAATTCGTTTAAATTGTCAACAAATTTAGAATCGAGGTTATCACTTTTTGCAGATTCAATAAACGCTTCCAGTTTTTTATCAGTTTCAACCCTTATCTCATAATTTGTCTCTTCAATATAATTTATAAAACTTTTGTAGACTTTTTCATCTACCTCGAAATTTTCCCAATCAAGGTTCGGGTTTTCGAATGAAAATTTTGTTGAAAAATCAAAAATCATCAAGTCCTCTATTAGACTTTGAGTGAAATCACTTATTTCCTCAGCTTCAACGACGATATCCGGTTTTATGCCACCACCATCATAAACAGTTCTACCGTTTTTGGTTTTAAAGGCTTTTGAGTCTTCAATAGATTTTCTAACCGATTTTCCGTCTCTGTACTCCAGAGCCTGTATGCCTCTGCCACTTGGCAGGAAGTATCTCGAGATTGTAATTTTGACCTGTGTGCCATACTTTAAAGGCTTAGGGCGTTGCACAAGGCCTTTTCCAAAACTTCTTGCCCCGACAATAACTGCCCTGTCCAAATCCTGCAGGCTGCCGGAAACTATTTCACTGGCCGAAGCACTGCGTTCATTTATTAAAACTACAAGTGGAATCTCTGTATCTACAGGTTCGTTTCTTGTGGCATAGGTGTTATTGTATTCTTCGATCTGTGACTTTGTGTAAACAATGAGCTGGTCTTTGGGAATAAATAAATTGCTCACATTCACTGCTTCAGAGAGCAGGCCTCCAGGGTTTTTTCTTAGGTCTAAAATGATTTGTTCTGCCCCTTGATCTTTGAGTTCCAGTAAGGCTAAACCCACATCTTTTGAAGCTGTTCGGGTAAATTGACTCAGCACGATATACCCTGTTTTTTCATCAGCCATTCCAAAAAAGGGTACAGAGGTAGGTTTGTTAAGCGTGCGTCTTAATTCGACTGAAGTTGGTTTGTCCTGGCGTCTTATTTCTAAATTTACGGATGAGTTTGGTGTACCGTTTAGGACCTCGCCAAGATTATCAGCATAATTATCTATACCTGTACCGTCTATACTCAGGATCTCATCTCCAAGTTTTAAGCCGGATTCGTCAGCGGCAAAACCCTTTGTAATATCTGTGATGATCACTTTATCTTCAAGTTTTTGAAGTTTAAGGCCTAAATTGGCATAGCTGGCAGATTTTTTAATTCTGGCATCCTCTACATCCTGCTCGTTGTAAAAATTGGTGTAAGGGTCCAAATCGTTTAACATCTTTGTAATAGCCGTGTCCATGAGCTCTGCAGGATTCACTTCATCTACATAGTTCATGTTGATTTCTTTGTACAATGCCGTGAAAATTTCGATCTGTTTGGCGATTTCAAAAAAATCTGATTTGTAGGTATTGAAACTGCTCAGCAGCACTGCTGAAATCAAAGTAAGGCTTATGTATTTTATATTTTTCATATTCTAAGTGTGGAACTATTTTTTGTTGGCTTCATTCATCAGTTTAATAACTGCATTTTCAATTTTTTGATACTCCAGTTTTTCAGAAATTGAATATACAAACATCATATGAAAGTACTTATTTTCTGATGAAATTTTATGTTTATTTAAGCGATAAGCTTCCCTCATCTGCCTTTTAATACGATTTCTGTCTACAGCTTTTTTGAATTTTCTTTTAGGGACACTTACAGCACATAAATTTTTTCCCAGGCCTTCATTTGACAAAAAAACCAACGTCAATGGATACTTAAAAATTTTATGCCCATTTTTAAAAAGTTGATCTAAATCTTTTTTTAGTCTTAATTTTTCAGATTTTGGAAACTTGTAATTCATATTGTAAAATTACTCATTATAATTGTAGAGCTTAAATTTACTTCAACAAAAATGAAAACAGAAAAATATCAGGTTATTGGGGTCATGAGTGGGACCTCTTTGGATGGTATTGATTTGTGTGAAGTTGAATTTAAATTGAATAATAATACATGGTCATTTGATATTATAAAAACTAAAACTGAGGCTTACGCCAAAAAATGGGTAGACATTTTAAAAAATGCGCACCTTTTAGCTTTAAATGAGCTCGAAAGTATAGATAAAGATTATACACTTTACTTGTCTAAAGTTATTCGTGAATTTATTGATAAACCTGAAGATATTGATTTGGTTTGTTCTCACGGGCACACGGTATGGCATCAACCGGACAAAGGGATCACATACCAAATTGGCAACAGACCAGAGTTGGCCAAACTCATTAATAGACCAGTGGTCTGTGATTTTAGAAAAGCCGATGTAAAACTCGACGGACAAGGTGCGCCGCTTGTGCCTGTTGGAGACAGGCTTTTGTTTTCTGAATTTGATTATTGTCTAAATATTGGTGGTTTTGTAAATGTTTCTTACGAAAAGCAAAGTTCCAGAATGGCCTTTGATGTCTGTCCGGCGAACAAAATATTGAATTATTATGCCGCTAAGTTGGGTTTTGCTTATGACGATAAGGGTAAAATAGCTTCAGGAGGTGATTTTCAAATCAATCTTTTTGATAAATTGAACGGTCTCAAGTTTTATAACAAATCATCACCTAAATCACTTGGAATAGAGTGGCTGGAAGATGAATTTTTGCCAGTTGTGGAATCATTTGACATTTCAATTGAAGATAAATTGCACACTATATGCCATCATATTGCCTTTCAAATATCAAAAATCCTTAAAGAGAAAACTCTAAAAGTTTTTATAACAGGTGGTGGTGCATACCATGATTATTTGATCAATTGTATTAAAGACTACTCTGCATCTGCAATTGTAATTATCCCGGAAGCACAAATCATCGAATATAAAGAAGCTTTGATCTTTGGTCTTCTGGGCATCTTGAGATATCGAGACGAGATAAATGTTTTGAGTTCTGTGACAGGTGCAAAATATGACCATAGCTCAGGCGTGGTTTTTTTGCCATAGTTCACTGCGGTTTCTTTTTTGGTTAAAGTAACAGGTCATATTTACAGTGTTTGATTTTAATCCTTAAACTCATCAATTCAGCATAAACTTTAATCCGGAAACTTAACATTAAACAATTTGCTTGATTTATATTTGCAAAAGTTAAAAACCAAAGAATCCGCCAAACCATGAAAGAACTTCTTACGACTTATGAAAATAAAGAACCGGAAATAGTTTTTCATTGGAATGACCCTGAAACAGATGCGCAAGGCTGGACGGTGATAAATTCTCTGCGTGGCGGTGCTGCCGGAGGCGGAACAAGAATGAGAAAAGGTCTTGACAAAAATGAGGTGATTTCATTGGCCAAAACCATGGAAGTCAAGTTTACGGTTTCAGGGCCAAAAATTGGAGGCGCTAAATCGGGCATTGATTTTGATCCAAACGATCCCAGGAAAAGAGGTGTTTTAGAGCGCTGGTATAAAGCTGTGTCGCCATTGCTTAAAGAATATTATGGTACAGGTGGAGACCTTAATGTTGATGAAATTCACGAGGTGATACCTATAACAGAGCAATGTGGAGTGTGGCACCCTCAGGAAGGTGTTTTTTCAGGACATTTTAGCCCGACAGAAGCTGATAAAATAAACCGAATAGGCCAGTTGCGTCATGGGGTTATTAAGGTTCTTGAAAACGTAGATTTCACACCAGACTTAAGTCAAAAGTATACAGTAGCAGATATGATTACAGGTTACGGCGTAGCAGAGGCTGTAAAATACTATTACGATATTTATGGTGGTAATGTAGAAGGAAAACGGGCTATTATTCAGGGTTTTGGGAATGTAGGATCATCAGCAGCCTTTTATTTGTCTAAAATGGGCGCTAAAATTGTGGGTATTATCGATAGGGTAGGTGGAGTAATCCATAAAGATGGTTTTTCTCACGACGAGGTTAAAAAGATGTTTTTAAATAAAGACGGAAATGCCCTGTCTGCTGAAAATATGATGTCCTTTGACGAAATAAACGACAAGATCTGGGAAACTAAAGCAGAAATATTTGCGCCGTGTGCAGCTTCTCGACTTGTATCAAAAGAACAAATAGATCGTCTAATAGACAATGGACTAGAGGTTATTTCTTCAGGGGCAAATGTCCCTTTTGCAGATAGAGAGATTTTCTTTGGTCCCATTATGGAATATACCGATGAGCGTGTAAGTCTTATTCCGGATTTTATAGCCAATTGTGGTATGGCCAGAGTTTTCGCCTACTTTATGGAAAGGCGAGTACAAATGACAGATGAAGCCATTTTTAATGATACCTCAATAACCATTAGAAATGCTATTCAAAATACTTACAATCACAATGATTCCAAATACAATATTAGCCGAACGGCTTTCGAAATAGCACTTAACGAATTACTCTAGCTTATGTTAACCCTTCTGCTTGTTATTTTTGTGATAGGTTATGTTTCTATCACATTAGAGCACAACATTCATCTTGACAAAGCTGTACCTGCTTTGCTTATGGCTACTTTAATGTGGGCCATTCTAGCCTTCGGATTTGGAGAAGGCTGGGTTTCAGTTATCAATATTTACGGTGATGTTTTTAATGTTCTGGATCCAGCAATGGAGCCTGATGAACACAAATACCAGTTCAAGAAAATTTTAATGCACCACTTTAGCAAGACCGGAGAAATTCTGTTCTTTCTGATTGGGGCAATGACGATTGTAGAAATCATTGATCTTCATCGCGGTTTTGGGATTATAAAAAAATACATCAAAGCGAAAAATAAAAAAAGGTTACTATGGACCTTGGGTTCACTGGCCTTTGTTCTTTCTGCTATCATAGACAATCTTACTGCAATTATCATATTGGTTGCACTTTTACGTAAAATTCTGGTCAGAAGAAAATACAGGGTTTGGTATGCCAGTATGATGATTATAGCCGCTAATGCCGGCGGTGCATGGTCACCAATAGGCGATGTTACCACTACAATGCTCTGGATTGGTGATAAAGTCTCTGCAATTGGCCTAACCGAATACGTAGTTATTCCTTCTATAGTTTGTTTCCTGGTTCCGTTTTTTATTGCCACCAGGTTAAAGCCCTTTAGAGGTTATGCCATGCGTAAAGAAATGATCATTGACGTAGAAACAGAACGACTATTAAGCAGCCGAAAAATGTTGATTGTTGGATTAGGCGGAATAGCATTTGTTCCAATCTTTAAGGTGGTAACCGGTTTACCGCCTTATTTGGGAATGATGTTTAGTCTGGCGGTTGTCTGGCTGGTTTCTGAATATGTAAAACCAGAAAAAGGTATAACCAGACAGGAAAAACACAGATATTCTACGCATAAAGCTTTATCTAAGATTGAATTTTCAAGTATTTTATTTTTCCTTGGTATTTTGATGGCGGTTGGCGCACTGGAAAGCTTTGTTTTAAACATAGATGGTGCATCAGTTGGTGCTTTGCGTTATGCAGCAGAATCTGTTTCAAACTCTATTCCTTCTATGGATGTGGTCGTCATCTTGCTCGGCATGATGTCTTCAATTTTGGACAATGTGCCCTTGGTTGCAGCCTCAATGGGGATGTTCGACTATCCTTCGGATAGTCCTATATGGCATTTTATAGCCTATTCTGCAGGTACAGGTGGTAGTCTTCTAGTCATAGGTTCTGCTGCAGGTGTTGCGGCCATGGGTATGGAGAAGATTGACTTTATCTGGTATCTCAAAAAAATAACCTGGCTGGCATTTCTTGGATTTATAGCAGGCTGCGGTGTATTTGTTTTTATAGAGAAGTTTTTTTACTAAGAAAGCATGAAATTTATTGGCATAATCATCAGCATTCTTCTTGTTGTTTCCTGCGCAGAAGTTGGAAATGCGCCTCAATTGGAGCCTGAGTCTGACTGCGACGCGCTTATTGATGTTGTAGGAGATAACCGATTTAATGCTACGGTTGATACAGACTTTAGCATTGAAAATGTGTCAATTGATCAGGACTGCCTGAGCATTAGTATAGCCGATAGTGGTTGTAACCCTGATAATTGGGAAGTAAATTTACTGACGACTTCAGCTGTTTTAGAAAGTTTACCTGTTCAAAAGAGTCTTAAAGTCGAAGTCATAAATGATGAAGCTTGTTTAGCTGTTTTTCAAAAAACCAAATCTTTTGATCTGACTCCAATTCAAATTGAAGGCGAAAGCGAAATTATACTTAATATCGAAGGCTGGGATATGATGATGGTTTACACCTATTGATTTATAGTTTTTTTAGTTGAAATATCTAAATTCTGATTAAAGTATTTTTATAATTTTTTAGCCACGAATAAGCCTGCTGTCGGCAAGTTTAAGAATAAATCATTCTTTTATGACTTTAATTTTTTTTGATTTTCGACCATTTATCACATTCAGAAAATAAGGACCTTGACTTAGCTCATTTAATTCTATAGAATTTTCAATGTCATAAAAAGTTTTAAGCTTTTGCCCTGTTATAGAATAGATTTCTATCTTTTCAATATTAATCTGACCCGGATTATCAATCGTTAATATGTCCTGGACTGGATTGGGGTAAACCGATATAGAATTTAATTGATCAAAGTCATTAACAGAAAGTGTGCAGGTATCATCAAAACCATAAGTTGTCGTAAAGTCATTGACGATAATATTCCATGTATTGTAAGGGAATTGGTTAGTATTTGCCGCTTGAGGGTCTGCAACTTCAATACAAATGTGCTGTGTCCAATCGCCACCGGGAAAGCCTTCATGACTTAAATTTAAAGTAAGGTTAGACAAATCAAAATTTGGATTATTTATTTTTAGAACATTTATAGGAACATTTGAAAGATCTACTAACTCAATGTTTGTAAGACCGCTGAGATCTAAAATATCTATATTTGAACCGTAACAATCTCCACAAAGATTTTTTAAACTTAGTTCTTTTAGATTAAAATTATTACTAAAAATATCAGTTTGAGAATCATCTAGAAAATTTATGTAAAAATAATTACAATTTAAAATCTCAAGTGCCGTAAAATCTTCTATTCCTGTAAGATCAATTATATAACTATTAATTGAAATATTTTCAAAATCCAACTCTACAATATTTTCAATATCAGCCGTAGAAACCTGTCCATTTATAACACCATCGCTGTCAATATTTAAATCGATCAAAGCCTGCTCGAAGTTTTGGTCTGGAATAGCTGTGGTTTGACCTATTGTTGTATTTACCAACAATACAAATAAAAGACTGAGTAATTTTATGTTTAGTGTCATGCTGTCAATGTTTTAAAACCTTAAACATATTCGAAGAGTTTTCACTAAAAATTTTTACGAAATACAAGCCTGAAGTTAAGGAACCTAAATCAATAAAATCATTTACATTATCTATGACTCCAAGCTTTTGACCAGTTATATTATAAATTTCTACTTTGTCAATTTTTATTTTATTAGGATTATCAAACCATAACTTATCCCGGACTGGATTGGGGTAAATCGATATAGAATTTAATTGATCAAATTCATTAACAGAAAGTGTGCAGGTGTCATCAAAACCATAAGTTGTTGTAAAGTCATTGACGATAATATTCCATGTATTGTAAGGGAATTGGTTATTGGTCGCTGCCTGAGGGTCTGATACTTCAATACAAATGTGCTGTGTCCAATCACCACCGGGAAAGCCTTCATGACTTAAATTTAAAGTAAGATTAGACAAATCAAAATTTGGATTATTAATTTTAAGTGTTTGCACAATAACATTTGTTAGATTAATAGTCTCCAAATTAGGAAGACCACTTAAGTCTAAAAATGGTGTATAAGTACTACTGCAATCTGCACACTCATTCATCATTATAATCTCTCTTAGATTGAGATTATTATTAAGAATATTGTATTGAGAAATATCTATATTAATATCATAATAATGGAAATCTAAAATTTCAAGTGATGTAAAGTTTTCTATACCAGTCAGATTTGTAATGGTGTTATTAAAAGGCACATTCCCAAAATCTAACTCAACAATATTCTCAATATCAGCAGTCAAAACCTGTCCATTTACAACACCGTCGCTGTCAATATTTAAATCAATCAGAGCCTGCTCAAAGTTTGAGTCTGGAATGGCTGTGGTTTGAGCAATTGTTGTATTTACTAACAACACAAATAAAAGACTAAGTAATTTTATGTTTAGTGTCATGCTGTCAATGTTTCAAAACCTTAAACGTATTTGATGAATTTTCACTAAATAGTTTTACAAAATACAAGCCTGAGGTTAAGGAGCCTACATAAATAAAATCATTTACATCATCTATGGTTCTAAGCTTTTGACCAGTTATATTATAAATTTCTGCTTTGTCAATTTTAATGTGATTAGGATTATCAAACCACAATATATCCTGAGCCGGATTTGGGTATGCGGATAGTGAGGCCAAATTTTGAAAATCCTCTGTTGAAAGCGTACAAGTGGAAGAATAATCATAATCTCTCCAAACATATCCATTTTGATCAGGTTGAGGTGTTATGATATTCCAGGTATTATATGGGTATTGGTTTGACGAAGCAGCCTGAGCATTGCTTACATTGATACAAACTGTATATGTGCTAGGCGGATCCCAATATTCATGGGATAAATCTATAGTAAGATTTTCGTAATTTGAATTAGGATTAGCTAAATTAATGGAATAAATAGTTGTACTTGAAACTAGACTTATATATTCGAGATTATTAAGGCTGCTAAAGTCTAAATATGGGATATTAATATTAGATCCGACATCAAAAATTGTATCATCAGCAATAAATTCTATAAGATTAGTATTAGAATTAAAGATATCTGATTGATTTTCTGGAATATTCACTTCGGAGTCAGTAAGGTCAATTACCTCAAGGCTTGAAAAATCCTCAATTCCAGTAAAATCATCAATTTGAACATAAGTACTGAATGGGTCATTTAGAATAGAAAAATCTAATTCAATAATATTCTCAATATCAGCAGTCAAAACCTGCCCGTTTAAAATACCATCAGAATCTATGTTTAAATCAATCAGGGCCTGCTCAAAACCTTGGTCTGGAATGGCTGTGGTTTGAGCAATTGTTGTATTTACTAACAATACTAATAAAAGACTAAGTAATTTTATGTTTAGTGTCATGATTTCTAATTTTTTATAAGTTGCTTCGTATCAACAATAACATTGTCTGTCACCAAATTTACAATATACTGTCCGGTTGGTTTAGAACTTAGGCTAATGGTTTTATAGGTCTTAGAAAGGTCTAAAAGGTAGTTGTCACTTACACCGGTGTTTAAGTTGGTAATAGTTACAAATGCGGCAGATGCTGAGCCTATATTATAATATACCGTAAAGTCATTTTGGGTTGGGTTTGGAGACATACTTGTAATGCTTCTTTCTTCTTTGGCGGTAAAAGTCTGGTAGTCTTTGTGCCCATCGCTATCGGCAATTACTTCTAATTTGTATTCTTTTAATAAGGTACTGGTAACTGATAGTGTTTTTCCCGTAGAAATAAAATTACCATCTTCATCGTACCAATTGTAAACCGCAAATTCGTTGATGTCTTCTGCTTCTAATGTGGTCTCGTTTTGTGAATTGTCTTGATTAGCTTCAGCCCTAAACTCCTGTCGTGTTGAATTTCTATTGATATGATAGGTATAACCGCCCAGAAGCTCGTCTGTACTAGATTCGGTTTGACTGATATGCAGAGTATAAATTTTGCCGGTAACTTGCTGAATTAAAAAATTGACTCTTGGCGTTATGATACCCCATTCCCCAGCTGCAAAACTGATATTATCTAAGGATGAGTTATTCCCACCGATATATATTTCTCTTTCAGCAGCATTCCATATTCTTACATTTGTAGATTGTGCGCCGCTATCCTGCCATGCATCCCATAAGTCTTCGCTTAACCTAATCCTTATTTCTGCTTCATTCCAGATTTGGTTATATTGATCGGTAAAAAAGTTTATATCACTCGTGATGGGTTGTAATTCGCTGTAGTTACCGGCTGAGATGCTTCCAATATCGGCGTTACCACTAATGTTGATTGTTGTAGTGTTCTTATAAACTATGTTGTTATTATTTCTGGTATTTACAGCAGGGTTAGGCACTTCTGTATAGGTCATGGTATCGGTAGCTGATTCTATACGACTCAGGAAACAAAACATCCATGGTTTAGTGGTAAAGCCAGCGTTTTCGTACTCTTCTGGATTTCGAGGTTGCCAGGTAAATTCTAAAATGGCTTCTTCATCTTTTTGTAAAACAGGTATGGCTTGACTTCCAACTGGATTCCCTATTTCTAATGCATTTGGTGTATTTAAATCACCTGTCCATATATCATCCCAAGTTTGTTCGCCAATGCCTCCTTTTGCCCAATAGAGTTTTAGGGTATCATTTACAGCAGAAGGATTACAGCTTTTATTTTTGACCTTTACATAAACATAAACGGGTGTTTCATCATCAATATATTCTAAATCTTGATGCACTTGGTTTGTTAAGCCGTCAGCTTGATTTCGTACCCAAATATCAGGGCTTTCCCATATTACACCGGTTTGTTTATCCGGTTCTATGCCTTTATCTAATGTAGAATTAGAGCTGTATAGATCGTAATAGTTATTGTCTAAGATATTAACATAATCATTATTTGCTTTACTTTCGATGTATTCATGCATCCTAATTTTTTGTCCTGTGGTAAACAATGTTCTACAATGTTGCCGTGTGTAGGCCATAAAATTTTGAATTTCACTCATCGTTATGTTATATGGTGTACCATCACAATCTGTTAAATTGCCAGTATAAGTATTACAATCTGTTGAAACATATTGCATATTAGTTCCGTAGAATTCAGGTGAAGCTTGGGTGTCTACTACCCGATCGCCATGAGTTTCAGCGTTATAATCAGGATCATTAGGGTCTCTAGTGACTTTTTCACATGAAAATGTACTTGCCGCACCCTGATGTGTATGAAATAAATTTAAAACATGACCCAGTTCATGGGGGTTGATTCCTTTTGTGATCTGGTCAGCCCTTATTGTATATAATTCTATGTCAGGCCAAGCCTGTCCTCTATTATCTGTGTTATAAGGAATAATAACTTTTATTGCTTGACCACTATAGATACTTACGTCTGGCGTATAAACTAAGTCATCCACTACACCAGTCGGAGTATCCCAGTATTGATCAGAGACTATGTATCCAAAATATATTAAAGAAAAACACATATTAAAATCATTAAATATTTCATTTAAATATTCTACCATATCCTGTGCATCCGCTTGTGAAATAGACTGCGAGCCATCTGTTTTTTCTATACCCCAAATAGCAATATTCATATTCCGTTGAGGAAATGTCGCCAAGTAGGCTGGATCTGTAGAAAAAGAATAAATGCTGCTGTTGTTAGAATTTGAGAAACTTTGAACAGTTGTCATGTCAGTTCCGCAAATATCATCCTGGGCTAACGTAATTCGTGAGCATAAAGCAATTACAAAAAGAATAATTAATTTTGTAACTGGTAACTGGTAACTGGTAACTGGTAACTGGTAACTGGTAACTGGTAACT
>CAZQKB010000005.1:0-217103 GCA_964593755.1 uncultured Mesohalobacter sp. | reverse complement strand
AAGTAAATTACACTGCTTTTAATCGTATGACTTCGATTCTAAACTGGTTCAGATTTGGGTTCCTAGATTAGTACACTAATACTATATATTTGAATTGTCAATTAATCTACCACAATTTGTTTAATGAAGATTTGGTAGTTTACAAACTTTTAATACAGAATCCTGACGTTAATACCTTATAAACTATCTATTTTGTTAATAGATTTTCTCGTTTAAGTAGGTTATCTTAATTTTGTAATTTAAAACATTATATTATGGCATTAGAAATAACAGATGCAAATTTCGAAGAGAAAGTATTAAATAGCGATAAACCAGTTCTAGTTGATTTCTGGGCAGAGTGGTGTGGACCTTGTCGAATGGTTGGACCCGTTATTGAAGAAATTAGCAACGACTATGAGGGTAAAGCTGTTGTTGCAAAACTAGATGTTGACACCAACCAAGAGTTTGCTGCAAAATACGGAGTAAGAAACATTCCTACTATATTGTTCTTTAAAGATGGAGAAATGGTAGAGAGAAAAGTAGGTGTAGCTTCGAAAAATGATTATGCTTCTGTTTTAGATAGTCTGTTGTAACTTTGAATTTAGACAACTCTAAATTTAATTTTTCTAAGCTCAATATTCTAGCTAACCAAATCGTTGAGGGATTTATGTCGGGTGTACATAAAAGTCCATTTCACGGATATTCTGCTGAATTTGATGAGCATAGGTTATATAATAAAGGCGATAGCGTAAAGTTTATTGATTGGAAACTTTATGCAAAAACAGATAAACTATATGTAAAAAAATATGAGGATGAAACCAATCTAAGATGCCATTTTATCTTAGATTGCTCATCATCAATGCATTTTCCAGGTGTCAGTCATTTTGATCTTGAAAAAATGAGTAAGTATACATTTTCTTCGCTATCTGTTCTAGCTTTAGTAAATATACTTATGAAGCAAAACGATGCTTTTGGTTTATCTCTCTTTTCAAATAAGATAGATTTTACGATATCCGAAAAATCAAGCTACAATCATTTACAAATTATTACTGAGCAGTTAAAAAAACAATTCTCATTAAAAGGGGAAGTTAAAACCACCGAAACCCAAACTAATTTGCATTATATAGCTGAAAATTTAAAACGGCGGTCTCTGGTTTTTTTATTTTCTGATATGTTCCAAAATGATTTAAAAAACGAAAAAATATTTGAAGCATTAAGATATCTCAAATACAATAAGCATCAGGTTATTTTATTTCATACAACTGATTCTAAAAAAGAGATAGATTTTGATTTCTCTGATTTGCCAAGAAGATTTTTTGATGTAGAAACACAACAGAAAATTGATTTATACCCAGAATTAGTAAAAGATGACTATAAAAATACCGTTAAAGGTTTTAAGCAAAACCTCTTAAACAAGTGTAGACAATATAAAATTAAATATGTGGATGCTGACATAAATAGCGGTTTCGAAAAAATTATTACGACCTACTTACTAGAGAAACAAAATTTTTGAATAATATTTTTATTTTTGTTTGTCTAATTTAAAATTCAGTTTATATTTGCATCCGCTAATTGGTCTGGTAGTTCAGTTGGTTAGAATACCTGCCTGTCACGCAGGGGGTCGCGAGTTCGAGTCTCGTCCAGACCGCTACTTCGACTTCGCTCAGTAGCCTTTTAGGTTCAAAATTGCGGAGTTTTTAAAGATGTTGTGTTGAGGCACTTTTAGAGTGTCAGGTTTGTAAAACCGAAGAGAAGCTTTCCAATTGGGAGGCTTTTTTGTTTTATGATAATATTCCGCCTAATATCAATTTTGGAATTTCATTCATTAAGGTTTCTTGTTTTTGGTCTTGTCTTTCATACCATAAGTGCAGTGTTCTCAAAGATGTCAGCATCATATATATAATGATATCTGGATCATGGCTGCTCACAACACCTTGATTTTGGCCTTCAATGATTATTTTTTTCAGTGTATTTTCGTATTCAATTCTTTGTGAAATAAATCTTTGTTTTTTTGTATCTATTAAGTATTTCCAATCGTTGTTTAGTGTTGCAAATGCATTTGGATAATAGATGGCAATTTCTATATGTGTTTGAATAATTTCAATAAGTTTGGATTCTATATCATTATCTTTATTGTAAGTTTTGTTTATTCTTGTCATAAACATATCTACCAATTCAAAAATAATCAGTTCCAATATTTCTTGTTTTGACTTGATATGGTTGTATAAGCTGGCGGCTTTCACATCCAAAGTTTTTGCAATATCTCGCATACTTACTTCAGTAAAACTTTTTAAGCGAAATAATTCAGCTGATTTTGCAACTATATATTCTTTTGAAAGCGTTTTTTTAGTCATAAATCATTTTTTCAAAAGTTGCCTCATCAATTATGGGGATATTTAATTTTTCGGCTTTTTCTTTTTTGGAAGGTCCCATATTATCGCCTGCGACCAAATAGTCAGTATTTTTTGAAAGGCTACTCATAACTTTACCTCCATTCTTTTCAATAGAAGTTTTTAATTCTTTTCGATCAAAGTTTTCAAATACGCCTGACACGACAAATTTCAAACCCTCTAATTTGGAGGAATTTTTATCAGATTCTTCAATTTTAAATTTAAGCCCATAGGATTTAAGTCGATCAATGACTTCAAGATTATCAGGGTTTTTAAAAAAAGATATTACACTATCCGCAATTCTTTCGCCTATTTCATCAATTTGCTCCAGGCGTTCTTTTTTGGCTTTTATGATTTCATCTATATCTTTTAAGGATTTGGCTATAGTTTTAGCTACAGTTTCACCTACGTATCTTATTCCTAAAGCAAATAGAACTTTTTCAAAGGGTTGATTTTTCGACTTTTCAATGCCATCAATGAGATTCTGAGCAGATTTTTCTGCCATACGTTCCAGGTTTATGACATCCTCTTTCTTTAAAGTGTAAAGATCTGCATAATTATTCACTAATTTTTCCTTAACTAAAAGGGCCACAGTTTCGCCTCCAAGTCCTTCAATATCCATAGCTTTTCTCGATATAAAGTGTTGAATTCTCCCTGTAACCTGAGGAGGACATGATGAAGTATTTGGGCAAAAATGTACGGCTTCTCCTTCTTCTTTCACTAATTCTGTATTGCATTCCGGACAATGGGTAATATACTCTGTAGGCGAGGAGTCTGGATTTCTTTCAGAAAAGTCTACAGCTGTAATTTTCGGAATAATTTCACCGCCCTTTTCAACAAAAACAGTATCGCCTTCTCGAATGTCTAGCTTTTTAATTTGGTCTGCATTATGTAAAGAAGCTCTTTTTACTGTAGTACCGCTGATTTGAACGGGTTCTAGATTTGCAACTGGCGTAATAGCACCAGTTCTGCCAACCTGGTAGGTTATCTTTTTCAAAATAGTAGTGGCTTCTTCTGCCTTGAACTTATAAGCCATTGCCCATCTAGGTGATTTTGACGTATGCCCTAGTTCCTCCTGATGTGATAAGCTATTGATTTTGACCACTACACCATCTGTTTCAAAAGGTAGATCATGTCGATTTTCATCCCAATAATTGATGTATTCAAAAACATCGTCTAAATTTTTGCAGAGTTTAACTTCTTTAGGAATATTAAAGTTGCAGTCTCTCAGTGTATTTAGAACTTCATACTGAGACTTTATTTCTAATTTTTCAGCTTGAATACCATAAATCAAACAATCTAACGGTCTTTTGGCAGTCTCGCTGCTGTCCTGTAATTTAAGAGAACCTGAGGCAGTATTTCTCGGATTAGCATAGGGTTCCAGGCCTTCTTTTACACGTTCGGCATTCAGTTGGGCAAAGCCTTCTAATGGCAAAACAATTTCTCCTCTAACATCAAATTTGTAAGGTAAATTTTTAGCGTTAAGCTTTAAAGGTAAGCTTCTAATTGTTCTCACATTATGACTTACATCATCACCTTCAAAACCATCTCCACGAGTTACAGCTCTTACAAATTCACCGTTTTCGTAAGAAATATTTATTGATGCCCCATCGTATTTGAGTTCGCAAGTAAAGGTGATGTCCTCTGATATAATTTTACGTATCCTTTTTAACCAATCTTCCATGTCTTCTTTAGAGTAGGAATTAGATAAAGAATACATTCTTTCGTTGTGTTTTACTGTTTTAAAGTTCTTAGTAACCTGACCGCCTACGCGTTTTGTTGGTGAGTTTTCATCAGCATACTCAGGGTGCTCATTCTCCAGAGCTTCAAGTTCTTTTAGTTTTTGGTCAAATTGATAATCTGAGATTTCAGGCTGATCTAATACATAGTATAAATAGTTGTGGTGATGAAGTTCTTTACTTAACTCTTTGATACGCTCTTTAGCACCCATAAATAAAACTAATTTTAAAAAAAATACTAAAATAAGGTATAAGCTGTAAATTTGTTTTTTATTTGCACAAAAATCATTTTTTTATGAAGAAACAATTTTTAATCATAGCATTATTATTTACTGCTATCGTTTCAGCACAAACAAAAGTTGGCACTATAAATACTGATTATATCGTGTCTAAGATGCCAGAATTTGCAGAAGTGCAAAAGAAGTTAGAAACCTACGGGAAAACTCTGGATGATGGTTTTAAAGAAAAGCTTAATGAATATCAGGCTAAAGTAAAAGATTATTCCGAAAAAGAGGCTACCTACACAGAAGCCCTTAAGCAGTTAAAGCAAAAAGACATCATCAAACTGGAGGAAGATATTCAAAAACTAAGAACAAATTCCAGTAAATTACTGCAGGTCAGACAAGACGAATTGCTTAGGCCTTTATATAATAAGATTGGAGCTGAAGTGGAGAAAATAGTCAAGGCTGAAGGTTTTACGCACGTTTTTAACGAAAACAATTCTTTGATTTTCGTAGATCCTAAGTTCGATATAACAATAAAAGTCATGAAAAATTTAGGCATTCCTGTTGAAGAAGAAACTGCACAAAACTAGAATTCAACTTTTTGAAGAACAAGACCTGAAGCTGGAGCAATATGTTCCAGCTTTATTTTTTTTGTGCCATCAAGTGTATCCAGGAAAAAACTAAAATCGTAATTGTATCTGCCTAAATCTATAAGCATACCCATTAGCAAACGGATTTGATTTCTTTTGAAACCCCTGCCTTTAATTTTTAGGACATAACTTTTCTCAGGAAAAAAATTTGCTTTGAGTTCTTTGTTTTCTTCTATTTTACAAGAAATCACCTCGGCTCTGGTATCTGTTTTTGGTTTAGGTCTGAAGGTGTAAGAATAATAATCTCTTTTTCCAGCAAATTCTTTAGCCGCTTTCATCATTATGGCTAAATCCAATTCATTGTGGATAAAACTCATAAGAGAGGCTGCAAAAGGATGGATTTTCTCACCAAAAGCAAAATAATAGTGATACGTCTTAATTTTTGGATCCTGGATAATATTAAATTTTGCATCAACCGTTTTGATGTTTAGCGCCTTAATATCTGCTGGTAAATTATAATTAAAAGTTCCTAGAAATATTTCCGGATTTGGTAATTCTACATCGCTGAATAATTCTATATAGGTTTGATTTGCAGAGACTTTTGCATCTGTTCGTCCACAGGCAAGAACCTTTGTTTTGGCATCTGGCAGGACGAACCTTAATGTTTTTCTAATCATCAATTCAATAGTGGGAACATCTGGTTGTAATTGCCAACCGTGAAACCTAAAACCTAAATACTGAAGTGCAATGAGATAATAAAAACGTTTGGGTTGCATGATTATTGGTGTCTGCTCCTTAAAACCCTAACCACGTCTTCAAGCTGATATCCTTTGGCTCTAAGTAAAATTAAATAATGAAATAGTAAATCAGCAGATTCATTTAAAAACAAACCCTCATCATTATCCTTTGCTTCAATTACTACTTCTACTGCCTCTTCGCCTACTTTTTGAGCAATTTTATTAATGCCTTTATCAAACAAGGAAACCACGTAGCTTTTGTCATCTTTACGGTCTTCTTTATTTATTGCTGAAGTGGCCTGACGCTGCCCAATAATATTTTCAAGCTCGGAAAGAAAACCGTATTTTGTTTTATTGTTTTGATTCCAGCAGGTGTCACTGCCTTTATGACAAGTAGGGCCTTCGGGTTTCGCTTGTACAAGCAATGTGTCTTTATCGCAGTCTAATATAAGGTCCTTTAGGTTCAAAAAATTTCCACTTTCTTCTCCTTTGGTCCATAGGCGAGCTTTGGTTCTACTAAAGAAACAGACTTTTTGAGTGCTGATGGTCTTTTCTACAGCTTCCTTGTTCATGTAGCCAAGCATCAAAACATTTTTAGTTTCATAGTCTTGTATGATTGCCGGAACAAGCTTATCCGGACTTTTATCAAAATCTATTTCAGAAACATTTATCATATTCTTACAGGAATTTTTTGTTGAGCCAAATAGGCTTTCAGATCTTTAATTTCAATTTCACCATAATGAAAAATACTGGCTGCGAGCGCTGCATCGGCTTTACCTATATTGAAGGCCTTGTCAAAATGATACATTTCACCAGCACCACCTGATGCAATAATAGGAATATTTACTAAACTTTGGACGGTGTTTAGAGCTTCGTTAGCAAAGCCCTTTTTTGTGCCATCATGATCCATCGATGTAAAAAGAATTTCACCGGCACCACGTTCTTCGACTTCTTTTACCCATGAAAATAATTCAACATCTGTAGGTACTTTACCTCCAACAAGATGCACCTTCCAGGTATTGTTGATGAGTTTGGCATCGATGGCAACAACAATACACTGGTTTCCAAATTTTGACGATAAGCTATTTATGAGTTCTGGGTTCTTAACGGCAGCAGAATTAATAGCGACCTTATCAGCGCCGGCTCTTAAAATAGCATTTACATCTTCAATGCTAGATATCCCGCCACCAACGGTAAAAGGGATATTTACACGTTGACCCACAGCTTTCACTAGATTGATTAGAGTTTTGCGTTTTTCTTCAGTTGCAGAAATATCCAGGAATACCAATTCATCAGCGCCTTCTCTGGCATACTTTTCTGCCAGTTCTACTGGATCGCCGGCATCTCTTAAACCTACAAAGTTTATGCCTTTTACTGTTCTGCCGTTTTTGATGTCAAGGCAGGGTATGATTCGTTTGGTTAACATATTGTGGATTTACAATGTTAGAATTACAATTTACAATTTCACACAAGATATCTCGTAGGTTAAAGAGAATTATTTGTTTTTAGTTTTCAAGGTTTTTATCGAAGCTACAATAATAGATAAAATCTCATTTCCTTCATTTTTTAATGATTTTGCCTCATCTGAATTTTCTATAGAAATTTGCTCAAATATTTCTAACCAATAAACACTTTCCTCGCATTCTTCTTACACTATTTTTAACTTATTTATAAAGTCTTTGCCAGACTTGGCTCTTTGACTCGCCCGATAATTTGCTCCTACTGAACTAGAGCTCTTCAGAAGTTGATAGACATAGGCGTTGAATTCTCTACTTTTCGGATTTTTTGAACATAACAACCAACAATTTATTTCAAATTGTTTTGTTCTTCTAAGCATCTTTTCTTTCATAATATATTAATCTAGTAACATCAAATTTAAAACTAATTCGTAACTTTCAAGTCCCAAATCCCAAATCCCAAATCTAAAATGCAAGTAGCTCTTTCAAACTCACTCTATTCTCATAAATTGCTTTCCCTAAAATAGCCCCTTCACAGCCGATGCTTTTTAATTTCTGTAAATCTTCAATGGTCGATACACCACCGGAGGCAATGAGTTTTATATGTGGAGTTTCTTTTAAAATTTTCGAGTACAACTCTATAGACGGGCCTTCAAGCATGCCGTCTTTTGCAATGTCTGTACAAATCACAAAATTCACACCTTTTTCATGATGGCTTTTTATAAACGGTAAAACTTTCAAATCACTTTCTTCCTGCCAGCCACTGACGGCAATTTTCTCATTATTGCAGTCTGCGCCAAGAATAATTCTTTCACTGCCAAATCGATTTAACCAGGATTCAAACACGGTGGGCTGTTTAACAGCAATACTGCCACCGGTGATTTGTTGGGCGCCTGACTCAAAGGCTATTCTCAGGTCCTCGTCTGATTTTAATCCACCGCCAAAGTCAACTGCAAGGTTGGTTTTAGAGGCAATTTGCTCTAAGACTTTGTAATTGACAATATGATGCGACTTTGCACCATCTAGGTCCACCAGGTGAAGATGCCTGATCCCATGATCTTCAAAAGTTTTAGCAATCTCAAGGGGGTTTTCATTATAAATTTTCTTGGTATTGTACTGTCCTTTTGTCAATCGTACACATTTTCCATCGATAATATCAATAGCAGGAATTATTCTCAAAATATCAAATTTTTCAACAAAAATCTATAAAAAATTCAATTTGCGCTCTTTTTAGATATTATTTAATAAGACTTTTCAATTAGCTCAAGTCAATTGAGTTATATGTCACTGGACATAAATTATTCAAAAGTTTAAATAAGTATAAAGTGTTTTCATTTCCTATTTATTATTCTATTTTTGTAGTTCTGATTTTTGTAATAGATATAAAAGCTTATGAAAAAAATAACCAAGAAAACTTATCTGAACTGGTACGAAGAAATGCTGTTTTGGAGAAAGTTTGAAGATAAATTAGCTCAGGTTTATATTCAGCAGAAAGTGAGGGGTTTTTTGCACCTCTACAATGGCCAGGAGGCTATTCTTGCAGGAGCACTTCATGTGATGGATTCCGAAAAAGATAAAATGATTACAGCTTACCGTAACCATGTTCAGCCGATTGGTATGGGAGAAGATCCTAAGCGAGTTATGGCAGAATTGTACGGTAAAGGCACTGGAACTTCGCAGGGTTTAGGTGGATCTATGCACATTTTTTCTCCTGAGCAGGGTTTCTATGGTGGTCATGGTATTGTTGGTGGACAGATTCCTCTAGGTGCTGGTTTGGCTTTTGCTGAAAAATATTTCAACAAAGGCGGCGTTGTTTTGACCTTTTTAGGTGATGGTGCAGCCAGACAAGGTTCTTTGCACGAAACACTTAATATGGCCATGAATATGAAGCTTCCTGTTGTGTTTTGTGTAGAAAACAATGGTTATGCTATGGGAACTTCGGTAAAACGAACAGCCAATCACGACGATATTTGGAAATTGGGTCTTGGTTACGAAATGCCATGTGGTCCTGTTGATGCGATGAAACCGGAAAAGGTAGCAGAAGCACTAGATGAAGCTATAAACAGAGCTCGTTCAGGAGAAGGACCCACGTTTTTGGATCTTAAAACCTACAGGTATCGTGGACATTCCATGAGTGATGCTCAAAAATATAGAACAAAAGATGAGGTTGAAGAGTACCAGAAAATAGATCCTATAAATCACGTAAAGGAAATTATACTGGATAAAAAATATGCCACCGAAGATGATATTAAGGAAATTGATAAACGTGTAAAAGACAGAGTTAAAGAATGCGAAAAATTTGCAGAAGAATCTGACTTCCCAGAATTGAACATTATGTACGATACTGTGTACGAACAAGAAGATTATCCGTTCATTCCTCATAAATTAAATTAATATGGCAGAAGTAGTAAATATGCCACGATTAAGCGATACCATGGAAGAAGGTACCGTGGCTAAATGGCTTAAAAAGAAAGGCGATAAAGTAGAAGAAGGTGATATCCTGGCAGAAATTGAAACTGATAAAGCGACTATGGAATTTGAGTCTTTTCATGACGGAACGCTTTTACATATTGGAATAGAAGAAGGAGAAGGCGCACCTGTAGATTCTCTTCTGGCTATTATTGGTGAAGAAGGTGAAGATATTTCTGAATTGATAGAAAATGCAGGCAAATCTGATGATAAATCTTCAGAAAGTGAATCGGAAAATAATGAAGATTCGTCTGATCAGGAAGAAGATAGTGATAGCAGTGATGCCGGTGAAATACCTGAAGGTGTAGAAGTCGTCACCATGCCCCGTTTAAGCGATACCATGGAGGAAGGGACTGTTGCATCATGGCTAAAGGATAAAGGTGATAAAGTAGAAGAAGGTGATATCTTAGCTGAAATAGAAACAGATAAAGCTACGATGGAATTCGAATCTTTTTACTCAGGTACACTATTGCATATTGGTATAGAAGAAGGTCGTTCTGCTCCTGTTGATGATGTTTTGGCTATTATAGGCCCTGAAGGTACAGACGTTGATGCCGTTTTGAAAAGTCTAAAAAGCGGAGGTTCTTCAAAATCTCCAGATAAGGACAGTTCTAAATCAGAATCTTCTGGTACTTCAGATCAATCTTCTGAAGAAACAAGCTCAGAAGCATCAACCAATACTGACGGTGAAAGAATTTTTGCTTCTCCACTAGCCAGAAAAATGGCAGAGGATAAAGGCATCGATTTGTCCAAAGTCAAAGGCTCCGGAGAAAATGGTCGTGTTGTTAAAAAAGATATTGAGAACTATAAACCTGAAGCACAGCCACAGGAAGCAAAAGCAGAAACACCTGCTACTCAAAAGGAAACTAAACAGGAATCTAAACCGGTTGAAGTCTATAAACCTGTCGGTGAAGAGCAGTTTGAAGAGGTCAAGAACTCAAACATGAGAAAGACTATTGCCAAACGTCTTGGTGAGTCTAAATTTACTGCACCGCATTACTATCTGGACATAGAAGTAGATATGGACAACGCTATGGCGTCCAGAAAGCAGATTAATGAAATGCCGGACACCAAAATATCATTTAATGATTTAGTCATCAAGGCAACAGCTATGGCATTAAGAAAACACCCACAGGTGAATTCTCAATGGCATGGTGATGTGACTAAGATTGCCAAACATATTCATGTTGGCGTAGCCGTTGCTGTAGAAGAAGGTCTTGTTGTACCAGTTTTGGAATTTGCAGATCAGCAATCTTTAATGCAGATTGGGCAGAATGTAAAAGCACTTGCCGTAAAGGCCAGAGATAAGAAACTACAGCCGCAGGAAATGGAAGGATCAACTTTTACAGTTTCTAACCTAGGAATGTTTGGTATCACTGAATTTACCAGTATCATCAATCAACCGAATTCTGCGATTTTATCTGTAGGTGCTATTGTGGAAAAACCTGTTGTTAAAAATGGTGAGATTGTTGTAGGAAATACGATGAAGTTAACCTTAGCCTGCGACCATAGAACGGTTGATGGTGCTACGGGCGCTAAGTTTTTACAGACTTTAAAGACCTATATTGAGAATCCGGTTACCATGCTGGCTTAATCAATTTTTTTAAATTGAAAACGAATACTTTAAGACAAAAAAGACCACTCGCTGTGGTCTTTTTTTGTGTACTGTTGATTGTTGCGGGCTTAATGTTGTATAATTTCTGGGAATGGTATAATGTTGAGCAATTACATCGAACTGAGGCTTATAACTTTGGTGAGAATACCAATAGGGCTTATTATTACCAATCAGAGGCGTTATATGCTTTTATACATTTGTTTTGGAGTATTTGCTTTGGGGTGAGTTTTGCGTTGATGTTACTCGCTTTTGCATTTAAAGTCAGGTGGTATAAAGTTGTGTGTTTAATTATATCCTTAATTGTGACCAGTGTGTATATTTTTCACGGCCTTATAGCGTGAGCTATATTCGCGTTGAAATCATTATTCCAAACCTAACTCTTGAATCATCCATTCTACTTTTTCTTCTAGTTTATAAGGACCTTCCCATGTAGGATATTCGCCAAACTTCATTTGATAGGTTCTGCCAAGATAAAAATCGAACTGAGTGAGATCTATATCACCGGTTTTGTAGGCTTCAATTAGCACGTTAAAATGTTTGATTCTTTTGTTGTAGTTTGAATGATGAATGACTATCCATGGCGCCATTGATGCATTTGACGATACAGAATCCTTTTTAGGATAACCATAGGTGTTTAAGTAAAGATCGATTCTTTCAAAATTTAATCTATCAATAGAATCCATTTTTAAGTAATGGGCACGTTCAGCTTTTGAGCCTGGTTGTAGTTCTGCATCATTATTCCTTCGTATATTTTGATCAAGATCAAGAATCATTTCTAAATAGTCATTTTTTTCTGAATAATTGGAAAGGCTGCTGATTTCCTGATTGATATTTACAGTATTTTGCTCATTTTCAGAATTACAGGAAAAAAGAAATACTATAATAATTAAAAGAATAGATCTTTTTCTGGAAGTTTTTAGATTTTTCAAGGATATATCAATTTTATCGCTCTAAAAATAATTCAATTGTACTTCAAGCTCAAATATATCAGATAGATTATTTACTCTTAATCCTTATTTCAACAAGCGTACCTTCAGCTTGACCTTCGTCATTTTTGAGGTCGTGAATTTGAATACCATCTATATTAGACCGGTTAAAGTTTTTTAGTCGTTCTGAACTGATCTTTATGCCAAAGGATTTTTTAGTGCCTGAGCTTAATTTTGCTGAAGCCTCGCGGCCTACACCGTTGTCTTGTATACTTACGACAAAATCTTCAGTATTAATATCTTTGCTAATGGAAATACTCAACCGCCCTTGATCTGATTTATAGCGTAAACCATGCCAAATGGAATTTTCTAAAAATGGCTGAATGAGCATAGGAGGGATGTCAATCGATTCTAATTCAATACCGTCTTCAACGATAACTTCAAAATCAAAAGGCTCTTTAAACCTCATCTGCTCCAGTTTGATATATTCCTGAGCTGATTCTATTTCTTCTTTCAGGCTGATAAAATCCCGTTCTGAATGTCTGAGTATTTTACGGACAAGTTTGGAGAAGGTAGAAATGCCTTCGCTGGCTTTATCTGTGTTACCTTTCAGGACCAGCAACCTAATGGAGTTGAGCGAGTTAAATAAAAAGTGTGGATTGATTTGAGCTTTTAAGGCCTTACGTTTTAAATTATAGATTTCTTTCTCATAGGCCAGTTTTAATTGTTCACGCTGTCTTTTTTGATAGTTTTTGTAGATTATCGGGAGGCTTATTAAGGTTATTACAATCAGAATAAATAGTACCTGAACCCATAACCGCTGCCAAAACAGGGGTGCAATTTCAATGGGAATGTCCATTGAATCCCATATTTCTCCGTTTGGAGAAATTGCTCTTAACTTTAAGGTGTAAGTCCCATGATCCAAATAAGGAAAACTCAGTAATTGGTTAGCATTGGCATTTGTCCAACTGCTACCTTCACTTGTAGATAAACGATACTCTAAGTTGGCGCGTTCTTTTTCAACAAAATCTAAGATGCCGATTCTTAAGGAAATGCTGTTTTTACTGAAAGGTATTTTAATGTCACTGCCGTCATAAACTTTCCTATGACCTGCTATGATCAAATCATCGACATGAATTTTGGGTTGAGGAAGATCATTATAGTCAAAACTGGAAGGGTCTGCAAACCCATCGCCAATTACCAGGTCTCCTTTTTTGGTGATGTTTTGAATTTGATTGACCCCAAAGGCTTTTGTGAATACATCAAGTTTGCGAGTCTGCTTAGCCAGGACAGCCAGGCCTTCATTTAAGTTCAGGTATAGTTTTTGGTTTTTGTCAAGCACATTTTCCAGTAATTGGTTTCTTAAACGGTCACGACTTTCTACCATATACAAAGGACGCGAGAGGTCTTTTGACTCAAATAATCCAAGACCACTTTCTCTGGAACCTATCCAAATATTACCGTTTGCTTGTTCAGCGAAACCAACAATCTCCTTGAAGTAAAGATTGTCAATTTCTTTTGAATTTTCAGGATAGGGAAAATTTGAAAACGCCTGTGTTACAGGATTGAAATAACAAAACCCTGCTTCGGTTCCAAACCAGATTTTACCGTTTTTGTCTTCATAAATATCAAAAATCCAACGATTGGTATGGGGTTGACTTCCGGTCAATTCCGAGCTGTAATGGTATAATTTCTCACTCGGTATGTGGTACCTGAAAATTCCTTTCACTTTTGTGCCCATCCAAATATTACCTCTTGAATCTATATAACTGCTTATAATGGAAAGCCTTTCAGATTCATTGAGTTGGTCAAAAAAAGGCTGGATGGGTTTGATTTGTGTCAGTTCAGAATTTAACTGATATAGCCCTTCAAATCCCTGAAGGTAAAATTTTCCGTTATAGTAATGAAGGCCTTCTAAAAAATTCAGGTCGAATGGCCTTTCCGGTTGATATTTTACACGTCTTATAAAATTCCATGTTTTATTATAGATATTAACATGGTCTGATGTTCGGGGCAGTACGACATATTGTTTGGTCTGTTGATTAAATTCTAAGTCTTCAATGGCATACCCAAGATATTGATAATTTTTAAAACCCTTTTCCAAATAAATTTTAATCAATCCCTGATTAGAGCTTAGCCAAAGGTGGCCGTATTTTCCTTTTAATAACTTTAATGCTCCTGGCATTTCTGATAACCCATCAGCCTTTTGGTTGACCATTGTTAACTTTTCAGTTTCCAAATCCAAAATATATAGGCCTTTACTCCAAATGCTGATCCAAAGGCTGTTCTCGTCTCTATTGGCTATTTGATGAAAATTATTTTTTGTAGGGTTAGCGGGAAAAGGCGCATCTAACTTTATAGAACGAAACGTACCTGTATTTAAATTATATTTTAAAACACCACCACCAAATGTTGCTATCCAAAGCGTAGCTTCATCCTGTAGATAGATATCAAGAATGACATCTTCGTACCCATTATATTGGTCGGGATTCTCTGAATTATTTTTACCGATTGGCAGTTTTCTGACGGCTTTGGTTATTTTGTTCAATACAAGAAGACCATTAAAAGTACCGATGAAAAGTTCATCATCGTTTGAAGGATGATCTCTTAATGTTCGGGAGGTGTTGATTCCTCTTTTTTCAGACTCATGAACGATACCGTCTATGACAAACAACTCAAAATCTTCAGTTCGTTCGTTAAAACGAGCGATGCCTTTGCGGTGGATGCTTAACCAGATAGTCCCTTGTTTATCTTCATAAAACTCAAATACGCGATGGTCGGGAAGAGAAGTTTTATCATTCAATTGAGGTGTAAAGTTTTGTTTTTCTCCGGTATTCAAATCCCACAGGCCAATACCTCTGAACCTGTAGTAAATCCATAAGCGATTTTGAGAATCGCAGTACACATTAAAAATATCGTTACTCAGTAGATTGGGTTCATTTTCGGTGGTGTAAGTTCGAAAATGGTGACCGTCATAACGCTGAAGAGAATTTCCTGAGGCTATCCAGATGAATCCCTCCTTATCTTGCGTTATGTTTTTGATTGAGTTACTGCTCAGCCCATCTGATTTGTCATAGCGTTGAAAAATAACACCGGGCTTTTCCTGGGCTGAAGCCATCAGTATTATAATATGACATATCACTAAAAAGAAGTTTCTCAAAACTGACTACATGTTTAACTTGTTCTAAAAATTATCCAGGAATGCACTTTTTCGACTTCGGCTAACGTCAACGTGATCGCCATTTGACATGGTCACAAAACCACCCTTGCCACGATGATACATGCTGATGTGTTTTAAATTTATCAAGTGTGAATGGTGAACACGATGGAAATTATTTTCCTCGAGTAGCAGTTCCATATCTTTAAGCGTTTTACAAACCAAATATTTATCATTTGTACACAGAACCTTAGTATAATTTCCGTCGGCTTCACAGCGGATGATGTCATCAACTTTAATGAAAGATACACCCTGCTGGGTGGGAAGCGGTATTTTCTCTTTCGCATTGAGTCTGCGGTCCATCTGCGTGATGATATCATTCAATTGTTTGGAAGAAAGCCCTTGTTGTAAACTATTTTCAACTTTTTTTACGGCCTTAACCAGTTCATCTGCACCAACGGGTTTAAGAAGATAATCCGTAGCATTAACACGGAAAGCATTAAGGGCATATTCGTCGTAGGCTGTAGTAAAAATGACGTGGAAATCAATATTTCTGATTTTAGCTATTAATTCAAAGCCGGTCATTACCGGCATTTTGATATCAAGAAACACCAAATCCGGTTGAAGTGAACTTATACAGTTGATGGCGTCTTTGGGATTGGTAATTTCAGCTAAGACTTCTACCTGTGGTAGATGTTTTTCAAGTAATAAACGAATGCTTTCTATGCAGTGTTCTTCATCATCTATGATTATCGCTTTCATCATTTAAGGTATTGAATTGAAGTCGGTTTTATACAAACATAACAAAAAGCAGGCGATCTGAATTCTATTGGATTTGCCGGGCTTTCATCTATATAAGATTAAGGGTCATTTTTAATTAACAATAGAAAAACTAACCAAACAACCTATTTTGAAATTGGGAAGTTTGGTTAGTCTGTTTAGACTGGTATTAGTTATTTGAAGCTTTTACAGCGAGATTGACATCAATTAATTCATCTGATGAACCGATACCGGCTTTTTCAAGTCCGGTGGCTTCTAAAGTTATTTCCAGTACATCACCCGTATTAGTCAGTTCAAACTGACCACTGGATGAAGGTTCGAAAAAATAGGAATCTTCGCTGGTGTATACAGAAATATCATTTTCATCCATAGATCCGCCGAGGACATAAGTCCCGTCGTCCGGACCTTCCTGCGTTGAAGACTCCTGAGGTTCTACGATTTGTATTCTGATGTAATCTTCTGTTGTAGGGCCATCAATGGTAACTTGCCAGACATTGTAAGCCACACCTCCGGAAACAAGTGAGGTTGAGGTAAGTTCCCAAAATGCATTACCATTCCAATCAAGATTTGCTGCTCCTGTAGTGGCAACTACGCCTTCTCCATTACTCAGCTGGTCTAATGAAATACCTGTTGGATTATCCGGTGTTGTACTACCGTCGTTGTCATCGCTTTCACAGCTCGAAAATGCAACTAATACAAGTAGTAGGTAAACAATTTTTGTGTTGATCATAGTTTTTGGTTTTTTGAGGTTTAATTTAATTTTAATAGAGGTTATGTTTTTTTTAATTAAATGAAATGAAGTCATCAATTAGCACAATAATTATATTATTCATTAAAACATAAGGCTTTATGACTTTAGTGATCTGATTAATTCATCATTCAGCCGTTTACTCAATAGAATAAAACTCAAGTCTGGTATCTGAATCTTTATCCGCTTTGATAACATGATTGAGATTTGATGAAAATACCGTCATGTCAGAAATCTCCATTTCATCAACCTTATTTTGATTTTTTATATTAATCATGTGAATATTCCCTGGCTTGAATAAATTCCCCTGGGTCATCACAAGCATATATTCATCTGTCCATAAAGCGCGATCTACATTTTTTATATCGATATTGCTTTTAAAATTCCCTGCTTTATCATAAAAAGCAACACCTTTTTCGCCAACCATGATAAAGCCCGAAGAGACAAGATCCATGGTATAGACATCGCCTATTTTTGCTTTTTTGAGTTTGAGGTCCTTTTCTTCTTCTAAAGTTTCTTTATCAAGAAAATACAGCCTCTTACCATTATGGACAAGATGATTTTCGGTAGTAAATAGCCAGGGTTTTCTGTCGTCAACTAAAAGAGGTTGTTTAACTTTTACAGGTCCTACTAAAATTTCACCAGTCGATTTATCGATATTGCTAAAGAGATTTTTACCGATACCAAATTCTTTTACCAGTAGGGTTTCATCGGTAAGATCTGCTATCCCGGCAGAATCATCTAATTCTTTGGTCTGCCATACTTTTTCACCGGTTCTGATATCATGTGCGTATATCCATTTGCCTTTGGTTGTAAAATCACTTCTGAGATAATAAATATGGTTGTTATCAAATACAGATTTTGAAGGCCTTATCCAGTCTTTTTCCAGTTTTACGGCCTTTACTTTTTTGTCTTCTTCATAAGTTTCCTTCGAAATGGCTTCATAAACAAGTTCGTTGGTATCCAAATCGTAGGCTTCAGGACCAAAGTAATCGAGGATATAAATATCATCTAGAATATAAATTCGGTTTTGATCAAAACTGCCTTTAAAATCAATTTTTGCATTTTCTTCGCCGGTGTCTGCGTCAAGTCTCACCAGGTAGCCTTGCTTGATGAAATAATTTGGACTGAAATTGGTTTTGCTGTCTGTAAGTGCCTTAGGATTATAGTTGACCAGCATGATCTCATTATAGTCTTTCAGGACTTTAGCTTCACCTATTTTCAAAGGTCTTTTATCGTAAGTCCAGTTTTCAACACCTGTTTTCTTATTAATACTGCTAATGCCTTCACTGTGGGTGAGCAGAAAATCACCAGTGCCCGGCAGTGGTGTAATAAAAGCACCGGCACGTTGACTCCCAACACCTTCACGACTTAAGGCTTCAGTTTGAACAGATTTAAAAGCTTCTTCAGCTAAAGCAGTCCCTATAGAAAAAGATTGGGAAGCCACAGCAGATGCGGCCGTTGCTGCCAATACCAGGCCTAACTGTTTGTCTTTGCCAGGTGTATAGCGGTATTTGTCAGTTTCCCAAAGTTTTTCGCCTGTACTTAAATCATAGCCCATGATCACATTTTTGTCAAGATTCCAATCCAGTAGAATGATGAGATTGTCCTCTTCGAAAAGCCAAAAGCCATTGCCTTCGTCTAATCTAATATTGCTTATCATATTACCGATTTGACCGCCTATAAGATCAGAAGCTATTGACGATTTTGAATTTGTTTTGGGCACACACTGGTGATCAAAAATTAATTTTCCACTTTTATCCAAGGTTTTGACATTTTCACTGGTAAGCATCATAAGATGATTGCCCGAAGGTGAAATTTCAAATTCTGTTAAATCATTCTTGAGTAAATCTCCAAATGATTTATCGATAGTGTAGTCATAAATTTTATTGAATTCCTGAGCAAGTAATGATTGAAAAAAAAATAGTACAAGCCAAGACTTATAGATAGACTTCATCATAGTGTTGTTTTAGGTTTCTAATTCCTACAATGATAAAGTTGTATATAGTTTCCTGAAAGTGAAACTTAGTAATTGACACCTGTCTATAAATAAGTGGTAAGGTATTTTTTGTAACCTAATTAAAGAAATAATGAAAATTTTAAATGTAGGTGTTGAATTGTGCAAACCATTTTAAAATGATTTTAATTTTCTTTTTAAATGCAAAAGCATGATTTTCTGCAGGGATTTTAAGGTCATTAAATAAATTGTTTTAGAAAAATAAGGCATAAAAAAACCGAGACATATGCCCCGGTTTCTCAAATTCATTATTTATTTAAAAAAGAAATTAGCTTTTCTTTTTTTCAACTTCAATTGAAACCGTTTTACTGATCTCTCCTTTTGTTTTATCGAGTTTGAAGTGGTGTTTGCCGTGAACACCTTCACCTTTCATGGCTTCTACTTTAGCTTCAACGTCTTCTGGAGATCCTTCGATTACCTTTGTTTTTTGTTTTTCTTCGCCATTTTCCATATAGGTTGTCACTATCGTGGCTTTGGCTATATCTTCGGTTGAAGAATTTTCTACTTCAATCACTTCTTCAATTTGAACATCTCCTATGCTTTCCACATTATCTTCAGTATGATCTCCTAAAAGCGGAGCCATAACCAAACCAATCAGACAAGTTAATTTAATCAAAATGTTCATTGAAGGCCCGGATGTATCCTTAAACGGGTCACCAACGGTATCACCGGTTACAGCAGCTTTGTGTGCATCACTACCTTTGTAAGTCATTTTACCATCTATCTCAACACCGGCCTCAAAGGATTTTTTAGCATTATCCCAGGCACCACCAGCATTGTTTTGGAAAATTGCCCACATGACACCGGAAACACAAACACCGGCCATATAGCCGCCAAGCGGTTCAGGGCCAAAAACAAGGCCTATAATGATAGGTGAAATTATGGTGATCAATCCTGGGAGTAACATTTCTTTTAGAGCTGCTTTCGTCGAGATATCTACACATTTGGCATTTTCAGGCTTAGCTTTGCCTTCCATAATACCGGGGATTTCCTTAAACTGACGTCTCACTTCCTTCACCATTTCCATTGCGGCTTTACCTACGGATTTCATAGCAAGTGCAGAAAAGACAACTGGAATCATCCCACCAACAAACAACATCGCCAGTACATCCGCTTTAAAGATATTGATACCATCGATACCGGTAAAGGTAACGTAGGCGGCGAAAAGCGCTAGTGCCGTTAAAGCTGCTGAAGCAATGGCAAATCCTTTACCTACCGCAGCAGTAGTGTTTCCTACAGAGTCTAAAATATCTGTACGTTCTCTTACAATATCGTCAAGTTCGCTCATTTCAGCCACACCACCTGCGTTGTCAGCAATAGGGCCAAAGGCATCTATAGCAAGCTGCATAGCTGTCGTAGCCATCATCGCAGAAGCTGCTAAGGCTACGCCGTAAAATCCTGCTAAAGCGTAAGAACCGTAAATAGCGGCAGCAAATAACAATACAGACCAAAATGTTGATTTCATCCCTACGGCAAGACCAGCGATAATGTTAGTCGCTGCTCCTGTTGATGAATTTTTTACAATATCCAATACCGGTTTTTTACCTAAACTGGTGTAGTGCGCCGTGACAAATGAAATTAAAGCACCTACTGCCAAACCGATCATACAAGAATAGAATACGTGTCTGGATGGAACAGATTTTACACCTTCACCAAAGAAGTTCATCTCAATCGTTTCCGGCAGCATCCATTGAATTAAAAACCAGCTGGCTATCAATGTTAGTCCTATAGCAAACCAATTGCCAGTATCAAGTGATTTTTGCACCTGTTTTTCTTTAGCGTCATTACTGCTTATTCTAACAAAGAAAGTCCCTATAATAGAGGCTAAAACCCCAACTCCGGCAATCACCAATGGTAATAGGATAGGTCCCATATTATTAAAAGCATCAGCAAACTGTGTAACTGAAGACATATCTTTTATCACATAGTTTCCAAGTACCATAGCAGCCAATACTGTAGCAACATAACTTCCAAACAGGTCAGCTCCCATGCCGGCAACATCACCAACATTATCACCAACATTATCTGCAATGGTAGCAGGGTTTCTTGGGTCATCTTCAGGTATACCGGCTTCAACTTTTCCAACCAGATCAGCACCGACGTCGGCAGCTTTGGTATAAATACCACCACCAACACGAGCGAAAAGTGCAATAGATTCAGCTCCAAGAGAAAATCCGGCTAGAGTTTCTAATACTACGGTCATTTCTGTGTAAAAATCACCGCTTTCTGTCATAAATTGTGAAAGGAATAGTGTAAAAAGTAAGCTTAAGCCTAATACCGCAAGACCTGCAACACCAAGTCCCATTACCGTACCTCCGGAAAATGAAACTTTTAATGCCTGAGGCAAACTGGTTTTAGCAGCTTCAGCTGTTCTGGCATTGGCATCGGTCGCTATACGCATACCAACATTTCCTGCAAGAGCAGAAAATATAGCACCAACAACAAATGCCGGTACAATCATCCAGCTTGTACTGTCTACAAACATTGAAATCACATAAAGTGCAATGCCTGCAACAATCACAAAAATAAATAATAGTTTATACTCTGCATTTAAAAAGGCTAAAGCCCCTTCTTTGATACTTTTAGATAAATCCTGCATACGTTCGCTGCCTGGATTTTGTTTTTTGACCCAGAACATTTTAATGAACATAAAAATAAGCCCGACAAGGGCTAAAAGAATGGGAATGTATATAACGTTTGATTCCATGAAATGATTAATTTTTAAAATTTGTCAAAAGTAGTTAAAATTATTAACATAAAAGCTTTTCGTAGAGCTTAGTGTTTTAGGCATTAGCAGTATTAAAGAGATACGTCATCAGAGGGTACATCACTATCTTTAAATCTGGCTCTGCAGTCAGTTACAATTTGTTTAGCTTCAGTAACATTACCCCAGCCGCCAACATCAACTTTCTTTTTTTCCAGATCTTTATACACCTGAAAAAAATGCTCTATCTCCTGAATGAGATGCGGGTTGAGCTCTTTAAGATCATTAACTTTAGATGAAATGGGATCGCTAACCGGAACACAAATTATTTTTTCATCAGGACCTTTTTCGTCGGTCATATGAAAAACGCCAATGGGTTTTACTTCCATAACACAACCTGGGAAGGTGGGTTCGGTAACTAAAACGAGGACGTCAAGCGGGTCACCATCAAGAGCTAAAGTTTTAGGAACAAAACCATAATCTGCAGGATACATCATCGAAGAAAATATCATCCTGTCGTAACGAATTTTTTTCAGTTGAAAATCGTATTCGTATTTATTTCTACTTCCTTTAGGAATTTCAATAAGAACATCAAATGTCATAAGAATTTAACTTTAAAAAGACAGCAAAAGTAATAATTCCTAAGTTTTAAAGACTATGTTTTTAGAAATAAAATCCAAAGGCACCGGTAATACCAAAACTTCTGGAATTCTGAATATCGAAGTAATTTCCTCTAAAATGAAAATCGAGACGGAACACTCTGAAAATATTACCAATACCAAAACTATATGAGTAGTAAGCATTCCTGTCCGGTGCAAATAAAACTGGATTGGAGGTGGAGGCATTTAGCATTATACTTTCGTTTGATAAAGAGCCATATACAGTTCTGAACGTTACAATTTCTCTTAAGTCTAAATCTCTTAAGAAAGGTATTCTGGCAAATAACCGTCCATTAAAGTTGTGTTCAAGGTGCAAACTGACATATTCATCGGTCACAAATTCGTAAAAGTCGAGTAGAGGAAAAGTGCCTTCAATTGAAAATAAAGTTTGGTTACCGGGTACAACATTTAGCAGGCTTAAAGGCACGCCACCATAAGTTTTTCCGGCTTCAAAAGTAGAAGTGAATTTTCCAAAGCCACCCAGTAAAATGGGCTGTCTGTACAATAATTGAATTCTATCGTAATTAAAATCACTGTCTAAAAGTCCCTCAATACCTTTGGAATATTTTAATAAAAAATCCGGGTATGTGCCTCCATTTACAATGTAACGTTCTACACCATATCCTGTGGCCTTTTTATTTGGTGTATAGTTTGCACTTATGGCTATTTCTGTTTGTGTGGTTTGCTCCTGACGTTGTGTTCTGGCCTCGTCTGTGAAAAATGCTAAACTAAACAAGTTGGTGTCTGCCCCGACAAGTGTCCTGTATGTGCCTTCCAGCCTCAGTTTTAAATTGTAAAGCGGTTCCATTTCAAGCGCAAGACCACTCAGGTTGATGTTAGTGAGAGTCGTATTGGCTGCAACAGTTAAGGGTGAGGACGAGACCAAACTTCTTCCCAGAACATCAGATGAGCTGGTAAGGCTGGCACCTAGTTGTTCGATATCTCTTCTGTTTCCTGCAGAAAGAACTAATCTTGACTTTCTGTCAAGCATCACCTTTCCGGAAATACCGTATTTTAATTTATTGTCTTTAAGCCCGTAAGCAGTAAACCCTTGTAGACGCCACATGTCATTTTGCCCATTATAAGTTCTGCCGCCAACACGCAAACGAACACCTTCTATATCATTGTAACCAAAAGTAGAAAATACAGGACCAAAATCCCAGCCATCAAACTCATAATAATTTGAAGCTAGCACAGTGGCAACGTCATAAACCTGTTTAAAAGCTTTTACGGTTTTTAAGGTGTCTACAAGTTTGTAAATATCCTGCTCAGTTTTGTTTAGTTTCTCCAGTCTGTTATTAGCCCAAAACAGACTGTCTCTGTCATAAACCTGATTCTTATAAGGATTAACCTGTCTTTCGTAAAAGTCTTTGTCCTTTTTAATATCAAATTGGTAATTGTCGTATAATGTAGTACGTTTCCCGTAAACCCCACGAGCTTCTTCTTTTTTTCTAAATGTAAAATCAGACATGAAGTAATCCCTGGTAATCAAAAAGATAGAATCGTTAAGGACGTCAAATTCCTGCTCTATATAAACATCTTTTACCCAGTTTATGTTGGCGCTTTTTGTCATGGCCATCTCAATTTTCTTGATGGCCCAGGTCGTGTCATTTACCCAGAACTCGCCTTTAAAAGTTAACTCATTCTTTCTTCTGGGATAGTAAACAATGTTATAACTCCAACGATTGTCCACAAAAGCGCTGTCGGCTAAAATGTAGTTGTAATTGTCTATTCCAGTCCTGGATAAAGGACTAACAAAGCTTTTGTCAAAGATTTTAATGTAATTGTCGTATACATTGTATTCTGCATACAAGTCCTTAATAAAGGCTACAAGACTCTGGTTGTTGCTAAAGCCTGAATTTTTATTACCCTGTAAAATTTCTTTTTCTCTATTTATTTCATTGTCTCCGTAAACATCAGAGACAGATTCGTTGATAAAAATTGGCAGATAGGTTTTACCGGTAACCTCATTAGTGTCGGTCTGTGTAAATATAAACTCCATCCCTTTAAAAAGTCTGCTTTTAATCAAACTACTATCAATGGTATTGAGGTCAAACTGGAGTTTTTCATATTTGTCGTATTGATATTGTTTAAACTTCTTGACGCCGTTATCTCTTCTGTTTTTCCAGATTTTGCGAAGAATATCGATGGCAGGATTATTTTTTTTGGATGTATTGCCGGAGTACACCATGACTTCGTTTAAAGCTTCAGCGTCTGACTTAAGTATAACTTCAATATTGTAGGTGCTACTTTGATTAAGTTCTAAGGTGTAATCAGTGTAGCCTACAAAAGAAACAATTAAAGCAGTATAGTCATTTTCACTTTGCAAGTAAAACTTGCCGTTTTCATCGGTAATGGTGCCTATTCGTGAATCCTTAAAATATACATTAGCGTAAGCAACAGGTTCTTTCAGGTCATCGTATACATAACCACTTACTTTTGTTTGGGCAAAAGTAAAAGTATAAAAACCCAAAACATATATTAAAAGAAAAAGTTTTTTCATAAAAACACAAAAAGCTTCACCTGCAATATACAACTGAAGCTTTTTTAAAATATTTTATATACCTTATTTATACATCACTTTTTTCACTGCTTTAATCACATCTTCGTGATTTGGCAACCATTCCTGCAGTAACACAGGAGAATATGGAGCCGGAGTATCAGCAGTGTTAAGTTTTATAATGGGCGCATCCAGGTAATCAAACGCGTAATGTTGGATATGATAGGTAATTTCAGTAGAAACGTTTCCAAAAGGCCAGGCTTCTTCAAGAATAACTAAACGATTGGTCTTTTTAACTGAGTTTACAATACAATCGTAATCCAGTGGTCTTACTGTTCTTAAATCAATGATTTCACAGGAAACACCCTCTTCGGCTAGTTTATCGGCCGCCTTGTATGCTTCTTTGATAATTTTACCAAAAGACACTATAGTAACGCCATCTCCTTCTCTTTTGATATCGGCTTTACCTATAGGGATTGTATATTCTTCTTCAGGTACTTCACCTTTATCACCATACATCTGCTCACTTTCCATAAAAATTACAGGATCGTCATCACGTATGGCAGATTTTAATAAACCTTTGGCGTCATATGGGTTAGATGGAACAACAACTTTCAGGCCAGGAGTGTTGGCATACCAACTTTCAAAAGCCTGAGAGTGGGTCGCAGCTAATTGTCCTGCAGATGCTGTTGGACCTCGAAAGACTATAGGGATATTTATTTGACCACCTGACATTTGACGCATTTTAGCAGCATTGTTTATGATCTGGTCAATACCAACTAAAGAAAAATTAAAAGTCATAAATTCAATGATAGGTCTGTTTCCATTCATAGCTGAACCTACACCTATACCGGCAAAGCCAAGCTCAGAAATTGGTGTGTCTATCACACGATCAGGTCCAAATTCATCCAGCATACCTTTTGAAGCTTTATAAGCACCGTTGTACTCGGCAACTTCTTCCCCCATTAAATATACTGACTCATCAGCACGCATTTCTTCGCTCATTGCTTCGCAGACAGCTTCTCTAAATTGTATTGTTCTCATATTTATAGTTCAAAAATAAGTTGAACGACAAAAGTAAACAATCAAAAAACTTTTTTGCCTAACAAATTAATAAAATTTTATTATGCATGCATAATAAAATTTCACATAAAATACTATCTTCGCAAACGTTATAATAACACAAAACCTATTCAAAATGAAAATTTTAGTTTGTATAAGTCATGTCCCGGATACGACTTCAAAAATTAATTTTACAGACAGCGATACAGCTTTTGATACAAATGGGGTACAATTTGTAATAAATCCTAATGATGAATTTGGGTTAACCCGTGCCATGTGGTTCAAAGAAAAGCAAGGTGCTTCTGTAGATATAGTTACTGTTGGAGAAAAAGATGTAGAACCAACAATGCGAAAATGCCTGGCCATAGGTGCAGATAAAGCTATTAGAGTCGATGCAAAACCTGTCGATGCTTTTCAGGTTGCGCAGGAAATAGCTGATGTAGTTAAAAGCGGCGAGTATGATCTTATCATCGCAGGTAGAGAATCTATTGATTACAATGGTGGTATGGTACCTGGTATGTTGGCTAAATTGATTGGTGCACATTTCATTAATACCTGTGTATCTCTTGATATAGAAGGAGATGCTGCAACTGCTGTAAGAGAAATTGACGGAGGAAAAGAAACATTATCCTGCAATTTGCCATTGGTCATTGGCGGACAGAAAGGTCTGGTTGAAGAGAAAGACCTTCGTATACCTAACATGCGCGGCATTATGATGGCCAGAAAAAAGCCTTTAAATGTAAAAGAGCCTGTATCTTCTGGTGCTAATGTAGAATTTAAGAGTTTTAGTAAACCGGCACCTAAAGGTGATGTAAAACTTGTAGACGCAGAAAATATAGATGAATTGATAAATTTACTTCACAACGAAGCAAAAGCCATTTAAATCTAAAAAAATTAAAATTATGTCACTATTAATATACGCTGAATCAGAACAGGGAAAATTGAAAAAATTGGCTTATGAAGTGGCTTCCTATGCCTCTTCAATTGCCCAAAAAATGGGAACTCAGGTGACTGCAGTTACTATAAATGCAGAAAATTCAGAAAGCTTAGGTCAATATGGAGTTAATAAAATTCTTAATGTAAAAAAAGATGATTTAACATCTTTTAATGAAGAATCATACGTTTTTTTAATTGCAAAAGCAGCAGAAGAAGCCAATGCTGAAATAATTGTTTTAAGTCAAAGTGCTAATGCCAAGTATCTGGCGCCGGGACTATCAGTAGAACTCGGAGCAGGCTATGCTTCTAATGTTGTTGCATTACCGGAAACAGAAAGCGGATTTAAAGTCAAGCGAAATGTATTTACCAACAAAGCCTTTGGCCTGGCAGAAATTACAACAGACAGAAAAATTATAGGTTTGTCCAATAATGCATTTGGTCTCCATGAAAACCAAGTGACAGCTGAGGTTGTTGAATTTAACCCTGAAGTTGAAGCTAGTGGAATAGAGGTAAAGTCTGTTGATAAAAATACAGATAAAGTAAGTATAGCAGACGCTGAGGTTGTTGTGTCTGCCGGTAGAGGTCTTAAAGGGCCGGAAAACTGGGGAATGATAGAGGAGTTGGCAGATGTGCTTGGAGCGGCAACAGCTTGCTCTAAACCTGTTAGTGATATGGGCTGGAGACCTCACGGCGAGCATGTTGGTCAAACAGGAAAGCCTGTTGCGTCAAATTTATATATTGCTATAGGTATTTCCGGGGCTATTCAGCACCTTGCGGGAATTAATGCTTCAAAAACAAAGGTAGTTATCAATACAGATGAGGAAGCTCCATTTTTTAAGGCTGCAGATTATGGTATAGTAGGAGATGCTTTTGAAGTTGTACCTCAATTAATTGAAAAATTAAAAGAATTTAAGGCTGCTAACGCTTAATTTTTTTAAATTGTGCCCGAAATAACGGTCTAAGAAAACGACATTTTTCGTTATTTTAGACCGTTTTTTATGAGTTAAACTTAACTTTGAATGTTTCTCAATCAGGAAAATTTAAATCTTAAAAATTGAACTCATTCCACTATTAGTGGAATTTAAGGCTTTTATACTTTATTGTTTGTTTTATGGACTTAGTGCAGTTAGATATTAAAGGTATTTCTTACAGTCAAACACAATCTGGTGCTTATGCATTACTTTTAAGCGAAGTTGATGGCGGCAGACAGCTTCCTATTGTTATAGGAGCTTTCGAAGCCCAATCTATTGCCATAGCTTTAGAAAAAGAAATCAGACCTCCAAGACCACTTACACATGATTTGTTCAGAAATTTTTCGGCGATTTTCGAAATCAACATTTCCAAAGTCATTATCCACAAATTGGTTGATGGTATATTTTATGCAAGTCTTATTTGTAATCAAGGTGACCATGAAGAAATTATAGATGCAAGGACAAGTGATGCCATTGCTCTAGCACTAAGGTTTGAAGCGCCTATTTTTACTTATAAAAACATTTTAGATAAAGCTGGAATTCAACTTAAGTCCGGAGGTAGTTCTTCAGAGTCTAAAAAAGCTGAACCATCTCAGGCAGAAACTGAGATAAAATCAGGTTTTGATCTAAAAAGTTTAAGCCTTAACGATTTAAAAAGTCTTTTGGAAGATGCCGTTCAGAATGAAGAGTACGAAAAGGCTGCTAAAATAAGAGATGAGATTTCCAAACGCAGCTAGTACCCTATGAAAAATTGCCTTTACCTTTTCTTTGTCTGTATTTTGCTTTGTTTTTCAACATCCATAAATGCTCAGACTGATAGTCTTAAAACTACAACAGATTCATTACAGCATGTTTTTCAGGAAAATATTAGTGATACTTTAACAATAGGAGATTTAAAAGAAGAAGCTGTTCTTGAAGAAAGTCCAGTAACCGATGATGAGCTTATTCCTCACAGTGGTTTCAGTATCAATAGCTTGTGGAGAGGTATTTTAGGGATGTTTGTTTTGTTAAGCATTGCATTCGTCTTTAGTGCCAACCGAAGAAAAATAAGGTGGAGAACTGTAATTATTGGTCTATTACTACAGCTGGTATTAGCTTATGGTATTCTTGAAATATCCTGGATACAGGCTATTTTTGATTTTGTTGGTGATATTTTTGTTCAGATCCTATACTTCACAGCTGAAGGAAGTGAATTTTTATTGGGAGATTTGATGGATCAAAACACTTATGGATATATCTTTTTGTTTCAGGTTTTACCGACAATTATTTTCTTTTCGGCATTAACGTCTATACTTTTTTACTTTGGAATTATTCAAGTTGTTGTAAAGGGTTTGGCATGGTTACTTTCCAAAGCTTTAGGTGTTTCAGGTGCCGAAGCATTGAGCGTTGCCGGGAATATTTTTCTGGGGCAAACAGAATCGCCTTTGATGATTAAGGCCTACTTGGAGCGCATGACTAGATCCGAAGTGCTTCTTGTTATGATTGGAGGTATGGCTACAGTTGCCGGTGGCGTTTTGGCTGCCTACATCGGTTTTCTAGGAGGAGATGATGAAGCTGCACGACAGGAATTTGCAAGACATCTTTTGGCAGCATCGGTGATGGCAGCACCCGGAGCAATTGTCATTTCTAAAATACTTTTTCCTCAGGTAGATGAAGTAGATAATACCGCAACAGTGTCCATGGATAAAATTGGTTCTAATTTATTAGATGCAATATCCAATGGTACCACAGAGGGTCTGAAATTAGCCGCCAATGTCGGCGCTATGCTTCTCGTATTTGTAGCTTTAATTGCTATGGTTAATTATGGTCTGGATGCTTTTGGCGGCTGGGTTGGATTAAATGCATTTGTGGCTGATAATACACCTTATGATAAGTTTTCTCTTGAAGCCATTCTTGGAACAATATTTTATCCTGTGATGTGGCTGATTGGAGTTGCCGAAGAAGATGCTATGCTTATGGGACAATTACTAGGAATTAAACTGGCAGCTAGTGAATTTGTGGGTTATATCCAGTTGGCTGAGTTAAAAGATCTAGGAAACAGTCTGCATTTTAAATACGAAAAGTCCGTCATCATGGCGACATACATGCTTTGCGGGTTTGCAAATTTTGCTTCAATTGGCATTCAGATTGGTGGAATCGGGTCTTTAGCACCAGGACAAAGAAAAACCCTTTCTAAATTTGGTATGCGCGCACTACTTGGTGGAACTTTAGCTTCTCTTATGTCTGCAACCATCGCAGGAATGATTTTAGGATAGTTAACTGCCTAATTTTTGTCGATCTGCATCTAATTTAAGGAAAATAAACACCAAAATCGTAAAGCCCCACAATCCTGAGCCGCCATAAGAAAATAAAGGAAGAGGTATACCAATCGTAGGAACTAAGCCCAATACCATCCCCAGATTTACAAAAAAGTGGATAAAAAATATACCAAATACGCCGTATCCGTAGATTCGGCTGAATGGTTTTTTTTGACGTTCGGCCAGAAATAGGATCCTAAGCATAAAAATGATGAATAAGAATATAACAATAAAACTTCCTATAAACCCCCATTCCTCTGCAATACTGGTAAAAATATAGTCTGTGTGTTGTTCTGGTACAAAACCGCCTTGTTTTGAATAACCTTCTAAGAAACCCTTACCTGTAAGACCGCCGCTTCCAATGGCCACAATACTTTGGTAAAGGTTGTAGCCGCTACCCCTTTTATTCTCTTCTAAATTTACAAGAACTTCAAACCTTTCTTTTTGATGAGGCTGAAGGACATTATTGTAAATGAAATTCACACTTAAAATAAACCCAATACTCAGCAAAGCTGCCATAAAAACGGGAAAAATCTTTCTTTTTTGTTTTTTTAGAAAATAAATGATCAGTAAAAAAACACTTGCTGTAAGGATTCCTGTGATTGCAGAACCTATTATCAATACCATTGCGAACAAAATAATAGCAAGTAGCCCCAGCCATATATAAAAGCCTGGTAGACCTTCTCTGTATATAGCTACAAAAAATGAAAAAAAGACCAATGCACTGCCTGCATCCGGCTGAAGTAATATTAAACCGATGGGCAGTAAAATAATGAGCAAAGTGTTAAGCTGATATTTCAGTTTTTTTAAATCGACATTAAGTTCGCTCAGATATTTAGCTATTGCCAGTGCAACAGCTGCTTTGGCGAATTCTGCCGGCTGAATACTAAAACTTCCAAAAGAATACCAGGCAGTCTGCCCATTTATGGTCTTTCCAAAAAACAGCAATCCCAAAAGGGAAAGTAAGGACAGGATGTAAATTATTGAACTAAACCGTTCATAGAACTTACTTTCGATAGAAAGAACAAAAAACACAATTACAAAACTTAGCAGTATCCATAACAATTGCTTACCGTAAAGAGTTGATAAATCTAAGATGCTTTGATTTGGATCAACAACTGTAGTTGAGTATATACTTAACCAGCCAAAAAAAACAAGCGCAAGAAACAACGCAATGCTAATCCAATCTACCTTAAAAATGGTATTACCTCTACTCATTAAAATTTAAATTCTCAAGAATGCTATCATTTTTGATCATAAAGTCTATTTGTTCATATTTTTCTTTAGGACTGTTTTCTAATAACCATTGTTCTAAATCTTTTCGGGTTATTGTGCCCTTAATGTATTTTTCTATCATCAAACTGGCAATACGAGCAGCATATCTTGAACCCCAGAAGCCGTGTTCTATAAATACCGCAATAGCTATTTGAGGGTCGTCAATTGGGGCAAAAGCTACAAAAATAGAATGGTCTTCCATTTGAATTACTTTTCCATCAATAAATTTTTTATTTTCTGAAGTCCCTGTTTTGCCTCCTATTTCAATATCAGGAATCTGGACCCATTTTGCAGTACCATATTTATAAACTTCATGCATACCTTTAATGATGGGGTCAAAATGTTTTTTATCTATTGTCGTATAATGCTTTCTGGTATATAAAGTATCTTTTATGGGGTCTTTATCAATGGCCTTTAATATATGAGGTCTTATAAACCAACCTCTGTTGGCTATAGCTGCTGTCATATTTGCCAATTGGATAGGTGTGGTAAGCACTTCGCCCTGACCTATGCCATTAGATATAGTTGCAGAGCTATACCATTTATACGTGGGATATTTATAGGCACGGTTGTAGTAATCTGCATCTGGTATAAACCCTTTTCTTCCTACAGGTAAGTCATAGCCAAGATAATTTCCCAGCCCAAAACTTCCTACATGTTCATTCCACCGATCAATGCCTTCCTGAGGAGTCTCGTACTTGTCTATAGTTTTTAAATAAATACTTGAAAAGTAAGCATTACAGGAATGTGCAATACCATTTACCATTCTTATAGGGTTTGTATGGGCATGACAGCCTAAAATTCTACCACGGCCATACCTGTAACCACCATAACAGTTTATGGAGCTGTTTGTATTTACTACACCTTCTTGCAAAGCAATGAGACCAGTTAAGACTTTAAAAGGCGAACCAGGTGGATATTGTGCCTGCAAAGCTCTATTATACAATGGTCTTGTGATGGTGTCATACCAAAGCTTTGTAAAATTCTTAGAACGCTTTCGGCCTACAAGATAACTCGGTGGATATGTTGGTTCTGAAATTAATGCTAAAATTTCGCCGGTTTTCGGTTCTAATGCAACTATACCGCCTCTCTTATCTTTCATCAGTTTCTTGCCATACGCCTGAAGTTCTGCATCAATTGTCAAATATAGATCCTTGCCTTTTTCAGGAAGTGTGTCTGATTCCCCGTTTTTGTATGAGCGAAGCTCATTATTAAACTTATCCCTTTGAATATATTTTACGCCTCTGACGCCTCTCAACTTTTCTTCATAATACTGTTCAACGCCTTGCCTGCCTATGAGCTCTCCCGACTGGTAATAGGGATTTTTTCTGATATCACGATTATTTACTTCAGCAATATATCCTAAGAAATTTGCCCCTATGTCCATTTGATAGTCTCTCAAAGATCGTTTTTGGATGTAGAACCCTTTAAACTTATACATGTTTTCCTGAAGAGAAGCATATTCTGATTTTGTAAGCTGAGCTGTAATTACAGAAGGTTTTCTCCAGGAATAATGTTTTGCTTGCTCTATTTTCTTTTGAAGTTGTTCTTTTTTAATGTTCAATAAATCTGCAAAAGCCAAAGTATCAAATGGTTCAAGATCATTGGGTACAAGCATAACATCATAGGACGGTTGATTTCCGGCAAGAAGAACCCCATTTCTGTCAAAAATATATCCACGTTGAGGGTAATCGTATATTGCTTTAGCAGATTGTTTTTCTGAAATATCAGCATATTTGTCTTCAAATATTTGAAGATAAACTAATCTGGCCAAAAAAATAATAGCAGTGAAAGACAATAGTAAGTATGGAAATAGTTTTCTCATTATTTTTTAGTTAATACCAATATCATAAAAATTAACAGGCTACTAAATATACCAGAATAAATTGTGTTTTTCAATATTTCGATGCTATAATTTATGCTAAAGTATGATAAAGAAAACATAATTAAATGGTGAGTTAAAACCATTATCAAAATGAACGAAAGTTGAGTATTAAGCTTTGCCGATTGTAATTTTATGGTGTTTAAATCGTAATTTATACCAAAAGATAGCCTTACAATAAAATTCCTTAAGTACGCAATAGCAACGGAAGCACCGGCATGAACTCCTCCTGTATTACCGAATATATCTATACTAAGGCCAAGTAAGAAACTAAATATCAGTACATACTGGGTTTTTAACCTTAGCGGTAAAAAGATAATGAAAGCCAAATATAAGTAGGGATTGATATAACCCTGAAAATTTATATGATTCAAAATTAATACTTGAAGAAGAATCAAGATTATAAATTGAAATAGATATTTTAATTTAAACTCATTCATTTTCTTCCAGTAATTCTTGTGCTTCTTTAATTCTTTTTGGCAGAATAACGTAGGCTTGGTTTAGGTTTGTCATATCGGCGAACAAACTGACCCGAATGTCAAAATAACCTGAGTTCTCATTCAATTGAAAATTTTTAATCACTCCAATTGGAAGCCCTTCCGGAAAAATTAAAGAATTACTTCCTGTTACTATGGTGTCTCCAACTTTAAAATTTGCAGATCTCGGTAGATCTTTCAACAATAATTCGTTATACAATTTAGTATCCCATTGCAATGATCCGAACTGCTCACTATCTTTTAGCTTGGCGTTAATAGACAAATTGGTGTTTAATATTGAAATGATCCTGGAATAGTTTTTTGTGCTTTTTTCGACTATGCCAATGATTCCATTGGGAACACTCACGCCATAGCCCTCAAAAACACCATCATTTTGTCCTTTGTCTAAAAGCACAAAATTGTCTTTTTTATTATAGGAGTTTGAAATTATGTGAGCTGAAATAAAAGAATAAGGTGCTTCCTTGATTAAGGAATCTGAAGAGTTTAAATCTTTTAAGGCCAGTATTTCCTTCTGTAAATAAGTGTTTTGAATAAGTAAGCTCTCATTCTCTTTTTTTAAACTAAAATATGAAGTAACATCATATTTTAAACCAATAAAAGTTGAGGACACAAAATTAGTTGAAGATACCCATTTACTATTATGATAGGAATGGGATTGAATGGTTAACCCAACAGATATTGTAAACAGCACCAAAAATAAAATCCCAACTTTGTTTTGGATAAAGAATTTTAAAATTTGTTGCATGCATGTTCATTTATTTCATTAATACGGGCTTGTATTTCTCTAAGCTTTTCAATGTAATGCCAGTACCCCTAACAATGGCTCTCAATGGATCTTCTGCAATAAATACTGGAAGATCTGTTTTTTGAGAAAGTCTTTTGTCAAGGCCTCTTAGCATAGAACCACCACCAGCCATGTATATACCGGTATTGTAAATATCGGCGGCAAGTTCAGGAGGTGTTTGTGAAAGGGTTTCCATTACTGCATCTTCAACCCTTAGGATAGATTTGTCTAGGGCTTTGGCTATTTCCCTGCTCGATATTTCTACTTGTTTTGGTTTTCCCGTTAACAAATCTCGACCTTGAACGCTCATATCTTCAGGTGGCGTTTCAAGATCTTCTGTGGCTGCACCAATTTGTATTTTTATTTTTTCAGCAGTTCTCTCTCCAACATAAAGGTTATGTTGAGTCCTCATATAATAGATGATATCGTTTGTAAAAACATCACCCGCAATTTTTACAGATCTATCACAAACTATACCGCCAAGAGCGATAACGGCAATTTCTGTAGTACCACCGCCAATGTCTACTATCATATTTCCTTTTGGCTGCATGATGTCTACACCAATACCAATGGCTGCTGCCATGGGTTCATGAATTAAATAAACTTCTTTTCCGTTTACACGTTCTGCACTGTCTTTTACAGCACGCATTTCAACTTCTGTGATACCACTTGGTATACAGATTACCATTCTTAAAGATGGCGTAAAAAGACGTTTTTTTAGAGCAGGGATTTCCTTAATGAACATACTTATCATCTGTTCACTGGCATCAAAATCTGCAATAACGCCATCCTTTAGGGGACGAATAGTTTTAATATTTTCATGGGTCTTTCCCTGCATCATAGCCGCTTCTTTTCCTGCTGCTATAATTTTCCCGGTTGCTCGGTTTCTGGCAACGATAGAAGGCGCATCGACCACAACTTTGTCGTTGTGTATGATAAGCGTATTTGCTGTACCAAGGTCAATAGCAATATCTTCTGTTAAAAAATCAAAAAAACCCATTTTGTGCTTAAAATTTAATGTGCAAAAGTAATCAATTAATGTTTAAAATGTCTTGTTCCGGTCATAACCATTGCCATGTTATTTTCATTGCAGTAGTTAATACTCAATTCATCTTTAATAGATCCTCCTGGTTGGATTACAGCAGAAATTCCTGCTTTATCAGCAATTTCTACGCAATCCGGAAAAGGAAAGAAAGCATCGCTGGCCATCACAGCATTTGTAAGATCAAAGTTAAAATGCCGAGCTTTATCTATGCTTTGTTTTAGAGCATCGACCCTGGAAGTCTGACCTGTGCCGCTGGCCAAAAGCTGTTTGTTTTTGGCTAAAACTATAGTATTTGATTTAGTATGCTTGCAGATTTTTGAGGCAAATACCAAATCTTCAACTTGCTGCTCATTTGGCGTAGCTTCAGTGACCGTCTTAAAATGCTCACTGCTATCTGTAATATGGTCTCTGTCCTGAACCAAAGTGCCGTTCAAACACGTTCTTACTAACTTGTTGTCGAAAGCACTATCTTTTAAAATCAATATCCTTCTGTTCTTTTTTGTAGTTAAAAGGTCTAAAGCATCCTCATCAAATTTTGGCGCAATGACCACTTCACAAAAAAGTTTGTGAATTTCTTCTGCGGTGGCTTTGTCTATTGTAGAATTGGCAATCAAAATACCTCCAAATGCAGAAACCGGATCACCTGCCAGCGCATCATTGTAAGCTTCCAGAATATTTTCTCTTTGAGCTAAACCGCAGGCATTGTTGTGCTTTAAAATAGCAAAAGTAGGGTTCTCGCCTTGAAATTCATTAATCAGATTAACAGCAGCGTCGATATCTAAAAGGTTGTTGTAAGACAATTCCTTACCGTGGAGCTGCTCAAGCACTTCATCAAATTTACCATAAAAATTAGCATTTTGATGCGGATTTTCACCGTATCGCAAAGGCATGACTTCAGTTTCAGAAAGTCTTAGCTCTTGATTTGTGCTGGGTTGGTTGAGGTAACCAAAAATCTTAGCATCATAATGAGACGATACTGCAAATGCATTGACTGCAAAATATTTTCTATCTTCATAGCTGCTTTCGGCAACTGGCTTTTTGAGAATATCTAAAACATTGTCATAATCGTTTTGCGATGCTACACAAAGCACATCTTTATAATTTTTGGCTGCTGCACGAATCAGTGAAATGCCGCCAATATCAATCTTTTCTATGATGTCTTCGTGGCTGGAGCCGGAAGCAACAGTCTCTTCAAAAGGATAAAGGTCAACAATAACTAAATCTATTTCCGGGATGTCAAACTCTTCAATCGTTGTTTTATCTCCAACGTGATCACGTCGGGTTAATATCCCTCCAAAAACTTTCGGATGAAGCGTTTTTACACGACCGCCAAGAATAGAAGGATAGTCTGTAAGATCTTCTACAGGAATCACATCTGCCCCACAGGATTCAATAAATTTTTGTGTGCCTCCAGTTGAGTAAATCGTAATGTCATGGGCTTTCAAAGCTTTAATTATAGGTTCTAAACCATCTTTGTGAAACACAGAGATAAGCGCAGATTTTATGGGTTTTTGATGAGACATGAAAGTATAACTTTTTAGTTTTTGCAAAGCTAAGTTATTCAATGCTAAAACTTCAAAAAACTAGCTGAGAAGTTTTAAGTTTTTTTATAAAATACGGCAATCAATTTCAAAAATTAGTCAGGATACTTTTGTCTCCGGTAAACTGATAATATAAAAGTATGTATATCAGCAAATTAGAGTGTCAAAAAAAATCAAAAAATAAAACCGAAAAAGCTTGCTTTTTACGTCAAAAAATATATTTTTGCAGAAATAATAAAAAGACAGATTATGTATTGGACATTAGAGTTAGCATCTTATCTTAGTGATGCGCCGTGGCCTGCAACGAAAGACGAATTGATAGACTATGCTATCCGAACCGGTGCACCTCTAGAAGTTGTTGAAAACCTTCAGTCTATAGAAGATGAAGGCGATACATACGATTCCATAGAAGAAATCTGGCCGGACTACCCCACAGATGAAGATTACCTCTGGAACGAAGACGAATATTAGAAATATTACTTTCTTAAAATGTATATTAGAGCCTCTTTTAAGGGGCTTTTTTTTATTCGTATGTTTAAAGTTTAGGGGTTTATTATTTCTGTTTTAAACATTCATACCATAAATCCCAAATCCAGCTCGAAGATAAAAACTCCAAAACTTTAAACCTGAAACATTGCCTAACTGAGAGTGTCATTATGGCATATTGTACTTTTTAAAACTTAAATTTTAACGCATGGCTAATTCGTAGCACGTTTTTTGTTTTAACTTTGAACCTATTAAAATATTTTAACCACTATGGGAATTTTAGATTCTGTACTCAAAGTCTTTGTTGGTGATAAAACCAAGAAAGATCTCAAAGAAATATATCCAATTGTTGACCAAATTAAATCTTTTGAAGCACAGCTTGAAAAGCTAAGTTTAGATGAATTGAGGTATAAAACCGTCGAATTCAAAGAAAAAATAAAGTCTGCCAGTAAGAATGAGTTTGCAGAAATTGAAAAACTTAAAGAAGAAGCAGAAAACTGTGAAGATATCAATGAAAAAGAAGATATCTACGACAAAATAGACAGCGTTGAAGAAGTTGTCTATCAAAATTCTGAAAAAGTCTTGGATGAAATTCTGCCGGAAGCTTTTGCAGTGGTCAAAGAAACAGCCAAACGTTTTTTTCATAACGAAACACTTAAGGTCAAAGCCACTGAATATGACATTGAGCTTTCTGCACAGAAAGACTACATACAATTAGATGGTGATTCTGCAGTCTGGTCTAATTCATGGGATGCGGCAGGAAAACCTGTGACCTGGGATATGATCCACTACGACGTCCAATTGATAGGAGGTATTGTAATGCATCAGGGAAAAATAGCCGAGATGCAAACGGGAGAAGGTAAAACTTTGGTGGCAACACTTCCTGTTTACCTTAATGCGTTATCTGGAAAAGGAGTTCACCTGGTCACAGTTAACGATTATCTGGCCAAACGAGATAGTGCGTGGATGGCGCCTATTTTTCAATTTCACGGGTTGAGTGTAGATTGTGTGGATTATTATAAACCAAACTCCGCAGAAAGAAGACAGGCTTACAAAGCAGATATCACTTACGGTACAAACAATGAATTTGGTTTCGATTACCTTCGTGATAATATGAGCCATGCGCCTGATGATTTGGTTCAGCGTAAGCATAATTATGCTATAGTTGATGAGGTAGATTCAGTCTTGATTGATGAAGCCAGAACACCTCTTATTATTTCCGGACCTATACCTAAGGGTGATGTGCATGAGTTTGACCAACTGAAGCCTAAAATTGCGCAGCTTGTTGAAATTCAACGAAAGCATTTGGTTAAAGAATTGGCAGAAGCTAAAAAACTCATAGCTGATGGTGATACCAAAGAGGGAGGCCTCAAGCTTTATCGTGTTTACAGAGGTTTGCCAAAAAATAAAGCCCTAATAAAATATTTAAGTGAAGAAGGTATAAGACAAATTCTTCAAAAAACAGAAAATTTCTATATGCAGGACAACAACCGGGAGATGCCTACGGTTGATAAAGACTTGTATTTTGTTATTGAGGAAAAAAATAATCAAATAGACCTTACCGATCAGGGTGTAGATTATTTGTCTGGTGAAGACGATCCTGACTTTTTTGTTATGCCGGAAATGGGTACCGAAATTGCAAAAATTGAAAATGAGGGCTTGTCAAAAGAAGAAGAAATTGCCAAAAAAGAAGAGCTCTACAGAGATTTTGGCGTAAAAAGTGAGCGTATCCACACCATGCGTCAATTGTTGAAAGCTTATACGCTTTTCGAAAAAGATACAGAGTATGTTGTGATGGACAATAAGGTTAAAATTGTTGATGAACAAACTGGACGTATCATGGAAGGTCGTCGTTATTCCGATGGTCTGCATCAGGCTATAGAAGCCAAAGAGAATGTAAAGATTGAGGATGCCACGCAGACTTTTGCTACCATTACACTACAGAATTATTTCAGAATGTACAACAAGCTGTCAGGGATGACAGGTACAGCGGTCACAGAAGCCGGAGAATTCTGGGAAATATACAAACTTGATGTCATTGAGATACCAACCAACAGGCCTATTGCCAGAGACGATAGAGAAGACCTGGTTTATAAAACTAAACGTGAAAAATACAATGCCATCATCGATGAAGTTGTAAAATTATCGAAAGAGGGAAGGCCGGTTCTGATAGGTACAACTTCGGTTGAAATATCTGAGCTTTTAAGTAAAATGCTCAACATCAGAAAAGTAAAACACAATGTTTTGAATGCCAAACTCCACAAACGTGAGGCAGATGTTGTAGCAGAAGCTGGTAATTCCGGCATAGTTACCATTGCGACAAATATGGCTGGTCGTGGTACAGATATCAAATTGTCAAAAGATGTAAAAGATGCCGGAGGTTTAGCCATTATTGGTACAGAGAGACATGACTCGAGGCGTGTGGACAGGCAGCTTAGAGGTCGTGCCGGACGTCAGGGTGATCCCGGTAGCTCTCAGTTTTACGTGTCCTTGGAAGATAATTTGATGCGATTGTTTGGAAGTGAACGTATTGCGAAACTTATGGACAAAATGGGGCTCAAGGAAGGTGAAGTTATTCAGCATAAAATGATTTCAAATTCTATAGAGCGTGCTCAGAAAAAAGTTGAAGAAAACAACTTCGGTATCCGTAAGCGACTCTTGGAATACGATGATGTCATGAACGCCCAGCGTGAAGTTGTATATAAGCGACGTTACCATGCACTATTTGGTGAAAGGTTAAGAATAGACATTGCCAATATGATTTATGATACGGCAGAAAGCATTGTCAATCTCAATAAACAGACCGAAGATTTTGCCAATTTTGAATTTGAACTCATTAGATTCTTTTCAATGGATGTGCCTGTTGAAGAGGTAGAATTCAAGAAAATGCCTGCAGACAAACTTATTGAGTCCGTATACAAAATAGCCTACAAGCGCTATGAGGAAAAGATGGTAAGGAATGCAGAATTAGCCTTTCCGGTTATTAAACAAGTTTATGAAAATCAAGGCGATAAATTTGAGCGTATTGCAGTTCCTTTTACAGATGGTCAGAAAACGCTTAATGTCGTCACCAACCTCAAAAAAGCTTATGAATCTGATGGTAAGCAACTGGTAACAGATTTTGAGAAAAATATCACACTTGCTATTATTGATGAGGCCTGGAAAAACCATTTGAGAAAAATGGATGAACTAAAGCAGAGTGTACAGTTGGCAGTTCATGAGCAAAAAGATCCTTTGGTAATATATAAGTTTGAAGCTTACGAATTGTTTACAGCTATGCTTGATGAGGTCAATAAAGATGTAATTGCATTTTTATTCAAAGGTGAATTGCCGGATAGAAACAGCGCAAATATCAGGGAAGCTGCTCAGCGCAGAAGACCGGATAAAGTGCAGACCAGAAAGGATGAAATCCAAAACCTTGACGAGCGGGCCGCAGCAGCGAGACAAGCTGGCGCAAATGCCAGTAATCAGGGAGGAAGACAAATAACAGAAACTATTGTCCGGGACAAACCAAAAATTGGCAGAAACGACACAGTGACTATCAAAAATATTCAGACTGGTGAAAATAAAAGCTTAAAATACAAAAAAGCTATTCCTATGATAAATCAGGGCCAATGGGTATTGGTGGATCAGGATTAGGCTTAAACAAGCTATGGAAAAATTTAAAATTGAATTTAAATGGGCGTCAATATTTACAGCCATAAATATTTTATGGGTTTATGCTGAAAAATATTTAGGCTTACACGATGAGCAAAGTTTCATACATCCTATAATTAGCTATGTTCTCATCGTCCCAATTACGATTTGTATTTTTTTCAGTCTTAGACAAAAACGCGATGACTACTATTCCGGAAAAATAACATGGCAGAAGGCCTTTCTTTCCGGCGCTTTATTTAGCCTTCTAATCGCCGGATTGTCACCAGGTACCATTTATGTGATGACGCAATACATTTCACCGGATTTTTTCAATAATGCTATTCAAACCAGTATAGAAAAAGGTTCTGACGAAAAATTTGTCAATGAAATTTTTAATTTGAATTCATACATTCAGAGTACAATGATGCTGTATCTGTCATTTGGTGTCATGATCTCTGCGATAGTAGGACTTGTTGTAAAGCGAAATACGGCTAAGACTCCATAAGTCTCAAAATTCATTTTGGTGCAGTTTTTGATATTTATTTTATATAAAAATATAATAATGAATTCGAATTTTAAAAGTATCATAGATAGTGACACACCGGTATTAATTGACTTTTATGCAGACTGGTGTGGTCCATGTAAATTGCTGGCGCCAATACTTAAAGAAGTTAAAGACGAGTTGCAAGACCATATCAAAATTATTAAAGTTGATGTGGACAAAAATCAACAATTAGCTTCCCAATATCAGGTGAGAGGCGTACCGACCATGATTTTGTTTAAAAATCAAAAACAACTTTGGCGACAAAGTGGTGTTCTTCAAAAAAATGACTTAATCAATATTATAAATCAATACGTATGAAAAGCTTAATTTCTATTTTGATATTTTTTCTTTCTGTGGGTATAATGGCTCAGGAAGCAGCGAGAATAAATGAAGATATTGATGGTTTAAAAATCTCAGCCGGACTTCAGGTCGAGCTGTATACAAACGCTGAAGAAAATAGAATTGTTGCTAATAGGGAAGTATTTGAAGCGATAAACTTTAAGGTAAGGGAGAACAAACTTAAAATTTCTTCTACAATCTCAACCCTTTTAGAAGGTGAAGTGCCATTAAGCATAAAGGTATACATGAAAAATTTAGATGAATTAAATGTTGTTCAGGGGTCATATGTAGAATTTATTGAGGAGTTTGAAACTCATGAAATGTTCCTAAGAGTAGGTGAAGGTTCAGTAATACGTGGAAAATTGTATGTAAGTTCTCTCGATGTTAAAATTGTGTCAGGAGGCGAAATAAAGTTAGAGGGTGAAGCGAAATCCCAAAATGTTGAAGTCAAAACCGGAGGTGAATACGGTGGAAAAGATTTCATCACAGAAAACACTATTGTTAATATTTCGTATGGTGGCGCAGCAAGGGTGTATGTTTCTGAAAATTGTGAGGCAAAAGTTTTTGGTGGTGGTATCATAGACATTTATGGCAATCCGAAATTTTTAAATGAGAAGAAAAACTTTGGGGGAGAAATTAATTTTAAATAATTATTCTTTTTTTTCTCAAACACAAACTTACACTAGAAAGGAAAATCGATCGCACGGACTTGTAGTCCGAGATTTAAGATTATGAGCAACTTTTAGTCCGAGATTATAAATGCTTCGAATTTATAATTCAACATTATTTTTAGCAATCAGGTCTTCCTCTTTGTCATCGGCAAAACCTTCATCCAATTGGTTTCTCATATCTTGAATAAATTCAAAATACTTTGGTTTTAAACCATCCGGCATAGGCTCAGCTTCAGGCAAATCTTGTTTAAAGGGATCCACTTGCTTACCATAAACCCAAAAGCGATAACACACGTGCGGACCTGTTGCCAAGCCTGTACTACCAACGTAGCCAATCACTTCTCCTTGTTTAACGCGTTCTCCAACTTTCACAGCGCGTCTGGACATATGTAGATATTGGGTTGTGTATTTATTGGTATGTTTGATTTTAACATAGTTGCCATTGCCGCGTGTGTAACCGGATTTAATGACTACACCATTCGCCGTTGCCCAAATGGGTGTCCCTCTTTTCGCTGCGTAGTCTGTGCCTTTATGAGCTTTCCAGCGTCGTTGTACAGGGTGAAATCGTCTGGGGCTGTACCTTGATGATATCCGCGAATATTGAACCGGTGCCTTTAAAAAGAATCGTCTTAAGGTCCTGGCTTTCTCATCAAAATACTCAGTACGTCCTAAAGTTGAATCTACCATAAATTCAAAAGCATAATAAGGCTTATCCTGATGAAAAAATAATGCAGCGTCAACACTTTCAATACCAGCATAAATACTGTCATTAATATATTTTTCCTTAAAAACGACTTTAAATCTGTCTCCGGGATTGATTCGGAAAAAGTCAATATTCCATTGATAAATGTCCGCCAGTCTGTTTGTGAGCATATAATCTATGCCTGCTTCATCAATTGCCAGCGAAAGCGATGATTCTATTACTCCAGATGCAACTTTAGTTTTTATTGTGACAGGTTTTTGCTCTCTTACGGCGTAGATACTATCACCAATATAGACTTTTGTGTAATCTATTTTGTTGTGCTCGTAGATAAAAATTTCAGGCTTTTTTAAAGAATCTTTGGTCTTTAAAATGGTATACGGTCTGCCTACATTAATGCGTTTAAAGTTAAATAGAGTATCCGGTACTTTTTGGGTGATTTTATAGACTTCGGCTGGTGTAACCCCGTGTTTGTCCATTATTGAGCCAAAAAAGTCTCCTCTGCCTACTGTATCTTCTACAACCTCGAAGTCATTCAGGCTAAGGCCGTAAGCTTTTTTTATAATTTCCTTAGGTGGTGTGATTTCCTTAGCTTCTAGTGGCTTTTCGTCTATCTTCTCTTCAACGTCATTTTTACAGCTCAAGAGCATTAAGAAGGGTGCTAAGAATAATAAAACTGCTTTTTGCATATAAATCTTTTTCAACATCTGCAAATTTAAATAAAACATCTAGAATAGCCTATGTTTGCGATATTGTTATTAACCAATTTGTAAACGGATAGGTTCTGTAATTGGCCTAAGCTTTGATTTAAAATTCACATCGAAATGTGGTTTATTTGTAATAAAGGTTTCTAAAATATTGTTTCTCTAATTTTTGTAATATATTTATAGTCTTGATCGTATAATTTATTTCCATGAAAATATCAAACTATTCTCGTTTTATTATTACTGTTTTTTTAAGTTTATCATTTGCAATTGGTTCGGCACAAACTACACATACGATAGTCTTAAGCTGTGATACAAATAGTATTACAAAAGAAAATGTAAATAAGGTGTGCAGCTTTGGTCAAAATAGTGATGTTTCTAATGAAGACTATGTTATTGAAGTCAATGTAGGAGATATTATTGTCTGGCGAGGTGTTGCAAAACACAGTTCACTTTCAAGCTCGATTGAAATGAGTGAGATTAATTACGAACAAGGTCAAAATCTATTTGGGAAAAATACTATTAAGGATTATGAAGGCATCATAACTGCTGAAGTTATACAAGGTCAACCTGGTGATGAAGAAAAATATAATGTTGAATTTAAAGTATTCATAGATGGACGCATGGCAGTAAATCACCTGAAAATTGATCCTAAAATAAAAATAAGAGAGCCATCTATCAGAAGATAGATTGTATAAAGTTTGAAAACATACTATAAAATATTGTCTTATTCAAAACACAAATTAATTAATAAAGCCTTTTTCTTAGGCTTTTTTTTAATTTTATTCAGTACAGGATTTGCACAACTTGTTAATAGAGACAGTTTAGTTGATGTTTACGAAAATAAAAAATTCTCCAGTCAGGATGAATTGTTTTTGCTAAGAGAATTGTCTAACATTACAGAAGATCCTCAGGAAACGCTTAAATACACAGCGATTCTGATAGAAAAAGCAAAAAAACTTGATTCTCTACAGTATTTGTTTACAGCATATTTACAAAAAGGTAACGCTTACCGTCTCAAAAGCGATGTATCAAAAGCACTTGAAGCATTTACAGAGGCTAAAACCTATGCAATATCACAGCAAAATAAAATGAATGAGGCTATAGTGAATATAACAATTGGTGATATATATTCAGAAATAGGTAACTATGAAAGTTCGGTCACTTACTATGAAGAAGGTATAAATGAAATTAGAATTGCAGGTTCTGACTCTATTCAACTAGCTTCAGCTTTATTAAATTATGGTGATGCAAGCATTAACGCCGGTTATAATGAAAAGGCTTTGAGCTTGTTTTTTGAATCTATTGCTATTTGTAATGATATAAATTTTGAAATAGGTACGGCATATAATCTTGGAAATATTGGAATAGTATATGCAAAGCAAAAAAAACCAAAGCTGGCTGAAGCAAATATTAATGAGGCGCTTACAATTTTGGAAAACAATGAAGATTATTATGCAATCTCCGTTTATTTAGACTATATGTCTAAAATCTACACCAAATCCAAACAGCCAAATATTGCTTTAGACTATGCTAAAAGAAGTCTAAATTTATCTAAGAAATACCAATTAAAGGATGAGATAAGCAAAGCTCACCTAACGCTGGCAAATATTTATGAAAGTGCGAAGCGTTTGGATTCCTCACTTTATCACCTTAAAGCTTTTGTATTGTATCAAGACAGTTTAAGCGCCAGTATAAAAGATTTTTCTAAAGAAATGACAAAATTAGAGGTGTCAAATAAACAAATAGAAGTTGATTTATTACAGCAAAAACGAAAAAACGAAAAAATTCTTACTTATTCATTTCTTGGAGGGCTGGTACTAGTTACCGGATTTTCAATTGGATTGTACAGAAGGAACAAATATATTAACAAAACAAAAAGTATAATTGCTGAAGAAAAACATAAATCAGATAGTTTATTGCTGAACATACTTCCAAAGGAAACAGCAAACGAACTTAAGCAGTCAGGAAAAGTTGAAGCAAAAAAATACCAATCGGTAACTGTGATGTTTACAGATTTTAAGGGTTTTACAAAGCTTGCAGAAAGCTCTGCTCCCGAAAAGCTCGTTGAGAGTATAGATATGTATTTTTCTGAATTTGATAAAATAATAGCTAAATACAAATTAGAAAAAATAAAAACCATTGGTGATTCTTATATGTGCGCAGGAGGATTGACAACCATTAAATATGACCATGCAGACCTTATGGCCCAAGCTGCATTAGACATATTGGATTTTGTAGAAAAATCAAAACAAGTTCATGCGGTTAGCGAAATAAGATTTGATATAAGAATAGGAATGCACACCGGTCCGGTAGTTGCAGGCGTTGTTGGTCATAATAAATTCACTTACGATATTTGGGGTGATACAGTAAACGTTGCCTCCAGAATAGAATCAAGCTGTGAACCGGGAAAAATAAGTTTGTCAGAAGACACCTATCATCTCATAAAGGATAAATATAAATTTCTGGAACGAGGGAAAATTGCTGTAAAAAACAGAAGCGCGCTAAATATGTATTATCTTTATAGAAAGTGATTTTTTTAATTATTAAACATTATGATACAGGATACTAATAATTATTGGGAACAGCTGGAACGTTTAGAAAAATTAATCAGAGCTTCTGAATTGAAAGCAGGAATTTTATTCTCCTTTCATAGTTTAATTTTAGGGCTTTTTGTAGATAGAATATCAAATTTCGAGCACATATTTAAAGCCAATTTGTTATTCGTTGTTTTTGCTTTAGTCTGGATGTTATGTGTAGTTATATCAATTTATTATTGTTTCAAATGTTTTCAGCCTAACATGCAGACAAAATACAGGAAAAATGTATTTTTCTTTAAGGATGCAGCTCATGAATTCGAGAATCCCGAAGAATTCGTTGAGGAGATCACAAAAATTTGTAAAACCAACGATGAGGTGGTAAAACAGCTAAGTTATCAAATTCATGCTGAAAGCGTAATTATAGATAAGAAATTTTATAATGTCAAAAAGGCTATTCAATTCTTTCTTCTTAGCTTTATTTTTATAATTCTTATGATGTCTCTTTGGATTCTTGTAGAGGTGTTTGAAGTGATCTAAGTCATGATTTTTATCTTTGCAGCTTTTTATTTCCTATTATATTGAAACAAAAGACTTTACTTATATTTGGAATACAAATTCCCGAGCCAAATTCTACCGCAGCAGGTTCAAGAATGTTACAACTGATGGATTTATTTGCAGCTTTCGGCTTTGAAATTCATTTCGCCTGTTCTACACCTCAAACTGAGTTTTCTATAGACTTAAATCAAATCCGGGTTAACTCTTACAATATCCAGCTCAATGACAACAGCGCCAAAAGGCTATTAAATGAACTTCGACCTCAGCTTGTTTTATTTGACAGGTTTATTACAGAAGAACAATTTGGCTGGATGGTTGATGAAGTTTGTCCCGATGCGCTCAAAATCCTTGATACAGAAGATCTTCATTTTTTAAGAGAAAATAGAGAACAGCTTGTAAAACATCCCGAAACTAAAATTGATGAGTTAACCTTTACAGACAAAGCCAAAAGGGAAATAGGAGCGATTTACAGGTGTGATTTGAGCTTAATGATTTCTAAAGCAGAAATAGAGATACTCTCAGGCCATTTTCAGATACCAGAGTCTATATTGGTCTATTTGCCATTTTTATTAAACCTAAAAGCGTTTGCAGAGATAGAATTAACAAGCTATCAGCAAAGACAACACTTTATGAGTATTGGGAATTTTAAGCATGCACCAAATTTGGATATGGTTAAGCATCTATACCAAAATATCTGGCCAAAGATAAAACAGGACCTGCCAGATGCAGAATGGCACATATATGGCGCATACCTTCCTCAGCAAATTAAAGAAATGCACCATTCTAAAAAAGGCATTATTGTAAAGGGAAGAGCCCAAAAGGCTATAAACACAATTAGAAATTACAAAGTCATGTTGGCGCCCTTGCGTTTTGGCGCAGGATTAAAGGGGAAATGCATAGACAGTATGCAAGCCGGCACACCATCGGTAACAACAAGTATAGGTGCAGAAGGTATAGCCAAATCCATTGAATGGCCGGGAAGCGTAAAAGATGATACGAATGCATTTATAAAAGCTGCTTCTGAACTATATAGCAACGAAAAGCTTTGGTTAAGCCAACAAAATCAGGGCTTTAAACTTCTTAAACGTCATTTTGATGTAGAACTCTACAAATCAGACTTTAAGGAAGTTATTGAACAGACCTTAACTCACCTGCATCAATTTAGGCAAAATAATAGGGTAGGCGCATTACTCAAGCACCATCTGCACCGCAGTACAAAGTTTATGTCCTTATGGATTGAGGAGAAGAATAAGAGAGACAGCCAAAAATAATTCAACAAATATCTTAAATGTAAGTAAATCTATGGTAGCCTGCTTAGCTTTATATACTTTAGTGTAAAATCACTTTTAATGCAATCCAAACTTCCAAACTTAGGAACAACCATTTTTACAACAATGAGCCAGCTGGCACAGGAGCATGATGCGATCAATTTATCACAAGGGTTTCCTAATTTTAGGCCTGATGAAGCACTTATTCAGTTGGCCAATGAGGCTATGAGGTCTCAACGTAACCAATACGCACCTCTGGCCGGTTTACCGGAACTTAGGCAAAAATTAGCGAAAAAAATCTATAATTTGCACCAAAGACAGTACGACTGGGAAAGTGAGATGACTATAACTGCCGGTGCTACACAAGCCATTTTTACAGCCATTTCTGCCATCGTGCATCCGGGAGATGAGGTTGTGGTTTTTAAACCAGCCTATGATTGCTACGAGCCTGCTGTCGAGTTGTTCGGAGGGATAGTTAAACCAATTCAGCTGGAAGCTCCAAATTACAAGATTCCATGGCAAAAAGTAAAAGATGCGGTTTCAGAAAAAACCAAACTCATCATCATCAACACGCCGCATAATCCATCAGGCTATGTCTGGACAAAAGAGGATTTCCAAAATTTAAAAGATACTGTAGAACATACTTCGGCGTATATTTTGAGTGATGAGGTTTATGAACACATGGTTTTTGATGGTAAAAAACACATCAGTATTTGCCAGGATCAAATGCTTTCAGAACGAAGTATTATAACTTTTTCTTTCGGAAAAACTTATCATGTTACCGGCTGGAAACTCGGGTATGCTGTGGCACCTGAACCTATAATGAAGGAATTCAGGAAAGTTCATCAGTACAATGTATTTTGCGTAAATCATCCCCTGCAATATGCTTTAAGTCAAATTCTTGACAATCAATCACATTACCAGGGGCTATCAGATTTTTACCAGAAGAAAAGAGATTATTTTTTGGAGTTGGTCAAAGAGTCGAGATTTAATTTTGTCCCATCGCAGGGCACATATTTTCAGATGGCAGATTATTCTAAAATTTCTGATCTTCCGGATACCGAATTTTGTTTAGAATTGATTAAAAAACATAAACTGGCAGCCATTCCGGTTTCAGTATTTAATCATGAAAATCTTCAGCAGGGCTATATCCGATTTTGTTTTGCCAAAACTGATGAGACTCTCGAAAAGGCTGCAGAAATCATAAATGGTATATAACTATTTCAAGTATAAGGCTTTTTGTTTATAATCTATAACAGCCCGGCCTTTTTTTAGAATATCGGCGCCAAGAATGCCGTCAACCTCTTCAGCATCATGATCTACCAGTGCCGTGTTGACGTGACTTAGGTCAAAGACAACGACATCAGTATTGTTTTTAGTCCATTCGCCAATTTTTAGCTTGTTGTCTTCAGAAACTTTGGTGAGCATATTGGTGGCTCCGGCACCGGCGGCCTTTACATCGCTGTTTCTTGCAAACAAATTGAATAACTTCACCCGGCTAAAATCAACACAAGTGCTTGAAGCTCCTGTATCTAAAATAAACCGACCTTCTACACCATTTATCCTTGCTTTTACAGCAAAGTGATCTGTTTCCGTGTATTTTAATTTTACCCTTTTATATCCTTTTTTTAGTAGAAATTCCCGCAGTGACGCCATTCGTTTTTTTGGCAAATATACGCCAGTTATAGATAAACAAATATTTAGAAAATACTTATTTGGGCGTTACCCTGATGATAGCCAACTTTGGGAAAATTAGACCAATTTGCAACTATTTATTTGTCTTTAAATTTTAAGGAATATTTGGTATTGCCTATCATCAGGGTTGGGCTTTCCGCTCCAATTCCTCGTCACATGTTTAAGACATGGCCTGCGGGATTTCCACTTCCCTGCCTGCCGTCAGGCAGGAATTATAACGCAAAATGCTCTACAAAGTATCGAACCTTGTAGAGCATCTGTTATGATTAACCAATGTCAGGTATTTATTCTCCGGGAAATTCTGCTTTTCTTTTGTTTAGAAAAGCCTGAGTTCCTTCTTTAAAATCATCTGTGCCAAAGGCTTCTCCAAAGGCATTGATTTCAATATCGTAGCCATCTTCGTCAAAGACAAAACCTGCATTGACAGCCTCAATAGCAGCTTTTATAGCGACCAGTGAATTGTTACATATTTTTTTGGCAATAGCTTTGGTACGCTCAATAAGTTCAGATTGTTCAAAAACGTGATTTACCAGACCTAAACGGTGGGCTTCATCTGCATTTATCATTTCTGCTGTCATGATCATTTCCATGGCTTTGCCTTTACCAACAAGCTGAGGCAGGCGTTGGGTGCCTCCATAACCGGGAATTACACCGAGAGATACTTCAGGTAATCCCATTTTGGCATTTTTGGATGCCGTTCTAAAGTGTGCAGACATAGCCAATTCCAGTCCGCCGCCAAGGGCAAATCCATTTATAGCAGCAATTACGGGTTTGTTGAAGTTTTCCACATAGTCAAATAATTTTTCCTGTCCGCTGGCAGCCAAATCTTTACCTTCATCGACACTGTAATCTGCAAATTCTGAAATATCTGCACCGGCAACAAAAGCTTTTTCGCCGCTTCCGGTTATGATAACAACCTTGATATCGTTGTTGTTTTCGAGTTCAATAAGTCCTTCGTGTAATTCATCAATGGTTGCTCTGTTCAGGGCATTGAGTTTACTTGGACGATCAATTTTTAATATAGCTATTCTGCCTTGTAAGTCTATACTAATGTTCTGGTAACTCATTGTTTTTCTGTTTTTGGTAATTTTATTTTAAACTTGGTAAATGTATTAATTTCAGACTCAACTTGTATGCTTCCTTTGTGGTTATCCACTATTTTTTTTACCATACTAAGTCCTAAGCCCATACCACTGCTTTTTGTAGTAAATTGAGGCTCAAATATTCTATCAATAATGTCCTTGGGTACGCCGACACCATTGTCTATGACGTAGACTATGGCAAAGTCTTTATCTTCTTTTACTTCAATTTCAATAAGAGGATTTTTAGCACTTTCAATGGCCTGAAGTGCATTTTTGATCAAGTTTGTAACAAGTCTAATCAATTGGGCTCTGTCAATTTGTACGTATATTTCAGAAGAAGTTGGCTTAAAGCTTATATTTTCTCCCTTAAAAATATCTAAGGCTAATTTTAAGCTCGAATTAATTTCAATTACCTCATTTTTATTAATCGACATTTTAGCAAAATCAGAAAAGGCAGAAGCAATGGTGCTTAGGGTATCTATCTGCTGTATCATGGTATTGGCAAATTCATCAACATCATTTTGCTCAAGCCCTTTTTTACGAAATTGATGCTGAAAGCTTTGAACAGAGAGACGCATTGGTGTCAAAGGATTTTTGATCTCGTGAGCCACTTGTCTTGCCATGAGTTGCCAGGCTTCTTCTCGTTCAGTTTGCGCCAATTTTTGTGCACTTTCCTCGAGCTGGTCTATCATATCGTTATATGCCGTAATAAGTGGCTTAAGCTCGCTTCCGGCTTTTTTCAGGTTTATCTTGGGATTAGGCTTGTCCAGACTTGTCGATTTTATTTTTTGACTAATTTGACTTAGGAATTTTGTAATGAACTTGGTTAAAAATAAGGCCAGAACAATAGCAAATATGAAGATTACAATATTTACTGTAAATAATAGGTTTAGAAAGTCTTTGTACTCTTTTTCTATAAAATCATCATCCTCGACATAAGCTAAATTTAAGATACCGATGGGCTTAAAGTAATTGTCTAACAGGTAGGTGTATGAGGATTTAAATTTTTGATTGTTTTCTGTAAAGCTTTTTATAAACTTTTTGGAGGATGAGTTTGCTAAACTGTCTAAAATGGGTTTTTCAATTTTTGTTTCAACACTGTCTTTATAAAAGCTTGCTTTTGAGGACTTAATAAGGTTGCCTTTTAAATCAAAAATATTGATAGACGTATTGTGAATGTCCTGAATTTCGTAGATTTTTTCCTTGAAAATGAGGTCAAGCCTTTCTGTTTTTACAGGATACGTAGTAGTTCGCTTTATGTATTCTATATGGGAACGGATGGCGTTCTCCTTGCGTTCTAGCTTATCCTGATGAAACTTCTCGGCCTCTTTTTTATAGTGATAAGTCGTAATGATCACAAGAAGGCTTGCAGCCAGAACGACAAGAATTAGCATAGATATGAAAATCCTGAGTTGTAAAGAATGCCTGAATGAAAACTGCATTTTATATTATAATTCCCCTTTTTTAAGGCGATATTTTTTGTAGGCTTTTATACCTATCATTAATAAAATTCCTAAACCTATAATGCCAAAAGCACCAAAAACCCAACCTATTGATGTTTTTAGGATAGCCAAAAACACCACAGCAAATAAAACTATCGTGGCCACTTCGTTCCAAATGCGCATTTTGGAGGAAGACCAGGTTAAGTTGTTATTTTTCATTTGGTTATAAAGTTGGTGATTTTTTAAATGGTAAGCAAAAAGTATACCAATAAAAACCAATTTGATTTGCATCCACAGCATGAGTAGTAAGCTTGGGTTAAGGTATAGCATCCAAAATCCAAAAATAAAGGTCAATACCAGTGAAGGCCAGGTAATGATATACCAAAGGCGTTTGGTCATAAGAACGAGCTGTGGACTTAAAATCTCCTTTTCAGTAGTTGATTTGCTTTGGGCTTCTATGTAATAAATGAATAAACGCGGTATATAGAACAAGCCGGCAAACCAGGTTACAACAAAAATGATATGTAAAGCTTTAACATAAAGATAGGTCATGACTAAAATTTCATTTCAGGAATTTCGCCCTGTATAATTAAATCGCCTTCAGTAGCATTTTTAATATCTTCTACAGATACACCCGGCGCTCTTTCCAAAAGTCTAAAGCTGCCGTCAACAATGTCCAAAACAGCCATATTAGTGACAATTTTAGTTACACATTTTACGCCTGTTATAGGTAAAGAGCAGGCTTTAAGCAGTTTTGATTTTCCTGCCTTATTGGTATGCATCATGGCCACAATAATATTTTTGGCAGAGCCAACAAGATCCATGGCACCGCCCATGCCTTTGACCATTTTTCCCGGTATTTTCCAGTTGGCAATATCCCCGTCTTGAGAAACCTCCATTGCGCCAAGTATTGTTAAATCTACATGCTGACCTCGAATCATTCCGAAACTCATCGCAGAGTCAAAAAAACTTGCACCGGGAAGAGCGGTAATGGTTTGCTTTCCAGCATTGATCAGGTCTGCATCTTCTTGACCTTCAATTGGGAAAGGCCCCATACCAAGAATGCCGTTCTCACTTTGAAATTCTACTTCTATATCGTCTCTTACAAAATTGGCGACCAAAGTAGGTATACCAATTCCAAGATTGACATAATATCCGTCTTTAACTTCTTTTGCTATGCGTTTTGCTATTCCGTTTTTGTCTAACATTTCTTTGATTTGAAAATTTGAAAATTTGTTGATTTGAAAATTACTTCAGTTTGTAACTTGAGATAATTTTACTTAAAACTTTTATAATGACATCTAGTTCTTTTAGGAATTCATCTTCTGGGTTTGGATAAAATTCTGAACTCGTGCAAAGTTTTAACCAGTAATCAGTTTCATCCGCTTCTTTAGCTGCGATTTTAAATTTGTGAATAAAATCCGCTTTACTTTCTGCATTTTGAGCTTCTCTGGTATTAGCTCCGATTGAAGTACCACTATTAAAAAGCTGAGAAGCCATTTCAAATTTTTTAAGCGATCTCAATTTTTCTGTGTATTCAATGATTTTCAGTGCAAATTCAAAAGTTAATTTTACTATTAGGTTTTCTTTATCATTTCTCATTTTAAAAAACTCTCAAATTATTTAATTTTCAAATCTTCAAATTGATCTAACAGTCCTTTGCTCAATCCTCTTCTCGTAATTTTTTCCTTCAAAGATACGTTGTACAAACACGCCAGGGATATGAATAAAATTTGGGTCCAGTTCTCCTGGTTTAACTAATTCTTCTACCTCAACTACCGTAATCTTAGCGGCACCACACATATTAGGATTGAAGTTACGAGCTGTGCCTTTAAATATTAGGTTTCCTGCTTCATCACCTTTCCAGGCTTTAATAAAAGCAAAATCTGCTTTAAAAGCATGCTCCAAAATATGCGGCTTTCCGTCAAAATCTCTTACTTCTTTGCCATCTGCAACTTCAGTACCATAACCAGCTGGTGTGTAGAATGCAGGTATACCATGCTGAGCAGCTCTACAGCGTTCTGCTAATGTTCCCTGTGGTATAAGCTCAACTTCCAAATCTCCGCTGAGCATTTGTCTTTCAAATTCTGCGTTTTCACCTACATAAGACGATACCATTTTATCAATTTGGTTTTTTTGAAGTAGAAGCCCTAAGCCAAAATCATCAACACCGGCATTGTTTGATATACAAGTTAAATTTTTGATGCCCTTATGAACAAGTTCAGTAATGCTATTCTCAGGAATACCGCTTAATCCAAACCCGCCAAGCATAAGTGTCATGCCGTCAGAAACTCCATCTAGTGCTTCTTTAGCATCTTTTACGACTTTATTAATCATAATGTAATTTTTGATGGACTAAAATACGAATTTTAAAATTCGATGTTATAGGATATGCCTTAAATTATTTAATCAACAGTAAACAGATTAAGCTATATGATAGATAGAAGGTCAATTTCAGCACAGAATTTAAAATTTTCTTATAAAGAGTTTTAAAAAAGTTGCTTATTGTTTGGTAGTTGAAATAAGTCAATATATATTTGCATCCGCTTAGAAAAAATGTTCTTAAAATATTGGAGAGGTGGCAGAGTGGTAATGCAGCAGATTGCTAATCTGTCGACGGTAAAACGTCGCCAGGGTTCGAGTCCCTGTCTCTCCGCTAGTTAATAGATGTAGCGATACCGTCAAAAAATTTTCGGGGTGTAGCGTAGCCCGGTTATCGCGCCTGCTTTGGGAGCAGGAGGTCGTAGGTTCGAATCCTGCCACCCCGACATAAAAACCAGTAATTAAAAAAATTACTGGTTTTTTTTGTATAATATTCAGGTTGTAGGTTCCTCCGAGACTTCGGAGCTGCCACCCCGACAAAGAAAAGCCAGTAATCGAAAGATTATTGGCTTTTCTTTAGCTTCATACCCGTATTCAGGATCACGAAGTAATCCTGTTTATTTTCATAAGTGAAGCAAAGCAAAAAAGACACGAGCATCAACTGATGCTGACTTTTCTTTAGCCTCAAAATCTATATTTAGAATCACGAAGAAATCTAAAGTCGTTCTAGTCTGTTAAACAAATCAAGAAAGGTATCATTGTCGGCAAATACTAACTTATCTTTGACTCATGAATGATGAATGCATGGTGGTCAATTTTTTAATAATTGTCGACTATAAGATTTCAGTTTCGCCAAACGGAATCTCTTTACACCATAAAATAAATCAATTTTATTAAAATATGATCAAGAAAAGTCTCTTTTATATATTATTTTCTTCCATTTTAATTAATATGAATGCCCAGGACATAGAAAACAAGCGAAATCTATGGCAAGATTTCACCTATGATATGGGCAATGTTTTTAAAGGCGTTGGATATACATACACAAGGCCATTGCACTGGCAATCTGATGATTTTTTGAAACTTGGTGCGGTAGCAGCAACAACTGGAGGTTTATATTTGTTTGACGACAATATCAGGAGTTCTTTTCTTAGTCATAAAGACGATGTGCCTAAAGTTCTTCTTGAATATGGTTGGTATGCTGGTAGTCCTCAAAATAATTATGCCGCAACAGGGGCAGTATATCTTACAGGATTATTCACAAAAAATGAAAAGTTGAGACGAACAGGTGTGCTCTTAATATCATCTGCAACAGCAACCGGATTGCTTCAGCAAATTACAAAATCTGCTACGGGAAGAGCTCGTCCGGGAACTGAGTTCGGTAAAAATCATTTTAGGCCATTTGGCGGAGATAAAGCATACAGGTCATTTCCTTCAGGTCATGCGGTTCTAACATTTACTAACGCCCATGTTATAGCAAAGCAGTTTGACAGTTGGTGGGTTAAAGCGCCTATTTATGCCGTAGGGGTTATTCCTGGTCTGAGTAGAATCTATGAAGATGCCCACTGGGCCAGCGATGTGTTTCTAAGCTGGGCATTAAGTTATTTTGTTGTCGAATCATTAGATATTTATTTGGACAAGAAATACGATAAAAAATATAATGATAAAACCCCTAAAAATAGAAATGCAGAACTTAACTTAACTTTTGGAGGTAATAGAATAGGATTTATATTAACTTTTTAATATCACATGGACTATGAAATGAGATAAAGCCGACATTGAATTGTAATAGAAGATTCTTAATGGATGAGTAAAATCTACAATTATGCCTTGATCAAATCCTTTTTCATTTTTTAAATAAAAAAGAGCCCTAAAATCAGGGCTCTTTCTCGTAAATATAACCTAAAAATCAAAAACTACTTTATGGTTTCACTGAGTGAGTGGTGTTGGTCTATTAGTGGTCCGCCTTCAAGTATATGCTCAGAGGCTTCGCTGATGAATTTCTCAAAATTTAGATGGAATGAATGTGCCAGTTGAATGGCTTTGCTTACATAAGCGCCTTTTTGAAGCCAGGTATTCATGGGATCTAATATTTCTTCAGGAACATTTGGGCATTCTTTTGGCATGAACAGCCCAAATATAGGGTGCTGATCGAACATTACGTCGTCAAGTTCACCTTCAAGTATTGCAGAAATCATTGCTCTTGTGTATTTCAATTTTATTCTTGAACCAACGCCGTAAGGACCACCGCTCCAACCGGTATTGATTAACCATACATTTACGCCGGCTTCCTGCATTTTCTCACTAAGTTTTTCTGCATAAACAGTCGGATGAAGAGGCATAAAAGGTTCCCCGAAACAAGCTGAAAATGACGGAACCGGTTCTGTAATGCCGGCTTCTGTTCCGGCAACTTTAGCAGTATATCCGGAAATGAAGTGGTACGCAGCCTGACCGGGTGTTAATTTTGAAACAGGAGGTAAAACGCCAAAAGCATCACAGGTTAAAAAGAATATATGCTTTGGGTTATCTGCGTATGATGGTTTTTGAATATTATCTATATGATATATTGGATAGCTTACGCGTGTGTTTTGGGTGATGCTGCTGTCAAAAAAGTCAACTTTATTATTCTCGTCGAATATAACGTTTTCAAGAATTGCACCAGGTTTTATAGCTCTGAAGATATCCGGCTCTTTATCCTCTGTAAGATCAATGGTTTTTGCATAACAACCGCCTTCAAAATTAAATATCCTATTTTCTTTGGTCCAGCCGTGCTCGTCATCGCCTATAAGCTTCCGGCTAGGGTCTGCAGATAGCGTGGTTTTACCAGTTCCGGAAAGGCCAAAAAATATTGCAGTATCGCCTTCTTCTCCTACATTGGCAGAACAGTGCATAGGGAGCACATCTTTATCGACGGGTAAAATCATATTCAATGCAGAAAAAATACCTTTTTTTATTTCTCCGGTGTAAGCAGAGCCACCTACCAAAGCAATTTTTTTTGTGAAATTTAAGATAGAAAAATTACCTTGTCTTAAGCCATGCTCCTTAGGGTTTGGGCATTCGTAGCCCGGAGCACAAAGCACAAGCCATTCTTGCTCAAAACTTTCTAGTTCTTCAGGCGTAGGTCTTAAAAACATATTGAAAACAAACATGTTAGACCAGGGGTATTCTGTTACGGTTCTTACGCTCATTTTGTATTTTGGATCCGCGCAAACAAATCCATCTCTAACAAAAATTTCTTTCCCGCTTAAGTACTTTTCGATTTCCGCCTGTAAAAAGTCAAAATTTTCAGGAGAAATGCCTTTGTTTGTTTTACCCCACCATACCCGATCTTTTGTGTAATCGTCCTTTACTAAAAATCGATCCTGTGGAGATCTTCCGGTAAATTTTCCCGTGTTTATAGCTAAAGTTCCGTTGGCCGTTTCTTTTCCCATGCCCCTTTCTACAGTTATTCTCTGCAATTCCTCGGCAGGTAAGTTCCAATGTGCGTGAGCATCTTTAATGCCGTAATTAGTTAAATCTCTCGTTGCCATTTTTGGTTGTTTTAATAATGTCTCCATGATAATATTTTTTGAACAAAGTATATTGATTCAATTTTTTTATTTTATTGAAATACAGATTCTTATTCAATTCTGTGCTATAGGAAAGACTGTTTATGGACCAAATGGAGCTCACTGAGTTTTCTTCGTTAGATGAAGATATAATCCAAACTGGCAATGTCATTATATACGATATGAAAATTGACAAAACCATAATGAAGTAATTCTGATTTGGACTTCAAAAATACTTACACAAAGAAGAATGAGATATGATAAAAATCATTATTTAGATAAATACATAATAAATATTAATATTATAAATTAATAATATTCATATAATGATTTGAGACCTTTATAAACAAAAAAAGCCACCATGAGGTAGCTTTGTATAATTAAGTAAGACTTTAAAATTTAAAGTGAAGCGACGTGCTTCGCTAATCTAGATTTTATTCTATTAGCCTTGTTCGTATGGATAATGTTTTTCTTAGCTAATTTATCAACTTTTGAAATAACATCTGTAAACATTTTTTCAGCTTCAGATTTTTCTGTAATTGCGTGTAGTTTTCTAATCGCATTACGTGCTGTTTTGTGTTGATAGCGGTTGCGTAAACGTTTAGTTTCGCTGTTTCTGATTCTTTTTAAAGCAGATTTGTGATTTGCCATAATATTTTATTTAAGTCTTACTTGATTTGTAGTCCGTAGGGGAATCGAACCCCTGTTACCAGGATGAAAACCTGGCGTCCTAACCACTAGACGAACGGACCATTTCTTTATTTCAGTATTTCAATTTAACAGTTTATCCATCAGTGTAGGTTTAAAACCTGGCTCCCGACACTTCGGGACTAAACACTAGATGAACTGACCATTTTTTTAATTTAAAGAGTTACACTATTCAAATTAAATTGAATGTGATAACTATTGAGAACATATTGTAGTCCGTAGGAGAATCGAACTCCTGTTACCAGGATGAAAACCTGGCGTCCTAACCACTAGACGAACGGACCATTCGTACTTTTGCGGGTGCAAAAATACATTATTTTATTAATGTTGCAATACTTTTTCAAAAATTTAATAAGCTTTTGCATAAAGCACCTTGGCAACAGCTGGTTTGCCAGAGAAAATACAGGTTTTGCCGGCAATGTTTTTAGTATCTGTTATGCATCTAATTGTTGCCTTAGTTTCTGCTTTTATTATATCTTCAGTTTTTGAACTACCATCCCAATAGCATGATATAAAGCCTCCTTTTTCCTTTAATATATGTTTAAAATCATCATAGTCTTTGGCAGTATGGGTATTTTCTGACTTGAAATTCAAAGCCTTGTTGTAAAGATTTGTCTGAATTTCATCTAGCGTCTTTTTTACAGTTTCAGTCAATTCAGTCTGGTTGACAAAAGATTTAGTCAGGTTGTCCCTTCTTGCCAATTCTACTGTATTTTTTTCAAGATCTTTAGGTCCTATTCCTATTCTTAGTGGTACGCCTTTCATTTCGTATTCAGCAAATTTCCAGCCTGGCTTTTGCGTGTCCCTGTCATCAAACTTTACGCTAATACCCTGATTCTCTAATTCTGATTTTATTTCATTTGCCTTTTTGCAAATGCTGTTGTATTGTTCTTCGTTTCTATATATTGGAACTATAACCACTTGATATGGTGCAAGTTTTGGAGGTAGTACAAGGCCGTTATCATCACTGTGAGACATGATTAGTGCACCCATTAATCTCGTTGAAACACCCCAGCTTGTTGCCCAGACATAGTCTAACTTGCCTTCTTTGTTGGCGTATTTTACATCAAAGGCTTTGGCGAAATTCTGACCTAAAAAGTGAGATGTTCCAGCCTGAAGCGCTTTTCCGTCCTGCATTAGTGCTTCAATACAAAAAGTTTCTTCAGCCCCGGCAAAACGTTCGCTTGCAGATTTTACACCTTCAACAACAGGCATTGCCATGAAATCTTTAGCAAATTTGGCATATATGCTATTCATCAATTCTGCTTCTTCAATAGCTTCTTCTTTTGTAGCGTGGGCAGTGTGGCCTTCCTGCCATAAAAATTCCGCTGTTCTCAGAAATAGTCGCGTCCTCATTTCCCAGCGCATTACGTTTGCCCATTGGTTTATTTTTATTGGTAAATCTCTGTAGGATTGAATCCAGTTTTTGTAAGTGCTCCAAATAATAGCTTCAGAAGTTGGTCTTATCACAAGTTCCTCTTCAAGTTTAGCTTCAGGATCTACAATCAATTTGCCTTTGTCATTTTCATCTGTCTTGAGCCTGTAATGCGTAACTACAGCACACTCTTTTGCAAAACCTTCTGCATTTTTTTCTTCTGCTTCAAAAAGGTGTTTAGGAACGAGCAGCGGAAAATAGGCATTCTCATGACCTGTAGCTTTAAACATTTTATCGAGTTCCTGCTGCATTTTTTCCCAAATTGCAAATCCGTAGGGCTTGATAACCATACAACCTCTTACAGCAGAATTCTCTGCCAGGTCTGCTTTAACCACAAGCTCATTATACCATTTTGAATAGTTGTCCGAACGTTTTGTTAAGTGCTTCGACATATTTTGATGTTTGGCATAGATGTTGTACCTATGTATGTGAATAATTAAAAACGCAAAACTAATTATTTTAACGATATATAAACTTCTAAAACCACAAGTTATGAAACCTAATTTTAAATTTTATCGATCTGCAGGAATAATTGCAGGACTAATGATGGTGGTTTTTGTATCCTCTTGCGGTTCGTCTTACAATAACGCTAGTGTTCAAAGTGACGGAATATATGCAAATGATGCTTTAGCCAGTGAAGAGAATGTTAAACTAAATGATAATTCTTCATCTAATCAAAATAGCCAGTATTATCAAAACTACTTTGATGAGCAGGATAGACTCATCACACAGGCCAGAGGTCAAAATGAAGTTTTTACTGACATTGATTCCTATTCATCTCAGGGTGAAGGTGAGGTTGCTGGAGAAAATATTATTGTAAATCCTGAAAATACAGAATATAATAGCTACGGTGGTTGGGGAACACAACCCACATCAGTATCCTATAATTACATCAACACCGGTTTTGGAGCATGGGGTGGTTTTGGTCCCGGTTGGGGTTGGGGTGGCTTTGGTCCTGGATGGGGCTGGGGTGGTTTCGGTCCTGGTTTCGGCTGGGGTGGTTTTGGTCCCGGATGGGGCTGGGGTGGTTTCGGTCCTGGTTGGGGCTGGGGCGGTTTTGGCCCAGGCTTTGGTTTTGGTGGATTCTATGGTCCAGCCTGGTGCTGGGGTGGCTTTGGATGGGGCGGATTCTATAGCCCATATAATGGTGTAGCCTTCAACAATGGACTGAGAAATAATTATGTTCGCTCTAATCTCAATTATGCCAGACCAGGGAATTCTTTAAGAAGCAATAGAAACTTGAGAAGTAATCAAAACCTAAGAAGTAGAAATAATACAAGATCTGACTCAAGATTAAGTCGATCTTCTTCCAGAAGCAATAGTAGGTTTGCAAATAGCGATGGTCGAAGAATTAGAAATTCAAGTAATATCAATGCCAGAGTTAGAAGTACAAGAGCCAATGACAGCAGGGCCACAACAACAAGACGTGCGCCTTCTAATTATTCGAATCAGAGCATCTATAGAAATTCCAGAAATTCATCTTATAGATCTAGAAGCAACAGCAGAGGGTATACACCGCGTTCATCCTCAACTAGATCAAGCTCAAGAAGCAGCAGTTCCAGAGTTAGAAGCTCGGGAAGCAGTTCCAGGTCTTCTGGGTCAAGAAGCTCAAGAAGTAGTGGAGGAAGATCCAGTCGAGGTGGAGGCAGAAGATAATTTAATCAAACTGTCTGATTTTTCAGACAGTTTTTTTTAATGTAAATAAATATGAAGAATAAAATATTATACATACTTTTCTTTTTTCCTTTTATTTCTTTGTTTGCACAGGATATTACTGATGCTGTAAGGTTTTCTAGGGAAGATATGATGGGAACTGCAAGGTTTTCAGCAATGGGAGGTGCATTCAGTTCGTTGGGAGGAGATATGTCGAGCTTAAAGTTAAACCCTGCAGGGTCATCGATTTTTTTAAATAATCAGGCAGCGGTTACGGTCAATCTTAATTTAAGAAACAACGACGTAAACTTTGGAGAACTGAATACCAACAGATCAAGCAATGAAACAGCTTTTGATTTGAATCAGGCCGGAGCTGTATTTGTTTTTACTTCCAATAATGAAGAGGCTACCATTTCAAAATATGCTTATGGATTTAGTTATGATCAAATTGCCAATTACAATGATTCCTACAGAGCATTTGGTAATGTGAGCCAATCTATAGGTGATTTTTTTGCAGCTAATGCTCAGGGATTACCTCTGGACTTATTGGAACCCTTGCCTGGGGAAACCGTCGATGAATTATATACTTTTTTGGGAGAGACTGAAGGGCTAAGCGCTCAAAATGCTCTACTGGGTTACCAGACTTTTGTTATAGATCCTGTAAATCCTGACGATTTTAATAATACTGATTACATATCTAATGTTCAGGGAAATGATTTTAGGCACGATTATTTTATTAATGAAAGAGGCTATAACGGTCGTTTTTCTTTTAATACAAGTCTGGAGATAAAGAAAAGGTTATATCTGGGACTGAATTTAAACGCCCATTATATGGAGTATCAAAGAAACACTTCTTCACTGGAGGATAATAATAACCCAGACAGCAGTATAGCAAGTGTAGGTTTTAATAATTCTTTGTTGACAAGGTCTAATGCATTTTCATTTCAATTGGGAGCAATAGCAAAGGTTACCTCTCAGCTTAGAGCAGCTTTATCTTACCAGTCACCAACCTGGTACAGGGTTTCAGAAGAGGTTGAACAATCTATAGAGTCCCTGAGAAGAGAAAATGGAGGACTAACCAATTACTTTTTTAATCCAAGAATTCTTATCATATATCCTGAATATAGTTTTAGAACAGCAAGCACTTGGAGGACTGGTTTGTCATACGTTTTTGGTAAAAGAGGATTACTGAGTGTTGATTATAGCATTCAGGATTATTCAAATGTAAAATTTAGAACAGGACCTGCGCAAATTGTAAATCCAGAAATTTCTCAAAACCTTACTAATGCTGCCAGCCTAAACATTGGCGGAGAATTTGTATTAAAACAATTTAGGTTTAGAGGAGGCTATTTTACCCAGGAATCACCATATGAGGATAATTCAATAGCGGGAGACTTAACTGGTTATAGCTTTGGCTTAGGATACAACTTACGTAATATGAATATAGATCTGGCTTACACATTTGCTTCTGTGGAGCGTAATGACCTTTTGTATAACACAGGTTTGAGTCAAACCGCAAACGTAAATAATGACCAGTCTAATTTGTTCCTGACCATATCTTTTGGATTTTAATACCTGATATAAGAAAAACCATTTAAAAATCGTTTTAGACCTATGAGATGGATATTGATTTGTGTCATAGGTTTTTTATTTTTTAACGCTGGTGCTCAGCGTTTATATCTAAAACTAGCTGCTGCCAAACCAGCAAATGATAGTTTAGTGAGTTCTCAATCAGAGCAAAAGTCATTTCAGGATATAACAAAACTCAGAGTTGAATTTGAAAAAATTGTAGACAATCTGCATCATAAAGGATATTTTAATCTGAGATTCTCTGAATTATACCAGGAAAATGATTCTCTTTTTTCCTCAAAAATACAACTCAACAAAAAGTATAACTTTATAAAGTTCTATGGTGTAGAATCTTATGATGGTATTTTTGAAAGTGAAACAGATCACGTTAAAACTGAAAACCTGTCTGATTTTCTTTATAAGGTTTTAAATTTTTATTCTAAAAAAGGCAAGCCTTTTAGTCAGATTAAATTAAAAAATATTTCATTTACTGAAAGTGATACGGTCTATGCAGAGTTGTCTTTACAGGTTTCAAAAACAAGAAAGCTGGATGATGTTGTGATTAGAGGTTATGAAAGGTTTCCAAGACCTTTTATTACAAATTATGCAGATATTAAAATAGGTGAGATTTTTGACAAGGATAAGCTGGTAGAAAAATCAGAAAAAATAGAATTATTGAAGTTTGTAAAACAAAAGCAACCGCCTCAGGTTCAGTTTGCAAAAGATTCGACCAAACTGTTTCTTTATTTAGAGCGTAATCAGGCCAATAGTTTTGATGGTTTTATAGGTTTTAATAATTCAGAAAATAATGAATTTCAGCTCAATGGAAATATAGATTTAAATCTGGTGAATAACTTTCATGCCGGTGAGGAAATTCAACTCAACTATAAAAATGACGGAAATGCTCAGGAGTGGTTTGATGCTACATTACGATTACCTTATATATTAAGGACAAAATTTGGTTTACAGGCTGGACTCAGTTTTTTTAAACAGGATTCTACTTTTTCCAACACTAAGCAACATCTCAAATTAGACTATCAAATAAAATCTGACCTGAATATTGGTTTAAAAGCCACTTTTGAAAATTCTTCTGATCTTTTAGATAATTCTGCAAATAACAATATTTCAGATTTTAATAGAACCCAATATGGTATCGAAGCTCAGTTCAATAATCCCAAACGGCTAAATAGACTTTTTTTGAATACACAATTTTTGCGCTTGGGCTTTGGATTGGCTAATAGAGAAAGTGAAAATTTAAACCAAAGGCAGGAGTTTATAGAAATTCATGCAAGGCAAACCTTAAAGCTTCATAAAAGACAATACGTTTTTGTAGGTTTGAATGGGGCATATCTTAATTCAACTGATTATTTGAGTAATGAACTTTACAGATTTGGTGGCGTAAACTCAATGAGAGGTTTTATAGAAAATAGATTTTTTGCTAACCTTTATGGAGCGCTGCAAACCGAATACCGCTATGTTCTGGGTTCAAACTTATATGTGCACAGTGTTTTGGATTATGGGTTTTATGAAAATGATATAGACCGGTTCAGCGAAAATTTATATAGTGTAGGTTTTGGCTTTGGACTGGAAACAAAAGCCGGTGTGCTCAGGTTGATACTAGCCAGCGGTGGCAGCGATTCTCAAAGGCTTGAGTTTAGAAATACACAAATTCACATCAAATTCATAAGTATATTCTAATTTTCGAAGAGATAATCGACTTTTTTGAACTTTTAATTAGAGCCTTCCCGCAAAGTTTAAAGCATATATCTGTTATTTCTTCAGTTTTTTAAGCGCTCTAATGCTGAATAATCATTAAAAAAGATTAAAAATTTGATGATAAATAATTTTTAATAAAGCCTACGATAAGCTTAAACATTGGTATAAATCAATGTCTTATGTGATTTAAACGTTAAGGTTTAACATTATTAATTTAAATTAAAGTAAAAAAAATTTGTGTGATTAACTATTTATTGTGATTTTTGGCATTGGCTAATTCAAATAAATAAAAAATGAGAACAAAGTTTAAAGGAATTCTTACGCTACTATTAGCGTTTGTTGTGCAACTGACGTTCGCACAAGAAAAAACCGTTACCGGTACAGTGGTAGACGGTGACGGTTTGCCCATTCCCGGGGTAAATGTAATCGTCAAAGGGACATCAACAGGAACACAAACCAATTTTGATGGTGAGTTTGCTGTGAGCGCAAGTTCTGATCAGACGCTTGTATTTTCCTACGTAGGTTTTACTACACAGGAAATTAAGGTAGGTACGCAAACAACAATTAATCTTACGCTTAAACCTAATTTGGAGGAGTTAAAGGAGGTTGTTGTTACCGCATATGGTAGTACTACCAAAATCAATAGTAGTCAAGCAGTACAAACAATTTCATCTGAGGGAATAGAAAACAGAACACTTGCATCTCCAATTCAGAGTTTGCAAGGGCAAGTTGCTGGTTTAGGAATTTCAACTCTTAGTGGTCAACCTGGGGCTAATAGTACTATTATTCTTAGGGGTATTGGTTCTATAAATGGTAACTTTGAGCCATTAATTCTGCTTGATGGGGTACCAATTGATGAAGATAATTTAAGAAGTATTAATCAAAATGATATAGCTAACATTTCTGTGTTGAAAGATGCTGCAGCTACATCTATTTATGGAAACAGAGGTTCAGGTGGTGTAATCGTAATTAACACCAAAAAAGGAAACTTTGAAGAATCTATGCAAATCAATTATGTGGGACAGTATGGGTTTTCTGAAATCCCTAATTTAAATATTGATGTTATGAATTCTAGAGAGAAGCTAGAATTTCAAAGAGGTTTAAACGTAGGACTAGGAGCAGGTCTAACAGATGCAGAAATAACTGCTTTTGCAAATAGAACTAACACTGATTGGACGGATGTTTTGTTTAGAACAGCAGAAACACAACAGCATAATTTAAGTATAACTTCTGGCTCCAAAAATACAAGATCTTATACGTCTTTAGGTTATCTAAACCAAGAGGGTACCTTTCTTGCGAGTAAATTGCAAAGATTCAGTTTTAGAAACAATTTCGATGGAAAATCTGATGACGGTAAATTCAACTATAGTACATCTTTTACAGCTAATTTTGCTAAGGCAGATTTTGATCCAGCTGCAGAAAGTGGATCAAGGTCTACATTTTTTAATCCCTTCTTTCAGGCGATTAGGGGTAATCCACTAGTTTCTCCTTTTGATCCTGATGGAAGTATAACATCAGATGGTGGTATAACGCCTGGTGATGCTGCTGCCATAACTGGTGATAATATTAGAAATCAGCCTATAGTTTTATTAAACTCTGCCTTGCTGAATGTGAACAGGGATGAGGAAATAAAGTTGGTTGGTAACTTTAGAGCGGATTACACCTTTTTAGATAATTTTAATGTAGGTGTAAATGTTGGAATGGATTTTGAATCCATAAAAAATGAAGATTTATTAAATCCTAATAGTATTTTAGGGCCTTTTCAGACTGACGTTAGAGCTCAATTTGGCGGTTTAGAAGATCAATCTTATTTAAGAGATTTTAATTTCAATTTTAATGCAAGTCTTAAGTATAATAACACCTTTGGTGATAAGCATACAGTAGGTGCAGCACTATTTACTGAATATATTAAAAATCATTTGGAAGGTTTTAACTTTAGGGCTGTCGGTTTAGACCCAAGACAACTTGGCAGTGGCGGGGCATTCATAGCAGGAACTGTTACAGAAGACTTAGATGGAGATGGTACTGCGGAGAATCCCTACATTGATACAATAGGTAAAACTAACCTTGAAACTGGATTATATTCCTATTTTGGTACTATAGATTATGATTATGATGGTAAGTATGGTTTTTATGCTTCAGTTAGGAGAGATGCTTCGGTTCGTTTTACGGAAGATGAAAGATGGGGTACATTTTGGTCTGTAAGTGGTAGATGGAATATTAGTGAAGAAGATTTTATGAGTGATAGTAAATTTAATTTACTAAAATTAAGAGCTTCTTATGGTACTACAGGGAATGAAAGAATCAGTGGTGGTAGATATGGAGCTTTAGATTTATTTAGAAATACCTACACTACGGGGCAGGGATATAATGGTGGAACTGCTTTAGTGCCAAATAATATTGCAAATACAACACTTACATGGGAAACATCTAACAAGGCAAATATTGGAATAGATTTTGCTGTTAATAATAATAAGTTGCAAGGGAATATTGACTTCTACAACGAAGAAACAGAAGATCTATTTAACACTGTGCCAATTTCTGGAGTGAACGCTACAACTGGTATATCAGCTAATGTTGGTTCACTTGTAAACAGAGGATTTGAAACTACACTTAACTATACCTTAGTAGATACTAAAGACTGGTTCTTGCGATTGACAGCTAATATTTCTTACAACGACAATGAGATTACTGAGCTCCCTGGAGCAGATGAAAATGGAATAATAAGAGGAGGTGGATCTACAGCTTTAGGAGAAGGGCAACCAATTAGATCATTTTTTGTTCAAAGATATGCAGGAGTTAATCCATCCAATGGAAACCCACTTTTTCTTACAGCTGACGGTGACTTGACAGAGACCTTAGTTGATGCAGATAGAGTCTATGTTGACAAGTCTGCAGTGCCTTTTTGGCAAGGAGGATTTGGTTTTAATTTACAATACAAAGGTTTTGGTCTTACAACACAGTTTGTTTGGTTTGGAGATCATTACAGAAACAATCTTGATATAGCAGATTTAGAAGGTAACCCATCAATTACAGGCGGAAATAGTGCTGCATCTCTTTTAAGAGCATGGCAAATGCCTGGAGATATTACAGATATACCAAGAATTAATGGACCTATTAGTACGATTGATATGTTTAATCAAACTGATCGTTTTATTGAGAATGCATCTTATTTAAGATTAAGAAATGTAACTCTTGGATATACTTTTACTGATGAAATGCTAAAGAAAACACCTTTCAGTAGCGCCAGAGTATTTGCTCAGGCAGAAAACCCTCTTACTTTTACAAGTTTTAGAGCATTTGATCCTGAAGGAGCGTTTGCCGTAACAAATAATTCTCAGTTTCCTACGCCTATAATTATTACTTTTGGTGTTAATGTTAATTTTTAATTCAATTACAATGAAAAAGAACATATTATATATTTTTATATTATCGATATTCATCACATCTTGTGAGGAAAATGCAACTGATATAGTCCAGCCTGGCACTATCATAGAATCTGTTGCTTTTCAAACCGTAGAAGATTTAGAATTAGGTTTAAATGGTGTATACAATGCCTACAATCCTCATTCACAAATCCGTTTTAATGCTATATTTACAGATAATGCCAAAAGAGGTTTGGCAAGTAATGGACAACAGCAGGATATTTTTAACTTTAATATCAATTCGAATACAGGTGCGGCAGGAGCATTATGGAATGGAAGATATGCAGTTATAAATTTTGCAAATAGAACACTAGGTGGGGTAGAGCTTGTAGAATTTGACGAGTCAGAACAAGCTCAGGTAAATAATATTAGAGGGCAACTTTTAGCTTTACGTTCACTTGCCCATTTTGATCTTTTACAATATTTTACGCCTGACTATTCCAATCCACAATCACTGTCAGCAATTTACCTAGACTTTGTGCCCACAATTGATCAACAGTTTGAAAGAATATCAGTGTCGGAAATGTTTGATTTAATTAAAGCCGATTTAGAACAAGCTGAAAATTTAGTAGCCGAAGATAACGGTACTTTTTTTATCAACAAAGATGTTGTAAAAGCCATAAGAGCTAGAGTTGCACTTTTTGAGGGGGATTATCAAACTGCATTAAACTTTGCAGATGAACTTATTGCAGAATATCCACTAGCAAATCAAACTGATTATGCTGCAATATTTCAAGATACAAGTCAAGAAGAAGTTATATGGAATTTGTCACGAGTTTTAGGCGACGCTAGAATAGGGGCACAATTCTTTTTTAACTTTGCAGTGACTGATGCTGATCCTTATTGGGAAGTCTCTAATGAATTATTTAACGCACTAAGTGATTCAGACATTAGGAAACAGGTCCTAATAGGTCCTGAGACAAATATCGTTTCTACAAACTCTGAGGATAACGTAATCATATTAAATAAATATCCTGGAGATCCAAATGATCAATTATTGAATGATATTAAAGTTTTTAGAGTCAGTGAAATGCACTTAATTAAGGCTGAGTGTGAAGCTAGGCTTGGTAATCTTATGGATGCAGCACAAACCATTAAAAATTTAAGGGATGTTAGATTCGATAATGTTCAGCCTTTACCTTCTTATGTGACATTGACAGAAGCTTTATTTGATATCTTGGATGAAAGAAGATTGGAGCTTGCATATGAGGGGCATAGATTTTTAGATCTAAAACGTATAGGTGCTGATTTGAATATTGGTATAGACAGATTAGATGTTGATGCTGAAAGTTTTTCAGCCCCAAGTGGTTTGCCAAGAACTGATTTCAGATTTACTTTACCAATTCCTCAATCTGAACTTAATGCTAATAATGTCATTACTCAAAATGACGGATATTAATTTTAATTTAAATAACACAGAAATGAAAAATTCAAAATATAAATATTATTTAACTTTTGTAGCGTTGTTTTCTCTTTCGTTGATCTCATGCGATGACTTTGAGCCTACAGTTTTTAATGGAGACAATACTAATAATCAATCCCTCGTAGGTTTTGCATCAGCTCAATTAAATTTGGCAGTTCCTATTGATTCAGAAAGTGAACTAGAGGTTACTGTAAATGTATCTACAATTAGTGATACAGATAGAGAATATCAAATTTCTATTGTTGAACCAGAAGAAGATGCTGAAAATATCGCTTTCCCTGAAACATATAATCTTCCAAATACTGTTACAATCCCAGCAGGTGAATATCAAGGTATTTTTACTATTGAAGGATTTGATTTAGGATTAGTTGAGCCACAAGCAAGAACTTTTGAGATAATGTTGTCTTCCTCTAACAATAATGATGTTTTTTCAGTTCAAAGTGCAACTGTAAGTGTATTCGAAGTTTGTCCAGTACCACCAGACTTTCTAATTGGTGAGTATCAGATCGCAGATGATGTAGCCACTGTAGGTCCAAATAATGGAACAGAAAATTTTGCGGCTGAAACAATAACTATTACCCAAGGAGAAACAGAAACTGATAGAGTCTTTGTAGCCGGCATCCTCCCAGCTTTTGCTGGTGATATTGAGATTACTCTAAGTTTAGTTTGTAACGAATTTGTTCTAAGGGATGTACCTGTTGGATTAACTTGCGATGGTGAAACATCTTATATTTTTACATCAGCAGCTAATGGTAATAATTCTAATGCTGTCTATGATGCAGAAAATGAACAAACCACCTATACAATTTTCTATACTGAAGACCCTAATGGTTCATGTGGTGGACCTTTTCTAAGTTCATTTAGTTTAACTAAAATATAAATATAATTATGTACAAAAGATATTATAAATTTACCATACTTTCAATTTTAGCGGGTTTAGTTTTTTCTTGTGAACTAAATAACGCAAATGAAGGTGACTATGATGGAACTAATCCAAGATCTGGCTGGATTGAATTCTCTGAAACCTCCTCTTCAGTTCTGAGCACTGACGGTTCAGTGAATATTCCAATTGATCTTAATGTAGATATCAACGATTCTGATACTGAGATATCATATACAGTAGAGGTTATTTCTGGTAATGCTCCGGAAACAAATGTAGGTACTTTTACCGCTGTAGTCCCATCTGGTGCATTGAATACTGAAATCGATTACGATATTGATTCCTCAATTGAAACGAATTACACCTTGCAGTTTACTATTATTGATACTAGTAATCCTGATGTTATTGTTGGTTTAGAAGGCGATAATCCTATAATTTATACCTTAGAAGTTTGTTCAAACGAGTTTCCTCTTTCCTGGACAGGTAATGCATTCTTCGATGGAGGATCTGATCCGGTTAATACTTTTGATATGACACTTACACCTACTGGAAATCCAGGGGAGTATGATATCGACACAGCCTGGGGACCAGATTATGTAGCACTACTTGCTCAAAATCCAGCGTTAGAAGGACAATTTTTATACGCGGGTGTACTAACAATTAATCCTGATAACTCAATTTCTATAGTTGGTAATGACCCAAGTCTATTTCCTGGGACAGTGACAGCTGCAGAGTCTACCAGTGGGAATGAATTTGATCCATGTGCCAGTGAGTTGAGATATACATTATCTCAGGCTCTATTTACAGGAGATTTTGTTGTTAATGTTGTATTATCAGCTAATTAATATTTTATTTCATATTTAAATCAAAAATCCCGCCTGGTGCGGGATTTTTTTATCTTTATATCCATGCAAGAAAATAATATCATATTCGGGATACATCCTGTGGTCGAAGCCTTAAAAAGTAACAACACTATTGATAAGATCCTTATTCAGAAAGGTGGAGATAACTTTCAGGAGATTCTGCACCTGGCTAATGAACAACAGATCAAGGTGAGCTTTGTGCCTCATCAAAAATTTAGAAAATTCCAGTCAAAAAATCATCAGGGTGTTTTAGCTTATTTATCACCTGTAGAATTTGCCGACTTTGATTTAACAATAACCAACGCCTTAAATAATGATAAATCAGCTGTCTTTTTACTGCTTGATGGTATCACTGACGTAAGAAATTTTGGTAGCATTCTGAGAACAGCAGAATGCACGGGTGTTGCAGCTGTAATAATTCCTCAGCAGGGATCTGCCAGGATAAATGAAGATATGGTAAAAACTTCGGCAGGTGCAATTTTTAATATTCCTATTTGCAGAGTCAATCACTTGAAAGATGCCATTTATTTTCTTAAAGCCCATGACGTTCATTTGATTGGTGCATCAGAGAAAGCAAATCAATCTTTGTTTGAGCAGGAAATTAAAAAACCCTGTGGGTTAGTTATGGGAAGCGAAGGTTTTGGAATTCATCACGGTATCATTAAACTCTTGGATAATACTTATCATCTGCCAATGAAAGGAAAAACGAAATCTTTGAACGTATCTGTTGCTGCCGGTCTGTTCCTTTATGAATTGTGCCGCTGATCCTCTTTTTCTTTTGTAATGTGATAAATGACTTCTAAATTGTCTCCTCCGGATGTCTCTTTATCAATTTCTTTAGGTCTGAAATTGCCCTGCTCATCAAATTGCTGCATAAATTCATCTTCCTCTTCATTGTAATTTTTTTCTTCCCAATGAAATTTCGGCTTTTTGTAATTGGTTTTAAATAAAAAAGAAAACAACAAGCCGACTATAAATCCTGAAAGATGTCCTTCCCAGGACATGCCTGCCTTAATAGGGAATAATCCCCAAATTAAACTACCATAAATAAAAACTACACTCAATGATAGAGCGACGAGCCTGTAGTATTTGGATATTATACCTTTAAAAAATAAGAAAGAGGCCAATACATATACCAATCCACTGGCTCCAATATGATAACTTGGTCTGCCAATAAGCCATGTGAGAAATCCTGATAAAATTATGCCCCAAAAGATAACTTTCTTACTTGCATTTGGATAAAAGTAGAAAAGTGCCATAGAAAGTAAGAGCAGTGGTATAGTATTGTTGAATAAATGCTCTAAACTGCCATGAATAAATGGAGATAAGAAAATACCCCATAAGCCTTCCAGTTTTAAAGGATATACGCCGTAATTGTTGAAATAAAAGCCATATTTGACTTCTATCCAGTAGGTGATCCAAAGCAAAAGCGTAATACCTAATGGATAGAGTAATACTTCATGTGTATATTTAAAATAGTTAGACATAACCCAAATATAATGAATAAAAGCAATTTTATTTCCAGGCTTGTATACACTGCTATAATGTCATCAAAATTGTATTTTTGTGATTATGAATGCACCACTAGCAGAACGATTAAGACCAACTCGACTTAAAGATTATATTGGCCAGGAACATTTGGTTGGACAGCAAGGCGTGATTTCAAAAATTGTTGCTCAAAATAGTTTACCTTCCATTATATTCTGGGGTTCACCGGGAATAGGGAAAACCACACTTGCTCAAATATTAGCCAACGAATTAGAAAGGCCATTTTACAAGCTTAGTGCTATAAGTAGTGGTGTTAAAGACATAAGAGCCGTTATAGATAAAGCTAAGCAGTCTGATGGTCTATTTAGTCAAAAAACGCCCATCTTATTTATCGATGAAATTCACAGGTTCAGTAAATCTCAGCAGGATTCATTGTTAGAAGCCGTAGAAAAAGGTTGGGTTACGCTGATTGGGGCCACCACAGAAAACCCGAGCTTTGAAGTTATATCTGCTTTACTTTCAAGATGTCAGGTTTACACATTAAAGCCTTTTGGTAAAAACCATCTGGAGCTATTATTGCAAAAAGCACTTAAGGAAGACCGGTATTTGAAAGCTTTGGATATTACAATTTCTGAAGACAAAGCGCTCATGCGCTTAAGTGGTGGTGATGCCAGAAAGCTTTTAAACATATTGGAGCTTGTTGTAAATAATGCTGAGACTTCTCAACCAGTGGATATTACTGACCAAAGGGTTTACGAAGTGGTTCAGGAAAAACCTTTAAAGTATGACAAAACCGGCGAGCAGCATTATGATATTATTTCTGCATTTATAAAATCTATCAGAGGCAGTGATCCAAACGCGGCAGTCTACTGGCTGGCCAGGATGCTGGAAGGAGGAGAAGATATCAAGTTTATTGCCAGAAGGCTCATAATTTTAGCTTCAGAGGATATTGGGCTTGCAAACCCAACAGCTTTAGTAATGGCGAATAACACTTTTCAGGCTGTAAATGTTATTGGAATGCCGGAGGCAAGAATAATTTTAAGTCAGTGTGTCATTTACCTGGCTTCTTCAGCCAAAAGTAACTCTGCTTATATGGCTATAAACCATGCCCAGAGTTTAGTTAGAAAAACAGGAGACCTGGATGTGCCTTTATCTCTTAGAAATGCGCCTACAAAGTTGATGAAAGATTTAGATTATGGTAAGGACTACAAATATGCCCACGATTATGATGGTCATTTTGCTTATCATGAATTTATGCCTGGAGAACTTTCAAATGAAAATATATACCGAACATCCGGAAATTCTAAGGAAAAACAGTTTAAAGCGTTTTTGAAAATAAGATGGAAAGACAAATATGAGTTTTAAAAACTACTCTCTTGCTATGATCATTTTCTGAACAGCATCTTTGTTTTTAGCTAAATATTCAACAACAATATCACCCTCAGGCGTAAAATAAGCAGCACCATCTATATATTCAGAGTCAAAACTATATGTGCCTTTGTCGGCAAACTTTAATGTTGCCCAAACAGTTTCACCCATATCGTTATAAAGCAAATAGTCTTCGCCTTCCTTTACCATCCAAAGAGCGTTATTGCCTTCTGTAAATTTTGTAGCCCTTTCTTCAAAACTCAATGGTGTTTCTTCAGTTTGTTCAATACTTTTTTGAGATTCTTCTTCGTCTGTTTGTCTGCTGATATACTTGTAAGATTCAATTTGAAATTCTCTGATTGCCATTCTCAAAGCTTCTTTATAAGAATCATCAAAAGCTTTCTCACGACTTGTTCCTGTGCTTTCAAAAACTAAATTCCCATAACAGTTAAAAAGCTGGAACCTCAGATTAGAGGTTAAAATACTTCTGTCTTTCTTAACGTCTGCCTTAAGTGTACTGCAAGGATTGTTGGCAACGTATTCTGGAATTTCTTCACCTTCACTCATGAATACTTCAAAGCCTTCTTGTTGTAACATCACTCTTGTAAGCACATTAAGTTGAAATTGATTGGGCTTAGCTGTAAAATTGTACTGAAGTGGTACAATGACGTATTTATACCTTTTTTGGGTGTTTTGTGCAAATGACTGAACACAGAAAATTAGTGCTAGTGATAATATAATTTTTTTCATCATTATTTTTTTAAAGCAAACTTTTCAGCTCCTGAAGATCTTCAATGTTTTGGGTCTCAAAATTAGGGTTTTTACCAAAATAAATGGTATGCATTCCAAAATCTTTAGCACCTTTTATGTCTGCCTCAAGACTATCTCCAATCATTAGACTTTTTGATAAATCTGTTCTCGCCTGGCTTATGGCGTAATCAAAAATACGTTTATCTGGTTTCTTGTAACCCGAGCCTTCGGCGGTTGTTACGGTTTGAAAAAAATGGTCTATTCTGGAGGATTTTAATTTTTTATGTTGAATTTTTTCAAATCCATTGGTGATGATATGTAACCTGTATTTTGCTGAAAGATAATTTAGAATATCTTCGGTGCCTGGGAAAAGATGAATTTGGTCAGACAAGTTATCTATATATTCCTGTGCAATGATATCAATAAATTTCCTGTCTGCTTTGTATGATAAATTATCAAATACTTCTTTCAACCGGTGATATCTCAAATTCACAGCATCTATTTGGTTCTTTCTATACATGTTCCAGTATTTAAAATTTACGGGTTTGTACACTTCCATAAATTTACTCAGGTCTAATTGGATACGATGCTTTTCAAAAATGAGATTAAATGTGATTTCAGAATTTTTTTCAAAATCCCAAAGGGTATGGTCTAAATCAAAAAAGACATCTGTAACTTTATCGTGAAACATTGGATAGGTTTTTTAAAAGTGCAAAGATACGCTCTTTATACTGACCTTCTTTAAAGTCTGCATTATCAAATAAAAAAACATAGGAGATGTCTATAGATTTATTGTTTTCAAGGATTTTATTAAGTTCAGCTTCATCCGAATACTTAAAACCTTTTGAACTCATAAAATAAGGTCTTATTTCTATAGGAGATGCCTGCTCGAGGTTTAAATCATAAAATAAGAAAGGTGTACAGGTTCCGGCTCGAAACCCTAAGTGGTCGTAGTAACCCATCGAAAAATCTTTGACTATATCCGTTTTATCAAGTCCGATGTAAAATTCAGGGAAGTTTATAGACCTGTCTTTAATCATGATACTCTTAAGCTCATGATTTGCTATGTGTTCAAATCGCTTTATTTCCTTTCTTAGTTGTTCTGCATCCGATATGGCTTCAAAACTAGGTAGTAAACCAATTTCACAATAATCTCCCATAGATTTAATGAGCTTTTTGTAAACTCTTTTTCTAAAGTTTATATTTTTTGTGTACAGGCTGTAATCTCCAAGTTGAAACATGAAATCCATTCCAAAATTATTCTTGGTTTTAAACCTAACCAACTCATCATACACATTATAGGGATCAATTTCAGGTTTAAACCAGGTCTTGATCCTTAAAAAGACTTCTTTCAGTTTAAACCTCAGTAAATCACTTGTAAAACCGACAAAACTCCTGGATATGCCTAGTTTTCTATATTTAAAGGCTTTTTTGACGGCAATATTTACCTGGAGCTTTTTGTTAGGCATAATGGGCTCTAAGGATTCAAATTTGTTATGTAGTACTTCTACAAACCTGAGCATCCAGATATTTATGATGGGCTTTGTAAGAAAATTGTTCTTATAACCTAAGCTTTCCGTGGCAGGAAAATCTCCATTTTCATTTTTTACATGAGGCAGATATTCTTCATAACGAGTCATTAGATAAAAGCTGGCGGCAAAGATATCATAGGGAATATCACTTTGTTTGGAGGTCTTAAAAAAATATGGTTGTTCTTCCCACTCTGATACAGATATTTCAATATCATTCACCCCTTGTTCTTCCAGTAGTCCAAAAGACTGTATGTAGACCTCATTGCCTAACCTTTGGTTAGCATAAGAAAATTTAATTCCCTTATGACCTATAAAGGTTTCTATCTTATTTGTAAAGCGTATATCAAAGCCTAAAATTCTTACACATAGCTGTCTGAACGTATAATTGATACGCGGCGTAATTTTTGGAACGTAAATTAAAATTTCCATACACTAAAGAAGCTGTTCATCAGCGAAGCTAAAATAAGAATTCTCCGTAACTATAATATGATCTAGCAACTTAATGTCTATTATTTCTGAGGCTTTTTTTATTTTTTCAGTTAGTTTAATATCTACCTGACTGGGCTTTAAGGTTCCTGAAGGGTGGTTATGTGATAATATTATTGCTACAGCACCGTTAAGTAAAGCTTTTTTAAAAATCAGCCTGCTGTCTACAATGGTGCTTGTTATCCCGCCTTTACTAATTTGATGCTTGTTTATGACCTTGTTAGAGTTGTCTAACATCAATATCCAAAATTCTTCGTGTTCTAAATCTGTATAAGTGTTTTTTAGGACGCGGTAAGCATCGTGGCTGGAAGTGATTTTTGGGAAAATTGGCATATCTGCTATACCGTGTCTTTTGCCTAATTCCAAAGCGGCTACGATGCTTATGGCTTTGGCTTCTCCAATCCCTTTATACATCATGAGCTCCTCTACGCTCATCCTGCTCAATAATTTCAATTGGTGGTCCTTGTCGTTCAATATACGTTTACACAGATCCACAGCACTCTCGTTTCTGCTTCCTGATCCAATTAGTATGGCCAAAAGTTCGGCGTCACTTAGCGCTGTTTTACCCTTTAACAGCAATTTTTCACGAGGCCTGTCGTCTTCAGACCAGGATTTTATAGAGTTATAGTTTTCTTTCTCTGGCATGCATAAAAATAATAAATTTTGAGAATATTTTTAAAGCCTTTCTAAAAACCTAAAAAAGCCTTCAATATTTGAGAAGAGTTGCAAATTTTAACATCATCATAAAGCTTTAAGTGGCTTATACGAATTAAATGTATCTTTGCCCAAATTTTCCTGTTTCAGGATCTGAAGTAAATGCATGAAATATTTTAAAAAAATTATTCGGTTTGCCAGGCCTTACAAGATGTACGCCGTAGGAAATATCATCTCGAATATATTTTACGCCTTATTTGGTACTTTGTCCTTTATTTCTTTAATACCAATGTTAGATGTTTTATTTAAAGAAAATAGAGAACCGATAACTGAAAAACCTGTTTATACAAATTTTTCAGAACTTAAAGATTTTGCTTTTGATAGTCTGGCGTATTATATTCAGGATATTGCAGGAAATGATGATTCTAAAGCACTGCTGATTGTTATAGGCCTCGTTTTGATATTTTTCTTGTTAAAGAATATATCTAATTACTTAGCCCTATACTTCATTACTTTTTTGAGAAATGGTGTTCTGAAAGATTTGCGTAATGCATTGTATAAAAAATCAATAGATTTACCATTATCTTACTATTCTGAAAAGAGAAAAGGTGACACGATTGCTAGAATAAGTACTGATGTCCTGGAAATTCAACATTCATTTTTATCTATTTTAGAACTCATTATTCGAGATCCTTTAACTATATTGTTTACAATAGGTGCAATGCTTTTTTTAAGTCCAAAACTTACGCTTTTTGTATTTGTTTTTATTCCGGTTTCTGGATTTATCATATCAATTATTGGCAAATCTTTGAAGAAAAAATCTGACCGCGTTCAAAATGAACAAGGTTATTTTCTATCTATTTTAGAAGAAACGCTAGGAGGTTTAAAAATTATAAAGGGATTTAATGCAGAAAATACGTTTAATAGGATTTTTTCAAATTCTACTTTGCGTTTCTTCAATTTTTCAAACAATTTGACTAACAGGCAAAATCTTGCCTCACCAGCCTCTGAATTTTTGGGCATTGCAGTTATTGCCGTTTTATTGTGGTATGGCGGTAATATGGTAAAAGTGGAAGGTAGCTTAGAACCGGCTACATTTATCGGCTTCATGACTTTAGCCTATAATATTTTAACACCTGCTAAAGCGATTTCCAAGGCTTTTTATAACGTCAAAAAAGGTGACGCAGCTGCAGAAAGGGTCCTTCAAATCCTGGAAACAGAAAACAATATTCAGGATCGTCCGGATGCCATAGATAAACAAGACTTCAACGAAAGCATTAGTATTGAAAATCTTTATTTTAAATATGAGGATGATTATGTTTTGAAAAACTTCACCGCAAAACTATTAAAAGGCAAAACACTGGCTTTGGTAGGACAGTCCGGAAGTGGTAAATCTACTATTGCAAACCTGATTACGCGTTTTTATGATATAGAAAAAGGCGAAATAAAAATTGATGGCATAAATATTAAGGAAATTAAGCAAAGCTCACTGAGAAATTTAATGGGATTGGTCACTCAGGACTCGATTTTATTCAATAATTCTGTTGAAGAGAATTTGAAAATCGGTAAGCCCGATGCATCAATGGAAGAGATTGAGAATGCCTTGAAAGTCGCCAATGCTTATGATTTCGTGATGAATTTACCAAAAGGTCTGCAGACCAATATTGGCGATAGTGGAAACAAGTTAAGTGGTGGACAAAAACAACGCTTGTCGATAGCCAGAGCAGTACTAAAGAATCCACCAATCATGATCCTGGATGAAGCAACATCGGCTCTAGATACAGAAAGTGAAAAGTTGGTACAGGAAGCTTTAGAGAATATGATGAGAAATCGCACATCTGTAGTCATTGCACACAGGCTTTCAACCATTCAAAACGCAGATGAAATCGTTGTAATGCAAGAGGGTGAGATCGTTGAGCAAGGCAAACATGCAGAGCTAATTGCTAAAAATGGGATGTATAAAAAACTTGTAGATATGCAATCATTTGAGTAGTCTATGGATTTAAAAGAAGAAAAGGATTTAATCTCCAGACTCTGCTCAGAAAGACATGCAGATTCTGCTTTTCAGGAGCTGGTAGATTGTTATAAAGAAAGATTGTATTGGCATATACGCTACTTGCTTAAAAATCATCAGGATACAGATGACGTGTTGCAAAACACCTTTATAAAAATCTATAAAAACATCAGTAAATTTAAAGGTGACAGCCGTTTGTATTCCTGGATGTACAGAATAGCCAGAAATGAATCCTATACTTTTTTAAAAAAACGATCTAAAAGATTAAAAATAAGTAGCGAAGAATTACACGACCACATTGTTAATAATCTTGAAAGCGATGTGTATTTTGAAGGAGACGAAATAAAGCTCAAACTTCAAAAAGCCATAAATACTTTACCAGAAAAACAAAAAGAAGTATTTCAGTTGAGGTATTTTGAAGAAATGAAATATCAGGATATGGCAGAGTTGCTTGATACCACCGAAGGAGCATTAAAATCTAACTATCATCACGCTTCTAAGAAAGTAGAAGAATACTTAAAGTCTAATTAAACTATTTTGAAAATCAGTAGTCTAAATTACAAATGAAAGATTCAAAACACATATCAAAGTCTACAGGATTTAAAGTTCCCAGGTCTTATTTTGAGAATTTTAAGGTGAAAACTGAAAGCATCGATATGACTCAAAATAAGTCCGGTTTTGTTGTGCCTGATGCTTATTTTGAAGATTTTAAGGTTGAAACACCAAAACCGGTAAAAGTTAGAAAGCTAAATGAAACTTATAAGACTATAGCTGTAGCCGCTAGTTTGTTGGCTATACTTGGCACTCTTCTTGTAGGATTAATACAAACAAAACAAGAAACCTCATTAAATTTTAGTAAATTAGACCATTCGGATATTGAAAATTACCTGGAATATGAAATGATGATGGAAGATGATTTGTATGTAGAAGAAGAGAATGTTAATTTTAATTTTAATAAAGATAATATAAAGGACAATACAATAATCGAAGATTTAGACGACAGTTCACTGGAACAGCTTATGGACTATTAATACATAAATTATGAAGACTTTTATTCTAATTTACAGCTTGTTTTTTTCTGTAAGTTTATTTGCGCAAAAAATAAACGAAAATGATGTCAACTCCTATAAGATTGCATTCATAACAGAAAGATTAGATCTCACTTCAGCTGAAGCTCAGGCTTTTTGGCCTATTTACAATAAGCACCACAAACAGTACGACAGTTTAAAAAAGAATGTTTGGGAGCCTGTAAAAAAAGGTCTCAAAAACATCGATAATTTATCAGAAGAGGAAGCTGAAAAACTTCTAAAAGATTACAGGAATTACAAAAAAATGCGTTTACAATATAGAGAAGACTTTATCAACGAACTACTCACAGTCATCTCTCCAAAAAAAGTCATGCAACTCAAAAAAGCTGATTACGATTTTAATAAAGAATTGCTTAAACAGTATCAGGCGAGTAAATAAAAGTAAGTTTTTATTTTGATTGAAATAAAATTGATTAGTGTTCAAAGAGGTTTCTACGCTCTTTAATTTACTTACAAATTTTCACTACCCGAATCGATTGCCTACTTTTGCAAATCAAAATAGATTATGCGCTTACACAGAAATTTGGTTTTTGCCGTTGTTGATTGTCTTCAGCTTATTTTCAATAAAGGAGAATATGCAGACAAACAATTGCGTAGAACTTTAAAAAAAGATAAACGCTGGGGTTCTCACGACAGAGGATTTATTGCAGAAACGGTTTACGACATTGTGCGCTGGCAAAGATTATATGCAGAGATCGGTGATGCTCATCAACCCTACAAACAGGAGGATTTGTTCAGGATGTTTGCAGTTTGGGCTACCTTAAAAGGTATAAAATTGCCGGATTGGCCGCAATTTCACAATACCCCAACACGAAGAATCAAAGGCAAATTTGACGAACTCTCTAAAATCAGAAAGTTCAAAGCCTCAATACCGGATTGGTTAGACAAACTGGGCCATAGCGAGCTTGGCGAATTATGGGAGCCGGAAATTTACGCTCAAAACGATACCGCTCCGGTTATTTTACGTGCAAACAGACTGCTTACCGATCGCAAAAAACTCATTAAAAGTCTTGATGAAGAAGGCATCATTGCCAGGCCTGTCAAAGACATATCAGATGGTATTGAACTGCATGAACGCGCAGATGTCTTTAAGACCGAAACTTTTAAAAAAGGCTGGTTTGAAGTACAGGATACCTCTTCACAGATGGTCACAGAACTATTGGCTCCAAAACCCGGAATGAGGGTGATAGATACCTGCGCAGGTGCTGGCGGAAAAAGTCTTCACATGGCTTCGCTGATGGATAATAAAGGACAAATTATAGCGCTTGATATTTATAAAAAGAAACTTGTAGAACTCAAACGAAGAGCCAAAAGGGCAAAAGCATTTAATTTAGAAACCCGACATATTGAAAACAATAAGGTCATCAAAAAATTGAAGGCTTCTGCAGATGCTGTCCTTATTGATGCGCCTTGCAGTGGTCTTGGTGTTTTAAGAAGAAATCCTGATGCGAAATGGAAACTCACACATGATTTTGTAAACAATATCAAACAAACCCAACAGCAGATTTTACAGGACTATTCAAAACTGCTCAAACCTGGCGGAACTTTAGTTTATGCCACTTGTTCTATTTTGCCCTCCGAAAACAGAGCCCAGGTCGATGAGTTTCTGGAATCTGAAGCTGGAAGTTATTTCAGACTGGTTTTAGATAAGCCAATATTTACTCATCAAACAGGTCAGGATGGATTTTATATGGCTAAATTAAAAAGGGAATAATATTTGATAATATAGTTATTAGATCAAACCCAGATATTTTTACAATCTTTGTAAACGCATTAAAACGATTTATGAAAGGAATTTTTACAATAGTATTTATTTTATTATGTACAGCAGGCTTTGCACAAGCGCCACAAGGTTACTATAACAATGCGCAGGGCTTGACGGGCTTTCAGTTGAAAACAGCTTTAAAAATAATTATTGACGATATAGACGACAGCAACGGTCAGCCGGCGCATAATCCACAGCCTTATTCAGATTTAGATCTGGCTTATCCGATGCCTAATTCAGGTTTTATCGATAGTTATAACGATTATGATAACGATGGATTCCTGCTTGATATTTATTCAGAAAATCCAGATGGTGCAGATCCTTACAACCACGTTATGGTTGCTGATGAATGCGGAAATTATAATGGCGAAGGGGTGTGCTACAACAAAGAGCATTTATTGCCTCAATCATTTTTTAATCAGCAAATGCCGATGAGAGGAGATATCCACTACGTATTTCCAACCGATGGTCAGGTCAATGGGTATCGGAGTAACTTTCCCTTTGGGGAGGTCAATAATCCAAATTTGACTACTTTAAATGGCAGTAAACGAGGCCCAAACGTATTTCCGGGATATAACGGAACTGTGTTTGAGCCCCTGGATGAATTTAAAGGAGATATTGCCAGAGGATTATTTTACTTTGCAACAAGATATGAGGATCAGGTCAATACAGGCGGATGGGATGATCCTAATGCTAATGTCCTAAATGCAGACAGCAGTCAGTTTTACGATGACTGGTATATTGATTTGCTTTTAGACTGGCATGTGAATGATCCCGTTTCTCCTGAAGAATTAGATAGAAATAATAATGGTTTCCTGCATCAAAACAACAGAAATCCGTTTATTGATAATCCTTCCTGGGCCTTAGCCATTTGGGATGAAAACTTTAGTAATACAGAATTTAAGTCTATTGAAATTCAGGTTTTTCCAAACCCTGTCACCGGAGAATATTTGAACATCAAAACCAAAGGCTTGAACAAGTTTAATATAGAGGTCTTTAATATTTTTGGGAAACAAATTTACGCTCAAAATGTGTTAAGTAGTCTGCATAAAATTTCAGTTGAAAACTGGTCTTCAGGAATTTATTTAGTCAAATTGAAACATTCTGATTTTCAGGAAACCCGAAAGGTCATTGTACCTTAGCATTTCAATCATCTCAATTGGTTTATGCCAGACTCAAAAAGAAAATATTACATCCAGAATGTTGTTTTCTTTATAGGAATTTTTATACTTCTGATTAATGATCATTATCTAAAACTCCAGTTTTCTGGTTGGTTTACAGGTAAATTATCTGATTTTGTCGGTCTTTTTGTTTTCCCTATGTTCCTTAGCTTTTTATTTACCGATAAAATAAAAACCAATGTGATCTTAACAGGTGTATCCTTCATATTTTGGAAATCACCCTATTCACAGCCACTTATAGATGCTTATAATCAAATAGCTCTTATTGAAACAACCAGAGTCGTAGATTACTCTGACTTATTGGCTTTATTTAGCCTTCCTCTTTCATTTGTTTTTATAAAAAGAATAAATGAATTCAAAGGGTTATGGTTAGAGTTTAATCTTAAGCCTATATTTTTGATTTTACCTGTGATTTTGATTTTTATGGCTACATCTCCACCTTATTACTATAAATATTCGTTTTCTAATGGTGAATTGAATTGCTTTAGATGCACAAAAGTTTTAAAGTTGAATAAATTAGAAATTTTAGAATTATTAAAGGAATATGATTATAGTGTCACTATAGACAAATCAATTGTCGGGAATTATTATTCAGAAAATTATTTTAAAGACAGCCTTGAAAAAAATGTTTACTATAAAATTGATGAAATTGTGATGGGAAATGATACTATAACAAACTTTCAATTTGCTTTGGAAGAAATATCAAATAAAAAGACAAAAATTTGGATAAACAGCATGGATATAAGTGAAGAAATTACTGATAATAAAGTTGAAATAAAGCTAAGAAAGTATTACCGCAGCCTGATAAAAATGCATTTAAAGCAATTGATAAAGCAAAAAGCGAAGTCATAAGTTGTTTCAAAAAGCTCAACCTTCAAATTTGTGCACAAAATCCTGCTGGTACTTTGTCCAGTCTTCTTTATTATTTACGTCTTTGTAAGCATCCGTGTGAAATAGTTTAAGGTAAACTTCAATTTGTTTTGGTTTTAAATAACCTCTTATAGGAGCAATAAGGTTTAGATATTCATCTAAAAATATGACAGTTGGATAAGCTCTCACATTAAGGTTTCTGGCAAATTCATGCTGCGCGTTTCTTCTGTTGGCTTTTGATGGGTCGTAGTTGGGGTTAGAATATGTTGCACCTTTAAACTTAACTTTAGCGTTACCTTCTGCATTAAATTTTACAGCATAAAAATGCTTATTGATATATTCCGCAACATCTGGATTGCCAAAAGTATTACGATCAAGCATTTTACAAGGACCACACCAAACGGTGTACATGTCTATCATGATTTTCTTTGGTTCTTTTTTGATGAGCTCCTGAGCTTCTTCTATACTTATCCAGTTTATTTTCTGGCTGTAAACCGAAGAGATGCCGAAAGACAAGAGTGCGATAATTATTGTAATTATTTTCATAGTGTTCATAATAACGTAAAAATATATATTTTTATTTCAATCCAAGGGTTCATGCCCCCTGGATTGAAATAAAAACTATCTATTCAATAACACTTCAAAACCTATACTTCACAAAAACACTGACATTTAGACCTGGATCTGTAAGTCTTTCTATGCCAGATAGCCCGTTTGCACCCTGGTTTCTAAAAGCAAAGTTTAAGTGGTCAAAATAAAATTCATCAAATACATTGATGACCGCCACACCAATATTCAGGTTGTCAAACAACTTGTAGTTGGCTTTAATATCAAAAAGTGCGTAACCCGGCGTTGATTGAGTTTCACCAAAACTTTCAGCCAGTTGTCTCTGTTTGGCAACGAGTGTGTAAAAGAGTCCCGCATAAAGCTTTTGGTTTTCATAAGTCAACTGAAAATTGCTTCTCAAAGGCGAGGTAAGCGGCAGGCTTTCCCCTAAATCTTCATTTCGGGTATAGACGTAAGACACTTCTGTGCCAAATCTAAAGTGGTTTGAAAAATTTACACCAAACCCGGCTTCAAAACCCGTTTTGTAAGCTTTGTCTAAATTTCTGAACACTTTTGGATTTAAGGGTTCCTGGTTAGGCATAAACTTCCTGTCCTTTGTAGGATCGATTACTCCGACAATATAATTTTCAAACATCGAATAATAAGCAGAAGCAAAATAATCGAGTTTTGAAATTTGACCGTCAACGTCTAAATTACCGCGGTAAGCTACTTCAACCTGATGATTGACTTCAGCATCCAGATTAGGGTTGCCTACATATTCAAATGGATCCTGACCGACTTGAAAGTGGTTGATGGCACGCTCTATCATATTGGCAAACCGTACTCCACGACCTATGGCAATTTCAATAACATCCTGATTTTCTAGTCGCTTTTTTAAAGACACATTGGCGCTTAAATTGTGTTCCGTTCTTTAATCGAGATTAGGATAGTAGGCTAAGAAATCCTCTTCCGGGTCTTGAATATCTGAAACGACCAGGTCGTAACGTATACCAAAATTAAGGGATGTACTTTCATTCCATTGATAATGGGTTTCTGCAAAAAGTCCAAAATCGTTGATGTAACTGTCCTGCCAGATTTTATCTACAAATGCCATTGGTGGATCAAGAGGCATGCCCATCATGCTTTGCTTTACCAATCGGTTTCGAATCCCATCTCTGGCAATCAAAAAAGCATCAATTCCGGTATAAGTCGTCCATTTGTTTCCAAAGTCCAATTTCGCTTCTATTTTCCCGCCTGCTGTTATAGCTTCCACCGGAGACATCGCTTCAACGGTGGCAAAATTTGCTCTTCTCGTGTTACTCATTAAGTGTTCAACATAAGAATAATAGACTTTAGCTTTGATTTGCTCTAAAGTGCCGCCCATATTTTTCTTATGGTAGTCTAATGAAAAGACACTAGAATCATCAAAATCGGAGTCCATCGGTAAAGAAGCATGTAACACATCCCGGCCGAAGGATTGTCGCCAGTGCAGTTTGAGGCGTTCATCTATTGAAAAATTATAGCCCAGTCTTAGGTCATAATCAATACTCCGAAATGAAGAAGGGATTTCACGACCATTGCCATCTTCATAATTACCGTAATCGCGATAAGCGTATGTGCCAACAACATCAAACTTTTTACTGGCATATTGCAACTGAGCAAGGCTGACGGAGTTGTTACCGTTACTTTCAAAACCAGAGGATACTGTCCCGGAAAAACCATAGTCGTCAAATTCGGGTTTTTGAGACACAAAGTTGATGATACCGCCAAAAGTTGGTCCGTATCTTACTGAAAAAGGCCCTCTGATGACTTCTATCCGTTCAATGTCTTCGGGGATCACATGTGTGGTGATGGGGTCCATCCGATTGGGGCAGGCATGCATGACTCGTGTGCCACCATCATACTGTATGTTCAATTGCTCGTATTGCGAAGCTCTAAAACTCGGGTCTATGGCATAGTTTCCTCGTTTTATCATCCCAAAGCCTTCCATATTGTTGAACAGGTCGGCGATATTTTTGGGTTGAACCACATTTTTAGCCAGATTCGGTGTACTTTTACTCATCGCCGGGTCATTGAAAAACGAACCGCTGACGAGGACTTGACCTAATTCAATCGGTATGGCTTTAAGGGCGATGCGTTGTTTGGTGTTGTCTGAGATTTCTAATTCCAGACTTTTATACCCCATTTTTTGAATAAGGTAAGTTTCGCCAATGTTCAGCACCAGTTTTTGATCCTGAGAATAAATGATATTTTCTGTTGATATATTTTTAGCAAAGACGTTAGAGATTGGTTCTCCCGAGTCTTTGTCTATTACATTTAGAGTTTTGGTTTGGCTGTGCAAAACACCAAAACATAGGCTCACACATAGAGCCAGAAATATTGATTTCATTGTGATTTTTTAATAAGTTGAACTTGATTTTAAATGAATCGACTGAGCTCAGTGTAGAAGTCAAAAAAAATTTTAAATCATAGGGTGTCCTATCAAATCAATAGAATGTTTCCAATAGATACTAAATAGACATTTAAATTTTAATCTCAAACTAAGTTTAAAACTTGAATATTAACATCAAGTAATGAAGATTGAAGTTCTATCATTGATTTTTACAACTGAAGAACGCCTCAGTCCTTAATTGGTATGTTAAATCAAGTCTATTGGCGGTTTCATATGCTTTTCTAAAAAGTCAAAAGTGTAAAGTTGATTGATATGGTCGATAGGCTTTGAATGCGTTGTGAAATTTAATTCAGAAATGTCAGTCTTTGTTTGTTGAAAACAAAACACTAATTCAACAGATGAAATCAGCATCATTCTTTCCTGATCATCATTTTCTGTAGAATCTTTCTCTAAAAGCTTTGAAAGATAACACTTTCCATCACAATTTAATTCAGGTTTATCTGTATTGATACAATAATTTTCAATAAATGAATCGGTAAATGCAATATAATAACTCATGACCAAAAACGATTTTAAGCTAAATAAGCTAATGGTAAGGGCAAGGAATAAGGATATGTAATATTGCTTTTTCACGACCTGCAAAAATAGAATTTAAGTCTCTATTACAATGTAACTAAAGTCACAAAAAAGTTATGAAAAAAAATTAGGTACAAATTCTAAATCTTAAACTCCAAAGTAACATAATAACTTCGGGGCAAGGCCGGAATAATTCCCGGTCCCGGATAACCTGTAGCCCGCTGTGTAAAGTAGATTTCATTCAGCATGTTGTTTATGCCGGTTTCCAGGGTCCATTTGCGGTAGCGGTAGGCCACAGACAGGTCAAAAACACCATAAGACGGAATGGTGCCGATGATACCACTTTGGTTGTCATTTAAATCCTGAGGCGCGTTGGTGGCATCGGTAAATTGTTCGGATAAATAAGAATATTGCAAATCCAGCAATAGGTTTCGATAGCCGGCTTTCAGACCTGTTCTCAGGTTAATATTGGGCACGAATGGCAGTTCATTTCCTTCAACGCCTGGTTCATCAGATTGCGTAAACTCTGAATTGGTCACTGCTAAATTCACATAATAATTCAATCTGAGTTCTTGTTGCTCTTTAAAAAAGCTTTCCTGTATATTCCAATCCACCAGACTTTCTAAACCGTAGATCAGTGCGTTACCTATATTTCCTCTAAAACGGACCACTCTGCCGGCTGGCACTTCTTCTCCAAACGCATTGATGCGCGTACCTAATTTTTGAACTTCTGAAATGATACCATTATACCATAAACCAAAGACATTGGCATCGTACGACAAAATATTTTTATAACGTCCTCTAAAGCCAAGGTCTGCTGTAAAACCATCTTCGTCCTGAATGTTTGGATCGACCTGAAAAGAAGGATTGATGATACGGATATCATTGAAGGTTACTGATCGGTAATTTCTGGAAATATTCCCGTAAACCTCAGCAAATGCTTTGGGTTTGTAGCTCACTCCAACACCGCCCAGCAAGATCATCCGTTCGCGGGAACGCTGATCTACAAAAGTAGAGTCCTGTAAAGCATTGCCGGCCAAATCCCTATTTACCGAACGAAATGTACCTTCTGCTTCAGTTTTGATATATTCCAGTCTAAATCCCGGTGTAACCGATAATTTGTCGTTGAGATAAAAAATATTCTCACCAAAAACAGCTATGTTCAGGTTTGGAAAATCAAAATCAGACTGCCGAAGTTCTGTAGGGAGTTCAGAAACCGGATAATCTACAAAATTAAAATTCGCATCAGCATCACGGGTACCCGGACCTTGTCTTTGCGCGTTTGCAGACTGGTAGTATTTACTGCCCAGGAGTAAAGTAGAATTGACAGTTCCGCCTAATTGATAAGTGGTGAGGTATCTAAATTCTGCGCCCCAATTGATAAATTCACCACGTTCCAGATCTCTGGGCTCATCGAGATCATCGGCTTGAGAAACACGATCGGTTCTAAAACCAATGGCATCTCTGGAGGAATTCATGCCCCAGGCAATCAGGCTTATTTTACTGCGTTTAGAAATTTTGTGGTTAAATTTTGCTGTCAGCAAATTCCAGTCGACCCTAAACCAGTTCCGAGTACGATTACTGAATGTAGGATCATCATAAAATTGTGCATCAGTCAATCCGCCGGCTTGCTGTGCCAGATAACTCAAATGGGTGTATTCCAGATTGACTTTGGTATTTTTGTTGAACGCATAATTTAGACTGGTAAAGGCGTTGATGGCTTCAAGACTCATATTGTCTCTTGGTGCCTGATTGAGGTTATTTTTATAGTTCACATAAGTGTAATGGCTGAATTTGCCTTTGGTTCCACTGAAGCTATTGAACGTCGAATACCCACAATTAGAATCAAAAGACTGTCGACTCACGATTTCCAAAGCCTTATTCGATGGGGATCTCAGTTTAAAGTTGATCAGTCCGCCAAACTGTGTTCCGTATTGCAAAGAGGCTGCTCCTCTTATAATCTGGATCTGTTCCAAAGCTTCAGCAGGTGGCGTGTAATAGCTTTCAGGATAGCCCAGTACATCAGCGCTGATGTCGTAGCCGTTTTGTCTGGTGTTAAAATTTGATGTCCGGTTAGGATCCAGACCACGACCACCAATGGAGAGTTGTAATCCGCAGTTTGTACTTTCATAAATGTTCAGTCCGGCTACCTGTGCGTAGACCTGCCGGGCGTTGGAATTTGATTTGTTGCCCACCATTTGTTCTACTAAAACAACTTCAGTTTTCTTACCGGCATTGATCTGCAGGTCTTCAACATCCTGTAGTCGCCTCAAGTCAAAAAGCTCACGTTTTTTAGCCTGAATGACGACCTCAGAAAGGTTTACAGATTGTTTCAGTCTAAAGGTCCTTTCAATATTAGTTTGTAGGTTTATCCCCTGTTCTTCGTAGGAATAATTATCAATCAGAAAAATCAATGTATGTTTTCCCTGTGACAGGTTGTCAAAGCTGAAGTAGCCTTCAATATCGGTGAAAGTACTTTGTCCGGAAGCTTTGTCCCAAACCTGAATACTTCCTAAAGGCTCTTGAGTGTCTTCACTCACTACTTTCCCTGTTAAGGAAAACTGTGCCTGCATACTCATTGACATCAGACATAAAATGATAAAGACGCCTTGTTTAAAATCCATAAATTGTTTCATTAAAAGGTAAAATCCAGTCCTTGTGAGACCAGGTATCTTCAATTGTGGTCAGGTCAATCTCCGGATTGATGTAACGTTTACTCAGTCTGCCGTTTAAGGCGATAAAACTGTCTACATAAATTTCAGGATCCTCAATACCTTGTTGTTGGTAGTGTTCCTCCAAAAAATGGGCAAACTCTAAGATAAAGTCAGGTTGAATCTGCATTTGTTTTTGTTGGTATTCACTCAAAAATTGGTGGTTTTCAACATAAAACCATTTTCCAGTTTCAGGATTGACGACTTTAAACTGAGCGTAACCGCCCTTTTCCATCAACATGACCCGCCAGGAATACCTGTAGCCTTCTTCTGTCCAGAATAATTCATCCGGATATAGTATATATCTGAACGGAAAAACCATCTGAAAACCAAAAAACACAACAAAAAATGCTGCCAGCATACGATTTGAAATTGTTGGCTTCCAGCGCTTCACAGCTAAAGGCTGTTTCCATTTGATGTTAAAGACCTTTCGAATAAGTCCTATGATTTTCTCGTGAAAAGAAGCATCAAAAAATATCAATGTAGAGAAAATCATAACATACGGAAAAATACCGATGGGGAACAAAACCCTCGTCAAAACATGAAAGACAACTACCATAAGGAACGCAAACTTTCGCGTTGGTTTATAAAACAGCAAAAAAGGGATGCTTAAATCGTACAACATGCCGCTCCAGCTCATCACATAATGCATCCATTCCAATTGAAATAGATCACCTAATACCGGTAAATCATATCGGGAGGGCAGCCAGATTTTTAGTGGCATAGCCTCGAGTAACCATTCAGAATTTATTTTGGCCAAACCGGCATAAAAGTAAACAATGCTCAGCATAAACTGAGGCACCAGTATGTTGTAGCGGGGAATTTTGGTAAAGGCTTTTTTTTTGTTTTGACGGGCATCTATAGAAAAGTAAGCATGAGCCGGCAAAAAAATCATGAGAAAGCTCACGATGCTTACAAAATAGTAGTGGTTCAAATAATAGGTCTTGTCAATGAGCTCGCAGTAGGTAAAGCTCAGAAAAAACAATAAGGCTGAAAGTCTGTACTTGTAGCCCAAAAGTATCCCAAGTGCCGAAACAAAGGCTATGCCATACAGGATATAAGTGTATTCTCCCCAGGACTCTATAAACTCAAAACCAAAATATTTAAAGTGGAACTGGGCTTCTACGTAATATTTTTCCACCCAGCCCTGAGAGACAAACCTGATGACAGAAAACATCATCAGGCCGCCAAAAAAAAGCCTAAAAACAGCAAGAGGTGCTGTTTTTACAGGTGTTTTTAAGTATTTAAAGAGTTGTTGCATATCAGCTTAATCGCCATCGCCACTTTCAAAATCTAAGGTAATGCTCAAGGCTGAAAACATATCAGACTTTAAATAGACCACATTGTCCTGCAGACTTTCGAAGGCTTCCAGCATCTCGGCATTATTAGTATTGATCTGCTGATAAAAATTATCGTCTAAGCTGTTGATCACATTTCTGGTTGAATTGTATTGTGTATTGATTAATGCACTGAGGTTTTCACCTTCCTTTATGGTATTTAAAAAATCAAGATAAGTGGCAAAGCTTTCTGATGATGCACTGGTATTTACTGCATTACCATTAAAGAAATTTTGATGGGCTTGTAAGGCTTCTAAACTTAAATGTTTAGAAAAATCTCTTTTATAGAATGCTTCAACTAAAGACGGGTCTGGCGTTCCTCCTGAAAACACACCTGCTGGAAAACCAATTTTTCCGTTTCTCAATCGCACTTCGTAGAATTCCATAAATGCATTGGCCATTCGATTGGTCGAACTGTTTGCAGATGAGCCATCATTTTGAATAAAAACCTCTCTGTAATTGCTTTGCCAGTTATTCAACACTTCTATGGCGAGGTTATCAATCCTGTTTACAATATCACTCAGATATTGTCTGTATTTTTGGCCGTCAAAATCATTATCATAGAAATCAATGATTTGGGTATCAGTTTCTGCAAGCCCAAACAACAAATAATCTAAAGCCGGAAAACCTTGCTCATCGTTGAGGTTGATATCATTAAGGTTATAATTTCCAGAATCAATATAGCTGTCAATATTTGATGTATTGGTAGGGTAGGTGTTGACGAATGCTCTTAAATTCATGCCCATAGCAGGACCGATATCAAACATAGCGACATTCTGCCAGGAGAGATAAGCACTTTCCCAGGCTTCTCTCAAAGCACTTAAATTTTCTGATGTGCTTTGAGTAGTAAATGCATCGGTGGCCTGTTTTAGCGAGTTGGTTTTTTGGACGAAGTTTTGATAAGAAGGAATGATAATATTGTCAGCCCAGTTGACCAGCATCAAACTTCTATCGAAGTTATTATTATTGGTATTATCATTACCCGAATCATCAGAAGAACATGCAGTGAAGCATGCCACAACCAGAAATAAAATGAATGGTAAAAATAGCTTGTTAATTTTCATATTTTCGGATTAATTAAAAAAGAGAACTTATGTTAAAGCACAAGTTCTCTTTAAGGTATTTACGGATTATTATTTTCATAAAAACTTTCAACTTCCGCGTCGCTAAAGTCGTAGATGTCTTGAATGTAATCTATAAGTCCATCAAGGTTTTGTAAAAGACTATTGTCATTTAAGAAAGCATAACTTTCGGGATTTTGCCCTTCAGGTGCTTTTAATTCATTCAGTATAAAATCAATTTCAGCATCTGAAATTTGTTTGGACTGTAATCTTTTAAAACCGTGCGTAAAAGCAACACCTTCTGCGTAAGCGTGCATAGCATTACCAAGGGCAATGTCTTTGTCTTCACCATCAGGAAGCTGAAATGCCGCATTGAGTTGATCTATCGTAGATTTACAATAAAAAATGACCGTTGCAAAATTAGATTTTTCCCAGTTTAATAAAAAGGCATCCAGGGCTTCGTCTCTTTGTGCATCGAACTCAGGGCCAGCTTCCATTGCAGCTTTTGCCGTAATGAGATTGTTTTTGATATCGAAGAAGAAGCCGGTCTGCGCAGAAAGGTTAGAACGTCTTCTGGAATAAGTTGCTGCAGCTGTAACATCAGACACATCAAAACTTGGTTGAGCACCGTGAATTTCTACAAGTCTGTCGATGGCACCGCTGTCTGTAAAGCCTTCAGCACCGGACTTGATACCGTTAACCACAGTAATCGCATGATTATACAAGGCAGAACCAAACGAGCCTTTTTCTACCATTTGTTCCAACTCTAAACCGTATTCGTCCAATAGTCTCGTACCTAAAAGACCACCTTGATTGCTACCGTCAGGCGTATTGCCTAAACCTGGATTGATAAATCCATCAGGAGAGTTTGCGGCATTGACCAACTCCGGCAGCCAACCTTCAATGAGGACATTATAATTGGACTCCGTTATAGAAACCAATGTCGTCGGGTAGTTTATAAATGAAATTCCTGCATTTGGTGCAAAGGCTTCGGCATCGTTTAAAACTGTAGTTAGTGTGCCTAACTCACTCACAACCAAATCTTCTGTTGCAACATTAGCATCGTAATTTGCAGATTCATAATTTTGAGGAATGTCAAGTGTTTGCATATCGTTGTCATCATCTGAGCATGATATTGCACTTAACCCCATAATTCCAGATAAAATCGTTAATTTTAAATGTCTTGAAATCGTCATTTGAATATATTTTTAGTTTTAGATTTCGGACAAATATATGGAATGATTCTAAATAACAAAGCTTATTTGGACTAAATATAAATAAAATTTTAAGGGTTTTTGAATGTGAAGCCCTTAGCTAAATGTATTGCAAAGCCTGTATTTGTTGAGTTTTTCGTTATTTAGATATGATATTCAGTGGATTGTCTGCAAAGTGTGTTGTTTAATAGAGTGAGTATATTCCATTTTGAATTAAACTGAATAAATGGATTTCATTTTGATGGTCTTGAAGCCCTAAGGCCACAAATGCGAGAATATTTTCAATTCTTACATTTGTGGTTTCAATTCAATAACCTTATGTGCGTGTGTCTCTAAATAAAATTACATCTTAAAATGAGAATTATTCCATAACACAAGTATCATTATTACAAAATTTTTCACCTTTACCATCTTCATGAGCTTGTAAACTAAAGCTTGTTTTCATATTATTTTTCATTTGCTTATACTTCTCATGAGATATGGCTTCGTAAGGCATCTGCGCATAAGCCCCTGATTCTAATTTAGGTAAGAAACTAATAGATTTCAAAGTATATTTAAAAAATTCTAAAATTGGCTGGATCTGATTTGCTTCTTCTGGCTTAAATGTTACTGTGCAGGATACTTGATTATCCGACCAATATTGCTGAAGGAAATTTGCTAAACTCACTTGTTCCCAGATACTCACTTCATTTAAGCATTTACCCTTGTTATGGATAGGAAAAGAAACCACAACCGAACTGGTATCCATTACATCATCTTCTATATGTAAGCCGGCTTTTTCTAATTGTGGAATCAACTTAGAATTTTTAGCAATTCTAATTCGACGGATGTAATATTTATATTCAGGATAGTGGCATCCAGGGTTTACACCTGCAAGTAAACTTACGGTTCCAGAGGGTTTTACGCTTGTAGTCTTTATACTTTTAGGGACACACAGCCAGGAAGAATAGATTTCATCCCAATGCTGAAGCTCATCGTAACCCGTAACCAACCAATCTCTAAAGCGTTCCAGCGAATATTCTTCAATGAAATTTGTTACACCGGTTACTGATGTTCCTATCCTGCGGTTGCGTTTTTGGACACGATTTGTTTCGTGCCAGGTCGTGTTGACAAGCGTAGCAGTCTTACCAACCAAGTAGGCAAATTTTAAGGTTCTCTGGTAGTCTTCTTTACTCTCTGCCCTTGATGGAAAAGTTTCAACCAGACAGCATAATTCGTAACTTTCAAGGGATTGCTCACCACAAGGATTGGTACCCACAGCTTTATGATCTTTATGATCGGCCGGATCACACATTCTGGAGTGTGCACGAATGTTATCCATAAAAATATAACCGGGTTCACCATTGATGGCGGTTTGTTTTGCTACATCTTCAAAGTTGGTGTTATTGTCTACTAAGACACTGTTATTTGAAGCCCAGCCATAAGCTGCCCGGTGTGCATTTTCTCCAATATAAGACTGTTTGTGGCTATCCCATTGATAGTCTTTAAGCTTTCTGTATTCTGTATTATGGGCGTCTCCTAAAGCAATCTGGGCAGTTCTTCTCACATTGCCGGCGACTACACATTGACCTATCATGTTCATGATGTCGGTTATTGCGGTTACGCTGATCTTCTTACAGTCCAATCGGTCCAATACCTCTCTTATTTGGACGTGAAGACGCTTTAAAGGCTGAGGGCCGGAAGAAATTCCGCCAAAACCACGGATAGGCTCACCTGCCTTTCTGATTTTTGAGTAATCAAACCGAATATCATGTGTTTGCTGCTTGCTAAAATGTTGGCCAAAATATGAAGCTAAAAGCAATTCCAGGCTTTTGACCCAACCTTCTCTTGTATCAGGGATAATGTATATTTCGGTTTGCTTAAGGGGTTTGTGAATTTTAAGCTTATGTTCTCCGGAAACATCAAATCCAACACCAACACCGACCATACTCATATCCATCATAAACGTAAATGGTTTTATGGCTTGCACTATATTTTTGTCGATATCTTTAGTGGATACAAAAGCACAGTTAAATAAAGCCTGACCAACTTTCTTTTCATGTATAATAGGTGTGCCCAGAGCCCAGAGCATTCTGCCGGGAGGCAGGAACTTCATACTAAACATACGATCGTACATTTCCTGCGCAGATCTTTGGGCTTTTTTGCTGTTCCAACCCAATTCATTTTTAAGGATATGCTCTTTCTGAAGAGAATAGCATCCTTCAACCACACGTCTAATGGTTTCGTACCATTGTTCATTTTCAGCGTTGTCTTTTACTCTGGAGTAGGTGCGGAGATAGGTGAGCTGCCCCAGACCGTTAAAACCAAAATCGGGAGTAATATTTTTGTATTTTTCAATAAATTCTTGCTTGAGTTTAAAATTTAATTTCATAGTAATTAATTAGGATAAAAGGATATTAATATCTTTATAAAGGTTAAAAAAATTATTCTTTAAAGTAGGCTTTTTGGCTGTTTACGCGTTTTGCTATGGTGAAGATATCTGTTGATTCCAGTCGATTCTTTAAACCTTTCCTGTTTTTAGCCAGATGGTGGTGAAGAACACAGGGGTTATTATCCCGGCACTTATCAAATCCCAGCAAACAACCTTCAAAAAGCTTTGACCCATCTACAGCTTTTACGATATCGGCAAGACTAATCTGCTTATCATTCTCAAGAAAGAAACCACCAGTTCGCCCTCTTGTACTTTTTAATAATTTTGATTTGGTTAGTTGCTGTAAAATTTTTGCTGTAAAGGCTTTAGGGGAGTCAATAGCTTTGCTTATGGCGTCTAATCCAACAAGTTCTTCTGATTTAGTTTGTCTAAATGCAATAAAAGCCATTATTTTTATAGCGTATTCACAACTTTTTGAAAACATACTTTGTATTTTAGTTCAAATTTAGCAAAGCCTTTAAAAGGACATCGTTGTCCTTATTAATCTTATCAACAAGACTATGAACAATCCACCGTTAAAACGTCACAAAGCCCTTCAAAACCTGAGCAGAGAGCATCACGATAGTTTAGTATTTGTACTGAGATTACAAAAAGGTGTAGCTAAAAAAGCCACAATACAGGAAATGGATGACTATATCCAGTGGTATTGGGAGGCGCATCTAAAAGCACACTTTAAAATGGAAGAAATACATTTGTTTCCAAAATTAGATAGTGATGAAATTTACGTAAAGCATGCATTAAAGGACCATAAACTTATTGAAAAATTGATCAGGCAACAGCCTAAATCGTATGAAAGCATAACACATTTATTTAAGCTTCTTAAAACACATATCCGGTTTGAAGAACGCAAATTGTTTATGCGCCTTCAGGAAGAACTATCAAGTGAACAATTAGCTGAATTTGGGCACTTCCACACCCAACAAATTGACTGTGGTCTTTGGATTAATCGGTTTTGGGAATAGGCTAAAGCTTTTAGGCTGGGTAACACCTTTCAATAAAATCTGTTTATTAAGTCTTTAAAATTTTCAATGGTACAGGATTGAAATTTAAACTTTCGTTGTAGATTTTGTAGAATAAGTTATTAATCTATTGTCACAGAAGCCCAATTTTCCCCTCTTTTAATTCGGTGTATTTGTGTATCTGAAACTCCAAAACGTTTGGCAATCATACTGATGCGATTATTCTTGTTCTTTAATTGGCGTTTTATAATTTTTACCCGACCTTCATTTAATTTACTGACTTTATTAATCCTTTCTTTTCGGGTTTTTTTCCATATCGGGTTACTAAATTGGTGAAGCTCTTTTTCTCTTTTGGTAGCCCACTTTAGATTTTCAACCCTATTGTCTGTTTTGTCGTAATTGAGATGTATGACAAAAACACCATCATTTTGTTCAAGAAAATGCTGAGCCACAAGTTTATGAACATATCTGCCTGTAGACTTTCCATTATGTTTTTGTTTGAGCGCAAGAATTTGATAACCATTGGTAAACGATTTTTTAACTAAAACTTCTTCAGCCCCTTTACAATTTATTATTCGTCCGTAGTTCGAGATTTTAAAATTTTCATTTTCCGCAATTTTATCATCAAATTCAATTTTTTTCCAAACTTCATCCCTGTAACTTCTTATCATAAAAATTAAAATTTATGTAATTTAAAAAATAAAATTTAAAAGATATGCCCGCCAATCTGCAACGATATCTTTTTAACAACCTAATTTATGACATACTTATTAAATTAACCAAAACAAATGACAACGGCCTAATCCTTAATCTACATTATCATGCAGAAAAGAATTATTGCTTCTTAAAGTGATTTCGTTATCATTTTCATGAAGCGTTGTTCTGGAGAGTTTACCGTGCTTTTCTTTAGGGTCTTCAAGTTCTATCCCGGCGCGTTTATAAGCGGGTTGTTTTTCGATCTCGTCAATATTTTGTGCATTACTGAAACGATAATTAAATTGTTTCATTTTAGCTCTTCTTTCTGCCGCTCTGGCTTTGAGTTCAGAAATTGAAGCATTCAATGGATCTGCGGCTTCGGAAGATTTTTCAGAATGGTCCGGAACCTCCTGTGGCTTTATTTTAGTCTCGAACTTCAGATTATCATCTTTTGTCTCTTCAAGCTTATCCATCTGCGCGGTATCATCTTCAAGATTATATCTTTTTTCTTGATTCAAATTATCGGGTCTAACCTCTTCAGGCTCATTAACTTCAATAGCTTTGATGTCGTCGTTAAGGTCAAAAACAACTCTGTTTTCAGACCTTGTCGAGCTTTTATAATTTTGAGTATTTTTAGACTCAGCTACTTTAGGTTCAATTTGTTGACTGAAGAGATCAAATGTCAGTCTTTGATTTTGTGTAGGCTCCTCAAGCTCTATGTCTTCGGTCTTGTCTGTGATTTCAAATTCTTCATCTTCTGTATTTAGATATTCCACTTCAACTTGTATATCACGAATACAATCTGTAGTATCCATAAGTATATTTTCATCTGGTTCCTCCTCATTCTTTAATTCTTCACCCTCATCAAAATCCAGGTGATGAACAATTTTTTGATCTTCTTTATCTTCCTCTAGGTCCAAAGGCGTAATACTTTCTTTTTCCTCTGTAAGATTGATTTCTGCTTTTTGTTCTTCTTCAAGCGTGTGAATAATTTTCTTTGTTTCTGTATTCACGATTTCATCTTGTTGTTCAGAATTAAAACCTGTTGCAATAACTGTAACTGAAATAGCATCATCCAGGTTTTCATCTTCACCTACACCCATAATTATATTAGCAGAATTTCCAGCCTGATTCTGAATGTGGTCGTTGATTTCTCCAATTTCATCAATCGTAATTTCATCCTTGCCAGAAACGATAAGCAACAAGACGTTTTGAGCACCTGTAATCTTGTTATCATTGAGTAGTGGAGAATCTAAAGCTTTTTCTATGGCCAATTTTGAGCGGTTAGTACCGGATGCAGTTGCAGAACCCATAATGGCTGTTCCGCTGTTGCTCAGTACTGTTTTGGCATCTCTAAGGTCAATATTTTGTGTGTAGTGATGCGTAATCACTTCGGCTATACCTCTGGAAGCAGTCGCTAAGACTTCATCTGCTTTAGAAAAACCTGCTTTAAAACCCAGATTTCCGTAAACCTCTCTCAGTTTATTGTTGTTTATAACAATAAGAGAGTCTACATTTTTTCTAAGTTTTTCAACACCTGCCTGTGCCTGGTCGTTTCTCATTTTTCCTTCAAATTGAAAAGGAATTGTAACGATACCAACGGTGAGTATATCCATTTCGCGGGCATGCCTTGCAATAACTGGCGCAGCACCTGTTCCGGTACCACCACCCATACCGGCGGTGATAAATACCATTTTGGTATTTTTGTTGAGCAAATCTTTGATGTCTTCTTCACTCTCTATGGCAGCCTGCTCTCCGATTTCAGGATTAGCTCCTGCGCCTAAACCTTCTGTTAGGTTTACACCCAACTGTATTTTTGTTGGAATAGGGGAGTTTTCCAAAGCTTGTGCGTCGGTGTTGCAAATCACAAAATCAACGCCTTTTATACCTTGTTTGAACATGTGATTGATGGCATTGGATCCGCCGCCGCCAACACCAATAACTTTGATGACATTCGATTGATTCTTTGGTAAGTCAAAAGCAATGTTGTCTATATCTTCTGTGCTCATAATGTTTGGTTTTCTACTTAATATCTTTTTTCTTTATTCTGCGTCGTCTAAAAAATCTTTTAGTTTATCAACAAATTTTTCCATAAACGATTTTCTGGGTTTATGGATTTCAGTTTCTTTTTGCTCTTCTTTTGTCTGTTCATTTGAATCTCTTTCTGATACTGTTGTATTTTCTTCAGCATTTTCTTCAATAAATTCTTTTTCTTTTTGTGCCTGTTTTTCAAGACTGTTCATTACCAGGCCTACTGCGGTTGCGTAAATGGGGCTTGCAATGTCTTTGTTGGTGTCACCAGCCAAATGCTCATTAGGATAACCAACTCTGGTATCCATACCTGTAATGTATTCTACCAGTTGTTTTAAATGTTTAAGTTGGGCACCTCCTCCTGTGAGTACAATACCTGCAATTAATTTTTTACGCTTTTCTTCGTGACCGTAATTTTTGATTTCAAGAAAAACCTGTTCAATGATCTCAACAGCACGATAGTGAATAATCTTAGCCAGGTTTTTCAACGAAATTTCTTTAGGCTCACGACCTCTCAGACCTGGAATGGAAACTATTTCATTATCTTTATTTTCACCTGGCCATGCTGAACCAAATTTTATTTTAAGTAGTTCAGCCTGCTTTTCTATAATAGAACAGCCATCTTTAATGTCTTCTGTAATGATATTACCACCAAAAGGAATCACTGCTGTATGGCGTATTATTCCGTCTTTAAAAATAGCCAGATCTGTAGTGCCTCCGCCGATGTCAATAAGTGCTACACCGGCTTCCTTTTCCTCCTGACTAAGAACAGCATTAGCAGATGCCAAAGGTTCTAAAGTCACTGCATTAAGTTCTAAGCCAGCGCTTTTTATGCAGCGCCCAATGTTTCTGATTGAAGAAATCTGACCCACAACGACATGAAAATTGGCTTCTAAGCGGCCACCATACATGCCTATTGGTTCTTTTATTTCAGCTTGACCATCAACTTTATACTCTTGGGGTAAAACATGAATAATTTCTTCGCCGGGAAGCATCACCAACTTATGAACCTGGTCGCACAAAGTATTAATGTCTAACTCATCTATAACTTCATCTGCATTTTTTCTTGTGATATAATCGCTGTGCTGAAGACTTCTGATGTGTTGCCCTGCGATACCTACTGTAACAGCACTTACTTCCTTGCCTGAATTTTCCTCTGCTTCTTTTATAGCCAGCTGAATAGACTGTATGGTCTGCGTAATATTATTAACTACACCTCTGTGAACCCCAAGACTTTTAGTTTTTCCTATGCCTAAAATCTCTAGCTTTCCAAATTCGTTCTTACGACCAATCATCGCTACAATTTTGGTTGTACCGATATCTAAGCCTACTGCTATATGTTCTTTTTCCATAATCCTAAGATTCAATTTTTTTACATACAACTTGTTTGCCGTATTGTAAGTCTACACTTTTATATAAGCCTAATAGGCTGTCTTTTTTAGCCTTTACGTAAAAGGCTTTAAAATTCATAAACTTCTGCTTTAAGTTTTCTGCTTTCCCAACAAATACATCAAAATCATGGCTTCTTATTCTTAGACTATACAAATTTTTCGCGTGCGATTTTACCATAGTTGTTTGTTGATTAAAAAACAAATCCTGGCGAATCTCTTGTATCAGTTGAAAAACAGATGCTGTATCTTTTTTGTGTAAACCCAAAATGATAGGTACTCTGGCAGAGTAATAGTCAGAAAGGGGCATGATTTTGCCTTTGGAATCCAGGTAGTATTCTTCATTGCCAACAGCACGCGCAATTGGCTCACGCTGTTTGATATCTGCATGCAAGCGACTTTCAAGGTCTATGTAAACCTCTGCATTTTCAATCATAGGATGGGACTCGAGTTGTTTTTCTACCAAATTCAAATCTAAGAGTTCTACAGGCACTTTCTTAACAGGTTCATCATTTTGTATTAACAATTTATTAACCGCTGTTTTTTGTATAAAAAGCTGTTTTTCCTGGTAAAAACTAATGTCTACTGCTTTAATATTTCTGTTTTTATGTCTGTTATAGCTAAAACTGGCTAAAGCTATAAACCCAACCACCATTACCAAAACTTTTATGTATGCTAGTTTATTTTTCATGGCTTATAGTTTTTTTTGATTTTTTGTGCTTCCAGGCCAATATCCCCGGCGCCCATCATAATAACTATTCTACATTCTGAATCTGAAATAGCCGATGAAATTTCAGATTTTGTGATTACTTTTTTATTTTCTTTTGATATTTTAGTATTTAAAAAGTGTGCATTAATGCCTGCAATAGGTTCTTCTCTTGCAGGGTATATTTCAAGCAGGCGCACTTCGTCAAAATTGCTCAAACTTTGAGCAAAATCATCTGCAAAATCCTTAGTTCTTGAAAACAAATGTGGTTGAAAAATAGCCATAATCCTGTCCTCAGTGTACATTTGTCTAACCGCTTTGTGTACTGCTAAAATTTCTGATGGATGATGTGCATAATCATCTATGATTACCCGACTTTCAGATTTTACCAGATAATTAAATCGTCGATTGACACCTTCAAATTTTGAAAGTGTGCGGGCAAAATCCTCTGCTAAATCCGGTCGGAAAGATGTTGCCAGACTTAAAGCACCTAAAGCATTAAAAACGTTGTGTTCTCCGGGCATTTTTAAAGTAAGTCCTTTGATAGTTTTTTCAGGCAAAATCCAGTCAAAGTGGTAAATACCATCTTTTATTTGAATATTTTCAGCATAAATGTCTGCGGGTGGATTTACGTTTATACTTTGACCTTCAAAATTCAAGCCCTCCTGATAATAGAAATGCATTTTCATATCAACCAATTCAGAAAATTTCCGAAAGGTTTGTCTAAGATCTTCTACCGAGTCATAAATGTCAAGGTGGTCTGCATCAATATTGCTTATGAGAGCAAAGTCCGGTTTGAGTAGAAGTAAAGAACGATCAAATTCATCCGCTTCAATCACATAAACATCATCGCCTTCATAGACATAATTGGATTGGTAATTTTGAGAAATGCCACCTAAAAATGCGGTTACGGGGAGTTTGTTTTCTTTAAGCAAAAATGCAAGCATACTTGTAATGCTGGTTTTGCCGTGTGTGCCTGCAACAGCAATGCAGATTTTATCCTTACTGATTTCACCAAGAATTTTAGCCCTTTTGTACAAAGGAAAATCATGGGATGAAAAGTAATGGTATACTGGATTTGAAGGTTTAATAGCAGGTGTATAAACGATAAGCGAATGTTCTCTTTTAATGGCTTTTACCAGTTTTAAATTCTCATTGTATTCAATTTTTGCACCTTTACTTTCAAGTTTTTTACATAGCTCTGATGCCGTTCTGTCAAAACCATAAACGGCATATCCCTGCCTTAAAAAATGAAAAGCCAGAGCACTCATCCCAATACCGCCAATACCGATAAAGTAAATTTGTTTGATATGTTTAAAATCTATGCTCATGCTTTGTTGATAAGGCGTTCTACAATATCTACAATATCTTTTGTAGCGTTTGGTTTTGCCAGTTTTTTTATGTTTTTAGATAGTTGTTTTTGTTTGGATTTATCGGCCAGAAGGTCTTTAAGTTGATTTTCAAATCTTTCATCAAGGTCTTTTTCTTCAATTGAAATAGCTGCTTCATGAGCAGTAATAGACTGTGCATTCTTGTTTTGATGGTCTTCTGCTACATTTGGTGAGGGAATGAAAATTACAGGTTTGCCTACAATACAAAGTTCACTCACACTACCTGCACCTGCTCTTGAAATAATAACATCTGCACTGGCGTAGGCAGCCTGCATATCGTCTATGTATTTTAAAACACGAATATTTTCTTCATCAAAATGTTTGTAGTCTTCATGATAAAACCCACCGCATTGCCATATCAAATTACAATTAAGCGATTTAATCGTGTCAAGTTGTTTAGCCATAGTTTGGTTGATGGTCCTTGCACCTAAACTTCCTCCAATAACCAAAATACATTGTTTGTCTGCTTTTAGCTTGAATTTTTTTAGCGCATCTTGTCTAGAAAGGCTGTTTGTTAACAAGTTACCGCGCACCGGATTTCCCGTCCAGAAGATTTTTTCTTTTGGGAAATAGCGTTCCATTTTATCGTAAGCCACACAGATGGCATCAGCTTCTTTAGACACCCATTTGTTGGTCACGCCAGCATAAGAATTCTGCTCCTGTATTACAGTAGGATATTTTAAATTATTTGCCATTTTTAGTAAAGGTGCACTGGCGAAACCACCCGTACCGATTACTATATGGGGTTTATGCTTTTTGATAATTGTTCTGGCCTTGATCAAACTAATGATGAGTTTAATCGGAAATAACAAGTTTGATAAGGAAATAATTCTCTGATAACCACTTATCCATAAACCTATGATTTTGAAACCGGCTTTAGGTACCATTTGCATTTCCATTCTGTGCTTTGCACCTACAAATAAAATATCAGCATTGCTTTGTCGCCTTTTAATTTCCTGCGCAATAGCAATAGCCGGATAAATATGTCCGCCTGTCCCGCCGCCTGATATTATTATTCGCCAGTTTCTCATAAGGTTTGACTCAATACATCTAAAGGGTTTTCTTGTTCTTCATCTTTATATTCAAGTTCTTTTGAACTGTAATCTTCGCTGTTTTTGGTGCTCACACTCAATATAATACCAATACCAACACAGGTCATCCAAATGGATGAGCCACCACTACTTATCAGTGGTAAGGTTTGACCGGTTACCGGAAAAAGATTCACAGCAACACCAATATTGATGAAAGCCTGAAAAATGATTGGTAGGCCAACCGCTGCAACAAGTAGTTTAGCATAAATTGACTCTTTTTTGGTAAAAATTATAGCTATCCTTAAAAGGATAAAAAGGTAAATAATGATCACAAAAAAGCCACCGATTAATCCTGTTTCTTCAATAATGATAGCATAAATAAAATCGGAGGATGATTGTGGCAGAAAGTTTCTCTGCACACTTTTTCCGATACCATTCCCGCTAACGCCACCGGTGGCGATAGCTATTTTTGCTTTTTCTACCTGGTATTGCTCTTCCTGAGACTCATCATCCATAAAGCTTTCAATTCTGCTCGTCCAGGTGTCTACACGGTTTGGTAAAAGTCCCGGAAATGCCATTGAAGTCAATACAAAAAGACTTGCAATGAGCACAGTAGAACCTACTACATAACCACAATATTTTAAAGGGTATCCTCCAAGAAAAGCTAATAAAACAACCATGGAAAACAATATAGCCGCTGTAGAAAAATTAGCAGGGAATATTAATCCCGTTATGATAAGTACTGGAAGCCAAAGCGGCCAAAGTGTCTCTTTGAATGTTACCGTTTTGTCAACAATTTTGGACAAGTACCTGGCTACATATATCATCAATACCACAGCAGCGAAGCTCGAAGTTTGAAAACTCATATTTACCACAGGTATGGTAATCCATCTACTGGCATAAGAGCCATCTATAGTCGTACCTTTTAATAACGTAAATATTAAAAGTATGATAGTTATAGGTAGCATAAGAATTGAAATACCTCTGAAATATCTAAAAGGAATTTTATGTACAGCAAAAATGATAACAAAACCCATAAACAAATGGATAAAATGCTTAATCAGGTAACTTATAGTATTTCCATCACCACCATTAAGATAGGCCAAATTGCTACTGGCACTATAGACCGGTATAAATGAAAATATGGCTAATAGCGCCACTAAAGCCCATAATGCGCGGTCTCCGCTCAAATTTGTATTAAAGAAATGGACTAAAGAATTCTTCATAATTACAGGTTCATTACAGCTTCTTTAAATTGTCGGCCTCGGTCTTCGTAATTTTCAAATAAATCAAAGCTTGCACATGCCGGAGATAAAAGCACCGTATCTTCCGCTTTTGAAACGTGATAGGCAATCTTAACACATTTTGCCATAGATTGTGTCTCGTAGATGTCTTCAACACAAGTTTTAAAGGTTTCGATGATTTTTTTATTATCTATGCCAAGACAAATAATGGTTTTTACTTTTTCATTTACAAACGGCATCAAGTCAGAATAATCATTGCCTTTGTCCTCACCACCAACGATCCAGATGATATCGGTCTTAACAGAATCTAAAGCGTAAAATGTCGAATTTACATTGGTGGCTTTGGAATCGTTGATGTAATGTACATTGTTGATTTTTAAAACATATTCCAGTCTATGCTCCACGCCCTGAAATGTTTCCAGTTTTTCTCTAATGGTTTCTTTTCTGATCTTTAACAAATGGGCTACTGTAGAAGCAGCCATTGCATTTTTTGTATTGTGCTTTCCCTGAACTTCTAATGCTGATATTGGCATGATGCTTATTTTTTTTTCTAAGTTTATAATGATATTGTTGTCTTTGAGATATGTGCCGTAGTCTAACTCTCTTTCGGTTGACATTGGGATACATTTTGATTTTACAGGATGGTTTTTGAGCCAGTTGCTCATGTGTTCTTCATCGGCATTATAAATAAAATAATCCTCTGAAGTTTGATTCATTGCAATTCTAAATTTTGAAGCAGTATATAAATCAAAATTATACGCATACCTGTCTAAATGGTCTGGTGTAATTGATGTGATGATAGCTATGTTAGGTTTAAAAGTATTTATGCCATCCAGTTGAAAACTGCTGACTTCCAATACATAATTTTTAGCCTCTTTTTCGGCTACTGATTTTGCAAAACTGATGCCTACATTACCCGCAAGGACTGTATCTTCAATTTCATCTTTCAATACGTGGTAAATCATGTTTACAACAGTAGTTTTGCCATTTGAACCAGTTACAGCGACTATGTTTGCCTGGGTGTAAAGTGCACCAAATTCTATTTCAGAAATCACAGGAATATTTTTAGCTTTTACGGCTTTTATAATTTCTGCATTATCCGCTATTCCGGGGCTTTTCACAACCATTTCGCTATCCGATATCTTTTCTAAAGAATGCTGACCTTCTTCAAATTCAATCTTATGCTTTTTAAAGCTTTCAATTTTTGATGCAACAATTTTTTTGGCATCACTAAGGAAGACTTTATGTCCAGCCTTAGATGCCAGAATAGCAGCGCCATAACCGCTTTCGCCACTTCCTAAAATTGCTACTTTCTGCATTACCTGATTTTTAATGTTATGATTGAAATAACGGCCAGTAAAATTCCTATAATCCAAAACCTCACGACGATTTTACTTTCGTGAAAGCCTTTCTTTTGATAGTGATGATGAAGCGGCGCCATCAGAAAAATTCGTCTGCCTTCGCCGTGTTTATTTTTGGTGTATTTGAACCATCCTACCTGCATCACTACAGACAAATTTTCTATAAAGAAAATACCGCAAAGTATAGGCAGAATGAGTTCTTTTCTAGTGGCAATGGCTATAACGGCAATAATTCCTCCGATGGTAAGGCTTCCGGTATCACCCATAAAAACCTGTGCAGGAAAAGTGTTATACCATAAAAAGCCAACAAGAGCACCTGTGAATGCAGCAATGAAAATGGTCATTTCTCCCGAACGAGGAATATTCATCACGTTGAGATAATCTGAAAAAATAACATTTCCGGAGACCCAGGTAAAAATTCCCAAGGTCAAAACAATTATTGCTGAACTTCCGGCCGCCAAACCATCTACACCATCGGTAAGGTTTGCTCCATTTGAAACTGCAGTAACTATAAAAATTACGATAGGGATAAAGATCAGCCAGGCATATGGCTTTAAATCCTGACTAATCCAGGTCAAGATTTTTGAATAATCCAGTTCGTTGTTTTTGAAAAATGGTATTGTGGTAGTTGTAGATTTTTCTTCGTCTGATATACTAACGATTTCATTATTTTTTGGGTTGAGTTCAATCTCATTTCTTACGGTAATATCGTCGTGAAAGTACATTGTAAGCCCAACAATTATCCCAAGACCAATCTGACCAAAAACTTTGAATTTGCCTTTTAGCCCTTTCTTATTTTTTTTAAATACTTTGATGTAATCATCCAGAAAACCAATGCTTCCCATCCAAAGCGTTGTAATAATGAGAAGAATAATGTAAACATTGGTTAAGTCTGTAAACAGCAATACCGGTAAAAGTGTAGAAAAAATGATAATCAGACCACCCATTGTTGGTGTTCCCGCTTTTTCTACCTGACCTTCAAGACCGAGATTTCTTACACTTTCGCCTACTTGTTTGCGCTGTAAGTAGTTGATAATGTATTTGCCAAAAATCAACGAAATCAGTAGTGAAATTATAGCTGAAAGCGCAGCTCTGAATGACAAATACTGAAATAGTCCAGATCCTGGAAAATCATATAAACTATCTAAATACTCAATGAGATGATAAAGCATGTGTTATTTATTCAGTTGGTTTAAAAATGATTTTACAATTTCCATATCATCAAAGTCAGTTCTTTCACCTTTGATTTCCTGATAGGTCTCATGACCCTTTCCTGCAATCAAAATGATGTCTTTTGGTTTTGATAATTTACAAGCGGTTTTTATAGCTTCTCTTCTATTTGTAATATTCAATACCTTATGAATATTCTGAGATTCTACTCCAGCTTCAATTTCTTCTATGATAACTCTTGGGTCTTCAAATCTGGGATTATCGCTGGTAAAAATGACCTGGTCACTTAATTCTGAAGCAATTTTACCCATCTTAGGTCTTTTGGTCTTATCTCGATTTCCGCCACAACCTACTAAGGTGATGAGATTTTCATTTTTTGTTCTTATGCTGTTTATAGTTTCCAACACATTTTTTAAAGCATCCGGCGTATGGGCATAATCTACAATAACTGAAATATCTTCATTCGTACTCATGAAATGCTCAAAGCGGCCGTGAACAGGTTTTAGCTGGCTTAAAAACTTTAGGCTTTCCAACTTATCCACGCCCAACAAATCTGCAATGGCATAAACTGTAAGCAAGTTGTAAGCGTTGAATTCTCCAATAATCTTTGTCCAGATGTCCTGGTCATTAATTTTAAGGTGTAAACCTGTAAAGCTGTTTTCAAGAACTTTGGCTTTGTAGTCTGCATGAGATTTTAAGGCATAGGTGTATGCTTTGGCTTTACAGTTTTGAAGCATAAAGCTTCCATTTTTGTCATCATTATTTGTAATGGCAACTGCTGTTTTTTTCAGTTGGTCAAACAATTGTTTTTTGACATCCCGATAGGCTTCAAAAGTTTTATGATAGTCTAAATGGTCATGTGATAAATTGGTAAAACCAGCCACATCAAAATCTAAACCCAATGAACGTTTTTGGTCTATCCCATGTGAGCTTACTTCCATAAAAGCATATTCTACTCCGGCATTTACCATTTCATTCAAATATTTATTGATGGTTAAAGAATCCGGCGTCGTCAGTTGTGTAGAATACTCTTTTTTGTCTACTAATATTTTTACAGTAGAAATTAATCCGGTAGCATAGCCTAAACTTTGAAAAAGTTGAAACAACAAACTTGTTACTGTAGTTTTACCATTGGTTCCTGTTATACCAACCAACCTGAGCTTTGAAGAAGGATTATCATAGTAATTTGAGGCCATAAAAGCCAGGGCTTCCCTGGTATCACTTACCCTTACATAAGTCACACCATTGATTTTTAATTCTGGAAGTTCTTCACAGACTATGGCGATAGCTCCTTGATCTACAGCATTTTTTATGTAGTCATGACCGTCAGAAGTTGTGCCACGGATGGCTACAAACACATCATTAAGTCCTACTTTTCTGGAATCAAAATGCAAATTGGTAAACGGCTGAAACGTATTACCTTCAACTGCTTCGATGCTTACTTTGTACAATATGTCTTTTAAAGTCATCATTCTAAAGTGAGTTTTACCAGTTTTACATTATTCAAATTCTTTCCCTTTTCAACCGATTGTTTGACGACATTGCCTTCGCCTTCAAACTGGACCTTGATCCCTAAATTTTCTGCTGTAGCTAAAGCATCCATAAGGGATAAGCCCATTAAATCCGGCATTTTGTCTATAGCTTCTTCGCTGGCAATGATTTGTTCATGATTTTTAATGTCTTTTTCTACATTAAATATGCTGTCAGACTCTATCTTGTCTTTAATAGGAGTCTTGGTATAAATTTTTTCCGCGATTTCTGCAAATACAGGTGCAGCCACCTGACTACCATAAAAACCTATCCTGGTGTCAGGTTTGTGGACGGTAACAATACAGGAATATTTAGGCTCCTCTGCCGGGAAATAGCCTGCAAATGATGCAATATACCTTCCTGAACTGATCCAGTATTCTGTCTGACAGGTACCGGTTTTGCCTGCCATAGAAAAATTTTTATTGTAAATATTTTCAGCAGTTCCTTGTTCGACGGTTTTTTTTAAAAGGTCCTGAAGTATTTTTGCTGTTTCTTTGGAAACGATGGAATTCTGTATTACTGGTTTGTCGTAAACTTCTACATCATTTCCTTTGTCCATTATTTTTTTGATGAATCTGGGTTTTACTTTTACACCATCATTGGCAATGGCATTATAAAAGCTTAAAATCTGAAGCGGAGTCATAGAAACGCCATATCCAAAAGACATCCAGGGCAGGGTTGTGCCATACCAGTTTTTGTCATCAGGATGGGGAATCGCCGGACGTCCCTCACCCTTTATTTCGAGACCAATTTTTTCATTGACCCCCATATTTATAAGACGGTCAATAAATTGTTCAGGCTTATTTTTATAGTTGTCATTTATAAGTTGAGCAAAAGCAGTATTTGATGATACCTGAAAAGCTTTGCCCAAAGTAATTTTCCCGTAACCGCCGGGGCGAGAATCTTTTACTTTTCTGTTGTAATAACTTACCACACCGTTTTTTGTATCTATGACATAAGAGGTATCAATAACTTTGTCTTCCATTGCAGCGGCAAGGCTTATAAGCTTAAAGGTAGAGCCAGGCTCATGGCTTTCCCATACAGCATAATTGCGTTCTTCGTAATACGAGTCGCTGTCTTCATCTTTTCCAAGATTGGCCATGGCTTTTATTTCACCGGTTTTGGTTTCCATGACAATTACGCTCCCGTGGTCTGCTTTAAATTTTTCCAATTGTCTAAGTAAAGCAAAGTGGGCTATATCCTGAATATTGACATCTATAGTCGACACCACGTCCAGGCCGTCTTTGGGCTCAATAGCATTACCGTCATTGAGGGGTTTCCATTGTCCTTTTGATATTTTTTGTTTAAACTGTTTACCTTTTTTACCTTGTAATTGGTCATTAAAAGCGCCTTCAAGCCCTACATTATTATAGCCAACTGTTCTTCGACCAACTTTCCCAAGCGGATGTTCCCGCTTTATACTTTGCTCAACTATAAAACCACCCTTATATGGCCCGAGGTTGAACATTGGGAAAGATTTTACAGTTTGCAAATCACCAAAGTCGAGGTTTTTAGCTATAAAAACATATCTTTTGTTTTGTTGCCTTGCTCTCAGGAGTTTAGTTTTATAATACGAAACGGGCTTATTAAAAAATTTTCCTAAAGCTTCAGATAAGCCCTGCAAATTTTTGTTGAAGTTTTCTTCGGATACTGTGACAGCATCAAACCTTACCTCATATTCAGGTACAGATGTAGCCAGAAGATTGAGGTTAGCATCGTAGAGGTTTCCGCGGTTGGGTTCTATGATGAAACTTTTATACACTGTTTTTTCGGCAATAGATTTGTAATGATCGCCGTCAATCATCTGAATTTCAATGATTTTGTAAACAATACCACCTACAAATACTATTAGTACTAAAAGTATAAGGTAAAATCTTTTTAGGATGTTTTTTTGTTCTTTCATTCCTTTTTTGATTTTACTATGATTTCATATGGTGGTTCGCTAGACAATTTTATACCTCTTTCGGTCATGATCTTTGCAACACTAGACTCCATTTTTAGTTGCATTACATCCTTTTTTGTGTCAACAAATTCGCTCCTTAAGGCTTTAGCTTCGGCTTTTAATTCAGCAATTTTGTACACTTTTTGGTCGGTGCTGTGAGAGCTAAAAACCATGATTAAGGCTAAAAAAGCACAGAAAAGGATAAAACCCCAGTTTTTTAATGCTCCATCCTGAATTAAGAATTTTCCTTTTATAATATCTATGACGCCTTTACTCATAACTATAATTTTTCAGCTATTCTGAGTTTTGCACTTCTAGCCCTATTGTTTTCTGCTATCTCTTTTTCACCTGGTACGATTAGTTTACCCACTTTTTTCAGCGGTCTTTGAATATTGCCATAAAAGTCCTTTTGAATATCATCCTCAAAATTTCCACTTCGGATAAAGTGTTTTACTAATCTGTCTTCAAGAGAATGGTAAGACATTAAACAAAGTCTTCCGCCGGGTGTTAGTATTTCTGCACTTTGCTTTAGAAACTCCTTTAAGGCTTCAAGCTCCTGATTGACCTCTATCCTTAAAGCCTGATAAATTTGAGCCAAAAACTTATTTAATTTTGTCACGGGCAGGAAAGGTTCAAGGACCCTATTCAATTCAAATGTTGTTGCTATTGGCTCATTTGACCTTGCATTTACAATAGCTGAGGCTAACTTTGGAGCCATTTTCAGCTCGGCGTACATTCTTAAGAGTCGTGTTAATTTCTCCTCAGGATATTCATTAACAATATGCTTTGCCGTCAACGTCTGATTTTGGTCCATTCTCATGTCCAATTCTGCATCAAATCGAATGGAAAACCCGCGGTCTGCCTCGTTGAATTGATGTGAAGAAACCCCAAAATCGGCTAAAATACCGTCAACACTCTGAAAACCATGAAATTTCAAAAAACGCTTTAGGTATCTGAAATTTTCATTAATGAGCAAAAAACGCTCATCGTTTATATCATTATTTAAAGCGTCTTTGTCCTGGTCAAAACCTATTAGTTTGCCTTTTGAACCAAGTGCTTCTAAAATGGCTATGGCGTGACCTCCACCGCCAAAAGTAGCGTCTACATAGATGCCATCTGCCTTGATGTTGAGTCCATCAATGCAAGCCTGGCGAAGAACTGGTATGTGATAATCATATGGTGTCATCGTCATTGCCCATTACGTCTTCAGCTAAGTCTGCAAAATCATCGACATCTTCAATGGAAGATTCGTAGAGGTCTTTATCCCATATTTCAATAATGTTGATGGCAGAAGAGAGGACTATGTTCTTACTAATATTTGAGAAAGTCTTTAAATCCTTAGGGATAAGTAATCTGCCGTTTGTGTCAACTTCAATAACCTTAACTCCTGCGGTGAATTTTCGGATAAAATCGTTGTTCTTTTTCTTGAAACGGTTCAGCCCATTAATTTTTTGCATCAAGATATTCCATTCCTGCATCGGATATAATTCCAGGCATTTTTGAAACACAGAGCGTTTAATTACAAAGCCGTTTTCCAGGTGAGAAAGCATTTGTTTTTTTAGCGCAGAAGGCAATAATAGCCGCCCTTTGGCGTCTATTTTGCATTCGTATGTTCCGATAAAAGTGGTCATGCGCAGGATTTATTAGGTCAAATATATTGAAAATTTTACCACAATTTACCACTTTTACCCACATTGTTGATAAGTTTTTAGAAATAGTGATTTTAACGAAGTTTAATTGTCCTTGATTCTTAGGTTTGTATAGTGGAGATGTTTGATTGGAAAATTAAAATTTGAAATTGCAAATTTTGCCGACTTTGATAGTGTTTTGAGTTTGCAAACTTAGCAGAGCCGGGTCTTAGAATTAGTTTAAGGTTCATAAAGGGAAGTCAGTTACTTTGGACAGATAAATTTCATCTTTGCAGCACTTATTCTGCTGTGTATTATAACATTTATGGAATCACAGAGAAAGCAATTTGTAGATGTTGAGATTTTTCTATCAGACTGTAATATTTTTTTATTAAATAAAGCAAGCCACCACAGCCAGAAAATAAGCTATAGATTTGAGTTTAAGAATCATGTATAAACAGATCATATTTTTAACTAGCAAGCCAATTGGAGATACTGAAAAACTTATTAAGCATTACTGGCTTAAAGATACACTGAAGTAGATAATGATATAAAATTGCATCAAAAAAAAATATTCGAAACAGGAAACATAGGATTTGAAAAAATAGTTAACAAGTTAATGAGAAAAAATATCCTTTTTGTATTATTACTTTCTTAAAAATAATAATTTTGTAAATGAAAAAACGCCGATGCTATGAACATCGACGTTTTACGACTGTAAGTTTGAGAGCGCATTCTAATGTGAAATTTGACAAATCAAACGGTGTATATGATTGCACATTTCCAGTCTAACAGCTTCTTAATGAAGAAACCTTAAACTATAAAGCATCTTTCGGGATGCTTTTTGCATTCTTATTACAAATTTACTTTAACATTTAAATTATTATCAATATAGCTATGATGTGTTTTCAACAAGTTTTAAACATTTACGTAAGTCTACTGGTTATCAAATAATTATATAAAATATTGATATTCAAATAGTTAAATATTAAATTCTTATTCAGTTAATATATTATATCACTTTTCGATGTTTTAGATACTTGTTGCGCCCGTGGTGAGCAATTGTTAATCAATAAGAAATTCTAAATAAATGATATTTAAGTGTTTAGATTAGATATTTTTGGAGCATATCGCCCCGTCCCGAAGCTTCGGGATCGCGCGAACCGATGACCTTCCCGAAGCAATTTAAATAAATTGTTTCATAAAAAAACCGCCTAAGAATTAGACGGGTTTTAGTGGAGCATATCGGAGTCGAACCGATGACCTCTACGCTGCCAGCGTAGCGCTCTAGCCAGCTGAGCTAATGCCCCTGATTTAAGCCGGTGCAAATTTAGATTATTTTCTTTAAAAAAAGAGATTACTCAATAATTTTATCTGTCATTTTTTAGTCAAATCAAATTTATATGATATTTTGCAATTGAAAATTCAATAATTATGCTTGAAGATTTTTGGTTCAATCTTAAACTTGGCTTATTTCACGTTTTAGACTGGAATGCCTATGATCATATTCTATTTCTCATTGCCCTGGTTGCTGCTTATTCAATTAATCAGGGTAAGCGTGTTTTTTGGTTAGTGACGGTATTTACGATTGGTCACACAATATCTCTGGTATTGGCGGCCTATGATGTTGTAAACATCAGTAGTGAATGGATAGAGTTTTTAATTCCTGTAAGTATTTTGTTTACTGCACTTTATAATATAATATTTGCAAAAAAAAATATTGAAAAAACAAAAGTAAACGCCCTTTATGCTTTTACTTTATTTTTTGGTCTGGTACATGGTTTTGGATTTTCGTCTTATTTTAATATGGTTTCTCAGGCAGCAGAATCTAAGCTATTGATGCTTGTAGAGTTTGCCTTAGGCGTAGAACTTTCTCAACTATTTGTAGTCATTCCCGTAATGATTCTTGGCTTTATCTTTCAGCACGTATTTAATATGACCAAAAAAGACTGGATTCTGATAACCTGCTCGATTGTAGTCGGTCTTTGCTTACCAATTTTGAGAGAAACCTGGATTTGGTGAAATCTTTAAGAAAAGATAAGGTATTTCAAAGATATAAAAATGCTATTTTTGATAATTATCTCGTTTATTCTCATAGATGAATTCAAAAAAACAAAAGAAATTTGACAAGGCTTATCTAAGAATGGCCAGAGAATGGGGTAAGCTATCGAGATGCAAAAGGAAGCAGGTAGGTGCTATAATCGTAAAAGACAGAATGATCATTTCTGACGGTTATAATGGAACGCCAAGTGGATTTGATAATGCTTGCGAAGATGAAGAAGGGCTTACGAAGTGGTATGTGCTTCACGCAGAAGCCAATGCCATACTTAAAGTGGCTGCTTCTACCCAATCCTGCAGAGGTGCAACTTTGTATATTACATTATCACCTTGTAGAGAATGCAGTAAATTAATACATCAGGCCGGTATCGTAAGAGTAGTATACCAAAACGCTTATAAAGATAACTCCGGTATGGCTTTTCTGGAGAAAGCAGGTGTTGAAGTCGTGCATTTACAGGAAATAACAGATTAAAATGAAACGCGTAAAAATAATATACATTCCGGTTTTACTCAGCATTGCCTGTGTGATAGGTGTCTATATTGGAGCGTTTTTTAATTTTTCTTCACCTTTAAGTTCAGCGAGATTATACAACCAAAAACAAAAGCTTAATACCCTTATTCAACTTATAGATGATAGATATGTCGATGAAGTTAATACAGACAGTATTGTAGATCTGACTATCAATGAAATTATAAAAGATCTTGATCCACATACGGCATACTTGCCAAAAGCAGAACTAGATGCAGAAAACCAAAGTATGAATGGGAGTTTTGTAGGAATAGGAATTAGTTTTTATAAAAATAAAGATACACTTACTGTTATAAGAACTATTACAGACGGACCAAGTGAAAAAGCAGGTATCATTGCAGGCGATAAAATACTGTATGCCGATGGTTTAGAATTATCAGATCCGAAATTAACTTCTGATTCCGTTGTGAATATACTAAAGGGCCAGAGTAATACGGCGGTTAACCTTAAGGTCAAAAGAAAAGGCGAAAAAAATCTCCTGGATTTCAAAATTTACAGACAACCGGTGTCGTTAAAAAGCGTTGATGCAGGATTTATGATTAATGACACAACCGGTTATATCAAGATAAATCGTTTTGCCAAGACTACGTTTAACGAATTTATGGTGTTTGCCAGTGATTTAAAATCCCAAAATGCAAAACGAGTCATCGTAGATTTGAGAAATAATGGTGGTGGTTACTTGAAAGAGGCTGTAGATATTGCAGATCAATTTTTGGAGAATGATATTCCTATTTTATACACAAAGGACAGAAGTGAAAATATGTCTGAAACTCTGGCAACAACAGACGGTATTTTTCACGATGAAGAAATAATTGTCTTGATAAATGAAAAATCTGCATCGGCCAGTGAAATTCTAGCAGGTGCTATTCAGGACAATGATCGTGGGGTAATTGTTGGTCGCCGATCTTTTGGTAAGGGCTTGGTTCAGAGAATAATGCCACTTGGCGATGGTAGTGCTATAAGAATGACAGTGGCAAGATATTATACGCCAACAGGCCGTTCTATTCAAAGGTCATACAGTGAGGGACGTAATGATTATTTTAACGACTATATGAGTAGATATGCGAACGGCGAATTGCAATCTGCTGATAGTATTGATGTAATAGATTCTTTAGCTTTTAAAACACCAAAGGGTAAAACAGTATATGGTGGTGGAGGCATTATTCCTGATGTATTTGTACCAAAAAATTATAATCTGGTCCATATAGATTTATATGATATGTTTGAGGATGGAATTTTAGAGCGGTTTATTTTTGACGAATTAGAGAAAAATCGCCAATTCTACAATGATATTACACGTGAAAACTTTGAAGCTTATTTTGAAGTGAGTGAAAGTACATTAATACATTTTCAGGATTACTTAGATGCTTTTAATATCAAATACGACCAAACCAGGGAATATAAATCCCTGGCCAAAACCTATCTTAAAGCCACCATTGCTCAACAGCTTTATGACTCAAATCTTGCCTACAAAATCATCATTTCAGAAGATGAAATGGTAAAAAAAGCTTTAGTAAATAAGGCAAATAGGGATTAATTTAGCCCTTCAACAACCAGCACAAACTCACCTTTTGGTTTTTTACCGGTATATAAATTTAAAATTTCTTTTATGGTTCCGTGATTTACTTCTTCGTAGAGCTTGCTAATCTCTCGTGATACAGACATTTTCCTTTCTTCTCCAAAGGTTTCAATAAAGTCTTTTAATGTTTTGAGAAGCTTGTATGGCGATTCATAAAAAACCATGGTTCGATTTTCATCTTTTAAAGCTTTAAGTCTTTTTTGTCGTCCTTTTTTGGGTGGTAAAAATCCCTCAAATACAAACTTGTCATTTGGCAGTCCACTATGAACAAGTGCAGGGACAAAAGCTGTAGCTCCCGGCAAACAAGACATTTCTATCTGCTCCTCGGCACAATTTCTGGCCAATAAAAAACCAGGATCTGAAATACCTGGCGTTCCGGCATCGGTAATAATAGCAAGGTTTTCTCCATTTTTTAATTTTTGGATAACCTCTTCAGTGAGTTTGTGTTCGTTATGTTGATGATAGGCCAACATTGGCGTTTCAACTTGGAAATACTTCAAGAGCTTTCCACTTACCCTGGTATCCTCACATAATATAAGATCTACTGTTTTGAGGATTTCTACAGCCCTAAACGTCATGTCATCTAAGTTACCAACAGGTGTTGGAACAAAATACAGCATATTATTCAAATTTCTTTTGGATGAGGTACAGCAAACGATTTGCTATATCCTCTTTATCTTTCCAAAACGCGTATTTATTTTGAATTTGTTCATCTAAAAACCCTTTAACTTCTTCAAAACTTCCCAACTCATTTATTCTCTCAATGAATTCATTGTAAGATTTAACATCATTATCGAATAGATGTTTTACAAAAGACAGTCGATCGTTTAAGCCTATTTTCAGTTCACTGTTAAGACTGTCGTTAAGAGATTTTTTGGGTTGAGAAAACAAATCCATTGTTCTTTGAGGCTTGTCTTCTTCTTTTTCTTCAGAATATACTTCTTCACTCTCAGCTGAATTTTCCTCATCTGCTTTGTGGTCTTCTGTTAATTTTTCATCTGAATTGTCTTCAACAGTATCTGCCGGTTCAAAATCGGGCAAGTCGTCAAAGTGAACTCCAAAATCTTCTATTTCATTTTTGGTGTTGTCCTGAATAGTAGGAGGAGCTTCTTTTTCTTCTATCTCAGGTTTATCTTCAAACATTTCATCTACCTGTGAGCTTTCGTAGGGCATTTGAGAAACAATATCTTTGATTTTCTCTGTATTATGTTCATAGATCTGTTCTTCATTATATTCAGTGCCATCAGGATAATTTGAACTTTCTGCGTCTTCATGGTGAACCTGTTCTATAGACTTTTCAACATCATATTTTGTTATGGTCGGTTTTAGGCCGCCAAAATGCTTTTCTGCAAAAGAAAGCACAGATAATTTTTCATAAAGGATTGCAGCTTCCTCTTTAAGTTCGTGAATTTCAGCTCTATTTCTTAATTTTAAGATTCTATGAGCAAGGCTCATCAATTCGTCTTCAAGGACTTTCTTCATTTTTGTAATCTTTGTCGGTTGTTACCGCTTAATTTTTAGTAATTTTAACGACCTAAAATTAATGAAATTGTTTTTTAATACACTATAAAATCAAAAAATGTTTCTTGAAAATACTGTAAATCAGAAAGAGCAGTTTGGCTGGATAGAGGTAATTTGTGGAAGTATGTTTTCAGGAAAAACTGAAGAGCTAATTCGCAGGCTTAAACGGGCAAAATTTGCAAAACAGAAAGTAGAAATATTTAAGCCGCAGATTGATACGCGTTACGACGAGGAACATGTAGTTTCCCACGATGAAAATCTTATCCAATCCACACCTGTTCCCGCAGCAAGCAATATTCCTCTTTTGGCAGATGGATGTGATGTAGTTGGCATAGATGAAGCGCAATTTTTTGACGATGAAATTGTACATGTATGCAACGACTTGGCCAATAGAGGTGTGCGTGTTATCGTGGCTGGTTTGGATATGGATTTTAAAGGAAAACCCTTTGGGCCTATGCCAAACCTTATGGCTACAGCAGAGTACGTCACAAAAGTGCATGCGGTTTGTACAAGAACAGGAAATCTGGCTCAATTTAGTTTTAGAAAATCTCCGAATGATAAACTTGTACTACTTGGTGAGACTGATGAATATGAACCTCTGAGCAGAGCTGCTTACTTTAAAGCAATGCAGGCAGAAAAAATAAAACATATTGAAATAAAAGATGCCCAGGAAATAAAACCCAAAGATTAATGGAGAGACTTCAGGAAACTCGGCTTGAAATAGATTTGAACGCTTTGAAATTCAATTTTCAGGTTTTAAAATCTCATTTGAAACCTGAAACTAAAATCATGGGTGTTGTTAAAGCCTTTGCTTATGGAACCGATTCAGTAATTATAGGAAAGACACTGCAGGATTTAGGCGTATCATACCTTGCTGTCGCCTATATAGAAGAAGGTATTCGTTTAAGAAAGAATGGTATTCATATCCCGATATTAATCTTTTATCCTCAGTTGGAAGAATTACCCCAATTGTTAAAATATAAGCTTACGCCAAGTGTGTACAGCTTTAATTTTTTAAAATCACTTCATCAAAACCTAAAAAATCAGAACGTCCGGGATTTTCCTATTCATTTGAAAATCAACACGGGTATGAATCGGCTGGGATTTGATCCGCCTCAGTTTGAAGAGGTCAAACAAAGTTTATCAGACAGAGCAACCTTAAGACTCACGGGCATCTTTTCTCATCTCGCCGCTTCGGGATTGGCTGAAGAGCGAGATTTTACCCTGGAGCAAATCAAAAGGTTTAAGTTTGCTGTGAATTATTTTGAAGAATACGCACACAAACACCTTTTAACACACTTATGCAATTCCAGCGGAATCCTCAATTTTGCAGAAGCCGAAATGGATATGGTAAGAGCAGGTATTGGATTATATGGGTATGGTAACAATGCTGAAGAACACTTCAAGCTAAAACCTGTTGTATCTCTAAAAACTCCTATAGCTCAACTTCGTTGGATTAATGCTGGTGACAGTGTAGGTTATGACCGAAAGTATATGGCAAAAGAGCCCAGACATATAGCTACCTTGCCACTAGGCTATGCAGACGGAATTTCAAGGCAATACGGTAATTCTAACGGGATAGTCAAAATAAAAGACCAAAACGCTCCAATAGTCGGAAATGTTTGCATGGACACTTTAATGGTTGATGTTACAGGAATAGATTGTAAAGTAGGCGACGATGTTTTGGTATTTGGCAAAGGTCATTCGGCCTTGGAATTTGATGTTAATGCCTTGAGTATACCTTATGAATTGATTACCAGAATTTCACAAAGAGTAAGCAGAGTTATTGTTGATGAATGAAATGGGTATTAGGAAGTCTTACTGGCAAAACTTAGAATCGCAAAGTTTGAAAGAGAATACTATTTCAATAAAAGCCAATCATAAGTTTAACTTATGAGCTATCAAAAATAACTTAACCTTTGGCGGTTAAACATTAAAGTAAAACTTTAATTTACCATAAAATTAAAATTTATGAGATTTCACACAAGAAAATGGATTAAACCTGAAGACTTAAACCCTAATAATTCTTTGTTTGGGGGTAGATTATTGGAATGGATAGACGAAGAATCTGCGCTTTACGCCTGTATACAGCTGGAGAATTATAGAGTTGTTACTAAATATATCTCAGAAATCAATTTTGTGAGTTCTGCCAGACAGGGCGAAATTGTAGAAATTGGCATAGAAGTCGTGAAATTCGGTAAATCTTCACTAACTCTAAAATGCGAAGTTCGAAATAAAATGACCAGAGAAAGTATCATTAAGGTAGATAAAATTGTGATGGTCAATCTCGATGAAAACGGCAAACCTAAGCCTCATGGCAAAACGAAAGTTGAGTTTGTTAAGGATAGGTTGAAAGAATAAGTGAGATAAAACCCTCTATTTACCCAAAAAGGTAGACTTTTATTCTCTTTTAGATACTAAGCTTATATGATGAAAAGACAATAAAGTTTATTGAATTCTGAAATGTAAATTCAAATATTGTCTAATTTTTCAAATCATCAAATCTCTTTGAAGATCATCAATTTTTTAAATCTTTAAATTGTCCCATCCAGTCTCCTTCAATTTTATAAACCTGAAATCTGGAAAACAACTCTTCTTTATACCAATCGTACTGACGGGTCATTTTAATGGCCTTGGCATGCTCCTTATTTTTATAAGCATAGGTTTTGGCGTAATCTAAGTTCTCCCACAGACTAAAAGTTGCCATTTCCCAAATTGGAAACTCTCCAAATCCCTTTGTGTAGATTAAGCCTTCAGCATCTTCAATGGCTTTTTGTGTCTTTGGTACATATTTCCAAAAACGTCTTAATTCCTTGGTTTTTATACTGGCTCTGGTAATTACAGCTATAGGTCTGTTTTCATCCAAATCTGAATTATCTGCCTTAAAAGGTCGCTGACCTGACCATAGCCCATGTGCTGCTATGGGTTTCATGTAAATAAAACTCATCATAGAACTATGGTTCTTATATTTTTCAATTAATTTTGAATGGCTAAAGAAATTGTCTGCATAATCTTTATGTTCCCAAACTTGTAATAGTGCATAAACAGACCAGTCAGGTTGAGGTTTAAATCCATCTTTACCACTTCCCAATAGCTTATAAAATTTTAACCCTTCAGTATTGACAAGATAAGGTTTGGCACTTTGCATCATTTGTAGTGCCCAAAATTTATTAAGGATACCTTCGTATTTAATTAATAAAATAGTTGTCGTACCAATCATGAAATTTTCAATTATTCAAATTTAAAAACAAATGTTTCAGATACAGCATAATAGAAGTCTTATAACTATAAGTTATGAAATAAGCAAACATAGATTTTATGATCTAAATTCAAATTGCAGAGTTTGATAATTATTAATGAAAGATTAATTTATAATAATTTAACATAGATTAATTTATAATAAACTGATAAACAGTTATTTAATATTTTCTTTCAATTGCACTCTTAACATTAAAATAATTTTACATTTTTCGAAATAGATTTCTTTTGCATTGTAAAACAAATAAACAATATCATGAGAAAATTTTTACTTGGATTAATTTTACTTTGTGGAGTAAGTGCATTCGCACAAGGGGTCACAACCTCATCCATTAATGGTCAGATTAAAGACCAAAACGGTGAACCATTGCCTGGTGCAAACATCATTGCAGTTCACCAGCCATCTGGTACAACTTATGCTTCTATGTCAGATTTTGACGGATTTTACCGTGTGCCAAACATGCGTGTAGGTGGTCCTTACAAAATTGAAATAAGCTATGTTGGTTTTAAAACCCAAACACTTGAAAACATATTTTTGAGACTTGGGGATTCAGAAAGAATCAGTCTTCAAATGCAGGAAGAAGCGAGCCAACTTGATGAGGTTGTTATTACGGCCTCTAAAGATGGTATATTTGATTCTGGTCAAAAAGGGTCAAATACTAATATCTCCCTGAGAGAAATTAATAATTTGCCTTCTACATCTCGTTCATTAGGAGATTTTTTAAGACAAACTCCAGAAGCACAGGTGACTGAAGGCGGTAGTATTTCATTAGGCGGTCAAAACAACAGATACAATGCTATCTATATTGATGGTGCTGTAAATAATGATGCTTTTGGTTTGGCAGGTTCGGGAACTAATGGCGGTCAGACTGGTGTTAATCCAATATCTATTGACGCAATAGAGTCTTTTCAGGTCAACCTGGCACCGTTTGATGTTAAGCAATCAGGTTTTGCAGGAGGTTCTATAAATGCCATCACAAGATCTGGGACTAACAATCTTGAGGCGTCAGCTTATTACTATTTAAGAAATCAGGATTTAGCAGGTAAAACACCAACTGCAATCGAAGAAGATGAGAACGAAAGAGAGAGATTAGCAGATTTTACTGCTGAATTAATTGGTGCCAGAGTTGGTGGTTCAATAGTGAAAGACAAACTTTTCTTTTTTGTAAACTACGAAAGACAAGACGAAGAAACACCTCAGCCTTTCAATTTTGATCAATACCAGGGTGATGCATCCCTTCAGGACATCCAAAACTTAAGACAAAACCTTATAGATAACTTTGGTTATGATCCAGGTACGTTCCTTGATAATCCTTCCAGCCTTGTGAGTGATAAGTTGATCACCAGATTAGACTGGAACATTAATGACAAAAATACTTTAACTTTAAGAAATAGCTATGTCGATGCTGAAAATACAGATCCTAGTGCAAGCGGCGACAGAACTATCGAATTTGGTAATGCAGGTGTTTTCTTCCCATCAAGAACTAACTCTACAACTTTGGAGTGGAGTACGACTAATGGTTCGAACATCTCAAACAACTTAATTGTTGCTTATACTGACGTTTTAGATGATAGGGGTCCAATAGGAAATCCATTCCCATCAGTGAGAATTCAGGATGGTAGTGGAAACATAGATTTTGGATCAGAGCCTTTTTCTACAGCTAACCTTCTAGAACAGCAAATTCTTAACATTACCAATAATTTTGAATACTACAAAGGACGTCACAAGTTTACAGTTGGTGCGAACTTTGAATCTTTTGATGCTAAAAATGTATTTTTTAGACAAAACTTCGGTCAATATAGATTCTTCTCTTTAGCAGATTTCAATACATATTTTGATAATGATGCTTCAAACAATGCTCCGGTTAGATTCTTTGATAGAGGCTATTCTTTGTTAGGAGGCGAAGGAGACGATTCTTTAGGAGCCGCTGAATTCAATTATTCTCAGTTAGGATTCTATGTTCAGGATGATGTGGATGTGACAGATAACTTTAAATTAAGTGTTGGTTTAAGGTTTGATTTACCATTTTTTGATGACGGTTTAGTAAATGAAGATTTTAATACCAGAGCTGTAGAGCTTTTAGAGGCAAATGGTAAAGACTTACAAGGCGCAAGAGTAGGACAAGGCATAGATACCAAGTTGCATTTCTCTCCACGTGTTGGGTTTTCCTGGGATGTTTTTGATGACAGAACAACTCAGGTTAGAGGTGGTATTGGCGTATTTACTTCACGTATACCACTGGTATGGCCAGGTGGTGCATACAATAATAATGGTTTAACTGCTGGTTTCGTAGATGAAAGAGATTTTGACGGTGATGTTTTCTTTAATCCAGATCCTTTTACCCAGGGGCAAAACCCAGGTTTTGGTAATGGTGCTCAACCGGGAACAGGTGTAACAGGTGGACAAATAGACATATTTGCACCTGACTTTAAATTACCTCAGGTATTGAAGTACAATATTGCTGTAGACCAAAAATTACCATTCTGGGGGTTAATTGCTTCCGGAGAATTCTTATATACTGATATCCTCAATAACATCTTCTATGAAAATGTAAACATCAGTGGACCAGTTGGTACTTTAAATGGAGCAGATAACAGACCATTTTATAGCAGAGATAGAATAGACAGTAATTACTCATCTATTTATTTAGCTACAAACACAAATGAAGGCTATGCTTACAATGCAACTTTCAGATTATTCAAGCCTTTTGAAAATGGTTTCTCAGGCTCATTAGCTTATACTTTTGGTGATTCATATAATATTTTTGAAGGGACTTCGTCTCAGAACTCATCTCAGTGGAGAAACTTGATTACCGTAAATGGTAAAAATGCAGATCCTGGTGTGCAGCGTTCTGACTTTGCTTTAGGATCTAGAATTACTGCAAACTTCTCTTATGAGAAAGAATGGAGTGAAAACTTCAAGAGTACAATAGGTTTATTCTATAATGGTCAGCAAGGTAGTCCTTACTCTTTCACTTATAACAATGTTGGAGCTAACCTTCTTAATGACGATTCAAGGGATAATGCACTGCTTTATATCCCAAGAAACGCCAGTGAAATCAATTTAGTGCCTATTCTTGATGGTGATGGTAATGTAGAAGTTTCAGCTGAACAACAATGGGCTGCGCTTGATAGATTTATTGAAAGCAGTGACTATTTAAGTGAAAGAAGAGGACAGTATGCTGAAAGAAATGGCACTTTTGGTCCCTGGAGTCATATCATTGACCTTAAATTCTTACAGGATTTCAGCTTGAACTTAAATGAGAAGAAACATACGTTCCAATTCTCACTTGACATTTTCAACTTTACAAATTTAATCAATAAAGATTGGGGTGTAAGACCATTTATTCCAGGAAGTATTGGTCTGATAGATGTTCAGGAAGGAGGTCCTGACCCGGAATTCACTTTCAATGCAGATAGATTTGGTACTGTTGAAGATATTGAAATTATAGACGACAGAGGCGCTTTCTCTTCAAGATGGCAAATCCAGGTTGGCTTAAGATATATTTTCAAATAATCTCGCAGATTATTATTTAGGTTGGAAACCCTGTCAGTATTGGCAGGGTTTTTTTATGAAGTCAATTCATCCAGCACCAATTGTCTTACCTTTTGATTAAGTTGTCTCTTATTCTGCAAGGTTAATCCTTCAGTGGATACAAAAGGAAGAATTTTAGCTCTTAAAACACCCGGCGAACCACTAAAAAACTGATAGGAAAATCTCTTTTTATTATCAAAAAAAACAATAGGGACAATGGGTATTTGATGGTTAATGGCCAGCCTGAAAGCCCCGTCTCTAAAATGGTCTAAAACTATTGAAGTATCATCTGGTACACCACCTTCCGGGAAGATACACACACTTAAGCCTCTCTCTAAGCGTTTTTGCGCCTGATGAAAAACGGCATGCCTGCTTTTGGTGTCTTTACGATCTACCAGGATGCAGGTCCTTTTGTAAAAAAATCCGAAAATCGGATAGCGAGCCAATTCCTTTTTGCCTACAAATACAAAAGGATTTTTGGAGAGGTAAAGCATCATCATGATGTCTATCATACTGGAATGGTTAGATACCAAAAGGTAACTTTTGTCTTTAAGTATTTTCTGCTCAGCTTTAATTTTGGGGATAAATCCCATGCCATAAAGAATGATAGCAGCCCAGGCTCTTGCTAACCTGAAAAAATAAGGATACCAGGTTTCTTTTAAAATTGAAATAATGAGTAAAGGGAATAATAATACGATGCTGAAAAACAACAGCACATAAAACCAAACCCGCCAGAATAATCTTAAAATATTATATAAAATGTTCATTTGCTGCCAAAATTACATTAAATGATATACAAAACAAGATACAATTTTCTTTAAAATACAAAAGATTTAAAGTAATGAATAAATATTATTAATTATAAAAATATATTATATTAATAAAAAAAGTGACAATAAAATGATAATATAATAATATAAATTATTAATTTTACATTATTCTTAATGTTATGCTTTTTAGAGTTTAGCATTCATCACTATAGTTGATTAATTTAATATACCGGTAAGAGCTCCTACTCCACAAAGAAGAATATTTTGTGATTGTTATGTGGCGAGGATTATGCAGATTAATCGTCATTAATTTATTTCTGCAATTAAAATTTATATTATGAGAATCTAACAACAAATGAAAGTAATGAATAGTAATATTAAAAATATTGGTTTTTGCTTGATGTTTTACATACTAGCTTGTATAATATTTGTTTTGAAAAATTTAAATGAGCTAGAAGGAGTTAAGTCAAATTTATATTACTATGGTATAGTTATATGTTTAGCTATTTCAATCCTTTTTCTTGTCAGACTTATAGTAAGCAAAATAAAGTGATAAAATATACAGTAATTATAGTCAACTTTTCTTAACTAAGAAGTTTATAAAGATTCAAATTTGCAGCCTTAGCAGCAGACATTTTATATGCTTTAGCAGCTGAAGGAGCTGTAAAAATGACAAATGGAAGAAAAAGGCCATTAAAAAACTTTTTGGTAAGGTTGCAAGTCGCTTTTTGGGCATCATCGGGGTTGCAGTTGCAGTTGTTTCATTTGGAACATGTATTGCAGGTGCCTCAATGAATTAATGAAAAGATTATGATAATAACGATCGCTCATTTACCGTTATACTTTTACTTATTGTATATAAGAGGTAAAAGTTTTAAGCGTGCAATATATAGCAGAGATAAATATTCGATTAAAGTTGAAATGATTTTATTCATCATAACTTTAGTAATGATATTACTTTTAAGTTATATTCATCACACAATTCAACCGATGCTTTGGTAGTAATGATTGTGAGCTATTATCTCTTTGAGATTTTATAGAATGCCGTCCTGATGAATAGGTAAAATCTACTGTTAATAAATTTGCAGGAAGAAGTGATTAAAACAAATTGCTGGGTTGATGCAGCTATTTGAGTTATTGATGCACTTGTTCCTGGTAAATAAAGTTAAAGGTAGAGATAAGTCTTTATCTCTGCCTTTTAAAACTTTCGAAATGAAGACTAGACTTTTTATTTTTGGATTAGTTTTTTTGCTGCTATCATCTTGTAGATCAATTATATACAAAATAGTAGTTGGAAAATCTAATATCTATAATGACCTTAAAGTGCTTAAAAATGATAAAGGTCAGGAAGTCGTTTTTCTTCCGATGGTTCATATTGGTAAAGAGTCTTATTACAGAGATTGTAAGGCTATAATTGATAGTTTAAGAATTGATGGCTTTAAGGTCTTTTATGAAAATATTGCATATAAAAATGATTTGGATTCAATCACAAAATTGAACTATGATAAAAAAGTAAGGTCTATCTTAGGTCATAGCCCCAAACTAGATGCTGAAAATAAAAGTTTACCCAAATTTTATAATAAAAGAAATTATATAGTTCAGGATTATGCATTAATGGGAATTACTCAGGACGATACTAATCTTGACTTAGATAAAAAGGCCATAATTGATTCCATTGAAAGTAAGTATGGTAAATTAGCACTATCTGAATGTGATTTAACTACTCAATTATACGAAGAATATGGCTGTAAATCAAAAAATAGAAAGTATTTATTTGCCTTTACTAATGAATTTAGAGATCCTTATATTTCACGAGAAATATTGAAGCTGAATGAAGATAAAATAGTTCTTGTATATGGTAAAATGCATTGGTATTTTGTGTATCCAGATCTTATTAAAAATGGATTTAAACTAACACATGGAAAAGTGTAAAGATTTATACTTTAGTTTATGCTGTTTATAATAACAAGGCTATTCACACAAATATTTTATCTTTACATCAAAAACCATGTCAAGAATTCTTACCGGTATTCAAAGCACAGGAACACCTCACCTTGGTAATTTACTCGGGGCTATTATGCCAGCGATTGAAATGTCTAATAGTTCAGATAATGAATCTTTTCTGTTTATCGCAGATCTACATTCGCTTACCCAAATTAAAGATAGTAATACACTCAAAGAAAACACATTGCACACAGCAGCGGCATGGCTGGCCTTTGGTCTGGATACTTCGAAGACCGTATTTTACAGACAAAGCCGTGTGCCCCAGGTAACTGAACTTTCATGGTATCTGAATTGCTTTTACCCATACCAAAGGTTAACATTGGCCCATTCTTTTAAAGATAAAGCAGACCGACTGGAAGATGTGAACTCCGGCTTATTTACTTATCCCATGCTCATGGCTGCGGACATTTTGCTGTATGATGCAGAAATTGTACCTGTCGGCAAAGACCAGCTTCAGCACCTTGAAATGACTCGTGACGTGGCCAATAGATTTCATGCCCAAATGGGAGAGGCCTTTGTTATTCCGGAAGCTAAAGTACAGACAGATACGCAGCTTATCATCGGAACAGATGGCGAAAAAATGAGTAAATCTAAAGGCAATACCATCAACATTTTTCTGCCTGATAAAAAATTGCGAAAGACCATTATGGGTATTCAAACAGATAGTACACCTTTAGAAGAACCCAAAAACCCAGATACCTGTAGCGTTTTTCAATTGTATTCCTATATTGCTGCTAAAGAACAGCTTGAAGATTTGCGAGAAAAATATTTAGCAGGTGGATTTGGTTATGGTCATGCCAAACAAGCCCTGTATGAGTTAATTCTTGAAAAATTTCAGGACCAAAGAGAAAAATTTAACCATTTGGTGAAGAACCCGGGAGAAGTTGAAAGCGCACTTCAAATAGGAGAAGCAAAAGCTAATGAAGTCGCCGGTGAAGTTTTAAAGCGTGTAAGAGAAAAATTAGGATATTCATCATGAGAAAAACAGCTTTAATAACAGGAGCATCATCAGGTTTAGGTAAGGAATTTGCCAGACAACTGGCAGACAAGGACTATAACTTGGTGCTGGTAGCAAGACGAGAAAATTTGCTGAAAGATTTAGCGAGAAAACTCAGTCAGGTGAAAGTAAATGTTTTTGCAATTGACCTTACCGCAGAAAATGCTATTGAAGATTTGATCAAATACCTGGCAGATGAAAACCTTTCTGTTCATGTGCTGATCAATAATGCCGGTTTTGGAGATTATGCCCGTTTTGATAAAGCTGATATCGGTAAACTTCAAAACATGATAGATTTAAATATCAAAGCCCTGACAGATTTAATGTATTACATTAGTCAACAGATGATCAGACGCAAATCCGGATATATTTTGAATGTAGCTTCAACTGCTGCATTTCAGCCCGGTCCAATGATGGCCACCTATTTTGCAACAAAGCATTATGTGCTGGCACTATCTGAAGCTGTGGCTTACGAATGGAAAGCAGATGGTTTGAAGGTAAGTGCACTTTGCCCGGGACCAACAAAGACAGAATTTTTCAACCAGGCAGATATGAATAATTCTACCATGATGAAGAATATAAAATTACCCTCGGCAGAGGAAGTCGCTGCATTTGGTCTTGAAGGCTTATTTAAAGGAAAAACAGTTGCTGTTCATGGGTTTTTAAATCGTTTTTTGGTTTTTGTAGGCCGTTTAGCTCCAAGAAATATAATCACCGCTATGACTGCTAAGGCACTAAAAAAATAAAAGAGTATTTTTATTTTAATAAATGATGGTAACTATATATTAATCAATATGAAAACTAAAGCTACCTTAAAAATGATACCGGTCTTGCTCTTTTTTTTAAGTTCGCAAAATATATTTTCACAAGTAGCGGTATCTAATTATTCAATATATTCGGCCGGAATAAGCACGGATAACAATAAGAAGATTAGTGGTGAATTAAAATTGTTTTTAAACACCGAATATGAAGATATTGGACTTGAACCAACCGTATTTTTTAACTTTCCACAAAAAGAATTTTATCAGTTTTCTATTGGATTAGGAGTAAATACCTCCGCTTTTGAAGATAGTGATATTGTTAATGTGATAACAGTCCCTTTTCAATTAGAAGTGAATCCTCTAACCGACGTAAAAAATTTATCAATATTAACAGAACTGGCACCTCAGATTGGAGAAAATGCCGGAGTAAGATTGCTTTGGGGAATCAGGTACACATTCAGGAAAAATTGAAATTTTTAGAGCTATAAATGGAAGTGAATTTGGATAAGAAATTTTACTGACCATAAAATTAAAAATAAAAATTATAAGTGATAACATGAAAAAAAACGTACTAGGTACCGCATTAAAAACATGTTCATTAGATCCGTTAACCGGTGCAAAACGCGATGGCTATTGCTCGTTTGACAAAAGAGATCCCGGCTTACACATTGTAGCAGCTCAGGTCACTCAGGAGTTTTTAGATTATAATAAAATGCAGGGCAATGATTTGATTACACCAAAACCCCAATGGCAATTTCCTGGTCTTAAACCAGGCGATTGGTGGTGTATTTGCATGGGTGTCTGGTTAAAAAGTAAAAGCGCCGGATATCCACTTTATATTAACCTGGAAGCTTGTGATGAAAAAGTCTTAGATTATGTAAGCCTTGAAGAACTTAAGGTATGGGACTACAGAAACAGAAATTAAAATTGGAGTAGATACTTTTAGGAGGCCATAATTCCGTTTATAAAGACAACATAGTATAGTAACATCAGTATGGCAACGATAAACATAATATATAATCCTATGTATTTTTTCTTCTTTTTTTTATTTTGATTTTTTCTGTTATCGTCAGATCTCATATTTTTATTTTCAATAATTTAAATAATATAGTATTTATAATAGGCTAATTAACAATAACTTATCATTATAATATTTACTTCGTTTTGGCTATTTCATTAGGTTCTATGCCAGATTTGTAGCGTTCTGAATACACATAGGTGAACTCTGCACCAAAAAACAAAATCATAGAAGAGTAGGACACCCAAAGTAAAACTAAAACAACTATTCCAGCAGCACCATAAGTAGAGCCGGGATCTACCTGACTAAAATACAGTCCCAGGAGCGATTTACCCAAAACAAAGAGTACAGAAGTAATTACAGCACCAATCCATACAGTTTTCCATTTTATTTTTGCATCGGGTAAAAACTTAAACATCAAAGCAAACAAAACAGTAATGATACCCAAGGAAAGGGCTACGTCAACGGCATAAGTAATATACATTAATACATCTGGAAGGACTTCCCTAATATAGTCGTTAAGTGCACTTATAGCTGCAGTAATGATAAAACTCACAAGTAATAAAAAACCAATGACCAATACAAATGCAAAACTCAAAATACGGTCTATGATGACTTTCCATATATTAGCATTCTTGTCCGGTTTAATTTTCCAAATGTCATTAAGGGATAGTTTAAGTTGATAAAAAACACCTGTTGCACCAAAGATTATGGTTCCTATACCAAGAATAGTTGAAACCACGCCCTTATTTGCGCTTTGGGTTTCTTTAATAATGGTTTCAATGGCCTGAGCAGCGTCTCTGCCCAGGGCAGTTGTAAATTCATTTGTAAGCTGACCCTGAACAATTTCATAACCCCAGATTGCACCAACTGAGTTGACAATAATAACGAGTAAACCCGGTAATGAAATTACAGCATAATAAGCAATAATTGCCCCCAAACGAAAGGGGTCATCTGCAAACCATGCTTTTGATGTTTTTACAATAAGCGATGGTAAATCTTTGAATTTGAATTTACCTGTCTTAGTATCAGAACTCATGAAATGTTATTTTAATATAATATAAACCATGTTTGGTTTTGAGCTAAGGTTTTAGGAATAAATAGGCTTTCATTTAAAATAACTTTAAGAAAGACAAGCTGTTCGAGATCTATTAAACTGAATTTATAGTAATAATATGTGCAATTGAGTTAAACTATTTTTAAATATGGTTTAATTCATTAAAAATCATTTAATTATAAATTTATATAAAATGAAATATAAAGCATGGCGATAATAGGTGAAATAATAAAAAACGGGATTCAAATTCTAGGTAATTTTCAAAACCAAAAAAATCATTCTGATAATCAAAAACAGGTTTTACAAAAACTACTCACTACAGCAAAACACACGGCATTTGGGAGGCATTATAACTTTCAGGATATACTTGATCAAAATGACACAGCTAAAAATTTTAAGAAAAACGTACCTTATTTTGATTACGATAAACTTCAGAAAGACTGGTGGTATCTTGTCCACGAGGGTAAACCCAATATAACCTGGATTGGAGAACCGGATTATTTTGCATTGAGTTCAGGAACAACGGGAAAAGAAAGCAAACGCATCCCCATAACCAAAGACATGCTGGAATCTATTAAAAACGCGGGACTTAAACAGGTCATGTCTCTGAAAAACTTTGATCTGCCTGCAGATTTTTTTCAAAAAGATATCTTGATGCTGGGGAGTTCTACAGATTTGCAGAAACGGAATGATAATAAACTTGAGGGTGAAATATCCGGTATTACGGCATCTAATATTCCTTTTTGGTTTCAATCTTTTTATAAACCAGGTAAGAAAATTTCGCAAATTGATGACTGGGATAAAAGAGTAAAGGAAATTGCAAAACAGGCTAAAAATTGGGATGTTGGTGCCTTAAGCGGAATCCCGTCCTGGATTGAATTAATGCTGGAAAAAGTAATAAATTATCACAATCTGGATCACATTCATCAGATTTGGCCAAACCTTCAGGTGTATACTTCCGGAGGTGTGGCTTTTGGACCTTATAAAAAAAGTTTTAAAGCCTTAACAGGAAAACCGGTTCTAGTTATTGATACCTATTTGGCTTCTGAAGGTTATATCGCCACACAAATCAGACCGGATACCGATGCCATGCAACTTAACACGGACAACGGTATTTATTTTGAATTTGTACCCTTTAAACCTGAATACATTGATGACAAAGGCGCTTTAAAACCTAATGTGCCATCGCTGGCTATTGATGAAGTTGAAGAAGGGACCGATTATGTATTGGTCATCAGTACAGTGGCAGGTGCCTGGCGATACATGATTGGTGATACCATTCAATTTACCGATGTTGAAAGGGCTGAAATAAAAATCACCGGTAGAACTAAATTTTTTCTCAATACGGTGGGTTCGCAGTTGTCGGTTAACAAAATGGATGATGCCATGAGACAACTGGAAGATCGTTTTAACACGCAAATCAGAGAATACACCATAGCAGTTGTCAAAGATGAAAACGATGATTTTTATCATCACTGGTATTTAGGAACCAATCTTGAAGCTGACCCACAAAACGTATCTCAATACTTGGATGAAGCCCTAAAAGCAGCCAATAAAAATTATAAAGTAGCCAGAACTAAAGCCTTAAAGGGGGTCAAAGTCGAGTTGATTGACCCTAATCTCTTTTACAGTTGGAACGACCACCAAAAAAAGAAAGGCGGGCAGGTAAAAATGGAACGTGTTATGGATGAAGAAAAGTTTAAAGAATGGCAGGAATTTGTGGCTAATAGATAATTCTTTATTAAACCTGATTAGAAGATTAATATTTTAGTAATCATACTCTTAACATATGAAACATAATTATTAGAATTCTGTAGCATAGTATAGAAATTGTAATTTGTTCTACCGCAGAAGCGCCAAGTCCGTAGAGATTTGTTTTAATATCTATATTAATGTTTTAGACCTAAAATATGATTTAAAGGTTATTAACAACTCTTCTTATTCCATCAATTACTTTAACTGAATTAAAATTGATAAGAAGTCCAAGTTTAAGATTTTTTAATTTTAAATAAGTTAATAGTTGAGCCATGTGGATATCAACAAGAGCATCAACACTTTTTATTTCCAAAATGACTTTGTTATTAATCAATAAATCGATTCTATAACCAGCATCTAATCTTACATTTTTATATACAACCGGTAAAGCTATTTGTCTATTAACATCAAAGCCTAACTTGTTAAGTTCATAATCAAGACATGTTTCATAAGTACTTTCTAATAAGCCTGGACCCAATTGTTTGTGAACTTCTATGCAAGCTCCAATAACCTTTGAAGAAATTTGGTTCTCTGTCGCCGTTATGTTATTTGTACTATCAAATTTAATAAAATTTATCCTTGTATTAGAATTTTAGATTCAGTTAAAAAATTATAGTCTTGAAATAGTAATTGTATTACTCAGCGAACATTGCGCCTCTGCGGTTTTATTAGCTTGTTTTTTGTATTTTAAAATTTAAAGGCGTCTGTCTAACTACGGCAATATTTAAACTTCAAACTTAAGTCATATAAAGTATTATCACTCTACCAAATCCATAAGCTCTTCGGGAGATAAATAATATTTTTTCATCCTATTCTTATAACTCTCGGGAATATCAGCATGGTTAAGAATAAAATTTTTTGTTTTGATGATATAATCCTGCATGCCTTGTTTAATGGCGAATGTATCGGCTTGTCTTTCCGCATTTACTATAGCTTTGCTTGAAGTTAGATAGCTTAGGCCAAATTTTATCAACTGAAAATTACTCATGCGCTCGTAATCCATAATGTGTCCCAATTCATGACCTAGCCAACCTATTAAAACGTCTTTTGGCAGATCTACGATAGGCGAATCAATCTCACCTAATCGGAAATGGGACTTTATAAAAATGATATATTCCCGTTTGTGACTGGGAATCAAAACTTTAGTAAAGCGAGGCTGAGCCTGCATCGTGGAACGTTTGATGTTTTTTTTGAATTTAAATTCAATAGGGATATTTTCTAAATCAGGAAAATAGGATAGAGCTTTCAAAACTTCAGCTTCAAGAGAATTAGGGTATATTTTTACGTTTTTCTTCATTTTAGTCATTTACCCTAAGATATTGGAATAATGACGTAATAGGCCGAAATTAATATAATTTTAAACCTTAAATTAAACACAAAAAAAGGTGACACTAGGGTAGCTTTTTATTTTAGACGGAATTACCAAAATCTTAAGCCTTATTTCCTAAAAAGTATATAACTTATTTCTTAGATTTGCATTGTTTAAAATTAATCTAAATAAAAATGAAGAGCATTGCAGACCTCAAACGTGGCCAAAAAGCCACAATTGTCGATATCTCTGCTGAAACGATTCCTCTAAAACTTCTGGAAATGGGTTGTTTGCCTGGTAATGAGGTTGAGGTCATCAAAATAGCGCAGATTAAAGATCCGCTTTATCTGAATGTAAATGATACTTTTCTCGCTATAAGGTTGGAAACGGCAAAGTCTGTACTTGTAAAGATTAAAGAAGATTAGGTCTATGAGGCAAATGAATGTAGCACTTGTTGGAAATCCAAACACCGGAAAAACTTCAGTTTTCAATGCCCTTACAGGACTTAACCAAAAAGTAGGAAATTACCCAGGTATTACAGTCGAAAAAAAAGAGGGGGTCGCTAAAATTTCCCGCACACTTAAAGCGCATATATTAGATTTACCCGGAACTTATAGTCTAAACGCTTCATCTCTGGATGAAAATGTTGTTGTGGAATTACTCCTCAACAAAAACGACAAAGACTATCCGGATGTGGTTGTGGTCGTAAGCGATATTGAAAACTTAAAGCGTAATTTGCTCGTTTTTACTCAGCTCAAAGACCTCGGCTTGCCTTGTATTCTGGCCATCAATATGGCTGATCGCATGGATAGGAAAGGCATTAGTATTGATATTCCAAAACTGGAAGAGCGTTTAAAGACTAAAGTAGCACTCGTGAGTGCCAGAAAAAATACAGGCTTTGATAAGTTGAGAGAATTAATTGCAAACTACAAACAGCTTTCAACTGAAGCTTGCTGTGATGCTTCTGTCATTGACAAAAAATATTTTCATGAGTTGAAGGACACTTTTCCAAACCAAAATATTTACAAACTTTGGTTAATTATCTCTCAGGATGTCAATTTTGGAAATCTAAATCGAAAAGATGTTCAGATTAAGAAAAAACAAGGGCTCAAAACTAAAAAGCCTTCAGAAATTAAACGTCTTCAGCAAAAGGAAATCATTGTCCGTTATACCTTTATCAACGATACCTTAAAGCTGGCTTTAACCAAAGATATCAACGCTGCTAAAGGTTTGCGTGCTTCTTTAGACCGAATATTGATGCATCGTGTATGGGGTTATGTGATTTTTGCATTTATCCTGTTGTTAATATTTCAGGTAATCTACGAATGGTCTGCTATACCCATGGATTTTATAGACGAAAGTTTTGCCGGCCTCAGTGAGTGGTTAAAGACGACTTTGCCTGATGGTCAGTTTACCCGACTAATCACAGAAGGCATCATTCCCGGGATAGGAGGCATTGTAATTTTCATTCCACAAATAGCTTTTTTGTTCCTGTTTATAAGTATTTTGGAAGAAAGCGGTTATATGAGTCGAGTGGTGTTCTTAACAGACCGAATCATGAAAAAATTCGGATTAAGTGGTAAAAGTATTGTACCATTAGTTTCAGGAACCGCCTGTGCTATTCCGGCGGTGATGGCCTCGCGAAATATTGAAAACTGGAAAGAGAGGCTTATAACTATTTTGGTTATTCCCTTTACAACATGTTCCGCAAGACTTCCTGTATATTTAATCATTATTGCGTTGGTGATTCCTGACAAAACTTTTTTAGGCTTATTCAATTATCAGGGACTGGTCTTGTTGTTTTTGTATTTCCTTGGTTTTGGAATGGCTGTGTTTTCAGCATGGTTGCTGCATAAAGTCATGAAAACGTCTCGAAAGACCTATTTCGTCATCGAAATGCCAAATTACAAGGTACCTATACCTAAAAATGTACTGATAACAGTTGTAGATAAAACTAAATCATTTGTTTTTGGTGCAGGTAAAATCATTCTGGCAATTTCTATTATACTTTGGGTATTAGCTAGTTACGGGCCGAATGAAAAATTCAATCAGGCTGAAAGTATTGTAAAACAGGAGGTCGAAACGGAAAATCTTAAAATAAGTGAGGAAGAGCTTGAAACTAAAATAGCCTCTTACAAATTACGCCATTCTTTTATAGGCTATATGGGCAAAGGGATAGAACCCATAGTTCAACCATTGGGGTATGATTGGAAAATAGGTATTGCGGTTATCAGCTCTTTTGCAGCAAGAGAAGTTTTTGTAGGGACTTTGGCGACCATATACAGCGTAGGCAGCGAAGATGAAGACACCATTAAAAACAGGATGTCAAAGGAAGTCAATCCGGTGATAGGTGGCAAGATGTTCAATCTGGCCAGTGGCATTAGTCTGTTGTTGTTTTATGCTTTTGCCATGCAGTGTATGAGTACATTGGCTGTGGTGAAACGAGAAACCAATACCTGGAAATGGCCTATGCTACAACTTGTAGTTATGACAGGTTTTGCTTATATTGTGTCTTTAATTGCCTACCAGTTATTGAAATAAAATCTATGGAAATTCAAGACATATTAGTATGGATAACCTTTGCAGGTGCTATAGCATTCCTGATTAAAAAATTCTTTTTTAAAAAGAAAACCAAGAAGGCTTGTGGCCAAACCGATTGTGGGTGTTAACAGCTTCTCTGTGAACTCTTCGTCCCTGCCTGTCGGCAGACAGGTCTGCGGTGAATATAATAAGGGTTTCAAATCAAAAATAATCTAACATTGAAAATACCGCCAAACCTAAAACCAAAAGACAAAGTTGCTATTCTATGCTCAGCCCGTGCAGTTGAAAAAGAAGAATTAAAACCTGCTTTAGAGTTATTAAAAAATTGGGATTTAACTCCTGTGTATGGAAAAACCATAGGTTTAAGGCATAATCAATTTGGCGGAACAGATGATGAACGGGCGCAGGATTTGCAGGAGGCTATCAATAATCCAGAAATCAAAGCCATCTGGATAGCACGCGGAGGATACGGCACAGCTCGCATTATAGATTCAGTTAACTTTCAGCACTTGCTGACCAATCCTAAATGGATTATTGGCTATTCTGATGTTACAGCTTTACATTTACATTTACAACATTTAGGCCTGGTGAGTTTACACGCACAAATGGCTTTAGATGTAGAAAAAAAATCAACCCAGACGAAGGAAAGCCTTAGGCAGTCTTTGTTTGAAGAACCTTTTAGCATAAAATATAATTCAGAATTTAATTCAATTTCAGGAGAATGTCGGGGGGAATTAATAGGCGGTAATCTTTCTGTATTGTTTTCTGTTTTACAAACTGTTCCACCATCAATTTTTAAGCATAAAATTCTAATTTTAGAAGATTTGGATGAATATCTTTATCATGTAGATAGAATGATGCTTAGCCTTTATCGCTCAGGCGTATTAAATCAAATTAATGGTTTAATTGTAGGAGGCATGTCTGCTATGAATGACAATACCATTCCATTTGGATATAATGCTAATCAAATCATCAAGCATTATGCAGAAAAGCTTGATATACCAGTAGCTTACGATGCGCCATTTGGTCATACTTTTGATAATTTTGCATTATCTTTAGGCAGAAAGGCACAATTGAAAGTTTCAAAAAATAGCGTAAACCTAAGTTATTGAATTATGGCACAGCATAATAAATTAGGCAACGAAGGCGAGGATTTGGCTGTAGCTTTGCTTCAAAAAAAAGGATATAGCATTCTGGCGAAAAACTACCGCTATTTAAAAGCTGAGGTAGACATCATTGCTTTGAAAGGTAAAATCCTGGTTGCTGTAGAAGTTAAAACACGAAGTACGCCGGAATTTGGCGACCCAAGAGAATTTTTAAAACCGGCTCAAATCAAACGTTTGGTTGAGGCAGTAGATCACTTTGTAAATTCCAAAGGATTAGATTACGAGGTAAGATTTGATTTTATTGGTATCATCAAAAATAAGCTAGGTACACGATTGGAGCATATAGAAGATGCATTTTTACATTTTTAAATAAGCCCCTTGCCCCCAAAAGGGGAATTATGGGAGTCACCAAATTCCAAAAGAGAAATTTTAGAGTATATCTCTAATAATTGTAGAGATTTATTCAGTAATTATTCTTCATTCTACTGGATTTTTTTGCTTGTCATTGTGAGGAAATTATGGCCGTAAGAAAAGCAAAAATTGACGTGGTAATCTCATGTTTTGAAACTCAGTGCGGATCAATTAAAGATTTTCTATTTCAGTCGTTTCTCTTTTTCATATTGCCGCTACTTAAAACTTTTATTTTTCTTCATTTCTTCAGCCAGCCACTGTTCCTGATAAGATTTATTCTTGAGTTTCTCCAAAATATTTTCAAAGCTTTCTATATCTTTATCCTGACTCAGTTTAAAGGTGGCTTCCACAGATTCAATTTTTATGTTGAACCCGGCAATAGCTTTCATGTGTTTTCTACGGTAATCTTCAGGAATATTCTGATAAACTGTTGGAGAATCTGTATTTCCATTTTCAAATTTTAGGGTAAATTTTTGCATTAATTCAACAAAATCTTTTTGCTTTAAAAATGTCAACTTTCCTCGTATTTGAACACTCATATAATTCCAGGTAGAAGCGGCATGAGCTTGCTTGTACCAACTTGCACTAATATATGCATTGGGTCCGCTAAACACTACTAGAACTTCAGGATGTTTTAAAAATGCTTCAAAGTGATCAGTTTTTTTCATGATGTGCCCCTGAAGCACTTGTTTTTTGTCATCGTAGAGCAAAGGCACCTGTGTGGCGACCTGTCTGTCAAGTTTATCTTTCCCTGAAATTAAAGCAAAAGGATTATGTTCAATAAAATCCCGTATTTTATTTTCGTCTTTTTCGATATATATTTTAGGCTTATACATTTTTTCATTTAGTCTATTCAGACCACACAGCCAGTTCATTGCCGGAAGGATCCCGAAAGTGAAAACGCCGACCACCCGGAAAGGAAAATATGTCTTTTGAAATTTCTCCACCTTCTGCAATAACTTGGTTTTTTACAGCATTAAGGTCTATATGGTATAGTACAATCAGTACATTATTGATGATATCTTTTTCTGTTTTTTCAAACCCACCTGCAATACCGCTGTTTTCAAAAGCCACATAAGTTGGTCCGTAGTCTGTAAATGTCCAGTTAAAGACATTAGTGTAGAAGGACTTGATTTTTTCTAAATTTTTAGCCTTAAATTCTACGTAATTGATGTGGTTACTTTGCAGATGCATTTTTAGATTTTATTCAAATATATTTCTTTTTCGGTGAAGCGCATCCATTTGAATATTGAATTCAATGCTATAAGTGGCTTAATTAATTAGCAATATTTTATAAAAGCTTAAATCATTAAATTGTTGAAGATTGTATTTTTGTATTTTAAATAATTAATTGATGAGTCATTTTCATACATTATCTGTAAAAAATATAAAACGTCAAACTGATAAAGCAGTTCAAATATATTTTGAAATCCCTGAAGATTTAAAAGACACCTTTAAATTTAAACCAGGGCAATACATTACATTATCATTAGAAATTAAGGGCGAAGAGGTAAGGCGTTCTTACTCCATTTGTACTACCCCTGAAGAAGGTCTGGCAGTTGTCGTAAAAGCCATAGAAAAGGGTGTTTTCTCAAACTTTGTCAATGAAGAGCTTAAAATAGGTGACCACATTAAGGCGATGCCGCCTGAAGGCCATTTTGTAATAGAGAGTCAAAGTGAGAATTCAAACTTTTGTGCTTTTGTAGCCGGCAGTGGTATTACACCTGTTATGTCCCTGATTAAATCTGTTTTGAAAGCAAATGACACCTCAAAGTTTATTTTAGTTTACGGTAACAAATCGCCTGAACAAACTATATTTTTTGATGACATATTGGAACTCCAAAAGCATTATCCTGAACGTTTGTTTGTGGAGCGTGTTTATAGTGAAACGCAGGAAGATGATTCGCATTTTGGGCGAATTGAAAAACCAACCATAAACTATGTATTGAAAAATAAGTATAAAGCAATAGATATTTCAAAGTTTTGGCTTTGTGGCCCCGAACCAATGATAGAACACGTACAGGATGTTTTGAAGGAAAACGGAATTCCTGAAGAGGCTATCAAATACGAGCTGTTCTATTCAGAAAAAGAAGATAAGGATATTGAAAACACTGATGGAAAAACAAAACTGAAAATTATTGTTGATGATGAAGAACATGAGCTGGTCATGGACCAGGATAATGTGATTTTAAATGCTATTTTAGACCATGACATAGATGTGCCATATTCTTGTCAGGGCGGAATTTGCAGCTCATGTATTGCTCAAATAAAAGAAGGTAAAGCCGAGATGCGGAAAAACCAAATACTTACTGATGAAGAAGTATCTCAAGGTCTGATACTTACCTGTCAGGCTCAGCCCCAAACACCTGAGGTTGTGGTCGATTACGATGATATATAAATCTAAAATACCCATGAGCAATCATGGGTATTTTATAATTAGCTAATTTTATTTTAGTTAGTTTCTGCTTCTACATCAAAAATTCTTTGAAGCCAGTCAATGCCATCCTCTGTAGAACCGTTAGCATGACGCAGATGACTTGCAAACTGCCTTGTAATTTTATGGACTAAGCGTTCCTGAATTATTTTTGCTTGCTCTTCGTCAAAATTATCAATCAGTTTAGATTGGTAATCTATTTCATCAGCCGCAAAACCTTGCAGCTTATTTTTGATAGCACGAATGGTTGGCGCGAATTTTCTGGTATGTAACCATTCGTAAAATTCTTCCTTATGCTCTTCAATAATTTCTTTAACTTTTGGAATACACTGCTTCCTGCGTTCTAATGTTTCGTCCGTCATCTGAGATAAGCGGTCTAAATGCAATAAGTTGACATTGTGTAGTTCAGAAACATCTTCTGCAACGTTTTGTGGAATGGATAAATCTAAAATCAACAATTCTTTCTTAGGATGAATCATTTCTTTTAAGATCGTAGGTTGTTGAGCACCTGTGGCTACAATCAATACATCACTTTTTCTAATCTCTGTCTGTAGTTCTGAGAAATCTTTGACTGTCAGGTTAAATTTTCCGGCAACCTCTTCAGCCTTTGTTTTGGTTCTGTTGATTAGTGTAATGTTTTTGTTCTTGGTATGTTTTACAAGGTTTTCACAGGTATTTCTGCCAATTTTACCGGTTCCGAATAATAAGATGTTTTTGGAAGCTACCTGATCTACAGTGTCTAAAATATATTGCACAGAAGCAAATGATACAGAAGTTATTCCGGATGAGATTTGTGTCTTATTTTTGATTTTTCGACTGGTTTGTACAAGAGAATTAACCAATCGTTCTAAGAAAGCGTTGCTCATCTTCATCTTTTTAGACAAATTGAAAGCGGCTTTTATTTGACTGATAATTTCAAAATCTCCTAAGATTTGACTATACAAACCTGCTGCAACACCAAAAACGTGATGTAGTGCTTCTTTGTCTGTAAAAGTATAACCAACACTATTAAATGTTGAAATATCACCTTTGGTATGTTTGCAAATCAATTCAACAAAGTCCTCGGTAGAATTTGCAAATCCATAAATTTCAGTTCGGTTACAGGTAGATACGACCATAACAGCTTCAAAACCTTTGTTTTGAGCGTCTTTAAGTAAGTTTACCTTCTGAGTGTGATTTAAACTGAAAAACCCTCTTGTCTTTGCATCAGCCTTTTCATAACTCAATCCTATGACACAAAAGTGTGGATATTTGGATACGTTGTATTCTAACATCAAATTCATTTATTGGATGACAAAAATATAATATAAGTATATTTAAAAATAACGCAAAAAGTTCTATTTTTATCGAATGATGTGTTTTTAAGCAAAAACTGATATTTGTCAACTCTATATCATAGTTTTGTAGCTATAAGTTTAACTTGAAGCACATTTGTTTAGATTCATTCTAAATAAAAATACATCAAACTAAGTATAATGATATCAAAAAATAACGCTATAAGTTCAGAGAATGTTTTTGAAGTAGAACCGAACATCATTCTACTTCGTCTTCAAAATACTTCTGATGAAGCGCTTTGTTTTAAATACCCTGTAGATGAAACCTTCATACAATTTCATTTTTGTTTGAGAGGAGAACTTGATTTTGGTTTTAATCAAGGCAGGTATTCCTTAGCAATTAATGAGGACAAAAATCTTTTGCTTTATAATCCCAATCAAAAGTTGCCTATCAACTTAGAGTTAAAACCACAATCCTCGGCAGTCTCAGCCTTAATTTCACTCAAAAAACTGCATGAATTATTCAGCGCTTCTACCCATTACATAGATTTCTTAAGTGAAGGTAATCGCGATAAGAAATACTATAAAGAAAATGAGATTTCTGCTTCAATGGCAGTGGTATTGAGTCAGGTATTGAATTTTAATCTTCATCCTTCAGTAGAAAAGATATACATGAAAGCTAAAGTTTATGAGTTGCTGGGTTTATATTTTAATCAGCCTAAAGAGGCCAACATAGAGCAATGTCCATTTTTAGTAGATGAAGATAATGTCAGAAAGATTAAAATGGCCAAGGAAATTGCTATACAGCAAATGGCAAGTCCGCCTACCTTACAGGAATTGGCAGATGAGGTAGGCCTAAGCCTTAAAAAGTTGAAAGAAGGTTTCAAAGAAATATACGGTGATACTGTGTATTCTTTTATTTTAAATCACAAAATGGAATATGCCAGAAAGCTGCTTGAACGAGGCAATAAGAATGTCAATGAAATTGGTTTAACGATAGGATACAGTACAGCAAGTCATTTTATTTCTGCATTCAAAAAGAAATTTGGTACGACACCAAAAAAATACTTGCAGGCCAGTAGCTAAATACGAAAGGCAATTAATCAAATATAAAAGCTATTCAGTATATTCTTTAATCAGTCGTAGAAGCAACTCATTTAGTAGTTCAACTTCATACTGACCAACACTTGGTTCGAGGTGATCATTGCCGATGCCACTGTCATCTGTAATAAAGACATAACTGCCGTTTGTAGATATAGCCATAAACCTCATTAGGAATTCTGTGTTTTTATCAATACCACTTGCTACAATTGGTATGATTTTAATGCCTTTGGCCGCACCAAGGCTTAAACTATTTTGAATATCACTTATAATTTCAGGCGAATAGTGTGGCGGTGCATCTAAAATTAAAAAGACTATTCTGGTTCTTGCACTGGAAGACCATTGCAGATCATTTATAGCTAAGTCTAAAGCAGAATGAACCGCTTCGGGGTAATCACCACCACCATCGGCATATTGTTGTCCAATATAATCTATGGTCTGGGATAAATTTGAAGTGAAAGGAGAATGTTTCACGACATATTCGTCGCCAATATCCCTGTAAAACACAGAAGACGTAAAAACATCTATTTTAGTATCTTCATTTTCAACGGTTTGTATGATATTTTGTAAATCGGCCTTAAGGAAATCTAACTCATCACCCATAGAACCCGTGGCATCTACGACAAATGATAACTCTACCCGTCTTAATTCCTCAGGATCTGTATCAATGTTTATAAGATTAACCCCTTCATTATGCCATATGAGGTTTTGGTTAATTAGCTCGTCATCTATCATTAGCTCATAATCATTACTATTAACCGCAGATGGGTTGTCAAAAATATTTATCCATAATTCTGCTCGGCCCTTATTATCTGTTTTAGCTTCCCATACTAAAGAATTATTCTGAATAAGTTTTACAGTTGAATTAATCTTGGGTCCAAAGACACTCTCTACCTGTACAGATATTCTGTGTTCAGTATTAAATCCCCAGTATGAAGGCATTTGGGCATAGTCCATTGAGGTCAGCAGATTATTCCAAAATCCCCAGTTATCTAAATCATTCCATTCGCCTGCAGTGATTAAGCCTGCTTGTCCTTCAGGACCTGATCCGCCATCGACAGTTTCGTCTGTTGTAGAGGCTTCTTCTGATGAACTTCCTATAGAGCCATCTTCGGAACAGGAGTAAGTAAAAAACAGGAGGCAAAGGGTGCTGATTTTCAGTAGGTTTTTCATAGCCTTAAGGTATTTAAGAATTCAAGATTTTTTCAAAATTAATAATTAAAATAAGTTCAATTCTGAAAATGACAATATTTATGCCATAAGGTTACATATTCTTAAACTGAATAACAATTTATTAAAGTAATGAAGCCGGAAAGATACAATTATATGATTTTTAAATAATACGATTGAGCGCTTTGATTTTTAGCTTTGGTAACTCAATTAAAAAAAACATAAACTCATGAAAAACATTACTTTATTGGTCTGTTTTATGTTGATTTCAATTTCAGCTTCGGCTCAAATTATAAGTCAATATGTCGAAACAGATTCAGGAACTTCTCCAAAAGGGATAGAAATCTGGAACAACACTAATGCCAGTATCGACTTTTCTGTCGATAATCTATTTATTGAAAAAGGAACAAACGGCGCAGCGCCAAGTTTGGATTTTACTATAGACAATGGCGTACTTCAGCCTAATGAAGTTTTAATTGTTGGCACGCTAGATATGCAACCTGCTGCGACGGCAAATAGTGTCTTATTTTTTGAAAAAGACTTTACCTTTAATGGTGATGATGCCTTAGTTATTAAACTGGGGTCGACAATTACAGATGTTTTTGGCACACCGGATTCAGACCCTGGTTCGTCCTGGGAAGCCAACGGAGTCGATACACGTAACCAAAATATTGGCTTGTTAAGTAGTATTACCACTGGCGAATTGACAGGCTTTTCTGATCCTAGTACAAGATTTGAAACGGTAAGTACAACACCTTCAGACATTGCAAATGGTGGTATTGATGGGTTTGGTGTTGCCCCGGGCACATCTTCGAATACTAATTTCGCCTTACAACTCTTGCACTATTCAGATGTAGACGGGAATGAAGAAAGCGCTTTAGATGCTGTAGATGAATTTTCTGCATTGGTCGATTTCTTTCAGAATGACCCTGCATACTCTAACAATACACTTACTGTAACTTCAGGAGACCTTATTATTCCCGGTCCGCGTTTTTATGCAGCTGAAAATAATGCAGTAAGAGCACTTTCCGGAAGTAATGAGCCGGGGCATTTAGATATTGCATTTGCCAATGCATTTGGCGTCGATGTTTCCGGCTTTGGAAACCATGAATTTGATCAGGGGCCAGGAGAATTATTTGATGCGGCTTTTAGCAGCGAGTCTTCTGGTGGAGTGACTTTTCCCGGATCTGAATTCCCATGGTTATCTACAAATATAGATTTTACAGCAGACGGCGATTTCTCCGGTGTAATTGGTACAGACGGAGACGATGTGAACAATCTGAACAGTCAGGTGGCCAAGTATGCCGTAACAACTTTAGATGGTGAAACCATAGGAATTGTTGGCGCAGTTGCACCAAGTTTTCCAAATATCACTTCTTTAGGGAGTTTGACAATTTCACCTGCTCCAGGCTCAGATATATCCCAACTGGCTGCAGAAATCCAATTGAGTGTGGATGCACTAGAAGCTACAGGGGTAAACAAAATTATACTTTTAGCCCACATGCAATCTATTAGTATTGAAAAACAATTGGCTACACTTCTCGATGGTGTAGATATCATTGTTGCCGGTGGTTCTAACACAAGAATGGGTGACAGCAATGATACCCTATTTAGTAACTCTTTTGTTACCGATACTGCTTTTGATGAAGCATATCCGTTTCAAGCTACAGATGCCGCCGGCGATCCAGTACTTGTTGTTAATGTAGATGGCGATTATAAATATCTCGGAAGATTAGTTGTAGAGTTTGATAACAATGGCGTCATAGATTTAAGCTCGCTTGATGATACCATTAACGGTGCATATCCGGCAAATGAATCTCTGGTAACCTCTTTAAGTGCCACTCCAAATCCAACAGTTGTTGCACTGAGAGATGCCGTTCAGGGTGTAATCACCGCTCAGTATAATAACGTTGTTGGTTTTTCAAGTGTTTATCTTGATGGACGACGATCTCAGGTAAGAACACAGGAAACCAACTTAGGTAACCTCACAGCAGACGCCAACCTTTGGTATGCTAATCTATTAAATCCTGCTTCAGATGCCGGTGTAGATATTTCCCTTAAAAATGGCGGTGGACTAAGAACTGAAATTGGTTCGGCTGTTCTTCCTGCCGGCTCTAACGACCCCAACGATATTGTCTTCTCACCACCAGCAAACAATGGTGTTTCTGAAGGACATTTAAGAGCGACGCTCCGTTTTGACAATGGTCTTGTTAGACTTACAATGACAGCTGATGAGCTGATAGACATAATTGAACACGGTCTTGAACAAGTTGCTCCCGGTGCTCAGCCCGGACGTTTCCCACAGGTTGGAGGCATGAGCTTTGTTTACGATCCAAATTTACCTGCCGGAAGCAGATTGGTTGACCTTATTGTCGATAAAGGAGATTCAGACCCAACCAATGACGTTGTTGTTTTAGATAATGGTATTAATGTAGCCCCTGCCGGCACAACCTTCAATATGGTTACGCTTAACTTTTTAGCAAACGGTGGAGATGGTTATCCATTTGGTGCTTTAAGTACACCAAATAGAATAAATTACTACAGTGGTACTGGCTTTGGTGAAACAGTTGATTTTCCTGATGGGAATTTGGCCAATGACCCAGGAAATAATGCCACTTTTAGTTATACAGGCGGCGAACAGGATGCCATGGCAGAATATATGTCCACCTTCCATCCGGACAATGCTTCTGCCTATGATATTGCTGAAACGCCAGCAGATCAAGATACCAGAATAAAGACTGCTCAACTCAACCTTCAGGTTACTGAAATTTTCCCTGGTCAAGCCGGCACAGATTTAACTGAAGATTGGTTTGAAATTACAAACACAGGAACTTTGGCCTGGGTATCAGGAACTGATCCTGACCTATATTACGATGACGAATCAGCCGAATCAGGAGATGCAGTCATCATTCAGAACATTACAGATATTCAACCGGGTGAATCAGTTGTGGTGCTTATAACCGGCAATCCTGCTGATGTCACGACTTTTGAAAATGTTTGGGGTGAAGTTTTAGATTTATCCAACGTTGAAGTTGGTTATACCGATGGCTCCGGTCAGGGTGGTGGAGGCGATGCCGTCAATTTATGGTTAGGAAATCCTACAGCTTCTTCTCCTTTTGAAACTGCATCTTACCCTGATACAGTAAATAACGATGGTCAATCTTATGATGTAGAGCTTATGGCTTTCAGTACAGTTGGAAATGCCAATGGCGCTGTAGCTACAGCACAACTAGGAGGTTCAACCGGTACAGTTCCGAATATTGGTTCTCCCGGAGACGCACCTGCTATCCAGCCTTCAGCTAATTTGGTAGTTACAGAAATTTTCCCAGGTCAATCCGGAAATGATTTAACTGAAGATTGGTTTGAAATTAAGAATACAGGTGCTGTCGCCTGGGTGTCCGGAACTGATCCAGATTTATTTTACGATGACGAATCTGCAGACTCAGCAGATGCAGTCATTATCCAGAACATTTCAGATATTCAACCAGGAGAGTCTGTTATTGTCGTATTAACGGCAAACCCTGCTGATGTTACGACTTTTGAAAATGTTTGGGGTGAAGTATTAGACTTATCCAACGTTCAAGTTGGCTACGCTGATGGTTCAGGTCTTGGCGGTGGTGGAGATGCCGTGACGCTTTGGTTAGGTGATCCTACGGCCTCATCTCCGTTTGAAACAGCATCTTATCCTGATTCGGTAAATAATGACGGTCAATCTTATGACGTAGAGCTTATGGCTTTCAGTACAGTTGGTAATGCTAATGGTGCTGTGGCGACGCTTCAGCTGGGAGGCGATAACGCCGATGTTCCTAATATTGGTTCTCCGGGAGATGCGGCTGGTTCAACTCAGGCTCAAATTGCTTTTGATGAGGCATATGTTTCAGTCATTGAAAATGAAGGTAGTATAGGCGTCACTTTGTCTATTTCTCAGGCACCTTCAAACGATGCAAGTGTTCAGGTCGCTTTAATATCCGGAGGAACAGCGGTTGAAGGAACAGACTTTGTATTTGCTACGACTGTGGTAACCTTCAATGCCGGCTCAGATGTTGACCAAACAGTAAGTATACCAGTTACAGATAATTCAACTGATGATTCAGATAAGTTTTTTGTCCTGCAGTTGAGTTCACCAACCAATGCAGGAATTGGGAATGATTTGTTAGCAGTTTACATTCTGGACGATGACAATGTTGTCCCGCAGGCTGACGATACGGTTTTGGATATGAATTACCTGACCAGTTACACTGTAGATGCGAATGGAACGGCTGAGATCTCAAAATTCGATCCTGTTTCTCAACAATTGTACGTGGTTAATGATACTCAGATTGAAATTATTGATTTGAGTAATCCTGCTTCTCCGGTGAATGTTGGTGTGATTGATGTATCTGGATTTGGAGATGGTGGACAAAGTGTTGATGTTAATAATGGATTGGTAGCTATTGCAGTGTCTGCAAATGTAACTACAGACAATGGTTCTGTGATTTTTACAGATATTGATGGTAATAACCCAGTTCAGGTTCAAGTTGGTGCACTACCTGATATGTTAACCTTTACACCGGATGGTACAAAGGTTATTGTTGCCAATGAGGGAGAACCCAGCGAGGATTATACGATAGATCCGGAAGGCAGTGTGAGCGTGATAGATGTTACCGGCGGTTTAGCAGGAATCACTCAAGCCGATGTTACAACTATTAACTTCAATGCATTTGACGGTCAGTTGGCTACTCTATTGGCCAACGATGTAAGAATATTTGGCCCGGGAGCTACGGTTTCTCAGGATTTAGAGCCTGAATTTATCGCCGTAAGTGATGATTCTCAAACGGCTTATGTCGCCTGCCAGGAAAACAATGCTTATGCCGTTGTTGATTTGTCTACAAATACCGTTACAGATATCAAATCTTTTGGACTGAAAGACCACAGTCTGACAGAAAACAGTCTGGATACTTCTGATGAAATGGACTTTGTTTTTGACGCTACCTGGCCAATAAAAGGGATGTACATGCCTGATGGTGTTGATGTCTTTAGTGTAGGCGGTGTAAACTATCTGATCACAGCCAATGAAGGCGATGCCAGAGAATATAGTGCTTATGAAGAAGAACGCAACATCGGCGATGACGATTATATATTAGATCCAAGTGTTTTCTCAGACATTGATATTCTGGCCTTAGAAAGTAATTTAGGTGCCATAAATGTTTCTAATGCATCAGGTGATGCCAATAACGACGGACTGTTCGAAGAAATACACGTTTACGGCGGCCGTTCGTTTAGTATATTTGATGCTGATGCAGGGAATTTAGTGTACGACAGTGGAAACGACTTTGCACTGATTACCGCTAATGATCCGGTTTATGGGGCGATCTTTAATGCCAGCAACAGCAACAACAGCTTCAAAAACCGAAGTGATAACAAAGGTGTTGAGCCGGAAAACGTGATTGTTCAGGAAATCAATGGTAACCTTTATGCCTTTATCATTTTGGAACGTATTGGAGGAGTGATGGCTTACGATGTGACCAATCCTGCTGCACCGGTATTTTTAGAATATGAAAACAGCAGAGATGCCACACCGGGCGGCAATGAGATGGGCGATTTAGGCCCGGAAGGGATTGTATATATTGCTCCACAGGACAGTGGTACAGGAAATGCGTTAATTGTATTGTCTAACGAAGTTAGTGCAACTTTATCAATTTACGAATTGTCAAATATCACTTTATCTAATCAAGATTTTAGTTTGAATGACAACAGCTTCAAAATATACCCCAATCCTGTTAGAAATATATTGAAGACTGATCAAATAGGTGATTATGATATTTATAACCTCAGTGGTCAAAAGGTGTTTAGCGCAGAAAACACATCTGAAATGAATGTTGAGACCTTATCAAGAGGAATTTATATTATCCAAAACACTAATGGCAATAGCTTAAAGTTTGTAAAGCTCTGATTTAGTATTTGTTTTAGTGAAGAAAAGCCGTCAGATTCTGACGGCTTTTTTTATTATACCAAATGGACTATAAAATGAGATAAAAGAAATTGAATTATACTTTGCCTTATTTTGTTAATAATTTGTTTTAAATAAATATTATATCAAAAGGCTACTTACTCATTTTTTTAAAAAATCTCGGTCCGATCATGTTTTGTGAAAAACCAGTGGAGACTTTACCAAAAACCAAATCACTATTTTCCGCATCAATAATCATTAAAAAGTGTAAACTGCCTAACCTGATAAATCGTGCATAAACAACATTCGGGTTTTGATCTAATATAGCTTGTTCGATAGTCCCTTTACTTTTGATTTTAAAGTCATAATCATAGTATTTTTTGACATCTTCTTCTCCATCAATTCTGTAACTAAGTTGTTCTCCTGATATATACAATACTTTTTCCTGCAGCCTGTTTTTTCTTCTGTCACTTATTTCATCAATAAAATCTTTAAACTTCTTAGCTCTTTTGTATTTCAATTCTTTAACCAATTCAATTTGACTATGTAAAATACGTATAGCGTACAATATATCGGCAGGAGAGACTTCTTGAACTTCTATCGTTGATAGTGTTCCTACCGGTTTTCTTTTATCTCCTTTTTTAACTTCTTTAAGACCTCGAAAGAGCAATAGTTTTGTTACCGTATAATTCATATTTAGTGCACCGGTTGAACCGGCTTCTCTTGAATAACTGTAAGAAAAAAAACCCGCATAGAAGTGGCCTTCTTTTGCCTTTTCAACAACCTCTTTTTCTTCTATCATATCAAAATTGTTGACTGTCCAGTATTTAGTTAATAAAGCTTTGGTATATCCATCTAAATCTTCATCACCAGATTTAATAAAATATGTAGTTCCGGAATCAAAAGATTCGTAGTTTTTAATGCTCGTATTAATTATTTGAGCGTGAAGATTAGATGAACAGATAATAAATGTAATCAGTAATAGTTGAAGCTTTTTCATTTTGGTTTTTGGTGTTTGAGTTTTTATAATTTTTATGAATTATCAATTATTTTACAAACTGTCCTTTTCTACTTCACGCACTTCCTGTTGATCTACAGATGCGTTGGTTTTAGCTTCTTCGGCTTTAATAAGGTTAAGTTCCTTTTGGGCATCCAAGGCAATATCCGGATATTGTTCTGAATAGTTTTTAATGATAGATTCCAGAATGTAGTTGGCTTGAAAAGCATCCTCAAGCGCATAATAGTTTTTGGCCATGATCACCAAAGCCTTAGTACCATATTCTCTGTAACGCGAATAGTTTTTGGCCAACTCATTTTGAATAATGCCATTTGAGTCTTCGTAATTTCCGTCTTTATTAAGAAAATAGGCTTTGTAATATAAAGCTTCGGCCATGCGTTCGCCTTCTGCTACTTGTTCTACCTGTGCATAAGCAGTTTTGGCTTTAGTTTCATCTTCCAGCGCTATGGCAGAGCGTGCAGTAAAAATGTAAGCATCACTTTTGATGTTATCATCAATTTCATTATAAGCCAGAACGATATCTGCATAATTGATGGCTTGTTTATAATTTTTCAGCTCATAGTTGGCTTTCATCAGATTAGTTTGGGCGAAAACTTTATTTTCAGTAAAGCTGGCCTCCTGCTCCAAATCTGATAAGTAAGTTACAGCCTTCTCGTAGTTTTCTTTTTCTAAATAAAACTGTGAGAGCTTTCTCAAAGATTCTTCAAGGAATTCAGATTTAGAGGCTTCTGCCACAAAGATGTAATGCGGGATGCTTTCTTCGAATTCTCCCTTATTGTATTGGAGCTGAGCCAGATAAAAATGCGATTTCAAAGCGTGAATACCATTTGGAAATTGCTCTAAATAGGCTTTAAACCCTCTGATAGCAGCATCACTTTTATTATCTATAAATTTATTTTCGGCAGCCTCATAAGTGGTGTTGTCAATTTCAGCATCTGTAACATTTACAAAGTCTAATGTTTTTACCCAGGACGCATAAGCTTCCGGCTGTTGCTGGTCTATATAAATCAATCTTACGGTCTTGACCGCCTGTCTGGCTTCTTCAGTAGAGGGATATTTGGCTACCAGCAATTTCAGGTTCTTAAGGGCATTTTCATTTTGGTTGCTGTTGTAGTAAGCTAAGCCTGTTTTTGACAGGGCTTTTGGTACAAATGGACTTTGTGGACGTTTACTCATCAAGCTTTTATAGGCTTCCAAACCTTTAGAAGTATTATTTTCAGCTATATAAGTATTGCCTAATTGATAGTAAGCGTCATCAAGATATATTGATCCCGGATAACTTTTGACGTAGTCTTCCAATTCATTGATTTTGGTTTGATTTTTATCCACAAATCCGTAACTGTAAGCTTTCTGGTAGGCCACATAATCTTTGTTAAAGCCTGGCATTTCTAAAGCTGTATTGTAGTTTTCCATGGCATTCCAGTAGTCGTTGGTTACAAAATAGGTGTCTCCAAGTCTCACGTATGCATCGAAGCTTTTGTCCTTGTCTTTTAATTTTTTTACTGCTGTTCCAAAGTAATTTTTAGCCTGTTCATAGGCTTTGGTTTTAAAATAGGCGTAAGCAATATCGTATTCGATGGTTTCGTACTCTTCAGTTTGCTTAGCGCCTGACATGCCTTCAAAGGTTTTAAAACCAATCACGGCTTCATCAAAAGCGCTTAAAATAAACTGAGTTTCGGCTTTCCAGTAGGTAGCTTTTGCCAAAATAGTTTTATCTAATGGCTGCGATAAACTCTGGTTGAAATATTTTAAGGCTTCTTTATAGTCTGCAGTTCTAAAAAACTCGACCGCATAGTAATAGTTAGCTTTTTGCCAGATAATTTTATCTTCATAATTATTGCTGTCTTTGAGCAGTTCAATAGCGTCTTTGAAATTTTTTGAAGTCAGATAGGCATCAATTAAAAGTCCTCTTATTTTGTCTTTTTCTTCGGCATTGGGGTAAGCTTTTAAGAAATTATTCAATACAACCGGTACACTTTCATAGCTGTTTCCGATATCGTAACTTAGTAAGGCATAATTGTAGAAAGCATCTTTTTTTATATCTGCATCAAATTCCATTTCCATGGCATTTTTAAAAGCATTTAATGCCTGAGGTTTTTTACCGGTTTTGATGTAGGACTGTGCTAAATGATAGTAGGCATTTTGTGCCACTGCATTATTACCATCTATGATTTTGTTGAATTCTGAAATGGCATTTTCATAATCCTGTTGCTGATAGTAAGCATAACCCAGCTGGTAATAATCGGTGTTATTCCATTTACCACGGTCACCCTGATAATTTTTAAGATAGGGAATGGCCTGGTCGTACTGCTTAAGATTGAAGTAACTTTCGCCAATAATTTTATTGAGTTCAGACTGCTCCAGTCGATTCGATTTCGGGAGTTTTTCCAGGCCTAAATCTATAGCTTTTTGAAAGTTACCCAATTTGAAATTCATGTCACTTAAAAAATAGGACATTTCACGTTTTGAACCTTGTTGTTTAGCTTCTTCAAAAAGTTCGGTAGCTTCGTTATATTCATCCGATTGATAGGCTATATAGCCGATATAATATTTAGCATCTGCGCCATATTGAGCTGAATTTCTCAACTTTTCAAAATAGCGTTTGGCTTGTTTACTGTTATTGGTTTTAAATAAAGTATAACCGTATTGAAATTGAAATTTTTCCAATTGATTGTAGCTAAACGTTGAACGGTTTACCTTCTCGTACCAGGGCTTTGCACTTCTGTAGTCTCCAAAGTCAAAATAATATTCTGCAACATCCAGATAAGCCTGATTGTGTTTTGAACTTGTGGGATAATTTTTGATGAAATCTTCAATTTTTTGTTCGGCAGAAGGATCATCTGTTCTAATGGCTGAAACCGCCAGGTAATAAGCGGCATTGGCTTCAGTGCTTGAAGAAGTGGTGTTATCGAGCACATTTTTAAACACCTTTTGTGCTGCTTTATATTGATGGTTGTTGAAGAGCTGTACGCCTTGCTGATAATCGGTCAAAACAGCTGTTTGACCAAGAGATTGCTGTGCCTGCAAAAATTGAAAACCAAAAAGAAATAACAAAAGTGAAATATAACGCATCATAAAAACTGGTTTCTTTGTAATATTTAAACGATTGATGAAGAATTAAATTATAAAAACCTAAAAAATGATTTATATTTATTGAAGAACAAAAATGAATCAATAATTAGGAAAGTTGATGTGTATTAAAATTAAAAAATCAGTCTATTAACCTTTCTACTGAAATATCCTCATCGAGAGCTTCCAAGTGAATACCTTCGCCTCCTCCAATCAATCTCCAATTATTTAGGTCCTCTTTACAAGCATCTCTCAAACGAGGAAACCATTCTAAGGGAACTGACAATTCTCTGCCATCTTCCAAAAACACAGTCATTTTATCATTAGTGAATGATATTTTTAGAGCAAGTTTTGATTTATGTATTACTGAAGTACTCATGCCATTTTTCTATAAAATATTCTCTATTACTAATTTACGCATTTCGGATAACTCTGACGCATTAAACTTTTTACTATATACTAACTCAACTAAAAATTCGATGTTGAATTTTGCGGTCTTATTTTCTTTTTCAACATGAAGATGTATAGGTAAATGTTCGTTTGAATAAAAGAAAAACCGAAATCCTTTTTGTTTTAGTATCGTTGGCATTCATAGTTTTTATAAAAATAAAAAAATTATTGGTATTTATTTTAAAATTTAGTATTAGATATATGTGTTTATTTTTTTACTAATTCAATTTTCAGCTTAGAGTCATGTTTTATTTTTTGAAATTTTAATTCAAAATCTTTTTTTTCAAACATTAATTCATCGTTTAAATCATTGGTGTCGATTTCAAATTCTCCATTTTCATTAGAATAAGTGAAAATATCAGTTCCAGTTACCATTACCTTTACGCTATCGATAGGTTGTTGTTTAGTGTTTATAACCTTGCCACTGATATTGTTGTCATCACTGCAGGACCAAATTAGTAGGGCAACTGCAATTATTTTTAAATACTTCATTCTAAACGGGTTTAACAATTTGCTGTTCTTGATTTTGAGGAAGTAAAGGTGTAATAACTTTTTGAATTACCCGACGTAATTCTTCAAGAAGTTTCTTTTTTACAAAAAATTTGTTGGTTACCAGTCCAACCATTCGAGCCGGTTGCGGGGACTGGAATTCAATGATTTTGGACAGATCTTCTTTTGAAAAATTAGACATGGCGAGATGTGGAATGATGGTTAAACCTTTTCGGCTTTTTGTGATCCTTAAAAGACTTTCCATAGAACCGGATTGAAAATCAAAATTGTTGTATTTAGAAGGATATAAATTAGAAAGCTCACAGATTTTCTGAACCTGTGTCCGCAAACAGTGTCCTTCTTCAAGCAGACAAATTTTGGTATAATCTAAATTTTCAAGCGTTACTTTTTTATCGTGATCACTGTCTGTGCAATCATAGACCAGAAATGGCTCAGAGTAGATTTGAACTTCATTTATTTCAGTATCATCAAGTGGTAAAGCCAAAATGCCAATATCTAAAGTTCTTATTTTAAGAGCTTCAGAAATTTCAGCAGTTGTCATTTCTTTTACCTTAATATTTACCTCTGGTAGTGCGCTGGCAAATTCATTTGATATCAGAGGTAAAAGATAAGGGGCAATGGTCGGAATCACGCCAATCTTTAACTCACCTTCCAGTTTGCCTTTTAGTTCGGCAACCACATTTTTCATGGCATCGATTTCGTAAATGACACGACGCATACTTTCTATGATGGCTTTACCTTCTGCTGTGATGGTCACAGGTTTGGTCTTTCGGTTGAAGATTTTGATGCCTATTTCAGCTTCCAGTTTACCAATCATGGTGCTTAATGTCGACTGCGTGACATAGCAGGTCTCGGCTGCCAGCTGAAAGTTTTTCAAATCCACTACAGCCAGGACATATTCTATTTGTTGGATATTCATGTTGGCAAATTTAAAAAATTAATATTGATGTTGTAGATATGAGCATCTAAAATATAGTTTTTATATATGAAAACGATTTAGTTATTTTGTTCTTCAAATTCAATAAATATGAAAACTAAATTATTATTCGCTTTTGCATTGCTATTCCTCATGTCTTGCAGTAACAAGACTAATGACGCAATAGGAGAGAGAAACGAAGCTGAAGGTGGTTGTCCGCTGGGTTTCGATAAGATGATGAACTCAACCGGTCAGGTTGTGAAAAACGAAGGTACAACGCCAAACGATTTTTGGCCTAACCGCTTAGATTTGAGCGTACTCAGAAAGCATTCAGCATTATCAAACCCGCTGGGTGACGACTTTGACTATCGGGAAGAATTTTCTAAACTGGACTATGATGCTCTTAAGAAGGATATTGAAAAAGCCCTGACCGATTCTCAGGATTGGTGGCCTGCTGATTTTGGGAACTACGGTGGTCTTTTTATCAGAATGGCATGGCATAGTGCCGGAACTTACAGAACCGGAGATGGTCGTGGCGGTTCAAGAGAAGGTCAGCAACGTTTTGCCCCGTTAAACAGTTGGCCTGATAATGCGAACCTTGATAAAGCCAGAAGACTATTGTGGCCTGTAAAGCAAAAATATGGGCAAAAAATTTCGTGGGCAGATTTAATGATTCTGGCCGGAAATGTTTCTTTTGAATCCATGGGCTTCGAAACCATAGGCTTCTCCGGTGGCCGTACTGATGTTTGGGAGCCGGCAAGCAATGTGTATTGGGGTAAAGAAAACGAAATGTTGGCCAGAGATAAAAGATGGGATGAAGAAGGTAATCTCGAAAAACCACTTGCTGCTGTCCAGATGGGATTGATTTATGTGAATCCTGAAGGTCCTGATGGTAATCCAGATCCAAAATTAGCTGCCCATAATATACGAGAAACATTCGGCAGAATGGGCATGAATGATGAAGAAACCGTTGCGCTGATAGCCGGCGGACATACTTTAGGTAAGACTCATGGCGCAGCTCCTGGTAAGTACCTTGGTGCCAGCCCGGAAGGTGCAGATATTGAAGAGCAGGGCATGGGCTGGACAAGCAGCTATGGCAGTGGAAGCGGACCCGATGCCATTACTTCAGGTCTGGAAGTCACCTGGACAATGACACCTACACAGTGGAATCAAGGATACTTTAAAAGTTTATTTGAAAATGAATGGAAATTGGTAAAAAGTCCCGGCGGTGCTCATCAGTTTGAAGCAGTAAATCCAGAAAAAATGTATCCACATGCTTTTGACGAAGGTAAAGAAGTGAAACCTACCATGCTGGTTACGGATTTATCAATGATTGAAGATCCGGCTTATAGAAAAATTTCTAAGCGTTTTTACGAAAACCCCGAAGAATTTAATAAAGCTTTTGCCAAAGCCTGGTTTAAATTGACACACAGAGATATGGGTCCGAAATCAACTTATATCGGACCGGAAGTACCTAAAGAAGATTTTTTATGGCAGGATCCAATTCCTCAGGTAGATTATGATTTAGTCACAAACGCTGATGTTAAAATTTTGAAAGCCAAAATATTAGACTCTGGCCTAAGCACTGGGGAACTCGTAAGAACAGCCTGGGCTTCGGCTTCAACTTACAGAGATTCTGACAGAAAAGGAGGTGCCAACGGAGGCCGTATTCGTTTGCAGCCACAGGTAGACTGGGAATCTAATAATCCGGAAGAATTGAAAAAAGTCCTACAAATTTATCAGGATATCCAGAAAGACTTCAATGCAAAACCTGGTTCTAAAGAAATATCTATGGCAGATTTGATTGTTCTCGGTGGTAATGCAGCCGTTGAGCAGGCAGCCCAAAAAGCGGGTTATGAAGTAGAAGTGCCGTTTAATCCTGGTAGAGCAGATGCTTCTCAGGAAATGACCGATCCGGCAAGCATGGCTTTGCTTGAGCCTATGGCTGATGGTTTTAGAAATTATAATAAAACAGATTACACACTTTCACCGGAGCAACTCTTAGTAGATAAAGCACAATTGCTAACGCTATCTCCACCTGAAATGACAGTTTTGGTCGGCGGTATGAGAGCACTTAATGCCAACTATGATGGTTCGGTTATTGGTATTCTTACCGATACCCCGGGACAACTGAACAATAATTTCTTTAGAAACTTATTGAGCATGGATTACGAGTGGAAACCGAAATCTGAAAAGCGCAAAGTTTTTGAAGGTTTTGAAAGAGGTACACAAAACAAGGTCTGGACCGCCTCCAGAGTAGACTTGATTTTTGGTTCTAACTCAGAATTGAGGGCTTTAGCTGAAGTTTATGCGGCGGATGATGCCAAAGAAAGGTTTGTTATGGATTTTGTAGCGGCCTGGACAAAAGTTATGAATTTAGACCGATTCGATTTGAAATATAATCAATAATAGTTTAAATTTCTAACAATAAAAACCTACAAGGCCTTTGGCTTTGTAGGTTTTTTCTTTTGCGAATGGCATCTCTGCAGTGAAAATCGAAAAGTAATTTGAGTTAGAGTCTGTATATTTGATATAAGTTTCTTGTCAGGTTGAGCGCAGTCTAAACCTTTTGATTACTTTTAAATTTCAAAATGAACCGATGAAAAATATCTTTTTTGCTTTTTTAATACTTACAGGCATATCAAGTCAAGCACAATTGCTGACCAATAAATCTGATTTTACCAGAGCAGATACCTTAAGAGGAAGTCTAAGACCGGAACGTACCTCCTTCGACATGCTGAAATATGACCTGCATCTAAAAATTGACCCTCAGAAAAAGCAGATTTCAGGATTTAATAAAATTACTTTTAAGGTGTTGGAAAGACAGCCGGTCATGCAATTGGACCTGTTCGCAAATATGCAGATAGATTCCATTGTTTTTAAGGGTCAAAAACTGAAGTATAAAAGGGAATTCAATGCGGTTTTCATTGATTTTGAAAAAGAATTAAAAAAGGGAAAAACACAGGATTTAAAATTTTATTTTAACGGCAAACCAATTATCGCTAAGAATCCACCCTGGGACGGTGGTTTTATCTTCGATAAAGATAAAAATGGCAAGGATTGGATAGCTGTTGCTGTGCAGGGCACAGGAGCGAGTTTATGGTATCCCAATAAAGACCATTTAAGCGATGAACCCGACGAGGCAGAAATCCACTTGAGTGTGCCTGAAGACCTGGTAGCAGTGTCCAACGGTATTTTAACTAATACTTCAAAATCTGTAAATGGATACAAAACCTATTCCTGGAAAGTATCTTACCCTATAAATAATTATAACATCACTGTCAATATCGGTGATTATGTCAATTTTACCGATAAGTACCAGGATTTAAAATTAGACTATTGGGTATTGTCCTATAATCTCGAAAAAGCCAAAGCACAATTTGAACAGGTTAAACCTATGATGGCCTGTTTTTACGAAAAAATAGGGGAGTATCCCTTCCCAGAAGACAGTTTTAAACTGGTAGAAACTCCATATTTGGGCATGGAACATCAAAGTGCCGTGGCTTATGGGAATAAGTATAGAAATGGCTATCTTGGTTCAGACATGTCTGGTACAGGCATTGGCCTGAAGTTTGACTTTATCATCATTCATGAAGCCGGTCACGAATGGTTTGGAAATTCTGTATCCGTCAAAGATGTTGCTGATCTTTGGATTCATGAAAGTTTTACGTCTTACATGGAGGCCATTTTTGTGGAATGCGAATACGGAAAAGACGCTGCTTTAGATTATATTTATGGTTTGCGCAGAACCATCGGAAACGACAGGCCATTGATAGGAGATTATGGGGTAAACCATGAAGGCTCCGGCGATATGTATTACAAGGGCAGCAATATGCTGAACACTTTACGAAGCTTGGTTGAAGATGATGAATTGTGGTGGAAAACGCTTCAAGGCTTTCATGAAACCTATAAATATCAAACCATTTCAACATCTGATGTTGTTGCCTATTTTAGTGAAGCTTTAGATAAAGATTTGACGGCTTTTTTCAAACAGTACCTTGAATTTGCAGAAATTCCAAAATTGGTTTTCAGAGCTAATCCTGATAAAAACAATATAGAATTCAAATGGGAGTCTGATGTTGAAGATTTTGATATGCCAATAGAATTAGACTTAGGTACTGATTCTATGTGGATATTTCCTGATTCTAAAAGGTGGAAAAAATTAGAAATTGAGGATAAAGATCCTAAGGTGAAAATGAAAAAATTCTATGTTGATGTTGAGTTTAAATAATTTAAAGATTATCCAACAAGCTTTCAACTTTATCTTTTTTAAATTTAGGATGCTTAGAAGTCAAGTCGCGTAAATTACTTTTAGCGCTATCAAACTTTTCTAATTTTATTTCAGATAAAGCCAAATACCAGTAGACTTCTGCCTGAAATTCAAATTTGATATTTTTGAGTTTTTTCAATTCATCAATTGCTTGTTTGGGCTGATTCTGATTCAGGAAAGACAATGCATAATAAAACCTGACATTGGGATTGTCTTCTTTTTCCAGTAGTGATTTAAATGAATTCTGGGCCTCTGTATATTTTTTATTCTCATAATACATAAAAGCTTTTGTGCTTTCTTCTGCATCGCCCCTCACAACAGGTTGATAAACATTGGGGTAAGGCTCAAAATATTGTTTATAAAGGTCCTGCTGAAAGAAATTAAAGTACACACTCATACCTATTAATACTATAAATGTTGCAGCTATAGAATAGATGACAGGTTTAGAAATAAACCTTTTTTTTGTTGACTCCTGGGTTTCGTGAGCCTTTAATTTAGCCTTTATTTTTTTTGCTTCATTGATCTTGAATGCATTAAAAACAGATTTATGTTCTTCAAATTTGTTTCGAAAAGATTCGTCATCCTTTAATAATTCCTCAAATTCCTGCCTTTCCTCAGGGCTCATCCTGTGGTGTAGATAATCTTGTATGTGTTGGTCGGTATTCATTGTTTAGGCTTTACAAAGTTCTTTCAGTTTTTTCAAACATCTGGATTTATGGCTTTTGACAGTGTTTTCATCTTTGTAATCAGTCTGTTTTACGATATCTTTTATACTTAAGCCGCGATAATAAAATAGCTTCAAAATATGTTGACAGTTCTCTGATATTAAACTTAAATTTTTAGCTAAGCTTTGTTCATATATATTCGGTGTGTCTTCAATTTCAAAATTTTTACTTTCAACTTTCAGGTTTTTAATATTGTTGTTTTGTATTCGTCTTTTTTTAAAATAATCATAAACTTTATGTTTTCCAATACCAAAAATATAGGTCTTTAAACTGCTTGACTTTAATTCTAAACGCTCTACATATATCCTTTGGTAAATCACAATATTACAGTCCTGATAGATGTCTAAAACACTCTCTTCATTGATATCGTATTTTTTGAAAAAATTTAAAAATTCCTGCTTATATAAATCATAAACTTCAACCAGTGCAGCTTCATCACCGTCTAAAAGTCTTTCGTATAACTTATCTGTGCTTCTATTTTCCATTTAGTCTTTTATGCACTTGAAAGGTTAACAATATAAAAGGAAAATTTATAAAAAATAATTTTTTTAAAAAAACTGTTAACCTTTTTGTTTTTCGTTCTACCAAAGGTAAATCTATAAATCTGTTAACATGAAAAAAATCACATTTATTCTAAGCTTAGGCTTGATTATCTCCGGAATTTTTACAGGAAATGCCCAATTTTTGAAAAAATTAAAGGATAAAGTCAACAAAAAGGTAGACCAGGTTGAAAGACGAATCGAAAATAAAATTGAAAACAAAGTTGATCAGAAAATAGATAAAGCCTTAGATGGCACAATTGACGGTCTTTTTGAGGAATCGAGTAAAACACCGGAATATTCTGAAAATCAAAACACTAATTCTTCAAATAACACTGAAGAAAAAACCTACTCAGGAACTATAAGTCTGGATCACGGTCAAATCTATGGTAATGTTCAGATCAATACCTTAGACAACTTAAAAATTGAACGGACCAATCAGGGTTATAATTTCTACGGCAGCTGGTTTTCCCACGAAGTAGACATTTTTGACGGTTATAAACTTGAAATACAAACCGACGAAAATCTTGAGCTTGGGAAAACATATACCTTCAATATCCCAAAAGATGCAAACCTAAGAGTGGGTTATGACCCTGAATTACCTGCAACAAAGGGCAATGCGAACTTTAAGCGTGGCGTTTCAGACGAATATCAAAATCTGGACCTATCTTCAGGATTAGTAAAAGTCAAAATCAATGAAGACAAATCCTTTGACATCGATTTTTCCGGTCAGGCTGAATTTGTAAAACGAACAAGAACAGCAAATAATGAAGTTACAGAGTCTAATTACACAGCTTCTGTTATGGGAAATATTCAGGGAACCGATCCGAAGTTTTTGGATAATAAGACCATCACTAAAAACACCAATTCACAAACACAAACGGCTTCATCAGTACCCAACACGAATTCTTCAAACAATTCTGCACAGGCTAAAGACAGCTATGTATTTACCTATGAAACTGTGGTTGAAATGACTGTACCTGATCAAAACCGAAAAAATAAACTGTCTTATCTGCTTAATCCCAATGCTAATTATATGGGTATGAAAGCTGATATGAGCGAGTATAGCGGTGGTGATATGGGTGGTGAATCCTTAATTGTGATGGACGGCAATCAGACTTTTGTATTTGTAAATACTTCCGGCATGAAGATACAGATGTCCAGCGCACAAATGGGCAATCAACAACAAATGCCGAGCGACCAAATGGAGAATTACGACTATACCAATCTAAACAAAACCGGCAAGACAAAAACCATTTTAGGCTATACTTGTTATGAATACGTCATGTCGGATAATCAAAACTCTATACAAATGTGGATAGCGCCAGACTTGGAAGTGCCTAACTGGTTTATGCAAAATCAGGATGTCATACAGGGCCATATTTTAGAATACAGCGTGGATTCTCCTGATGGCCAAATGACGATTACGACTTTGGAAATAAAGGATGACATCAACAAAACGATTAACCCCAGCGAGTATAAAAAAATGTTTTAAAAATGAAAATGATGAAAAGATTATTGCAGATTACAATGCTGTTGTTTGGACTTATCGGTGTAACTGCACAAACACAGGGAACTTTAGATACTAGTTTTTTGCCAGATAACGATGGAAGAAAAGGCGCAAATGGTGCCATTTTTAAGGCTGTTGAACAAGCAGATGGAAAAATAGTAATAGGTGGACAGTTTTCAGCTTATAACAGCATCGAAAAAAATCGATTAGTGAGGATGAATGCAGACGGCAGTATGGACGAAAGTTTTAATCAGGTAAATCTTACTTCTTCCGGTAATGCGGCTGTAACTGCTTTAGCAATCCAACCGGATGGAAAAATTTTAGTTGGTGGCGGATTTCAGGTCATTGACTTTAATAACAATAATGAAGTCCTTGCTTCCGGTATTATGAGACTAAGTCCGGACGGCACAAGAGATGTTAGTTTTTTGCAGAGCGTTGCAAATATTTCCTGCAGTAATGCAATCAATTCCATCTCAATACAGCCTGATGGCAAAATTATCCTCGCTGGAGATATTACGAATTGTTTTGGTGATACGCTCGACAATAATGAAAATATTATAAGATTAAATGCTGATGGAACGATCGACACAAGTTTTAATGCGGTTATTGATGAAACTGGACTTCCCGGAACAGCAGAAATTTATAATACCATCATTCAGCCTGATGGTAAAATCTTAGTTTCAGGCTATTTTAACGAGAGCAATGGGGTTTCCAGCCCCTATCTGACCAGACTAAACGCAGACGGTTCAAATGATACTACTTTTAATATAGGTACAGGTTTTGAAGATGATGTTGAAGATATAGCTCTACAGCCAGATGGAAAAATTCTTGTGGTAGGCCAGTTTGATGATTTTAACGGATCGGGTTCAAGTAAGATTGTAAGATTAAATGCAGACGGAAGTTTAGACGCAAGCTTTAATGTAGGTGCCGGTCCACAAAATACATTTTCACCAGGATCATTTTCAAGTGCAGATGCCTTAGGTGTCAGTATCCAATCCGATGGTAAGATAATTATAAGCGGTGGATTTAATGCTTTTGACAATGTTCAGGTACCACAGGTGGCCAGACTTAACGCTGGTGGATCCTTGGATGTTACTTTTAATAATTCATTTGAAGGTAATCCGTTGTTCTTAACTATTTCAACGCCTACAATACTCAGCGATTCCGGTATCCTTCTTACCGGTGCTTTTGACAGACTTGGTAATTACAAAAGGGATAATATTTTTAAGCTTGATTCCTCAGGGAATTTGGACTTTAGCTTCAATCAAAATTATGGCCCAAGCAATGGCGGTGACGTCGTGATAATTAATGATGTCCAATCTACAGGCAATGGATACATTGTTGTAGGTCAGTTTAATGAATACGACAATGCTCTGCGACGGAATATAGCGAAAATTAACAATGACGGCACTGTAGATACAAACTTCTCAACCGGCAGTATTGCAGACACCAACGGATTTGACGATGAAGTATTTGATGTTGCTGTTCAAAACGATGGAAGAATTGTAGCTACCGGAGATTTTGATGAATACAATGGGAATCCTTCCGGAAAAATAGCAAGGCTTAATGCAGATGGTAGTTTTGACAATTCATTTAATACTGGAAGTGGATTTAACACCAGACCTGCCGATGTAAAGGTTCAACCGAACGGAAAAATTCTTGTTGCCGGGGTTTTCAATAATTACAATGGTACATCGGTTGACAGACTGGTGAGATTAAATGCTGATGGGGCTTTGGACGCTAGTTTTAGCGCAAACATTTCATTTATTCCCGAATTTATACATTTAGACCAGAACAACAATATTTTCATCGGTGGTTTTGGTGAATTATTAAAATTGAATCCAGATGGATCTGTAGATGCTGCATTTAGTTTTGACGGAGACACTAATTTTAGTTCCTTCAAAATAAATGATGCCATTACTACGACATTTGATAACTCTATTTACATTGCCGGACGGTTTATTTTGTCTTCTAATTCAGAACAAAAAGTTATTTACAAATTAAATCCGGATGGTAGTTTAGATAATACATTTGATCCTGATTCTGTCGATTTTGAAGCATTAACCGTTAAAGTCCAGAGTGATGGTAAAATTTTACTTGGCGGAGAAATAGAAAATGTTTCTAATGCAGCAAACACATTAGACCGCGATATCAGAGGTTTAATCAGACTAAACGCTGATGGAACTTTTGATGATACGTTTAATCCTGATCAATTCACAAACGAGCCTGAGGGTATTGATGCTGATTTAAACTTTTTAGGTGATGTCAGGGCCTTAAGTTTGGATAATGATGGTCGTCTTATTGTCGGTGGTTTTTTTAGATCCTACAATAAAGCGTTTAAAAATCCCCTCATAGCTGTAGAAGCCTTTAATGACGTGCAGAATTTTATTAATATTCCAGACCCTAATTTTGAGCAGGCTTTAATTGATGAAGGTATCGATACTGACGGTATTGTCAACGGTCAAATGCTGGAAAGTGATGCCCTCGGCGTTGTTGATCTGGATGTGAATTCTAAAAATATTTCAGACTTGACAGGTATAGAATTTTTTACAGATCTTGAAACGCTTTCTGCTTTTAATAATAATTTATCTAACATAGATTTGAGTCAGAATTCTAATCTCGATACCGCATTATTAGCTTTAAACAATTTGACTTCAATTGACTTGAGCAATAATCCAAATTTGATCAGTATCAGTTTAAATGATAATAACCTGTCGAGTATCGATCTATCTAATAACACCGCTTTACTTCAGGTATTTATTAACAATAATAATTTGAATAGCATTGATGTAAGCATGCTATCTAATCTTGAAAATCTGGGTCTTTCAGGCAACAACTTAACGGTTTTAGACGCATCTCAAAACCCTAGCCTTACGAGTCTTTTTTGTAATGACAATCAGTTACAAAGCCTCAATGTTCAAAATGGCAACAATACTAATTTTACCAATTTTCAAGCGCAGAACAATCCGAATTTAAGCTGTATCACCGTCGATGATGTCAACTTTAGCAATACAAACTGGCTAAATGCATCCCCTCAATTTAATTTTGATGCTCAGTCGTATTTCAGTCCCGATTGCTCCAATTTGATCAGTATTCCTGATCCTAATTTTGAACAGGCTTTAATCGACCTGAACATTGATACAGACCTGATCATTAATGGGCTAACATCTTTAAATAATGTCAATGGCGTGACTACTCTAGACATCAGTAATAAGAATATTTCAGACCTAACTGGTATTGAATTTTTTAACAACCTACAATTTCTTACAGCTGATAATAATTCAATTTCAACTTTAGTACTAGACCAAAACACGCAGCTTATTACGGTAGGCTTATTTCAAAATCAGCTCAGCTCTATTGTTTTGCCTAATAATAATGTGTTGTCTTCCATAGATCTTGGGGATAATCTTCTGACTCAAATAGACTTAAGTAACAGCCTCAATTTATCAAGCGTATTTGTAAACAATAATGTAATCGATAATATCGATGTGTCGATGCTTTCGAATTTGAATATTTTAGATGTATCCGGAAACAATTTAACGCAATTAGACCTTAGTCCAAATACGGTTTTAAGTCAAATTGATGTGAGTGGCAATGACCTTTCAACTCTAAATGTTCAAAATGGAAATAATACCGATTTTACCAATTTTCAAGCGCAGAACAATCCGAATTTAAGTTGTATTACGGTTGACGATGTCAACTACAGCAACACAAACTGGCTCAATGCATCCCCTCAATTTAATTTTGATGCTCAGTCGTATTTCAGTCCCGATTGCTCCAATTTGATCAGTATTCCTGATCCTAATTTTGAACAGGCTTTAATCGACCTGAACATTGATACAGACCTGATCATTAATGGGCTAACATCTTTAAATAATGTCAATGGCGTGACTACTCTAGACATCAGTAATAAGAATATTTCAGACCTAACTGGTATTGAATTTTTTAACAACCTACAATTTCTTACAGCTGATAATAATTTAATTTCAACTTTAGTACTAGACCAAAACACGCAGCTTATTACGCTAGGTTTATTCCAAAATCAGCTCAGCTCTATTGTTTTGCCTAATAACAATGTGTTGTCCTCCATAGATTTAGGAAACAACCTCCTGACTCAAATAGACTTGAGTAATAATCCTAATTTGTCAAGTGTGTTTGTGAACAATAACTTGATCGATGATATCGATGTGTCGATGCTTTCGAATTTGAATATTTTAGATTTATCAGGAAACAATTTAACGCAATTAGACCTTAGTCCAAATACGGTTTTAAGTCAAATTAATGTGAGTAGCAATAACCTCATCAACTTTAATTTACAAAATGGAAACAACACATCGATTTCTGATAGTGATTTCAATGCGACTAACAATTCTAATTTAACCTGTATTGAAGTTGATGACCCAACCTATAGTTTTAACACGTGGTTCAACAAAGATCCCCAAACTGACTTTAGTTCAGAATGCGAACCTGATAACGACAATTGTATAGATGCGCCGTTATTGGCTTATAATGTTCCAACACCGGGCACAACATTCAGCTCTACGCCAAGCGGATTAAATCCTGGTTGCCAACAATCGGGCATCACCATTTTTGATGTTTGGTACAAACTTGATGGCCCGGCGTCTGGCATCATCTCGATTTCAATTAATGGAGGTGGTCTTTTAAAAGTAGCCGTTTACGATGATTGTATGGCAGCACTGCCCATAGCCTGTGGTGTAGATGGTATTCTGGTTGATAATTTGGTGCCGGGAGACGACTACTATATTCAATTATGGGTAGATGCCGGATCAAGTGGTCTGTTGCCGCAAAACGACACTGCTTTTGTCGGCGATTTTACCATCGAAATTGTTGAAGAAACCATGTCTGATACCGATTTTGAGGATGGTTTAGAATTTAGTTTTTATCCAAACCCGGCAAAAGACCATGTGCAGCTAAGGTCGTCGAAGACTATAGACACCTACCAGATTTTTGACATCAATGGCAGAGCCATTTTAGAAGACACAAACCTTAATTCAGAAGAAAAAGAAATTAATGTTTCTGTACTGTCTAGTGGCGTTTACATATTGAAAGTGACTTCAGAAGGCTCAAGTTCAACTCAAAAACTAATTATAAAATAAAAAAATATGAAAACCAAAAATTTAATAACCCTAAGCTTAATAGCCATTTTCTTAACCTCCTGTCTGGGCGACAAAAAAAGCATAGATATCGATGAAGCGAACGATACCACATCATTTATCAATAAAGATTTTAAAGGAAATCTTATCGATTATGATGAAAGCATGAGTGCCTGTGATCGTATGACTAAAGCAGATTTAGCAAAGCTCTACGATGTTTCTGAAGATGATATAGTTTGGATGGACTCTGCATCTAACGAACGCATGAATACCACTGTACCAACCTGTAATTTTCGAGTCATGCTTGGTGAAAATGAGTTCAATTATCTTATTGGCGGAATTACGGTAAACAGAGAAATTAAAAAAGATGAAATGATGGGCGAAATAGCCGAGGCCGCCGGCGGAGGAGAAAACTGGAAAGAAGCCTGGGCATTACAAAAATCTATGAGTAAATCTGCAGAATGGATAGAAGGTGTTGGTCTTGCGGCGATGTGGAAACCTAAAAGAAGAGAATTAATCATAAAATTTGAAGGCTACAGTACCTATATCATGGCTCCGGGTTCAGCCATTAACCAGGAAGAAAAAGCAAAAAACCGAAACTATAAAGATATAGCGTTAACCATGGCGAAAAAAGCTGGATTTATCAATTAAAACAAACGACGATGAAAACTATAAAACCTAAAATCTATTTATTGATTACAGCTTTTATTCTAGTGTCTTGTGGTGGAGAACCTAAAAGTAATTCATCAAATGACAATTCAGACTCATCAATTGATGATTCTTATGAAAGAGCCGTAGTAAAGCAGGAAGAAAAAAGAGTTGAAGCTGAAAAAGTCACTAAAATGCTATGTGATAACGTTCCAAAGGAACTCATTCTTAAGTATAACCCTGATGGAGAAAAGATTGAAATAGAACCGGCCGAACTAATCCCCGGCAAATTAGATCATTGCAAGATTAAAATGTTCTTCGGTGATAAACCTCATGAGTTTAGTGAAGGCAGAGTCAGTGCCTGGGCGCCAAACATGCCAAAGCCACTAGCTCAATATGATCCTAACAGAAATAAAGCCTTGTATCAAAAGGTTGAAGGTTTTGGTGAAAAAGCAGTGTTTATCAGCAACACGAACCAATTGCTCATCATAAAAGACGGTTTAGTTTACAGCCTGGTGCCACCTAATGCCGGAAGAATAACTTCAACGGGGATGGAAAACAAAGCCATTGTTTTGGAGATGGCCAGGCATTATAAGCTTAATAATTAATCTTAAATCAAATTTCATGAACACAAAAAACAACAGCATCAAAATTTTCATCCTTTTAATTTTAAGCTTAAATTTATCGAGTTGCGACGAAGTCGATGAACTCACAAGAGTAGATTTCAATACTACATTAAATGAAGACGTCACGGTGACTTTATCTGAAAGTAACGCAGGTTTTGATCGAAGTTTTACGTTAAACTTGAACAACAATGATGATATTGAACCCTATCTGGATAAAATTGAATCTATAAACATTACTTCTGCATCTTATATCATAAAGGACTATTCAGGATTAGAAGCTGCAACAGGTAGCTTGACTGTAAATTCAGCATCAGAATTGTTTGGACCATTTCAACATACATTTTTTGAAGATGATCAAAATACAGCAGTTTTTACGCTTGATGATTCAGGATTAAACGCCCTTGCCAATAGTTTAACTTCAAATAACCAATTAGTTATCGACGTTAGTGGTAGTCAAAACCCTGCTCAAAATGCAAGTTTTACGGTGGAATTTAGATTTCAGCTCGAAGTGACTGCACAGGCCTTGTAAAGTATTTTATCCTGGATTTATAATTTAGCCAATCGACAGCCTAATTTGCGTTAGGCTGTTTTTTTATGTCTATCAAATAAGCGGTATTGTATTGTGGAATACATTTTTTATACAAATTGGTTTAAAATTCTATTGAATTCAAAATTATTTTTACTTTTATCCTAACAATTTCTCGTGGATGAAGCACCCGTATCTGATTTTGCTGATTTTTGTCATTCATCTGTCGTCTCAATCCGCTTTTGGGATTATCATCCAACAGGACACAATTGAAATCAAAGCAAGTGATAAAGCAGAACAACTGCTTAAATCTCGCGATTATAAAAAGGTACTCAAGTTTACCGATACCAAGTTAAAGCAATTGTTATCTGAACAAGAAAAAGACAGTACAGAAATATCCTGGCTGAGCTACTATAAATTTGAAGCACTTTTTCAATTTGGTGATTATTTTAAAAGTAAACAGGCCGCCGAACTGGGCATAAGCTATTGTAAACAAAATGAGGAAGGTTTACATAAAAAGGCGGTACTATTTTACAAAAAAGCCTATGCCGAATCGCAACTCAATCTCAGGAAACAAAGTCAAAAGAGTATGTTGAAATCTGTCAGCCTGCTTTCAGAATTAGAATTTCCCAATTATGATTACATCATTGGTGCTTATAATTTTTTGTCGCAAAATGAAGCTTATTATGGGAATCTTAAAGAAGCCCTAAGATATCTCAGATTATCGGAAAATACTTACAGAGAGAATAAAACCTTGCTGGATAAGATCAGAACAGATGCGAATGGTAACTACGATAGATACGATGTGATTTTAGCTTACAAAAATATTTATACACTTTACAAAAGAGGACAAACCAAATCCGACAGTTTATATCTTTTAAAAAACATGAAACGCTTAGACAGTCTGCACAAAAAGCCGGACTTCAATACAAAATACGAAAGTATTTATCTCACCACAGCACTTAACCATACCGGTACCTGGTATTTAGAAAAAAATGAGAACGATTCTGTGTCTAAGTCAGATCTTTCTCAAGCCAATTTTTATATGGATAGATCGATAAAATATGTGGAAGATGATAATTATCCGGGGAATCTTATCACTTTTAAATTTAATAAATGTAAAGCCCTGACTTTAGAAAACAAACTTGATGAAGCTGACCGATTAATTGCTGAATTACTGAAAGAATTACCAGACAAAGACAAAAGAAAATCTGCGTTTTTGGCTCAGAAAGGGGTTATAAAAACAAAGAAACAACAAAAAGACAGTGCATTAGTTGCATTTTTTCAAGCCCTTAAAACTGTACATTCGGGTAAAGACAGCCTCCAAAAAGACTTTAAGAATTTTGTACCGAGTCAGGTATTTGGGGAAACCAAACTGATCTATAAAATTGCGGAAAAGCTAAGAAAGAATTACGAAAGCGAACCCGATATTCAAAAAAAACTGGCTCAGCTTTACTATATGGCTTTTCTTCAGTTTGAAAACAGTTATCTGGATACTACTTACAACAAGAATTACGATAAGCTTTTACGACAAATTTTCAAGGGCATTTTACAAATGAAAATGAAGTACGGTTATAATGTTCTTGAAGACAAAGAGCTATTGAACAGAACAGAAGTTATTCAAAATAAATTGTCCTGGCAAAATTTTTACCAAAACAGATATTCTAATAACCTCGCCGACCTTGATTCTTTAAAGCCTGTGAAGCTTCAACTGAAAAGTGAAATAGCCACCGCAAAACTCAACAATGAGGTCCGCAGTATAGATTCTCTGCAACAGGCCCTAAAGCTGTTAAATATTAAGATCGAAAAAGAATTTCCGAACCTGGACATGCTAACCGCAGAAGAATTTGACGTGAATACGCTTCAAAACAGACTCGGATCAAATCAACTTGCCCTAAAGTATGTAATGCTGGAAAACCAAATTGCAATTTTCAGCATTTACAAGGATGGTATTGAAGTGTCGATGAAAAACTGGACAGAAGTTGAAAATACGACCTTCCAAAAATTTATTGAGGACAATAAAAATAAAGCTTATAATGAAAATTTGGCCGGGGAATTGGCTCTGATTCTTATTCCAAACATCAAACCGGAAATTGAGCAGATCACCATAAATCCCGATGGTGAATTATACCAGCTCGCTTTTGAAATTCTTAGGATCAACGGAAAATTTCTATGTCAAAACTACGCTGTGGGATACACTTCAAGCCTCGCCCTAATTTATCCCGAGCTCAATGACAGTTCAAATTCAGAACTCAACGAACTGGCTATTTATCTTCCATCCTATTCGGGAGAAGTTTACGCTTCGGAATACAGAAGCGGTGCCTCTATTTTAGAAGGCGCAAAAGCTGAAGCAGAAGAAATCTCAAAGCTCTTTACCTCGTCTATTTATTCAAGGCAGGATTTATCCAAAGAAGATTTCATCAGCACGTCAAAAGATGCTAAATTGATTCACCTGGCTATGCACGCAGAGGTGAATAATGAAGAACCCGGCTTAAGCCGATTAATTTTTGACGACACCCAAGATGACAAGAACCTCTATCTGGAGGAAATTTATGGACTGAGCTTAAATTCTGACCTGGCTGTACTTAGTGCCTGTAATACCGGAGTTGGAAAATCTAGTGCCAACCAAAGCATGGAATCCTTTCAGCGGGCGTTCAGTTTTGCAGGAGTGCCTGCCACGGTGGCGAGTTTATGGCAGGTGCCGGATCAGTCTACCAATCAAATCATGCAAGGTTTTTACCTCTACCTGAGTCAAGGTGATTCAAAATCTAAAGCGCTTCAAAAAGCCAAATCAGATTTTGTTGATAAATATAAGGGCACAAAACTGGCAGAGCCATTCTACTGGGCCGGCTTTGTGATTTATGGCACAGATAGGCCTATTAAACATGAGGACAGTGTATCATTATGGATTTTACTGACTGGTGCATTTATTTTTATCGTTTTTTTTATGTCCTACTTCATAAAAAATTTAAATTCTAAAATGGCGGGTAAGAATTAAACCCAAGTTATGCAATAGGAGGCGAAAAATGAGCTGAACTACTTGCATTAGTTGGGTTTAACCCCGAGTTAGAAAATCACCATTAAGGTGATTTGATAAAATCGACTTAATGGTAGAGTTTTCTTATTCGTTATGCATTTGAAAGCTTTCAAAGGCATAAAGCGGGTTAAACCTTGCTTACTGGGCAATAGTAATTTTAAAAAAGCGGTTCAGTTGCCAAATCTGTAATAAAAAATAATCTCAATATCAACTGTTTGAATTTTTAGATGTGTTCATTGGAAGATTGCAACACACAAAGCTTATAATTATGAACCTGGTAAACCTTTATTGATAAAACAATTTATTACTTTTAAGGTGTCAAAAAAACTAAAAGATTAAAAATGAAGGGGGTATTTAAAATATTAGTTTTTCTTGTGACCTCAGGCACAATGTTTACAAGCGCTCAAAATAAATCTCTTGAGACCTTAGACAGTATCTATGCTTTACAAGCTGTGCATTATAAGAGTCAAGAATACAATAAGATCATAGAATTAAGCCATTATGCTAAAAAAATAAACCTGAATAACGCTCAGGACAGCATTCTGATGGCAAGGATCACCGCCTATATCGGTTATGCCAACAACAAACTCAATACATTTTACGAATCTATTGAAGGCTTTGAAGAGGCTTTAATTTACATTCCAGCTGGAGAAAATCCAGGTTTTAAAAGAACGAATTACTACATTTTATATGATTTAATGACACGCTACTACAGTTTGAAGCGTTACAAAAAGGCCCTATCAATTATTGAGCAGGCAGAAAGCATTCTTTATAACAATCCAGAGGCCTTCTCTGAAAGTAATTTTTCTGGCCTACATCAAAGAAAGTTTAGAATATATTGCTCTCTAGGGTATTTTGATAATGCTCAGGGCGAAGTAGAAAAAATCAAAAGAGTCGTTCTAACTTCCAAAAATTTAAGTGATGAGAACTTGAGGTACGGCTGGATGAGGTATTACAGGACAAGTCTTCTTTCAGAGTATTACAAAGCACTTTATATTAAAGAAAACCAAAGGAATTATGTCACTGCCTTAGAAAAGATGACTCCTGAAATTCTTAAAAATATTGAAAAATTAGATTCAATATATTACAACACAGAAATGCTTCAGGAGCCTCAGAGCAGAAGACAATTTTGGAATTTGTCTTACTATCTTGGAGCTCTTTATTACACAGCTGATTATTTTAAGGAAATAGAGGACAATACATCCGCTCTGGACTATATAAACAGAGTCATACAACTTTCAAAAAAAGCCAATGAGCCCGTAAGAAATGTTACAGAATATTTAAGGTTCAAAGCGAACTTACTATATAGAATGGGTAATCGGCAGGAAGCCATTACTTTAATAGACAGTACTATCAAAAACTTTAGTACAGACCAATTCAATGTGAGTGATTTAAATATCTTGAAAGGTGATATTTATGCAGATCAAAAAAAACTGGATTCCACTTTACATTATTATAAAAAAGCGGTCGATTTTATGCATAATTCTGATGAAGTCCTGAAATCTGATTTTTCTAATTTTTCTACACGTTACCAATTCCCTGCCGATTCAAAACAAATTGACCACATTAGTTTTATGCTGCTTAAAAATTTTGAAAATAATGAAAAGGCAGAAGCGTCATCAAGAAAACTCAATGATATAGCTTATAGTGAATTTTTAGAAGGAAATCAGAATTTGGACTTAAGCTTAGGTAACAAGCAATTATTTTATAATATTATTGAAAATAGAATCTACCTTAATCAAAACACAGGTTTTGATAAAGAAGCATTTTTAGAAGACTTGGAAAACATCAGTAATCAACTGGCCTGGAAAAAATTTAGCCAAAGCAGAAATGTCGTTCAGTTGCCTGTCATAGACTCTCTGGAAGGTGTTGAATATGAGATTAGTAAACAACTTCTAAAAGCTAAAAGAGAGCAGGATTTTAGTCAAAAAGATTCTTTGCAAAATGTTTTGGAGAAACACCAATCAAATGTAGCCGAAAAATTCCCCTCGATTTCGTCTTTCACTCAAAATAACTTTGATTTTAGAAATTTTCAAAACAAGCTTTCTAAAGATCAGGTTGTTTTAATGTACTTGTTTTTCTTAGATCAGTTTGCAATTCTGGAAATCACAAAAGAAGATACCTCATGGCATCTCAAACCATGGACTGAAAAAGAAAAAAAGTTAATCAAAAACCATTTGGAATCCTTAAGTACAAACAGCGAAGCTATTTCTCCTAATAAAAATCTTACTGATCTTCTTATACCTGAAGAAGCTACAGATTATAAGAAAATAACAATTGTCCCTGATACACCAATTTACAACTTACCCTTTGAAACACTTTGGTTTGATGAAGAATATTTGGTAATGAGTAAACAAATTTATTATTCATCACATTTAAGATTCATGTTTTTAAACACAGATCAGATGCAGACCAATAAGACTAAGGTCACTATATTTGCTCCCGATTACCCTCGAGGTGAAACCTCCTTTGTTACCAGAAGCGTTCCCGTTTTTTTAGAAGGTGCACAAAAGGAAGCAGTGGTTCTTGAAAAATTATTTCCTTCAAATACCTTTATAGGAAAAGAGGCAACAAAACAAAATTTTGTAGAGTACAAAACTGAAGGAAATATTTTACATTTAGCAATGCACGCTTCTTTAGATGAAAAGCAGCCAACCTTTAGCCACTTCAATTTTTCTAAACAAGACAAATTATATTTAGAAGAATTATATGCTTTAAAAATTCCAGCTGACTTAGCCGTTTTAAGTGCTTGCAACACAGGCGTTGGAAAAATGGATGATATTTCCGGTATGGCTTCTTTACAAAGAGCCTTTAACTATGCCGGAACCAAAGCTACGATAGCAAGTCTATGGGAAGTTCCTGATGACGCCACCAGCCAAATTATGATATCGTTCTACGAACATCTTAAAGAAGGTCAAAGTAAGTCTTCAGCGCTTCAAAAAGCCAAAATTGATTACCTGGAAAATACCACAGTTGAAAAACTAAAACACCCTTACTATTGGGCAGGTTTTGTATTATATGGTGATGATAGTCCTGTAGTTGAATCCTCAACCAGCTGGATTTGGTTTTTGGTTGGTTTTGCTCTTGTTGTTGTATTCTTGATGTTATTTCGAAAATTCAGGAAAGCTGAATAATCTTGAAACCTCAGATATATTGTGTCATATCATAACCACATATTGATAAATTAATTCATCTATCGCTTAAAATTCTAATTTAATTTATCACCGTACCTCTTGGGATAACCGCACCCTTTTTAATCACCACAATACCTTCTTTAATGACATAATCATCGGTTTCGGTATCTTCCAGATGAGTACCGCCATTTATTCTCACATCATCACCTATTCGGCAATTTTTATCAATAATAACGTTTTTCAAAAAGCAGCGTTCGCCAACTCCCATTAGCACATCAATGTGCTGTGTTTCGACGTCTTCCAGAGATTCGTAATAATCTGCGCCCATCATATAACAATTGATGATTGTAGTTTCTTTACCTATTCTGGATCGAATACCAATGACTGAACGTTCAATTTTCGCAGCATGGATCAAACAGCCTTCTGCAATAACAGTTTTATCGCAAGCCGTTCCGGAAATTTTTGAAGTCGGTAAAATTCTGGCATTAGTGTAAATCCTTTGCATATTATCATACAAATTGAACTTCGGGATATTATCGGTAAAGCCGATATTAGCCTCAAAAAAACTATCTATATTACCTATGTCTGTCCAGTAGCCTTCGAACTGATAACCTAAGGTTTTGTGATTTTTGATAGCATCAGGAATTATTTCTTTACCAAAATCCACTTTTGTTGGTTCATTCATCAAATCGATAAGCAGGTCTTTATTGAAGACATAAATACCCATAGATGCCAGATAATGTCTGCCTTCTTTCTCCATGTCTTCAGACACAGGCGATTCCCAGCCTTGCAGTTGTTCAGAATTTGGCTTTTCCGTAAAACTGGAGATAAAGCTGTTGTCGTCCGTTTTTAAAATACCGAAGGAGGTAGCTTCTTTGGCATTTACCGGTTGAGTGGCCACTGTGATTTCGGCGCCGCTTTTTTCATGGGCTTCAATCATTTCATTAAAATCCATTTGATACAGTTGATCCCCGGAAAGCACAAGGACATATTCAAAATCATGTCTGAGCAGATGGTGCATGCTCTGCCTAACGGCATCTGCTGTACCCTGGTACCAATCCCTGCTTTTGGTGGTCTGTTCGGCGGCAAGTACATCTACAAAAGCTGAGCTAAAAAAGCTAAAGTGGTAAGTGTTTTTAATGTGTTTATTTAATGATGCTGAATTAAACTGGGTTAAAACATACATCCTTTTGATATCTGAATTGATGCAATTTGAAATAGGTATATCTACCAAACGGTATTTCCCGGCAATAGGCACTGCAGGTTTTGAACGTTGCTCTGTTAGTGGAAAAAGACGAGAACCCTGTCCTCCTCCCAGTATAATACTTATAACTCTGTTGTTAATCATGTTGTTTTGAAATTAAAGATTCGTAAATAGTCTTGGTTTGATTGGCTATCGCCTTCCAGTCGAAATAGTCTTCAACACGTTGACGACCATTTTTTGACATTTTCTGTTGTAATGGCTTATCGTTTATCACTCGATTAATGCCCTCCGCTAAATCCTTTGAAAATTGTTCAGGATCAACCGGTTCAAAAGGGGCTTCAGTCTGTTGTTCAAGAGGAACAAGGATTCCGGTTTCATCTGGAATTACCACTTCTTTTATGCCGCCAACAGCACTGGCTACTACCGCCGTTTCGCAGGCCATGGCTTCAATATTAATGATTCCAAAGGGTTCATAGATTGAAGGACAACAAAACACATCGGCGTGAGAGTATAATTGGATGACATCTGCTTTATCCAACATTTTGTCTATCCAAAAAATATTGTCTCTGTGTTTTTTGGCTTCCGCTACAGCATCTTCCATTTCTTTGGCAATTTCTTTGGTATCCGGTGCACCGGCACAAAGTACAATTTGTGTATTCTTGTCAATATGTTTTATGGCGTTGACTAAATGAATAATACCTTTTTGCCTGGTAATCCGGCCAACAAAAAGCACAAAAGGTATGTTTTTGTCAATACCATAGATATCTAAAACTGTTGTGCTTTCAACTTTTTTATATTGTTCTAAATTTATACCGTTATAAACGACTTCTATTTTGCTTTCATCAACATCAAAGTGTTTTAAGACATCTTCTTTGGTTTCCTCAGAGACCGCTATCACGGCATCGGCCATTTCTATGGCTGTCTTTTCCACCCAGGATGAGGCATCATAACCTCTACCAAGCTGTTCGCGTTTCCAGGGGCGAAGCGGTTCAAGAGAATGTGTAGTGACTACCAAAGGAAGGCCATAACACAATTTTGCTAAAATACCTGCAAAATGAGAATACCAGGTGTGACAATGCACAATATCGGCATCAGTGTTTTGAGCATTCATGTGTAAGCCCGTACTTAAAGTCTTGAAAACGCCTTTTAACTTTTCGTCTGAATTTTGAAAAACTCCATCTTCGTATGGAAATCCTTTAACACTTAGGTTTTCAGAGTGTACATCCTGATCACCAAAAGAACGAACTTCAACAGAAATGAGTTTTGAGAGTTCATCGGCAAGGTATTCTACGTGAACACCTGCGCCACCATAAACATATGGTGGAAATTCCCGGGTAAGAAATAATGCTTTCAAAATAATTTTTAGCTTTTATTGATAGTCTTTCAAAAATATAAAACTTTACTGAAGAAGTCGGTGACTTTAAGTTTAAAGTTTTGTAAATTGAGTTAACTCTCAACGACTCGAAAGGTTTCTCAAGAGTCCGGTTGATTAACCTTTTGGGTCTTCATTATTCTTGAATTAGTCAATTTTTAATGCAAGGTTAAACCCAAAAGGTACTCAGAGACCTTTCGGGTTAGGCGCTTCCGCGACCCGAAAGGTTTTTAATGAGTACAGTAGGTCAACCTTTAGGGTCTTCAATATTTTTTGGCTAAGTCATGTTTAAATGCAAGAGTAAACCCAAAAGGTGCTCAAAGACCTTTCGGGTTTGGCGCTCCCGACCCGAAAGGTTTCTCCAGAGTCTGGTTGATTAACCTTTTGGGGCTTCAATATTTTTTTGGATAAGTCAAGTTAAAATACAAGAGAAAACCCAAAAGGTGCTCAAAGACCTTTCGGGTTAGATCATGAGAAGATTTTTAATCAATTATAACTTTTTGTATAAAATGACCGTTTTGATTGATAAATTTGAATACGTATATTCCTCTTGGTAGGTTGTGTAATGCAACACGGTTACCAATATTATTTTTCTCATCAATAAGTCGTCCTTGATAGTTATATACATGAAGATCACTGTTTAATAGTTCATCTGGGATATATATGATTCCTAGACTTGGATTAGGGTATACACCTGTGGTCTCAATTGATTGATCAATGATACTCATTTCCGTTGTCATTTCAACAATATAGATTTTTATATGAGGAAATTTAGCTGGATCAAGTGTTCCACTACCTTGTGGTTGTGGAACAAATGCTGAAAAATAATCTAATTCATCATCAGTGAAATCCTTTGTAAATGAACTACCATTACCAGTAGCCAAGGTATAACTTGAATTATTAGTAAAACTAACATCAAGCGTTAAGTTATTCCACTGGGCTTCTGGGATACCTGAAACAATATATTTGTTTCCTTCTAAGTCAAAGCCTGCATTTGGATATCCTATTACAGCAAGATCTACTTCAGCTTGAGGATCAAGTCCTATATTATAACTGAATCGTATTCCAACATGACCAGGAGCATCGGGTAACAATACATCACCTAAATATTTATTCGTAGCAACATACGTCCCTAAGAAATCTAGCTGATTATTAACCTCGTCATACACCATATCTTCAACCCATAACCCACTGGCAACTTCACCGTTATCATCAGTCAACATCAATGATTGATGTGTATCGAAAGATCCAGTTTCTTTGTTGATAAAAGTAACGAATGGTCTTGCATTGTTACGATAATCAAGGAACACATAATGTTCGTCAGTTACCACTGCACGGTGAGGGAAATTGGGAAAGAAGGTAGCTCCTATTCCTGTTTCATCTCTGTACGTTGGATCAACGGTACCTGCAACTATCTTCCTGATGATATCATTATCATCATTTTGATTAATACCACCGATGATAAAATTAGGTACTAAAAGTTGAGCATCACCTGCATTACTAGTCGTAGTAATTATCTCAGCTCCATCAATTAATAATGGTCTATCTAAATATAAACCGCTTGCAGGAGGATTATTATAAAATGGACCAATCGTAGTAAGAAGACTTAAGTCTTCATTGAACAGATAAATGTTTGCGGTATCACTGTCTATGTTTTCACTAACTAATAGCTTATCATTATCAAAGACGGTTAAACTACCTTGATTCACAAATTCAGTAAAACTGTACGACTGATCTATTTGACCAGTAATCATGTTGAATCTCATTACTGTATAAGCAGTTGATGGATTGAATGAACCAGTTATGGTACCAAATGATCCTACGTTTTCATAATTAAAAGGTGAACTTTCAACTAATGAAAAATAAATATAATCATTTATCTGTATAGCGTCATTTATTCTGCCTCCCCCATTTATGTTCAACAACCTAATGGTACCCAAAGGATTAACATTGGTCGGAGCAGCGGTATTGGTGTTTGAGTGCGGAAAGAGGTTCTTATCATACACTTGTATTACAAGGTCATATGTACAACAGCCAATATTAGCTGCGCCCCAGATAATGATATTATCATTGCCTATATCAGCATTATCACAATAACTTTCCAAATTGGAATTGCTTTTAAGGACATTTTCATACTCAAATCCATTAATGATAGCAGTACCGACAGCGTTTGATGTATTATCGTTTTTTGATTTTGCTAATATATAATCTCCGTCTATAGTGAGGTCTGACCCTCCATATAGTCCGTTCACGTTCAAATAATAATTACTGGTTGGGTTTAAAACCTCAACATTAGTAATTCCAGAGCTCTGTGCTGTGCAAATGCTTATGGTGATAAAAAATATAATATTTAATAAAGATTTCATAATGTTTTGGTTTTGATTACTATGCAAATTAATGAATAAATTTTAATTTTAAAAATATCTCCGACCCGAAAGATTTCTCAAGAGTCCAGTAGATTAACCTTTTGGGTCTTTATAAAATATGTTAATTAGAATTTTAATGAAAAAGTAAACCCAAAAGGTGTTAAAAGACCTTTCGGGTTTAGTTATTATAAAAAATAATCAATGCCACTTTCATTCGGCGGAATTGAATGACAAGAAATAAAATTCTCAATATCGTCAAACCAACTAATAACTTCCTGTTTATTAAGTTTTGTTTCTTTGTTTATGATTATTGATTTGTAAGAAGAATATTTCCAGTCTTCTGGTTTTTCAACGATTGATGCTTTAACGGGGTTGTAGTGAATATAGTGAACAACTTTTTTTAAATATTTTTCATCTTTAATTTGCTTTCTTTTGAATGGTTTCATAAACAAACTACCTAATCTTCCATTTTCTTTATTATAGGCTTTAGTGTAGGCGTTAAACAGATTACTAAATTGCTGTGATATTTGATTATTTGAGTAAGCATCGTTTATTTTTAAAACTCTTGATAGAGAATTCAATTCTTTGATTCTTAAAAGCAAATGAAAATGATTTGGCATTAAACAATAGCAAAAGGTATCTGCTATTAGTGAAATATATTCATCATATTTAGACAAGAAGTATTTATAATTTCTAACAGATTTAAAGAGATTTTCACTTCCAACAGCTCTGTTGTAAATATGATACATTTCTTCTGCTACTAAAGGTGTTCTTGAGTATTTCAAAATTGTAATTTTATTTCAATTCAAAAATGAGTGATGTAAATTTAATAAAAAGCCTAAAAAAAATAAATTATTGAACATCAGGGAAACCCAAAAGGTATTCAAAGACCATTCAGATCGGAGTTCTGACTCGAAAGGTTTCTCAAGAGTCCGGTTGATTAACCTTTTGGGTCTTCATTATTCTTGAATTAGTCAATTTTTAATGCAAGGTTAAACCCAAAAGGTACTCAGAGACCTTTCGGGTTAGGCGCTTCCGCGACCCGAAAGGTTTTTAATGAGTACAGTAGGTCAACCTTTAGGGTCTTCAATATTTTTTGGCTAAGTCATGTTTAAATGCAAGAGTAAACCCAAAAGGTGCTCAAAGACCTTTCGGGTTTAAGCCTTTTTAATGCGCCTCCAGCCAATTCTCACCTTTACCCACTTCAACCACCAATGGCACTTTCAATTCGTAGGCACTTTCCATTTCAGATTTTATCATAGGCTTTAATTCGTCCAGTTCAGATTTATGGATATCAAATATCAATTCATCATGGATTTGTAACAGCATTTTAGATTTGTAATTACCTTCTTTCAGCTTTTTGTGAATGTTGATCATGGCAACTTTTATAATATCTGCCGCGCTACCTTGGATAGGAGCATTAACAGCGTTACGTTCTGCACCACTTCTGACCATTCCATTTGAAGCATTGATGTCTTTGAGATAGCGTCGTCTGCCCATGACAGTTTTTACATATTCGTTTTCCCGGGCAAAGGCAACCTGATCATCCATATAAGCCCTGAGTTTGGGATAGGTTTTGTAGTAGGTTTCAATCAATTCTTTGGACTCTGAGCGGGAAAGACTGGTCTGATTGCTCAGTCCAAATGCAGATACGCCGTAAATGATGCCAAAATTGACAGTTTTAGCCTGACTACGCTGTTCTCGTGTAACTTCATCTAAGGCAACATCAAAAATTTTTGAAGCTGTAGAAGCATGAATATCCTCACCATCCTGAAAAGCTTTGATCATGGTTTCTTCATCACTCAATGCAGCAATAATCCTCAATTCTATCTGGGAATAGTCTGCTGCGAGTAAGGTGTATTCTTCATTTCTCGGGACAAAAGCTGTTCTGACCTGTCGTCCTCTTTCAGTCCTGATCGGAATATTCTGCAAGTTAGGGTTGGTAGAGCTAAGACGCCCGGTTGCAGCAACGGTTTGCATAAACTCTGTATGTATGCGATGGGTTTTTTTGTTGACTTGTTTTGGCAATGCATCAACATAGGTGCTTTTCAGTTTTGATAGACCACGCCAGTCTAAAACGTCCTGGGCTATTTGATGCTCCTTGGCATGAAAGGACAGCACATCTTCTGCTGTGGAGTATTGACCGGATTTGGTCTTTTTAGGCTTTTTAGCAATTTGTAGTTTACCAAATAAAATCTCACCTAACTGTTTTGGTGAACCGATATTGAATTCTTCACCTGCTGCTTCGTAGATTTTTCCTTCAAGGCTTTTGATGTCTTCATCTAATGAAATTGAAATCTCTTTGAGAACATCGTTGTCTAATGCAATACCTTCGATTTCCATATCAGCAAGCACCCTTAGTAAGGGGATCTCAAGTTTTTGAAAAAGTGGTTGGTTATGAGCCTCTTTCAATTCTTCCTCAAAAAAGGTTTTAAGTTGGTAAGTGATGTCTGCATCTTCAACGGCGTAAGCTGTAATTTTTTCTAAATCTACATCTGCCATAGATTTTTGGTTTTTACCCTTCTTACCAATTAACTCTTCAATCGGTTTTGGCGAATAGTTGAGATAGGTTTCCGACAGCACGTCCATATTGTGTCGCATATCAGGATTGATGATATAATGTGCCAGCATGGTGTCGAAAAGCTTACCTTTAACTTCAATGCCCTGATTCTTTAAGACCTTGATATCGTATTTTAGGTTTTGACCAATTTTTGAGACCTGCTCATTTTCAAAAAATACCCTGAGCAGATCCAGCCTTTTCTCGTATTCGTCATTATCCTGAGGAAAAGGGACGTAAAACCCTGTATGTGGCTGCCAGGAAAAGGCTATTCCCACAAGTTTGGCTTCTATGGTATCTAAAGAAGTAGTTTCGGTGTCAAAACAAACCTCTTTTTGTTTATTCATTTTTTCAACCAGCAATTCTATAGCTTTTGGGGTGTTGGCCAGTTGATAATGATGGTCTGTTTTATCTAAGGTTTTATAGCCCTGAAAGTCTTCTGCTTTTACATCATCTTTGCTGGTATCATTTCCGAAAAGAGAATACTGACCGCTACCGGGTGTTTGTTTGACTTCTTTGGTTTTTGGTTCCTCAGTATCTTTGGCACCTTCATTAAACATTTTCAGGAATTGTTCTGTTGCTCTTCTGAATTCAAGATCTTTGAAAATATCTATCACTTTTTCAACATCCGGCTTACTGAGTTCATACTCATCAGCGTCAAATTTGACATCACAGTCGGTAAAAATCGTAGCCAGTTTTTTAGACATTTTGCCTTGCTCAGCATTGGCTTCTACTTTCTCTTTCATTTTGCCTTTAAGCTGGTCAATATTTTCCAGTAGTCCCTCCAAACTTCCGAATTGTTTGATGAATTTTTTGGCTGTTTTGTCACCAACGCCAGGTAAGCCGGGAATGTTATCGGAAGCATCGCCCATCATACCGAGATAGTCAATGACCTGCTCGGGTCTATCTACACCAAATCGTTTCTGGACTTCAGGTATTCCCCATATCTCAATGGCGTTACCCATTCTGGCCGGGCGATACATGAATATATTTTCACTCACCAATTGACCAAAATCTTTATCAGGCGTAACCATATACACTTTATAATTTTCTTTCTCTGCCTGTTTAGCCAGTGTACCAATAATATCATCGGCTTCCATGCCTGATATTTCTATTACAGGAATATGCATGGCCTTTAGTATGTCTTTAATGATAGGTATAGACTGCCTGATCACATCAGGCGTTTCATCCCGATTGGCTTTGTAGTCTTCGTAAATTTCAGTTCTTTCGGCGCTGCCGTCTTTATCAAAACACACCGCTAGATGGTCAGGTTGTTCACGTTTTATGACATCAAAAAGTGAATTGGTAAAGCCCATAATGGCTGAGGTGTCCTGTCCTTTGGAGTTGATCCTGGGATTTTTGATTAAAGCGTAATAGCCTCTGAAAATTAAGGCATAAGCATCTAGAAGAAATAGTCTTTTTTGGTCTGACATTTATGGAATTTTGAATTATAAATTATAAATTTTGAATTATAGTGTTGTTATTGTTTATGGTATATAGTTTTAAAACAGAAAAATTAAGGCTTCATATGAATTAAACTATTGGAGTAAAAATACAAAAATGAAGCAATCTGAAAGGAAAAATTCAATGATTAATATTTTGAATCTCTATAATAGCTTGCAAATAGTTTTCTTAAAATTTAGTCATTGGAATATCAAATTAAAGCCAGACTAACTAAGTTCGCAATAGTCAATTGAATTACAAATTATGAAAGCCTACTTCTATCCATACACATTAGATTTTAAAAACCCCAGTGGGACTTCTCGTGGCGTATTGCGACAGAAAAAGACATACTTTATCGTTATTGAAAATGATGGGAAAACAGGAATTGGAGAAGCAGCATTATTTGAAGGCTTAAGCTATGATGATAGACCAGATTACGAAACGCAATTGCAATGGACCTGCGACAATATTCATTTGGGAAAAAAAGAATTACTTGCTCTAAATAAGGAATATCCCTCAATTCAATTTGGATTAGAAACCGCGTTTTTATCATTGGAGGCTAAAGACAAATTCAACTTATTTCCTTCAGATTTTACAAAAGGTAAAGACCGTATAAGAATTAATGGATTGATTTGGATGGGAGAAAAAGACTTTATGAAAGCCCAGATTAAAGAAAAAATTGAACAGGGCTTTAGTTGCGTAAAAATGAAAATTGGCGCTATTAATTTTGAGGAAGAATTAGCATTATTGAAGTTTATCAGGCAGGAATTTTCTGCTAAGGATATAGAATTGCGTGTAGATGCAAACGGGGCATTTTCTCCGGAATCTGCATTGGAAAAACTAAAAAAACTGAGTGAATTTGATCTGCACAGCATAGAACAGCCCATTAAGCAGGGGCAATGGGAAAACATGGCAAACTTATGTGAAACAACGCCTCTGCCTATTGCTTTGGATGAAGAATTAATTGGCATTACCAATGTAACAAAACGTGAAGAAATGCTACTAACCATTCAACCTCAATACATCATTTTAAAACCGGCATTAGTTGGTGGACTTAATGAAAGCAAACAATGGATAGATATGGCCGAAGCAAAAGGTATAGGCAGTTGGATAACCAGTGCACTTGAAAGTAATATCGGGTTAAACGCTATTGCGCAATTTACATATACTCTAAAACCAAAAATGCCGCAAGGGCTTGGTACAGGCAGTCTGTTTAGTAATAATTTTGAAAGTCCGCTGGAGGTTGTTGGAGAACGGTTGAGATATAATCCAGATAAAACCTGGGCCAAATTGAATGATATTAAGAACTAAGATTAATTCTCATATAAAATTTATAAATGAAAGGATATATTGAACAGGCATATAATGGTGCTACAGAGTGGTGGAAATACGTTCTGGGTTTTTTTCTGATATTCGTTGTATGGCAAATCGGCGCTTCTATACAAGCTGTTTTTGTGTTTTTAGAACTAAAGGACCAGGGACTATCAGAATTTGAAATTACCTCAAAATTAACTGATTTTGAAACTTTAATGACTACGCTTGAGCTTAACTTTAATTTTTTCCTTCTCTTATTAGGTTTTGTTTTTGGTTTTGCAGCAATAATATTTACTGTGAAATTTATACATCAGATGAGATTAAAGTATATCATCACTTCCAGAAATCATATAGATTGGAAAAGAATATTTTTTAGTTTTGGATTTGTAGCTTTACTGATCATAGGTTCTACTGCTTTAGATTACAGTTTAGCTCCTGAAGATTTTGAATACAATTTTAATTTAAACAAGTTTTTAATTCTGGCTATAATAGGTATTCTGTTGGTGCCAATCCAAACAACATTTGAAGAGATATTGTTTAGAGGTTATCTTCTGCAAGGCCTGGGTGTAGCTTTTAAAAGCAGAGCATTATCATTGATCATTACATCAGTTCTGTTTGGACTATTGCATATTTTTAATCCAGAAATCGGAAAGTTGGGCTATGAAGCATTGATTGTTTATATCGGTACAGGTTTCTTTTTGTGTATCCTTACTTTGATGGATGAAGGTCTCGAGCTTGCCATAGGATTTCACGCTGCAAATAATTTATTAACAGCTTTGTTGGTAACTTCAGACTGGACAGCCTTTCAAACCCATTCTGTTTTAAAATATACCGGTGAACCCAGCTTGATATCAAATGTCTACATTCCAGTCCTGGTTATTTACCCTATACTCATCCTGATTTTTGCTAAAATTTATAAATGGGACAACTGGAAAGAAAGGTTATTTGGAAAAGTGGAAGCTCCAAAAACAGAAAGCTTATAATTTCCTCTATCGATTAAAAATATTATTTATATACTTCATAAACTTTTTTTAATCAAAATTTAATTAGAGGTTTACATTAAAGCTAAAAGATATATCAGATTTTACGTAATTTTACACTAAGTATTTCCTTATTAGAGCCTAATGCTTTAATTTAGTAGTAAATTTACTTTTATGTCAAAGCCAAAATTTAAAATTCATCATCAGTTCAAATTAAATGGTTTACATTATTCCCGTAACCATTTAAGAAAAGTAGCCTATAGCTTTATTAAAGAAGGTCTGCCTTTTGAAGAACGTGTAGGTAATTTTTTATTAGACTGGCTCAATGATGATTATGAAGACATAAAAGTAAGAACTTCTGGCTCTACAGGTGAGCCCAAGATCATATTTATAGATAAGCAGAGAATGGTTAATTCTGCAATTGCTACAGGAAAACATTTTAAACTTAAAGAGGAAACAAAAGCCCTCATGTGTCTTCCGGCAAAACACATTGGTGGAATGATGATGTTGGTCCGTGCCATGACTCTGGGGTGGCATATAGATTTGGTAAAGCCGGTCTCAAACCCTTTAGATGATGTTTATAAGACCTACGATTTTTGTGCGATGACGCCATTTCAATTAGATAATTCATTGAACAGGCTGCACTTAATCAAAAAATTAATTGTTGGTGGAGGACATATATCTGAAAATCTTAAAATGATGGTTCAGGGAATTCCGACAAAAATATATGAGACTTTTGGTATGACAGAAACTATTTCGCATGTTGCTGCTCGTAAAGTAAATAATAGAAAATCTGGTAAAGTAGAAACAGGACCATTTAAAGTGTTGCCAAAAATTTCAGTTTCTGCAGATGAAAACAATCGTTTGATCATTAAGGCTCCGCAACTTACTGATAAGCCCCTCCTAACTAATGATGTGGTAGAAATTGAGTCTTATAAAAAATTCTATTGGAAAGGTCGATATGATAATGTGATAAATTCCGGTGGGGTAAAGATTCACCCTGAAGAAGTAGAAAGGAAGCTACAGAAACTTATTACTCAACGTTTTTTTCTAAGTGGTATGCCAGACGATGCTCTGGGAGAAAAAGTCGTGCTGTTCGTAGAATTACCTTTTTCAGAGAAAACTATCAGTGACTTAAAGGAGGCTGTGGATAACCTAAAAACATTATCTAAATATGAGAAACCAAAAAAAATCTATTTGGTAGAAAAGTTTGAAGAAACCTCCAATGGTAAAGTAAATCGCGAGCGGACGATAAGCGCGCAGATGGTTTAATCTTTTATCAACTCTCCTATAATACGACCGGTTGTTCCATTTGGTTGAGCTATGCCCAGTAAAGCGGCTATGGTAGGAGCAATGTCTTTAATATTATACCTTTCATAAGAAACACCTTGTTTTATGCCACTGCCAAAGAACAGTAAAGGGGCTTGAGTATCGTAGTTGAGGTAACTGCCATGAGTAGATCCCTGTCTGGAATAGGAAATTACACTGGGCTCCATAATATAAATTATATCGCCACTCCTTTTAGGGTGAAAACCATTTTTTATGGTATTGCCAAATGCACTTGTAGCATCACTACCTTCTATCATATCTCTCGTAAAGACCCTGTCAATGCCTTCTTGTTGAAGAATATAATAATAAAGCGCTTCCTGCAGGTCATCAGCCTCTACATCATTTTTCTCCAATTGGTCGTAATCAAAGAAAATTTCATTTCCAGAATAGCCTTCAATTAGGGTTGAAGTTTCAAATTTGTTTTTAACAAACTCCTTTATGCCTCTTCTAAATGTTTTATTGTCAAAATAACCGGCAGGGATTTTGTTATCTTTCAGATACTGAGGGACGTGAACAGCACCATGATCTGCAGTAAGGAATAAAGTGTAATTCCCTTTGCCGATAGAAGCATCAAGATACTTTAGCAGATTGGCAATATTGAGATCTAATCTTACATAAGTATCTTGTATTTCTTTTGAATTTACACCAAAATTATGACCGACGTAATCTGTACTTGAATAACTAATAGTAAGAAAATCCGTATCCTCATCCTGGCCTAAACTTTCGTTTTTGATGGCATCTTTAGCAAAATCTGTAAGCATGTCGTTACCAAAAGGTGTATCTTTTAAAATGTCATAACCATCGTTTTGAGATGCTAAAACTTTTAAGTCATATGGAAACGCTGCATTTTCTTTTCCTTTAAATCCTTTTTCATAATTGTTGATATCCGGTCCGCTTTCAATATAGGTTTCAATAGGTTTTAAAGTATTCCATGTTTGAAGGTATTGCTCCGTTCCTTTGTTAAAATCTTTTACCCATTTAGGCAACTTATCTAAGTAAAAACTACTGCTGATGAATTTACCATTATTACCGCCGGAAAACCAGTATGCTGCATTTGCAGTATGTCCTGCCGGTAAAATAGAACTTCTGTCTTTAAGAGATACGCCTATAGTTTTTCCCTTAAATTGTGTGTGTAGCCTGTTTTGGTCTGCAACAGTCGTGGTGAGCATGCGAAACGGTGACATTTGTCCATCGTTGCCATCTACGCCTATTGAAGTCATATTTTCATCTGCAACACAATAGACAATTTTATTCTCCTCTTTGTGATACCAATTGTTGGAAATAATGCCATGATTTGAAGGTGTGGTTCCGGTGAATACCGAAGCATGACCCGGAGCGGTATAGGTTGGGATATAGCTGAAATGTGTGTTTTTTGCATGAAATCCCTCTTTCATTAATCGTTTAAAACCATCATTGGTGTAGTGATTTTCAAAACGATTCAAATATTCAAAACGCATTTGGTCTACTACAATTCCTACGATCAACTTTGGTTTTTTGTTTTGAGCAAAAACTGAGAAAGTTGTAATAATTCCGAGGCACAGACTTAAAAGACGATTCATGTTTCTTTTTTTTACAAATTTACAATTAATTAGAAATTGAAAACTTTATGCTTAAGTTAAATTAGAAGCGTTCATTTTTTTCTATTTTTAGCCATTATTTGTTTTAATGAAATATATCTATAACATAGGTCGTTATTTTATAATGATAAAAGATGTCTTTAAGCGCTTCACCAAAGGAAGTGTTTTAAGGAGTCTAATTGTGCAGGAAATACATGATTTGACAGTTCGTTCTTTGGGAATTGTTGTGTTTATTTCATTTTTTATTGGTGCTGTTATCACCATTCAAACGGCACTCAACCTTAGCAATCCGCTTATTCCAAAATCACTTATCGCATTTGCCGGCAGACAATCCATAATTTTAGAATTTTCTCCTACATTTATTTCTATAATCATGGCCGGAAAAGTTGGATCGTATATTACCTCTAGTATAGGTACAATGCGAGTCACAGAACAAATCGATGCCCTAGAAATTATGGGGATCAACTCACTTAACTATTTGGTTTTTCCAAAAATAGTGGGAATGATGTTTTATCCGTTTGTTATTGCAATATCTATGTTTGTGGGTATCATAGGTGCTTATTTTGCAGGTGTGTTCGGTGGATTTGTCGATGGCAATCTATTCCTGCAGGGCTTGCAGGAAGACTTTATAAGTTTCCATTTGGTCTACGCCTTTGTAAAAACTGTTGTATTTGCCTTTATTCTGGCAACTGTACCAGCATTTTATGGTTTTTATATGAAAGGCGGTTCTCTGGAAGTAGGTAAGGCTTCTACGACATCATTTGTCTGGACGAGTGTGATTATCATCGTATCAAATTATATAATAACCCAACTTTTACTAAGCTGATGATTAAAGTAGAAAACCTACATAAGACTTTTGGAGATCTTGATGTTTTAAAAGGCATCAGCACGAGCTTTGAAAAAGGGCAAACCAATCTTATCATTGGTCAATCCGGTTCTGGTAAGACTGTTTTTTTAAAATGTATGTTAGGTATTTTTGTGCCGGAGCAAGGTAATATCTGTTACGGTGATATGAAATACAGGGAACTAAACCCTTCTCAAAAAAGAGAGTTACGCAAACAAATAGGTATGGTTTTTCAGGGTGGTGCATTATTTGACTCTATGACTGTAGAACAAAATGTGATGTTCCCACTACGCATGTTTTCAAATGATTCAAAATCTGAAATGCAGGATAGGGTTAATGAAGTTCTCAAAAGGGTTAACCTTGTGAATGCCAATCATAAATTCCCTTCAGAAATTAGTGGTGGTATGCAGAAAAGGGTTTCTATTGCCAGAGCTATAGTTAACAGACCAAATTTTTTGTTTTGTGATGAGCCCAACTCCGGACTAGATCCCAAAACTGCAACTGTTATCGATAATCTGATACAGGAAATCACCCACGAATTTGATATCACTACTGTGATAAACACACATGATATGAATTCAGTGTTTGAAATCGGAGAGAAAATAGTTTATCTGGAAAATGGGAAAATAGCCTGGGAAGGAGACAATACTATAATTCACAAAACAGATAATGAAGCTGTGACCAGATTTGTATACTCTTCAGATCTATATAAAAAAGTAAGAATTGCTCAGCAAAAGGGCTACTAATTATCTTCAATGAGTGTTTGAGGTCTGATATCTACATCAATTTTCTCAACATCAATTTTGTAAGCCAGCCAGTCTGAAAGTCTTTTTTCGAATTCCAGCTTTTCAGCATAGGATAATGCACCATCCCAGGATACTTTGAATGTTGGAATTGTATCTATTGTACTGTTATTATCATATAGCATTTCAGCAAAGGCCACATCGGTTACTTTGCCATAATTCAGTCTTATTTCCTTTGCTATTCTGTTAAAAGGGATGTTCTTTTTGTTTTTGAGTGCAATAATAGAGTCAAGTTTTTTGTTTAATAAAAAAACTTCTTTGTTTTTTGAAATCAATTCCAGTGAATCTCTGGATTTCAGTTCTTTTAAATAGGTGTACTGATTAAAGTTTTCTGAGCTTTCATTTTGTAAAACCAAAAGTTCAGTATTTCCCAACTTATCGTATTGATCTAATTTGGATCTCCATAATTGAATAACCTCACTAGGAATTTCTTTACCTAGAAACGAAACTTCTATTACAGATGCTTTATCAGTATGGTATTCAATATGAGTAGCATTTTTTTGAAGATAAGAATCTTTGTAAGGTTCGAGTTCTGCACTTACAAAAGTTTCAGCACTTTTCTTAAAAGTAGATTCTTCCCAAAGCATGTAAAAGAGATACACGCTCGGCAGCATAACTACTATGGCTATGACAGATGCCAGTTGTGAAATTCGCTTTCGCCTCAGTGAGTTGGCATACTTTACTAGAGGAAATCTTAAGATTTTAGAAACCAAAAATGTAGATAGCGCAATAAAAATAGTATTGATGGTAAACAGGTACATGGCACCACCAAAAATTGAAATGTCCCATACCGCAATACCGTATCCTGCCGTACACAATGGAGGCATAAGTGCTGTGGCTATGGCAACTCCCATAATAACTGTAGAAATTGTCCCTTTTTTTGTCTTGGCAATAATTAGCGCTAATCCACCAAATATAGCAACGATGACATCCAGAATTGTAGGATATGTTCTGGATATGATTTCATTATTAGGGTCTGTACTTTCGGTAAGTGGAGATATCCAGAAATAAAAAGATGCCGTAATTAAACTCAAAACAACCATGACGCCTAAATTTACAAGAGATCTCTTTAAGGTATCTAAATCGTTTATAGCCACAGAAAAACCTAAGCCTACAATAGGTCCCATAAGTGGAGAAATAAGCATGGCACCTATAATTACGGCAGTACTTCCAACATTAAGTCCTACTGAGGCAACAATTATTGAAAAGATAAGAATCCATGCATTATGGCCTCTGAAAGGGATATCTTTTAAAATCGCTTCCATCGTTGTATCCCTGTCAGTCTCATCTCTTATGTCCAGGAGGTGAAGTAAGTATGACCTTATGCTTCCGTAAGTTTCTTTGAAATTCTTCCTTACTTTTTCTTCCTGTTGAGATTGCGTCTCTGTTTTATTTTCCGGGCTTGAATTATTTTCCATGAGCAAACTACATGTTTTATGTAGAATTTTAAGTTATTTTAAAACTTCAACCTCTGCGTTTGGTTGAAAAACATATACTCTACCGGAGGATAATTCTTTGCATTTATACCTTTTTCTTAATTTTTCGCCTTTGACAAATATTCTGCCATTTGGTAAGCAAAAATGAGTTCCTCTGGGTATTTCAAATATATAACTTTTATTTGAAGGTTTGTCAAAAGCCTTTAGGGCTATAGAAAGTTTAGCATCGGTGTCACTACTTGCCCGTGGGTTTTTGAAATGATCGGCTATTAAAGGCAGCAGCTGTTTAGGGAAGATTTGAGGATTTATGAGCGGTAACATCAATTGCTGAAATGTTAATTTCCACTCAATGCCATGCGGTTTAACTGTCCTGGGATAGTTTTGAAATACCAGTAAATGGGCTATTTCATGAATGAGAGTTATCAGGAATCTGTACGGATTCAAGTTAGCATTTACGGTAATTTGATGACCCCCATTATGCAAAGGCCTGTAATCGCCGTGTTTGGTTTGTCTTTCGTTTACTATCTTTAGATGGACCTTGTAATTTTTCAACAATTTTTCAACTGAAGCTACGGACTTATCAGGCAAATATTTTTGTAAAACGGAAGTCATTCTTAGGGTGTGGAATTAGATACCTGAAGTGTTTTACCGTTAAAATACTGTTTTCCTTCTAAGGCAAAATTTGAAATATATTCTGCCATTTCCTTTGCGTCTACAGGTGCCTCAAATCCGGGAAAAGCTTCTTTAAGCATTTCTGTTTCAACTGCACCAAGCGCCAAGCAATTAAACGCCATATCGGTTTCTTTGTATTCCTCAGCTAAAAGTTCAGTCATGCAAATGAGTGCTGCCTTACTCGAGCTGTATGCGGCCAGCCCTGGAAATTTGACGCTACCCTGAATTCCGCCCATACTGGAGATATTTACAGTATGACCTATGCTGCCAAACTTTTGAATCAGTTTTGAGGTCAAACCAAAAACACCAAAAACATTGGCTTCATATACGGCTTTCACATCATTTAAATTTGTGTCTTCAAAAGGCTGATTCATAAATTTACCTGCATTGTTAATTAAGATATCAACTTTATTGGTTTGAGTAGAGATATAATCAACGTTTTCATTAATTGAATTTTCGTCACTTAAGTCACATTTAAGACTAAAAACGTTGTCTAATTTCAGTGATTTTACAGGTTTGTCGTTACGCGACAATGCAAACACCTTGTATTTTTTTTCTGCAAAAATTTTTACAAGCTCAAAACCTATTCCTCTGCTGGTGCCGGTTATGATTACTGTTTTTGTGATCATTATTTCATTTTAATTAGTTTGTCTTTATGGTTTGCAATCTTAGAAAGTGCTTTTGCCCACTCAGAAGCCAGATTATTTATGTGCTCAAAATTCATTTTATCCGCCTCATCATCTACGTGGTGATAGAAATCATAATTCGTAAAGTCAAAAGTTGAGGCTGTATGGGCTGGTATATTAAATGATTTATAAAAGGGGTGATTGTCGCTCCTTTTAAAAAGCTTGTATTTTTTAGATTGTGGTGAAAATATCAAATTGTCCTCAGGTAAATAGGAATTAAATATTTCTGCAAAATTAGATTTTTCAAATCCGGTAAGGTAGGCAGAATCTGGTGTGTCCAAAAGCTGTACGCCGATCATTTCTATGTTAAAAACAACATATGGTGCAATTCCTTCACTTTTAAGTTTCTCAGCGAGATATTTTGAGCCAACAAGACCTTGTTCTTCCGCATCAAACAGCACAAAAATGATTGGTCTGAGCGACTTTTTACTTTTTAGTAGTTTTGCCAGCTGCATAACGGCTACAGTACCTGAGGCGTTATCATTAGCACCATTGGCGATAGTGTCGCCCTTTATTGCTCTACCGTAGCCAATGTGGTCGTAGTGTGCACCAATAATAACCGGATTATTTGCTAACAAAGTATCGCTACCCTTGAGATAAGCAATAATATTGTATGCTGTTTTTTTGTTTTTTAAGTAAAATGTATCTTTATAAGATTCGTAATATGGTTTTATGTTTTCAGATTTAAAATAATTCTCGATATATTCCGCTGATTTTTCGAGACCTACAGTACCGGTTTCGCGACCTTGCATTTCGTCAGAAGCTAAAGTGGAGAGGTGCTTTTCTATATCCAGGCTATAGTCTTGTGCCTGAATACTATTAAAAATATGAAATAAAAAAACAAAGTAAACGGCTAATAAATTACGCATATAATTTTTTTGTAAATATAAGTTTATAGAAAAAAGATCAGAAAGATTTTAGGTTTATTTGTTAAATACAAAATTGACCAAACAAAAAACCCTGCCCGAAGGCAAGGTTTGATATTTAATTATAAAAATTCAAAAGACTAACCTAGATAATTTTTTAGGATCTTACTTCTATTGGTATGCTTGAGACGTCTTACGCCTTTTTCTTTAATCTGTCTCACTCTTTCTCTGGTTAATCCAAAGATTTGCGCGATTTCCTCTAGTGTCATAGGCTGTTGGTTGTTTAAACCAAAATATAAACGTAGGACATCAGCTTCCCTAGTCGTTAGGGTTTCCAGTGCACGTTCAATTTCTTTTTGAAGCGATTCGTGTATGAGTTGTTTGTCAGGGTTTGGAGATTCACCTAAGTTCAATACATCATATAAATTAGAATCTTCACCTTCAACAAGTGGTGCATCCATAGAGACGTGGCGACCAGAATTTTTTAAAGACTCTTTGACATCGTTAACAGTCATATCGAGCTCTTTTGCAATTTCCTCAGGACTTGGTGGTCTTTCATTATTTTGCTCCAATAAAGCATAGGCTTTATTGATTTTGTTGATGGTTCCAATTTTATTAAGCGGAAGCCTTACAACACGCGATTGCTCAGCTAAAGCCTGCAGAATAGATTGTCTAATCCACCAAACAGCATATGAAATAAATTTAAAACCACGGGTTTCATCAAATCTTTTTGCTGCTTTAATTAAACCTAAATTACCTTCGTTTATAAGGTCTGGAAGTGTTAAGCCTTGGTTTTGATATTGTTTTGCTACAGAAACAACAAATCTTAAGTTGGCATTTGTTAGTTTTTCTAAAGCCCTGTCATCACCAGCTTTGATACGTTGTGCCAATTCTACTTCTTCTTCAGCTGTAATAAGGTCTACCTTGCCTATTTCCTGTAGATATTTATCAAGAGAAGCAGTTTCACGATTTGTAACTTGCTTTGTAATCTTAAGTTGTCTCATTCTAATGATTTATGGTGTATTCTTTTATACGTATAAAAGACACTTAAGGTTACAGGAAGTTTAAAATTATTTTTAATTTTTTTAAAAATAAATTATAACAAGTTGAAATAAAGGTTCTTAAACAAAATATATTATCGGAATTTTATTTGCCAATTGCTTCTAAGAAAATACTTAATTTCTAATCAGTCCTGAAGGAAATGCAACAACGCTTTCAAACCCTTCTTTACTTACACTTGCCACGCCAAAGAAATAATTATCTATAACAATATTTTTCAAAGTAAATTCATTGATATTGCCTACATATCGACTGTATTGCCATGTAGGAGAGGTGGTTTCTCTCCAGTAAATGATATAGCCTTTGATGTTATCATTTTCATTTTTGTCCCAGCTTAAGGTGGTCGAAGGCTGCACTGCACCGCCTATTTTTAGGTTTTGAGGTTTTTGCGGTGCCCAGGCTAAACTGGCCAGGTTTATAGCATTTACAGCTGTCAGTTTTTTGGCAAAATCAAAATTGACGTGTTTTATAACATCACCGTATTCCACGCCATTTTCTACCCTTACATCCTGATGCTGTTGAACATAATTTTCGTGCGCTTCCATAATTCTAATTCCAGGGTAGCCTAAGTCATTAAAAGGTTTATGATGTCCACCACGACCAAAGCGGTCCAGTCTGTATATCATGATAGGATTCATTTCGGGCATATAAGTTTTAGTGGTTTTATGGACATACCTAGCCAATTGTCTCGAATCACCATCAACTTCGCCACCGTAGTAGCGTTTCATGATACGCTCTCTTTCTGTTTCCGTAGGATTATGGGCTTCGCTAAATATTCTAAAACTTCTGTTGTCTATTACACCATCTATGCCCTCAATATTTCCAATCATATCATTATTGAGGATTCCGATCATATTCCAATTGTTTTCCTGAGCGTATTCTGCCAAAAATTTTCCGCCAAAAAGACCTTGTTCTTCGCCACTTAAGCCTACAAATGCAATACTATTTTCAAACTCGTACTTCGAGAGCACTCTGGCAGCTTCAATAGTGCCGGCCATACCACTTGCATTGTCATTTGCACCGGGAGCATCGGTTGTAAAATCCTGTGTGTCTGATGCTCTGGAATCTATATCGCCACTCATCATGATGTATGAGTCAGGATGCGATTTGCCTTTCAAAATCGCTACTACATTTACGACCTCGGCGGATTTTGGCACACGACTTCCCATATCAGGAGTTACCATAGTTCTGTGATAAAATACTTCAAGACAACCATTACAGGCTTTTGAGATTTTATCAAATTCTGCCTTTATCCATCTTCTCGCAGCTCCAATACCTCTGGTTTCACTTAAGGTGTCGCTAAAGGTATTTCTGGTGCCAAAATTGGCTAATGTTTGGATATCATTTTCAATCCTATCAGCAGAAACTTCTTCAATGATATCGTAGATTTTTGGATTTTGCTGAGCATGTCCCAGGCCAATAATACATAAAAGAATGGCAGTAAAAGTGATTTTATACATATACTAGTGATTTGAAGTTAGAGATTTAAATAAATCTTCTAAGCTTTGATTTTTTCGGTTTAGGGTTTTGATTTTTAGTCCTACATCATGAGCAAAGTCAAATACATAAGAACGCATATCAATATCGGTATCAAAATGTAATTCATAAGTATAAAGACCAATCTCCTGAGCTTTTTTGACCTTAGAAAGTCTATTAAATGCTTCAAGTTCTACGCTGTAGTCCAGTTCTACGTGAATAACTTGCTGTTGATTTTTGGTTAAATCATCAATCATCTCATCGGCAACAACTTCACCTTTGTTAATTATTATGACTCTATCACAAATGGCCTCAACTTCCTGCATGATATGGGTTGACAAAAGCGTGGTTTTGTCTTTGCCAATACTTTTAATAAGACTCCTTATTTCTACCAATTGGTTTGGGTCTAATCCAGTAGTAGGTTCATCTAAAATTAATATTTCAGGATCGTGAACCAAAGCAGCAGCAAGACCAACCCTTTGGCGAAATCCTTTAGAAAGCTGACTAATTTTTTTATGCGATTCCGGGCTTAGGTTTGTTAACCTAATAACTTCTTCAACCCTGTTTTTAGTACATTTATAAATATTAGCATTAAAATTTAAAAACTCTCTGACGTACATTTCAAGGTATAATGGGTTGTGTTCAGGTAAATAACCAATTTTATGTTGAATATCTAATGGGTTCTGCCTGACATCTACGTTGTTAATCTTAGCATCCCCTTCGTAAGTATTTATGTACCCTGTGAGGATTTTCATCATCGTAGATTTTCCGGCGCCATTTGGACCAAGAAATCCGACAATTTGACCTTTTGGAATCTCAAAACTTACATTGTTTAATGCTTTTTGAGTGTTATAGGTTTTAGTAATTCCTTTTGTTGAAATCGACATTTGGTATCATTATTGTTTCAAATCTAATAGAAATATGTGAAACATATAGTTAGGATGACTTAACCTTAACAATTTTTGAAATTGCTCTAAAAAGCTTAATGTCAAAGGTATGTTCTATTTAAAGTTAACATTTGGATAGTAATACACTAATAAATAAAGCGTTATATTTGTACTATGAAACTTATTTTTTCATTAATACTAATTTTTGCCGGATTTGCAATCCATGCACAAATAGATAGTGGTAGTAAAACTACCAGTGGTAATATATTTAATTCTTCCAAAAGTAATTCTAAATCTACTTCCAGCACCTTTGGTATTCCCAACCGTAAAAGTGATGGAATGTTCTTAAATAAAAACAAAGACAAAGGTGTAGATTTTACGGCAAAAAGTAAATATACAGATCCCGGTCAGGCCTGGGATAGTAAATTCAATTTTGATGCCGGAAAAGAAGGCAATAATTTCGATGCTGAAAAATATGCTAATGATATGGATTTCGGCGTTATAAATTCTAATGCTGAAAAAATGACCTTTATGTTTAGAGATCATATGGCTTTTGATGGCGATCGCGTAAATATTCTCCTTAATGGTGAAGTAATTGCTGAAAATGTACTTTTAAGACCAGGATTTACAACTATTGATATACCTATGGAAGTTGGTTTTAATAAAATTGAATTTGTCGCTTTAAACCAAGGTCAATCAGGACCCAATACCGCTCAACTTCGTATAACGGATGACAAAGGTTATTTACATTCTAACAATGTGTGGAATCTGCTCACCGGCGTCAAAGCATCAGTAGTAATTGCGAAACAACAATAAATACTATCAGGCATAAGGTTTCTGAAAGTGCTTAGACTTTTACGCTGTCATCATATTTGTAAATTGTAAAGGGTATATAGATTTTAAATGAAAGAATTTTTTTGAATATTTAAGAGTAAGTAATTTACATTCTGGATTTATTAAAATTTCACAACACCTTTTCCGCTGCAATAGCTGCATTTTTCAACTTTATCAGGCATGCTTACACTATATACACCATAGTCCATCTGTTTTGCGCCACCGGTATTCATTGTGTAACCACCAGAACTCCTTACTACTGTTGTTTTGCCGGGAATAGTCATTTTGCCCTTTCCACTACACATAGGGCAACGTCTATGATTCGAATCTCTTGGGGAACCTCCCTCAGTGATGCTATAGCTTACACTTGGTTTTGGCATTTGCACTTTGCCTGAAACGACTTTAACCGTTAGGCCTTTATCGGTTTTATAAGTACCATTATATTCCATATCTTTAACATAAGTTCCGGAAAACGTCCAGCCATTCTTAAAATAGTAAGTCCCTTTACCGTTTTTAAGTCCATTTTTTACAGCACCAAAGTATTTTTCACCATTAGCAAAATACCATTTTCCATTTCCATCCGGCTGAAAGTTCACAAAAGAGCCTTCATAAACATTCCCGGAAGGGAATCGATATTTGCCGCTACCATTTGCACAGTCGCCTGAAATACAGTTTGCATTGCACTTAGCTTCATAAGATTTGTACTGGCTGGCATCTTCTTTGATAAATTGACTTTCAATCTTTTTACCCATTTCATATTTTACCTTTTGAAATGATCCGTCAGGATAAGTAACCATACCTCGCCCATGCTCTACGCCCTCTTTGATCTCACCTTCATAAGTGTAGCCTTCATAAAATAGCTTTCCGGCACCATGCGGTAAACCATCTTTAAATGTACCTTCATAGATGGCATAGAATAAATCATATTTGCCATATCCATTTTCGCAATCACCCTCAAGACATTGGGCTGCTGAAAACTGAGCAACCAAAGTGATTATTGTAAAATAGAGAATTTTCATACTTATTTTGTTAGCAGAGATTTAGCTTTGGCATCATCTTTATCAGCAGCTCCATTATTCCCTAATTCTTTATATGCAGCAGATCTGCCGTAATAGAGTCTTCCGTCTTCAGGATTTTTGCTTAAGCCCTGAGTGTAATATTTTATGGCAGTATTAAACTGGTTAGAATTAAAGCATGCTATTCCAGCATGAAGGTATGCGTCAGAATTGTTAGGAGCAAGAGCAATTGCTTTTTTTGCATCAGCCAATGCTAAATCAGGTTTATCTATCCTTAAATAACACATTGATCTACTTATGAAATCTGAATAATTTTTAGGATTTAATGCTAAAGATTTTGAAAAGTCTTTAATGGCCTGTGCATAATTTTTTTTGTCTGCATAAAGGCTTCCTCTAAGGTTGTATATAAGGTAATATTCCTGGTTTAAGCTTTCGGCCCTATTTAAATCTGCTATAGCCAGATCATATTTTTTTAATTTTTGGTATGTTGTAGATCTGTTTACATAAGTTAGAGCATCTTTATCATATAAACCAATGGCTTTGGAATAATCACTCAAGGCACCGTTTAGGTCTCCTGATTTTTCTTTGGTTAACGCTCTGTTTGCAATAGCAATATCATCATTTGGCATAGCCTGAATGTAGACGTCATAATCAGCAATAGATTTTTGGTATTTGCCTATATCAAATAGCGCTTTTGCTCTTGTAAAATAGGGTAGTGCCCAGTTTGGGTTTATATTTATGGCTTTAGTGGCATTTTGAATAGCTTTAGCAAATTGTCTCTTTTTTGACTCTACTCTTGCCATATTATAATAATAGGTCACAGGCAAAGCTTCTACTTCTTGTTCTGCTTTTATCAAATAGTTTTCTGCGCTCTCGTAATCACCATAATCTATGTAATTTTGAGCCAGCAAGACATAGGTAGCTTCAGGATCCTCAGTTGTATTGTCTTTGTAATGGGATATGTCTTCAATAGCGCCTTTATAGTCTCCTAAATAACCTTTAATCTCACCTCTGTAAAACCTGTAATGAATGGAATCTGGGGCAGCAGAAACTGCTCTGTCAAGATATTTGAATCCCTCATCAGCATTGCCTACATATCCTAATGCATAGCCCAATAAGTATAATCCATCAGTGTTTGAACTGTCTAAGGCATGTGCTTTTCTTAGGAGTTCGATTCCTGTACTAAAATCTCCACTGAAAAACTTCTCTTTGCCTTGGCTATAGATTTCATCAAATGTTTGGGCTTTAGATTGAAAAGTAAATAAAGAAATTGAGATTAGGATGGATAATTTGTAAATTGATTTCATAATAATGCTATCTAGAATTTTGATGTAAAGCTATGATTAGCTAAAGCTTTTCCAAATAAGGCAATTGTCGTATATTGGAATTGTATTTTAAAATCAGATTTATTTAGTATTTTATGTTTATGACAAGATTGATTTTTGCCGCATCTATTTTTTTTAGTTTTCAACTTTTATTTTCTCAGCAGAATAATTTTGACGTTGTTAGAATTTCAGCTGAAATAGAACCTACTATTTCCAATAAATCGGTTAGAGGTAAGCTAGTGGTTGATTTTAAAATTTTGAAGGATACAGATACAGTTTTTCTTGATGCCATAAACATGGAAGCTGAATGGATAAAACGAAATAAAGGTTTTTCAGTTTTAAATACCTCGAGCAAAATTGCTTTTGTTGGTGATTTTTTAGCTGAAAAAAACTATCAATTCAGTATTAGCTACTCAGCTCAGCCCAAGCAAGCGCTTTATTTTGTTGGCTTTGAAGATAATGATAAAGCTAACGACCAAATATTTACTCAGGGTCAAGGTAAGTATACCTCACATTGGTTGCCTAGCATAGACGATATGAACGATAAAATTGAGTTTGATCTTACGCTAATAGTTCCCAAAAATTACGGTGCCATTGCCAACGGCAAACTCACAGAGCAATGGGTAGAAAATGACACCAAAAGCCGATGGGTCTATGACATGGAAAAACCCATGAGCTCATATCTTGTCGCTTTAAGTGTTGGAGATTACACAAGGGAAATAGAAACTTCTGCGTCCGGCATAGAGTTGCACAAATATATTCTAAAGCAGGATTCTACTTATCTAGAACCTACCTATCGTTATACCAAAACTATATTTGACTATTTGGAAAAAAAGATAGGCGTGCCATACCCATGGCAAAACTATAAACAGGTACCGGTAAGAGACTTTCTTTATGCAGGTATGGAAAATACATCTCTGACTATTTTTTCTGATGCTTTTGTGGTAGACTCTACTGGCTTCCACGACAGAAACTATGTAAATGTAAATGCCCATGAACTGGCGCATCAGTGGTTTGGGAATCTTGTAACCGAAACTGATAGCAGACATCACTGGCTTCACGAAGGGTTTGCCACTTACTATGCGCTTTTAGCCGAACGACAGATTTTTGGCGATGATTATTTTTATCATAAGCTTTATCAAAATGCAGAATTACTTAAAGCTAAAAGTGATCGAGGCGAAGGTGAACCACTTTTAAAGAAAAATGCCAGTTCTCTGACTTATTATCAAAAGGGCGCATGGGCCTTGTTTATGCTCAATAATAAAGTTGGCGATGAAATATTTGACAAAGCCGTTCAAAATTTTTTAAATAATAATGCTTACCAAAATGTCACAACAGATGATTTTATGAATGAAGTAAAAGCTTTGACAGATTTAGATTTGTTACAATTCGAAGCAGATTGGCTAAAACAATCGGCTTTTAAAGCTGATCAGGCTCTGGCTGCTTTGGAGGAATCTTTATTTATCCCTAAATACTTTGAATTGATGGCATACCGAGAACTGCCGATTGATGAAAAATTAGAAGAATTAGATAAAGCCTTAAGCTTTCCGATAAACGATTATATCGGGCAGGAAGCCATATACCAGATGGCTGCAGAGCCTAATAATGAAAAACTCATTCCGCTATATAAGAAAGCTTTTGCTTCGGGAAATTTATGGGTAAGGCAAGCTATAGCTGAAAGTTTAAAACAAATTCCAATAGCGCTAAAGTCCGACTATGAAAGTTTACTCACTGATCAATCTTACCAGACTCAGGAATATGCACTTTTAAATTTATGGTTGAACTTTCAGGAAGAAAAAAACAAGTATCTCAAACAAATGTGCGGCAGAATTGGCTTTAAAGATAAAAATATAAGACAATTATGGTTGACCCTTAATTTGGTTACACCTGATTATGAGCCCAAAAAAACAAACCAATATTTAACAGAACTTGTAGGTTATACCTCTTCAGAATACAGATTTCAGATACGTGAGCATGCTTTTGGGTATTTATACCAAATCAATGCGTTTCCTGAAGAAGCTTTATTAAATTTGCTGGATGGCTGTTTTCACCACACATGGAGATTCAGAGATTTTTGCAGAAAGCTGTTGAAAACTTTAATAAAGGATTCTACTTATAAAGTTAAAATCGAAAATATCAGGCCAGGGCTAAATGCGAAACAAATAAACTATTTAGATAAACTTTAATGAGAGCATTAGTGATTTCAGGTGGTGGAAGCAAAGGCGCATTTGCAGGCGGCGTAGCAGAATATTTGATGAAAGAACTCAACCATGACTATAAACTATTTCTGGGTTCTTCAACGGGAAGTTTGCTTATCCCTCATTTGTCAATGGGAGATGTCAACACGGTAAAGCACATTTATACCAGTGTGAACCAATCGAACATATTTAGTTTAAATCCATTTATAAAGCGTAAAAAGGAAGGTAGAGAATATGTTACCATTAATTATTTCAATACAGTTGTTCAGTTTATCAAGAAAAAAAGGACCTTTGGTGAAAGCAAGAACTTAAGGAAGACCATAAGAAAGTACTTTACACCGGAAGACTTCGAGAAAGCTAAATGTTGTGGAAAAGACATTATAGTTACAGTTTCAAACCTGACCAAAAATGAAGTTGAATATAAATCTATTCAGGATTTTGAATATGAAGATTTTGTAGACTGGATTTGGATTTCCTGCAATTTGGTACCTTTTATGAGTTTAGTGAAAAAAGATGATTGTGAATATGCCGATGGTGGCTTTGGCAGTTTAGTCCCAATTCGTGAAGCTATTCGAAGAGGAGCAACCGAGATAGACGCTATCATTCTGGAGGCAGAGAATATGGAACATAACCGGGTTTTGGGCAAGAACCCGTTTTCACTAATGATGAATCTCTTCGGTTTTATGCTGGACCAGGTTGAAAAACATGACATAAGAGAAGGCAAACTTGCAGCCATGCAACGGGATGTTAAGCTTAATTTATACTACACACCAAGTAAACTCACCGAAAATTCTTTAATTTTTGATAAAAAACTGATGGCTCAATGGTGGAAAGATGGTTACCACTATGCCAAGACTAAGAATTATGATAACAAACTGGTCCTAAGTTAAGTTTCAAAGTTTCAAGAAATTTTTTAAAATCTGTTCACCCCAAACACCACTCTTCTCCGGGTGAAATTGAACACCATAAAAATTATTTTTTTGTAAAGCAGCACAGAAATTTAGACCATAATCTGAGTCTGCAATGCTTTCTGTATTTGCAGGCACAAAATAGGAGTGTACAAAATACATATAAGTCTGCTCAGGCAAATCTTTAAACAATCCTGACTTTAAATTTCTGATCAGATTCCAGCCCATATGAGGCACTTTCTGGTCAATTCTAAAATGTTTGACATCTACATCAAAAACACCGAGTCCTTCCGTCGGTCCTTCTTCTGTGCTTTTGCACATCAACTGCATACCCAGACATATTCCCAGAACAGGCTGTTTAAGTTTTGGGATGAGGTCATGCAACCCGGTCTCTTTTAATTTTTTCATAGCGCTTTCCGCATGACCAACACCTGGAAAAATCACTTTTTCTGCATTTTCAATCCATGCTTTGTCACTGCTTAAAACGGAAGGGCAACCTAACCTGTCTAATGCAAACTGTATGCTCTGGATATTGCCGGCACCATAATCTATAATAACAACTTCTTTACTCATAAACTGCCTTTGGTTGAAGGTAATATTTGTTTGTTGGCATCTCTTTTTATTGCGGCTTTGATGGCTCGAGCAAAAGCTTTAAAGATCGACTCAATTTTGTGATGTTCATTTTGTCCCTCAGCTTTAATGTTCAGATTAGCCTGGGCTGCATCTGCAAACGACTTAAAAAAGTGCATAAACATTTCTGTGGGCATATCGCCAACATACTCACGCTTAAAATCAGCTTCCCATACCAACCAGGGGCGACCGCCAAAATCAATGCCTACTTGCGCCAAAGCATCATCCATGGGGAGATAAAATCCATAGCGTTCCAGGCCCATTTTGTTGCCAAGGGCTTTTTTAAAAGCTTCACCAAGTGCAATGGCTGTGTCTTCAATGGTATGATGTTCGTCTACGTTCAGGTCACCATCTACATAGATGTCAAGATCTACCAGAGCATGTCTGGACAACTGCTCCAGCATATGGTCAAAAAAAGATAAACCTGTATGCGAAGAAAATTTGCCTGTACCGTCTAAATCCAGCTTGATGTTGATTTTGGTTTCTTTTGTATTTCGAGTTATCTCGACCACTCTTGAGCCAAGACGAATAAATTCAAAAATCTCATGCCAGGACTGCGTTTCAAGTTGAATATGTTTTCTTAAATCAGATTGACTTTCAGTTAATTCTTCATCACCTAAGCCTCTGTTGTTATTGATATAAACGCCCTGACTACCAATATTTTTGGCGAGTTCTATATCGGTTAATCTGTCGCCGATAACAATAGAATTTGCCAAATCATAATCACCGTTAAGGTAGGACTTTAGCAATCCTGTTTTTGGTTTTCTGGTATCTGCATTCTCATGGGGAAAAGTGCGGTCTATTAAAATGTCTTTAAAGACTATACCTTCATTTTCTAAAGCTTTTACAATGAAATTTTGCACAGGCCAAAAATCATCTTCCGGAAATGCTTCAGTGCCCAAACCATCCTGATTGGTAATCATGATAAATTCGTATTCGCCAAATTGAGCAATATCAGATAAAACCGAAATAGCATTAGGGTAAAATTCCAGCTTTTCAAAACTGTCTATTTGCTCGTCTTCCGGCTCTTTGATGATGGTGCCATCACGGTCTAAAATGAGAAGTTTTTTCATGTTAAAGTCTTTAATGTCTCAATCAATATTAGATTTTCTTTTGGTGTGCCTACACTTATACGCAGACAATTTTCACAACCTGGTAGATTATGCCTGTTTCTAACCACAATATGTTGCTTTAAAAGTTCATTGTATCTTTTGTTTGCATCGTCAACTTTTATCAATAGAAAATTTGAATCGCTGGGATAAACGTATTTAACCCAGGCAAGTTTTTCAAGTTCCTGAGCTAATCTTTGCCTTTCCTCTAAAAGTGTTTCTATATTTTGATCAATACGTTGTTTGTGTTCTAAAGATTTTAGAATCTCTACTTGAGTTAATTGATTGACGTTGTATGGAGGTTTAATGCGATTGAGGTATTCAATGATCAACGGGTTTGCAAAGCACAAGCCTAACCTTGCACCTGCCATTCCGTATGCTTTAGAAAAAGTCTGAAGTATTATCAGGTTTGGGTATTCATCAACATGAGCAGACCATGATTTTTGAGATGAAAAGTCATGATAGGCTTCGTCAATAATTACTATGCCATTGAAGTTCTTAAGTATGAATTCTATACTTTCTTTTTCAATAGAATTTCCACTCGGATTATTTGGTGAACAAATAAAAATTAGTTTCGGATTCTGTTTCAGTTGAATTTTTAGCGCTTCAATATCAATTTGAAAGTTTTTATCGAGATTTACTTCTAAAACTTTAACGGCATTTAAATCTGAAACCACTTTATACATTCCGTAGGTAGGAGGAAATGTTAGTATTTTGTCTTCGAAAGGAATACAAAATAACCTCACGATTAAGTCAATTACTTCATCACTCCCATTACCTAATAGCATATTTTCTGAGGGCACTTTTTTTACTTCAGAAATTTTAGATTTCAGGCTCTGCTGATATGGATCCGGGTAACGGTTTAAGCCATTATCAAATGGGTTTTCATTGGCATCCAAAAAAATCATCTTTTCTTCTGTGCTAAATTCATCCCGCGCAGAAGAATAGGCCTGGATATTCTTCAAATCCGGTCTTATCAATTCTATTACACTTAAATCTCTTTTCATATTTAAAGGGTCTTCCAGAGCGTTTTAAAGAGAAAACACAAGTATCACAAAGCAGTATATTCTCATATCTTATTTCTCTATGCTAAATTAAATTCTTAACCAAGATTCCATTAAAAACCATCAATCAGCATTCATAATATCATTCAGTCTCAAACTCACGGCGTTTTTATGAGCAAAAAGTTCTTCGGCCTCTGCCATAACTTCTATGTGTTTGCCCAGATCTTTTAAGCCTTCTTTTTGTATTTTCTGATAGGTAATCTTTTTACAAAAACTATCTAGGTTTACACCGCTATACTGCCTGGCATAAGCATTGGTAGGTAAAGTATGATTAGTTCCGGAGGCATAATCTCCAGCGCTTTCAGGTGTGTAATTACCTATAAAAACTGATCCTGCATTAGTAATACCAGAAACGATTTTATCTTCTTCTTTTACACAAACTATTAAATGTTCCGGACTGTACTGGTTGCTAATATCCAAAGCAGTCTCGATGTTTTCTACTATTAGTATAACGGAATTGTCAATAGCCTTTTGTGCGATATTTTTCCGGGGTAGATCTTTTAATTGTTTTTCGATTTCAGTTTTAGTACTTCCTGCTAATTTTTTTGAATCAGTGACCAATACAACCTGACTATCGGTGCCATGTTCAGCCTGGCTTAGCAGGTCGGAGGCTACGTAAGCAGGATTTGCAGTTTCATCAGCCAAAACCAGCAATTCTGATGGTCCCGCCGGCATATCAATAGCCACATCGTAGCTTGTTGATACCTGTTTTGCCACTGTTACGTATTGATTACCCGGGCCAAAAATTTTGTATACTTTTGATATGGTATTCGTACCAAATGTTAATGCAGCTATGGCTTGAATTCCACCGACTTTATAAATTTTTTCAATACCACATCGTTTGGCCGCATAAAGCATGGCAGGATGGATATTTGTTTCTTTTCCGGGTGGTGTAACCATAATAACTTCCTTGCAGCCTGCTATTTGAGCTGGTATACCCAACATCAAAATACTGGAAAACAATGGTGCTGTGCCTCCGGGTATATATAGCCCTACTTTTTCAATGGGTTTTGAGGTCTGCCAGCACTTAACGCCCTTTTGGGTTTCAACAAACAGAGGGTCTTTTTGCTGTGCTTCGTGAAACTTGTAAATATTGTTGTAAGCTATATCAATTGCATTTTTTAAAGCTGTAGAAATATTATTTTCAGCCTTGTCTATTGCAGATTTTTCAACGGAGAAATCCGCAATTTTGACGCCATCAAACAATTCAGTGTATTTAACAACAGCATCATCACCATGTACTTTTATGTCTTCAAAAATAGCTTTTACATCATTTTCCAGAGCTGCATAATCCTGTGTTGGACGTTTCAGAATACTTTCCCAGGAAGATTTTTTGGGATTGGTTATTGTTCTCATTATAAAATCATTTTTTCGATTGGTGCAACTAAAATTCCTTCAGCGCCGGCTTGTTTAAGCTGGTCAATTACGCTCCAAAAATCATTTTCTTTGATAACCGTATGTACAGATGACCAATTTTTTTCTACTAAAGGCATGACTGTTGGACTTTTCATCCCTGGTAAAAGTTGAATGACGTGCTCAATTTTGTCATTAGGTACATTCATTAGAATGTACTTTGAATTTTTTGCTTTTAAAACAGCATCTAATCTAAAACTTAGCCTGTTTAAAATTTGCTTACATTCTGCGGAGATATTTGGCGAAGTAGCTAATACAGCTTCACTTTTTAAAATGGTTTCAACTTCTTTAAGGTTATTTTTGAATAAGGTACTTCCAGTTGATACTATATCGCAAATCCCATCAGCCAGACCAATATTTGGCGCTATCTCAACTGAGCCATTTATGATATGAATATCTGCTGAAATCTGATTTTGCTTTAAAAACTGATTGACTGTATTTGGATATGAGGTCGCAATTTTTTGACCATCAAAATCCTGAATACCTTCGTAATCTACATCTTTGGGAATAGCCAGACTTACTCGACATTTCGAAAAACCCAATTTCATAATGTAAGAAATGTTGGGGGCTTTTTCAATCAATAAATTTTCTCCTATAATTGCGGCATCTACAACACCATCCTTAAGATATTGAGGAATATCACCGTTTCTTAGATAATATATTTCTAAAGGAAAATTTGGAGATGCCGCCTTAAGCTGGTCTTTCCCATTATCGATTGAAATTCCGCAACGTTTAAGGATATCAATAGATTGATCGTGTAAACGTCCTGATTTTTGAATACCTATTTTTATATTTTCCATAAATTTTTAAAAATAAAAAACCCGTCTGATTAATCAAACGGGTGTATATTTTAGGCATAACATCACACTTACCGTTTGAAGGTATTTGTTGTATGATGATATGTCCAGGTTTTTTTCATTTCACAAAAGTAATTATATATTTTAAATGGATTAACCTCCTAACAGATTATTAGGAATTGTTATTTTATCTCCTCTAGTTATTTCCTAATATGATAGGCATGCCTTCCTGGCCGGAACCAATCACAATGACCTTTGCATTATCAGATTTTGATAACTCGATGGTAGCCTGAATACCTTTTTCTTTTAAAATCTTATCGGTAAGCGATGCATTTAAAATATCGTTGGCCTGTGCTTTACCTTCAGCTTCAATACGTTGTCTTTCTTTTTCTTTTTCAGCTTTTTCCAAACGGAATTCATATTCTAAAGATTCCTGCTCCTGTCTGAGCTTTCTTTCAATAGCATCTTTAATTTTATCCGGTAAGGAAACGTCTCTTACTAAAATTTCATTAACCTGTACAAACTGATCTTCTAACAAGGCTTTAGTTTCAGCATACATTTCCTGCTGAATGCTTTCTCGTTTCTGTGCATAAAGTTCCTCAGGCTTATATCTACCTACAACTGCTCTTGTAGCCGATCTTACAGCAGGTTTGATCAGCAACTCCAGGTAGTCTTCACCTCTTTGTTGATGCAATGATCCTAACTGGTCATACTGTGGCTGGAACCAAATTGTAGCATCCAGTTTAATATCCAAACCATTTGATGATAAAACAGTCATTTTTTCGTCTATAGATTGCTGTCTTACATTATAAACATAAACGCTGTTCCAAGGGGCGACTATGTGAAAGCCTTCTCCCATTGGAGGTTCATCGGTAACAACACCTTCATTAAGGGGCTGGAACAAAACTCCGGCTTCACCGGAACCTATAGTTACAACTGTATTAGCTAAAATGATGACAGCTACAATCCCAATGATTATAATCCCTACGACTGATTTTGATAGTCTTTCCATGTTTTTATATTTAAATTAATCCGTGGTATTTTCTGCTAAACCACTCTATTCCCAAAAATACAACAATTAAGACTAATAGAACCCACCAATTAACTAAAGATTCTTTTTTTTCAATCGATTTTTGGATGGGTTTAAACTTTTGCTGAGAAACCAAATAATTTTTTAAGCTTTCAAATTGATTATCGTAAAATAAGGTGTCAGAAATTCCGGTTAATTTCTCAACATTTGCCCGATAGAAACTTTTTTCAAGTAGAAAGTCTATCATCCTGAACTGACCACTGACAGATAAATTTTTGCCTGGAATTTCTATAGTGTAGTTGTAATTTCCAGGTGGTAAGTCATTTATTCTGGTTGAATAGTTATTGTTTTTTATTATAAAATTATAAGAGAATTTTTGACTAGTTTCCTGATTTTTAATATTCAAACTTATATTTTCATTGGGGTCAAAATTATAGTTTTTGTCAAAATATTGAACATTTACTACATTATTATCTCCTTTGTTGTAAAAAGATTTCATATCCGTTACCAAACGCTTTTTGGTCTGAGTACTGCTTACAAACTGAACCAATTGGTCTATAAAACCATCAAATTTCTTAAAGCTGCCTTCTTCAACGTAAGAGCGCATCCGCCAGCGCCAGATATTTTCGCCGAAAAGATAAGCTGATTTCTGGTTTTTTTTCCCTGAAATGCTCATCAAAAGTGGTTGTTGTGTTGAAAACCCATTGATATTTTGGTACAAAAGAATATCTGCCTCAGTTGTTATCTGGATGTCGCCAAAGGTGTCTTTAAGCGGAGGAAATAAATCAAAGCCAATATCTTCTATTTGGTAACTGCTGTATCCTGGGTTGAGTTCTGCATAAAAATCTTCAGAAACGCCTGATGAGGACTTCATGAAATCAGTTTGTACCTGATTCAAAAACCCATAGTCAGTCTGTGAACCTGTAATAACAATATGATTGATGTTTTGGTTTTGTAAAACCTCAAATGTTGATTTAAAACTGAAATTAGGTTGATAAAGTATTACAAGATTGAAGCTCCCTGGTTTTTCCTGTTTTTCTTTAATGCTTTGCAGACGGACCTCACGTTGGGGATTAGATTCAATACTTTCTTTTAGCATGCCTAAATCCGGATGAAGTTTGTCATATAAGATCAAAATTTTGGTTCTCTCATCGATCACTTCAACTGCAAATTTCTGTGAATTGTTTTGAAGGTTTTTTTCTTCAATCGATTCTAATTCTGCGGTGTAAGCATTAACTCCAATCCTGCCGGCTTTAAGATATATCGTAAAACTTTGGGCTTTTTTTTCTTCATCAAAATTTATAGATTTCCTGCTGATAACTTTACTGTTTTGTTTAATAATAAAATCAGTTTTAACAGTTGCTTGAGCATTGGAACTCACAAAAACCTCAACAGGAAATTGATTATTTAAAAAAGCATACGGGTTTGTGTTTATTCTATCAATCTTTGTATCGACATAATTGGTTGTGTCTCCTACAATGATTGGAACTATTTTATTTTGGAAATTTCTCGCTGTATAGCTATAATCTGAACCCAGCGTTTGTTGACCATCAGTAAATAGCAATATATGAGAATTCCTGTTTGTAAAAACCTTTGAAATCTGACTTATAAAATTACTTATATTTGTCTGAGGTTCAGAAAAATTAAGGCTGTCAAAAGACTTGTAACCTTCACCAAAACTATAAGAATGGATATTGAATTTTTCCTTTAAATCTTCATCACTTAAAAAGTTTTCAATTTCCTTTTTGTAATTTTCGGTATCCGTAAGCTGTTTTATGGACATCGAATTATCTAAACCAATGATAAGGTCAGGCTTTTCATTTAAATAAGTAACCTGTTTAATTTTTGGATTAAAAATTAAAATGCCCAGGCATATATAAGCCAAAAGACGTGGTATGGCATACCATAAACTCCTATATTTATTTTTCTTGAATTGGTTCTGGTATTGAAACCAGGTCAATCCAAAACTTAAAATTAAAATTATTATCAGCCACAACCCCTCTATGCCATTCATACACAAATATTCAAAAAAGCTTTTTTGATGCTAGGTAAGCATACCACCATCAACATTAAGCGTTTGCCCTGTGATGTAAGCACTCATATCACTAGCTAAAAACACACAAGCATTTGCCACATCTTCCGGACTTCCACCACGTTTTAAAGGGATACTGTCTCTCCAGCCCTGAACTGTTTTTTCGTCTAATTTTTCTGTCATTTCAGTTTCAATAAATCCTGGAGCAATCACATTGGTTCGTATGTTCCTGGAGCCAAGTTCTAATGCCATTGACTTTGAAAAGCCTATGATTCCGGCTTTGGAAGCCGCATAGTTTCCCTGGCCTGCATTACCCTTTACACCGACAACAGAACTAATATTGATGATACTGCCGTGACGTTGTTTAAGCATGGGTCTTAAAACCGCTTTAGTCAGGTTAAAAACCGAGTTTAGGTTTACTTTAATAACTTTATTAAAGTCTTCCTCACTCATTCTCATCATGAGATTATCTTTGGTAATACCAGCATTGTTGATGAGCACGTCTATCTGACCAAAATCTTCCAAAACATTTTTGGCCAGTTCCTGAGCCTGATCAAAATCAGCTGCATCAGATTGGTAGGCTTTTGCTTTTACACCTTCGGCTTCGCAGAGTTTTACCAATTCTTCAGCAGGTCCGGCCGATGAATTGTAAGTAAAGGCTACGTTAGAACCTTGCTTAGCAAATTGCAAAGCAATACCTCGTCCGATTCCACGGCTTGCACCTGTTATTAAAGTATTCTTAAGATCTAATAATCCCATATCTTATTCTTTAGATTAAAAAAACAAATATAAGGATTGAAAGGTAAATAAGAATTAAGAATTAAGAAATAAGAGTCAAGGTATAAGAATTAGGAAATAAGAATTATAAATTACAATTTTTATTTTTGACTACCGACTACCGACTACCGACTACCGACTACCGACTACCGACTACCGACTAC
>CAZQKB010000004.1:0-240334 GCA_964593755.1 uncultured Mesohalobacter sp. | reverse complement strand
TTTTCTCTATTTTTAATTTTGTTTCCCAAACAATTGTCATATTACTGCCAACGTTGATGTATAAGATTAGTTGCGTTGATTTAGCACTAAATTAGCAAATAAAAACCGAATAGAAAATCCGCGTGGATTTTCGCAAGTAAGCTTTTACCAGCAATTAATTTTATACGGTGTTACAAACAGTTTTATAGTTCAATATATTGATGTTCTGTGTAATTAGTTGTAGAATTTGGTTCGAATGTAGTTCTTATTACATATCCGAGTTCATCGTATTCTAAATACTCATTATAAGTGTCAGTTACGCTTCCTTGACTGTAGGTTGCGGTCAGTGGATTGCTATTTGTTACTTTTAATTCAAATATTATAAAATAGTCAGAATAGAAATATTCAGTTACACTTCCAAAAGGATCAACCATTTTGTTTGAATCAAAATCTGCATATGTAAATGTTGAACCATCTCCAGTAGTGTTTGAGATTAAATTCAAGTTTGAATCTCTTGTGAAAACTTGTTCGGTAAATGCATTTGGATTTGAAGGATTAAATTCTCTTGTTGAATCCACATAACCATTAGAGTAATATATCTCAACAGTAAAATTATCTGAATCTAAGGTAATTTTGTCGTTTTCAATTGTTACGGAATAAGTTATATTTCGGTCAGTATTGTTTGGATTTTCAAAGTCATCAATTTCATTTATAGTTGTTATTGTATTTCCAGAATATGTCGCTGTAATTGTTTCTGTGCTATACCCAAAGTCATTCGTAATTATTGATTGAATCTTGTTGTCAGAATTATAATTCAAGGTTTTATCAAAGACTAAATTACTGTTGCTGTAAACTTCTGACTTTTTGTAAAATCTACTTGTTTCTTGACTGTTATCATCTGAAGAATCGTCGTCTGACGAACAAGCTAAAATTGTTAATCCTATTAAAATTCCAATTAGTAAATTCAGTTTTCTCATTGCGTAAAATTTTTGTTTAAATTGTTTGTAACGGTCTGTGTATCTTCAGTGGCGACCAAAGAACCACAGCCCTTCGTTTTTCAGTCGTAAAGTTAGAAAATAAATCCCAAACTTCTCGTGTCAGCTCCCAAACCTAGCCATTGAAGATACATATTGTTGTAGCACGTTTTCTATTCACTCAGCTTTTATAAATCTTTCCTTTATCAACAAAATACTTGTGATTACAATAATACTTCCACCAACTATCAATAATCCATATTTAATTAATCCTGATAGAAAGAACGTTGGAAAACTACCATAACGCCAATTTTCAGACGTTTTAACGAGTTCAGAAATGATATCCAAATTTTCCAATAGGAAATATAAGACAATACAGACTATACTAATTATATAAAGTCTTATAATTTTAAAATTTCTTCTATTCATTACTAAATTGTAATTGGGATATTAAATTTTTATTTCATGTTTTTTATTCCAAATTATATTTAAAAATAGGTAAATCAATTCTGTCAATATTAACTTCATTCACAAAATAAAATTGATTTCCCCAATTATTATCCCAAGCCAAAACCCCGTAAGTTTTATTAAACAAAATCGGGTCGACACCATCCATAACCGGTTCAGTCAGTTCGTATTTGTCAAAATTGAATTCAGTGCGATAATTGTTCGATTCCACAATATTGAATTTGTCGGATCCAAAATATAGATTTGAGTTTAGTTTATTAAATCGAAATGACATATTTCGGGTCGAATCCTTAAGATTATTATACTTAAAAATTCTGATGCTATCTCTTTCCAATATTTTTAATTCGTAATCCGTTTTGCTTTTCAAGGAATCATACTCATAAACATATAAAAGCCGATTTACAATTTTAATTCCGTTAATTTTATTAAAATCCGTATTCGCTTTTTTTCCCATCGAAGTTGCAATGAAAATTGTTATCGCAATCATTACTAAACTTACAGTTCCAACGATAATTAATAATATGTTCCAAATTTTTTTCAAATGTGCTACAACGGTCTGTGTATCTTTCAGTGGCGACCAAAGAAGCACTGCCCTTTATTTTTCAATCGTAAAGTTAGAAAATAAATCCCAGACTTTTGGTTTCAACTCCCAAACCTAGCCATTGAAGATACATAATGTTGTAAGCAGTTTTTATTTATAATAATAGTACCAATTACTCTCATAATTATCGTCAAAATTTTGTTTAGAGTCTATTCTGATTCCAAAGTTTTCTCTTTTCCAATAATTAAATTCATCATACTCTTTCAATAACTCAAAATATTTATCCTCAATCAGCTTAAATTCAGCTGAATTTTTGATTTTATTCTTTTGTTCTTCTTTGAAAACGAATAAAGTTGTACTTCCAAAACAACGAGAAATTATCCAAATTTCAGGAATTCCTAATTCCTTATATAATTTCTCAATTTTATTTTCTGGTATAAGTCCATTAACTTCTTCTCTGGCTATTGGTTCAAAAGCAGAAAACGAAACAAAAACCTCATTCACTTCAGGATTCCTTTTGACAACTTTTCCTAAAATTCCATTAGCAGGTATTTTTAGCGCATTCCCGTTTTGGATATATTTTTCCGCAATTTCATTCTGTTTTGTAGTGTCAAAGTTAGACCACCTATCATCTCCATCTTTAAATTTCATTTCTTCTTGGTGAGTTTCCAAATGAACAGCAATTCTCACTTTGCTTTTATGTACCATAAATTCTTCTTGAATGTCAAGAACATTCACATTATACTTTTCCGAAATCCATTTAGCAAGGTTTTCAAATTTTTCGGAAATCCGTTTTTTTCCTTGCTTAATGAGTTTCGTCTTTTTGTATTCTATGTCTGATGAATCTACCAATTTTGATTTTTCGTTTAAATTGCTTACAACGGTTTGGTGTATGGTTAGTGGCGACTAAAAATACACGAAGCTTTCTTATTCAATCGTAAAATTAGCAAAAAAATCGGACTTATCGATTTAACCAAAACCTCGCCATTAACTATACACCGTGTTACCCATAGGCTTTTTCAGCTCTATTTAAGTTGGAAATGTATATGGTCATCATGTCGGACTGCCTGACAGCCGTGAAATCTGACTTTCCCGCTCGTTAAATTTAGTCGTTTTTTCAAATGTGGTTCAATAAATAGTTTTCCAGTACTGTTCTGACTCAAAATCAAATTCGCTAATTCACGAGTTCCATTTTCAGAAAATTCGATGTCTTTGTTGATAATTCCAAAAGTCAAATATTTTGGAAAATCATATTGCCAATTTCCACTTTGTTTGCAAACTGCATTTTGGTCATATTCATTTGCGGTTGGTTCTTCGTAAACTCCATATCCGCTTATTGATGGTTTTTTATTTGTCAATTGTCCGTTTGGTTCTTCGTAAATCAGAGAAACGTCCACTTTCTTTCCGTCATTATGGCTTAAATGGGGAAGAAGTGGAAATTTGTCGATGAATGGAAAGTTCGCATCGAGATAAACCAGTTTTATTCCACTATTACGTTTCTCAAATTCAATCGCAATTTGGTTTAGGAATTCATTCAGTTTTGGTCGCACGTAATTCCGATTCGCAAGTTTGTAAAAAAAGGATTTTGCTTTTAATAGTTCGGTCACAGCAATTTTTTCTCGTCCGAAAATTGGTGCAACATTTGGAACAATCAGAAAAGTTGCAATTAGGTAGAGCCCGACAAATATTCCAAATTTTTTCAGTCGTCTTTTTTTTGCTGTGCGTTTTATTAAAATTATCGAAATCAAATATATAATTCCGCCTATTTGCGTAATGACTGTCAAAAGGACGAAAATTATAATGTGAAGTAGAATTTTCAATGGTGTGTTTAGCTTATGGGTAACGGATTGGTGTATAGTTAGTGGCGACTAAAAATACACGAACCTTTTTTATTCAATCGTAAAATTAGCAAAAAAATCCAGACTCAACAATTTAGCCCAAACCTCGCCATTAACTATACACCGTGTTACCCACAGGCTTTCCTGCGTCCTGCTTGGTTTTCAGCGTTGGCAAAGTCATACTCTTTTGCAATTTTTTGATAGAGCATTGGCTGGTGCGAATTGCAAATGTGTATGGCTTTTAGGATCGGCTTATCCATTCACAAATATGTGGTTTGTAAATAAAGTATGAGGTGCGCTCACTAAATTTATGTCAAATTTCAATGATGGTTCAACCCTATAACTAGCATTATGAATTCTAAATGATATTTGCCAACCTTCGTTTAAAGAAACCAATAATGTTGTGGTTGAGTTCTCTTGATAGACAATTTCGATTAATCTTGTCGGTAATTTTAATTTAGGAATCTTTGCTTTTGGTTTGACTTTTTCAAATGGCAGATTCAGAGTTCCGTGTAAATTATATGCTTGAATTTCAACTTTCTTTTTTCCTTTAATGACTTTGTAAAAATCTTGATTACCAATTAAGTATTGCACTAAATTTTCTGCTACAACATTTGGATTTTCTTTGTCAAGACGAAGCAGTTCTTTTCGAAAAGCATTCAATATAGGAATATATACAACTTCGTGCATATTCTCAATAGAAGTCCATTTTGTTGATTTATCTTCAGCTCTCAAATCTTTAAGCATATCGAAAATTGGTTTAATTTCCTGAAAATAATCTTGAGAACAACTAACGCCAAGCCATTTCTCTCCAAAATTTATTTTTTGTGATAATCTTGAATGTTTTACTGCTCTATGATTATTTTTAGCCGAAATACCGATTTCCCATTTTTGTATCGACCGAATTATTAAAACATCTCGAACGTCTCCAGTTTGACCAGCTTTATCGCTAACTAATTCTAAAACTAAAATATCATCTTTGTTAATACCGTTTGATAATCTTGGTTCTATATCTATTAGGAAATTAATTGAAGCACTCGCTGTAATCCTAAATGTATCTTGCTCGTTTTCACTAAAACCATCAAAAAAGCCTTTTGCCGTATTGTAAGGTTCATTCATTGTTATTGAAACGCTTGTAATTTTATTTAAGCGTTCGTAAAATTCTATAAGTAAAGCATATTCGAAGGCTTTACCATTTACTGTTTGACTTGCCATAAATTATGATAAAGTATTTTCTAGTTCCATTTTTCTTTTTGAAACTGGTTTTTGTTTCTTTTCTGCATTTTCAATTTGCGACTTTATGCTTATTGCAATATGCTTTGCAAGATTAACAGGGACTGCATTACCTATCATTTTATAACCAGCTGCTATATGATTATAATAAAAAATAAAATCATCAGGAAAAGTTTGAATTCTAGCACATTCTCTTACGCTTAATCTTCTATATAAATTTTCTTTACCTGGAACAAAAATGCGTTTGTTCTGTTCGATAAATTTCATTTTAGGTGCTTGAGGATGTAATGGTGCGTGTCTGCCACCTGCTTGAATTGTATATGATTGCTCGTTCCAACTTCGCACTCTGTTCCTTGACATGAACATTGATGAGAAACCGCCAATCATATATTCGTGATTTGGAATTTTACAATTTTCCATATTAGTTTTATTTCCTTCTTTAGCAGGAACAACTGAATTTTGCAAATCAGCTATTTTTTGTTCAAGAGTTACTTTTTCTTTAAGTGGCTTAGGAAACTTAAATTTAAAATCGAGGTCTTCCCGAATACCAACAAAAAATACTCGTTTTCGGTCTTGTGGAACATCAAAATTAGATGCGTTTAGCAATTTGAAAGATAAGTTATATCCAGCATCTTTAAAAAGTTGCTTAATATTTTTTAAAGCTTCACTATGTCTATTTAAGAGCATTCCGCTAACATTTTCTGCTAAGAAAAATTTAGGTTGTTTAGCTTCTAATATTCTTATAAAATCAAAAAATAACTGCCCTCGCTTGTCATTTATACCACGTTTTGACCCTGCTTCACTCCAACTCTGACAAGGTGGTCCACCAATAATGCCATCACATTCAGGAACTTCATTCGATTTTATGTTAACAATACTTCGTCTGTCGAGCGTAGTGTTTTTATGATTTTTCTCGTAAGTTTCCCAAATATCTTTGTCATATTCATTTGCCCAAACAACATTAAATCCTGCTTTTTGAAATCCTAAATCAAGTCCGCCTGCTCCTGCAAAAAATGATACTATTCTCATACTATTTTTTCTTTTAATGTTCTTCTGTATTCTGCTTTTTCTTCCGCAACTTGTAAAAGTTGTTTGGTGCAATTTGTTTCATAAATCTGTTTCCCGATTTGGTCGGTGATATATTCATTTCTTAATTCTGTGAGATTGATTTTGAAGATTTTAGCAAGTCTCGGTAATCTCTTTTCATCAAAATCACGTTTCCCGTTCTCAATTTTGCTCAAGTTTGCAGAGTCTAAGTTCAATTTGGCCGCAAGTTGAGTTAAGGTCAATTCGTTTTCGTTTCGTAAAAGTCGGATGTATTCTCCAAAAGTGGTTTTCATAAGACTTGTCATTTTTTGACAAATTTATAAATTCTATTTGAAATATTCAATTCGAGCGTAGGGAAATTTTAGCTCTTTTGGTTTCTTAGGATTGGGTTTTAGCGTTGGCAAAAACCAAATGTGCTAAAATGTGTGGCTGGTTTCAGCTTGTGGGTAACGGTTTTGTATATGGCTCGTAGCGTGCAAATTATGAAAATATTTTCGGATTGAGCACGAGCCGAATTTTTTAATTTTTCTCATTACCTTTTTTCTCAATAAGCCAAATTAAAAAATTTGGCGGACTGGCAAATATGCATTAACTTCGTTAAAGCAACTGACTAGCTATGAGTTATATACGTTGTTGTAGCCAGTTTTTCTCGATACTGCTGTTCAATTACTCTTCCAAATTCCGCTTTATCGGTTCTTAATAATTCCATCCCTTTTCCACTTACGATAGTTGGATTCAATTCTCTTAAATGATTGTCGCTCCAAATTCCTAGTTCAATGATTATTGGTATCATTGCCAATCCTTTCTCGGTTAAAAGATAGATATTGGATTTCTTATTGTTCGGAAGTCTGGTTTTGATAATAATTCCAAACTCTTCAAGTTGTTTCAATTTCGCGGTCAATATATTGGTAGCAATTCCTTCATCACTTTCTGTAAAATCTTTAAAAGTTTGCTTGTTTTCTATAAGCATCTGTTTCACGATAACCAACATCCATTTATCACCCAAAATATCTAAAGCCGAAGTAAAAGGGCAATTGCACCTAAATTTTGTTTCCATTCTCTTTTATTCCTTTTATTGGCTACAAAGGTAACAAATTATATTTTTTACTTGCAAAATGAAATTAATTAAAATAATTACTTGCTTTTTAAAAGTAATGTTATATTTTTGCTTGCGAAATACAAGTAATAAATATTAATAAAAAATGAAATCAATGAAAAAGGTACTCACCGTATTTGTGTTAGCAGGTATTCTTGCTTCCTGCAACACATCTAAAACAAATGCAACAAGCGAGAGTAATCAATCACAAGAAAAAACAATGAACAACAAAGAAATTGTAGGCACTTTTTTGGGTGCTGTAGCCAAACAAGATGCAGAGAAAATGCGAAAATTTGCCAATGCAGATTATATACAGCACAATCCATTCGTTCCAACAGGACTTGAACCATTTATAGGTCTATTGCCAGTTTTAAAAGAAAACGGAACATACGCTGAAAACGTTCGACTATTTCAAGACGGTAACTATGTATTTATGCATAACATTTGGCATAATGCAAAACCATTTGGTGCAAATGAAATGGTAGCCTTTGATATTATACGTGTTGATGAAAACGGAAAAGTAGCTGAGCATTGGGATGCAATGACTGTTTTAGCTAAAGAAACAGCGAGTGGAAGAACACAAACGGATGGTCCAACAACTGTTGAAGATTTAGACAAAACCGAAGCAAATAAAGCCTTGGCAGTTTCCCTTATTGAAGATGTTTTGATGGGTAAAAATCCAAGTAAGATAACTGAATACATAAGTGCAGAACAATACGACCAACACAACCCACAAATTAAGGATGGATTAAACGGAATTGTGGAAGCCGTTGAATTTTTAACCTCTCAAAACAATATGTTTAAATATACCAAAATCCACAAAGTATTAGGTGAAGGTAATTTTGTTCTGACAGTAAGCGAAGGTGAATGGAATGGTGGTAAAAAATACGCATTTTACGATTTGTTCAGAATGAAAGGTGGTAAAATCGTAGAACATTGGGATGTGATTCAAGAAATACCTACTGAAGGTTTAGCTCATAATAACGGAATGTTTGGCTTTAAAAATTAATAAAAATGAAGAATGTAATCATCACAGGAAGTAGTAGTGGATTTGGCTTAAAAGCAGTTAAAGATTTTGCCGATAAAGGCAACAAAGTATTTGCAACAATGCGAAATCCAAATGGAAAGAACGCAAAGGTTAAAGAAGAATTGGAAGCCTACTCATCTCACATTAAAGTGGTAGATATGGATGTAACCAATGATATGTCTGTTACAAATGCAATGAATACAATCTTTTCGGAAGCAGAAAATATTGATATTCTAATTAATAATGCAGGTATTATGTACATCGGCATTACGGAAGCCTATAGCGTTGAGCAAGCAAAATTTCAAATGGAAACCAATTATTTTGGTGCATTAAGAACCATACAAGCAGTTTTGCCAAGTATGCGTAAAGCTGGCAAAGGTTTAATAATAAACACATCGTCGTTAGTTGGCCGTATGTCTCCACCATTCTTTGGAACTTATACCGCTACAAAGCACGCTTTGGAAGGATATTCGCAAGCATTACGTTATGAAGTTTCTCCGTTTGGCGTTGATGTCGTTATGGTAGAACCTGGACCATTTGGAACAGGACTTTTGGCATCAGGACAAGCTCCTGCTCATAGTGATACTTTGAAATCATATGGTGAATTGGCAGGTGTTCCTACTGCAATGGGCGAAAGTTTTGCTCAAATGTTACAGAGTGAAGATGCTCCAGACCCACAATGGGTAGCAGATGCTTATTTAAAATTAGCAGAAACGCCATTTGGCAAACGTCCGACACGAACTGTTGTAGGAATAACTTGGGGCGTTGATGAAATTAACGAATTAACTCAACCCATTCAAGACAGAGTTCTTAAAGAAATGCAGTTAGAAAATGTACTTGGTGGTGTTTCGGCATAACCAATCCACTTTCAATTAATTAAATTAAATCGCAAGGGTTTCGGCTTTTGTGATTTTTTTATTTCAGCCTTGTTTGTAATTAAAATGCTGATTTTTTGTCAAATTGGCTACAACGTTCGGGCTATGAGTAGTGCGGAGCAAAAATGCCAAAACTTTATGGTTCTGCACCGACCCAAGCGAGTAATTTTTTTCATTTATTATTTTCAGTCTATAAATATAAAAATTGCGAGCGAGAAAACACGCCTAGACCTTCAAATTTTGCCCAAACTTTCCGCATTACTTATAGCTCTTGTTGTAGTGCGTTTTTTATTAACGTCCTGATTTTTATTCAGTCGTTGAATTTGCGGATTAAAATCTGCTTTTCGGTTTGGTTTCAAGTCGGCAAATATGCAATTCAGTCAATTATCCACAGCGTTTTTTAATCAGCCGTTAAACTTGCAAAAGAACAACAGATTTGAGGTTTGGAATTCAGTTTGCGGATTAGAAATTCGGCCAGCTTTTCAGTCCGCTATTTTCTTCAGAGTCCGATTTTTAATCAGCCGGAATCTCGCAAAATATTTCGGATTTTCGATTTCGGCTTTAACGCCAAAAATCAGATTCAGCTGTTATTTTTTTCTCCGTCTTTCTATTCTTATGAGTTTGATTGTTAATGCACTACGGTTTGGCTATGAGCAGTAGCGCACAAAACCAGCATTTATTTTCATTTTTATTCAGCTAATTTAGCAAAAAATCCCGAACTTTTGTTTTTAGCCCAAACCCGCGCTATTGCTTATAGCTATTGTTGTGCGTAGTTTTTATATTAGTTTTCCTTTCATTTGAATTATTAAATCTGACTTATGTTTTTCTAAATTTTCTATTTTATCAAACTGCTCATTTATTTGTTCGTCAAAATGGTCAATCCAACTTTTTAAATCAGAAATCAGCTTACTGATTGATATTTTACGTTCATTAAATTCCCACTTTCCTGAATTGTCTTTTTCTCTTATAACATTAGAAAACTCAATTTTTTGTATGATTTCATCAGGTTCAGTTTGGATTTCATTTGAGATTGGCATATTGACATTAGATTTATTTGTAAATGTTCCTGAATAAATTGTCGACAATATTATTTCGTCCGTTTCAAGATAATTTTTTCGCCAGCTCAAAAATCCGTAAACAGGTAAATCCTCGACTGATAAAACTTGAGAAATTCGTTCTTCAAAATGTTGATTCGAATTTCTAAAATCAATTGCTTTAATAATTTCAGACAGTTTAGGTTCAGTTTTACTAATTCCAAATTCACGACAAATAATTTTTCCGAACATTTGAGCATTATTAATTATAGACCATACGTCCGAAAATATTTCTGGAAAATCGATTGGTTCAATATCTTTCTTTTCGGTTTGTTCAGAGAGTTTTCTTATCAGTCTTTCGTGTGATAATTGACAAATGTCTAAACTATATCTTATTGCATTAAAAGACACAACTTGTTTTGGCAATAAAATTGTCGGTGGATTTCTAATATATGAATTTAATGGCAGAATCATTTTTAAATTACGCACAACAACGGTCTAGGCTATGCGTAGTGCGGGTTTTCAAGGCACTTCACTTTCCGTTTAGCAGTTAGTTTATTTAATGTAATTACTTTCATTTCAGCACTTTCGCCCGCATTACGTATAGCCATTGTTGGGCAATCGTACTTTTTTTTCGTCCGTCTGTTAGCGTTGGCAAAGACATACTCTTTGGCAAGTTTTGGCTTGTGTGTCGGCTGGTGCGACTTGCCAATGTGTATGGCTTTATGCGTTGGATTTGTTTTCATTTGTCGTTTTTTCTTCTGTCAATAATTTTCCTTCCAAAGTGTTAAAGGTGTATATTGATTTAATGAATATTTCTTTTGCAACTTCTATGTAATTGTCTTCTTTTATTCCAAAGTACTGAATAGCTTTTTTGCATTTTGAATTTGAATTACTGAAACTATGAGCTAAAAGACCTGAACGTAAATCCCATAAATTTCTTAAAAACAAAATCATATCAGGAATTTTCATTTGGTGGGCTTCTAAGAATTTCTCAAATCTTGTTATGCTGTTAGTACCATCTTTTTTGGTAGTCTTTTTTGCAAGCTCTTTCGAGTTAAGTCTATCAATCGTTATTATACTAATTGAAAGAATTTGTTCACAGAATGATTTTACATTATTTGAAGTTGGAATGTGTAGTGAATTGAATCGGAATTCATCTTCTTTAGCTAATGGTTTATAAAGTCTCCAACCAAACTTGTTTTCCCATTTTTTATTGAATTGCTCGTATTTGTGTTTGAAGAACAAATCAGGCGTTTCTGGATGGTCAACCCAATTTCCTTCAATCATTGTTTGGTAATAGGCGTGACTAATCCCTTTCTGTGGCTCAATATTGTGATGCTTCCAATGTAATTGTTCCTTGTGAGGTAAATAACCCAATTCAATTAAAAAAACTGCAACATAATCTTCATTATTGTTGTCTATTTTGAGCGTAAAAAATTTAGATTTTACGTGCCACCCATCCACTTCATATTTTTTTGGCTCGTTGTAATATTTGTTTAAAACTTCTTTCTTGAAATAAGTTAGTACAAAGTACTTTTCATTGGTCTTGCTACATTCCTGATATACAAAATCACCGTTTTCATCATATCCTGTTATGAACTTTTCATATACTTGATTTTCGTAATCAAAATGATAGCTCTGCGATTTAGATGGGTCAAAACTGATTATTTTTTTTCCTATAATCCAACTTTGAAATTTGCCATCTAAAGGTCTGATTAAATGATTGTAGAAATAATTATCACCTTTAAAATCCTTATCGAGTTGCTCAATTCCATTTGCTTTTAAATCAATTTCACCAACTCGCATAAAATCAAAGCACAGTGAAAAATGAAGTTGCCTAACAGCAATATACTCTTTTAAATATTTGAGTTTTATCTTTATTTTTTTCGGTTCAATTCTAATAACTTCATCTAAATCGCCAAGGTCATCAATAAAATAATATTTTCGGTTTTGCTTATTATCAGCTCGTTCATATAGTTTGAAGTAAAGAACAAACTCTTCGGAAATATCGACATATTGCTCATCACCATCATTAAAATTAAAGTGCTTAATAAAAATAAACGGCTCAAAACCATTATCTGCATAAGTTTGGTAAGTTGTATTAGACTTCCCTTCTTTAAATGATGTAATTATGGATGGTTTCCCTTCATAATAAGGTCTAATAACCCAATCAGTTTTTAATTTGTATTCATCAATTTTAGAATTATGAACCAAACAACAATAAATAAGGTCGTCTTTTGTTGATTCGTAAATAGTTATCCAACCATCTTTTATAAAAGTGGTTTCAAGTTGCTTTAACCTTTCTTGAATCAAAAAATACTCCTTATCCATTTGCCAAAACTTCTTTATTATCTGTTTCCATAAATTCAATTTTATCAATCTCTTTCATCAATCTGTCCGTTTCTGAAAGTGCTACAATGATTTTTTGATAGTGCAAAATGTCGTCAAACTCCAATTTGCGGTCTTTACGGTCTTTGAGCCATTTTCGAGCAGGTTGGTAGCCACCTATGTAAAACTCCCAAGCTACTTGCGGAACATTATCAAAATACTGCGTGTCGTTGATGTAAACTTTACCGTCTTTGAATTTGGGTTTGCCGACTACATTATCTCCGTCCATTGGATATTGTGTAATGTATTGCTCCACTTTTTGGCTTTCCAATAAATGGATTTGGCGTATTTCTCCGCCTAATTTTACCAACTGCCAAAAAGTGTCTTGGTCTTTTGGATAAGGAACTCTCGGAAAATCAATTTTTAAAAACTCGTTATATGTCTCTCGGTATGTTGGCGAATGTAAAACTGCATAGATGTAATCTAAAATGTCAATTGGGGCAAAATTATTTTCGGTGGTTTCTTTTTCGTTAGTAAAAGTTAAATGTAATTTCTCCGCAATTCGTTTTACAATTTCTTTATTTAAGTTAGGAACTCTTTCAGTATTCGGTTCAATAGTTTGTTGTCCATTACTTTCTGGGTATAAGTAGAGTGGAAAAAGGCAACCTGTGCCAAATAATTTAGCACTTGCTGTAAAGTTTCCCTCAATTATTTTGTCCGTAATAAAGTTATGTCTATAATCTTGAGTTGTTTGTCTTGGTATGATTAATCCAATATTAGGTTGAAGTAAATGTTGCATAACTTCAAATCTCGAACGACCAATAAAACCGCCCGAATTTTTAGTAATTATTGTTTCTCTTACATCAAAAGGTCTGTAGTTAATTTTTACTTGTCTGAACTTATCATTTAAAATACTCTCCTTGGCTCGTGCAAATGTCCAACCGCTTGAATCTTGTTTTTCCTTATACTTTGACTTTAAAAAATCAACAGTTTCCATCTCGAAATCATTTATCACGGTTTGAAGTTTTTGATTGGAAAATTGAATAGCTAAAGCGTCACATTTAGTTTCTATGCCATTAGAATTTGAATTTAAAACTTCATTTACTTTAAATCCTTTTTCGTAATTTTTTATCAGTTCAAAATCTTTTGGAACGAAAAAGTAATATGGCTGAGAATAGACAAGCTTTTCCCATTTGATTTCAGAAATAGTTGAATTGTTAAGTGTTTCATATTTGCGATTCCTTTTTCCTTGCAAATCAAAATGATAAACTTCCCCTAATTCCGTTTTCTTCTTTTTATTTGTTTTTACAAAGATGTTAATCGAAACACCTTGCATAATATCAAAAACATTTTGGTCAGGGCTTCCATCAGGGCAAACTTCTTTTTTCTTGGCATTTCCGTGTAAATCCAAGATGTAAATTTTATCAAAAGTCTCTAAAAGGTGTTTACGCATTTGACGGTGTGTAATTCCGTCAATAAAGCTATTATTTGAAATGTAAGCCAAAACGCCACTTCCATTTTTGTCGATATAATGTTGTCCGTAGCGAATGAATTTGATGTAATCATCATCCAAATTGATTTTACGTTCATTGAGATTTTTCTTGTAGTCAGAAATTAAATCTTGAATCCAATCATTTTTATTTGTGCTACTTACCGCATAAGGTGGATTTCCAATAACACACATTACTGGCGTATCTCTTTTGATGTGGTTGGCTTCATTGGCTTCTGTACTTAACCAATTGGCAAATAGCGTTCCTGTATCTTGGTGGTGTTCTTCTAAACTGTTGGTCAAATAAACTTTAAAGCGTTGGTTAGAGGTTGGTTTAAATCCTGTTTCGGTCAATAGTAAATCCAATTTCAAATGTGCCATTGCATAACTCGCCATTAGCAACTCAAAACCGTTCAAACGTGGCAATAAATGGGTTTCTACATAATTGCTCCAAATGCCTTGTTGTCCTTGAAATTTTTTGTGAATGTGTTTTACCACTTCTGCCAAAAAAGTTCCTGTTCCTGTGGCTGGGTCAAGAATTTGTACTTTGTGTACTTCTTGCTCCATTTGTTTGTAACCTGTTGCTGAACGTTTATCTGCGGTTTGGGTGTTTACTTTTATGCTTGTTTTGCTCGTGTCGGCAAGTCCTTGCGGTAAATCAAATTCCGTTTTTAGAATGTCGTCAATTGCCCGAACAATGAAATTTACAACGGGTTGCGGTGTGTACCAAACGCCACGAGATTTACGCAATTTTGGGTCGTATTCGCTTAGGAATGTTTCATAAAAGTGAATAATCGGGTCTTCCATTTTGGTAGATTTCCCGTAGTTCTTTAAAATTTCTTCTACGTTACACGCCAAAAAGATTTCCGAAAGGTTCTCAACTACCCATTTAATTCGGTCGTCAATGTCTGGACCTGCAATGTAGCCAAAGAGTTTTCGCAAAAACGGATTGGATTTTGGAATCAGTTCAGCCGCTTCTTGTCTGCTAAAATTATCCAAAGTAGGGTCGTGCAAACGAGCCGCAAACATTCCGTAAGCTATTGTTTGAGCGTAAACGTCTGCAAAACCTTGTGGCGTAATGTCGTGAATCAAAATTTGCTTGAAAGCCAACATTTGCTCTTTCAGCGTACTGTTTTCTTGATTTTCTTCATCACTGGTCAACGACTTCTCAATAATATCAGAAAGAAGGCGGGCTTTGCCCGCCATCATTTCTGCTAATTTTTTTGAGCTTTTTATCGTTTGTCCAACGTGAACGCAAAAGTCTTTGATTAGATTTTCAAAGTTTCCAAAGTTCTCAGGCAAGGGTTTTATTCCTTTGTCCGTGATTTCTGCAATGGAAATTTTGGTAATAAATTCGCCTTCTCGGTATAGATGAAAGTTTATGTAATCTGTAAAAATCAGATTGTTTAGAGAAGCCTTGTAGCGGTCAAACTGCTCTTTGTTACCTGTTTTCTTTGCTCCGTCAAGGTCTTTGTCGCCAATGTCTTTAGCTTCAATAAATCCAACAGGAATATCTTTTTTAGTCAAAATGTAGTCAGGTGCTCCGCAACTTTGTCTTTTCGGTTCGTTGGTCGCTCTGATTGTCGGCACCAAACTTTCTAAAAGTTGTTGCAAGTCTCCACGAAAAGTATGTTCGGTTGCGTTTCCGAGTCTGTATCTTTTGTCTAAGTTGTCAATATATTGTTCTAAAGTCATTTATTCTTTCAATTTCTGTCAGAGCGTTGGCAAAAAACAGCTCTTTTGGTTTTTTAGCGTTGGCTTTCGTGTCGGCAAAAAACCAAATGTGCTGTTTGTGCGGTGGGCTTTTTGTATGTTGCCCAACGTCTCGGCTATGGGCAGTAGCGCCAAGAAAGTCACTATTTTTATTTTATTCAGCTAATTTAGCAAATAATCCTGAACTTTCGTTTTTCAATCCCGAACCCGAGCTATTGCCTATAGCTATTGTTGGCACCAGTTATTTTTTCAGTTAGCTGTTTCATATTATAGTTAATTTCTTCTTCTAATTTCCATTTAAACGTTTGTTCAGTTTTGAAATCGGTTAATTCATATCTAACTCCGTCTAAAATAATTTTTTTTGTTATATTTAATGTCAGTTCTAATTTCAAAAGATTCTGGATTTCAAATATTTTATTTAACGATATGTATAGTTCTTTTTCATCTACTTTAATATCATCTAGATTAAAAATCCCAAAATTATTTCTTGAGTTTTGTTTAGTGTATTGCCAATTCCGATAAATTAGTTTTCGATTTTCTAACCCACCTTTGATTAAAAAAGTCCAAGAATGCCCCTCAATCAAAGTTGATGTCATTTCACAATAATTCCATAGAGGTGTCCAGTTCGCATCAAATTTTGATGTCAGCCGTCTATTTATTTCATAATAATATTTTGTAGAATCAGTTGTTAAATTCAAATTTCGAGTTTTGTTAAAATTGGTGCCAACTAGTATATATCGTCAAAAATACATCACTTTTTTATTTCATGCCATAATTCCTTGTTTTATTTCTTATCATCAATTTATTGATTAGTAATAATTTAAACATAGCAAATATTTACAAACACTTACAAATATTTCCAAATAAAAAAAGCACCTTGAAGATTTCCTCAAGGTGCTTTTCATTTTCTTTAAAAATCCACTACAATACTTTTGCGTCTTTAACCTTTTGCTTCGTGATGGCAATATCCAAAACTTCTGCCATATCAGTCACATAATGGAAATTTAAACCTTTTAGATATTCAGCCTTTATTTCATCTATATGACGCTTGTTTTCCTCACAAAGGATGATATCTTTAATGTTTGCGCGCTTTGCGGCAAGAATCTTTTCTTTTATTCCACCTACAGGCAGTACTTTGCCTCTTAGGGTTATTTCTCCCGTCATCGCGAGTTTTTGTTTGACTTTTCTCTGCGTAAACAAAGACACTAAACTCGTTAACATCGTAATTCCTGCACTTGGCCCATCTTTGGGCGTTGCGCCTTCCGGAACGTGAATGTGTACATTATATTTTTCGAAAATATCAGGCTTTATGCCAAACTTTTCTGCATGAGATTTTATGTACTCCATGGCTATAGTAGCCGATTCTTTCATGACTTTTCCCAGGTTTCCGGTAATGTTGAGCTGCCCCTTTCCTTTAGACAAAGTAGATTCTATAAATAATATATCACCTCCTACAGAAGTCCAGGCCAAACCTGTAACAACACCAGCCACCTGATTATTTTCATAAACATTGGCTTTTATTTTCGGACTGCCTAAAATGTCTATGATGTCTTCATCATTCAAAGCGGGGTTATAGTCTTCTTCCATAGCAATTCTTTTGGCAATACCTCTCACCACTTTGGCGATTTGCTTTTCAAGACCTCTCACACCGGATTCTCTGGTATAGCCTTCAACAATACTTCTCAGGTGTTTTTTCCCCAATTTGATATCGTTTTTGGTCATCCCGTGTTCTTTGATTTGCTTAGGTAACAAATGCTTTTTGGCAATTTCAATTTTTTCTTCAACTGTATATCCCGTCACATTTATGATCTCCATCCTGTCTCTTAAAGCAGGTTGAATATTACCCAGATTATTGGCCGTTGCTATAAACATAACCTTAGACAGGTCGTACCCCATTTCAAGGAAATTATCATAAAAAGTATTGTTTTGTTCCGGATCCAAGACTTCCAGAAGGGCAGAAGAAGGATCACCCTGAAGACCCTGGGAAAGCTTGTCTATCTCATCCAAAACAAAAACCGGATTGGACGTCCCAGCCTTTTTAAGATTTTGAATTATTCTTCCGGGCATGGCACCGATGTAAGTTTTTCTGTGTCCTCGAATTTCAGCTTCGTCTCTTAATCCGCCTAAGGAAATCCTCACGTATTTTCTGCCAATAGCTTCGGCAACAGACTTTCCAAGTGAAGTTTTACCTACACCTGGAGGGCCGTAAAGACAGAGAATAGGCGATTTCATGTCATTTCTCAGTTTCAGCACTGCCAGATATTCTATGATACGTCTTTTGACATCTTCTAAACCATAGTGATCACGATCTAAAATGCGCTGCGCCCTTTTAAGGTCAAACTTATCTTTGCTGAAATCATCCCAGGGCAAATCCAGAAACAACTCCAGATAATTTCTCTGGATAGAATGTTCAGGCACCTGAGGATTGAGTCGCTGAAGTTTTGAAAGTTCCTTTTCAAAATGTTCTTTAACCTCTTTAGACCATTTTTTCTTCTTAGATTTTTTACGCATCTCTTCAATTTCACCTTCCTGTGAATTACCACCAAGTTCTTCCTGAATGGTTTTCATCTGTTGGTGAAGAAAATACTCACGCTGTTGCTGATTGATGTCAGTTTGTACTTTGGATTGAATGTCATTTCTCAGTTCGAGTTTCTGGTATTCCAGATTCATATGTCTTAAAGTCGCCAGAGCACGTTCTTTTAAATCTGAAATTTCAAGAAGCTGCTGCTTTTCCTTAACTTCAAGACTCATATTTGAAGAAATAAAATTGATGAGAAAAGACGAACTTTCAATATTTTTTACCGCAAAAGAAGCCTCTGATGGAATGTTGGGACTTTCTTTTATAATTCTTAAAGCTAAAGACTTTAATTCCTCAATGATGGTATTAAATTCATCATTTTTGATGTCTGCAATGTTTTCTGAAAACTCTGAAACATTGCAAACCACATAAGGATCTTCTTTGATGGGATCTTCTATCTTAAAGCGCTTTTTACCCTGTATAATAACAGTGGTATTGCCATCGGGCATCTTTAAAACCCTTAATATTTTGGCAACTACACCAACCTTATTAAGGTCTTTGTATTTTGGTTCTTCAACATCTTCATCCTTTTGAGAAACTACACCCACAATTTTTGAAGAATTATTGGCATCGTTTATCAGTTGAATAGATTTGTCTCTGCCAGCTGTAATCGGTATAACAACACCCGGGAAAAGTACCGTATTTTTTAAAGGTAAAATCGGTAGCTGATCGGGTAATACTTCAGAATTTATCTGCTCTTCATCTTCTGTGGTCATCAAAGGAATCAATTCTGCATCTTCGTCAAATTCTTGTGATGACAAATTGTCAATATTAAATAGTTTTGATCTGCTCATAATTATTATTTAGCCATGATGTCATATCATGCTGATTAATTGCCCTCATAACAGGGCATTTATATGATTTTGTTTATCGGCATTATAGATATCCCAATTCCTATGCCAAAGCTATGTGTATACAGTTTAAACTTCGACTTTCTGCTTAAGGCTTTTTATTTTTTCTAAGGCTTCCTGGATGCTTTCAGCTTTTCCAAAATTTATGATAAGTCTTAATCCGTTTCTGGTTTTCTTTTCCTTGATAACAAATTTCTTTGCATTATGCTGAATAGCGGCCAAAACATTTCTAAAATTTTGACTCTGATAAAATGCAGAATCCTGATTCGAAATAAAATATCCTATCATCTGCTTCTGCTTCAAAACAATTTTTTCTAAACCTAATTTTTCGGCATGCCATTTTAGTCTCAAACTGTCTAAGAGGTCTATGGCCTGCGTTGGTAAAGCCCCAAATCTGTCTTCCAGTTCGGTCCTGTACTGCATCAGCTCTTCTTTATTCTTGATATCATTGAGCTTGGTATAAAGGTTTAGTCGTTCTGTGATGCTGTTGATGTAATCGTCAGGAAAGAGGGTCTCAAAATCTGTATCAATTTGAACTTCCTTCACATAAACCTTATTTTCATCTTCTTTATTATCCTTGGCATACAAGTCCTTAAATTCTTTTTCTTTGAGTTCTTCTATCGCTTCGTTAAGGATCTTTTGGTAGGTTTCAAAACCAATTTCATTGATGAATCCACTTTGGTCACCACCAAGCAGGTCGCCTGCACCTCGAATTTCCAGATCTTTCATAGCTATCTTTATACCGCTGCCTAATTCTGAAAACTGCTCCAGAGCCGTAATACGCTTTCTGGCATCCGGTGACATATTTTGAAGACTCGGAGTAATGAGATAGCAAAAAGCCTTTTTGTTGCTTCGACCTACACGACCACGCATCTGATGCAAATCTGAGACGCCAAATTGATGGGCATTATTGATGATAATAGTATTGGCGTTGATTATATCCAGTCCACTTTCAATAATTGTAGTAGATACCAATACATCAAACCTGCTATTCATGAAGTCGAGCATGAGTTTTTCTAATTTTTTGCCATCCATTTGTCCGTGACCTATCCCAACTTTTGCATCCGGGACAAGTCGTTGTATAAGTCCGGCCACTTCTTTAATATTGCCAATGCGGTTGTGTATAAAAAATACCTGACCATTACGTTGTATTTCATAGCTTATAGCATCCCTGATCATATCTTCTGTAAAACGAACGACACGCGTGTCAATAGGGTAGCGGTTAGGTGGTGGCGTGGTGATGGTGGACAAATCTCTGGCCGCCATCAGGCTAAATTGTAAGGTTCTTGGAATTGGCGTCGCTGTGAGCGTCAAAGTGTCCACATTGGTTTTTATGGTCTTAAGTTTATCTTTTACAGACACACCAAATTTTTGTTCCTCATCAACAATTAACAATCCTAAATCTTTAAAATACTCTGCTTTATTCACCAATTGATGTGTGCCAATAATGATATCTAATCTCCCGGTTTTTAAATCTTCCAGCGTTTCCCTTTTTTCCTTTGCTGTTCTAAAACGGTTAATGTAATCTATGCTTACAGGGAAGTCTTTCAAGCGTTCAGAAAATGTTTTATGGTGCTGAAAAGCCAGAATAGTAGTGGGCACAAGTACAGCTACCTGTTTTCCATTATCAACAGCTTTAAAAGCCGCTCTGATGGCAATTTCGGTTTTCCCAAAACCCACATCGCCGCAAACCAGACGATCCATAGGCTGTGTACTTTCCATGTCTTTTTTTACCGCCTCAGTCGCAGAACTCTGGTCCGGCGTGTCTTCATAAATGAAAGAAGCTTCCAGCTCATGCTGCAAATAAGAGTCCGGACCAAATTGAAAACCTTTTTTTAGCTTTCGTTTGGCATAAAGTTTTATTAGGTCAAAAGCAATTTTCTTGACTCTGGATTTGGTTTTTTGCTTGAGGTTTTTCCAGGCTTTACTGCCTAATTTATAAATTTTTGGCTTTTGCCCATCCTTACCATTGTATTTTGAGATCTTGTGTAAGGCATGTATGCTCAGGTACAAAATATCGTTATCACCATAAACCAACTTTATGGCTTCCTGCGTGTTACCGTCTACATCTATTTTTTGTAAACCACCAAACTTGCCAATACCATGGTCGATGTGCGTAACATAATCGCCACGCTCCAATTGCGTGAGCTCTTTAAGTGTAATGGCCTGTTTTTTGGAAAACTTATTATTGAGCTTAAATTTATGGTACCGCTCAAAAATCTGATGGTCGGTATAACAAACCAATTTTGACTTATGGTCTATAAATCCTTCATGAAGCCCCAGCACCATAGTCTGGTAATTACTGAATGACATGTCTTCAAAAATATCGTGAAACCTTTGGGCCTGCTGTTGATTCAGGCAGCAAATCAAGTTCGTATAGTTTTGTTTGTGATGTCCGTTAAGGTCTTCAATCAATAAATCAAACTTTTTGTTGAAAGCCGGTTGTGGACTGGTTTCAAATTCAAAGGATTGATCTTTGGGAATATTCAATAAATCTGTAGAATTGAAAATAATACTGTTAAATGCTCTTAAGTCTGTAAGCATCTTCTCACCATCACAAAACAATTCCGAAGGTTTTGAATATTTTAAGTCTTTGGTAAGATTTTCAAAATTCAATTTTGCTTTTCTAAACAATTCATCTAAATCAGCTTTAAGGAGTTCGGCATTTTCAACCAGAATGAAACTGTTAGACTTTATATATTCAAAAAAACTCTGTCGTTTTTCCTCTACATGCTTGTTTTCAACATTGGGCATCACAGAGGCTTTTTTCATCTGATTGACAGAAAGCTGTGTTTCAATATCAAAGGTTCTGATACTTTCTACCTCGTCGCCAAAAAATTCAATCCGATAGGGTTCTTCGTTGCTAAAAGAATAAATATCAATTATTCCACCGCGTACTGAAAACTCTCCGGGTTCAGTAACAAAATCTACTCTTTTAAATTCGTATTCAAAAAGGGTTTCATTGACAAAATCCAAATCGAGTTTATCGCCTTGATTTATACTTAAAGTATGGCGTTTAAGTTCGCTTTTAGTAACTACTTTTTCAAACAATGCGCCGGGGTAGGAGACAAGTATTACAGGCTTCTTACGAGAATTGAGACGATTAAGAACTTCCGCCCTCTGTAATACGTTTGCATTGTCTGTTTCCTCTCCCGAAAAGTCGGGATGATAAGGTCTTCGGTAGCTGTCAGGGAAAAACAATACGTCATCTTTACTCAAAAAGTCCTGAAGTTCATTAAGATGGTATGCTGCCGTTTCCTTGTCTTTTAATATGAAAAGAACCGGGTTTTGGCTGTGTTGAAACAGATCCAGAGCAAACAGGGTTTTTGAAGAACCTACCAGTCCATTGGTTTTGAATGTTTTGGGTTGGTTTGACTTAAGACAGGTCAATATACTTTCAACCGTATTGGCCCTGGAAAAATGCTGAAGTAATTCTTTTTTGGTCATGATGGCAAAACGAAATGCAAAAGTAATTTTTTAAATTAAAGAGGTTTAATTATTCAGAAGATTTAGAATTTTATTAATGACTGTAATTCTGAATAAGTCAGGCCTCAATTTTTTGTTGTCTTCCAATGATTAAATACAGTAGTGACCCTAAAATCGGTAAAAAAATGACAGCCAAAATCCAGATAATCTTGTTGTTTTGTTCAAAATGATGTCTTAATATGTCTATAAGGCAATAAAGCCATAGACTAAATATATCAACAAAAACCACTGCTAAAAAAATAAACTGAACGAAAAATCTTCTAAGATTTTCATGCTAATTTGTTTTTTGTAATTATTGAATTATAATGCCACTTAAATTCCATTAAGTTTGATGATATCTGCCAATTTGCGCTTGGCTCTCAAAATTTTGACTTTTATAAAATTAACAGATTCGTCTATATCTTTTGCGATTTCAGCATATGATTTTTCTTCAAAAAAATGTTTCTGTAAAACCAGCTTATCACTGGATTTAAGTTGATTCATTGCCATTTTTACTGTATTAAGGTGTTCTTTCTTGTGTATTTCTTCTTCAATATTTTCTTCATTACTTTCAATAGCATTTACGTGCTTATCAATTTTTGTGGTTTCCAGCTCTTTTTTTCGCTTTTCGTCAATTAATAAGCGCTTGGAAATGGTTACAAGCCAGGTTTTAAAATTATATTTTTTATCGAACTGGTCAATTTTATCAAATGCTCGGGCAAAGGTTTTTATACAAATCTCTTCAGAGAGATAAGTGTCTTTGGTTTGTTTATAAAGGTAATTGTAAACGTAATCCCAATGGCTTTCCAGAAGTACATTGAAAGCTTGTTGCTGGCCGAGTTTAGCTTTTTCTATATGTTGATGTTTAGTGTTCAATTACCAGTCTTTTTTTGGAGTAATTAAATTTAAGCTAAAAATATATAATTGTAAGCAAATGAGCTGAAATTCAAATAAAAAAGATGCTAACCATAAATCTTTCACCAAAAAATTTGAAAACAGAAACCTGGTGTAACACAGTTTAAATACCACACCAAAGCAAATAAGTATAAGTAGTTTGGGTTGACCGGCATAACACAAATAAATACAAAGGGGAAGGACAAAAAACCAAAATAAAAACCTGAGAAAAAATTGGAAGCCCAGGAGCAATCTGTGCTTCAGTTTATAATAAGGCGCAGTAGTCATGTGTCTTTGTTTTTGCCTGATCCAGGTTCTAAAATTTGTTTTTGGCAGAGACTCAACAAAGGTCTTAGGGTCCAGAGAAATGTCAATAGGGTAGCGTCCTGAAGCTTCGTTGATTAATAAATCGTCATCTCCTGAAAGTAAGTGCTCATGACGTTTAAATCCTTGTAATGCTTTAAAAATAGATTTGCTGTAGCCTAAATTTCTACCAACACCCATATAAGCTACACCGAGCTTTGCCATTCCAAAATAATTTATTGCTGTCTGTAAAGTCTCATAACGAATTATCTTGTTTAACCATCCTTTTTGTTTTTTATAAGGTGAATACCCTAAGACGATAGACTTTTCATCAGAAAAACAGTGTTGAATTTCAGATAACCAATCCTGGGATAATGGTCTGCAGTCTGCATCTGTAAATACAAGATTTTCATGTTTGGCCTGTTGTATTCCGCAGTAAATAGCGTTTTTTTTAGAAGTACTAAAACTATTATCAATAATTTTTAAATGTGGATAAACCAACTTAAAACTTGATAAAACACTTGATGTTTCATCGGTTGAATGGTCATTGACGAGGATTACCTCAAAATTATGATGGTTTTGATTGAGAATTTTAGGTAAAAACTTTTTAAGATTATGAGCTTCATTTTTAGAAGCAATAATGACGGAAATCGCTTTTTGACTTTTATTTTGAAGAGGTTTGGCTTTCCCTGAGCGTAAAGGAACAATTAATATGATATCAATCAGGAAGTAACCTAAAAGAGTCACCACAGCAAACCAAATCAGGCCTGACATCTATTAACTTTTACCTTCGCAGTCTTTCATTTCATCAGGGGATTTTCCGCAAAAACTGCAACTTTCACCGTCTTTGTTTAAAAATGGACTCTGACTTGCGCACGTTCCTGCAAATTTACCATCTTTTTTACCCCAGATTTTTATAGCTATGCCTGCAAATGCAATGGCTAGTATTACAATTGTTATCAAAAATAGTTTCATATTACAAAAATATAAATAACAACTCTAAATTGCTTAGATTTAACACTGAATTTTATTTGAATGCTATCTCGATTTATATTTAAGACTTTAATGGGCTGGAAGCTCAAAGGTGATTTTGATCCAAACATTAAAAAGACTGTTGCAGTCGTGGCACCTCATACAAGTTGGCATGATTTCTATATTCTGGCTTTGGCAAGAAAATTGGTTTGTGTAGATGTAAATTATGTCGCCAAAAAAGAACTTTTTGACGGACCGTTTGGTTGGTATTTTAAATGGATGGGAGGCGAAGCTATTGACCGTTCTTCAAAGAATAATAAAGTTCAGCAAATTGTAAACATTTTTAATTCTAAAGAAGAATTCCGCATGGCTATTGCTCCGGAAGGTACAAGAAAAAAAGTATCAGAATGGAAAACTGGTTTTTACCGTATTGCAGAACAAGCCAAAGTGCCTCTAACTTTTGTGATCTTAGATTATAAAACAAAAACAGTGAATATTCCGGAAGTTTTTTATATTTCCGGAGATTACGAAAGAGATATCATAGAAATAAAAGCGTTTTATAAAGATGCTGTAGGTAAAGTGCCGGAGTATACTTGATATGACAATCAACTATTAATATTACTGTAAAAATATTATCTTTAAACCATGTCAAATAAAGAAATTATAGTCAGAACTTTACCTTTAATTTTTTTCTTAACTTTTGTATTCTTAGGCTGTTCTAGTAAAAAGGAAAACGATTACCCTAATATTAAAACAAACCGTTTAGAATCTAAACCAAAATTAAAAGCAACATATTCGTTTCCAGTAAATAGTAATTACATTAGTGCGAGAGCGCTTCATGAAAAAAAGTATGAAAATTTAAGCTTAAAAGCAGAAAGTGATTGGGACAGTCTAAATGGTTTTAAGCCAGGTATAAACTACTTTAAAAAAGGAAATGTACACCCTGATTATAAAACCTTTGGATGGCACCTCTATTCAAAAGGATCACAATGGAAGAATTATAATTTCTCTTTGCTTTGGGGCATTTCATATTTCTCTTATACTGTTAAGCCTGAAACTGGCAGTTACAAAGATATTCATCAATGGAGATCTACTGCACTTGTTGATAGTGCAAAAGTTAATAACTGTAAAGTATTTCTTTCTATTTCAAATTTTGGAAAAAAGAATAACTCAATTTTTTTAAAAAATCAAAGTGCTCAAAAAACACTAACAGATAGTATCTCAAGACTTTTGGCAGAAAGAGATGCAGATGGAGTAAACATAGATTTTGAAGGTGTTCCAAAAAGTCAAAAAAAGAATTTTAATTCATTCATCGTTAACTTTTCTAAGGCATTAAAACATAAAAACCCTAAATACATGGTATCCTTATGTCTTTACGCCAGAGATTGGTATAACATATTTGATATAGATCTCATAAACCCATATGTAGATTTTTACACTTTAATGGGATATGATTATTACGGTAGTTTTAGTAAGAATACTGGTCCTGTAACTCCATTTGTCGACAGTAAAGCTTTTGGCATAGGTTTACAATCTTCTGTAAAATACTATTTAAATAAAGGTGTACATAAAAACAAACTTATAGTTGGCCTTCCCTATTATGGTTCAGAATGGTATACCAAAAGTCGACACATAGGTGCTACAGTAGAAAAATTTAGATCTCATCCAACATACAGCACTATTAAAAATGTATTAATCGATTCTTTAAATGCTTCAGTAAAGTTTGATTCGGTTAGTCTTTCGTCATACATTGTTGTAAAAGGTGAAAGCAATAATTATAGACAACTCTTCTTTGAAGATGAAAAGTCATTATCCTTAAAATATGATTGGGTTAAAGAAAACGACATTGGAGGTGTTGGTATTTGGGCTTTGGGTTATGACCAGGGATACCCTGAACTTTGGAATCTTCTACATGAGAAATTTTCGAAAGAATGATAATTAAAATAAAATTTCAGCTACCTTCTTTTAAATATATAGAGTCATAATATTAATTCTTCACTCCAAACTTCTTTAAAATATCTTCCAGTAAACACCATTTGGTCAAGGAAGATTGCAACAAATTAGCGCCTACAAAAGCGGTAAACCACAACCAGTTGATATTGACATAAATGGCTAATAACAAACTGGCTAATACAAAAGTGCCTGCGACACCTCTTACAATTCTATTTTTCATATTTCTTAAGTTTAATGATTAATATTTAAAGTTTAACGCGATGCACTGAGCATTGCCGAAGTGTTTAAAGCGATGCACTGAGCATTGCCGAAGTGTTTAAAGCGATGCACTGAGCAACACCGAAGTTTTCAAAGTTTCTGACTTCAGGTTTTTTTTCGATTTTCAAGCTTAAATTTGTCTAATATCTAACCTCTACCCTCTAATTACTCAATACCTCAATTATTCCCCTTTCGGGGGTAAGGAGGCTTTTAAACGTAATCCTCAACCGGCAATATCACTGCCCTGATGGGATTATGATGTTTGATCGTTTTATTATATTCTTTTATCAATTCAAACAAGACCCTGACTTTTTCTTCTTTTTCAAATGAGAAAAACATTTCAGAATCTGCACTAAAGCTGTTACCTCCAAACCATCCAGTGGTAACTTGACTTGATATTGCGGTTTTAAATCCCTCTATATCAGATTCACTGTAGTTTTCTATTTCTGCTTTTTTAAATAAATTGATGACGTCTTTTTTGAGTTCATCGATAATTGTAATGATGATCAGTTTCATTATTTCTGATGTTTTTTACGTTCTATTAAATAATATACTAATGGCACAACAAGCAGTGTTAAAACCGTCGAAGCTATAGATCCGCCCATTAATGCAATGGCTAAGCCCTGAAAAATGGGGTCAAATAAGATGACAAATGCACCTATAACCACCGTTCCTGCGGTGAGCAAAATTGGAGTTGTTCTTACGGCACCAGCCTCAATAACCGCTTGTTTAAATTCGATACCGTCTTCTAATCGAAGATTAATAAAGTCAATCAGCAAGACTGAATTCCTCACCATAATTCCCGCCAGAGCGATGGTTCCTATAAACGAGGTTGCTGTAAAAAACGCGCCCATTATCCAGTGGCCTAAAATAATGCCTACCAAAGACAATGGTATGGCGACCATCATGACAATTGGTGCTCTAAAGCTCTGAAACCAGCCAACAATCAACATGTATATGATGATAATTACGCCAAGAAACGCCAAACCTAAATCTCTGAAAACTTCCAGTGTAATCTGCCACTCGCCGTCCCATTTTACAGTAAAATCTTCCGTGCTGTCCGGCATACCCAGATACATTTCATTGATCTTATAACCTTCGGGCATATCAATACCTTTCAATTTGTCTTCCATGCCTAAAATGGCATAAACAGGACTTTCCAGTTTTCCTGCCATTTCGGCGGTAACATAGATGACTCTGCGCTGATTCTTTCTATAAATACTTTTTTCAATTACTTTTTCTTCAACATGCACAAAATCAGATAGGGGATAAGCCATACCTTGCTGGGAGACTACAGGAATATTAAGCGTTTGATTGATGTCGCTTTTATCTGCGTCAGATAGTTTTAATGAAACACTGGTCGGCAGGTTGGCTTTTTCTTCATAAAGGTTTGCGATAGGCTGGTCTTGCATCAAGATATTTAGATTTTGAACAATCTGCGCAGATTGTATACCCTTTAACTGTGCCTTTTCCTTGTTTATGATCAAGTCATACTCTTTTTTAGGCGCTTCGATACGCCAGTCGATATCAACGACATCTGTAGTATGGCCTAAGATCGTTTTGATACTGTCGGCCAATTGAACCTGCATGTCATAATCAGGGCCGTAAATTTCTGCTACAATCGTCGATAAGACTGGTGGACCAGGCGGAACTTCAACGATTTTAATTTCTGCACCAAACTGGTCAGCAATGGCTTTTACGCCGGTTCTAAAGTCTTTGGCAATGTCGTGACTTTGGGCTGATCTGTCGTGTTTATCTGTAATATTGACCTGAATATCAGCTAAATATTTACTTTGTCTCAAATCGTAGTGTCTCACCAAACCATTGAAGGTAATCGGTGAAGCTGTGCCGACATAAGACTGGTAATTCACGACTTCCGGTCGTTTTCGCACATATTGTGCAATCTCCTGAGTGACAGCATTGGTTTGTTCTAAAGTGCTGCCTTCCGGTAGATCTATCACAATCTGAAATTCGTTTTTATTGTCAAATGGTAACATTTTTACGATGACAGAATCGGTAAAGAACAAAATGAAGGATGCAAAAAGGATAAAGAAAGTAATGCCTAAAAAGCCCCATCTTTTGGCTTTACTGTCTAACAGTGGTTGTTGAAATTTCTTGTAGATTTTGTAAATCTTAGTATCTGTTATTTCCCTGGCTTCCTCATCTTTTTCAGATTTGGAACTTTCAGTTTTTCTTAAAAAGACAAAACCTAAATAAGGCACAATGGTTAGTGCGACGAAGAGCGACAGAATCATAGCAATAGAGGCGCCAATAGGCATCGGACTCATATATGGTCCCATCAACCCACTGACAAATGCCATAGGTAAAACTGAAGCAATGACTGTAAAAGTTGCCAAAATGGTCGGATTACCAACTTCATTGATGGCATAAATAGCAGCATCTTTAAAGGCCAGCTTTTTCATCTGAAAATGCCGGTGCATATTTTCAGCAATAATGATGGAATCATCTACCACAATGCCTGTCACAAAAATTAGAGCGAATAAGGTAATACGGTTTAAAGTGTAATCCAGTAGATAATAGCTCAGTAAGGTTAAAGCAAAAGTTACCGGAACCGATAAGAATACCACCAAACCACCACGCCAGCCCATAGCCAGCATCACGATGATGGTCACGGCGATAATAGCGCCTATAAGGTGAAGTAAGAGTTCAGAGACTTTTTGAGATGCTGTTTCACCGTAGTTACGAGTGACTTCAACTTTGATGTTATTCGGAATAAATTCTTTTTTGTATTGGTCAAGGTTGGCAATGACCACATCAGCCAGCTGCATGGCATCTGCGCCTTTTCTTTTTGAAATGGACAAACTTACTGCGGGATATTCAGAAGGGTATTCACCCTGTTCAGCAGAGGCAGCACCATAACCAAAACTCACAAAATTTTGTGGGCTTGATGCGGCATATCTAATGTCTGCAACCTGATTAAGATAAACGGGTTTTGAGCCAATATTACCAACTATTAGATTTTGCAGGTCTTCAATGCTGTTAAAAAATTGTCCGGTTTTTAGCGATATACTCTCATTAGATTTTACCAATTCACCAGTGGCTAAACGCATATCATTTGCTTTCAACATCTGCTGAATCTGCGCAACGTTCAATTTGAAGGTGTTCAGTTTTTCAGGCTTAACGATAATGTCTATCTGTTCCCGTCTGCCACCAATATCTTCTACAACAGAAATATCTTCAATCTGTTCTATGCGGTCTTTAAGGGTTAATGCTACTTTCTTCATCTGTATATCATCAACTTCCTCGCTCCACAAGGTAAGGTTCATGATAGGGACATCGTTGATAGATCTTGTTTTGACCAAAGGCGGCGTGACGCCCTGCGGCATGCGGTTCATGTTTTTCATCAACTCATCGTAAAGTTTAACATAGGAGCGTTCTATGTCTTCACCAACCACAAACTGTACGATAAGCATGGCTTGACCGCTCATTGAAGTCGAGTAAACATATTCTACACCGGTAATGTTCGAGACGATTTTCTCAAGAGGTTTGGCCACCCGAGATTCCACTTCAGTCGGACTGGCGCCCGGATACCCGACAAAGATATCGGCCATTGGCACATCAATTTGTGGCTCTTCCTCACGTGGTATTAAAAATGAACTGTACACACCGATGACCATAAATACGACCATCAACAATATGGTGAGCTTGGAGTCTAAAAAGACCTTGGCTATATTTCCTGCTATTCCGTTTTTCACGATAATTTAATTTTATTCTTTGATATTTAATCCATTGTAAAGCCTGCCATCAGCTGAAATGATGATTTTGTCATTAGGGGATATCCCCGATAAGACTTCAATATTTTCTCCCAACTGCCGTCCGGTTTTTATCCATCTCAAAAGTGCTGTATTGCTTTTTCCAAACACATAAACGCCTTGCAAGCCATTTTTTTCAACAAGGGCATTCTTAGGAATGCTTATTGATGTATTGCCTTTGCTTTCGGTATTTTTATCTTCTACATATACTTTTGCAAACATCCCGGAGAGGGCGTCATCAGGCTTATCTGTAAATGCTGTCTTTACAAAATATCTACTGCCGTTAGCCTCAGAAGAAGAGCTGACTTCTGTAATTATACCTTCATAAGTTTTACCAATGGAAGGAATATTAATTTTTACAGACTGTTCAGGTCTTACTTTGGTGATTTGAGATTCACTTAAATCTGATTTCACTTCTAAAGTTCCGGATGAGGTTAGACTTAATAATGGCATACCCGGCATGGCCATATCGCCTTCCTGAATCATTTTGTTGGTAATGACACCACTAAAAGGCGCTTTAATATTGGTATAATCCATCATTGCAGCTATTTGATTATAGCTTTGTTTGGCTTGTTCAAAAGCTGAAAGACTGGCTTGATATTTCAGCTCAATCTGCTCCAGTTCTTTTTCTGAAATACTGTTTGATGCCTTAAGCCTTTCAAATCTTTTCAGGTCCTTTTGAGCAATTTCCAATTGTTTTTCAGCCTGTTGTTTTCCGGCAAGTGCCTGTTGCAGTTGAGCCTGCAGCTCTGCATTATCTATGCTGATGAGCTTTTGATTTCTCTGAACTTTTTCGCCTACATTTACAAGAATTTGGTCAACATAACCTGCATGTCTCGTTTTTATAGTGGTCATTTGCTCGGCACTTACAGTTCCGCTATAGCTAAAGCCATTGTTAGACAAATTCGTTACTTTAATGGTTTTTACCTTTACAGCCGGTGTTTTTTCTGCCGTGTTTTTTTCTTCAGAACTTCCACAAGCCAAAAGGGCTATGGTCAGTAAACTCAATATGATTTTATGGGTCGTCATGTTCATTATTTTTCAGTTAAAAATTGATAGTATAATAAGTTGTAGTTATAATTGAAAACACTTTGTAAATAAGACAGTCGTATGTTTGAGTACCTTGTTTCAGCCGCTAATAGATCTGTTGTCTTTTCCAAACCTTCCTGATAGCGGTTATTGACAATCCTAAAGGCTTCCTCAGATTGTTCAACAGCAATTTTACGGGTATTCATTTGCTGTTCGGCAAGTTCAATGGCTCTTATGCTTTCCTTGATATCGTTTGTCTTCTCTTCGATGTAGTTTTGTTGTTCAAGTCTTACTTTTTCAGCTTCTGCTTTTTGCTTTTCAAGCTTAGCTATTCTTGTATAACCTTTAAACAAATCCCATTTTAATTCAGCGCCGAAAAAATAATTGTCGCTTGATGTACCAAAAATTTCATCATCAAAATACTGAAATTGGCCAAAGGCATTTAATGTAGGTAAAAAGCTATATTTCTGAGCCTGGTAGAGTTTGTCATAAGACTGCCTTTTAAATTCAAAAGCCTGAATATCGCTGGTATTTAAATTATGATCAGTTTCGGATTTATCACCACTCCAAAGGCTGATAACGACAAGCGAATCGGTTGGTTTTAAAATTTCTTCTGAATCGTCCTGCATCAATTGTTTCAATTGGTCTGAAAGATTTTTTAGGTTTTGATCAACAGACTGGCTTTGGGTTTTTACTTCAGACAGACGAATTTGCGCAGCCAGTAAGTCTGCTTTTTGGATGAGTCCTTCATTGTAAAAATTGCTGGCCTGGTCGTAATTTTCCTGTACCATTTCAACTGTTTCGTCAATGACCTTTTGAGATTCAAAGGTCAATTGCAACTGCATAAACAAGGTTTGTGTTTTTAGCAACAGGGCAGAGGTCATATAGTTGTTTTGAAACGCCTGAGCCTTAAAGGCATAGTTGGCAGCCTTTCTTTGAATCAGCTTATCAATATTCAAAACAGGTTGTGCAATCTGAAAGGTGGTTGTAAAGTTGGTAATAGCATCAGGATTATTTAATGCATTTACATCAAAATCATTTTGACTGAATATGCCCTGATTTAGACGTGATCCAAAAGCAAATACCGGGTTATTAGTTCTGAAACCCTGATGGCTTATGCTGAGTTGAGGTAAAATGGCTCCTAAACTTTCACGATATTGTGCTCTGGATATATTAAGGTTTTCCTCATTTATTTGGAGGGTCAGGTTTTTAGATTCTACCTGACTCATAACCGTATCCAATGAAATGTTTTTAAACTCCTGAGCCATTAAAGCGTTGGCGAGCATCAAACACAGCAGGTTATAAAGCAATGTTTTCATATTAATATTTTTATGCAAAAATAGATGGGCAATTCTGTTCTATCAGTAACCTTTGTTACTTTACAATTTGAAGAATTAAAAACATGAATCTTCTAAACAATCGATGTTAAATTTCGAATCAGCTATTGGTTTTATTTAAAAGATTTGTTTAAATATTTCAATTTTTCTCATATACAAACAAAAAAAAATACTGTATATCTACAATTTTTTTTAATTTAGTTTTAAATACTATTTGAATTAATCAATAATTTTTTGATAGATATTAAAGTCAATGCGTGTCAAATTGAAAGATATCATACTAAGTATAGCATTAACTTTACTTACAATATGTAATGTTGTTGCTCAGGTTGATTTAAGTCAAATTGAAACAAGACATCAATTAGGAGAGGATTTAAATTTGTTTGAAGATACAACTTCTAATATAGGTCTGGAGGAAGTTTTAAACCTTGATAGCTTTAAAAAAGCAACTTCAGATGCACCAAATTATAGTGCCACCGGAAGTGCAGTCTGGGGTAAAATAGAGTTTGATTATAATGGCGTATTGGGCGACACTTACTATTTACAATTTCAATATCCCATTTTAGATTCAATACAAGTCTGGGAATTAGATCAAAAAAATAATGTTTTAGACTATAGCATTACAGGGAGTAGCTTCAAATTTGAGCAAAGAGAATTAGAAACCGCATTACCAACCTTTAAAATCCATGAAGAAACAAGATTCATTTATTTTCGTGTAAAAAGTCCTCTAAACTTAAATATACCAACTATAATATGGGAGCATGACGAATTTATAAACCATATAAACAACAAAGATTTTGCACAGGGCATGTATGCAGGCTTTATGATTTTTCTAATCATAATTGTTCTTTTTTTTGGTATTTCCACAGGAGACAAAACCTTTTGGGCTTATATAGGTCATCTTATTGCTACTGCATTTATCACTCTTCATTTAGGTGGTTACGCATTTAAATATGCATGGCCCAATTACCCTATTATCAATACCTATGAACCCATGATTTTTGGATTGGGCGTGTTCTCTACTTTATTTAGTATGGCGTTTTTAAATACTGTAAAAAGTTCTCCAACTTTAAATAAATGGCTTTTAGCTTCGGTTTTTATTAATCTATTTGTTTTTCCCCTGAGTTTACTCGGTTTCAATGGAATTGCAAATCAGCTAGTTCAGGCTGTTGGTGCTTTAGGGTGTTTTTTAATGCTGGTTGCAGGTATAATTTTATATAGAAAAGGTTATAAGCCTGCAAGATTTTTTGTAGCAGCTTGGTCCTTGTTTTTAATTGGGGTAATTATTTCAATACTTCAAAGGGTCTCTATTTTACCTTTTAATGAATTGACTTTACATGCTTCGCAAATAGGTTCAACAGTCGAAACCATTTTATTAACTTTCGCTTTATCTGATAAAGTACTTTTAATCAAAAGAGAAAAGGAAATAGCTCAACATCAATTATTGAAAGAGGCTAGAAACAAAGTAATTATTGAGAACTCCAGAAAAAAAGAATTAGAAATTGAAGTTAAGAAGCGTACAAAAGAACTAATAGCAAGTAAGAATAGTCTTGAAAACCTGACTCAAAGACAAACCAAACTACTTAAACTTATAGGACACGACATAAGAGGTCCGCTTGCTAATATTGCCGTTGCACTCGACCTTATATTACAGGATAAAGATAAGTTAGATAGGGTACTTCTTGAAAGAATTAAAACTACAGCAGAAGCATCAAAAGACTTACTGGAAAATTTGCTTTTGTGGGCAACGACAGAATCTGAAGTTAAGCTTGAAAAAATTGAACTCAAACCCCTTATAAAGAAGATTTGTAGTGTCTTAGAATTAAGTGCTATCAATAAGGGCATTAGCTTCAAAATTATGGATGACAATACAGATGATGTAATAATCTACGGAAATGAGAGATATATCGAGACTTCTACGAGAAATATATTGAGTAACGCCATAAAGTTTTCAAAACAAAAAAGTGAAATTTGCATTGAATTGGTTAAAAACTCAAAATATATCGAGCTAAATATTATTGATAATGGCGTTGGTATGTCAAAAGAAAAAATTGACGCTTTTAATAAAGAAAAAGAGATAAGCTCTAGTCTTGGTACAGAGGGAGAAAAAGGATCCGGCCTTGGATTACAGTTTGTCCGGGATTTTGTTACAGCTCAAAATGGTAAAATAGTTTTAAGTTCTGAGCCGGGTTGTGGTACTAAGGTGAGTATTCAATTTCCAGCTTCGAAAATTTGAGCTTATTTTTTATCATTTATATTTGCAGGCATGGATGACATCATCAATCAATTACCTTCAAAAGCCGCTGCGGAGAGAAAGTCGCATAAAGCGCTGTTTAAAAAACTAAAACGAAAGCCACCGAAAAATTTAGACTATACTATGCAGGAATTGCACGATGAGACTTTTTCTGAAATAAATTGTCTGGATTGTGCCAATTGCTGTAAGACTACCAGTCCTTTATTTACAGATCGAGATATTAATCGGATTTCAAAATTTTTGAAATTAAAACCAGCTCAATTTATTGACCAATATCTCAAAATTGACGAAGACGGCGATACTGTTTTGAAAACCTCTCCATGTCCTTTTTTATTTGAAGATAATACTTGTATGATTTATGAAGTCCGGCCTAAAGCCTGCGCCGAGTATCCGCATACCAATCGAAAAAAGTTTCAACAAATTTCTGATTTGACTTTAAAAAATGTCTCCATTTGCCCTGCTGCTTTTGAAATCGTAGAAAAGTTGAAAGCAAAAATAAATGCATAAAAAAAGGTCTTACTTTTCGTAAGACCCTTTTGCTTTTAGATAAACTATGACCTAATCTTCAATCATTTTCAAAATACTCTTAATATCTCCTTTGGAGGTTTTAGAATTTCCTCCGCCTACAATTCCAATACTCATTCCAGGAGTTAAAAAAGCAATGGTTTGTCCGGTTTCAGCATCTACAAAATATTGTGCATATTTTCTCTTACTCATTTTAAGCGTATTACTTTTCTGAGTGGTTTGCATAATAGGAACAAATTTAACGTACACAATACCTTCGGTACCGTTAATGATTGCATTATCAATTTCTTCTTGTGAAGCTAATTTGTAGTTGTATTTATATAAGGATTTGAGTTCACTTTCAAGACCTGATGACATTCTTTCTTTATCCAAATATAAAGTTTTGACTTTCAGCATTTTAGCATTTTCTTTCATTTCTTTTAATAAGTCCTTCCTTTTAAAATTCTTATCATCAAGCTTTATCCTATTTTTAAAATAAAAATCAAATTGTTGCGTAACAAAAATAGCATCTGCCTCATTAAAATCATTAAAAGAATCATATTGAAGGATGTAAATAGATTTTTTTTTATCCGTTAATCCTAAGGAATATTTGTATTCTGGCATTGATCCTCTGTCGGAGGAAATATCTCTTATAGTATAGAAGGTTTTGAAATAAGCATAATTCTCCCTTTGTTTTTTATCATCAATAATTTCATTTATACGTTCAAGAGTAACAAATTCTATATTTTTTGAATATGTCCAATTTTCAAAACCTCTTCTTACAGAATTATTATAATTTTCTACTGCTTTTTTATACTCAGCTAGTTTTTCTGGTTTTTTTGATAATTTTTTTGTTTTCCGTTCACTTACATCTTTAAGTTCAACAAGAAGTGTTCTGTCTTTTAAGGCATTAATATCTTCAACCTTCCCATACCCAAATTGAGCTTGCAGGTTGATTGTTACTAAAACGAAGAGCCAGAAAAGGATTGTTTTTTTGTGCATGATGATTTATGTATAAATAAAAATTAGGCTACAATTATAGAACTAAGATTTTAAATCTAGATTAATAATAAATAAGTTTTTTAGCATTTTATATTGAGTCTAAATAGCCTTAACAGCATATGAATTTAGTCTAATGGCATTCCATTTTGGCCTCTACCTGTTCCGTTTCCGGATTGAGTTTTGGAGATATATATTTGATGCCCAGTCCCATGCCTCTTAGTATAAATAACAATCCTACAACCACAACTGCATAAGGAATCAATTTTTTATAATTAAATTTCAAATGTTTTTTAATAAACGATTGTGCATAAACCACCGTGGTCATCATAGGAATAGTTCCAAGACCAAACAACACCATATAAAAACTACTTCCCATCAAACCTTCCGTAGCAAAAGCACCGACAACAGCCATATAAACCAAACCACATGGTAAAAAACCATTGAGAAATCCCAAGCTGAAAAAGGTATCCAGGGATTTCTTTTTTAATGCTTTACCCAATTCAGATTTCAATTGATTGATAAAACTGAAAAAGGGTCTGAAAATTTTGAAAGGTATGAAGTAGGATTGCGGCATCAGGACCAAAACAATCATAATAATACCAACCGCTATTGAAATATGTTGTTGGTAGCCAAAAGCCATAAAACTTTGGCCAATAAGTCCAAAAACAAGACCAATGATGGCATAGGCTAAAATGCGGCCAAGATGATACAGCAAGATTTGGAGGGCTTTTTTAATAGGTTTGTCATGGCTAACCGGAAGCATAAAAGCAATAGGTCCGCACATGCCAACACAGTGCAAACTTCCTACTAAACCTAAAATAAAGCCGGACCAAAGCATCTTATTCGATATTTATTTGTTTTGTGAGCAAATATTCATTGTCATCTTTATTGAAAGACAAACTAAACTCCCACAAACCTGAAATCAATGCTTTATTTATTAAGGCTTCACGGTCAGCATTAAAATTGAGTTTAACTGTAAAGTCTTTTGTGATATCAGAAGCGCGGTAAGCTGAAAATTCAGCGGTTTTTATATCGGCCAATTCTTCAGTCAGGCTAATCAAAACCCCATTAGGGTTTGCCTGCAGTTGTATAAATTCTTTTACAGTTTCTGCATTTTTTTGACTTTCAATTTTTTCATTTAAAGTCAGTTCTTTTTTATAGTATTCTTCGACGACCATTTCGTGGTCATAGCCTTTATCACTTAGCATTGTGACGACCATATACATGATAAAACCTATAAACAATACCATGGCCAGTACTAAAGATTTTCCCCAATTCAATTTCATAGTCATTTATTTTAATAAAAGGAGCGTGGCCCCATAAAATTCGTTTTTGTTTGTTCTATCAATTCATCGCCTTTGTAAACCCCTATTTTTAAAGTAGTAAGTTCTTTTTCAATATCTGAAGGTTCAATGTCTATAAAAAGAGTACCATCGGCTAAATCTGCCTTATCAACGCTAAAAAACTCACCGGTAACAACTTTAATTTTCCCTTTATGCGATAATAGTCTGAAATTCAAACTGTCTATGGGTTCTGTAGTTTTGTTGACGACCTTATAGCTATATACATTTCTGTATAAACCTTCTTCTGTGGTTTGGTAAAGATTACCTGGCAATCGTCTGACATCGGCTTCAACATTACTTCGCATAAACAATAAGCTGATCAAGATAACTACCAATACAGTCAAAACAGCGGTGTAGGCCTTTAACCTTGGTGTGTATTTGAATTTTGACTTTTTGGTGATATTATCTTCACTGGCATAGCGTATCAATCCTTTAGGCAGATTGATTTTCTCCATGATGGTATCACACTCATCAATACAGGCGGTGCAATTTACACATTCTAATTGGGTACCGTTTCTAATGTCTATTCCGGTAGGGCAGACGTGTACACATTGATTACAGTCAATGCAATCCCCAAAGCCGAGCGCTTCCCGGTCTTCGTTTTTTCTGAATTTTTTTCTGCCATTTTCTTTTTCACCACGTTTATGGTCATAGGCTACTACGATAGACTTGTTGTCCAAAAGTACACCCTGCAAACGCCCGTAAGGACAGGCAATGACACAAACTTGTTCTCTAAACCATGAAAAAATAAAGAAAAACGCTAAAGAAAATAAGATCAAAGGAACAAAAGTAGCCATATGTGCCTTAGGGCCTTCCTTTATGTACATCAGAAGATCATCACTGCCAATTAAATAGGCTAAAAATACATTGGCAATAAGGAAAGCAATTAAATAAAAAATGAACCATTTACTGCCTTTTTTTAGAATCTTTTCCTTGTTCCAGGGCATTCTGCTGAGTTTCATCTGCTTATTACGGTCACCTTCTATCGCAAATTCTATGCGTCTGTAAACCATTTCCATGAATATGGTTTGAGGGCAAATCCAACCGCAAAATATTCTTCCAAAAGCTACAGTGAACAATGTAATGAAAACCACTGCAATGATCATAGAGATGACCACAAGATAAAAATCCTGTGGCCAAAAAGGAAATCCAAATATGTTGAATTTTCTGTCTAAGACATTAAAGAGCAGGAATTGGTTACCATTGATTTTTACAAATGGTGATGCAAATAAAATGATCAACAAAAAGTAGCTTACCCATTTTCTGTATTTCCAGAAAACACCACTTGGTTTTTTAGGATAAATCCATTCCCGTTTACCATCATCGGAAATTGTGCCAATACTGTCTCTAAAACTTTCATCACTCATTTCAATAGGTCTTAGCGTCTATGTTTTTAATTTATTCTTCTTCAGGTGTCCAGATGTCTCCTTCAGGCTCTTTTGGGTCTGCAGGTGTTGTGCCCTGGAATGTCATGACATAGCTCGCTATTTCATGCATTTCTGAAGGTTTAAAGGTGTTTTTCCAGGCTACCATACCTTTTCCTGAACGACCACCTTCACTAATTGTACTAAAGACATTTTTAATGCCTCCGCCAAGTATCCAGTGCTCATCAGTCAGGTTGGGACCAATACCGCCGCCACCATCGACCTGGTGACAGGCCACACAATTGGCCACAAATAATCTCTCACCATTGGCTATTCTTTCTTCGTCCTCCAACATAGTTACCGTTTCAGCATCGACAAAGTCTTTTGCTGTTTCTTTCCACTTTGCAATTTGTATTTCAGCTTCTTCAACTTCTGCAATATATTCTTCTGCCTGTGTGTAGTCGTCCAATACATGAAATCTTACCAGGTATATCACAGCAAAAATGATAGTAATGTAGAAACTGTAAACCCACCAAGGCGGTAATTTGTTGTCTAACTCGCGAATACCATCGTAGTTATGGTCTAATTCTATTTCATGTTCTTCTTCGATCTCTTTACTTTTGGTCATAGCCTTCATCATGGCTTCAAACTTTCTGGTGAAGAGTGTTGATTTCTCTGCTTCTTTAGCATCGAAAGCTGCTTTCTTTTCTTCATTTAATGATAAGTAAAGAATTTTATTCAATGCAGCAACGGTGACTTCTATGCCCACGGCAAAAATAAAGACCATCAATACAAATAATGCAGCAAAAGGCTTTTCAATAATGGCATATTCGCCTTCAGGCAGGTCTGTAAAATATTCCGTGCCAACAATAGCAAGGATAACAAGAGCTAATACTCTAAGATATGATGCAGTTGTTCTCATAATAAATCTTCTTTTTTGGTTGGTTCGACTTCTAAGGGTAGCTCGCTAAGCTCTTTGCTTTCAGATTTTTTAAGTGTAAAAACTCTGTAAAGCAACAACACAAAGAAGCTAAAAAATATAACTAAGGAGATGATAGGGTAGATTTCTACCCCATCTATAGACTCTAAATAATGTTTTGCAAATTTCATGACTTCAGATTTTATGGATTAGAAGATACAGACGATTCATCTTTATTGGCTTTGATATCTGTACCGAGACGCTGCAGGTAAGCAATCATGGCTACAATTTCTCTGTCTTTCAGTTCTACATAGTCACTGCCACTTGCCGCTTTTTCAGCTTCAAAAGATTTCAAAATATCTTCGTTTTCTAAAAGATTTTTTTCAATAGATTTTGCCTGTGCTTCTATACTTGCCTTAGCATTAGCAATATCTGTTTCGGTATATGGTACACCAAGGCTGGCTAAAGTGGACATTTTAGATTCTATTGAAGAAATATCCAGTTTGTCTTTTATCAACCAGGGATATTTTGGCATGATTGAACCTTCTGATGTACTTACCGGATTATACATGTGGTTGAAATGCCAGGTATCATTGTACTTGCCTCCAACTCTCCACAAGTCCGGTCCGGTACGTTTACTACCCCATAGGAATGGTCTGTCGTAAACATATTCACCTGCTTTGGAGTATTCGCCGTAACGGCTGACTTCACTTCTAAATGGTCTGATCATTTGAGAGTGACAAGACACACAACCTTCTCTGATGTAGATATCTCTACCTTCTAATTCTAAAGGTGTGTAAGGTTTTACAGAAGATATCGTTGGAATATTAGATTCTACCAATAATGTGGGTACAATCTGTACCAGGCCTCCAATTAATATAGCCACTAATGATAATATTGTAAATCTTATCGGTTTTCTTTCGAGCCAGGTATGATAGGTTTCTTTAGCCTGACGTTTTGTTACTTTTACCAGAGGTGCTGCTTCAGCTAGTTCATCTTCCACAGCAGAACCTGATTTCACGGTTTTTATAACATTGTAAACCAGTACAAAAACACCAGCCAGGTATAAGGTTCCTCCTATTGCTCTCATCCAGTACATAGGCATGATTTCATTTACAGTATCAAGAAAGTTACCATAGACTAATGTACCACTTGGATCAAATTGTTTCCACATAAAGGCCTGTACAAAACCAGCCACGTACATTGGTAAGGCATAGAGAATTATACCAAGCGTACCCAACCAGAAGTGAACATTGGCAAGACCGACGGAATGCAGTTTAGTTTTGTATAGTCTTGGGACTAACCAATACAACATGCCAAAGGTTAAGAAGCCATTCCAGGCCAATGCGCCAACGTGCACGTGAGCAATGATCCAGTCTGTAAAGTGCGCAATAGCATTTACATTCTTAAGGGAAAGCATAGGGCCTTCAAAAGTGGCCATACCATAACCGGTAATGGCTACCACCATAAATTTAAGAACCGGATCTTCTCTCACTTTATCCCAGGCACCACGAAGGGTTAATAAACCGTTTATCATACCACCCCATGACGGCATGATCAACATGACTGAAAAAGTTACCCCGAGGTTCTGTGCCCAGTCCGGTAAAGCAGAATATAATAAATGGTGAGGTCCGGCCCAGATATAGATAAATATCAAAGACCAGAAGTGAATGATAGACAATTTATAAGAATAAACAGGTCTGTTAGCAGCTTTTGGAACAAAATAATACATTAGACCCAGGAAAGGTGTAGTCAGGAAAAATGCAACCGCATTATGTCCGTACCACCACTGTACGAGTGCATCCTGAACACCGGCATAAGCTGAATAAGATTTCAACATACCTGCAGGAAGAGCTAATGAATTAAAAATATGAAGTACGGCAACTGTAACAAATGTCGCTATATAGAACCATATGGCCACATACATGTGTCTCTGACGACGCTTGAGTATGGTCCAGATCAGGTTTACACCGAAGGCTACCCAGATAAGTGCAATCATAATATCGATAGGCCACTCCAATTCCGCATACTCTTTCGAAGTTGTATAGCCTAAGGGTAGCGTGATAGCAGCTGCAACAATAATAAATTGCCATCCCCAGAAATTAAGTTTACTCAAAAAATCACTTGCCATTCTGGTTTTAAGCAGTCTTTGTGTAGAGTAGTAAACCCCGGCAAAAATAGCATTTCCTACAAACGCAAAAATCACCGCATTGGTGTGTAGTGGTCTTAATCTCCCGTAGCTTAACCAGGGAATACCTTCGGTTAAGTTAGGAAACAAATAAAAGAAGGCTACCAGTAAGCCTACCAACATGCCCACAACACCCCAAAGGATAGTGGCAAAAATGAAATTTCTAACGATCTTGTTGTCGTAGTGAAATCTTTCTAATTCCATAATTAATTTGTGTTTCGTTATTATTTTGTCTCTTCTTGATCTTCCTCATTTACAAGCTCATCGTCAAAAAGCATACGCACAGAAGGTGTATAACTGTCGTCGTATTGTCCTTTTTTTACTGATAGGATAAAAAGAACCAAAAAGAACAGCGCTACTGTTATACTAATTGCCAATAATCCGTAAATAACACTCATATCAAGAATTTTGGCCAAAAATATAGCGGTAAACCCCTTTAAAAAATGACTATTATCATATTTGAAAAAATACTTAAGGAAATGCTAAATAGATATCACTAATTAAGGCAATAGAGTTCTTCAACGAAAGAACGGATTAAACCAGTAATTAGAATTTATGTCATAAGGGCGGAGTCGAAGTAAATACGCGACCATTTGACTTAGCCTGTATTGGGCCTGCCGAAATGCTCATGGGGATATTTCTGATTATATTTTATCGAAAGCAATATTTCCAGTGTAATAACGTACAACCAGCCTCATTATATCAAGCGGTTTATGAAATAATAATTATTATTGTATTGGATATAATTCAGACCTATGACAAAGAGCTTATTGTTTTTCAGTTTACTTTCATTCTTAAACATAATCTATGCTCAGGAGCATCTTTTTAAAATTGATTTGGATAATAGCGAAGAAATCGTATTTGACTCTTATTTAATAAAACCAAATGAAAATAATTTTTACAATTTCCTGAAATATAAAAAATCAGTAATAGCTTATATACTTGATAAAGAAGGACAGGTTTTAAATAAAATCATATCAAATGATTTCAAGAAAAAATACATCCATTTTATTGGTCATAACATTAATAAAGACGAGGTAGCGGTATTTTTAAAGAATGCCAATGGAAAAAAGCTTTTATCAATTGTTTATGATTTTCAAAATCAACAAACCCAACAGTATGAATATGAATTAGGTATGGATGAAAATTTCGTGCAAAGCTTTAGTTATAAAGATGATTTCTATGTTTTTACATTTGATAACACCCTTAACCTTATAAAGCTTAGTAGCAAGGCAGAGCCAGAAAGAACCCTTATTAGTCCAAATATTGACTTCAGTAATTTACGAATTAAACAAAGGGATTTTAGGACGTACTTTGATTTTGACCTCTTAAAATTAACCCATAAAAACTACCCTAATGTAAATAACAAACTTTCAAATAATATAAGGCTTACATCAAGAAAAAATAAAGTCTACAATCAGAACGATAAATTAGTATGGACATTTGACAAATTTGAAGACCACACATTGGTTTTGGAGGTCAATTTCCAGGATTTTAAGGTTTCAACCAAAATAGTTCCAAAGCCGGTCATTGATGAAAAAATTAAAACCTCTAACTCTTATCTTTTTCAAGACAGAATAGTTCAAATTGTAATCAGTACAAAACAGGTCAAAATTCAAATTAAAGATTTACCTGGCGAAAAGATTTTAAATGAATATATAATAACAAGTGATTCAGACTTGCCTAACAGAAAAAACAGTTTTGAAGAATTGGAAATTAGTGATACCTGTTCAGACACAAAAAAATATGATAAGTTATCAAAATTTGTTAGAAAAATCACCAAAGACAATGTAGGCATTTCTGTTTATCCCTTTCAGTCTAACTATAAAATAGCATTTGGTAGTATTGAGGCACTTCCAAATAATTCTGTAACAAACAGTAATTTAGGATTTGGTATAGTAGCTAATCCGGAAAATCCGACCTTAGAAATTAATCCTAATCTTTACAAAAACCACTATGCATTTACAACTACTGTACACAAATACACATTTTATACCAATGAAAATTTTGAACAGGTTGAAAATAAAACCTATGAAGATATTTTATTCAAGTTAAATCGGTTTAAGAATAATTATGGAAATATATCTGCTGAAAGGATATTTAAGATTGGTGACAATTTAATTTTTGGTTTCAACAATCTTGGTATAGGAGAATATAAGTATGTCAGCTTTTGATTTACTTTTAATTGTAATATATTTTCACTTTTGAATTCTTGATTTATTTCTGTATGTTTGGATAAAACAACAGATGAAGAAAGTTTTACCTTTACTTTTTATATTTTTTTTCCTGAGCTGTAATTCTACAAAGAAAGTTGAAAGGGCTTTACTTTCAGGAGATTATTCCAGGGCTATAAATTTAGCACTTAACCAAATTCAAAAAGGAAGAGATAATAATAAAACTGAAGAGCAGAAAGTTATTCTTCAAAAGGCCTTTGAAAAATACCAGGATTCTCAATTAGAAAGGGTTGATTTTTTAAACGAAAGTCCATCAAATAATGCACAGGAAGTCTATAATATCTACAACGACCTTTACGCTACGCAAAGAAATATTGAACCTGTTTTACCATTATACCATAATAATAGAAAACTAAAATTCAAATTTGAAGACGTCACTACTCAGCTTTTAAAAGCTAAAAGAGATTATGCAGAGTTTTTGTATCTAACTGCTAAATCTCATATGGATAACGATAACGTCTTGTCTTATAGAGAAGCTTATAACGTCTTTGATCAATTACAAAGATTAATGCCGGATTACAAAGACACCAATAGGCTTATGATACAATCTGCAGAATTGGGCACAGATTATGTTTTTGTGCAGATATTTAATGATTCTGAAATTGCTATTCCAAAACGATTAGAAAATGAAATATTAAACTTTAACACCTACGGTCTACAAGATAAGTGGACCGTTTATCATGCCAATAAAAGCGACGGAAAACCTTATAATTACAATATAGACCTGAGGTTTCAGACCATTATTTTTTCGCCTGAAAGAATTTTTGAAAAAGAAATTCCTGTAAGTGAGAAAGTTGAAATTACAGAAAACCAAAAAGACAGAGACGGGAATATTCTAAGAGATGCAGAAGGTAATCCACTTACATACACAAGAACGGAAACAGTTGAAGGTATTTTGAATACAGTTACACAGGAAAAATTGGTTTCCCTAATTGCTCAGGTCGACTATTTTAATAATGCCACCGGTCAAAAGATGAACGACTATAAATTAGACAGTCAATTTTTGTTTGTCAACAATTTTGCCACTTTTGAAGGTGATAAGAGAGCACTTAACGATGAACAACTTATCCTTTTAAGTGGGCAGGCTTTGCCATTTCCTACAAACGAACAAATGCTTTTTGATGCTGCTGAAGATATAAAGAGCAAGTTTAAAGCTATCCTAAATCGACATAACCTTAACTAATCAATCGTGAAAAAAATTATCCTTATATTTATATTATCAGTTTTGGTTTTAAATTGTAAGAACAATGAAAATCATGAAAACAGTTCAAATTCTGTTAGTGATGAAGAATTAGGAGAACTTTTTTCTTTAATGCAGGGTTCATTCAATTCAGAAAAACAGGCAAAATCTGATTCTACTTACTATAATATTTCTTTGCATATGTACCCCATTTGGAAAGGAAAAGGTCATTTCCTTTATGTAGAACAGGCTTTAGCATCTATGCAGGATAAACCATACAGGCAAAGAATTTATGAAGTTAAACATGTGAATGACAGTGTCTTTAGTTCTGCAGTTTACACCTTAAAATCAGATTCACTTTGGATAGGAAAATGGAAGACACCAAAAGCTTTTGATTCATTAAAAATAAGCGATATTAATTTAAAAGAAGGCTGTGAAGTAATGCTTAAGCGATTGGGAGAGAATCATTTTAAAGGAAAAACCGGAGAAAATACATGCCCAAGTTCAATGAGAGGTGCTGCATTTGCCGGAAGTGAAGTTGAAATTTTCAAAGATAAAATAATCTCATGGGACAGAGGATTTGATGATGAAGGCAAGTATGTCTGGGGAGCTAAAAATGGAGGATACATTTTTGAAAAGATAAAATAAATAATATTATGTATATGAGATTACTATGCTTTGTTTTTACACTTTTAATTTTTTTGTCATGCAAAGATGAAAAAAAAGAAGGGGTAGATAATCTCAGCTTCTATGAAGAAGGAAAGCCTAAAACTCTTGATGACATACTTAAGACCAAAAAAATAAGAGCCATAACCACTTACAGCGGCACCACTTATTTTCTGTATCGAGGTCGCGCCATGGGATTTGAATATGAGGTGCTGAAAATGTTTGCAGATGATTTGGGTGTTGAACTTGAAATCAAAATAGCCAAAGACGAGAATAAATTGATAGAAATGCTGAATTCCAATCAAGGCGATCTGATTGCTTACGGCTACACTATAACTGAAGACAGGAAAAAGCTCATAGATTTTAGTGTCCCTTTATACCTTTCACACCAGGTTTTGATTCAAAGAAAACCAAAGAATTGGCGTCGAATGAAATTACACAACATTCAGGAGCAAATTATTACCAGTCCGGTACAGTTGCTCGGAGATACTGTATCTGTTAAAAAGAACTCTTCATACGCGCAAAGGCTTTTAAACTTGTCTAATGAACTGGGTGGTACAATCCATATTGATACCATTCCAGGCGACATGACCACAGATGAGATTTTTAAACAGATTGCTGATGGAAAAATCAAATACAGTATTGTAGATCAAAATGTAGCTTCAATTTATACCTCTGATTATCCAATACTTGATATTTCTACCAAAATGAGTTTCTCACAGCGTATTGCCTGGGGATTAAGAAAAGATTCAAATGCTTTAAAAGATACTTTAGATTCCTGGCTTAAGGAAAACAAAAAAACAGTTGAATACAGGGTTGTCTATAACAAATATTTTAAAAATAAGCGCTCATTTAGAAAGCGAGTGAAAAGTGAGTTTTACAGTTTAAATGATCAAAAAATCAGCCCTTATGATGATTTGATCAAGAAGTATGCCGCAGAAATTGGCTGGGACTGGCGTCTTGTAGCTTCTATAGCTTATCAGGAATCGCAGTTTAAGCCTACCGAAGAATCATGGGCAGGAGCCAAAGGACTGATGCAGATCATGCCAAAAACCGCAGAAGCTCTTGAAATATCAGACCCAACAGATCCGGAACAAAGTTTGAGAGGAGGAACGGCATATCTATCTGAACTTTGGGAAGAACATTCCGCTATACCGGATTCCATACAACGTATTAAGTTTACTTTGGCTTCCTACAATGCAGGACTATACCACGTAAAGGATGCACAAAGACTAGCAGAAGATTTAGGTTTAGACCCAAATTACTGGGATAATAATGTTGAAAATGCAATGCTTAAATTGAGTAAACCTGAATTTTATTCCAAAGATTTCATTAAATATGGTTTCGTAAGAGGTCGTCAACCATACTTATACGTTAGAGACATTTTCAAGAGATATGAGCATTATAAAGCTTTTATCTCAGAAAACGCAGAGCTGGCTATTGAATAAATAATGATTTTTATTTAAATCTTTAAGTGCCTATTATTCAAATTTTAAAGAGTACATTTGCAACTTTTTAAATTCAAGCTATGAATCTCAGAAATATTGCAATTATTGCGCACGTAGATCACGGTAAAACAACTTTGGTAGATAAAATTATGCACCATTGTAACCTTTTTCGTGAAAATGAAAACAAGGGTGATCTTATTTTGGACAGCAATGACCAGGAAAGAGAACGCGGAATAACGATTGTATCTAAAAATGTTTCAGTAACTTATAAGGATACTAAAATAAACATCATTGATACACCGGGTCACGCCGATTTTGGTGGTGAAGTTGAACGTGTACTCAACATGGCAGACGGCGTATTACTTCTGGTAGACGCCTTTGAAGGGCCAATGCCTCAAACGCGTTTTGTACTTCAAAAGGCAATTGACTTAGGATTAAAACCTTGTGTGGTAATAAATAAAGTCGACAAGCCTAATTGTACACCGGAAGAAGTTCATGAAAAAGTATTTGATCTCATGTTCGAACTTGGAGCAGAGGAGTGGCAATTGGATTTCCCAACGGTTTATGGTTCAGCATTAAATAACTGGATGAGTGAAGACCCTGATGTACAAACAGATAATATAGAACCCTTATTAGATATGGTTGTTGAACACATTCAGCCACCAAAAGTAGATCAGGGTACTGTTCAAATGCTAATTACTTCTTTAGACTTTTCTTCTTACACAGGTAGAATCGCTATTGGTCGTTTACAAAGGGGCACACTCAATGCAGGTATGCCGGTAGCACTTGTAAAAAGAGACGATAGCATCCAAAAAACAAAAATTAAAGAACTTTATGTTTTTGAAGGTTTGGGCAAAAGAAAAGTCGATGAGGTACAGGCAGGTGATATTTGTGCCATTGTAGGTCTGGAAAATTTTGAAATCGGAGATACTATTGCAGATATCGAAAATCCGGAGGCCTTATCTAAAATTAAAATAGATGAGCCAACCATGAGTATGCTATTCACCATAAACGATTCTCCGTTTTTTGGTAAGGATGGTAAGTTTGTAACATCCAGACACATCAAAGAAAGACTGGTAAAAGAGTTAGAGAAAAACTTAGCCTTAAGAGTTGAAGAAACTGATAGTGCTGATAAATTTATCGTTTATGGGCGAGGTGTTATGCACCTTTCGGTTCTCATTGAGACCATGAGGAGAGAAGGTTATGAGTTACAAATTGGCCAACCACAGGTTATCATTAAGAAGGTAGATGGTAAAGATTCTGAACCGGTTGAAGAATTAAAAATAGATTTACCTGAAAATGTATCCGGTAAAGCCGTTGAAATGGTGACCCAACGAAAAGGAGAAATGCTCAGTATGTCATCCAGAGGTGAACGTATGGTTATAGAATTTATGATCCCTTCTCGTGGTATTATCGGATTAAGAAATCAATTACTTACAGCAACTGCCGGGGAAGCAATTATGGCGCACAGGTTTAAAGAGTACCAGCCTCTTAAAGGCGATATTCCGCAAAGACTTAACGGCTCTTTGATTTCTATGGAAAAAGGAAAGGCAATACCTTATTCTATTGACAAATTACAGGACAGAGGTAAGTTTTTTGTAGATCCAGGAGAAGATATCTATGAAGGTCAGGTTATTGGTGAAAATTCACGTCAGGATGACCTTACGGTAAATATTACAAAAACAAAAAAACTATCTAATGTTCGTTCTTCAGGAGCAGATGATAAGGCAAAAATTGTTCCTGCGAAAAAGTTTTCTCTTGAAGAAGCCTTAGAATATATCCAAAAGGATGAATACGTGGAAGTAACTCCTAATCACATCAGACTTAGAAAGATATACTTAAAGGAAACAGATAGAAAAAGAAATAAAATAGTTTAAACCTTCAAACTATCCAATAGCGAAAGTAGCTGTCTCAAAACTACTTTTTTCACCTTAATGTCACATTGAGCGCAGTCGAAATATTTTGGTTAACAACAAAATAAGATTCTTCGACCGCTCTCAGAATGACAATTAAATATGTTTTGAGTCGGCTGCTTTGTTTACCTTTTAAGAATAAAATGTGATTTGAATGAATTTGGTCTTCCAGTAAGAGGTTCCACGTAATCAATTCTAAACCAATAGCTCTGAGGTGGCATAGGTTTACCATTAAAAGTACCATCCCAACCTTCACCTCCTGGTTTGATTTGCTTAAGGTTTTTACCATACCGATCAAAAATATGTATACTTGACCCGGGCTGATCAAGGTCAATATTCCAGGTGTCATTTATACCATCTTCATTTGGGGTGAAAAAATCAGGATAATCTATAACTGTGATTGTTTTTTCAACGATACCACAACCACTATTATCTCTGGCTCTTATGGTCTGTGTGCCAAAATTTTGAGTGTTTAAAATAAGTGTTGTTTGCCCGGGTATAAGACTTATCCAATCACCATCGTTGAGTTGAAATTCATAATTTCCCGTATCCCCAAAAATAGTTACCTCAATGACAGAATTTTCGCTAAATGCTGGTGTGACAATTGCGAGATCAAAGCTTGGTGCTAAACTTTCGATTACATTTACAGTATCTGAAGTTTGACAACCCGTAAAAATATTTGTAGCTGTAACGTTGTAGGCGCCTGGTAAAGTTGCTGTATAACTTGATGTAGTATTGGAAAGAATTATATCATCCAAAGTCCATTCAAATGTATAGTTGTCTGAAGAAAGCCCAGTCTCGAGATTTGGTGGAGAAATGTCATTATCAATCAAATTGTCATTTTCATCAAAACAAACCAAAAGATCACCGTCTGGCAGATCTAAATCTGGAATAGGCCTGACTATTATGTCAAAGTTTACAACATTTGATGATTCACACAATGTATTATCGTCAACAACTTCTGCAAATATAGTCTGCGGGGTTTCTGAAGTTTGGAAGTTTGTTGGATTTAAGATAGATGAACCATTGTTATAATCCATTAGACTAGCATAATACAAAACACTTGTATTATTGAGGGCATTTGTATTTATAAATTCATCCTGAATAGTGAGGTCAACAGAACCAATACTAGAATTGTCAATATCATCTGCACAAATTTCAATGTCTTCCGGATTTTCATTTGCTATGCCTGGTCTTGGTTCGATGATTATCTGAAGCATACCAATAAAGTTTGCATTATAACAGCCGGTTTCTACATCAGTAACTCTAATATAAAAAATTTGACCATCAGATGCTAAGTAACCAGGTGATATTGGGTTAACTCCATTTTCAGCATCCTGTATGGTCTCGTGATAGCTCACTTCAAAATCATCCAGGTTTTGAGCTGGTGTGGTGTTAGGATCCAAAAGCGGTATGATTTCACTACTGGAACCGTCAGTTATATCCCATAAATTATCAGCTATGTCGCTAGTTGAAAAAATTGTTGCAAAACCAGGTGCAGAGATATCATCTTCGCATAGTGTATATGCAAATGGATTGCCTTCAAGATTAATTTGCGGAGCCTTCCTCACAACAATTTCTATGGGAACAATGACATAACAAAAATTGGTATTTACATTATTATCAATTCTTACATAAATCACCTGTGTGTTTGTTGGTTGTCCATTTTCATCAGTTAAATTTAAAGAAGGTTCATTAATGTATGATGTTGGGTCTGTGATCAAATCTTCACTATCTTCAAACATTGCTCCACTTTCACTGGTATAATAAGTAAGAATTACATTTTCATTTTCAGAAATTAACACACCACTTGCAGTCAGATCGAATGTTGTTGCTGCAATACCATCGTTATTGTCATCACATGCTTCTAGTCTTAAAATATCCGGGTCAGTTTCACTTGGACTTGGTAATGGTAAAACACTTATGGTGATTATTGTAGAATTGAAACATAGGTTTTCCGTAGAAGTGTCTGTTACTTTAACAAAAATATCCTGAGGTTGACTTAGGTTGGTATAACTTGAAGGGTTTTCTATTTGATTTATACCATTATCAAGATCTGATTGTGTTTCAAAATAACTGAATTCTAAATTATCAGGAACAATCGTTACACCTGCAATTTCAGCTTCTTTTACAGTGAGGTCAAATACATTTTGTGGAAAAGGATCATTGTCATAATTATCATCACATATTTGCAGGTCTGTTGGAGGATTAGCCTCCGGTAATGGTTCAACCGTTAATGTAAACGTATTATTAACATCATTTGAGCTGTTATATAAATCATAACAACCTGTTTCCTCATTTTCTATTCTGACGTATATGGTTTGAGGATTTGTAAGGTTTGTATAATTAGAAGGAACAGCTATAGGGTTTATTCCAGTTTCAGCATCATTTTGACTTTCGTGATAGGTGATGTCAATTTCAGTTGCATTTTGATCCCCTAATATCAAAGCCGTATTTTGAGTTAGATCAAAAGAGCTGAATCCATTAGCAATTTCATCATCACAAATGGATAAATCTTCAAGACCTTGAATTTCAGGACTTGGAAGAACTATTAATTCTAAAGGTCTTGTCACATAACAACCTGAGCCATCATCTCCATTTGGACCTGTATTTTCTGCCCTGACAAAAAGTGTCTGCTGATTGGGGTTAATAATACCGAAAGCTAAGGAAGTATCAATAGCATTTACCCCTAAGTCTGCAGCTGCCTGAGAAAGGTGGAAAGTAATTGTAACTTCAGGTTCATTATTTAAAATATCAGGAACAAGCGATGCTAGATCAAATTCTTCGAAACCATCATTATCAGCATCACAAATTTCTACAGGCTCTAGTTCGATAGCCAAACTTGGAGTAGGTCTGACAAAAATTGTAAAACTAGACTCACCAACACAGCCCGTTGTACTGCTTGTAATCTTTACGTAAACAGTTTGTGGATTACTTGAATTTTGATAATTTTCTATCGTATCTATCGGAATGTCATTTACTAAATCCTGTGAAGATTCAAAAAATTCAACCAAAAGCTCATTGTTTACCTGCGTAATTTCGCTGATAACTTCATTTAAATCAAAAAATGCAATTTCATCATCCAGGCTACCACCTGCTTCATCATCACAGACATTAAAAGGCTCAGCAAAGACAAAATCAGGTAACGGACTGACTTGAAGTTCAATAGTTTTAATGTCAAAACAGCCATTATTATTGCTAATATCATCAACCCTTACCCAAATAGTCTGAGGATTTGAAGTGTTTAAAAAACTTGAAGGCTGCCCGATTGGATTTAAATTATTTTGAGCTCCGGTTAGTGAAGTGAAGTAGTTAATTTCTAAATCATTTGGATTAAGATCGTTGCCAAGAAGTTGTGATTCTACCTGAGTCAAATCGAATACTATTTTCTCATCATTGTCATCATCACAACCGATAAGAGGTTCATTTATGGTATTTAATAAAGGGCTATCAATGACCTGTATTTCAAAGCTGCTTACTTGTACACAGCCAGTAGTTGTATCTACAGCTCTGTAGTATATGGTTTGGGAATTTTCAACAATGTTAGAGTATGGTGAACTTAATTGACCTATGTTGTTATTGGCATCTTCTTCTGTGAGGTGATATGTAACGGAGATTAGTGGATTGTTGAGGCTAATCTGGTCATCTTTAGTAGTCAAATCAAATAAATTGTAAAAACCATCATTATCATCGTCACACTCTATCAAAGGAGGTGGAGATAGATTGACAGGCTCAGAATCTACAACCACCAGATCAAAGCTGGAGACATCAAAGCAACCCGAGAATTCCAAATTCTCAACTCGAACCCAAATGGTTTCAAAAGAATTTACAGTAGTGTAGTTAAGAGGTGAAGAAATGGGGTTCAAATCATTGTTTGCATCTTCCTGTGTTAAATGATAAGTAACTCCTGAATTAATAGATGCAGGAATACCCATGCTAAAGGCATCATTTAAGGTGAGGTTGAAGTTTTGGATATTGGAAGTACATTGTGATAAGTTCTGCGGAGGTATTGATATATTTGGTTTATTATGGGCAATCAATTCAAAACTTCCAATATCAATACAATTATTATCGGTATTATTTTCTACTCTTACCCAAATGGTTTCTACAGATGAAGAATTGACGTAGTTTGATATATCGTTTATTTCATTAATACCTATAACGGCATCATCTTCTGTATTGTGAAAAGATACGGTAGAATTAATTAAATCTTGACCTGGAGATAATATTTCCGGATACTTTTCGGTAAGGTCAAAGACCTCCTGACCAGAAACAGAGCATTGTTCCAGAGGTGACATATTTTCTATAAACCCTGAATCAAATAATTGGAATGAGGCATTAGATATACATCCTGTTTCAATAAACTCGAGCCTAACGTAAATTGTTGCCGGTGTTTGAGGTGCCAGATATGCTGTAGGATCTAAGATTGGATTAACACCAAGCTCAGCACCTTGTAATGTAAAGTGATAGCTTAAAATAAAATCATTTGGATCCTGAGGACCAAAGATATTGGTATTGTTTTCGGTTAAATTAAATATTGTAGGTGTGCTTGGGTCTGATGTACACTCATAAATATCCTCTACACCATTAATATCTGGTAAAGGCAATACTTGTACACATATGGTTTCTGTGAAAATACATCCGAAGTTGTCTATAACTTCATAATCAAAACAATAGGTACCGGCTGTTATGCTTGAAAATATGATTTCACTGCCCTGACCTTCAAAGCCAATCCATTCCTGTTTGATTATCGATGGCTCAAAAATATTTTCTGATGGCACAATAGAATTATCAAATTCTAAATTCCATTCAAAAATAAAACCATCATCAAATTGAACGTTGTCCGAGATATTTAAATTCCATTCCCCATTTAAAGGAACCCCTATCAAATTGTCAAAAGAATCTACAGGTATATAATCTCCAGGCAAAATGGTTGGTGTTGTATTACTGGGATCATCAGGTAAGGGATTTGGTAAAGGTGTAGTAGCACCATTGACTAATAAATCCTGAGCATTTAGATTAAAACAATATTGATAGCCAATACCTTCTGATCCATTGTCCAGCACAACAGGTTCACCAGCCCATGTTTCAATTCCATTGAAAGCACTACCCTGAAATAGAAATATTTCAGTTCCATCAGGTGCAATTAAAGAAATATCTATATCTCCAAGAAAAGAATGCTCTAGGGTGACACAAACATTCACGATATCGTTTGGATTAGAGATGCTTTGATTGGGTGCAAAACATTCAACCAGGGTGGGAAAATTAAAGCTGTTTAAATCTTCAATATAAGTAACCTCTTCGAAGGGTTCTCCGCAGTTTCTGGTAACTGCTGTAGTAAATACTTCAGCATTTAGTGTAACCTGATCTCCTGAACAAATTTGCTGCAAATCTGCGGATAAATTAATCTCAGGAGTGTCACTAACCCTTACCTCCATAAAATAAGTTTCTGTTTCGCAACCCGGATAATTTGCAGAAATTGCAACATCATAGAATCCAGCCTCATTAAATGTAGTGGCAACCAGTTCGCCTGTTGCTGTATCTCCATTTCCAAAATCCCAATCTATGCTTAATAAATTGGGGTCGCCTCCAACAATTTGAATATCAGTTTCAAATGTTATCTGGTCTCCAAAGCATAATTCGTATGCATTACCATTTAGACTTGCCGGGCTTACATCTATGATATTAAAGTTTATTTCAGGACAAACATCTAAACAACTGATATTTGCCTCCCAGCCAGTGTTTTGATTATCACTATTGGAGTTAAAAACTATTGTTAAACATCCGGTTGAACTCTGATTGGATGCAGAAACTAAATTGAGTTGGGAATTATTAGCATCTGATAATGATCCTGTAAACTCTCCTATCAAATTTGTAGGGTCTGCTGTGTCCGAATCGTAAATAGTTAATGAATCCAGATTTTGGTTATCAAGCTCAAATTCTATAAATTCCAACGTTGCTTTCATATCCGGCATGTTGGGACATATTGTTAAGCTAAAATTTTCATTAGTCCCGTAATTAGAAGATCCACTACCGGAATCAAAGAAAGTTCCTGTACACGTTGAAAAAGTTCCATCCTGCATATTTAGGTTTTGTGAGAAACCATTATGCATAAGCGATACAAACAAAATGAACACAAATTTGCTGTATTTCATGAAGTTAAGTTAAGTAAATAAGTCAGTATAAGTTATTGCTAAATTATTAAAAATATTCAACAATAATTATCAAATATTAAAGAATATTAAATGAATTCATGGCTGATAACAATTATCTGTATTTTAGTAACTTACATTTTAAAATATTTTTTTTTGAAATATTAAAATTTAATTTATTATTGAAAATCTAAATATTTGATATTAATAGTATAAATGTAATTTTATGAGCCGATCAAAAAAAATTCAAAAAGCAATAGCAGTTGAGAATTTCTTTGATAAATATGTTCCCAGTCCATTTGGCATAGCTATAATACTTACAATTGGAGTTATGGTTTGGGCTATATTCACGATGTCCGGTGAGATTTCATCAAATTTTACAGAAGTCCTGCAGATGTGGGAGAAAGGCATTTGGAATCAAAACCTTTTAGTTTTTGCATATCAGATGATGCTTATACTTGTCTTAGGTCATATTTTAGTATTAAGTCAACCAATGGAAAAACTGCTTTCCTTTTTGACTCAACAGATTAATACCACCTCAAAAGCTGTTGCAATTGTTTCAATTACTACAATGCTGATGGCTTTTTTTAACTGGGGTTTGGGTTTGATTTTTGGGGCCATATTAGTAAGAAAAATAGGAGAGGTGTCGCAACAAAACAACTACAATATCAATTACCCTCTCGTAGGAGCAACAGGTTATATTGGTTTGATGGTTTGGCATGGAGGCATAAGTGGGTCGGCTCCACTAAAAGTTGCAGAACAGGGACATCTCTCCAGCCTGACAGACATAAAAGTACCTGCTTTTATTGAAACCAGCTTAACCATCTTTAGTCTTGAAAATCTTATCATATTTATGATACTATTACTGTTTATGCCGCTTTTCTTTATTTTTCTGAGTAAAAAATACAAGTACAGAAATCAACCAATTGTTCAAAATTTGAGATCTCCTCAAAAGACCAATACGGGTAAGGTCGGCTTTGAAAATAATAAGGTTTATGGCATTGGCTTTGGTGTTCTTATTCTTGTCGCTTTTTTTTTACAATATACAGACCAACTTTATTCCCTTAGACTAACACCAAATATGCTAAACTTTTTCATGCTGGGCATGATTTTTATTCTTCATCAAAATTTCACTAATTTTCTTCAGGCTCTTCAGGAGGCCGTAGGCGATGTTAGCGGAATTCTCATTCAGTTTCCATTGTATTTTGGAATTATGGGAATTATGAAAGATAGTGGATTAGCCTTACAAATTGCAGAATTTTTTGTGAGTATTTCAAATGCGGAAACTTTGCCAATTTTTAGTTTTCTAAGTGCGGGATTACTTAATATTTTTGTGCCTAGTGGTGGAGGACAATGGGCTATACAGGGGCCAATAATTATAGAATCTTCAAATCAACTTGGCGTACCATTGCCTAAAATGATTATGGCTATGGCTTATGGCGATCAGATTACAAATATGCTTCAACCTTTCTGGGCTTTACCTTTATTAGCTATTACAAAATTAAAGGCGCATCAGATTTTACCTTATACTATTTGGATGTTTATCGCAGGAAGCTTAATATTTATATTTGGATTGATGTTTATCTATTAATATGACAATACTCTCATCAGAATTATGGTTTCCAAAACCTGATCAAACTCACCAATCCGGTATCATAGCTGTCGGTGGAGACTTGTCTCCTGAAAGACTTTTGCTGGCTTACAACTCAGGTATATTTCCGTGGTACAATGAGGATGAACCCATACTATGGTGGTGTCCGGAAGATAGGATGGTTTTATTTCCTGAAAATCTACATATTTCTAAGTCGATGCGGCCATATTTAAACAAAGAGAAGTTTAAAGTGACTTTCAATACTTGTTTTAAAGACGTAATTTTTGCCTGTTCCAAGGTTTACAGGAAAGGTCAAAACGGCACTTGGATCAACAGGGAAATGATTGAAGCCTATTTAAGGTTACACCAAATGGGCTATGCACATTCTGTTGAGGTTTGGAAAGATGAAAATTTAGTTGGAGGTTTGTATGGTATTTATTTAAAAAAACAAGGTGTTTTTTGTGGCGAAAGCATGTTTTCTAAAATGAGTAATGCCTCAAAATACGCCTTTATAAAAATGGTGAAAAGTTATCAAAAAAAGGGCGTTAGAATGATCGACTGCCAGGTTTATACCGATCATCTCAAAAGTTTAGGCGCTCAGCTCATAGATAGAGATGAATTTCTAAAATTCTTGAAATAACAACTACTTATACCTCGTTTTATAAACCAGTAAAGCCCCATCTTCATCCTGACATAAGAGGTAAAGAAAATTGCTGGAATAATAATAGTCCGATATTCTTTTCCCAAAAGTGGGAAAGCCACTTAGTAAATTGCCCTGAAAATCTGATACATATACCTTTTGTGTCTGAAGATCTGCTATAGCCACATGATTATTCATTATAATGGGTTCGGTGTAAAGTCCAAAAGGCAATTCCAGATTTTTATCGTCAATTACTAATTCATTTTCAGACATTTCAGCAAAATGTTTTTCTGTAATATCAAATTTTGGATTGAGCCACTCCTTCTTGATGGTATTTAATTTTCCGTTTTGATCTATTTCTAAAATATTGCCTTTGTCATTAACACTTACAAACTTTCCTTTGTGCTCAAACCACTTGTTCTCTGTATGTTTGAAGTCCTTTGGTAATTTTATGCGTTCTTTTCCTCTTCTGTTTAATATGTTTAAAACCCCAGAGGTTTCCTGAGCTAGTATATAGTCTTTATTGCCCATCCTGACATGTTCTATTGGGTAAGCTATAGTGTTTTTTGCTCTGTTGAACTTAAATCCTCTTACTCTTTTGCCAGTTTTATCATACATTCGGACCTTGTTGTCCATTACTACAATAAACCTATATTTTCCGTTTTTGTCATAATCAAACACAGAGAGACTTTGTGTTACTTCGTCTTTAACTTTAAGCGGAAAAGGGGATACATCGCTTCCATTTTTATCAATTATATAGATATTGTTTTTAGTACTAAAAGCCATTTGAAGTCTTCCATTTTGATAAATGTCAATTGTAAAAATTTTGCCAACAATTCTACTATCAAGTTGCTTTGACCAAATTAAATTGCCTTTTGTGTCTTTTAGGTAAAGCTTATTTTTGATATCCTGATAGACCACATCGTGTTGACCAGTTCTCCAATTCTTAAAAAATTGAGGTTTTGAAATTAAGTCTTTCTCGTGCTTAAGTCTTATTTGTTGACTTACCACAGATTTATTTTCATTTTCAGGTTTTTCTTTTTGTAAAATATTTAGATAAGCAAAATTATCCTCAACTATCAATTGTGAAACTATTAATTCATGGTCTTTCCAATCTAGCTTTTTAAAACCATCTTTATAATCCTCTTTGATTTTGTCATCAATAAAAGAAGACTGCTTTGTAGTATTTGTAAACCAAATCATATGGCTTTTGCCGTAGAGAGACTCTAAGTGATTATTGTAATTAGGATCTTTAATAAGTACATTTTCATTATTGATTTGAATGATAATATTTTCAAGTGTTTCAATTTTATTTGATGCAATGACAAAGTCATTATAAATTACAAAGAAATTTAATTCAACATTTTTAAGAAAAGGTTTCATTAAATTGCTTAGTATAGCGGAGCTGCTCAATTCATGTATTTGAAAAGAGCTAAACTCATCTTTTGGTTTTGAAATAACTTTCAAACTTTCAAAAGTCTGTTCGATGTTTTTTGAAAGGAACACTTTAGCATAACCATCTACAAATTCTACTTCAGACACTTCTTTGATATTAATGAGAAGACTGTCTTTTTCTTTTGGCTTTTCTGTAGCTTGGTTTGTAGGGTATAATTTGTAATAATCTGAAATTATCAAGCTTTTGGCACTGACAAATTGATTTGGAATGACTTCCTGCACTAGCGACTCATCTGCTTTTACTTTCTTGAATATTGACCAATCCTTGTTATCTTTTGGTTCAAAAGCTATTCCACTAAAAAATATTTTATTTTCGTCGAATTTCAGGTCAAAGCCTAAATAATCAGACAAACTCAAATACTCTTTTGGAAAGGCATTTGAGAAAAAAGTGGTTGATAATTTAGAAAACAACTTCGTATTTATTACCATTGATGGTGAGTCATCAGACAACCCATCGAGCAATTTATGGGTATCCTCAGGTCCACTAATTTTATTTGTAAAATTCCTGATGATATTTTCTAAAATGATATTAGACTGACTCAAAACATTATAATCACCAATACTAGCAGAAAAATACTTTTCATCATTATGTTCAATTTCGTTTATTCTATAGGTATCATATTCATAGGATGTTTTTGAATTAAGTTTAAGACTATCGTTTGCGTTTACTTTAAAAACTAAAGTTTTCATAGGTTCGTTTTTACCCAAAATATTATAGGATAAAAGCATTTCTTCAGGTAATTCTATGATGTTTTGAAAGGCTTTTATAGAAAGAAAATCCTGAAAAGGATTACTTTTTTGTTTAGACAAGAAAGACTGTTTATTGATATTCTCGTTCCATTTTTTGTAATCATCAAAATGAATAAGCATCACGGCATCTGGTGCGATTAAGGCATCAAAATTTGCTTTTTGGACTTCGTTTTTTTTACATGAAAAAAATAAGCCAAGGATCAGTAAAAATATAAAGTAGTTGAGGTTGGAAAATTTCATAATTCTAATCGTAATTGTTCAGGTAAAAGTTTAAAACTCTTTCTGTGATATTTTGTAGAGCCATGCTTCTGGATAGATATTCTGTGAACCTTTGTAGGATAACCTTTATTCTTATGCCAAAAAAATTCAGGATGTTTTTGGTGTAAATTCAGCATATATTCGTCTCTGTAAGTCTTTGCTAAAACCGAAGCTGCAGCTATATTCATGTACTTAGCATCTCCTTTTATAACGCATTGGTGTGCAATATTTTTGTATTTTTTGAACTTATTGCCATCTACTAATATATATTCAGGAATTGGATCGAGCTTCTCAATAGCATAATGCATAGCCAGGATCGAGGCATTAAGAATATTTATTTCATCAATTTTAGATGGCAAAACATGAGCTACACCATAGCAGATAGACTCATTTTCAATAATAGGCCTGAGTAAGTTCCTTTTTTTCAATGATAACTGTTTGGAGTCATTAAGCCATTCATGACTGAAAAATTTGGGTAAAATAACTGCCGCAGCAGTAACTGGCCCGGCCAAACAGCCTCTACCAGCCTCATCTGTACCACACTCCAGTCTGTCATCTAAAATACGATGTTTAAGCATTGCACAAAATTACAATTTGTATATAAAAAAAGCAGTAAATCCTAAAAGACTTACTGCTTTGATTTAAATATTGATGTGTTTTATTTGCTTTCCTCGTATCTTTTTGAAACTTCATCCCAGTTGATAACATTAAAGAATGCTTCAATATATTCTGGTCTTTTATTCTGGTAATTTAAATAGTAAGCATGTTCCCAAACATCAATACCCAATATAGGTGTTCCTGCACAGCCTACATTTGGCATAAGAGGATTATCCTGATTTGGTGTAGAACAAACTTCTAAACCGCCTCCTTCATGAACACATAACCAAGCCCATCCGGAACCAAATTGTGTAGCAGCAGCTTTGGAAAAAGCATCTTTAAAACCATCGAAAGAGCCAAATGACTTATCAATAGCCTCTGCAAGTGCACCATCCGGGTTACCACCTCCGTCCGGCGACATCACTTTCCAAAACAAACTGTGGTTATAAAATCCACCGCCATTATTTCTTACTGCCGAATTAGACAAATCTAAATTTTGTAAGATATAATCTATAGATTTATCTTCAAGTTCTGTACCTTCTATTGCAGCGTTTAATTTTGTTGTATATCCATTATGGTGTTTCCCATGATGGATTTCCATAGTTTTTGCATCAATATGAGGCTCAAGCGCGTCGTGAGCATAATCTAAATCTGGTAATTTAAAAGACATAATTTATTTGTTTTGTGTTAATAATCCCAAAATTAATCAATATAGATTTATCTTCATTTTTTATTCTGTTATAAAAAGCATAAAAACATGATCTTAATCTTAAGGTGTTTGAAAGTCCCTTGATTAGGAAATGTAGTATATGATAGATCGGTCTCAACTACCTGAACAAGGCGTTGTTAAGCACAATACACTCTTTAGCTTCTTTCACATCATGAACTCTTAAGATATTAGCGCCTTTACTTAGAGCAATACTATGAAGAGCAGTCGTGCCGTTTAAAGCGTCCTTTGACTCTACTCCTAAAGTTTTATAAATCATGGATTTTCTTGAAATCCCGCAAAGTACGGGTAAATCAAAAGTTTTGAACAACTCAAATTTATAAAGTAACTCAAAATTATGGGCAATGTTTTTGGCAAAACCAAAACCCGGGTCAATAACAATATCAGATATACCTTTTTCTCTTGCTATTTTAAGCCTGTCCGAAAAATATTGTTTTACTTCAAGAACCACATCATCGTATTTTGCGAGGCTTTTCATATTTTGTGGTGTACCTTTCATATGCATCATAATATAAGGAACCTTATATTTTGAAATAACATCAAACATTTTATGGTCAAGCGTTCCTCCGGAGATGTCGTTGATAAGTGCAGCCCCATTCTGAATAGCAAATTCTGCAATATCACTTCTAAAGGTATCAACAGACATTAGTATATCATGGCCAAAATGAGCAGTCAGCAAATTTAAAACTGGTAATAATCGTTTTTTCTCTTCTTCAATACTGATATCGTCTGCGCCGGGCCTGGAGCTGTAAGCGCCAACATCTATAAAAGTTGCACCTTCATTGAGCATTTTCTCTACCTGAAGCAATAGGGCCTTGTCAGACTTATACTTTCCGCCATCATAAAAAGAATCAGGGGTGACATTTAGAATTCCCATAATTTGAGTTGAATTCAAGTCAATGAGATTTCCTTTACAGTTTATGGTCATAAGATGAGTAATTGGATTTTCTTTTAGAGCAAAGGTAGAAAGCTGATGAAATATTTTCTATAAAGTTGAGTTATATTTTACAACAAACTGCTTTATTTGTAGTGATAAATATTCTTTTATGAAATTTAAAGTATTGTGTCTGGTTTTTACTTGTCTGATTAATTTTTTAATGTTTGCCCAACGTGAAAATGATACGATAAAAACGGAAAAACTCATCATCATCAAGCAATATTCGCCAACCTTGAATGATGCTTTCAAAGTAAGGTCAAAACCATCTATATCAGACTCTATTAAAAAGCCCCAAAAGACTGTAGAGTATTCTATTTTTTCTGTGCCGGTTGCATCAACTTTTACACCAACAAAAGGTTCTGCAAGTGCTATATCGCCACAGTCCAGACCCTATATATTTCAAAACTACGCTCGTTTTGGAGCCGGTAACTTTACGAATATACTTGGAGAATTCTTAGGTAAAGTATATTTAAACAGATACCAAAGCCTTAAAATAGATTTTGACCATTTTTCATCTGCTGGTGGAATAGCTACCGAAGTACTGGATAATAACTTTACAGACACATCCTTAGGTTTGGAATTTGAATCATCTGATCGCAATTTTGTCTGGCATGCCGGAGTTGATGTGGATTATAAACGCTACAATTGGTATGGCGTAGATGAAGAAAATATAAATGATTCTAATCAAATTTTTGGGAATGATATTTCATCTATAGATCCATTACAGACTTATCTCGGGCTTAATCTGAATGGAGGTATAGATTTTGACGGAGACATTTTGAAAAATGTTGATCTTAAGGTAAAAAACTTTACAGACAACTATAACTCCTCTGAAAATGAGGTAGGTGTCAATACTGAATTTGAATTTTACTTATCTAACAATACATTGGATTTGGACGTAAACTTCAATTTCTTGTCAGGAAATTTTGAACAACAATTTAACAATCCTGATATGGGCATAAAATACGGTTTTTTGACTACTTCAATTCAACCTTCTATTCAATTTGAAATCGATAAACTTATTTTAGACCTTGGACTAAAAGGTGTTTTACTGAACGACACGGAAATTCAGGAAACAGAATTTTTTGTCTATCCAAAAGTTAATGCCACATATAAATTTGCAGAAAGTTTTATGCTTTATGCAGGACTTGAAGGCGACTTAAATGCCAATTCATATGAAAGTATAGTAGAGCAAAACCCTTTTGTATCTCCAACCTTATTTTTACAACCCACAGATAATGCCCTCACTGGTTTTGCTGGTGTCAATGGAAAAATAAGTGCTTTTAGTTATAATGTAAAAGCTTTTTATAAGCAGGAGAACAATTACGCTTTCTACATAGAAAATTCTACCGTTCCTGGTCTGTTAGCTTTCAGTCCTGAAAATAATTTTGAATATTCAAACAGCTTTAGTTTGATATATGACGACCTGAACACGATAGGCTTAAGTGCAGAAGCTAACTATGAAGCTTTTGATGATTTTAATGTAGGTTTTTCTGCTCAGTATTTTAATTTTTCATTAGATAATTTGCCTGTAGCTTCTTATTTACCGGAATTCAAACTCAGCTTGAACGCCAATTATCAAGTAGGAGAGAAGTGGTACTTGCACTCTACACTATTTTATGTAGGTGAAAGAGAGAGTTTAAATTATATCGACATACCTTTAAATGACTCCTTTTTAAACAGTGACACTGTAGATGGTTTTGTAGATTTCAACTTTGGAATAGATTATCAACTCAACGAAAGAATAGGACTGTTTGTTACCGGCAGAAACTTACTTAACAATAACTATCAGCAATGGCGTAACTTTGATGTACAAGGTATCCAGGTCATGGGAGGATTGTCTTATCAGTTTGATTGGTAAAATTCTTAACATATAAGAAACATTTTTTTCACTTTGTAAACTTAGATTTGCCATCTCTTACAAATTAAAATGGGTAAAGGACAAAACCGAAGACCAAACTATCGAATTTTTAACTTCTTTGTAGAAGAAAAAAACTTCTTTCTAATTATAATTACGGGCTTTATTCTCGCCGGAGCTTCAACGGCTTACAATTGGTCTATTGCCATGTGGATTGGTTTTGCTTTTGCAGCTTATGCTGCCGTGGCCAATGACAGTATACAGACTATAGGTACTTTTATAGAAAGTAATTCTGACAAAAAATGGTGGATGCTTTGGCTTTTTATTGGTACGATTTTTCTTGTTACAGTAACAGTAAGTTGGATTTCCTATGATGGCGACGTGACTTACCAGCGTCTGTTAAAACCTGATGGTAGCTCGCCTTACCCACATCCGGAAGAGTTTTCATTTTTCCAAATTATTGCACCTTTAGTCCTGTTGATTCTAACCAGGCTGAGAATGCCGGTTTCGACAACGTTCCTGCTTTTGAGTGTATTTAGTGCTTCATCTTCGGGTATAACTTCGGTTGTGGTAAAAAGCTGGACGGGCTATTTATTGGCGTTTGTATTATCTTTCCTAATTTGGTATTTGGGATATAACCTGATTAGAAAGCATTTTAAATCCAGAAAATTCAACAATGCATGGACAGTAGTACAATGGTTGGTTAGTGGTTCTCTTTGGTCGGTCTGGATCATGCAGGATGCCGCCAACATTTCTGTATTTCTACCGCGACAGCTTTCATTAGGGCAGTTTGCCATTTTTTCATTAACCATATTTATTGGTCTTGGTTTACTTTTCTATTTCAGAGGTGATAAAATTCAGCAGATTGTTAGTGAAAAATCCAGAATTTCTGATGTAAGAGCAGCCACCTTGATAGACTTTTCTTATGTGATTTTACTTATTTATAAATTATTTATTTCAACTGTACCAATGAGTACAACCTGGATTTTTCTCGGCATTATAGGTGGACGGGAAATTGCTATAAGTATTGCCCGAAACAAAAAGGGATCGAAACACAAGAAAAGAGCTTTTGGTCTCACTCTAAGAGATTTTGGTTCGGCTATGGCAGGACTATTGATTTCTGTTGCACTTGCAGCTGGTGCAAACCCTGGCATCAGAGAAGAGATTGTAGGATTTTTTTCTAACTTGTTTTAATTAAAACAATCACTCCTCAAAAAAGTTATTCTGAAAACCGATCAAATACAATTTAGTCTTTGCTCTGGTACAGGCTGTGTAAAGCCATCTTAAGCTGTTTTCATCTAAGCCTTCAGGCAAATAGGGTTGCTCTACAAAAACCGTGTTCCATTGTCCACCCTGTGATTTATGACAGGTCATGGCATAACTGAATTTGACCTGTAGTGCATTAAAAAACTCATTATTTTTTACCGCTAAAAACTTTTTGTATTTCGACCTGATATCGGCGTAATCTTTCAGCACTTCCTGGTAAAGCTTTTGTGAATCTTCAAAAGTTAGGGAAGGCGAGTTGGTTTCTAGTGTATCGAGAAGAATAACAGTTTCAAAAGCATTCATATGCGGATAATCTACCATTTGGGCCTGTATTTTGGCAAATCTGAATCCGTATAAATCGTAAATCCCACGTACTTTTTTAATTTCAATGATATCTCCATTAGCAATAAAGCCAGCTTCAGAAGATGGTTTCAACCAAAAATAATTGTTTTTGACCACCATTAGAAAATCACCAACAGCTATTTCACCTTCTCGCATTAAAATTCTTTGACGGATTTGCTGATTGTATTGGTTAGCACGTTTGTTAGAACGTACAACAATAGCAGTTTCTTCATGCCCGTCGTTATCGTAAGCAGAATTTATGGCATCCATAATTTCATAACCATCTATCAAGCGTATCAAGTCATTCTGCTTCTGCAATTTAAATTTAAACTGTTCAGAAAATTCATTTTGAAGCCCATCCCGCATTTCAGTAGCATTGAAGAGTATTCCACTGTCTAATTCCTGTCTAACAACGTTAGTCAATTCTATTTTTATCACTTCAACATGATACTTTCTACTTAGGATTTCTTCATCGAGAGCCGGACTTAACTCAGCTTTGACAGGTGGAAGCTGGGCTGTATCTCCTATAAGAATCAATCGGCAATTTTCTCCACTAAATACGAATTCTATCAAATCATCTAAAAGTGAATTACCGCTAAAGAGGTCTTCTCCTGATGAAAAGTCAGGAATCATAGAGGCTTCATCAATAATAAATACGGTATTTCTAAATTTATTTTCTTTCTGAACAAAATTTACACCGCCCTTAGAATTCTTTTGAGGGAAATAAATACACTTATGTATGGTTTGGGCAGTTTTTCCGGAATAATTACTCATTACTTTTGCTGCTCTACCGGTTGGGGCCATCAAAGATGCCTTTAATCTTAATTTGGGAAGATTTTTTACCAATGTAGAAATAATTGTAGTTTTACCAGTACCGGCATAACCTTTTAGTAGGAAAATCTTTTCATTTTCGGTTTCAGTAAGATAAGTAGATAAGGTTTTTAAGGCCTCGTTTTGATCAGTTGTAGGTGTGTAACCAAAGTCTTTTATCAGTTGTTTGTAAAGTAATTTATCATTCATATATCTTGCTGTAGCTGAAATTTATTTCAAATTAATGAAATATATAGGAATTTATCAGGTTAAACTTTTAAGATTAAAAAAAAATTGTAGATTTGTGTACAAGTCTAAACATAATTTAAAAACATGAAATTAGTTATTCAGATTGTATTGTGGGTTGTTATTGCAGGTTTGGTTTACCTGAATTATAAAGCCATTTACGGACCAGTTGAATTTAACAAGAAAAAAGAAAAACGTTATGCTAAGGTCATAGACCGAATGGATAAATTAAGAAAAGCCCAGTTGGCCTACAGAGAAGTCAATGGCAAATTCACAGCTTCATTTGATAGCTTGACAAGATTTATAGATACTGCAGATTTTACGATTACACAGAGAAAAGACACTTCATATTTAGATAAAGAATATTTAAAAACTTACGGTGTTGATAAAATGAAAGAAGATGTGGTTATCGATACTATAGGCACAGTTGCTGTAAAAGATTCTCTATTTAAATCATATGATTACACAAAACTAAATCTTGTTCCAGGTACTGAAGGTGTAGAATTTGATATGGATGCAGGGTTTATAACTGTAAATAATAACAGTGTTCCTGTGTTCGAAGCTAAAGTTAATAAATCCATAGTTTTAGAAGGCTTGGACCCGGAACTGATAATCCAGGAGAAACAAACAGTTTCTGTAGATGGTGTTAACGGCGCTTATATAAAAGTAGGTTCTATGGACGAAGTAGACACGAGTGGAAACTGGCCGGTAAATTATGGTAAACAGGAGTAATCAGGAAAAAAATAAATACGACAGATTATCCATCTTGATACAACAAGATGGATTTTCTTTTTATTTACATAATGATAATGCCAAAACTTCATTAAAACACGCTTGCGTAGAGGTAAATGATCTGCACCTGAAAACCAATTTAAAACTTTTTGAAAAGGAACTGGATGAGATTTTTAATTTACATCAAATCAAAAATGTGAAATTAGCATTCGCTAATGAATTATTTAGTCTTGTACCCAGTGAATATTACAAAGAAGATACTAAAGCAGATTACTTAAAGTTTAATGTACAGCTTTTTTCTGAAGACCATATTGTCGCTGAATATATTTCAGATATTGATGCTTATCTGCTTTTTATACCTTATATGAATTATCATAATGTGCTTTTGGAATTTGTAGAAGAATTTGATTTTGTACATTTTAATCAAACCCTTATAGAAGACACCTATAAAAAACAGTCTGAAAATCAGCAGAAAATGAAGGTATTTGTAAGGCAAAAACAATTAGATATTGTTTCGTTTGATGGGTATAATTTTAAAATGTGTAATACATTTTCATTTAATTCAGATATTGATATCATTTACTACATTTTATTCAGTATAGAAGAGCTAGATTTTAATCAGGAAGATATGGTACTCAATATATTTCACGAACAGCAGGAACATAATTGGGTAGATGTATTAAAAAAATATGTCAAAAATATAGTTTTTGAAGAAGAAGATTTAACCGCTTTAGCCAAGTAAAATGCGAATTATATCAGGAAGATTTAAAAGCAGAAGGATTACAGCTCCAAAAAAATTGCCTGTAAGGCCAACTACAGACAGAGCTAAAGAATCTCTTTTTAACATTATCAATAACGAATATTATTTTGAAGGCCTAAGCGTTCTAGATCTATTTGCCGGTATCGGTTCTATTTCTTTTGAGTTTGCATCCAGAGGTGTAGAAAACATAACAGCTGTTGATAATAACCGAGGTTGTATAGAATTTATGGCTCAAACGGCGGATACTTTAGGGCTTCAAATAAATTTCCATAATAAAGCAGTTCTGGAATTTTTAAATAATGTATCAAATACGTTTGATATCATATTTGCAGATCCACCCTACGATTATTCACATGAAGCTTTTGTTGAAATAGTGGATGCTGTTTTTGAAAACAAATTGCTTTCTGATAAAGGTGTTTTCATTTTAGAACATTCCAAACACACAGATTTATCAGACCATGCTAAATTCCAAAGAAGCAGAAATTACGGTCATTCTGTATTTTCCTGGTTTGAGTAAAAAAAACAAGCCGATAAGCCGGATTCTGTCGAGTCTTATCATTTATCTAGTCCCGACATTACTATCGGGATCAATCTACCAACCCTCCAGCATCAAGCGTGCAACTTTCAATCGCTGGTGTACATGGTATTTCACCGCATAGAGTTTACCTGATTTCACTACAGCCTAACTGTACTTGCTTTCTGTTGCACTGGTCCTTTACTGACATTTATCGTCAGTAAGACGGATGTTATCCGCTATGCTCACACTATGGTGTCCGGACTTTCCTCCCCGATAGTTATCGGGACGATAAGATGGCTTGTTTTTTATTATTAAAGGGAATTATTCCTGAGCTTCCTGTTCTTCTTTACGTTTTTTGTTTTCCTTCAATCTTTCAATTAAAGAACCTCCAATCCAATAGGGTAAAATAGCCGTTAAAAAGATTAAAAGCCAAAAACCTATCGTGAGTATTGTTAAAAACAAAATGAATCCAAGAAATTGATCAAATTCAAACATGATTACTTTTTTTTACAAATATAAATGAATTTTAGAAAAACGGATACTTTAAAGGTTTAAAGTTTATGAGTTTAGAGTTTATAAGTTTAAAGTTTATGGGTTTAACGTTCATGAGCGTTCCCTTAAGTTTATCGAAGGCTTATAACTTGATGACGACTAAATACAATTAATCGGATACTGTTACTTAAAACTACAACATAAAACAGCGACTGAGGCTAAATCTCTTTTAGACTAAAAATATTATTCTAAGTCTTGGATTTTAGTAGCATATTTTGCTCTTCCATTAATTTTTTTAAATCAGATAGCAATTCAATATCCTTTGGTGTTACAACTGTTTTGTCATTCACATCCTGTGATTTGGTTCGCAATTTATTCATCAGTCTAACAATAAGAAAAACAACTAGACCTATGATTAAAAAATCAACAAACACTTCAATTAGTGCACCATAGCCGATAGCAACTTCTTCAGAGGTTACTTTTCCATCTGCGTCTGTAATAATATCTCTCAGGATAATTTTTTTATCACTCAAATTAACCTCATTGGTTAAAAGTGAAAGTGGCGGCATTAAAATCTGTTTCACTAAAACATCCACTACGGCATTAAAAGCTACACCTATAATGATTCCAACAGCCATATCTATCATATTGCCTTTTACGGCAAATTCTTTGAACTCTTTAATTATTTTCATCATCTATGCTTTTATCAAAATTAGCAAACAAAATTTTTAAATATTTGAATAGGAAAAAAAGAAATTTTCATCAAATAATGGTTTTGACTTAGGCACCATCTTTAATTTTTAAAATCTAAAAATCTAAAAATCAAAATTCAAATTCCAAATCCTAAATCCCAAATAAAACAAGTTTAGTTTTCAATAAGTCTATCTTCTCTGGGTTCACCAACGATATTGACATTGATGATTTTATCTGCCTTAATGAGCTTTTGATGGCTTTTACTGGCCAAATTTCGAATATAGACCTTTTTACCATGCTTATGGTAGCGTTCGGTTAGCTTATTAAGGGCTTCAATAGCCGACATATCGGCCACTCGACTTTCGGAGAAATCAATCATAACCTCATTCGGGTCGTTGACAACATCAAATTTTGAATTGAAAACTGAAGTAGATCCAAAAAATAATGGCCCGAATATTTCATAGTGCTTTATGCCTTCTTCATCAATATATTTTCTTGCACGGATACGTTTAGAATTTTCCCAGGCAAAGACAAGAGCAGAAATGATGACACCAACTAAAACAGCAAGGGCTAAGTTATGCAGGAAAATGGTCACCAGCGTCACCAGAACCATGACAAGAATATCAGATTTGGGAAACTTATTGAAAATTCTCAAACTTGCCCATTCAAAAGTCCCAATTGACACCATGATCATTAGGCCAGTTAATGCGGCCATTGGTACCATTTCAATTAAACCAGATCCAAACATGATGAAAATGAGGAGCATAACGGCTGCGACAATTCCGGAAAGTCTTACTCTTGCCCCATTTGACACATTAATTAAACTCTGACCAATCATGGCACAGCCGCCCATCCCGGAAAATAATCCTGAAAGTATATTGGCAGCGCCTTGAGCTACAGCTTCTTTATTACTTTGGCCACGGGTTTCTGTGAGCTCATCGACTATATTCAATGTTAGCAGGCTTTCTATCAGACCTACTCCGGCAACAATTGCAGAGTAAGGAAGGATAAGCATAAATGTATTCCAGTTATAAGCGACATCAGGAATATGAAAAGGAGGAAATCCTCCTTCTATAGAGGCAATATCTCCAACAGTCCTGGTATCAATACCAAATGCTGCTACGATACCGAATACAACTAAAATAGCAGCTAGTGATGCCGGAATAATCTTAGTCAGTTTTGGTAATCCCCAAATAATAAGCATGGTTAAAAATACCAGGCCTAAAATGATATATAAGGTTTCGCCAGTGAGCCATGCTCCGCTTGAATCTTTGAACTGATCAAGCTGAGACATAAAAATAATGATAGCTAAGCCGTTTACAAATCCAAAAATCACAGGATGAGGCACAAGGCGCATAAGTTTTCCAAGTTTCAATAGTCCAGCTGTAAATTGAATTATACCAGCCAAAACTACTGCCGCGAATACATATTCTACCCCATGACTGCTTGCAAGGCTTACAATCACGACTGCAACCGCACCAGTGGCTCCAGATATCATACCTGGTCTGCCACCAAATATAGAAGTCACTAAACCCATTACAAAAGCAGCGTATAGACCAGTGAGTGGAGACAGGCCCGCTACAAGAGCAAAGGCTACGGCTTCTGGTACTAGTGCAAGAGCAACCGTAAAACCAGAAAGGATTTCAGTCTTATAATTTACTTTTCGTTGAAAATCAAATAGATGTAAAACGGATTTCATATAATGCTTTAAAAATAAGCTCGCAAAAGTAAGCTTATTTTTCAACTATTAATATCATAATCCAAATTAACTCTCATTTGATAAATTTTATAAATAAGTATCTGATTTCAAAGTGAAATAAACTATTCAATTGGCATAATTTCATTAATTTTGCAAGCTTTAAACAGAAAATACAGCTATGAGCAAGAATTTTCCAGAATATAAAGGTTTAAATCTAGTATACATTGCCGATCAGGTTTTAAAGTTTTGGGAGGATAAGGATATTTTTAAAAAAAGTATAGAACAAAAATCCGAAGATAATCCTTTTGTATTTTTTGAGGGTCCTCCATCTGCTAATGGCCTGCCTGGTATTCACCACGTTATGGCCAGAACTATAAAGGATATTTTCTGTAGATATAAAACCCAAAAAGGTTACCGTGTTAATAGAAAAGCAGGTTGGGATACACATGGTTTGCCTGTAGAACTTAGCGTAGAAAAAGAACTTGGCATTACAAAAGAGGATATTGGCACCAAGATTTCAGTTGAAGATTATAACGCTGCTTGTAAGAAAACGGTCATGAGATATACGGATGTATGGAATGACCTGACGGAAAAAATCGGTTATTGGGTAGATATGGATGACCCTTACGTCACTTACACACCGAAATATATGGAAAGTGTATGGTGGCTGTTGGCTCAAATTTATAATAAAGGTTTGATGTATAAAGGCTATACCATTCAACCTTATTCTCCTAAAGCCGGTACAGGCCTGAGTTCTCATGAGTTAAATCAACCAGGGACTTATCAGGATGTTACGGATACTACCGTGACTGCAATGTTTAAGAGCCCCCTAGCCCCCAAAGGGGGAACAACTGTTAATTCTATTGCAAACGCCTTTGGCTTTAGTAAAGATATTGAAGTCCTTCCCTTTGGGAAGGATTTAGGATGGGCCGCCTTCCTCGCCTGGACCACAACACCATGGACATTGCCGAGTAATACAGCCTTAACGGTTGGTAAAAAGATAGATTATGTGTTAATTGCAACATATAATCAGTACACGTTTGAACCTATTTATGTTGTACTTGCCAAAGCATTAATCCATAAACAATTTGGTAAAAAGTACAAGTTAGCTGAAGATATCTCGGAGCTTAAAAATTATGATAAATCTCAGAAAAAAATTCCGTATCATGTTATATCTGAATGCAAAGGCGAAGATTTAATAGACATAAAATACGAACAGCTATTAACCTATGCTAAACCATTTCATGAACCTGAAAATGCGTTTAGAGTTATTGCAGGAGATTTTGTAACCACTGAAGATGGTACAGGTATTGTACACACAGCCCCTACATTTGGTGCGGATGATGCCATGGTTGCTAAACAAGCTAAGCCTGAAGTGCCAGCATTACTTGTAAAGGATGATGACGGTAATTTAGTTCCACTGGTAAATCTTAAAGGAAAATTCAGACCCGAAGTAAAAGACGAGATCTACGGTTTAGCTGAAGAATACGTTAAGGCTGAATACATGACCGAACAGGAAAAAGAAGATGCACTAAACCAACAACGGCAAACGCTTGACTCGGTTATCAAAGATCAAAAAGAATACCTGACAGTAGATGAAAGGATCGGACTTAAACTTAAAAATGAGAACAGAGCGTTCAAAGTAGAAAAATACAGACACAGCTACCCCAATTGCTGGAGAACAGACAAGCCTATTTTGTACTACCCATTAGATTCCTGGTTTATAAAAGTAACCGACAAAAAGGACAGAATGGTGGAGTTGAACAATACCATAAACTGGAAACCAAAATCTACCGGAGAAGGACGTTTTGGCAATTGGTTGGCCAATGCAAACGACTGGAATTTATCCCGCTCCAGGTATTGGGGTATCCCATTACCAATATGGAGAACAGAAGATGGTAAGGAGGAAAAAATTATCGATTCAATAGCAACTTTAAAGTCTGAAACAGATAAAGCTGTACAAGCCGGGCTAATGAAGGAAAATCCCTTCAATGATTTCAAAATTGATGACATATCAGATGAAAATTATGAAAATGTAGATATTCATAAAAATATTGTGGATAAAATTATATTAGTTTCTGATAATGGCGAACCTATGCACCGTGAGGCTGATCTTATTGATGTCTGGTTCGACTCCGGCTCAATGCCTTACGCTCAATGGCATTATCCTAAAAAGAATAAGGAAGAAGTCGAGAACAAACTAAAGACGGCAGATTTCATTGCCGAAGGCGTTGACCAGACCAGAGGCTGGTTCTATACACTTCATGCTATTGCTACCTTGGTTTTTGACGACGTGGCCTATAAAAACGTAGTTTCTAACGGATTGGTGCTGGACAAAAACGGACAAAAGATGTCCAAGCGTCTTGGCAATGCAGTTGATCCTTTTGAGACCTTAAAAGAATTTGGACCAGATGCTACACGCTGGTATATGATAAGCAATGCCAATCCCTGGGACAACCTCAAATTTGATGAAAAAGGCATAGAAGAAGTAAAGCGTAAATTTTTTGGCACACTCTATAATACCTACTCATTTTTTGCACTTTACGCCAATATTGATAAATTTCAATACGCAGAAGAAAATATTTTGCTGAGTGAAAGACCTGAAATAGACAGATGGATACTCTCAGAATTGCATACCCTGATTCTCGAGGTAGATGAGTACTATGCCGATTATGAACCCACAAAAGCCACACGTGCCATTTCAGATTTTGTTCAGGAGAATTTATCGAACTGGTATGTAAGACTAAGCAGAAGGCGTTTTTGGAAAGGAGACTATAAATTAGATAAAATTTCAGCCTATCAGACCTTGTACACCTGTTTGCTTGAAGTGTCTAAAATGATTGCACCAGTTTCCCCTTTCTACGCAGAACAGCTATATAAAGATTTAACGGCAATCAAAAAGGACAATGTTGCAGAAAGTGTTCACTTGGCTGATTTTTCAACTTTTGACCAGTCTTTTGTAGATAAGGCTTTAGAAGAAAAAATGCATAGAGCGCAAATCATTTCTTCTTTAGTTTTATCGCTCAGAAAGAAAGAGATGATTAAGGTGAGACAACCTTTACAGAGGATAATGATCCCTGTTTTAGACGAAAAATTTAAGTCAGATGTTGAAGCCGTTGCAGATTTAATCATGTCTGAAGTTAATGTCAAAGAAATTGAATTTATTGACGACACTTCTGATCTTTTGGTTAAAAGCATAAAACCTAACTTTAAAGTTCTTGGACCAAAATATGGTAAAGACATGAAGTTTGCTGTATCAGCCATAAATCAATTAGGTAAATCTGATATATCGATGCTTGAAAAAGACGGTAAATTAAATCTTGAAATAAATGGTGAACAAAAAGAAATCAGCTTAGAAGAAGTTGAAATTACCTCTGAAGATATTGAAGGCTGGCTGGTAGCCTCACATAAAAATATTACAGTTGCATTAGATATTCACATTGATGAATCGCTTAAGAATGAAGGAATTGCAAGGGAGCTCGTGAATAGAATACAGAACCTCAGAAAGGATTCTGATTTAAATGTAACTGATAATATAAATGTAGAGATACAGGAAGAATCCCAAATAAAAAATGCTGTAGAAGAAAATTTAACGTATATAAAGCGAGAAACTCTTACACAAAACATTACTTTTGCAAACCAAATAAATAATGGTAGAGATATTGAATTTGACGATATAAAAACCGTTATTTCACTTAATAAAGTTTAATATGTCAACAGAAACTACAAAACCGGTAAGGTATTCCGATGAAGATCTTGCGGAATTTAAAGCGATCATTTTAGAAAAAATTAAAAATGCTGAAAAGCAGCTTAAGCTCTATATGGATGCCTACAAAAATGGTAGTGCAAACGATACAGAAGATACTTCTCCAACATTCAAATCTTTTGATGATGGCAGCAGTACTTTAAGTAAAGAAGCAAATTCTCAATTGGCTATACGTCAGGAAAAGTTTATTCGCGACTTAAAAAATGCCTTGATTAGAATAGAAAATAAATCTTATGGAATTTGCAGAGTGACCGGAAAGCTTATTCAGAAAGAGCGATTAAAACTTGTTCCACATGCTACTTTAAGCATTGAGGCTAAAAACAGACAAAATTAAATAGCTTTAATTTTTATAAAATTTTAAAAGTGTTGTCTCAAGGCAACACTTTTTTTTGGTCAATATTCTACGGCGTTTACTTTTAATTCTCAGCTTAATAAACCAATACCCACAGCTATAGCCATACCTAAAATAATGCTTATGAATTTTAAGCTGTTAAATTTATGCTCTTTTGATGTTTCAAACAAAATGGTAGAAGCGATATGAAGCAGAATACCCACTACTATGGCTTCAATCCATATTTTAAATGATGCCAAATCATTTTCAAATGTGATATGAATTAAGCTTCCTAAAGGCGTCATGATTGAAAACAATACAAGAAAAAGCAATATTTTGGTTTTAGAAAGATGGCTTCTCAGTAGAAAGCTGCTGATGATTATTGCAATAGGAACTTTATGCACTATAATACCAAGCAGTAATTGAGGATGCTGATGTGTTGGGAAGCCTTCAAAAAAAGAATGTATGGATAGACTTATAAACAGCATTAAAGGAAATGCATTGGTGTCTTTCTCAAGGTGTACATGGCCATGTTCGGCACCTTTTGAAAAATATTCCAGAATCAACTGAATAATTATACCAACAAGAATGAAAATTCCCACTTTTATATCGTGGCTGTGGTAAATTTCGGGTAATAGATTTATTACTGTAACAGCCAGTAAAAACCCGCCGCTAAAGGCCAGGAGTAATTTAAGATGTTTTGTTAGGGAATTTATGCCTAACGCAATCAGAAACCCTACAAAAACAGCAATTATGGGCAGATATAAACTCATCATTGATGGACGAAAGTCATGATTAATCGGTCAGAATCTAAAATATCAAATGGATTTAAATTATAATCTCCATAAGTATTTAATATTTTGAGGTTGGCCTTATCAAAATAATTTTCAAATGTATTTAAATCCAAACATTTCAACTTTTCTTGAAATTGAAAGTCTTTTTTTTCTGCATTAAAAGTAATTTGTTTGATAATATGACCATCTTCAACCCATTTTTCAATTTTAAATTCAATGCCGTCAACATTTTTAGTGTCAGTCGTTTTTAGTGTTTTTAATGTTTTATTTATGTTTAAAAAATCAATAACACCTGTACCTTCCTGCTTCAGGTTTTTAGCCATTGTTTTTATGGCCTTGAGATTATCTGCATCGTCTTCAAAATAACCAAAGCTTGTAAACAAGTTGAAGACAGCATCGTATTGAATTGCCATAGGTTCACACATGTCGTGAACTTTAAACTCTAAGCTTGAAGTCTCATGCGTTTTAGCAAATTTGATATTATTCGGGGACAAGTCTATACCGGTAACCTGAAATCCTAATTTGTTTAAATATATAGCATGTCTTCCGCGACCGCATGCCACATCAAGGATATGAGCATTTTTGTCAAGATGAATAGCAGAGGTGAGGGCATTCATAAAATGCCTGGCTTCTTCAAAATTTCTATGTTTATATAAAGTATGGTAAAACTCTGTGTCAAACCACGTGGCATACCACTTTGTTTCAGTTGATTTCATAGACTGCAAAATTAGCCTATTTTTGCAATGTAAAATATAATTATGTCAAATAACTTTAAAATGCTGGCCACAACGCTTTATGGTTTTGAGCCGCTTCTGGAAAAAGAACTGCTTCAACTTGGTGCCATGCACATTAAGAGCGGAATTCGAAATGTGAGCTTTGTTGGAGATAAGGGATTTATGTATAAAGCCAACTTAAGTTTAAGAACAGCTTTGAGTATTTTAAAGCCTGTATATACTTTCAAATTTAGCAATGAAGATGAGTTCTATCAAAAACTCTATAGCTACAACTGGGAAGAAGTCATGAAGGTAGAACAAACATTTATGGTTTCCGCGAACGCTTATCAGTCTATATTTAATAACACTCAATTTATAGCCTTAAGAGCAAAAGATGCTGTAGTTGACTACTTTAGAGATAAAACGGGCAAACGCCCCAGTGTGTCAACGACAGATCCTAAAATCATATTAAACGTTCATATCAACAGGAATTCCTGTACTTTAAGTTTAGACAGTTCCGGAGATAAATTATTTAAAAGAGGTTATAGGACAGCAACCAATATTGCGCCAATCAATGAGGTTTTGGCTGCAGGCTTACTATTACATTCCGGATGGGATGGGCAAAGTGATTTTCTCGATCCTATGTGTGGTAGTGGTACAATACTGATTGAAGCGGCTATGATCGCCTGTAGAATACCACCAAACCTCAACAGAAAAGAATTTGGATTTATGAATTGGCAGGATTGGGATGAAGAACTTTATGAAGTGATTATGAATTCTGTACTTAAAAAAATTAGACCATTTCACTTCAAGATCAAAGGTATAGACAAAGCACCATCGGCTGTAAGAAAGGCGCAGGATAATGTTTCAAAAGCTAATCTCGATGAGTTTATAAACATTATACACGACGATTTTTTTTCTACTAAAAAAGAAACAGACAGAAAGCTGCATATGCTTTTCAATCCTCCTTACGGCAACCGCTTAGATGTAAAAACAGAGTTATTTTATAAAACTTTAGGCGATGTTGTAAAGAACCATTACCGAAATACAAATTTGTCTTTCATTACCCCGGATGAAGATGCACCAAGGCATTTGGGGCTTACAGGATCTAAACCTATTAAAGTTTATAATGGTGGGATAGAGGCAAAGTTATATACTTTTAAGGTGTTTGAGTAAAGGAGAATGATCTAAATTTAGTATTTATCCGGATTTGCTATAATATCTTCAGCCCTTTTGATATGGCCTTCAATGGTGTCTTTGTTCATTTTCTTTAACAGGCTCATCATCATATTCATTCGTTGGTTATTTTGAAAATGTTCTTGTTTTTTATGAAGAAAATTCCAGTAAAGACTGTTAAACGGACAAGCGTCTTCGCCTTGTTTTTTTGATACTTTATAATGGCAGGATTTGCAGTAATTACTCATTTTATTGATATAGCTTCCACTGGACATATAAGGCTTTGTAGCTACAATGCCTTCATCTGCAAATTGACTCATGCCTCTGGTGTTTGTTAACTCTACCCATTGTATAGCATCCATGTAAATCCCAAGATACCAGGCATCTACTTCATCCGGATCAGTCATATTGAGGAGAGCAAAGTTCCCTGTAACCATCAGTCTTTGTATATGATGCGCGTAGGCATGATCGAGACTTTGGTTAATGGCCTTACTCATGCAATTCATCTTGGTCTTTCCTGTCCAGTAAAAATCCGGCAGTTTATTGGTGTTTTCAAGTGCATTGAGCTTTTCATATCTAGGCATTTCTTTCCAGTAAATGCCTCGCATATACTCTCGCCAGCCTAATATTTGCCTTACAAATCCTTCAATTTCGGAAATGTCAATTTCATCTTTTCTGTTGTAATAGGTTTCAATGGCTCTGTCTATCACTTCTTTGGGAGATAACATTTTAGAATTCATGGCAAATGATAATCTGGAGTGAAAAAGTGTTTTCTGTTCCGTATGCATGGCATCTTCGTAATCTCCAAAATGGACGAGCAGGTGATTACAAAAGTAATCCAATACTTCAAGACATTCTTTTCGGCTTACTGGCCATTCAAAGCTTTCAGGATTTATTCTACCAATGAATGTAATGTCTTTCTTTGAAATGACTTCGTATAATTCAGTAACATCATGGTTAAAAGTTTTAGGCGCAGGGATTTCAGGCTTGCCTTTCCAGACTTTACGGTTTGATTTGTCATAATTCCAGTCACCACCTTCCGGGTCTTTTTCAGTTTGCATTAATAGATTGTGTTTTTTTCGCATATCACGGTAAAAATACTCCATGATCATACTTTTTTTGCCCTCAAAAAACTCAGTAAGTTCTTCTCTGGTCGTGTAAAAATGCTCTGTGTCAAAAGCTTCGAAATCTATAGAAATATCGTTACAAAAATCCTTCAGCTTTTGATCTAATCTATATTCGTCGGGATATTGGTATTCAAATTTTTCGATGTTTTCCGCCTCTATTATGCTTTTAAGATTGTCTTCAAGGTTTTGCTGGTTTTTTTCATCATCTATTTTGTAGTAAACGACTTGATGTCCTTCCTGTTTTAAATGTTCAGCAAATGAACGCATGGCCATAAAAAAACCTATTATTTTCTGGATATGATGATTAACATAGCCCGTTTCTTCAAGGGTTTCAGCCATAAAGTAGATGGTGTCTTCATGGTCTTCTTTTAGCCAGGAATGCTTATAATTGAGTTGATCACCAAGAATAAATCTTAAAGTCCGCATAGATTTTTTTAACTAAAATAGGCTTATTTGTTGATCAAATTAAGATAAGCCAATTTTTTACAACTTATTTTAGAAAAATTATAATTAAGACTGGTTTTGAGGCAACATAAATCTTTTTTGAAGTCAAATTTTACCATTCATAGCGTAAACGGTAACAAAAACAGTATTTATTCGTCTTATTTACGGAGCCATATCCGCACTTATAACATTTCAACCATGAGACATTTTAAATATACTTTGCTTGTTTTTGTCATATATGTAAACAGTTTTGCAAAGCATCCGCCTAAGCAAATTTTCTCTATTGTTTTTCCTCAGGCTGAAATCTTAAGTGCTAATACTGCGCGGATACCCCTAAAAAGTTATGGTCAGCTTATAGTCATTGAAGCCCGCTTAATGGGTAAAACCGGAAATTTTATCATTGATACAGGAGCAGAAACCATGATACTGAACGCCGTGCATTATTCAGCAAATCCCAGATCCAGAACATCTGACCGATATGGCGTTGATGGTAGTATAGATGAATCCTTTCGAAGACATTTAGAGAACTTTAGCATTGCTGGTTTAGAATGGACCGACAAAAATTCTGATGTTATAGATTTATCGCACATAGAAAAGTCCAAAAAAATGAAACTTTTAGGCATCATAGGGTACAACTTTCTCAAAGACTACGAATTGTTTATAGACCTTTATCTTAATCAAATCACTATGTCTAAGGTAGGTAAGAACGGCAAGCGCTATGACGATAAAGTGTATTTAGAAAAAATTGAAAGTCGTCTGGCATTCAGTTTGAAGCATCACAGTATCATTTTAGAAACTGATATTGATGGCAGAAGCTATAAGTTTTGTTTAGATACCGGTGCGGAGTACAATCAAATCAATAGTAGATTTGTTAGAATAAACCCGGACCAATTTCATCCGGTTAGAAAGCTGAATTTGTCAGGTGCCGGAGGAAAAAGTATAGAAGTAATGGCAGGGTTATTGAAATATTTAGATATTGGAGACCAATCTTTTAATGCGATGAATACCATGCTCACTAATTTATCAAACTCTTACGAAGCTTTTGGTACTAGGGTTGACGGAGTTTTGGGTTATGAATTTTTCAAACAAAGAAGGACGATTATAAATTATCAAAAAGAAACCTTATATTTTGTAAATTTCCCGACGACAGATCAATGAAATTAAAATATTTACATATCATTTTAGGGCTTATCATCCTTTTTCAATTTAAAGGCTATTCACAGGACTTGGGCTATTATGTAAAAAATGACTCCATACATTTTGTTTTTGATGTGAGAGATTATGACTGGTTTACTTCAAATTACAACAATGAGTCTTTAAATTCTGAACAAATTTCAATTGAATCTGTAAGCGTAGCAGGCGAATTTAATAAGTGGGCTTTAGAAAAATGGAATCTCAAAAAAATAGATGATTTCAGATATGAGCTATCTAAAGACCTTAATGATTTTAATTACGAGAAGTTAACCGCCTTTAAGTATGTGATTAACGGCGAATATTGGGCAGAACCTGAAGACAATTTCAAAAATACAGTTCAGGCTTATGATAAATACGGTTTCTTTTTACATACTAAAAACCTGCAAATATATTCAGCTTTTCCAAGTGCTGAAGGAAACGTTTTCTTTAATCTAAAGGGATACCCGAATGCAGAACAGGTTGTTGTAAGTGGCTCTTTTAACAACTGGAATGAGCAGGTTTTTAAAATGCAAAAAACAGATCTTGGTTGGGGTATAAAATTGAAAGTTAATCCAGGGGAATATCAGTATAAGTTTATTGTTGACGGGAACTGGATAACCGACCCCAATAATCCGCATAAGGTTAATAATGAGTTTGGTGGATATAATTCTGTCATAACCGTAAAAACAGCAGTTAACTTCACTTTAAAAGGCTATGAAGATGCAGATGAAGTTATTCTTAGCGGTAGTTTTAACAGCTGGAATGAACACAAACTTAAAATGACTAAAACTGATACAGCCTGGGTAACCTCAATTAATTTAACGGGAGGAAAACACCACTATAAGTTTATTGTTGACGGTGAATGGATTGTTGACCCAGAAAATTCAGTAAAAGAATACGATTATAGTGGGAATATTAACTCCGTCAAAATGGTACATTAAAAAATCCTCAACTAAGTATTTCCTAATTGAGGATTGAATAAATGATCAAGGTTTTTTAATTTTATTTTGCAACACCTATTCCTGCAAAAAGCACCTTAAATGAGTTTGTCTCCAAGGCAAAAACACCATCATTGCCTGTCATTTGTATAGGTCTCCAGAAACTACCATCAAAGAATGAGATTAGACCCTGATAAGTATTAAGTCCAGCAGGTTCTGTTACACCCCATGGGTTTCTTAAGACGATATATCTTTTTCCCCTAATGTAAGACCAACCTAGTATGGTGTAGCAATGACTTGCAACTACATTAGTACCTGTATAGGTTTTATCAGATGAACCATAAGTCCATGCTGTCATGGGGTGGATTGTTTTTCTGGATCTAGAATGTGCCCTTACGATAGACCAAAGCTGACTTCCTGTTCTTGAACTCGTATTATAATAATGCGGTGTTTTATTATTAAGTTGAGCAGTTGCTTTTGCGCAATTGCCCCAGGCCGTAGCTGTAATGTCTGGTTTATCAGAATCTGTTTTTGTGATCCACTTAGCAAAAGCCTTTTCATAAAGCGCAGGGTAAATTTCATTATTATCCGAGGAACGGCAGTATATCCAATTATTATTATTCGAATTCACTAATGTTTTGTCACTAACTTCAACAAGTTTAGTAGGCGCATCTTTATTACCTCCTTTTGAATAAAACTGAATAGCATTCATTCTTGCTGTTTCTCCTGTAGTCGTTGGTCTGTTCCTGTGGATAATTCGGTAAGGATCTGCCCATGCAACTGCATTCAAGGCAGCAATAAAGTAGCAATTAGCAACAGAACCCTGAATAGGATCAGAATATTCAACAACATCTTCAAAAAAATCTCCCTTATCTACCCATTCGCCATTTGGGGGAGTCCATTCTTTTGAATTTCCGGTTTTATTCAAGATAAATGAGGCCATAGTTTCACTTATCCTTGACTTTGATAATGTATTGTCTAACTTAGGTATATCTAATTTTAAATTTAGTCTGCCTCTGCTTAAACCACCAGAGTTAATTCTTAGATTATCTAAGTTTTTAAATCCTAGCTCTTTAAGTTCACCAAGTTTCTTAAATCTTGAAATATCAGGTGTTTCTGATTCATCAGCAGATCTAATTTTAATTTCGGAAGTTTTTAAAGGTTCTGGCATGTTGTCTTTATTCAACTTTAGCCCAGCAAAAATTGGTGAATTGAACTTCATGTCAAAAAGTTCATTATAATCAGTTTCCAAGGCATCTTCCATCAATTTTACGGAACTCCTTTTTTTCCAGTCAATTTTTCTACCAAGAATAGTTTCGGTAAGTGCATAGGGGTTAATTGCCCCAATCGTTAAATTTGGATCTTTACTCATAATTAAGTGTTTTAAAGTTAAAAAGTTAAGTATTCAATAAATATATCAAATATTTATGAAATACGCAAAAAATACACTATAATAATGAGTAATTAATATTTTATTCAAGATAAAATAACATTTAGATAATAATGATTTTTTTAGTATTTGTGTTCATTATCTAATTAAATTTCAATTTTTGACTAAACAAGATTATGGAATTAATAACAAAACAATTGAGGTAATGTTTTCGTTTTACTTACCAAATAATTATTTATCTATATTTGGTAATGAATTACAATTTTATTTTCTCTTATTTATAATCTATGTTAAGTAAATATCAGATAAAGTGTAAGCATAAATTATTAGAAATATCTTGAACTATTTATATTTCAAAATAAGAACTAGTTTTCTCGTTTACTTCATTATTATTGCCATTTTAGTAATTTTAATTGCATTATACCCCAGAATCGTTTTTCGTTATTTGAATTTGATTTCAATTGGTATTCGAAATATTTTCGGACAGTTTTATCTTATTTTAGGTTTAATATTTGTTATATTCACTTTAAGCATCGCCATTTTGCCCTTTGGTAAAATGCGTCTTGGGACTTCAAAGCCTGCATTTTCCTTTTGGTCTTGGGTGGCTATGCTGTATTCTGCCGGAATGGGTGCGGGAATATTGTTCAGAGCAGTACAGGAACCAGTGTATATGTTTCAAAACCCACCGATAGACACTTCAGCTTCTTCCAAAATTATTGCTTTGGAATATACTTTTTTCCAATGGGGTTTTACTGCCTGGGCGTTCTATACGGTTTTTGCGCTTGTAATTGGACATTTGATTTTTAACCTTAAAAAACCGGTTCAGTTAAGTTATTTATTTACTAAAGCAAAAACCAATTTTTGGGCAAATAGTGTCAATAGCCTGACGCTGCTGACCACCATCATTGGCATCGTTTCTGCAACCGCACTTGGGGCTAAACAGATTCAGGAGAGTGCAGAAATCCTCATGCCTTTACCAAATTCTTTTTTACCGGTATTGATCATTGTTCTTGTTGTATTTCTATGTGGGACAGTTTCCTCGCTCTTAGGCCTGGACAAAGGCATAAAACGATTATCTAATTTTAATATTTTACTCACAACCTTATTGTTGCTTTTTGTTTTTTTTCAAGGAGATGTTGTCCTGATTCTCAAAGACTTTGTTACTTCTTTTTGGTATTACATCAAAGATTTTATTCAATTGAGCTTGGCCTTAGGAGAACATGACCCCGGTAAGCAGTTCTTAACCGACTGGACTTATTACTACTGGGCTTTTTGGTTGGCATGGGCACCTTTTACAGGAGTGTTTATAGCCAGAATATCAAGAGGGCGTACAATTAGGCAGATTGTATTGGGCAGCGTATTTATTCCAGCTATAGCCAGTTTCTTTTGGTTCAGTGTATTTGGATCTTCTGCAATAGGCATGATAGAACAAAATTTAATCGATGCCGGAGAATTAAATTCTGCCTTTGATGCTTTATCGGTTTTTTTGGGCATGCTACACTGGCCTGAGTTTACTCAGGTTGTAGTTTTAGTACTTTTATTTGGATTCCTAATCACTTCTTTAGATTCCGGTTTGTTTGTGTTGAGTATGTTCTCAGATCATGGAAAAACTAATCCTGCAAATTCACATAAAGTGGTTTGGGCAATTGTATGCATACTATTAAGTTTAGCATTTCTGATACTTGGCCACGCGCTTCCGGAGCAAAATGTTTTATCAGCCGTCAGCAAAATACTTATAATCTTTTCATTGCCCTTTGCCTTTCTAAGCGTTTTGATCATATTCAGATTTACCAGAGAACTGGTTTGGAAGAAAAATAATGGAAATGATTCCTGAGTCAATGATTTTTTAGTTTACATTTGATTGAAACCGCATAATTATGCCTTACGAACAGTCTATTCAAGATGTTATAATCAAATTAGATAAAATTTTAGAGGAATCTATTGCTGAAAACAGCAGGTTAGGCTTCTTTGCCTACGTTTACCGGAGAACCACAGCCGAAATTGCCAAAGAAATTGAATTAAATAATTTTGAAGACAATCAAAGAATGGAAAAGTTTGATATCATTTTCGCCAATTTATATTTAAAAGCATACCAGGATTATAAGGACTATAAATCAGTAAGTCGATCATGGGCTTTTGCTTTCAAGGCCTCTGATCATGAGCTTACAATCATTCAACATGTACTTTTTGGAATGAATGCCCATATTAATCTTGATTTGGCTATTGCCGCCGCAGAGACCATGCAGGGAAAAGACATAAGGGCTATAGAAAAAGATTTCGATAAAGTAAATGATATCCTCTTCCAAATTACCAACGAGTTACAGGAAAGATTGAGCAGAGTTTCACCTTTCATGTTTTTACTCGATTGGATTGGTAAAAATTCAGATGAAAAAATCATAGATTTTAGCATGCGGAAAGCACGAACACAAGCCTGGAATTCAGCAAATTTATTTTGGAGTTTAGGTCCTTCAAATCAAGAAATCGCCATCCGAGAGTTGGATGAATTGGTTTTAAAATTGAGTTTACTTATTAGAAATCCAAAAACCTTTTTGACAAAAACCTTTTTGAAGCTAATGGGTTATTTTGAAGAGAAAGATGTGAAAACAGTCATATTAAGGCTGAGCGAAAATTGAAATTTTTAAGTAAAAAGTAAAAAGTAAAAAGTACAAAGTACAAAATACAAAGTACAGAGTAAAGAGTACAAAGTACAGAGTACGAAGTAAAAAGTACAAAGTAGAGAGTGCGAATTAAAAAGTATAAATTACAAAACGGTGCCAGGAACTAGAAACTAGAAACCGTAAACTGGAAACCAGAAACCAGAAACAAGAAACTAAAAAACTATTTCTCCTTCCATTTGATATTACATCCCATGCTGGGCTTTTGGATTTTAGGGTAATCCCTGTTATTCAGAATGTCATCTAAAGCTTCGCGAATACTTCTTCCATTTAATGGGATTCCGTTTTTAGGTCTTGAATCGTCCAGTTGACCGCGATAAAATAATTCATCATTGTCATCGAACACATAGAAGTCAGGAGTACAGGCAGCATTATAAGCCTTTGCGACTTCTTGTGTTTCATCATACAAATAAGGGAAAGGGTAATTTTCTGCTTCTGCAACCTCTAGCATTTTATCGGGATGATCCTGCGGATAGTTTTCGACATCATTACTGGAAATAGCTACAAAGCCAAAACCTGTCACCTTGTAGTCATTGGCGACACGAACAATCTCATCATTAACGTGTTTTACATAAGGGCAGTGATTGCAAATAAACATGACCACAGTACCGTGCTTTCCTTTGACATCAGAAAATTCCACAAACTGTTTGTTCTTTACATTAAGCAATCTAAAATCCGGAGCTTTAGTGCCCAGATCAATCATATTAGAAGGTGTTAAAGCCATGTTTTGATATTTACCCCAAAGATATCAATTGATTTTATTATTTGTCATATTCTACAATGATTTTAAACTAAAAAATCTTTAAATTGTGCAAAATTTCTTAAATAAATACTGATGAAAATTCTCGTTACTGGCGGTCTAGGTTATATAGGGTCTCACACCGTTGTTGCATTGCAGGAAAAAGGTCACGAAGTTGTGATTATAGATAATCTGTCTAATACAACCTTAGATGTTTTGGAAGGGATAACCAGAATATCAGGAAAAACACCAGAATTTCATAAAGTAGATATACGCAACAAAGCTGAGTTACGCGATTTTTTTATTAAACATCTGGATATTGAAGGTGTTATTCACTTTGCCGCTTTTAAAGCTGTTGGCGAGAGTGTACAAAAGCCGCTCGATTATTATGAAAATAATGTAGCTGCTTTGGTTTATTTACTCAGAGAGATGACCAAACTGAATAGTCCAAAGCTTATTTTTAGTTCTTCCTGTACAGTTTATGGTCAGGCCGATAAATTGCCAATTACTGAAGATGCTCCTGTAAAACAAGCCAATTCTCCGTACGGGAACACAAAACAAATTGACGAGGAAGTCATACAGGATCATATCAATAGTGGTGCAGATCTGCAAGCCATTTCATTAAGGTATTTTAATCCCATAGGTGCACACCCAACAGCACTGATAGGTGAGCTCCCCATTGGTGTACCACAAAATTTGGTGCCATTTGTGACCCAAACTGCTGCAGGAAAAAGAAAGGAGCTTTCTGTTTTTGGAGATGATTATCCTACAGAGGACGGGACCTGTGTACGTGATTATATACATGTTATGGATTTGGCAGAAGTACACGTTGTTGCGCTCGAGAAACTATTAGAAAAAGATTACAATGAAAAATATGACGTTTTTAACGTGGGAACAGGTCACGGAAATTCTGTTTTAGATGTTGTAAAAACTTTTGAAGAGGTCAACCAGCTGAAATTAGCTTACAAAATAGCAGACAGACGTCCGGGTGATGTTGTTTCTGCTTATGCCGATACAACAAAAGCCGAAAAAGGCTTAGGCTGGAAAGCAAAAAGAACAATGGCTGATGCGCTTAAAGACGCCTGGCTTTGGGAAACTAAACAAAAATAGTGATGAAAGGTAAAGTTATAGAAGGTAAAGCTAAACCAAGAGGTAAATTTCCTCACGTAAAACGGGTTGGTGACTTTATTTATGTTTCGGGAACAAGCTCTCGACGTCCTGACAATACTTTTGAAGGCGTAGAGGTTGATGAAATGGGAACAACAAATCTTGACATTAAAGCACAAACCAAGGCCGTTTTAGAAAATATAGACGGTATTTTGAAAGAGGAAGGTGCGTCTTTGAAAGACATAGTAGATATTACGTCTTTTTTAGTAAACATGAATGATTTTAAAGGCTATAACGAAGTATATGCAGATTTCTTTGATTATGAAAATGGCCCTACGCGAACAACCGTAGCCGTACATCAATTGCCCCATCCACATTTATTGATCGAAATCAAAGCCATTGCTTATAAAAAAGAGCATTAAAACTCCCTTAAAGTAAAGTCGAATTTTAAGATAAATCTTAAATTAGCAGTCAAAATTTAGAACATGTCAAAGAAAATAGCTAAAGTACAAGATCTCATTGATTTAAAATTTTTAGAAACCAGAAAAGTCTTTCTGAATGGTCAGGTTGACGGGGATAGTGCAAAACATATCATCGATAGACTTCTATATTTGGATTTAGAAAGCAATGACCCTATCCAACTATTTATAAATAGTCCAGGTGGATACGTTACAGATGGATTTGCCATATATGATACCATTAAATCAATTAAGAGTCCCGTGCATACCATCTGTTCCGGTTTAGCTGCATCTATGGGCTCTATACTTTTATCAGTTGGTGAAAAAGGTCACCGATATATTCAGCCTCATGCAAAGGTTATGATACATCAACCACTTGGTGGAGCACGCGGTCAGGCTTCGAATATAGAAATCCAGGCCAGAGAGATATTAAAAACAAAAGAATTGAGCGCTCAGATTCTTGCAGACAATTGTGGACAGGATTTTGATAGGGTTATGAAAGACTTTAGCAGAGATTATTGGATGGATGCTGATGAATCTATAGAATATGGTATCGTAGATAAACTCATGAAGTAAAATTGAACTTAGATTTCAAAAAAGTTGCATCTGAAAGTATTTTAAACCTCAGGCATAAAGTTTTACGTGCCGAGAGACCGTTTTCAACAGCACATTTTGATGCCGATCATTTAGCATCTACACATCACTACGTTTGTCTTTTAGATAATAAAATAGTAGGATGTGTGAGTTTCATGAAAAAACCTCATGATTTTTTTAAAGAAAAAAACGCCTATCAGCTTAGAGGTATGGCAGTTGAAGAAAACCATAGAGGATTAAATATTGGCAATCAACTATTAGCTTACGGTGAAATAAAAATGAAATCCAAAAACACAAATTTGATTTGGTGTAATGTAAGGACTTCAGCTGAAAAATTTTATACTAAAAACTACTATTTAAAAGTTGGAGATGTATTTGAAATAAGAGATGTAGGACCTCATATATTGATGTACAAAAAAATATAGACTGATGGAAAGGTTAGAGTTTTTAAAGCTTAATGTTTTAGCTGGTTTAGGCTTTAACCTCATAAATTTTCAAAGCTTGAATTCTTCTTTGCCACAATTTCTTACCGGAAGGAAAAGGCCTGAACTCTGTTCCAATAAACTTTTAGACGTAATTGCTTATGCTGATTTTCTTAAAATGCATGAAGCAGCTTTAAAAGATGGTATAAAAATACAGATAGTTTCAGGTTATCGTAATTTTTATGATCAGCTAAGGATTTGGAATAGGAAGTACAAAAAATACAAAAAGCAGAAACTTTCAGAACAAGAGATCTTTAATATAATATCAACCTATTCAGCTATTCCGGGCACCTCAAGGCACCATTGGGGCACAGAAATAGATATCATGGATGCCAATGCTCAAAAACCTGCTTCGGGCATACTCGTACCGGATAATTATGCTAAAGACGGTGTTTACGAAAAGCTTTTTGAATGGATGCTCAGTCATGGTCAGGATTTTGGTTTTTATCTGGTTTACACAAATGACCCGAATAGAAACGGGTTTAAATTTGAACCCTGGCATTTTTCGTATAAACCTTTAGCTCAAAGATATTTAAAGCAATTTTCAAGGCTTGAACTAACTGAATACCTTAAAGATGATAGAATAGGCGGGAACAATTATTTAGATAAAAACTGCTTATTGTCATATTTTCACACCCATCTTTTAGGAATAAATCCAAGGCTTCTTCCTTAAACCTTTACCTTTGCATACCTAAATTTGAATCCATGCCTAAAAAATATGGAATCCTAACCTTATTGGTACTTTTTTCTTATCAGCTCACAGCTCAGGAAAACACAGAACATCAAAATCTTTTATGGACCAGATATTTCTTAAAGTTAAAAGTCAGCGAAAAATGGTCACCTTATTTTGATATAGAAGAAAGGACTTATATGTTTCCTTTCAGACAGCATCATTTTATTCCGAGTGCAGGTACTAATTACAAACTGAACAATAATTTTTCACTTTCAGCATCTATGATGTATTTTGAAATGGTCTTACCACAAGACCCGGTGGCTGATGAAAGAGAAATATTTCGTGAATTAAGACCTCAGGTGGCAGTTAATTTTAAACATTCAATAGACAAACACTGGTCTTTATTGAACAGATTTAAATTAGAATGCCGTTATAAAAAACGACCTGCAGAATCAACTTATAGCTTTGCCAACTATAGATTAAGAATGCGAATGGGTGTAAAATTTAAATTTGATAGTCATTGGGATGCCAAGATATTAGAAGAAATATTAATAAATGCAGGAGAGAATGTAGCCCAGAATGTCTTTGATCAAAACCGATTATCAGCTGGTTTAAATTACAATATTAATTCGAATTTTAGTGTTGAAACCGGCTATATGTACTGGTATCAACAAAAAGCTTCCGGTGTTGATTTTTTTAGTCGAAATATTGTATATTTTACATTAAAACAAAGTTTGAAGGTTTATTAATTTGAAAATGCCGCATTATAAAATATACAAGCCAATAGGTTATCTCAGTCAGTTTGTAAATAACCAATCCAGAAGAAAAAACAAAAGATTACTTGGAGAGTTGTATGATTTTCATCTGGACACCATGTCAATAGGGCGTTTAGACCAAAATTCTGAAGGTTTACTTTTATTAACTACAGATGGTGCTCTTTCCTATAAAATATTGAAGGGCGGCATTGAAAAGGAGTACTATGTACAAGTCGATGGAACGGTAACTGAAGAAGCTGTTAAGAAATTAGAAAGTGGTATTGAAATTAGTATTAATGGGAAAAAATATTTAACCAAACCATGTAAGGTAAAAATAATCAAATCTCCGGATTTACCAGAATCAAAACGACCTATAAAACCACAAGGACACAATCAAACCTCTTGGATTTCAATAACTTTAACCGAGGGCAAATTTCGACAGGTTCGAAAAATGACGGCCAAAGCTGGTTTTCCTACCTTAAGACTTGTAAGAATAAGAATTGGCAGAGAATTTCTCGATAATTTACAACCTGGCGAAGTAAAGGAAATCCATCAGTTTAAGCTATAAGGTGATCAAACTGCAGTGTTATTCTTTTAGTAGAATACATAACATGTAATCAGAAAAGCGACCAGAAGATAGACAGGCCAATAAAGTAAAATAGGAAAGAGGTTATCCCTGAACTGCACTAACCAGATGTTTTCGTATTTGGTAAAAAGAATGCTGTTTACAGCATAGATTAAAATTTTAATGTAAATTAGAAAGTAAAAGTAATCAAGGTATATGATCTCCTGAACGCCCAAAAGATTTCTAAGGTCAATATGTGCAAGTATGACCACAAAGAAAAAAGCAGCACAAACCTCAAGGACACCAAAACCTGTAAAGCCAAAACTCTGATTTTTGTCTTTTTTAGAAGATGATACCACTATAGTAAAAAGCAATAGTGAAATAACAATAAGAGGTATAAAGTTTGTTATGAAGGGGCCAAGAAATTTCCGTTCTGTAACAATATTAAAGTTAAGTTCATACCTGGCGTTGTTTGCAAAATTGTTTCTTACCCCAAAAGTTGTGTTGTAGTTCATTTTTTCAAAATCATAATATGAACCTTTAAGTTTCCATCCTCTCAATGGAATATCCTCTACGATTCCAGGTGCCATGGATGGATTTGTAAAGGTATAAGCATCGATGTCAGGAATCAAAAAAGCTGTTTCTGTAATGCCATCTTTCTGCCAAAGTCTCAGGTTTATTATTTGTCTGTCAAACGGATAGGGTTTAAATTCAAGTTTTTGTCTGATGGCAACCCTAAAATACCAACCTATACTTAAAGTGCCGTTTTCTTCCTCCCTGTAGATTTCTTCTATACTTAAAGCTTCAGCGTCGGGAGCAGTTTCAGGAAAAAAGACGCCTTCGTTAAACGTTTTTCGGGTCACTGAGTCAAGTTTTTGCCAAACAAAGCCGCTTAGTCCTAGAGTATTGGCATTCACGAACTCAATATTTTCAATGAAAGTACCAGTTGGTATGGGGTCAGGAAGTTTTTCATGCATTGTTAAGTGAATACTATCCTGAATCCTCATGAACTTTTTAAGAACAGATTTGTCTGTTATAATATACGAGTCTTCTTTAAGGTCGGCTTCAACAGGTTTATTGAGTGTAAGATGCCAGATGAAACCAATTCCTGAAACAAAAAGTATTGAAATAAGAGTTACAGCAGTCCATAATTTCGTTGCAGAGGCATTTATGCCTCCAATAAGTAGGATTATTAAAGTGATAAAAAAACCTATACCATATATTAGAACTTCTATTAAAGTTTGGTTTATTTCGTCACTGTCACCAAGTAGGTCCTCATATGAATAAATAATACCTAGCCTCCATCCGGTCGAAGGTATTTCAGTCATCATTAGCTTTGACTTTCTTTCGTTATTAGGGTTTACAATATCTATAAAGTCATTTTCACCCTGTTTAGGATCATTAAAAGCTTTGAGGATATTTTCATTTTTATATTCTTCTGCAAAATCCTTTATATTTTTTTTACTTTTCACCCATTCGCTTATGGGGTGAGCAATAAAATTTCCAGTTCTTGATGCCACAAATCCATAGCCATATTTACCCAGATCAAGTGAATTTACAATTTCATTGAGTTTAATTAGCGAAATGTCAATATAAACCAGACCAATGGTGTCTTTCTTTTTGTCTTTTACTTTAGTAAATGGGATGCTGTATTCGGCAAATAATGTCTGGGCAACCTGACCAAAATAAGGTGGTTCAAACCAGGCTGCTCCATTATCTCTGGGTCGAGTGTACCATTCTTCTTCGGTATAATCATAATCATCTTCCAGATGGGTAAGTTTGTATTCACCATCTTTATTTATATAAAAAGGTGCATAAAGTTTTTTAGATTCAGACCATTCATAGGGTTCATAACCTACGCCAAAACCATCTATTTCAGGATATTTTTTTAATCCTTTTTCCAATAAATCTTCTAACTCATCTTGTTCGATTTTAGAAGATGATAATCTTTCTTCAAGATTTTCAGCTATCTCTTCGTAGCTGATCATCCTCTTATCTATTTCATTTGCTGCAGATTTTAATTGTTGTCTCGCTCTATTAATAGCTTCATCAAAATGCGAATTTTTTGCCTCATAATAGGCTGAAATACTCTTTAAGGCAGAAAATAAAAAAACCAGCCCAAGAACCAGAAGGGGTAGTTTATATCGATATTTTTTTAATAGTGACACTTTATGAATAATCTGTATAAGCTTTTAATTTCGATTCATTTCTCAAAAATTCTGGAAATGAACTTCAAACTGATTTATATAAGCGATTCTTTGAATTTATCTGCTCTGAATTTTATATCGTCTTCTCCTATTTGATCGAATGGGTTTTCCAAATGCTCCTGAATGTTGTCCAAACCTGTAAATACCATAGAGAAGAGGACAGGCTGTAAATAATCTACAAACAGATGATGGTCTTCTGCAAGTAGTGCGAAATAAGGTCCTAATAGAACCATTACAGCGTAAATGAAAAATTTACTGTAAAGCCTTAATGTTCGGGGCGTCCTGTATTGGTAAATATGTTTTAAAGTTTCAAAAGCCATCATGTATTTATTCAGGTATTGATTGACTCGCGAAACTTCACTTCCTGAGAGCCCTCGATCTCTTAAATTTTCGATGGTTTTCGAAATATTGCTGAACTCCTTGTAAATATTTTCTTCGTCTTTGGAAAATGTACTTTTATTTTCTGACCTGAATAAAGTAGCGCAGAGCACAAATACACTGGAAAGCCTAAGTTTAAAATCCTCAATATTCTTACAGGATTTTTCATAATCATCTCTTAACCAATCTCTCGATGCAAAATAGATAGAGCGCCCCATGCTTTTCATAATGCCGTATTGCAGCAGGGCATTTTCCCGCCTGGTGTATGCACCACCTATTGAAAAAACAATGGGGAATACGACAGCTACACCAATTACGGTTAAAGGGAAATCAATTTTAAAATCATTGGTAATACAAATGTAAGTTGAAGTTACGGCAAGGATAATAGTTATCACGGTGTTCAATCCGAGAATCGAAAAGAACCTCTTAAAAAAAGTTTTCATATTGGTAGTTAATGGTTTCTGTTTAAAAAAACAGTTTAAATTTAAATGAATAATTATAAATATACAAGAGCATATAAAAATTATAAATGAATATGTGCTGAAAACCGAAATAGTTTTCCGCATTTACAATTGCTTAAGTGGTGATAGAGAATATTGTGTAAAACACTGTATCATTGTATGTTATAGTTATTTCGTTTTTTCTGAATCAAACAAATTACATTCAAGTGACATAAATGAAATAATTACACAAAAACTTTTTATATCTTTAATTGACTTAGACACATAAATATTATGATTATCGAAATCTCTTATTTATAGAGTATATATAACTCTGTGAGACTCTGTGTTTTCTTTGTGTTTCCTCTATGGTAAAGCTATAACACAGAGTTACTCAGAGAAGGCACTAAGCTACACAGAGAGCAATTAGATTGTTAAAATAAACAATATCAAATAGTTAGAATTATTCAATATATGTCTAATTCAGAACTTTAATTTATAGAACAAAAAACTATGAAGACAAGAGAAAATTATGTAATTCGAGAAATGACATTGAAAGAGGTTGAAAATATTGCCATTCAATGGGCTGAAAATGAAGGCTGGAATCCCGGACTTTATGATGCATTATGTTATTATAAAACAGATCCTAATGGATTTTTTGTTGGATTGTTAGATGGAATACCAATCTCATGTATATCGGCAATTTCGTATTCTGAAAATTACGGCTTTATTGGGTTTTACATTGTAAAGCCTGAATATAGGGGTAAAGGTTATGGCATAACGATATGGAATGCAGCATTGAACTATTTGTCAAATAAGAATATTGGACTTGATGGGGTCATAGAACAACAGGATAATTATATAAAATCCGGATTTGAGTTAGCCTACAGCAATATTCGTTTTGAAGGAATAGCGGAACAAGTGCTTGAAAAGTTTTCTCATATTAAACTGTTATCAGAAGTTCAATTCAATGATTTGATTGCATATGATTCAAAGTTTTTTCCTGTACCAAGACCTGCATTTTTAAAAGAGTGGATAAACCAGCCGGAGAGTTTAGGACTGGCAGCGATAAGTAATAATGAACTAAAAGGCTATAGCGTCCTGAGGAAATGTAATATTGGTTATAAAATTGGCCCACTGTTTGCTGATGACAAATTCATTGCAGAAAAGCTATTCATTTCGTCATTAAATTATCTTTCACCCGGCACCAAATTTTATTTTGACACGCCAGAAATTAATCAAAACGCTATAGGTTTAGCTCATAAATACGAAATGGAAAAGGTTTTTAGTACTGCTCGAATGTACACAGATTCCCAACCGCAAATCGATTTAAATAAAGTTTTTGGGGTAACTACATTTGAACTCGGCTAAAAATAATTAGGCATTTGCTCTTACATTTTTTATAAATTTATCAATACCATCAAGGCCTTCTTTAGATAACATCTTAATAAATGCACTCCCTATAATTGCGCCTTTAGCATTTGTTGTAGCCTGGGAAAAAGTTTCGTGATCTTTTATTCCAAAACCTACAATTTGAGGTGTTTTAAGGCCATAACTTCCAATGCGTTCAAAATAATCCAGTTGTTCTTTGGCAAAACCAGTCTGGCTGCCTGTAGTTGAGGAGGAAGACACCATATATATAAAGGCGTCTTTGCTTTGTTCGTCTATCTCTTTTATTCTGTCAGTTGAAGTTTGTGGGGTAATCAGTTGTATGTGCTTGAGGTTATTATCCTGATAGTCTTTTTGATGATGTTCCTGCCAGTAATCGTAAGGCAAATCAGGCATAATCAGACCGTCTATACCTATATCTGCAACATCTTTACAAAATTTAGATACGCCATATTGCAACATAGGGTTGAAGTACCCCATGACTATTAGTGGAATATCGATATGCTGACGAATATCTTTGATTTGGTCAAATAGTTTTTTGGTGGACATGCCGTTTTTCAGAGCCTGCGTTGAACTCTGCTGAATTGTTGGTCCATCAGCTAATGGATCGCTGTAAGGCAGTCCTATTTCTACCATATCTACACCGCTATCCTGCAAACGCTTAAGAACTTCAACAGTATCTTCAAGTTTTGGGTATCCTGCTGTAAAATATATTGAGAGCAGTTTTTGAGGCTCTTTTAGTTTTTCTGTTATCCTGTTCATTATTAATTTTTTATTTTTTTTGATTCAAAAATCATCTCTTTCTCATTATGTTGTATTCTGTAAATTAAACACAAAGTTCTCCAAGTTTACACAAAGGTCACTAAGTTATTTTACTTTTTATCTGATACTCTTTGTGCACATAGTGCCTTCTTTGAGTGGTTTGTGGTTACCCTTTTTACCGTAAAGAGCGCTAAGTCTTACACAACGTTCACTGAAGCTAAGCTTTAATAATTTTCAAAGTCCAAAATAATCCATGTAGGTGTTTAAATCCTTATCGCCTCTACCGGAAAGGTTTACAACGATTACATCATCCGGATTAAACTTTCTCTGCTTAAAAACAGCAAACGCATGAGCTGTCTCGATAGCCGGAATAATACCTTCCAGTTGACTCAATTCCCAGCCGGCCTGCATAGCGTCATCGTCAGTAACACTAATGAATTCTGCTCGTTTAGAAGCATACAAATGTGCATGCATCGGGCCAATTCCCGGATAATCCAAACCTGCTGAAATTGAGTAGGGCTCAGTGATTTGTCCGTCAGCATTTTGCATTAATAAAGTTTTACTACCATGAATTATACCCTGTCGGCCTAATTGAGAGGTCGCCGCAGATTCTCCTGTAGAAACCCCTTTACCTGCAGCTTCTACTGCTATTATTTTTACTTCGGGATCATTTAGAAAATCATAGTAAATCCCAGCCGCATTACTGCCACCGCCAACACAAGCCATGACATAATCAGGCTTAGATTTATGAGATTGCTTTTCCAATTGTTTTATGACTTCTTTGGATATAACCGACTGAAATCTGGCCACCATATCCGGAAACGGATGTGGGCCAACTACAGAACCTATTATATAATGGGTGTCTTCAGGATGGTTTATCCAGTCTCTAATGGCTTCATTTGTAGCATCTTTCAGGGTTTTACTTCCCGAAGTTGCAGGAACAACAGTTGCTCCGAGCATTTTCATTCTCGCGACATTTGGAGCCTGACGTTTTATGTCTATTTCACCCATATATATAACACAGGGCATTCCCATTAATGCACAAACTGTTGCAGTTGCCACGCCGTGTTGTCCGGCTCCTGTTTCGGCGATAATTCTCTTTTTACCTAATTTTTGAGCCAGTAAAATCTGACCAATCGTATTATTCACTTTATGAGCACCGGTATGGCATAAATCTTCACGCTTTAGATAAATCTGGGTTTGGTATTTCTCGCTTAGACGTTTAGAAAAATATAAAGGAGTCGGTCTGCCGACGTAATCTTTCAATAAATAGTCAAACTCTTTTTGAAATTCTTCAGTCTGTGTGATTTTAAGGTAATTTTCTCGTAATTCATCAACATTTGGTTTGAGCATTTCAGGAATAAAAGCACCTCCAAATTCACCATAAAACCCTTTTTCGTTTACATCATACATATTCTCTACCATGATTATTTCTTTATTTTTAATATAAATTTTTTTACCATTTCTAAGGATTTTAGACCAGGCTTTAATTCAAATCTTGAATTTATATCAACCCCTAACATTTTGTCGTATTCCTTATTTAATTTGGCAATTTTTTCAGCATCTTTTAAGCTTATACCACCACTCAAAAGATATGGAGTTTCTGCATTATAATGCTTGAGTAAATCCCAATTAAACTGTTTTCCACTACCACCTTTTAATGGTGTTTTGGTATCGAGGATGATTTTATCTACAAGTCCATGATATATATTTAGATGTTCAAAATCTTTTGCATCTACTATAGAAATAGCTTTGATGATTTCGATATCTAAGCGCAGTTTGCTTTTTAATTTTTTTATGTATTCCGGAGATTCATTGCCGTGCAATTGAACGCCATCTAAATTATACTTAAGTAGTCTGCTAATTATAAAATCTACAGAATCATCTACAAACACTCCTATTTTTTTGGTGTTTGAAAATTCAGGAATTTCCCCAAGTGTACAGTTTCTTTTAGATTTAGAATAAAATATAAATCCAAAATAATCCGGCTGGTATGCCGCAATTGCATTCAAATTGTCGATATCGTTCATACCACATACCTTTACAATCATAGCGCAATTTCCTGATTTAATTTGTCTATAAATGTTTTAGCAGATAAACCCGGATTTTCGGATTTCATAAAGTGCTCACCTAATAGAAAACCTTGATAACCGGATTTTTTTAATTCTAAAATGTCCTTTTCATTTTTGATCCCACTCTCAGATATTTTAACCACGCTTTTAGGCATGTATTTAATTAAATCGTGACTTGTTTGTAAATCGACTCTAAATGTTTTTAGATTTCTATTGTTTACACCTAAGATATCAATAGAATCACAATAAGATTCTTCAAGTTCTTTTTGGTTATGCACCTCTAAAATGCATTGCATTCCAAGTTCTTTAGTCAATTTAGAAAAATCTTTTATTTGATTTGGGCCCAGGCATGCAGCAATAAGTAAAACGACATCAGCGCCATGAGCTTTGGCTTCAATAAATTGATATTCATCAACCATAAAATCTTTTCTTAATAAGGGAAGATTACTGGCAGCTCTGCTTAAAATCAAATCTTCGAGGCTTCCTCCAAAGTACTTTTGTTCGGTAAGAACAGACATACCGGAGGCTCCTGAATTTTCGTAGGCCTGAGCGACCTCAAAAACATCTGCTTTAAAATTTATATGTGGTTTACTAGGAGAGCGGCGCTTATGCTCAGCAATTATTCCGAACTTAGATTTTTTAATAGATTCAGATAAAGAAATACAAGGCTTTTCGAATAAAGGACTCTTTTCTAAATCCTGTATTGATACTATCTTCTTTTTGTAGGCTAAAAGGCGCTTCTTAAAGTTTGTGATTTCCTCTAAAATGTGCATGTCTTTAGTTTTGAGAAAGTTGTATTAATGTTTTGAATTTTTGCAAGGCCATTCCGGACTTTAGTGAAATTTGGGCTTGTTCAAAAGCTTCTTTTATACCAATATCTTTAGAAACAGCAATAGCGATAGCAGCATTGGCACAAACAGTATTTACTTGTTCTTCGGTACCCGCATTATTTAGAACATTCGTAAATATTTTTGCAGCTTCATCAACAGTATTACCGCCATATATTTTATCTGCTGAATGCGCTTCAACTCCAAAATCTTCTGCTTGTAATAACCTGTCTTCTTTATGTGAAACAAGTTTTGCCGATTGTGTTAACGAAATTTCATCATAACCGTCCAGTGCGTGAACTATAGCATAAGATTTTTGTTGTTTTTGATATAAGTACCCGTAAAGTCTTAATAATTGCAGGCTATACACACCAACCATTTGTTTTTTCGGATTTGAAGGGTTTACCATTGGTCCAAGCATATTAAAAAATGTTTTTAGCGCTAAAGATTTTCGGATAGGCGCTACACTTTTCATCGCAGGATGGAATTGAGGTGCATGCAGAATACAAATATTAGCTTCGTCTAAACAGCGTTTATGAAAGCTTTCTTCTTTTTTAAATGTTAGACCCAGGTATTCCAAAACATTAGAAGATCCGCTAACAGAAGATACGCCATAATTACCGTGTTTAGCAACATTTACTCCAGCTCCGGCAGTGACAAAAGCTGCCAAAGTGGATACATTAAAGGTGTTTTTAGAATCTCCACCAGTCCCGCATAAATCAATAGCATCGTATTCTGATAAGTCCAAAGCATAGCAGAGTTCAAGCAATGCTTCTCTAAAACCTTCAAGCTCGGCCAGCGTTATATTTCTCATCATGAAAACCGTTAGAAAAGACGCAATTTGAATTTCTGAGAATTCTTCAGTTGAAATCCGTGTCAGGATGTTTCTTGCTTCCTCTTTAGAAAGCGTTTCGTAAGCTATTAGTCTGTTTAGTATATCTTTCATATCACAATTGCCCCTTAACTTCCAAAGGTGGCTTTTTTTAAATTTTTTAGGATAAAAGTCCTCCTTCGGGGGATTTAGGGAGCGTCTATCCAATTTTTAATTATTTTTCTCCCTTCCGGAGTCAATACCGATTCAGGGTGATACTGTACTGCTCTAACGTCATAATCTTTGTGTCGAAGTGACATGATATGACCATTTTCATCAATACTGGTGGCTTCCAAAGTTTCAGGTAAATCATTACTTACAACCCATGAATGGTACCTGCCAACCTCTATATTTTTTTGTAAACCACTGTACAGAGGTTCGTCATCAACTATAATATCTATAGGTGTAGAAATACCGTGATAAACTTGTTTTAAGTTGTTTAGGGTTCCACCAAAAACTTCCATAATGGCTTGCTGTCCTAAACAAACACCTAAAATTGGTTTAGTTTTATGATATTTTTTTATTACCTCTTTTAATTGTCCGGCTTCATCGGGGATACCTGGGCCGGGAGAAAGTAAAATCTTATCGTAATTTTTTACGCTATCCAAATCAATACTTTTGTTCCTTAAAACGTCAACTTCAACATCAAAAGACTCGAGGTAATGTACGAGGTTATATACAAAAGAATCGTAATTGTCTATGACTAAAATTTTCTTCATCTTATCTATTTAAAATTTAGTTTGATTTTCTGCATGATCTATGGCTTTGGTCAAAGCACGTAATTTGTTATAAACTTCCTGTAATTCATTTTCATCATTAGAATCTGCTACGATTCCTGCACCAGCCTGGTAATGTAATTTATGATTTTTACTCACAAAGGAGCGTATAATGATGGCGTGGTTGTAATTCCCCTTAAAATCCATAAAACCAATGGCACCACCGTAAGCACTCCGGTTTACGGGTTCGTATTTTTCTATAAGCTTGAGAGCCATTGGTTTTGGAGCACCACTAAGCGTTCCCGCAGGAAATGTATCTGCAACCAAATCAAAACTCCGGGTGTCTTGATCCAACTCTGCAGTGACTTTACTGACGAGATGTATGACATGAGAAAAGAATTGGATATCTTTGTAATTCTGTACTTTTACAGCTTTGCCATGTCTGCTTAAATCATTTCTTGCTAAATCGACCAGCATAACATGCTCTGCATTTTCTTTAGGGTCTTCTGATAATTTTTCTGCCAGTTTTCTATCTTCTGCATCATTTCCTGTACGTTTAAAAGTTCCGGCAATAGGATGAATTTCTGCTTTTTTATTTTCAATCACCAACTGAGCCTCAGGCGAACTCCCAAATATTTTAAAATTGCCGTAATCAAAGTAGAATAAATAAGGTGAAGGATTAATATGTCTTAAACTACGATATACTTCAAATTCATCTCCCTGAAATTCCTGAGAAAACCTACGGGAAAGTACCAGTTGAAACACATCACCACGTTGACAGTGCTGCTTTGCCTTCCTTACCATTTCTAAATATTGTTTATCAGTAAGGTTGGAACTTGATTTTGAAACAGTACTGAAATCATAAGTAGCTAAAATTTGGTTTTGTAATAATTGTAGTATTTCATCCTGTCTACTTTCATTCTGTGGATACAAATGTTCGAAAATATAGGCTTCATTATTAAAATGATTGATAGCTATTATATTTTGATATACTGCATAATATAAATCAGGAATATCTAAATCTTCAGCTTTTTTCTTAATCTCAACTTCTTCAAAATGACTTACGGCATCATAGGCAGTGTATCCAAACAAGCCGTTGTTTATAAATTTGAAGTCTAATTCTTCAATATTAAACCTACTTTTAAAGTCACTAATGTGCTCAGTTAAGTTTTCTGCGTGATCAATCTTAATGCTTTCTGTATGACCATCAGGATAAGTTTGATACAGCACATTATGTTTTAACTTGATTTCTGCAATAGGCTGACAGCAGATATACGAAAAGCTATTCTCACTGGTATGATAATCACTACTTTCCAATAGAATGCTATTTGGAAAAACATCGCGCAGTTTTAAATAAACGCTTACCGGAGTCAAGGTATCTGCCAATTGTTTTTTGAAAGATGTTTTTAAGGTATAGGTCATATATTTATAAAATAAAAAAACCTGTCGTGAGGACAGGCTTTAAGATTATTGCATAAAGTGTATCTCACGACAAGTTATTGTTATGAGACCACCACCAATTATTTGCTTTAATAAAATTCATAGCACAAATATAATTATCATTTTTAATTAGCGCTTTCTAATAAGTTTTTTTTTAATTTTTTTGAAGGGTTATATTTAAGAGGACTTATGATTTCTTAACTCAACTTTAACGGCAGAGCTTTTAACATCAATCATTATAATTGGTCAAAGTAAAAAAATATATAAATGAAATATTTAACAACTTGGCTATTATTAATTATTAGTTTCAATCTTTTAGGACAAAACTATAAAGTAAATGAAACTGAAAATTCAAAAAATGATAATCAACTAAGCGTCTACGATATTAAAAATTATAGAATAAGTGGAAAGCTATTGGATAAAGAACAAAAAACGCCATTAGAATATGCAACAGTTGCTATTTTTGAACCTGGGACAAAAAATGTAGTTGAAAGTAGCGTTACAGATTTTGATGGTAACTTTTCAATAAAAGTTCAGGGAGGAACCTATGATATAAATTTTGAATATATTTCTTACGAATCGAAAACCCTGAAAAATGTAGTTGTAAGTTCAAATAAAAACTTAGGATCAATAGGATTAAATTTTAAAACCAGTGAATTAGAGGAAGTCACCGTAGTTTCAGAAACAACACAACTTGATGTTCGCCTTGACAAAAAAATATACACACTGGGTAAAGATTTAACGGTTGCTGGAGGTACTGTTACCGAAGCTTTAGAAAATGTACCTTCTGTAAGCGTAGATATTGAAGGCGGCATAAGCTTAAGAGGTAACGAAAACGTAAGAATTTTAATTAATGGTAAGCCATCTGCACTGGCGGGTTTTGGTAATACTGATGTTTTACAGCAATTGCCTGCCGATGCTATAGAAAGGGTAGAGGTAATAACAAGCCCTTCAGCCCGATACGATGCCCAGGGTACAGCAGGTATAATAAACCTTATACTTAAAAGAGATAAAACGCTTGGATTTAATGGATCTGTGAGATTACAATCCGGTACACCTCTTAATAACAGAGCAGCAGCCAATTTAAATTGGAGGACAGAAAAGTTCAATTTTTTTGGAAATGTTGGCTATTCCCAAAGAAAACCACCAGGTAACGCAAATTTTGATAGTAATTTTACAGATGATAATCCCTTAAGACAATTTGATAGAATATCAGAAACAAGAGAATATAATAGAAACAGACAAGACTTTAATTATAACATCGGAGCTACTTATTTCTTTGATTATAATACATCTTTTACTGCAAGCTTTTTTGGGAGATCAGGTGAAGATGATGACTTGACCAATAACTTTACAAGTAGGTTTAATGAGGGGCAGTTAATCAATGAAACCTTAAGAAGAGAAAGAGAAATTGAAGATGAATCTTCTTATCAAATATCACTAAATTTCAACAAAAAATTTGATAATGAGGGTCACGAGCTGGACACAGAATTTCAATATTCAGAAGACAGTGAATTTGCACCAACCATAATTACAGAAGATGTAACAGCAGGTGAAGAACAGTTTATACCAGACGAATCAGTAGTTCAGAGAGAGGACCAAACTGAATATTTATTACAGGCTGACTACGTAAAACCTATGGGAGAAGCCCAGTTTGAAGCCGGTTTTAGGATAAATCTTGAAAATACAGTTGAACCATTTTTCAGAGAACTTGAAGAATCTGAAAATAATTTTGTTGTAGATACTTTACTTACAAATAACTTTGAATTTGATGAAAATGTATATGCCGCTTATGTTCAATACGGTAATAAATTTGGGGACTTTTCATTTTTATTAGGTTTGAGGTACGAATATACCCAGCTTCAGGGTCAAACCACATCAGAATATGATTTAAGTCAATTTGAAGAACTTTTGGGAGAAGATGTAGATCTTAATTTTGACAATAGATTTGATGGTCTGTTTCCTACGCTTAATTTAATTTATGAAATTGGGGAAGATGAAAACATCACACTAGGTTATAACAGAAGAATTAACAGACCAAGGGGTTGGTTCTTAAATCCTACGCCGTCGCTTTCCAGTCGTGTAAATGTCTTTCAGGGTAACCCAAGTTTAAGGCCTGCATTTGCAAACGCTTTTGATTTAGGTTACTTGAAACGTTGGGGAGAAAAGTTTACTTTAACAACTTCCATTTATTATCAGCGGGAAACAGATGCTTTTGAACGCATTGATGAAGTTACAGGTCAGACTACTAATGATGGTTTGGTTGTGGTGAGAACCATTCCAATTAATTTATCTACAAACCAAAGGATGGGTTTTGAAGTTGGAGCATTATACAATCCAACGGACTGGCTGAGACTAAACTGGAGCGTAAATGGCTTTAGGTTTGTTACAGACGGATTTTTTAATGGACAGGATTTTGGAGTAGAAAACAATAGTATAACTTCAAGGTTTAGTGCTAAAGTAGAATTACCCTTTAAAACTCAATTTCAGACCAATGTAAATTTTCGCGGACCTTTCGAAAATGCTCAAACCAAAACGGAATCTATTACCAGTGTTAACATTGCTGTGAGTAAAGATATTTTGAAAGATAACGCTACCATTTCACTGAATGTCAGAGATTTATTCAATACAAGAATTAGAGACCGGTTTACTGTTGCTCCCACATTTACCAGAGAAAGTAGTTTCCAATGGAGAGAACCTCAGTTAACAGCCACTTTTATTTACAGGTTTAATCAAAACAAAAAACGTGGAGGAGAAAGAGGTGAAGGAGAATATGATGGTGATGGGGCTTATTAGTATGTAGTCATTAGTTGGTAGCTTATTGTCGTTAACTGGCAGAGGGTAGTCATTAGCTAGTAACCCTTAGCAAGTAGGTTTTGTGCTTCATTGGCCGTTTTGATTCAAAATCTTCATTATTATGAGTTATAGTTTCAATATGCAAATAAATCAGTTTTTTAATATCTTAGATAGTTTGTAGCACATCAAACTTAGCGCTCCTTAATTTCTATAAGGGTATTTAAAAATGTTCTAAAATTAACCACCAAGTTCACTAAGTTTCCACAAAGCACACCAAGAAATTAGAAATAAAATTTTAGACTAAAGAGGGATGATATTTATTAAATGATACTCCCTAAATGGCGTTGATTGTTTTTGGGGTTTATATTTGTTGAAGTAATCATTGTTTTAAAATAAGATCTTTCAGTTTTTAATATTTTGATTTTTAACCGCAAAGTGCACAAAGTTTCCCTCAAAGGTCGCAAAGAGCATAAATCAATTATTCCAAACTTACATTCTGAAAGCTAACAGATTGACTAATAGTATTTCATAAACTTGTATCTGACCCGAAAGATTTTTCAACGCAAAAAGGATTTAACCTTTTGGGTCTTGTGTTAAAAAATTATACTTTTCGATAAAAACAGAATGTACAATAGTATATTCATTAAGGACTCTTCATGCTTTAATGTTCAAGAGTTACAAGTTTGAGATTTAAGCCTTAAGCTATCAACACCTAAATAGCGTTCACAAGTTAAATATGATAACTGTGGAATAAGATTATTTAAATTTTTTAACCGCAAAGTGCGCTAAGATTACCGCAAAGTTCACAATGATATAGTACTACAACTATATGTTTCTATCAACTAAACATTAAACATTAAACATTAAACATTAAACATTAAACATTAAACATTAAACACTAAACACTAAACACTAAACATTAAACACTAAACATTAAACATTAAACACTAAACATTAAACATTAAACATTAAACATTAAACACTAGAGACTAAAGACTAAAAGCTACTAAACTAACCTTCATAAACTCCAATCCCAAATAAAGCAAAATCATATTTCACTGGATCATTAGGATCGAGTTTTCTTAGATTCTTATCCAGTTCGGCGACGGCTTTGGCGTCATTTTGTTTGCGTTTCAGTAATTTTAATTGCCTTGCAACGCGTCCAGAATGCACATCCAGAGGACAGGATAATTCTGCTGCTGAGATTTGATTCCAAATTCCAAAGTCAACCCCTTTGTTATCCTTTCTTACAAACCAGCGCAACATCATATTGAGTCGTTTGGCAGCAGAATTTTTTAGAGGATCGCTGATGTGTTTATGAGTTCGCTTAGGAGCGCCGAAGCTTACAAACTCTTTTTTGAAATTTGAGATGGCTGTTTGTAAATCTGTATTTTGTTTATGATAAACAAAAGCATCTTCAAGGTTGTCATATTTGATATATAATTGTTGAAGAGCCTCCAAAAAATACATCAGGTCCAAATCGTTGAAAGTTCTATGGACAAAACCTTTACAGCTTTTTAAGTCCTTTTCTGTATGGTTCTTGATAAATTGATAGGGTTGATGGTCTAAAATCTTTAAAAGCTTTTCACCTGAATTTAAAATGCTTTTACGATTTCCCCAGGCAATGGTTGCCATAAGAAACCCTGAAATTTCAATGTCTTGTTTCTTAGTGAACTGATGAGGAATAGAAATAGGGTCGGAATCTATAAAATTTGGTGTATTGTAAAAATCTGCTTTTTCGTCTAAAAATGCTTTGAGTTCTTTTTTGGTCATTATTAGCTTAAAATTTTACCATCTTTCATGACCAACTTTCGGTCTGCCATATCTGCTAAGGTCTTATTGTGTGTTACAATCACGAATGTCTGGTTAAACTCATCTCTCAGTTTAAAAAACAAATCGTGTAATTGTTTTGCTGTAGTAGAGTCGAGGTTTCCCGAAGGTTCGTCAGCTAAAATCACATCGGGGTTGTTTATCAACGCCCTTGCTACAGCTACCCGCTGCTGCTCACCGCCACTCAATTCAGAAGGTTTGTGATTAATACGGTGCGATACACTTAGAAATTCTAATAATTCTTTAGCTCTTTTTTCAGCTTTTGCCTTAGGCGTTCTATGTATAAAAGCCGGAATACATACATTTTCAAGGGCTGTAAACTCAGGTAATAACTGGTGAAACTGAAAAATAAATCCAATATGTTTATTTCTGAATTTTGCTAATGCTTTCTGGCTTAAGGTCGTTACATCTTCAGCATTAATTTCAATACTTGTTTCAGCATTTTTGTCGGCTTTTTCAAGAGTGCCTATGATCTGTAAAAGGGTAGTTTTTCCCGCTCCTGAAGATCCTACAATTGAAACCACCTCACCGGATTTAATATCTAAAGACACATCATCCAAAACCTTTAAATCACCGTAGTGTTTAAATATATGTTCAGCTTTTATCATGTTTTAGTTTTCAAAAGCACGAAAATACGATTTTGTTTGGATTAGTCGATTTCAAATATTTTACGTTCCGATTATTTTATTTCCATCAAACTCATCGCAAATCCACCGCCGGGTTTTAAATCTACTGATAATTGCATATCTGATGTAATTTCAAATTCTTCAATATCAATAGCAGTTGGATTATCTTTGAAATGTGCATCTTTGGCATCCTTGTAGACTACCGCCTTATAAGTTTTTCCTTTATCCAGAAAATCAAAATTCAGGTCTATGCTTCTTTCATTTTCATCAGTTATGCCACCAACAAACCAGTTACCGGTTTCACGTTCTTGGCGAGCTATGCTCACAAAATCTCCAACTTCGCCGTTTAAAGTGATACTTTGTTCCCAATCTACGCCAACATCACGGATAAACTGGAAAGCAGGCTTGTTTTCATAGTTTTCCGGTAAGTCACAGGCCATTTGAATAGGACTATAGATGACTACATAAAGTGCTAACTGCTGTGCGAGCGTGGTATTGATTTGGTTGTTTGGTTTAGTAGGTAATGCGATATCAAAAACTCCCGGTGTAAAATCAATCGGTCCGGCCAGCATTCTGGTAAAGGCTACAATTGGCAGATGTTCAGGTGGATTACCACCATCACTGGCCCAGGCATTAAATTCCTGTCCGCGAAGGCCTTCTCTGGATACTGCATTCGGGTAAGTTCGTCTTATGCCTGTCGCTTTAATGGGTTCGTGCGCATTGATGGCCACATTGTATTTAGCAGCCGTTTCAAGTACTTTTCTATAATGGTTTACCATCCATTGGCCATGATGGTATTCGCCTTTAGGAATAATTTTACCTACATAACCGGTTTTTACCAGATGCATATCCATGTCCTGCATTAATTGAAAAGCAGGTTCCAGTTGTTCTTCATAAGTGGTCACGGCAGCAGAAGTTTCATGATGCATGATAAGTTCAACACCTTTACTTTTGGCGTATTCTGATAAGGCTTTGATGTCATAGTCAGGATATGGTGTTACAAAATCAAAAACACCTTCACGGTCTTCAAAACCTATCCAGCGTTCCCAGCCGGCATTCCAGCCTTCGACCAATACGCCTTTAATGTTGTTTTCTGCAGCAAAATCAATATAACGTTTGGTGTTTTCGGTAGTTGCGCCGTGTCTGCCGTGGGCTTTTCCGGTGTCTTCCCATTTACCACTGTCATTCATAGTCATTCCATAATCCCAGGAGGCCTTATCTACATGCATTTCCCACCAGATACCTACATATTTTTGTGGTTTAAACCAATCGACATCACCAAGCTTGTTAGGCTCATTCAGATTTACGATGAGACGAGAATCTATGAGGTCTTTCGCTTCATCTGCGATTTGAATGGTTCGCCATGGGGTTTTAAAGGGCAGTTCCCGTTTCACCTTGTAATCGTTTCGCTGAGAGCCTACCAGATTACTGGTCAGTTTTAAATCTATTGTATCCACCTTTAAGGTCATTCCGGCATAATCAGTAAGATTTGCTTCGTGAAAACTTAAATGCAAGCCATCTTTAGACCGCATGGTAACAGGTGTATTTACAGCGTTTTCAGGAATGTAAGTTTGTGCTAAATCACCATGGTCAGCATATTGTAAAGCATTGACCTTAGAAAGTTTGGTGGTATTGTAAAGGTGTTCGTAAATATCCCAGTCACCGGGAATCCACCAGGTGGTGTAATCTTCAGTGAGTTGAAATTCTGTTTGTTCTTCTTCAATACGCAGGCTGTCGAGGCCTTCCATCTCTGGAAACTCATATCTTAAGGCGACACCATCGTTATAAGCCCTGAAGTACAGTATGATTTCCTGGTTTATAGGGTTAACCAATGTTACTTTTAATTCATAATAGATGTCTTTGACCTCGCGCTGTTCACCCCAGGGCATTTCCCATTCTTTTTCAAAGCTGGCTGTACCTAAACTTTTAACCGAAAGATTTTCAAATAGATTTACGTCTTCTAAAAACTTAAAATGTAATTTGGATTTATCGATGACGGTTTGACCATTTCGCGTCACCCAATAGACGGGTTGTCCTTTGTCATTGATTTCAAATTGGATGGTGTTGACTTTGTTTGGTGAAGAAATCATAATGTCTTTTTCTACATCGTTATTGCAGGCCAAGGCAAAGCAAATAAAAAACAGGATCAGGATCAGGTTCGGTTTCATACATTAATTTTTATGCAATTTAATGAAAAAGGGAAAAACCATAAAGTTTTATGAATTTTAGATTTTATGGTGTTTTTGGAAATGATAAATGTCATTTCTAATTGAGATAAAGTGTATTTATTTATAAATAATTAAAAAGTGGTGTATTTTTGATGGTAGATACTAGTTGGGTGTAATTTGAGTGAAATTTTATCAATTTGATTTTTTACCAAAATTTGGTATATTTGATTAAAATTAAAACAAAATGAAAAATACATCAATATCGCTTGGAAATTATTTTGACCAATTCGTACAAACACAAGTTTCTGCTGGACGATACAAAAATGTAAGCGAAGTGATCAGAGCTGGACTTCGACTTTTGGAAAACGAGGAAAGTAAAGTAATTGCGTTAAGAAATGCTATACAAGAAGGAATTGATAGCGGAATTGCTCACGATTTTGACCCAAAAAAAAATCTTGAGGAATTAAAAGCTAAACGCAGAAAGAATGACTAAATATGAATTGACCAATAAAGCTGTAGCTGACTTGAACGGAATTTGGGAATATACGGTCGAAAATTGGTCGGAGAATAAAGCTGATAGATATTACGATATGCTTCTGGATGTTTGCCAAGACATTGCTAATAATCCAGAATTAGGAAAAAACTATGATGGAATTAAACCTGAACTTTTCGGACTAAAAGCAAATCGACATATTATTTTCTATCGTAAATCAGAGGTGAAACCAATCGAAATTACAAGAATTTTACACGAGCGAATGGATTTGAAAAAAAGAATAGCTGAATAGAAAAACTACACCCAACACGAGGCTATAAGTAATGCGGGATTATGGGATGAATTTGAAAGTTAAGGCATATTTTTCGCTCGCAATTTATATATTTAAACAATGAAAATTATAAATAGAAAATCGCTCGCTTGGGTCTGTGCTGAATTCAAAATGAAAAGCTTTTTTGGCTCGCACTACTCATAGCCCAAACGTTGTGTTTCATGCGAAAAAAAGCCAGCCGCACATTTTAGCACATTTGGTTTTTGCCAACACGAAGAGCCAACGCTAAAAAACCAAAAGAGCTAAAATTTTCCCTACCCGCTGAAAGCAAAATCCAAGAATAATTTATATTTTTGACAAAATCGTCTAAACGAATAATTCAAGATGGATTCATTTGGAGAATACCTACGGGAGCAAAGAGAAAAAATAGGATTACCACTTAGAAAAGTTGCTGCCGAACTCGACATTGACACATCAATTCTGAGTAAGATTGAGCGCAACGAAAGGGAAGCAACTAAAGACATGTTACCTATTTTCTCCAAAGTGCTAGAAAGGGATTTAAAAGAAGTTGAAGTGAAATTCATTAATCACTCGATCTTAACTCAATTCACCGGATTGAAATATTTGAAAGACGGACTGAATGAAACACTGAAAAGTCTATGAGCACAAAGTTTTTTACCAACGAAGACAAGAATACTCTGCTCAATAAACTTGAAGGCGTATTCAAGCATAAGAACATCCACTTCTTTGATGCGCTCGTTGGTTATTTCCGTGCTTCAGGGTATTTCCAGATTAGAGAGTTTGTTGAGAAGGCAGCTGAAATCAGAATCTTAGTCGGTATCAACATTGACCATTTAGTTTTTGAGGCAAACCAACAAGGGCTGCTATTTGACCCAAACGCAGAGAAAGCACAAGAAGAGTTCTTCAAAGAGGTAAAAAGGAATATCCAGGAGGCTGAGTATGACAAAAAGGTTGAAGAAGGAATGCTTCAACTAATAAAGGATATTGTCTCTGGAAAAGTCAAAATCAAAGTTCACCCAAAGCAGAATATTCACGCCAAGATTTACATTTTCAGAGAAAAGGTTAAGCATGATCACGGCTATGGTTCTGTTATAACAGGATCTAGTAATCTAACAGATGCTGGACTTGGAAAAAACTTTGAATTCAATGTTGAGCTAAGGGACAATTCTGACATTGATTTTGCAACTCAAACCTTCGAAAAGCTTTGGGAAGAATCCGTACCTATTGATACAGACTACATTGAGAAACTTCAAAAAGACACTTACCTCAATGATGATTATACACCTTATGAGATTTACCTCAAATTTCTGATTGAGTACTTCGGAAAGAGTATTGAGTTTGACCCCAATTCTATTTCGGATTTACCAAGAGGGTTTAAGCGGCTATCTTATCAGGTTGATGCGGTGAATGATGGATATGCTAAGATGGTAAAGCATAATGGGTTCTTTTTGGCTGATGTGGTTGGTTTGGGTAAAACTATAGTAGCTACACTTATTGCCAAGAAGTATTTCTATTCTAACGGGTTTCCAGAACACCGCTCCAGAACGTTAATTATTGTCCCACCTGCTTTGAAAGAAAACTGGTCGGAAACTATTGAGAAATTCAATCTCGATAATGTCAAAATCCTAACCAACGGTAGCCTTCACAAGCTCACAAGTCTGGAACGCTACGATCTGATCATTGTTGATGAGGCTCACAAATTCCGCTCAGATACGGCTACTATGTATAATGAGCTTCAAAAGATTTGTAAAACAACCACCAAGAGAATTTTGCCAGATGGAACCAGAGTTCCAAAAAGAGTAATTCTTATTTCCGCAACCCCGCTAAATAACAAGCCAGAGGATATTGCCAACCTTGTTTATCTGTTTCAGGACAGCAAGAATTCAACACTTGAAATTGGAAACCTACAGCACTTCTTCAGGAATCAGATAGATGCTTACAAAAAGCTGAAAGATGAACCTGATGTTGAGCAAGTCAAGACAGGTGTAAAGCGTATCTACGAAAGAATCCGGACGAAGATCATTGAACCGCTCACCGTTCGTAGAACAAGAACAGATTTAATGGCTCATGAGCTATACTCAGAAGATTTAAAAAAGCAAGGAATCAATTTTCCAGCAGTTCGGCAACCAGAAAAGATCCTTTATGAACTAGAGCCACATTTAGAAGATTTGTACGACCGTACAATTTATGTGCTTAGTCATACAACGCAAGGATTAAAGTACTTCAGATATCAGGCAATCCGCTTCTTAAAACCACACAAAAAAGAGAAGTACAAACAAGCCGACATGATTTCGGAGCAATTAGCCAAAATCATGAAAACCATGCTTGTAAAGCGTATAGACAGTAGCTTCTATGCTTTCAAACAGTCATTATTTCGATTTTTCCGCGCCACAGAAGCCATGATCACTATGTTCGAGAATGGCAAGATTTACATTGCTCCAAATCTTCCAGTTTCTGACATGATTAATGAGGGCAAAGAGGAAGAACTTCTTGAGCTTATCATTGAAAAATCCATTGAGGACCCAACTATTGATATCTGCGAACCAGACGATTTTGAATACGATTTCCTTCCTGGGCTGAAACAGGACTATGATTTATTAAAGCAACTGAACGCTGAATGGCAGGAAGTAACAGAAGACCCCAAACTGGATGTTTTCATTGAGTATTTGAAAAACCGCTTGCTAGAGAAAAAGATAAATCCAGAATCCAAACTGGTCGTTTTCTCCGAAAGCAAGGAAACCACTCATTACTTGATGGAAGAACTTCCCAAGCATATTCCTGAACGCATCATTTCTGTAGACAGCAAGACCAGAAAGGACAGGATGCCAACCATCAGAAAAAACTTTGATGCCAACCTTCCTAAAACTGAACAAGAAAATAAGTTCGATATCATTTTAACTACTGAGGTACTTGCCGAGGGAGTTAACCTACATAGGTCAAATGTGATTGTAAACTATGATACGCCTTGGAATTCCACTCGTTTGATGCAACGTATTGGGCGAGTCAACCGAATTGGTTCTACTGCGAAGCAGGTTTATGTTTTTAACTTTTACCCTACTGCCAAAGTGAACAATGACATTGAGTTGGAGAAACGAGCCATCATGAAGCTACAGGCTTTTCATGCAGCACTCGGAGAAGACAGTCAGATCTATTCACCTGATGAGGAGACAGAAACATTCGGATTGTTCGACCAAGCTATTGAGGAAGAAAAAGATGAGAAGTTGGCTTATCTCATGATGATTCGAGACATCAAAGAAGAAACCCCGGGGTTATTTAAGAAGATCAAGAATTTGCCACTCAGAGCTCGTGTTGGAAGAAAGGATGATGAATTAAATAAATCAACTATCTGCTACATCAAAGATCAAAAGCGGGATGCTTTTGTAAAGGTGAATGATAAAGGTGAAACGGAAGAATTGACCTTTCTCGAAACAGTAAAAATATTTGAAGCTGAACCTGTTGAAAAGGGTGTGAAGCTTCATGAGAAACATCATGAACAGGTTCAAACTGGTATTTCGCTTTTCACTGATTTGATTGAGGCTGAAAAAGCTAGAGATAAAAAAGTCGATGTAACACAAGGTCCAAATGAAAAGCGAGCAATATCGTATTTGGACGCCATGCTTGACTTGCCATTTACGAATGAAGAAGAAAGAGGCTTGATCATTAAAGCAAAAGAAGCTATACGTCAAGGACGCTTTCAGAGATTGCAAAGAGACATCAACAAGTTGAAACGTACGGTAAACAAGTCTCCTTTGAAGCCAGCTATCATCCTTGAAAAGATTATAGAAATACTGAAAAGCTATCCATTGCAGACTATTCAAGATGAAGATGGAGAAGTAAAACCAAAATTGAAAAAGTCATTGAATCCTGAAATCATCATTTCAGAAAGTTTTGTAAAATAACTATGAGAGAAAAGGACTTAAAACGGATACTGCAACAGCCTTACAGTTTTAACAACTGGAAGGAACTATTGCCCATGTTTTTTAAAAAGGTGCAATACTTCTCTCAAGCTCAGGCTCTATTTGATGAACACGAAAAAGTGGTTCAAGGCAAGCAAATCGGACGAATCACTTTAGATGATGACAAGTCGCTCGCCATTTTTGAAGTAGAAGTAACTGACAATGTAGTCATTGCCCGTAATCGTAAAGAACTTCGGGACATTGCCATAAAGCATATAGATCAAGACATTACGCATGGAGCAATTGTCTTTTTTCATAGCCCGAACCAAAAGGATTATCGCTTCTCATTCATTGCCAAGTGGTCGGCTTTGGATATGGAAACGGGAGAATTCATAAAAGGGGAAACCAAACCAAAACGCTATACTTATTTACTCGGACCGAATGAAGCCTGTACTACAGCCGCCAAACGTTTATTAACTCTTATTCCAAAAAAGGAAGCCGGGAAAGCAAACATCAAAGAACTGCAGCAGGTATTCTCGGTGGAAGCCCTGAATCGGGAGTTCTTCAAGTCCTATAAAATTCACTACGAGAAGTTTTGGAAATATCTAGCAGAATCTCCTAGGCGAGAAGAACTGATTGATACCGAAAAAGAGGAAGCCAACAAGAAGGAAAAACCAATTCGTGATTTTGTAAAGAAACTACTTGGTCGTATTGTTTTTCTGCACTTTCTGCAAAAGAAAGGCTGGATGGGTTGTTCATCCCAATCTAATGAATGGCTAGACGGAGAGAAACGATTTATGCAGTTGCTATATGAGGAGTTTACCGATAAAGAGCACTTCCATAGCCAATGCCTTACCAAGTTGTTCTTTGAAACGCTCAACACAAAACGACCGAATGGTGAATTTCATATTAAAGGGTTGGAAGGAAGACTGAATGGCTCTCATGTTCCTTATCTGAATGGTGGATTATTTGAGCCGGAAAAGAATAAGGCCACACTTAAAGTAGATTTTCCGGCACGCTACTTTGAAGAATTACTGGAATTCTTCGAGCAATATAATTTCACCATTGATGAAAATAGCCCAGACGATCATGAGGTGGGTATTGATCCAGAGATGCTCGGGCATATTTTTGAAAACCTGCTAGAAGAAAACCGCGAGAAAGGGGCTTTTTATACACCTAAAGAAATTGTGCAGTACATGTGTCAGGAAAGCCTGATTCAATACTTGTATAATGTTTTTGGAAAGCGCGAAGACATTGACGATTTCATTCGACAACATACAGTTTCAGCATTTCTGGCAGAACGGGACAATGCTTCCAAAGTCAATCAGCAATTGGATGACATCAAAGTTTGCGATCCGGCCATTGGTTCAGGTGCTTTTCCGATTGGGATGTTACAGGAAATCTTTGATGCCAAACGTTTTATATATCCTTACCTAAAAACTAACCAGCCTTTCAACCCAGCTGCTACCAAAAAGAACATCATTCAAAATTCTATCTATGGAGTGGACATAGAAAAGGGTGCGGTGGACATTGCCCAACTGCGATTTTGGCTGGCTTTGGTGGTAGAAGAGCTAAACCCTCACCCCCTGCCTAACCTGGACTACAAGATCATGCAGGGAAATAGCTTATTGGAACAGTACGAAGGTATTGACCTGAGCAAGACCGCTTTAATGGAAGCGCCAACAGTCAAGAATGTGACCTTATTTGAAGAACCTGAAACCGAATACGGATTCAGTGAAGAGAAAAGGGAAAGCATCAAGCAATTGGTGAAGGACTACTTCAAGGAAGAAGACAAGGACGAAAAAGCCCGCATTCATAAAGCCATTGACCGCATTGTGCTAGATCATATTGACAAATCATTGGAAGGCTTTGAAAACCAATTGCTGATTGAGATAGCCACCTTTGAAAAACGGTATCAAGACAAAACCGAACGATTAACAGAAAGCCAAAAAGCCGAATACGATAAAAAGAGCAAGGAACTAAAAGAGATAGCCAAACGACAAAAGCAACTTGAAAACAAAGGCAAAGCCCGCCAAAACCTGCTCAAGTTTGAAGAAACAGACGAACGACCATATTTCCTGTGGCATCTGTACTTTATGGATGTGTTTGAACAAGGTGGTTTTGATGTGATGATTGGTAATCCGCCTTACATTCAGATTCAGAAGATGGATGAAGCCAACTTATATGAGGAAGTTGGTTTCGATACTTTTAGTAGGCGTGGTGATATTTATTGTTTATTCTATGAAAAAGGCTTTGACCTACTGAGTAACGACGGAACATTAACATTCATCACTTCGAATAAATGGATGCGGGGCGGTTACGGCAAAGCTTTACGGAAGTTCTTCTCTGAAACCAATACACTCAAAATCCTTGATCTCGGACCGGGTATTTTCCATTCCGCTACGGTAGACACCAATATCTATGTCGGAAAGCACAATGGCTTTGAGAACAATGTGAAAGGAATAGCCATAGGCAACCGATTTGAATTGGCACAATTGGATGATACAGACTTATTGCCGCTTGATGATGTAGGTGAAGATGCCTGGGTTGTCTTAAGCCCCGCAGATTTGAAGATTAGAAACTTTTTCGTAGAAAAAGGTCTCGCACTAAGGGATTGGAATGTGAAAATAAATTTTGGTATTAAAACCGGCTTTAATGAGGCTTTTATTATCGATGAGATCAAGAGGGATGAACTATTTTCAGAACACTCTTCATCGAAGGATATCTTAAAGCCGCTATTACAAGGTAGAGACATTGTAAAATTTGTAACAGAATGGCAGAATCGGTGGATAATTCTTGCTAGATACGGTTCAAACGAATTCCTTGAAGAAGAGTATCCTGCCGTATTTAATCATTTGTTTTCATATAAATCCAAACTGGAAAAAAGAGGTCAATGCACAAATAAAGGAGGACAAGGTCAACATCACTGGTTAGAATTAGATAACAATCCGTCAGTAAATTACCTAAATCAATTCAAAGAGGAAAAAATAATTTGGAAACGGGTTGGTTCTATTATGCGCTTTGCCTATTCAGATGATGAAATCTATTGCCTTGATAGTACCTGTATTGCCACGGGAGAGAAAATCAAATTCCTGACAGCCGTTTTAAATTCTAAGACAGGTTTGTATCAGCTATTCAAGACTTCTCCTCAAACCGGAACAGGAGATCAAATCATTAGTGTACAGGCATTGGAGCCTATGTTGGTTCCTTATCCTGATGAACAAACCGAAGCAGTATTCAATAGACTTGTCGATTACATTCTCTTCGTTCGGAAGGAGAAAGAACCCATTTTCGAATCACAATCCAATGAAGATCTTTCTTCACGATTTGAGGAAATCATAGATATGATGGTCTATGAACTCTATTTTGAAGAAGAGATGAAAGGCATGGAGTTGGATGTTTTTCAATTCATAACTGAGAAAACTTTCCCAGACATTTCTGAAATGAGGCCAGAGGAGAAAAAGGCCGCCATCCAAAAAGTGTATTACGAGTTGCAGCAAAAAGACAACCCCATCCGTAACCGCATTTTAGTGTCAGAAAGCCGGAGTGAGATTATCAGAAGAATTAATGAAGTAACTGGCTAATGAAACTGCACGAACTCCATATCCAGAACTTCAAGTTCTTCCCCAAGCATGACCCTAAAAGTCCTCTGCTAGAAATAGGCGGCAAGAACCTGCTCATCTATGGAGAAAACGGTAGTGGCAAATCCACCATATACTGGGCAATCTACACGTTGCTAGAGAGCGCTTTTAAGCAAGGTGAAGATGGGAAAACTAAAATCAAAGAATACTTTACCAAAGGTCATGAAAGTGGCTTAGTGAATATCCATGCGACAACAGCCCAATCTCAAAAGCCATATGTAAAAGCAGTTCTTAATGATGGCGCAGGAAACCAAAAAGAGTATTTGATAAATGGTGAAGATGCTACGATAACAGCAATTCAAGGAAATTCTGATGTTCGCGAAAGTGGAATGGCCAGTGATTTCATCAATTATCGAGTGTTGTTCCGTTTGCACCACGTCAAGCACTCCAAAGACAATGACCTTTTTGGTTGGTTTGAGGATGAGATATTTCCATATATCATAATTGACCGTATTAGTCGCGTAAATAGTCTTGGTGATGTTTACAAAGAAATAAAACAGGGTCCGAAAAAGGTAAAGGACTTTGACGAACCTGACACAGAAGTATATCCTAACCCAGCAATGCGTCTTCATCCAGAAGAAGCGGTAAAGAAAGACTACAAGAAGTACCAAACATATGAGCGAAAGCTCAAGAAATTCAATAGAAAATTTAAATCCTACTTAAGAGACAGGGTGACAAGAGCCAATGAAATTCTGCAAAATGATTTTGGTCAGAACTTTGAAATTAAACTAGATTATGAGCCTGCTAGGGCAGGAATAACAGCTGACAAACTTAATTGGTCAGACCCTAAGGTCATTCTCAAAATTCCGCTATACGAAGGCCGAAGAAATGTCGTTAAACGTGCACACTCATTTTTGAATGAAGCAAAATGGACAAGCATTGGTTTGAGTATTCGCTTTGCAATTCTGGAAGACTGGACGAACAGACCCAACACAGCTGAGCTCAAGCTTTTGACCATTGATGACATGCTCTTGAGTTTGGACATGAGCAATCGGGATGTCGTTCTTAATCTACTTCTCAATCGATACAGTGCGGATTATCAACTTTTGATGATGACGCATGATCGGTCCTTCTATGAGTTTGCGAAACGCAAAATTGAGACTTCTGGAAAAAAGGGAGACTGGCTCGTACTGGAAATGTATCAGGATGAGTTGGCAAAGCGAGCCCAACCCTATTTCAAACCTTTAAAAACAAGTCTACAAACAGCGGAAGACTACTTCAAACAACACGATTACCCAGCATGTTCTATTTACCTAAGAAAGGAAATTGAAAGATGTCTTTCTAACCTACTTCCTTCTAAATACAGGAAAGTTCCAAGTAGAGATGATGCGCACGTTTTGGTAGACGCTAAACTCAATGATATGCTTCTTAATCTGGAAGCCTATTGTATTGAAGATGGAATTGACTACTCAGAACTTGCTGACTTAAAGACCTTCAAAGATGCTTTGCTGAATCCACTTGCTCATAATGACCTTGATACTCCATTGTTCAGAGACGAACTGAAAAAGCTGATGAAAGCAATGGCAATACTTGAAAAAAAAGATCGAGCCAAAACTTTTCATAAGTCAAACAAGAACATGAATTTCAATTTGACTAAACCAGATGGCAGCTACTTTTCTGTGAGAATGAAATCAAAGGAACCAGTCGTTTTGATTGAGGAGGAAGGAAAACCACCAAGGATTTCTGTATTCTCCAAATGCAAAGTGTCAAGCATTGACAATAATGGAACAATCACTGCTAACGAAGAGAATTTTGACACAATAAGGGAAGTCTTCAACGAAATGTGCACTCGATTTGGAATTGCGACTCAACAGGATATTTCACGCGAATTTGACTATGACGGGAAAACATTTGACCAGAAGATAACGGAAATGGGATTATGAAGTCAACCCTTCGCATCCATATACATTGGCAAGTCGCTCAAAGCAGCCGCACAAGCCAAAACTTGCCAAAGAGTATGTCTGCCCCAACGCTGAAAAACAGAAAGAAAATAAAGCACGAAAACACAACAAGGTATATAGTGCATGGCTTCCTATCGTCAGCCACGACACCATATACAGACCGTTTGCTATTCATAGAGGAACACACACTCGAAATTTAAATAATTCTGTTACATTTGAATTCTGAGAACTACTATTAAATAAACCTATCAGATTTATGAAATTAAAACCATTAAAAATAGGACAAGTTATAATAACACCTAAAATGTTGATTGCATTAATAGGTGCTATTTTCATTTTAGGAATAGGAATCGGAGTAACCCTAGTTTCAAAGGATAATTCTAAATTTGCTTTATTTATTTGCATAATTATTAGTGTAGCAATAGTTGTTTACACATTTTCGAAAGGCAAAAAAACTGAGCAAAAACGTACTCAAAATAAGGCCAATATTTAGAACAGGATTGTGTAAAATATCAGGAACGGAAAGAAAAACTTACTGGATAAAACACCTAAACAGAATACAAACTAACCAAATAAATTTAAAAAATTGAATAAACAAACAGGGTCCTTAATAATCGGAATTGGAATAGCCTCTATACTGGCTGGCATTTATGGAGGAGTTCGTAGCGGAGAATTGTTTGACTCTCTGAGTGGAGTTTTTATTGGTGTAGCACTAATTGGTACGGTAATAATCGAACGAAATAAAAAAGACAAAACCGAATAAAAACAACGAAATGCCAACAATGAACTAAACCAATTTCCAGGTTTTTTATATTCTGTTATATTTCCTGATAAGCTAAAACAGTTTTAGTCAAATGTTGTAGTGCGGTTTAAGGCAAAAAAATTACTAAATTAGCTGTCCTAACAGGCTAAAAATTAAACTCAGAACTTTGTATATTACCCGAAGCTAAAACCATGATATATTTAATTTGGTCGATAATAAACCTAATTATAGTATTACATTTTATTTTTTTGATCATTGGATTTGTGTTTATAGGAAAACGAATATTTAACCCAAAATTCAAAACCATTTCTATTTTAATTATGGTTATTGGTGTTTTTCAAATCATTGATGCTGCTAATTCTGAATCTTCTGAAAATCGCAATCGAATAACTATAACTGAAAATTATGCTGATATTAATAAGTATCATGTTAAGCATTTTACACTGGAAGATAATTTGAGTTTTGATATAAGCTTAGACATCATTTATTCAGTTGAACATAATAAATATATACCCATTGAAAGCTATAGTCATGTAAGCGGACTTATCATGGGACATACCTGGGATTTTAAGTCTATAGTCACAAATATTTATGAACCTGAAAGGGGTACGCAGTATTATGTGACCGGAACTCTAAAATGGCAATTTTTTGGATTTGATATTTATAATGAGCATAAAACTTTTAATGGAACGATAGAATGAAAAATTATTAACACTTAAGAATAACGGCTTTTTCCACGAGACTCTGAAATTTTTTAGAAATCCTAAAAACAAGTAAAAATTAAGCTCTGAGAGTTTGATTGGTTGAAGTCAAAAAATTATGGTTAGGATGTATTAATGTTTAAGAATACAAAAATGATCATATTACGGTACCAAAAACTGTCCTTCCCAGTCATTTTCCTTTTTAAATATACAACGAATGTGGTTTGGTCTTTTCAGCTGCAGGCTTTCGATACTTTCCGTTTGCAATTCCAACAGGGCAAAATTGAGCTCATCGCCATAATCTACGTGATCGGGATTTTTAATCGGCGAACCCGGCGACTTTAGGGTTGTGTAATCTTTCGTTGATGAACCCTGAACCTTTTGTTTATAATGGTCTATTTTATCCTGGTCTTCAACTATTTTCACTTTTCCTGACACTTTTATCTGCCAAAGTTTTTTATGATTATAAAATAAAGCTTCGGCATTGGGATTGTTCTTAAAGTGTAATACCTTATTTGTTCGTTTGTCTGTGAAAAATATCAGATGATTTTCATCAGTCACATCTCTCAAAACAACTGTTCTGTTGACCGGTTTGTTTTTAGAAATACTGGCCAGATAGCAATATTTGTTAGGGTACTTTCGTTTTAAGTATCCAAATTTAAGTTCGTTGATAGTGTCCTTGAAGATTTGATCCAGCATTTTTAGTCTAAAAATAAAGTTATATGTAAGAATGGAAAAGATTTTTTCAAAACATTACCACCTGTATATGAATTTCTATTGAGAATTGAAGCTTTTTAAAAATCAAATTTTTACTTTTGTCCATGCAAAAAAATATACTCATTTTAGATTTTGGTTCGCAATATACTCAACTGATTGCCAGAAGAGTAAGAGAGCTGAATATTTACTGCGAAATCAAACCCTTCAACAAAATACCTGAAGATCTATCTGTTTTTAAGGCTGTGATATTATCAGGCAGCCCTTTTTCGGTAAGACATGAAGAAGCACCGATTCCGGATTTAAGTCGAATTAAGGCAAAAATGCCTTTACTGGGTGTATGTTATGGTGCTCAGCATTTGATACAGGCAAATGGCGGTACAGTAGAAGCGTCTAATACCAGAGAGTTTGGACGTGCCCATTTACAGGATATCAACCATGAAAACCCTTTGTTTGATGGTATTCATACAGGTTCTCAAGTCTGGATGTCACATAGCGATTCTATAAAAAGTCTGCCGGAGAATGTTCACCGTATCGCTTCTACTGAAGATGTGGAAATGGCAGCTTTTCAGTTTGATGGTGAAGAAACTTATGGTATTCAATTTCACCCTGAAGTTTACCATACCACAGACGGGCTTAAATTGCTTGAAAACTTTTTAGTTAAAATCGCTAAGGTTCCGCAAGACTGGACACCTGCTAAGTTCGTTGACCTCACAGTAGAAGATTTGAAGAAAACTATTGGTGAAGAAAAAGTTGTGTTAGGTTTGAGCGGTGGAGTGGATTCTACTGTTGCTGCTGTACTGCTTAACCAAGCTATTGGTAAAAACCTTTACTGTATTTTTGTGAATAACGGTTTGTTGCGTAAATATGAATTTGAGGACGTGCTTGATCAATACAAAGGCATGGGGCTCAATGTTAAAGGTGTTGATGCATCTGAACGTTTTTATGCGGCATTGAAAGATGTTAAAGATCCCGAACTCAAAAGAAAGCGTATTGGCAATGCTTTTATTGAAGTTTTTGATGACGAGGCCCACAACATAGAAGACGTTACTTTCTTAGCGCAGGGTACCATTTATCCGGATGTTATCGAATCTGTTTCTGTCAACGGCCCATCAGTGACCATAAAGTCTCATCATAATGTTGGCGGTTTACCTGATTATATGAAGCTGAAAGTTGTAGAACCTTTAAGGATGCTTTTTAAAGATGAAGTACGAAGAGTAGGGAAGGAGCTTGGAATTTCACCACTTTTACTGGGCAGACACCCTTTCCCCGGACCGGGACTGGCGATAAGAATTCTTGAAGATGTGACACCAGAAAAAGTTGATATTCTTCAACAGGTTGACCATATTTTTATACAAGCGCTCAGGGAATGGGATTTATACGACAACGTATGGCAGGCCGGTGCTATGCTTTTACCCGTTCATTCAGTTGGTGTTATGGGTGATGAAAGGACTTATGAAAAAGTTGTAGCTTTACGAGCTGTAGAATCTACTGATGGCATGACTGCAGATTGGGTAGATTTACCTTACAAGTTTTTACAAAAAGTATCTAATAAAATCATTAATCAGGTAAAAGGTGTTAATCGAGTGGTTTATGATATCAGTTCAAAACCACCGTCAACCATAGAATGGGAATAATATGAAGTTAAAAAGAGGTCTTTGCTTTTTTGTGTTTTTATTGAGTGGATTAATTCATGCACAAAATTATATCATTTATCAGGTACAGCCAGAAGATACACCACAAAGTATTGCACTTGAAAATGCCATAAGCGTTGATGAATTATACCGCTTTAATCCTGATCTTAAGAATGTAAAATCTCTTGATAGACAAAAGATTGTAATACCAAAGTCGAAGAATAGTGACTTGAGTTTTGTAAGGTATCGTGTCAAAACTAAAGAGACACTGTATAGTATTTCAAGGACATATAATGTGAGTATTGAAGACTTAAAGGCTTTTAATCCACAATTGTACGAGAAAGAACTTCAGGCTGGAGAAGTCATAAGGATACCTGCCTATAAACTTCCTGAGAAATATCAGGATGTAGATTTTAACGAAAGTATAAAAAACTCAAACTTTTCAGCTTTTAAACATATCGTTCTGCCGAATGAAAAAAAATCGGATATTGTTCAGAAATATGGAATTTCTGCTAAAGATTTTGATAGTCTAAACGAAGGTATTATAGAAGTACAATCCGGTCAATTGGTTAAGATTGTAAAAAGTGAAAAAGATAGCGACAAATTAGATATCGAGACCCTTGATATGGCTTTACAATTTTATAAAGTTCCTAAAAAGCAAACCCTTTACAGTTTAAGTAAAGAGTTTAAAATTAGTGAAGATATCATCTATAGATTAAATCCTATTGTAAGAATAGACGGTTTAAAAGAAGGGACTGTTATCAAGTTACCTGAAAAAATTGAGTCATTAAACCAGGCAGAAAAAATAGTCAATTTAGAAAGCAGGGTTCAAAATTTAAATGATAAAAACTTAGCTCTTTTATTACCCTTTTCTCTTCAAAAATTTAAAGGTGACAGCATTAATGTGGAGCAAATCATTCTTAAAGATAATTCGAATCCTGCACCTTTAATCAATATTTCTTTAGATTTTTACGAAGGCGTAAAGCTGGCTATAAAAAAAGCAAAATCTTTAGGTATTTATACAGACCTAAAAGTTTATGATACAAAGCGCAACCCAAAAGTCATGGATTCTATCCTGATGTTTAATTCATTTTCAGATCGTGATGCGATTATTGGGCCTATAATTAATCCTAACATACTCAAACTTACTGAAGAGCTTAAAACCACTCAGATTCCAATTTTTTTACCTATCACAAAACTTGAAAATCCACCTTCGTATGTGTTTAATACCATACCCCCAAGTAGTTCGCAAACGGAGACGCTTATTACCTTGATAGATAGTATTAGAACAGAGAATCAAAACCTTGTTTTTGTAACAGACAGTACATCCACTGAAAAGTATGAAAAATACAAATATTCATTTCCAAAAGGCAAATTTGTAAAGATAAAAAAGACCTATGTCGAATCTGCTGATATAGAAGAGCACCTCGAAAAAGAAAAAGAAAACTGGGTAGTTTTGGAAACTGATCAAATAGGGATTTCTGAAAGTGTTGTTAAGCTTCTTAACCGCTACAATGAAGGTTATGTTAAAACAAATCCTGAAGAAGAAGATGAGGAAAAAGTCAGACAACCAAAACCTGAAGATTCTATACAATATGACGTCAGGCTTTGGACATCAGATAGGAACAAAGCATTTTATAGTGTTGTGGATAATAAAGCATTATCTAATTTAGAATTTACCTACACTGCAATTTCAAAATATGATATCTTAGAACACAGCTCAATTATCGAAGACTATATAAGAAACAATGGCCACGTCCCGACAAGATATACCTTAAGAGCTTTCGATTTGACCTACGACATTCTATTAAGGCTTGCCTACGAAGGTACATTAAAGAGTGAAGAAGCACTTAGTCCATTAACTGAATACAATGAAAACCGTTTTGGTTACCGCAAATCATTCATGTCCAGCAACTATGAAAATATAGGGCTCTTTATCATACATTTTAAGCCTGATTTTGAAGTTGAAATTTTGAACAGCAGTAAAAACTGATATCATCCTATTTTTTCAGCGAGATATTTTTGAACTTCGTAAACATCAATTTTCTTATTGAACTTTTTACTCACCGAAGGTTCTGCAGCGCTTGATATCCAAATTTTCAACTCAGCGTCGAGGTCAAAAGTCCCGGAAGATTCAAGTGAAAATCTTGAAATACTCTTGTAAGGTAATGACATATACTCAACTTTACTACCCGTCAGGCCCTGCACATCAACCAGAATGAGTCGTTTGCTTGTAAAAATAAAAGTATCTCTGATTAATTTAAAGCCAAAGTCAACAGTTTCGCTGTCTGTGAACAAACGCGCATATTTCTTTGATAATTCTTCTTTGGAAACTGCACTGGCATTTCCCATTAATCTGTTAAGTATTCCCATGATTTAAAATTATTATATGTTACAGATCATGCGTTTTGCATTATTATATTCTTCTATCATTTGCCTGACAATAGCTTCTGCCGGCAAAATATCATCTATCAATCCTGATATCTGACCAATTTCCAGTTCGCCTTCCTCTAAATCTCCTTCAAACATCCCTTTTTTTGCTCTTGCTCTTCCTAATAAATCCTGTAAATCTTCTTTACTTGGCGATTTTTGGTAGAGTGCCTGTATATCGTTAAAAAATTTATTCTTAATCAACCTTACAGGGGCTAATTCTTTTAATGTCAATTGGGTTTCACCTTCTGATATTTCTATAATTTTTTCTTTGAAATTGATATGAGAAGAGGCTTCTGTACTGGCTACAAAACGAGTGCCAACCTGTACAGCATCAGCTCCAAGGACCATAGCTGCCAGCATAGCTTGTCCATTGCCAATGCCTCCGGCAGCAATTAAAGGGATGTCTAAAGCTTTCTTTACCATGGGTATTAATGTAAATGTTGTAGTTTCTTCGCGTCCATTGTGTCCTCCGGCTTCAAATCCTTCTGCAACTACAGCGTCAACTCCTGCTTGTTGGGCTTTAAGTGCAAATTTTACACTACTCACCACGTGAATTACCTTTATGCCATTCGATTTTAAAAGGCTAGTATAAGTTTTAGGGTTTCCGGCAGATGTAAAAACTACAGGTACTTTTTTATCTATAATAATTTGAATGATTTTATCAATGTCAGGGTAGAGCATAGGTACATTTACTGCAAACGGCTTATCTGTAGCATTTTGACATTTATTGATATGCTCTTCAAGAATTTCGGGATACATAGATCCTGCTCCGATTATGCCAAGACCACCGGCATTACTAACTGTAGAGGCTAATTTCCAGCCACTGGCCCAAATCATTCCAGCTTGAATGAGCGGGTATTCTATATTGAATAGTTTTGTGATTTTATTGTTTTGAAACATTTTGTTACTTGAGTTTATGAATTTATAAGGCGCTTCCCTGAGCTGAGTCGAAGGGTTATGTGTTTATTTTGGCGAAAATTAATCATTTTATTAAAAATCTGCGAATATCTGCGAGATCTGTGGGAGAATTTTTAACCACAAAGTGCGCTGGATTATAGGCAAAGGGGCTAAAGTATATAATTCTATAGTAATCTAAGAAGATATCTAAATTTCTGCGAATATCTAAGATATCTGCGTGAGATTTTTAACCGCAAAGTGCGCTAGGTTATACGTAAAGGGATAATGATTTTAATTAAGTTTTGACTAATATAAATTGCTTTATTTTATAAGATTTAAAATTATTATTTTTCGGCTAAAGGATGAATGATCAAACTTTGAAAAAGTCCAAACAATAGAAATTGAAAAATAAACTTTGTAAAATTAAAGGGGTCGTCATTATAATAATCAAAACCAGCTATCATACAGGCAAATAAAAAACCTGAAACAAACCCAAAAATTAAACTTGATTTAGTAAATCGCTTTTTCATATATCTATATTTTAAAATGTAAAAAACTTAAAAATTATTAAATTTTCAAATCAATCAATCACTCCGGATCCTATAAGTTCGTCTTCGCTGTACCAGGCAACAAATTGGCCCTCAGCAATAGCTGTTTGTGGGTTTTCAAAAATAAAATAAAGTGCATCCTTTTTCTGGTAAAGCCTTACAGTTTCAAGGGGCTGCCTGTACCTTATTCTGGCTAAATAGGTTTGTTCTTCACCTGGATTAAGTTTCAAATCTTCTCTAAGCCAATGTACATCTTTATTGAGTACTTTAAGGCCCTTTCGATGTAATCCAGGATGATCTTTGCCCTGACCTACATAAATGGTATTGGTGTTTACATCGGTTTCAATTACAAATAATGGCTCCGGCGTACCACCAATGTTTAGTCCTTTTCGTTGACCTTTAGTATAAAAATGTGCCCCATTGTGCTCACCTTTTTCAACACCGTCGTCTGGATGATAAACAAATTTTTCAGAATAGTCATAAATGCTATTTTCTTTTGGCGCTAAGTATTGTTCAAATTTTGCAGGAATTTCAATAACTTTACCTTTTTTTGGCTTAAGCTGTTGCTGTAAAAAGTCAGGTAGCTTTACTTTACCTATAAAACAGAGCCCCTGTGAATCTTTTTTATCTGCTGTTGTTAAGCCTTGTTCCATAGCTATTTTCCTAACTTCTGATTTTTGAAGTTCCCCAACCGGAAAGAGGATTTTAGAAAGTTGCTCCTGATTAATTTGACATAAGAAGTAAGACTGGTCTTTGTTTTGATCTTTACCCGCCAGTAGCCTGTAAGTTGTTTTGCCATCCATCTCTTTCTCATCTTTTCGACAATAATGACCAGTGGCCACATAATCTGCACCAAGGGACTCAGCAATTTTAAGGAAGACATCAAACTTGATCTCACGATTACAAAGCACATCCGGATTTGGGGTTCTGCCTTCTTCATATTCTTTGAACATGTAATCGACGATACGTTCTTTATATTCCTCACTCAAATCAACAGTCTGGAAAGGAATGCCCAATTTTTGAGCGACCAGCATTGCGTCATTACTGTCTTCCAGCCAGGGACATTCATCACTTATGGTCACAGAATCATCGTGCCAGTTTTTCATAAAAAGGCCTATAACCTCATAACCTTGCTGTTTGCATAGGTATGCTGCTACACTCGAATCTACACCACCACTCATTCCTACAACTACTCTTTTCATTTTAATACCTTAGATTTCTTTTAAATATTCAAAAGATATAATCACATAGGGCGTAATATTACAACAAAAGCCACTGGGAAGATTATATCATATTATGTGCTGCAAAAATAAGAAAGCTGAAGCGAGTAGTAGTTTACGACAAGAATTAATTAAGACTTTATGCTAATTTGAGATTCACTTAGAAAAGCCTTAAATTCTTCTGAGGCTTTAGACTTTTGTCTGTAATTTATAAATCTTATTTTGTTATTTTTCAATTTTAAATATCTCAGTTTGGTCCATAGGAAGGGCTTTTCGCCGTAGTATTTAATGTCTTTTAAAGCTATAATATTTTTATAAGAATTGAAAAAAACATAGAAAACAGTAAATCCAATAAAGGCTAAAAATATCAAACAAAAGAAATAAAACAATGTTGAATCAAACTCGCCCCATCTGCTATAAATCTGCAAACCGTTTGAAAACAATTGGATTACAGCAAACACAGCAAAAAAATAGTGTTGCGTTTTGGCTTCGTCCTTAATATGTATAGACTGATTCTCAGGTTCAAATGAAATACTTGTTGAGCTCATTAATGGCTTAAAGGTTTTTTCAAAAATATAAAAAATTCCACAAAAAATTGAATTAAGGTGATAGTAGACTACACCTTGCAGTCCTCTATCACATCATCGATAAAAATTTGATAATTTTTGGGCAGTTTGTTGTGTTTAGGTAATAATGCCAGGTAGCGGTCCTGATTGGACTGGTAATTATTTCTGAAAATTGGATCTTCTATTTCATTGATTTCGCAAATGTCCTTTATCAAATCTTTGTGATGGACCACATCCGAAGAACCCAAATGAAAAACCCCTTTTAATTCCTGATTGATAATGTAATGCACTTGTTGACAGAACTTACTCACTGTTGTGGCATTAATAATAACATTTGGAAAGACATCTATAGGCTCGTTTAAATCCTGAAGTGTAAAGATTTCTTTTAATCTGGGAGAAGTCTTACCAAACACCATTGGCAGTCTTAATATATTGTAGTAAGTATTAGGCAGCCTGAGCAGCGCATTTTCAACTTTAATTAAAAATTTACCATAGACACTGGTAGATAGGGTTTTGTCGTATTCGTAGGATGGATAATTTGTAAAGGTATCAAATACATTAGAGGTAGAAATAAATATTATTTTCTTTCGATTTCTCACCACATAGGAAATAAGTTCGTTATAACATTCCAACTGCGCAGGGAAAGGGCCTTTGAAGGTTGTTACTATGATTTCCGGCTCTGTCTTTTTTAAGATTGGAGAGATTTGTTCGGATTCAACATCCCATTCGTAATACCTCTTGTTTTGAACGTAATTTGATGATTGCGTATGATAGGTGCCAAAAACGTCAAAATAGGGATTGAGTTCTTTAAACAACGACTGACCTAAAAAGCCACTTGCCCCCAGAATAAGGATTCTCAAAATAAAATATTTTTAAAAGTTGGCTTTTCTATAATAATTATCCTTTATAAAACGGAAGTTTTACAATCTTTGCTCTGACGTGTTTGTCCCTTATTAAAATCAAACAGGTTTGGTCTTCTTTTTCATTTCCGATATTAACATAGCCTAAACCAATAGCTTTATTAAGACTTGGCGATTGTGTACCTGAAGTTACATAACCTATAGGTTGCTCATCTTCATCAAGTATTGGGTAGTCTTTTCTTGGTATGCCTTTGTCTATTAACTCAAAAGCAACGAGTTTTCGAACAACGCCATCTTCTTTTTGCTTGAGTAAACTGTCTTTATTGATAAAGTCTTTGTTAAACTTTGTAATCCATCCTAATTTTGCTTCCAGAGGAGAAGTTGTGTCATCTATATCATTGCCATACAAACAGTATCCCATTTCTAATCTTAAGGTATCACGGGCAGCCAAACCAATGGGTTTTATGCCGAAATCCTCACCGGCTTCAAAGACTTTGTTCCAGACATTTTCCACAGCTTCATTTTTGATGTACAGTTCAAATCCTCCACTACCTGTGTAACCTGTAGCAGAAATGATTACATCTTTCTCTCCTGCAAAAACGGCCTCTTTGAAGTGATAAAATTTTATAGAAGACAGGTCGACCTCTGTTAAGCTTTGCATGGCTTCTATAGCTTTAGGACCTTGAACAGCAAGCAGTGAATATGCATTACTTGCGTTGCTCAATTTAGCATCAAAAGAATTATGTGAATTTATCCATTCCCAATCCTTATCAATGTTTGATGCATTAACAACCAGCATGTATTTTTCTGCATTAAAGCGATAAAGTATTAAATCGTCAACTATACCGTTCATTTTATTAGGCAAACAGGTATACTGAGCTTGTCCGTCAATTAGTTTAGAAACATCATTTGAAGTAACATATTGCAACAAGTCGATAGCCTCAGGACCTTCTACAAAAAATTCACCCATGTGAGAAACATCAAATACACCGAGTTTATCTCTTACGTTATGGTGTTCTGCTTTTACGCCTTCATAACTCACAGGCATTTCAAAACCGGCAAATGGAACCATTTTAGCCCCTAAGTCCATATGTTTCTGGTATAAAGCTGTTTTTTGCATAATCAAAATTTTAGGAGCACAAAAGTAAGGAGAAATTAGAGATTTCAGTTTTTATCCTATGATAAGTTTGTGATTTTGTAATCTAAAAAGGGTCTTTATTAAATTAAATCTCATTCAAGTTTGATTTTACTCTCGGGACAGAAGTTATACGTTGGGCATTGAGTAAACATAAAAGCACAAAGCCAGCCAAACAACTCATGATTAGGGTGATACTTAAACCATAGTCTATCATTATCCCAATAAGTAATGGGCCAAGCGCAGTACTGAAAACCATAAACATGGTAAACAGACTTCTAATGGTTCCAAGCTTTTTCACACCATAAACTTCAGCTAAAACAGCTGTTTTGATGGTACCTGACATTCCCACGGTAACACCCATAAGTATAAGAAAAATTAAGGCACCTATGATGCTGTCGATAAATGCAAAAGCCGCTAAACCAAATATTATAGGGATCAAATAAAATCTAAATAGTGTTTTGGCTGTAAACTTATCAACCCAAACACCGCCAAATAACGAAAATAATAGCCTCGTTACAGCATAAACGGTAAAAAATCCGGCATAAAGTGTTGCAGACCAACCCTTCTGATCAACAAAAACATATTGATAAAAAATGACTGCAGTTACTGTAAAACTAATGACAATACTGGTTGGCATAATGATCATAAATCTTTTATCCCTAATGATTTCAAAAAAATCTTTAAACAAACTTTTTGAACTTGGTTTTGAAGTGTTGAGCTGCTTATTGAAATGGCTCAGGTCTGTAAACTTCAATCTTATCAAATATATCAAAAGAAGGACACCACTGCCAACCATGGCAACTCTCCAGTCATAGTAGGTAATTATGCTTACGATTAACAACGGTAAAATAGCCTCTCCTATCGAAAAACCTAATGTAGAAAAGCTTATGGCTTTTCCACGGTCTTTATCAAAATACTTAGAGAGTATAGTAAAACTGATATGACTAAGCATGCCCTGACCACACAAACGCATTCCCACTAAAGCTATAAATACAAAAGCAAGGTGGTAAGAAAAACCAAGTAGAATACAGCAGCACGACAAAACTAATATGGTAAAAAAACTTACTTTTTTAACAGAAATATGGTCAACAGTATGACCTATACTTAACATAACAATCGAAGAAATGACGGTACATGCAGCATATACGGCACCAAATTCTCCTTCGCTTATGCTAAATTCCTTCACCAAATGTACAACATAGAGGGAAATCAAGTAAGTCTGGCCAAAGCTTGATAGAAACGTCAATAGCCAGCCGTAGCTCAATGGCTTAAGATTTTGCCTGATAAATTTATAAAATTGTAACATCCTAAAATTTGAACATGCAAACTTAGGGTAAAAGAATATCAATCAAAGCGATAAAGCGTTAAGCCTTTTTTAAATCAAAGTCTTTACCTGTTGGAAGCTCATATATTTCGAGTTCAAAATAATGCACAGCAGCAATGATGTGATCGAATATATCTGCGATGATATATTCATAATTTTTCCAAACTTTGTCTTTACTAAAGCAATAAATCTCAAGTGGGATACCTTGTGCTGTTGGTGCCAACTGTCTGATCATAATTGTCATATCTTTATTTACAGCAGAGTGAGAATTGAGGTACTCGTCAATGTACTTTCTGTAAACGCCGAAATTGGTCATGTTTCTGCCATTGATAAGTAAAGACTTGTCAACATTGTTAATCTCATTGTGCTTATCAATTTCATCTTGTCTTTGTTGAAGATAACTTGCAATCAGATGAATTTTTTTCAAATATTCAATTTTCTCTCTTTCTAAATATTTGATACTGTTTGACTTGATGATTATGGCACGTTTTATTCTTCGACCTCCGGATTGACTCATTCCTCGCCAGTTCTTAAACGAATCAGCAATGAGGTAATAGGTAGGTATAGTCGTAATGGTGTTATCAAAGTTTCTGACCTTTACAGAAGCGAGATTGATCTCGAAAACATCACCGTCTGCACCGTATTTTTCCATGGTTATCCAGTCTCCAATTCTCACAGTATCATTTGCAGCTACCTGAATGCTGGCTACAAAGCCCAGGATAGTGTCTTTGAAAATTAACAGTAGTACGGCCGATAAGGTTCCTAATCCAACTAAAAATTTTACAAGCGGTTGACCTGTTAAGATGGAAAATATAATGATAATACCAATCATCCAAAGAATAATCATTACGACCTGGATGTAACTGTCTATAGGTTTATCTTTAAAGTTTTCTAAGGTCTTAAGGTAATCCAATACAGTTTTCAGGAAACTGCGTATGGTCCAAATACTAAAAATCACCAGAAGTATATCAATTGCATGACTCATAAAGCTTTCAAAAGCTTCAAAATCCACATATAATTCGTCTGTGATAGCTGATATAATGTAGAAAACGATAAGGTTAGATAAATTCAAGAAGGTTTTATTTTTAACCAGCATGTCATCGAATTTGGTCGTAGATTTTGCGGCCAATTGATTGACTATTTTTACAGCAAAACCGCGCATAACCTTAAATAGCAAAAAGGCCAGAATGGCTACAAGTATACTATTGATGACTGCATTTACAATCAAAGCATAGAAATCACTTAACTCGGTATTTTCTTTAAGTAATTTGTAGAAATAATAAATGGCTATTTTGTTTTCGGTCATTTAATTTTTTGTTTCAAATATAATTTAATTTAGTCGTTCTTCAACATTAAGCACAGCAGAAGGGTTAAATCTTTTATAAACTAAAAAGTCTTATTCATCAAGTTTTTACATTTGAATAAAATGAAAAATATGAGAGATAAAGTAGCATTCATCACAGGTGGTTCAAAAGGAATAGGTTATGGTATAGCCGAAAGTCTTGCCAAAGAAGGTGTTCATAGTGTATTGACCAGCAGAAGTAAAGAAAATGCAGATAAAGCAGCCAGAACCATTTCAAAAAAATATAATGTAAAATGTTTAGGTCTTGAAGCAGACGTTAGAAACTATTCTGAAATTGAAAACGCTGTAAAAGAAACCATAGACAATTTTGGTCAAATTGATTACGTACTTGCCAACGCCGGATTAGGGCATTTTGGAAGCATTAACGATTTGTCTATAAATCAATGGCAGGAAGTTATAGACACCAATTTGACAGGTGTATTTTATACCATTAAGGCATCTGTAGATGCATTGACCAGTAGTAAGGGTTATTTTATTACGATATCAAGTTTGGCAGGAACCAATTTCTTTGCCGGAGGTGCAGCATATAACGCTAGCAAATTTGGTGTAACTGGCTTTACACAAGCAGTTATGTTAGACTTGAGGCAAAAAGGTGTTAACGTATCTACAATAATGCCGGGTTCTGTCTCTACGCATTTTAACGGAAATGAACCGAGTGGTAAAGATGCCTGGAAGATTCAGCCTGAGGATATTGGAGAAATTGTAGTTGATTTATTTAAACTTAATCCAAGAACTTTACCAAGTAAAGTAGAGGTGAGGCCATCACAACCTCCAACAAAATAAGAATTTACAATTTTGGGTTTGTAAGGCATTTTATATTGTCCATAAAAAAACGCCCGGGTTTTGTTACAACAACTTCATTATTTACAAGTTCTTCAATTTCATTCTTTAATACAAAAGTTTCATTGTAATCTTTTGATGATATCTTTATTAATAGAACTTTGCTTTTAATTAATTTTTCAAAAGCCTCTTGAGTAATGACTACATTTATATAATTAGTGACACTCACAAATCCATTTTTATTATCTTCAAATTTTACCCCACATATTTTATCCCTGGTCTGCATTAAATTTACAAAGCTGTTATCTGATAAAGAAAAGCTGACACGATCTCCTTTTTCAAAGCATACTGGTTTTAAATCCTGAGAAGAAGAATCTCTGGTAAGTTCAAACTCCATAAAGAAAGAATTGCCTTCCCTGATCAAAAACACTTGGATAAACCTTCCATTATATGGCGTTTCGTACAAATCAAGGGTTATAGGTAAAGAAATTAAATGTGACTTTTTGGTTGAATTATCATAGGATACGGAGGAATAGTCGCACTGTGCTTTGGAAGTAAAGCCTAAAAGAAGAACAAAAATCATTATCAATTTCATTTCTCAATAATAGTTATTTAAGTTTAGGATTAGTGAGGCAATCTATATAATCTATAAAAAATCTTGTAGGATTAGATATGTAGATTTCATCTTCAAAATATTCCTCTAACTCACTTTTTAAAACAATATTTTTGTTAAAGTTATTACTTTTAAACTCCATAAGTATGACTTCTTGCTCAGAAAGTTTTTTTAGCGCATCAGGTGTCACAATTGTTCTCATGTAGTCTGTTACACTTACAAAATCGTTTCTTTGTTCCATTTTTATGCCACATATTCTATCCTGAACATGTTTGAGAACAATTTGAGAGTTATCTGATAATGATAATGTTACCTGGTCATCTTTGTCAAAACAATGTGGCTGCAAATCCTGGGCTGAAGAATCTCTGGTGATTTCAAAATCAATATAATACACATCTCCATTTCTTATGAGTGTTGCTAATACAAGTCTACCGTTAAATGGTGTTTCATAGAGGTCTATAGTAATAGGGTTTAATTTTAAAAATAGACTTTTTGTGGAATTATTCATGAATACAGAGCTATAGTCACATTGGGCATATAAACCGTTAAAAAAAACTATTAAAATCAGTAGACAAATTTTATTCATAATCTATTCTATAAGCTTTTTACAAATTAAAGCAATCTTCTCATTTTTAAGATTTGTCGTAAAGAAAACAAAAAACGAGCCACCATCACCAATTCTGTATTTTTTTTTGATTTGTTCTGGTTTTAAAGGATAATTTCTAGTTGATATGTTTGCTTTATTATTATATAAATACTTATTGATTTCCTTTTTTTTGGGTTGAATTGCTTTTATTATTTCAAATTTTCTTCCTGGAAATTCGATTTTCTTTTCTGATGTAAACAAATGAGAATTAGTATGTAAAGCCTCTATATCAAAATCCTTACAAACTTTTCCAAAAAAACCGCTCTTCATAATAGATGAATTGGGTTCGTAAAGAAAAGGTTTAGGCAAGGATAAATTTTGTTCAATTTTCCTTTCAGAATATTTCCCAGAAAAAATTTGTTGATCAGAATCTAAATTGACAGCATGAATCAAAGGATCGGTTATTTTTTTTCCAAAATCAATAAGAATCAAGATTTCTTTGACTTCATTTTTTACTGAAACGATATGAATACTCTCAACATAAGGAAGTAATTCTAAAGATTGATTGATGTCCAGTAGAGGTGAGGCTTTGATCATTAATTTTGAGGCTTTGGCTTTAAATAAATCAATATGATCTAAAACATTAGGTTGACAATCCTCTAACTTAAAGACTTTAGAATTGTGTTTATCTCTTCTAGCCGGATCAATGTAAATCAAATCGTATCTTTCACTTACGTTCTGCAGATATTTTATACCGTTACCTAAAATGCTTATTATATTCTTTTGAGAGGCTTTGAAGTTATGTTTAGCATAACTAAAAGTATTTTCATCTATTTCTAAATAAGTCACAGATTTTGTGAAATCATAAAAAGCCATGGCATCTATGCCCATGCCACCGGTTAGGTCTATGATTTTTTCATTTTTTGAAATTAACCTGGCTTTGTAACCCGCTGTTATTTCTGATGAAGATTGTTCTAGATTAATTTTTGGAGGAAAAATAATCTGGTCGTTATTGTATAAGCCTGGAAATTTTGATTTAGAAATTTGTAAACCTTTGATTTGTTGAGCAATATCTTGAATTGTAATATTCTCAAATGGACTGCCTTTCAAAATTAAATCAGGAATACGATCATTTTCATGGCCTTTGATGAACGACCTGACTTCGGGTAGTAATATTAAATTCTCTAATTCCATTAACTGAAATTTGTACAATGGTATAAGGCTATTGCGGTTGCTTGTGATACATTCATGCTGCTGTTTCTTCCAAACATTTGGATATGAGCAACTTTATCTATTTTTTCCAATACGGTATTTTCAATTCCAACCTTTTCATGACCAATAATCAAGGCGGTTTTGCTGTATGGTTTAAAATTTTTTAAGTCTACACTTTCATCACAATACTCTAGTCCAAGCATAAAATAATCTTGCTTTTTTAGATCTTCAATTAAGGCTTCAATATTGGTATAAACTTTTATGTTTAAGTACTTGTGGCTGTGTCTTGAAGTTTTAATGCATCTGGGTAATTTTAAAAAAGCTTGATTTTCATGATGGATATAAAATTCAGAAACTCCAAATGCTTCCGCTACTCTACATAAACTGCCAAGATTACTTGGTGATTGTAAAAGACTGCAAACTAAAATAATAGAATTGTTAACTGAGCCGGATTTAAATTCATCATGGTTAAGCTGCTTCATCTTTAAAAAACTAATTAGTAAAGACGTATTTTATGATATTGGTACCCATTTTAAGGGCTTTTTGTCTCACTTCTTCTGGGTCATTGTGGATTTCTTTGTCTTCCCATCCATTTCCCAAATCACTTTCATAGGAGTAAATCATGATAAGCCTGTTTTCATGATAGACACCAAATAATTGTGGTGGTTTGCCATCGTGAACATGTATCTTAGGCAAACCCTCAGGGAAATCAAAAACTTGATTAAAAATGGGGTGATCTCCTGAAATTTCTTCAAGTTCTTTATCAGGAAACAATTTTTGAAAAGTTTTCCTAAAGTACGGATCAAGTCCATAGTTATCATCTACATGCAGAAACCCACCACTAAATAGATAATTCCTTAAATTTTCAATATCCTTATCTGAAAAGAAAACATTTCCATGTCCGGTAAGATAGATATAGGGATAATTAAAAAGTTCAGGAGAGTCAGGTTTTACTGTAGCAGGCTTCGGATTTAAACTCGTATTGAGTGTAGAATTGCTAAAACTAATCAGGTTTTTTAAGGCTGTGGGATTGCTATACCAATCTCCACCGCCTTTATATTGGAGTACCGCTAGTTCCTGGGCATTGATCTGAAAAGAAAATAAATATAATACTACAAAGGTGATTCGTAATTTAAAACGGTTAAGGTTATTCAACATATGATTCATATCCATTCAAAAGTAAGCATATTAAAAAACCTAATTTAATAAAGTTTTGTTATCGTAGGTGAAATTCAATTTGATTTTTCAATTTTCTGGTATAAACTATAAATATAGAGTAAAATTACACCAAAACTTACGGCTGCTACAATAAGAATTGCATTTAAAATACCGTCTGCCGAAAAAGAAAGTTTGATTAAAATGGTTGAAATGATAAAACCGGAGTTTCTTATTACCCTGCTAAACTCATCGGTCTGAAGTAGTGAAAAGAGCAGAAGCAAAACATCTGTGAGTATCAGTATACTGAAAAAATCATCAAAGAATATATTGTTGATAGACTTAATGGAATCGCTTATCTCTATGGGATTTATGGTGGTTTCATATATCCAGCTAACAAAAGAATAAACAGCCAAAATAGCTGCAATTGGAACCAAAATACTGGCAAATATTTTCTTAAGATTTATATAGCTTTGTGTCTTATCTGAAATATCTTTTTTTTCAATGGCTTTATTTTTCTTGTAAATTTTGTAAAACAAAAAGATGAGGGTAAATAAAACCAAAGTAGCCACAATATCGACCGTAAACTTTAAGTCACCTTCAATTGAAAACCAATTTGAAGTAAATTCCAACTTAGATAAATCATAAAATATTTTTCTGATTAATATTAAAGTAATGATTTCATACTGCTTGCCGATGTAACTTGAAATGGACTTTGGCAGGTAGTAAACCAGAAGGTACACCTCATATATCAAAATTATCGAAAAAGGGGTGTAAATTGCTGAAATTGGACTTATAGTAAGGTCTTTAAATACTGAGGACTCCAGAAGGTGTGCATCTACAATAACTATAAAAATCAGATGAAGTATAAAAAAGATGATGGCAGACCAGACCACAATCCTTTCTATTTTGTTTTTGAGTTCCTTATCCAACAGATATGAACTCATTTTGTTTAAATGGTCTTTAAATTTGGTCATGTTTAAAGATAACTCATTAAAATTTTGGCATGAGATTATACATTATATTTTTACTTTATATTAAGTATTACTTGAAGTAAAAGCCAAATATTAGCTTAATTATCAGATTTTTTTTCCATTATGACTCTGTTTTTTGCAAAACTGTCAGGGTAATTTTTTTGTATAAATTCTATCATCTTTTCTCTCACATAAACGCGAAGTTCCCAGGCCTTAGGAGACGTGTTGGCACTGACCAAAATCCTGAGCTCCATAAAATTTTCTTTTGTATCTGTCACCTGAATAACATTTACTTTGCCATCCCAATACTCAGATTTTTCCAGAAGTCGGGTTAATTCTTCTCTTAATTTATCAAGAGGAATGTTGTAATCTGTATAGAGAAAAACAGTTCCCATGATATCTGCAGTAGTTCTTGTCCAGTTTTGAAAAGGCTTTTCCAGGAAATAATTGCTTGGTAAGACAAGACGTCTTTTATCCCAAATTCTTATGACCACATAGGTTAAATTTACTTCCTCAATCCAACCCCATTCACCTTCGACTACTACGGCATCGTCTATTCTAAAGGGTTGAGCTATAGCAATCTGAATACCAGCCAAAACAGCACCAACCATCTTTTGAGCGGATAATCCAACAATAATACCAACAACACCTGCAGAAGCAAAAACACCAACACCAATCTCTCTTATACTTTCTATTGAAATAAGCATGAGACCTATGGTAATTACAACAATAATAAATACAATAACTTTTTCTAAAAGATTGACTTGTGTGTGTAGTTTTCTGTACCTAAGGTTATTTTCTATATTGATATTATACTTATTGAGTAGTCTGCGCTTAAGTATCTTAATAAACTCAATAATAATCCAGGAAGAACATGCAATTTTTAAAATTCTCGCAGTCACTGAGACCTGTTCAGATAACCAAAAAGAGTTTTCATCTATTGCGCTAAATATCAGTCTATAGAATAACAGGAATAATAGTATAAGTATGCCAATGGTAATTCGGGTAAATTTTTTCATCTTAACTATTTTAAACACTAAGATAGGATATAATTATAAACCAGATAGGTTTATTTAGTTTGAAAAAATATCCAGTTGAAATTTTAGCAGAGAGAAGCCATAACACTTGCCACAATTCCCGCAGTTTCGGTACGCAGTCTTTTTTCTCCAAGTGTTACCGGATGAAAGCTTTTTGATAAAGCCAGTTGGATTTCATCAGTACTAAAATCGCCTTCAGGGCCAATTAAAATCAAAGTTTGATTTGACGTTCTGATTTGATTTTTAAATGGAGATTTTTTATGGTCTTCACAGTGGGCAATACAGGTATTGTAGCCTTCAAAATTGGATTGCATAAAAGAGTTGTAACTCTGCATTTCATGCAATTTTGGAAGGTGAAAACGCTGGGATTGTTTCATAGCACTTTGAATGATTTTTTGACAACGCTTGATATTCAATCTTTTTCTTTCGCTGTTATCGCATAGAAGCGGTGTAATTTCAGATATGCCAATTTCGGTTGACTTTTCAAGAAAGTACTCAAACCTGTCAGATGATTTTGTAGGTGCAATCGCAATGTGCAGCTGATAGGGTAGTGGTGGTTCCTCATGTTTATCCAGAATTTTAATCTCGCAGCGTTTGGAAATGCTATTGGTTATTTCTGCCCTGCAAGCCTTACCCTTGCCATTGGTAACGTAAATTTCATCACCAATATTTTTGCGAAGAACCCTCAGGATGTGTTTGCTCTCGTCACTTTCAATCAGAAAAGTTGAACTTTCAAAGTTTAGATTTTCGTCAAAAAACAATTGCATAACTCAGTCTTCTTTGGTTTGTAGAACCAATACTTCTTCAATACCGGTAGGGGCATGCGTTTTTTGAACAAAATAATAGGCGTTGTTTTGTGGTATTTCAAATTCAAAGACCTCTTCGGCCAGCTTGTTTGAAGATATAACTTCGGTAAAGAAGTTTGGATCTGTTTTTCCTTCCTTAAACCAGCCTGAATCACCTCCAACACCTTTTTTGTAATCCATAGAATATTGCATAGCTACGCTTTTAAAGGCTGTTTTGTCTAACAGGCTTCTAACCTTGGTTAGATAAGCTTCTAATTTTTCAGCAGATTCAAATTTTGTTTGATCAACATAAATATACCTTACTCTGTAATGCGGTATCTTCTGTTTGCTTAATATTTCATAATTTATTTTATAATAGCCTTTGTCTACTTTTTTTTGCTTGCCATCACGCATTTTGAGCAGTTGGTTTGCCAGTCTGGTTTTGTGTTTTTCTGCATTAAATATTTCTAATTTCCCTTCATTCCTGCATTGTTCTAATTGAGACTCACTGATATCAAAATCTGATGAAAGTGTCTCATACTTTTGATTGAATAAATTTCTTTGACTCAGCGTTTTTTGTGTTAAAACAAAACATAAAACAGAAAAAATTAAATACCTCATAATTGAAATCTTGCTTTTGAAGTGGAAGAAAGATCAGAAAAATCCTTCTTTAAATATTTATAATAAGCTACTATAGCTATCATTGCCGCATTATCCAGACAATATTCAAAATTAGGGATATAACAATCCCAGCCTAATTCTTTCTCAGCTTCTTTTAAGGCAGTCCTTATTCCGGAGTTTGCAGAAACACCACCACCAATGGCTACACGTTTAATCCCTGTTTCTGCAATGGCTCTAGACAGTTTATCCATCAAAATATCAACTACAGTTTTTTGAAAAGAGGCACAGATATCTTGCAGGTTTTCCTTGATAAAATTTGGGTTTATTTTTTCTTCCTTTCTCAAAAAGTAGAGAACGGCAGTTTTAAGACCACTAAAGCTAAAATCCAGGTCTTTTACTTTGGGCTTGGAAAACTTAAACTTATTAGGATTTCCCTGCTTTGATAATTCATCTATAATTGGACCAGCAGGATAGCCAAGACCCATCATTTTTCCGCATTTGTCAAAGGCTTCTCCAACTGCATCGTCAAGTGTTTTTCCAATAACCTGCATATCGAAGTGACTGTTAACCTTTACAATTTGTGTGTGGCCACCACTAATCGTTAAAGCCAAAAACGGGAATTCCGGAGTTGGTTTTTCATTGTCCTTAATAAAATGTGCCAGAATATGAGCCTGCATATGATGAACCCCTATCAACGGGATGCCCAGTCCCATAGACAGTGACTTGGCAAATGATGAGCCGACCAGCAGAGATCCAAGTAATCCGGGCCCTTTTGTAAAAGCTATTGCAGATAAGTCTTCTTTTTTTATACCGGCTTTCTTTAAAGCTTGATCTACAACCGGAACAATATTTTTTTGGTGTGCTCTGGATGCCAGTTCAGGAACAACTCCTCCATAGGCTTCATGTATGGACTGACTGGCTATAATATTACTCAGTTTTTCTTCGTTTTTAAAAACGGCAGCAGAAGTATCATCGCAGGAAGATTCTAGGGCTAAAATATAAACTGGAGCTTTTGTCATATTAAAAAGAGGCATTATTATTGAAATAATAAGCAAAGCTAAAGATTTTTAGGTTTATTCTCTTGTGTATTAAATGTATATTTGTTTATAAAATTCAGAAAGTTATCATTAGACGCATTTTTCATATCTTAAAACGAATTATCGTTGCCATCTTGTTGCTTTTTTTGCTCACGGTCTTAGTTTTTTTAATTCCTGGAGTACAAACTTATACCGCAAAAGTGATAGCCAATGACCTCAATGAAAAGTATGACACAAGAATAAGTATAGAAAAGTTAAAAATTAACATTAATGCAGATCTCAAACTTGAAGGTGCATTAGTTATAGACCATCAGAACGATACCCTTTTCTTTGCAGAAAGTTTGAAGTCCTCAATCTTTAATATTTCAAATTTAATTTCCAACAACAATTTAGATTTAAGCAGTACAGATATTGAAGGTTTAAAATTTAACCTGATTCAGTATGAGGGTGAAAAAACAGATAACCTTAGCCAGTTTCTCGATAAATTTGATAGTTCAGAACAACCTAAGAAGGATAAAGAAGGATTTAGTTTGCATATAGATGATATTATACTGTTAAACGGTGAAGTGAATATTATTAATTACGATAAGAACACCCCTGAAATTTTTACAATTAGTGACCTCGCACTTGACCTGGAAAATGTAAATATTATTGATGGTGACATAAGCATCAATATCAATTCTCTTGCTGGTCTTACAGGATTTGGTATGAGAATCAACAGACTAAAGTCCAAATTTTATATGAATGGTAACGAGATGCGCTTTGACAACCTGGACCTGTTAACTCCAAATTCTTCAATCAGTACCGATTTGAAATTTTCTTATGAGCCAGGCGATTGGGCAAATTTTGAAGAAAAAGTCAGAATTACTGCAAATTTTGACAGAGATCTTATTTCAACTACAGATTTAAATTATTTTTATGATGAATTTGGATTGTCCGAACAACTTCGGATAACTGGAGAATTAGACGGGACACTTAATGATTTTACCTTAAAAAAAGCTGATATTTCTGGTATTCAAAGAAGTGAAATAAAAGGTGATCTACAATTTTATAATGTTGCCGATGCTGATACCTTTACTTTAGAGACTAATTATATAGACATCAGCACAAATTATTACGACTTGAAACGACTTTTGCCGAACATTCTCGGTGAAAACCTGCCCGAGTTTATAAAACATGTGGGCAATTTTAATGTCAAAGGAAAAACTTATCTGAAATCTCGAGATTTGGTGGCAGATTTTATGTTCACATCTACAGTTGGAAATGGTGAAGTAGAATTAAAATTTGATGATTTAAACTTATCAGATAAAGTAGAATATGAAGGCCGCATCAATTTACAGGATTTCAATCTTGGAAAAGTTTCTCAATCCAATAAACTAGGATTCTCCAGCTTTAATGTTTACGTAAAAGGAAAGGGATTTTCTGCAGAATCTTTAGATACAGAGGTTATTGGTGAAATCAAAAGTATAGGGATAAACAACTATAATTATAAAAATGTCAATATTGATGGTAATTTGAAATATCCGATTTTTGACGGAATTTTAAAGAGTTTAGATCCCAATTTCTTATTTGACTTTGAAGGTGTTGTGGACGCCAGCAAGAGCAAGAATACTTTCAGATTTAAGTCAAAGATAAAATACGCAGACCTTTACAAATTGAATTTTATCAAAAAAGACGAGAACTCAATTTTTAAAGGTAATTTAGATATAGATTTAAAAGCCAATAACCTGGATGATGCCGTAGGTACTATCTCCTTCGAAGATTTTACCTACAAAAATTCTTTTGATAATTACAAATTTGGTGACTTTGACCTGCAATCTAAAATCGAAAATGGTAATCAGGAAATTACCATAAACTCAAAAGATGTTATTAACGGTAGGCTTTATGGTAAATACCAGCTGTCAGAACTTCCGGAATTTATTGAGGTTTCATTTAAGAACCTCTATTTTAAAAATATTGTAAACAGAAAATTTGTAAATAAAAATATCAATTTTGAATTTCAAATCAACAATAAAGTCGTTGAAGCTTTTTTTCCAAATATTAGTATAGAGCCCAACACCTTTTTAAACGGGAGAATATCTTCAAATGAAGATGAAATGAAAGTCAGATTTGTGTCACCTGCGATAAGATATAAGGACAATATTTTTCAAAATGTTCAAATCCAGTTGGATAAACAAAATCCTTATTTTGATACTTATATTGAAATTGAAAACATAAAAAATTCAATATATAACCTTTCTAAAGTAAATTTGATCAATGTAAAATTAAACGATACACTTTTCTTCCGCACAGAATTTGAAGGAGGTCAAAACAGTCAGGACAATTTCAAACTGAGTTTTTATCAGACTTATGATGACAGAGAAAATACAGTTGTAGGTATACAAAAATCTGAACTTTTTTTTAAGAATAAAGCCTGGGAAATCAATAAGGATAAACTAGGAAATAATAAAGTATTATTGGAACCCGGCCTACAGAACTTTGTTTTTGATTCTATAATGCTGACACACAAAAATCATTACATCGCATTGAATGGCGTGATGAGAGATTCTACTTATAAAGATTTAAACTTGAGGATAAAACAAGTAGAACTTAACAACATCACTCCTTATATTGATAGTCTAAACCTTAAAGGTTTGGTGAACGGCGAGCTTAACCTATACCAAAAAGGAAACATTTATAAACCAAACCTGAATGTCTTGATCAGAGATTTTAAGGTAAATGACAAAGGCTATGGAAATTTGAAGCTTGATGCAAACGGCAATAAGGATTTATCAGATTTTGATATAAAAGCTTATATCACAGACAATCAAAAAAATTATCTTACGGCAAAAGGAAAAATCAAATCAGAATCCGGGCAGCAATTTATAGATGTAGATGCAGAATTGAATGATTTGGATATCAGTTCTTTGAGTCCTCTTGGGGAAGACATCATTAACAGGTTAAGGGGAAAAGTTACCGGAGATGCCAGAATAGAAGGACTTCTTAGTAATCCGGATATATTTGGTGAACTTAATCTCAAAAAAGCAGGTTTGAAATTTCCTTATCTAAATGTTGATTTTGATTTTGAACCTGATGCTAAAATCACTTTAGACGAGAAAAAATTTATTTTTGAAGATATCAACTTAACTGATGTAAAATATAAAACAGAAAGTGTACTAAGTGGTTTTATTTCTCATGATAACTTTCGCCAATGGAATCTTGACCTGAATCTCAAAGCAGATAATACTTTGACTCTAGACACTGACTATGATGAAGAAAGCTTGTATTACGGTACGGCTTTTATTTCCGGTAACGCTTCTATCAAAGGACCTACAGAAGCTTTAGTGATAGATGTTAAGGCTAAAAGCATGCCCAATACGGTATTTAATATACCGCTTTCAGATACCGAAACTATTGGCGATAGTTCATTCATTTACTTTTTAACATCAGAAGACAAAGAAAAATTATTTGAGGGCAAGTCCTTTTCATTTAAAGAAATTTCCGGATTGTCTTTGGCCTTTGATTTAACAGTCACAGATGATGCCCTCGTTGAAGTTGTTATTGACCAGGAAAGTGGAAGTGCCTTAAGAGGCAGAGGTAATGGTAATATAAAACTTGAAATTACGACGAATGGTAAATTTGATATGTATGGAGATTTTAATGCAGAATCCGGGGAATATATTTACAAATACCAGGGGATTGTAGAGAAAAAATTAGATGTTGTACCAGGTGGTTATATTTCATGGGATGGAGATCCTGTTGATGCTTTTATCGATATCAAAGCCAAATACAGAGCCTTTGCCAATCCTGCTACAATTCTGGATAATCCTTCAATTAATAGAGAGATCCCTATAGACGTATTGATTTTACTTCAGGGACAACTCATGCAGCCGGATATAAGATTTAATTTAGAATACCCCAACCTGAGCTCTATTATAAAGTCTGAGTTGGATTTTAGGGTTCAGGGGCAGGAAAATGTGCAGCGTCAGGCACTTTCTCTTTTGGTTCAGGGCTCTTTCTTTAATGAAGAAGGTCTGGGTATTAACTCTTTAGGCTCTAATCTTCTGGCGGAAAGGGCAACAAGTATTTTAGATCAGATCCTAAGGGATGAAGATGGTGAATTTAATATAGGGTTTGACTATGTACAGGCAGAAAGAACACCAAATCAAAACGCTGTAGGTTCGGACAGGGTAGGTATGAAACTTCAAACGCAGCTCAGCGATAAAATTTTTATAAATGGACGTTTTGGCGTACCCGTAGGTGGAGAAACGCAGTCTTTTGTATTTGGAGATGTAGAATTGAATTTTCTACTTAACGAATCAGGATCATTGAGTGCACAAATGTTTAACCGTGAAAGTGATATTCAATTTATAGGAGAAGAATTGGGTTATGCACAGGGTATTGGCTTAACCTATACAGTAGATTTTGAAACTTTTGGCGAACTGATTAGAAAAATGCTGGACATAAAAAATCCAGAAAACAAAAAAAGTACTAAGGAAAAGGAGAACTCTGATGACTCTAAATCTTTGGTGCCGGACTACATTGAAATTCCTTAAAATTTAAAGTTTATGTCCAAATGCAAGGTCTCCTGCATCCCCAAGTCCAGGAACAATATAGCCTTTGTCATTTAGATTTTCATCAATATCTGCAAGCCAAAGCTCGGTATTCTCCGGACAAAACTTTTGTAGATGTTTTATACCTGGTTCGGCCGCTATTGCAGAAAGTACATGGAGTTTTTTGATTTCAAACTTATCTGCTAATGCTTTATAAACTTCAGCCAGAGAATGTCCTGTGGCCAGCATTGGATCTACCAAAATCAAAGTCTTTTTGTCTAGATCAGGCGTAGCACAATACTCTATATGAATTTCAAACTTATCTGTCTTTTTATCGTGTGTTCTATATGCAGATATAAAGGCATGATCCTGATGATCAAAAAAACGCGCAACGCCCTGATGAAGGGGTAAACCTGCCCTTAAAATTGAACAGATAACAATATCCTCAGAAATTATGGCTTTCTTGTGTTTTCCTAAAACGGTTTGCACCTCTTTAGTTTTATAATCCAAAGCTTTGCTCATTTCATAAGCTAGAATTTCGCCAATACGTTCCAGGTTTTGTCTAAATCTCCAGCGGTCTTGTTGTAAGTTTTGATCTCTCAATTCAACCAAAAATTGATTTAAAATACTATTATTCTTAGAAATGTGATGCGTTATCATGACTTTAAAAAGATGTTTGTTGGTGAAAAACAAATCTCGAAAAAAATAATTTTAAAAATCCTTAAAACTAAATATCATTTATAGATTTAGTATTTTAAATTTATAAAAATTGAAAAACCAAATCAATTATCATGACAGAACAAGATAAAAAATTCATGTCTCGCGCTATAGAATTAGCTGAAATCGGAATGAACCAGAATGCAGGTGGACCTTTTGGCTGTGTTATTGTAAAAAATGACGAAATAATAGCTGAAGCTCATAATAATGTAACCTCCACATATGACCCGACTGCCCATGCAGAAATGGTTGCCATTAGAAAAGCATGCATAAAATTGAAGAACTTTCAATTGGACGACTGTATTATTTATACATCCTGCGAACCATGTCCAATGTGCTTTGGTGCTATATACTGGGCCAGACCAAAAAAGGTTTATTACGCGTTGACTAAAAAAGATGCGGCAAAAATCAATTTTGATGATCAATTTATATATAGAGAATTAGATAAAAAATTAAAAGACAGGGATATAAAATTTGAACATATAATGAGAGATGAAGCTTTACCTGTTTTTGAAAAATGGAATAATAAGTCAGATAAATTGAAATATTAATTTTTGAAACGAATTTTTAAACCTATCAATTTAAGTTTTAGATATTGTTTACTTTTGGTTTTTTAGATGATGAAGCAAAAGACTACTATGCAAGAATACCAGAGTAATGAATTAATAGATAGACTACCAAAACACCTCAAACAATTCATTAAACCACAAAAATACGATGCTTATACACCAATAGACCAGGCTGTTTGGCGCTATGCCCTGAGGAGACTTGTCAGGCACCTGACAAAGGTTGCTCATAGCTCTTACTTGGAAGGCTTGAACAAGACAGGTGTGAGTATAGAAGAAATACCAAGCATGTACGGTATGAATCGCATACTCAAAGAAATTGGCTGGGCTGCTGTGGCTGTAGATGGTTTTATTCCTCCAAATGCATTTATGGAGTTTCAAGCCTACAAAGTCCTCGTTATTGCATCTGATATCCGGCAATTAGAAAATATAGAATACACACCAGCGCCTGATATCATTCATGAATCGGCCGGTCATGCACCAATTATTGCCAATCCGGATTATGCGGAATACCTTAGAAGATTGGGTGATATTGGTGCAAAAGCTATTCTTTCTAAGCACGATATGGATATGTATGAAGCCGTAAGAAAATTATCTATTTTAAAAGAGGCAAAAGACATAAGTCGTGAAGAAATTGAAAAAGCTGAATCTGAGGTGAAAACCCTACAAGATAAGAAGGTTGAACTCTCCGAAATGGCTAAAATCAGGAATCTGCAATGGTGGACTGTAGAATACGGTCTTATAGGTGATATTGAAAATCCAAAAATTTACGGCGCAGGATTATTATCTTCAATTGGAGAAAGCAAATCTTGTTTTAGTACTCTGGTAAAAAAAATTCCTTACTCAATTGATGCTAGTCTGCAGGAATTTGATGTCACAAAACCTCAGCCACAATTATATGTCACACCGGATTTTTCTTACTTAATGCAGGTGCTGGAAGAATTCTCAAACACTTTAAGTTTGAGGAAAGGTGGTCGCCAAGGCTTAAAAAAGCTGATTGACTCCAGAATGGTTGGAACCATAGAATTGAATACCGGACTGCAGGTTTCAGGTAATTTTTCAAGAATGATCCTCGACGAAGATGACCGGGTCATATATTTTAACACAAAGGGACCTTCTGCACTTTCTTTTAGAGAAAAGCAACTCATAGGCCATGGAGTTGATTATCATTCCAAGGGTTTTGGTTCTCCTTTAGGAAAGCTCAAAAATATAAATCTTGCCATTGAAGATATGGGACCGGTTGACCTTAAAGCCTATAATTTTTATGATGGGAAATGGCTGGAATTTGAATTTGAAAGCGGCATTAGAGTAGAAGGAATGAACATTACCGGTATCAGGAATATCCAGGGCAAACTTATGCTTATTCAATTATCAGATTGTACCGTGACCTATAAAGATGAATTACTTTTTAAACCGGAATGGGGAACTTACGATATGGCTGTTGGCAAAGAAATAGTATCAGCCTTTGCCGGTCCGGCTGACAGTAATTCTTTTCCTAATTTATACAGTGAATCTTTAGTCAAAACTATCAAAAAAGAGAAAAATGCAGCTACCAGTCAGCGTGAAAGTCTGTACAAACTTTTAAGACATTACCGCAAAAATGGAGTAGACGAAAAAAAACTAAGAGATTTATTTGAACAGCTCAAAGCAGATCAATCAAAAGAGTGGTTGCTTTTATTGGAAATTCTTGAAATTTCTCAAGACCCTAGATTATCAGAATCTATTTCAAAGTATCTACAAGAACTCATAATAAAAAACCCTGAACTGGAAGCGCTTATACTTGATGGTATAGAAATTATAGACAAACCTTAATCATGGAACAATAATTATTTAAATAGTATATGTAAAATTAAGCTTTAGGTAAATTAAATCTGAAACAAGATCCTTCAGAGTCGTTGTTTTCCAGTGCAATTTCACAATCTAACCTTTCTAAAAGGTCTTTTACACTAGCCAACCCAATACCTGTGCCACGATTTCCAAATTTGTCCTGTTGACTTAAAACAGAAAATGGCTTGAATAACTTTTCCCTTTGATCTTCAGGTATTCCCGGACCGTTATCGCTGACATAGAAGACTATATGTTCATTATCTTCTTTTATCTTTATATCTATTTGTGTATCAGTTTTATCATTATATTTTATAGCATTTGATACCAAATTGTGGAGGACTCTAAAGCATACAGCTTTATTGACCATAAAATAAGATAAATCCGTATCGATATTTAAATTCACATTATTATGACTCATTAATAAAGTTTCTAAATTTTTGTAAATATCTTCAGTTGTGATAAGACTTTTCTCAGCTTTGACAAGGTTATCATTTTCAGCAAGTTCCAATAGTTGAGCAATTAATTGAGATAAGTTTTTAGAACAAACACCTACCATATTTACATATTCTAAAATTTCATCTGATAACTCTTCTTTTTGATCAGATATCAGTTCTACAATTTGAGAAATTGAATTTAAAGGAGATTTTAAATCGTGAGCGGCCAAATGTGCAAACCTTTCAATTTCTTTATTTTTAATATCAAGAGTATGATTTAAATCAGAAAGTAATTTATTATTAAGTCTCAATTCTATCATCTTCATGGCTTGATTTGATAGGATTTTCAAGGCTTCAATTTGATTATCTGATAATTCTTTTGGTTTATCATCCAAAACGCATAATGTACCAAGGGCATGCCCATCGGATGTTGTTATTGGAATACCTGCATAAAAGACGACATGAGGCTCATTCACAACTAATGGATTATCAAAAAACCTTTTATCCTTTCTGGAGTCTTCAATTATAAAAGGAGTATCAGGTTTATTAATCGCATGACCACAAAATGATAACTCTCTTGGAGTTTCATTTACATCAATACCTACCTTAGATTTAAACCATTGCCTGTCACTGTCTATCAATGAAATTAATGATATTGGTACTTCGCAAATCTTAGAGGCCAACAAAACCAAATCATCAAATTCTTTTTCGGCTTCTGTATCCAGAATGTCCAACCTTTTTAAAGTCTCTATTCTTTCCTTTTCATTTTCAGGTTTTGGTGGTTTAATCATTATTTTATTTAAATTTACTAAGATGTAAGATAACAAATATTATTTTCATAGTCTAAATTTTTACAGTAAATCTTAAAGGGTAATTTTTGTAAAATAAAATATCCAATCTCCCTTAATAAATAGGTATAAAGCAGATGATTATTTATCACCCATTAACTCACATAATTTTTAAGATCGAATTTTGCAAACTTTAATACATTACACCTTACATTTAATTTTTCCAGCAATTATAGCTTATGTTTTTTTCAGAAAGCACTGGAAAAAGGCGTATTTGATTTTTCTGGCAACCATGTTTGTTGATTTAGATCATCTGTTGGCAGAACCAATTTTCCAGGCTAAGCGTTGTTCTATTCAATTTCACCCTTTACACACTTATTATGCCATGATTGTCTATGTAGGGTTTTTGTTTATCAATAAAATATTCAGAATAATTGGTATCGGTTTGTTATTTCATATGCTTACGGATTTCATTGATTGTTTGTTTATTTTTTCAAAATGTAAAACTTGTCTCGAAGATGCACCGGCTTATCCATTGTTAGAATTTATTCTGTCTTGATTTTGACTTTTGACAGAATCATAAAATTGATGATCTGGATTACATTTCTCAGCAAATCTTTTAATATAGCTCTTATGATTTTTTGAAAAATCATAATATTGCAGCAAATTATTATAATGCAGCCTAATAGCCTTTATCTTTTTTTTCTCGGTTTTACCTTTAGTTTTGTTTTTGCCCAGGACAATACCATTGAACCTCCACAAAATTTTGAAGACCAATCAAAATTTAGAATAGGATTCAACCTTGGTCCGAATTATAACAGTTTTAGAAATAATCAACAGTTAGAAAACGCTGATCCAGGATTAAATTTCTTTGGAGGGGCATCTTTTGAATACAGGCTTACTGAAAAATTTTCATTTGTTACCAATGTCAATTATGAGTTAAAGTCCTTCAAAAGCACCTATGGAGTAACAGATATTTTCAATCAGCCGGGAGGAACTTTCACAACGGTTTCTAACCCAGGTCAACTTCCGGGTTTTCAATTTCCAAATGTTAATATCACAGAAACCACCAGATTTCATTACATCAACATCCCTGTTTTAGCCAGATTTTATTTAGGACAGGAAAATCAGTTTTTTGTCAATGCCGGTTTTTTTTACAATCGTTTAATAGATGTAAATACTGAAAGAGAGACTAGTGAAGCCCTGAGTTCAAGTATTATTTTTATATCACCGGATCAATTCTTTACAGAGAATGATTTTGGATCTTCAATCGGCGTTGGTACTAATTTTAAAATTGGATTTTTTAGTCGCCTGTTTTTGGAGTTGAGGTATGATATAGGTCTTTCTAATATTGTTGAAAATATTGAGGCAACTTATTCCAATTCATTAAAGTTGGTAGCGAACTGGAGTTTTGACATATATTAATATATTTGACAATCAATGAAATCGAACTCTTGAATTACCTAAGTTTTTTATTCTGTTTTATACCATTTGTACTATTTGGTCAAGGTACTTTAGAGTATTCAATTTATCCGGATTCAGATACTTTTCTTGAAAATCTAAAAGCAGCTCATCAACGTCAGCTTGAGAGCTACCGGGATGGAAAGCCACTTAAAGAGGCTTACGACTTCAGGTATGGCTATGTCCAAAATTTGTTTGAGAACAATATCATTTATTATGATGAAGAGCTTTACAATTTTCTGGATGAGATCTTTAAAACTATAAAGAATTCCAATCCAGGCCTTACCTCATATCAAACAAGGTATTTAGTGTCTAAATCTCCAATTCCCAATGCCTATTCTATTGGCGATGGTACATTTATTTTCAATATTGGGCTGATTAGAAAAGCTCGGAACGAGGCTCAACTGGCTTATATCATCAACCATGAAATAGCGCATTTTGTTTTAGACCATTCAAACGCATCAATCATTGAAGATTACAAACAAAAAAACTCAAAAGGCTATCGCAAAGAGCTTAGAAAGCTATTAAGAAAAAAATACGGGAGATATGAAGCACTTAAAACCTTCATGAAAAATGACTTATACATCGAAATGGCTTACAGTAGGAAGCAGGAATTTGAAGCTGATTCTTTGGGTTTTAAATATTTTTCGAATACAGAATACGACCATGTACAGGCTTATGCCAGTTTAAGGATGCTGGACACGATAGACTATTACAAATACAAACAGGAAATAGATTTTAAAACACAGCTTGGTTTTAAAGCTTACCCCTTTAAAGATCGGTGGATAAAAACTCAACAATCCATATTTGGGAAAGCTTCAAAATCATCTTTTTGGGATATAGATTCTTTGAAATCTCATCCGGAAGCACTCGTCAGAGCAAAAACCATAGAGGTTTATAGTGATGAAAATTCTAAAGAAGAAGGTAAAAAATATCTTCAGGACAGTTTGACTTTTTCGAGTATAAAATCCAAAGCAGATGTTCAATTTATAGACAGTTGGATGTTTTACCAAAACTTAGACTATGCCTTATTTTTTATATTAAAAAAACTTAGACATCATCCTGACGATTTAGATTTGAAATTAAAACTGAGTGAAATTTTAAAACTTATTCATATAGCTCAGAAAGAACATAAGTTGAGTAATTATGTGTCAAGGCCAGGTCCAGATAATGAAAAAGAGTTCAACACTGTTTTGGTTTTTTTAAATAACATCAGATTATCAGAACTCGCCAAACTTGCATATTTTTATCATCAGGAAAATGCAGATAGCTTTAAAGCAAACCATAAATTCAGGGAAAATTTTAATTACTTTAAAAAAACACAAAACCTTTAACATCAATTATGATATGAAAACACTTCACTCATTATTTCTCGTCTTAATCATTTTTATTTCAGGGCTTAGCAAGGCTCAGAACCGAAAAATCTCAGACGTCACCACAGTAGAACTCAGAAATATTGGGCCAATACTTCAAAACCAGCAGGTCATGGGTTATTTTTTGTTTTACCAAACAGATAAAATAGGACGCGGAGAATACAGCTATCAGGTAGAAATGCTGGATCAAAATTTAAATGTTGTCAACTCAAATGCCATTGAAGGTTCAAAAAAGTTGATGCTTTTAGATTGCAAATACAATAATGAGACCCTAATGCTGGCCTTTTATGATTCAAAGAAAAAGCAGTTTATCTATAAACAATTTGATACCAATGCCAATCAGGTATCAGAAAACACAAATAAACTTGGAAAAATGCAGGCCATGGCTATAGATATGATGATTAAAAATTCGCCTGAGAACTTTTCAAATGTATTGCCTGTCAATAATGCAGGATTTGCGAGTTATTCCACAACAGTTTCAAGGAATAGCGGCTACAAAATAGAATTTTTTCCTTCAAATAAAGACTTCAAAGAATGGGAATACAGTTCCAGCAAAAAATCTAAAAAATTCGAAGGTGCAGCATACCTCTATGCTGATGAAACGGTTTTATTAAATACAGTTTTCAAAAGTAATTCCTATATGAGAAAGGAGGTAGAGTATTTCCTATTGGCGTTGGACCCTGCAAATGGAAAGAAATTATTTGAAATAGAAGTTGAAGACGATAATTATGCATTGATGATACTTTCAGGATATAGAGATGAAAATGAAGATAATTTTTACATCTTAGGTAATTACTATGATAAAGGTGCTAATCAGATAAGTGAATCCAGTAAAGGCATTTTCCTGAAGAAATTAGATCTTAAAGGTAATATTATCAATGAAAAATACATTTCATGGGAAAAAGATGTCTCAGCGCTATTGACTGAAGCTCAAAAAGAAAACATTGAGAATTTAAGTGATGTGTTTTTTCACAACATTTTCAAAAATGCAGATGGCAAAACATATCTCATATCAGAACAATTTGATAAAAAGAGCGGTAGAAAAATTTACGTTAACGATTTTATGATATTTGAACTTGACAATACATTCAATCTTAATAAGGTCAGTATTGTAAGCAAAGAACAAACGGAATTAAATTTCCCAAGCATTCAGGCTGATGCATATTTGTTAGCTACCTATTTGAAAGTTTTTGGTGGTTTTGACTTTGAATTTTTTCAAACCAATTCCGATAAATCCATATTCAGTATTGGGTATGTTGACTATGTAGAAATGAAAGGAGAACCCAATAAATATAAATTTGGCTCCATCACCTATACAGATAGTGAAGCGACAAATGATGAAATGATATTAATGACAGCCAAAGAGAAAAAAGCCATAAAAGTAATGCCTGCAATGGCAGGGAACATTGTTGTTGTAGAATACAATAAAGATGAAAAGTCTTTAGATCTTAGACTCGAAAAAATTAATTATTAAGGATTAATATTAGAAATTTATAAAGTGTTCAACATCCTATTTTAAATAAATAGTATTAATTTGAGTTAAGGTTTTAACTCAATGCAATTCAAGAAACTTACAGATAGCAAAACATTTGAGCTGGCTGCTTACGTCAAAAAGTTTTTAGCAGACCATCCATATGATACTATTGAAATTTATCTGGGTTGTGACAGTCACAATAGATTAACAACAACCTATGCAACAACTCTGGTATTTAATATTAGTTCTACAGGTTGCCATGTGATTTACAAGAAAGAAATTGTTCCACTGATATCAGACATGTGGACAAGGCTTTGGGGTGAAGCAGAGCGTTCAGCGAATACAGCTTTGTATCTAAGGGAACACGGCATTGAAATAGATACCATAGATTTAGATTTTAACAGCGACCCAAAGCATAAGTCTAATAAATTGGTTTCGGCCGCTACAGGCTACATAGAATCTCTTAATTTTAAAGCGAGAATCAAACCTGAGCTGTTACCAGCAGCATATGCGGCAGATAATATTGTCAGTTAGACTATCTAAATCGAAATGTGATTTTAGGTTTTTTCATCTCATTAACTTAAGCAATAAAGATTAAACAGTAACCAGTAAACAGTTACCAGTAAACAGTAAACAGTAAACAGTAAACAGTAAACAGTAAACAGAAACAAGAAACTTTAAACCAGAAACAAGAAACCAGAAACCTTAAACCAGAAACCAGAAACCAGAAACCAGAAACCAGAAACCTTAAACCAGAAACCAGAACTACAAACTTTCTACTACCGATTAGGATTATTTAAAATCACTAAAGCAGCAATTACACCGGGTATCCATGCACATAGGGTGAGTATAAACACAATTAAAATAGAGCCACAACCTTTGTCAAATACGGCTAATGGCGGAAATATTATTGAAAGAATGACCCTGAATACGCTCATGTAAAGGTTTTTTCTATAAGTGTTTAAAAATTTAAATTTGTTACACTTTAATGGAAGTAATTATATGAATTTATCTTAATGAAATCAAAAAAACTTATCTTTGTTGGAAATCAAAACCCATACAAATGAACAAAAAATATTGGATAGTCTTATTGTGTTTTACATTACTTTTTAGTTGTAAAAAAGAGACAGAAACAACCGAAACGACTAATGAGACATCAACTGAAGAGAACTCTTCTAAAGTTGATGATTTCGCAGATATACAGGTTTTAAAATATGAAATTCCCGGATGGGAACAACTTAGTCTGGATGACAAAAAATTGGTCTACTATTTAACTCAAGCCGGTTTAAGTGGCAGGGATATCATTTGGGATCAAAATTACAAGCATAACCTGTCCATCAGGAAAGCTTTAGAAAATATATATACGACTTTTGATGGCGATAAGTCCACTAAAGACTGGCAGGCTTTTGAAACCTATCTTAAGCGCGTTTGGTTTGCCAATGGTATTCATCACCATTATTCAATGGATAAAATGATGCCGGAATTCTCTCAGGGGTATTTAGAAAAATTACTTAATGAAACCAACACGACAATGGATGCAGAAGTTCTTGCTGTTTTATTCAATGATGCTGATGCCAAAAAAGTAAATTTGGATGAATCAAAAGGTTTGCTTAAAGGTTCTGCGACAAATTTTTATGGCGATGACGTTACTGCTGAAGAAGTCGAGGAGTTCTATAAAAATATGACACAACCTGATCCGGATAAGCCGCTAGCGTTTGGTTTAAATTCAAAATTGGTTAAAGAAAACGGTCAGCTGGTCGAAAAAACATGGAGATTAGGTGGAATGTACAGTGACGCTATTCAGGAGATCATCAATTGGTTAGAAAAAGCTAAAGGCGTTGCCGAAAATGAAAAGCAGGCCAAAGCCCTTGAGCTTTTAATAGAATATTATAAAACTGGTGATCTGCAAACCTGGGACGAATACAACATCGCCTGGGTAGAAGCTACCGAAGGCGAAATTGATTACATCAACTCGTTTATCGAAGTATATAACGACCCATTAGGCTATAGAGGTTCTTATGAGACTATTGTGCAGATCAAAGACTTTGACATGTCCGCAAAAATGAGTGTCCTCGAAAATAACGTGCAATGGTTTGAAGATAATTCTCCACTTATGGAAGAGCATAAAAAAGACAATGTTGTAGGCGTAAGCTATAAAACAGTCAATGTAGCCGGTGAAGCCGGTGATGCTTCTCCTGCCACTCCAATTGGCGTAAACTTACCCAACTCCAGCTGGATAAGAAAAGAGCACGGCAGTAAATCTGTTTCTTTAGGAAATATTATTAGAGCCTACGAAAATGCAGGTTCTTCAGGAAAATTAGAAGAATTTGCGCATGATTCTCTGGAAATCGCTTTACACAAAGAATACAGCGCCGTCGCTGATAAATTGCACACAGCGCTACACGAAGTTGTCGGTCATGCTTCAGGACAACTTAATCCTGGTGTAGGCACAACCAAAGAAACTTTAAAAAGTTATGCTTCAACTTTGGAAGAAGGTCGAGCTGACCTGGTTGGTCTTTATTTTTTAATGGACGAAAAATTAGAGGAAATCGGCTTAACAGACAATGCTGAGAAATTAGGCATGTCAGCTTATGATGACTATATCAGAAATGGATTAATGACCCAATTTGTTAGAATAGAGTTAGGTAAAGACGTTGAAGAAGCCCACATGAGAAACCGTTACTGGGTCAGTGCCTGGGTTTTTGAAAAAGGTCAGGAAGACAATGTTATAGAAAAGGTGTCTAAAGACGGAAAAACTTTCTATAACATCAAGGATTATCAAAAACTAAGAGAATTATTTGGTGAACTATTAAGAGAAACACAACGTATAAAATCTGAAGGTGACTATGAAGCTGCCAAAAATTTAGTAGAAAATTACGGTGTAAAAATAGACCATGAAATACATAACGAAGTGATAGAGAGAAACAGTAAGTTTGCCTCCAAACCTTACAGTGGTTTCGTTAATCCTGTTTTAGTTCCGGAAATGGATGAAGCAGGTAACATCACCGACATAAAAGTGACTCAACCCGAGAGTTTTACAGCACAAATGCTGGATTATGCTAAAAACTATGGGTTTTTAGTTAAATAATTCGTTTTATTTATAACTGAAAGAAAAGGGTTTTACGAGAGTAAAGCCTTTTTTTATGGATAAGATCAATCATTTATCTCTGCGGTGTTTGCGCCTCGGCGGTTAGTTCATAACATATTTAATTTTACTCAGTTTTGAATAAAACCATTGCGGCATTAAGGAACATTAAGCAAACGGCTTCTTAATTATTTTAATGCCTTAATATTTAAAACAGAATGTTGATTTGTTTAATTTGTGATAATAGCTTGTCGCACCTTGCGAATATATTTGCGACCCTTGCGGTTAAAATCATACTAAAACCCAATTATCTCATCTAAAAACTTGACAATCTGTACGTTTAAACTTATAAACTCTTCAATAAAGTCAGAGAAGCGCTCATAAATCCAAAACCCTATAAACTCATAAACTCATAACCTATATCTAAAAAAAGTCCTTATTTTTGTCAAGCTTCAAAATATAAACAAACCAAATAATAATCATATCAAATGTCAGACGATAAAAAAGTAATATTCTCCATGTCCGGAGTCACGAAAACCTATCAGGGTTCGCAAACACCGGTACTTAAAAACATTTACCTTAGCTTCTTCTATGGGGCAAAAATTGGTATCTTAGGTTTAAACGGGTCCGGTAAATCTACCTTACTTAAAATCATAGCCGGGATCGAAAAAAACTACCGTGGTGACGTCGTCTTCTCTCAGGATTACTCAGTTGGCTATCTGGAACAGGAACCGGAATTGGATGAAGACAAAACTGTACTGGAGGTCGTTAAAGAAGGGGTTTCAGAGATTACAGCTATTCTCGACGAATACAACAAAATCAATGATATGTTTGGTCTCGAAGAAGTCTATTCTGATCCCGACAAAATGGAAAAGCTGATGAATCAGCAGGCCAAGCTTCAGGATAAAATCGATGCCACCAATGCCTGGGAACTTGACCATAAGTTGGAAGTGGCTATGGATGCTTTACGTACTCCTGATTCAGATAAGAAAATTGGAGTATTGTCCGGCGGTGAACGTCGTCGGGTAGCGCTTTGTCGATTATTACTTAAAGAACCTGATGTTTTACTTTTAGATGAACCTACCAACCACCTGGATGCCGAATCGGTACACTGGTTAGAACAACATTTACAACAATATAAAGGAACAGTTATCGCCGTTACTCACGACAGGTATTTTTTAGATAACGTTGCTGGTTGGATACTTGAATTAGATAGGGGAGAAGGCATCCCATTCAAAGGGAACTATTCTTCATGGCTTGAGCAAAAATCAAAACGTTTGGCAGACGAACAAAAACAAGCCAGTAAACGTCAAAAAACACTTGAACGTGAATTAGAATGGGCCAGAATGTCACCGAAAGGCCGACAAAGCAAACAAAAAGCCCGTTTAAAGAATTACGACAAACTCGCCAGCCAGGATCAAAAGAAATTAGATGAAAAACTGGAAATCTACATTCCGAACGGGCCTCGTCTCGGAACTAATGTGATTGAAGCTAAAAACGTTAAAAAAGCCTACGGTGATAAGCTATTATACGACGATCTGAATTTCAAACTTCCGCAAGCTGGAATAGTTGGAATCGTCGGACCGAATGGAGCAGGGAAGACTACAATCTTTAAAATGATCATGGGCGAAGTAGAACCCGATGCCGGAACCTTTGAAGTTGGAGATACTGCCAAAATTGCCTACGTAGATCAGGCTCACAGTAACATCAATCCCGATAAAAGTATTTATGAAAACTTTGCCGATGGTCAGGACCTGATCATGATGGGCAATCAAAAAGTCAATGCCCGCGCCTATTTAAGCCGATTTAACTTTGGCGGAAGCGAACAAAACAAAACCGTTAGTAAACTCTCCGGTGGTGAACGTAACAGACTGCATCTTGCTATGACTTTAAAAGAAGAAGGCAACGTTCTTTTACTCGATGAGCCCACCAACGATTTGGATGTCAACACCCTGCGAGCTTTAGAAGAAGGTCTCGAAAACTTTGCCGGCTGTGCAGTAATCATTTCTCACGACCGTTGGTTTTTAGATCGTGTATGTACACATATTCTTGCGTTTGAGGGTAATTCTGAAGTTTACTATTTTGAAGGCAGTTACAGCGAATACGAAGAAAACAAAAAGAAACGAATGGGCGATACACAACCCAAACGAATCAAGTATAAGAAGTTGAAGAGGGATTAATTCGTAAGGAATTTATTTTTATAAAAGTATCAAACTTTAAATTAAGCAATATAAAAAAGCAGCACTTTGGGTGCTGCTTTTTGTTTTAATAAAAAAAGTTGGTCATTAATAAATGACTACCTTTTTAGTTATAGATGAATTTTGAGACTCAAGTCTTATGATATATAGACCATTGGTGACACCCTGAAAATTGATTAAAGCATTCATTCTACTTTCCTGTTCATTTATACGCTTTACCTCTCTTCCATTCATATCAAAAACCTGAACTTTTGAAATTTCAAGAGAAGTATTTTCAAAAACCAAATCGACATTTCTATTGGTTTTGTCATACACAAATATAACAGCATTTTGATTGAATATCTCAGTATTTAAATTGTAAGTACATCCATTAAAAACATCATATAAATTTGCACCTGAATTAGTTACTGTTGCAAATCTATCTGTTCCTGTTACGGAATCACAAGTATCTTCTGGTCCAGGCGTTTCCTCATTTCCCCAACCCGGAGCACTCAAATATTTATATTGAAAATCAATCGCATAATCAGATGGTGTTGGAAAACGTAGTGTAGCACTATGTATATCTCCATTAACATCTGGTAAAGCTAAAATATCCGGACCCCAATCTGTGTGCCACCCAGCCATATGGACATCTCCAGCGGCAATAGTACCTTCACTTGACATATCAACGTTAAAGGTCACTTCAAAACCGGTTCCAGCAGGATTACATCCATTAAATGGAACAGACTCCAATGTTACTTCCGTCCCCGAATCGTTTATGTAAAGAAATCGGTTACCGTTGGATGGTGCACATGGATAACCCGCTTGTTCTTCTGTTCCCCAGGCATTTCCATTTAAAAACTTGTATTGGTACCAGCCCTGATCAAGTTGAACTGTTGCTGAATAAACATCTGTAGTTCCTTCCTGACTTAGAGGTGTACAGTCTGTACACCAGCCATTTATATTTCCGGCAACATGAACACCATCAGGACTTACAGTTTGTCCTGTCATATCCACTTTAATCGTTACATCTACTTGTGATATCCCTGCCACAGGCACAAGTAATAATGTCAACATCAATTTAAATAAGTAATTTGTTCTCATAATTATAGTTTTAAAGATTAATAAATGATTGTTTGAATTGAATGTGCTTCAATAGTATTTTTAATTTCTTTGTTTTTTACGATAAGTTTATAATCAATATTGTTATCATTTTTGTTCATTATAACACTTATAATTTCCCCGTCCGGGTTAAGAAATGATGTGCTTTCTAAAGTACTTCTACTAGTCGTAGTGCTTATTCTTTTTGCTCCGGGCTCGATAAATTTTGAAAAATGACCTATGTAGTAGTAAGATGGTGTAAAAATAAGTTCGTCTGTTGACGTATCTGCATGAATTGGAGCAAAGCAAAAATTTTGAACATGGTTTGGTCCACCGTTTTGATTGAGTAAAATGTTCCAATCTGTCCAACCAACCGTGCCACTATTAAAATCGTTAATCATTGAATTTCCGTAACGTTCTGCATTCGACCATCTTTGGTACTGAGAAGCATCAAATTTTTCCTGACATCCTTCGGTAAACAGTAACTTTTTATCAGGAAAGGACTCGTTTATATTTTTTAGATTGTCATATTTCGGGTCTCCACCCGTCCAGGTTTCATACCAGTGAAAACCAATGCCCCATGCATACTTTGAAGCTTCTTCATCTTCAAAAATAGTATTGGCTCTATGTGAAATTAAATCACGATTGTGGTCCCATACTACAATATTTTTGTCAGCATGACCTTCTTTTTCAAACGTAGGTCCCAGGTAATTTTTTAAAAACTCTTTTTCTTCTTCCGCAGTATAAATACAAGATTCCCAGCGCTGTGTCGCCATAGGTTCATTTTGAATAGTGACACCCCAAACCGGAATGCCTTCAGCTTCGTAAGCATCAATAAATTTTACAAAATAATCTGCCCAGGTTTGGTAATATTCCGGAAGCAGTTTACCACCCTGTAACATGTTTTTATTACTTTTCATAAATGCTGGTGGACTCCATGGGCTGGCATAGAAAATTAAATCATCACCTATGATTTCCTGAGCCTTTTTAATCAGCGGAATTCGTTTTTCTTTGTCTTTTGCAATAGAAAAAGTCTTAAGCGCTTTATCGCCTTCTTCGATGTAAGTGAAGCTTCCAAGACCAAAATCTGCACTGTGAATACTTGTCCTGATGATATTATAGTTGATACCCTCTTCATGAAAATAGGCTTTCAACAGCTTTTCCTGGTTGTCTTTGCTTAATTTGGAAAACACTTCAGCAGAGGCGTCTGTTATGGCACCGCCTACACCTATAAATTCCTGAAAAACTTTATGAGGATTTACAAATACAGAGACTTCTGTTTCAAGAGGTTGTACTGCATTTTGAAACCTTAAAGTTTTATCTTCAGCCAAACGTTTATTGGTGTTTTCTGCTGTTGTATAAACTTTCGCCTGCTGACTATCGAAAATGAATTCTGATTTACTCTTTTCATTATCTGAAGTTTTAGCATTGACCTGTTCTTGATCTTTGCTTCCACAGGAAATAAATAGGAGTATTGATAGGATGTAAAAAAAGATTCTCTTCATATCATTAAATTCATTACCAGACAAAAGTTGCTACTGCACCAGCTGGCAGGGTTACGGTTATAGGTTCTCTTTGCATGTTAATATTAAAGGTGTTTTGAACGTCAGAGTTATTTAAAACCAGGACAACTATTTTGTCTTCAGGGGTTTTGTAGGCCACATTAGGTAGTTCAGACGAATAATTGGACTCTATTCTAACAGAGCCCGGTGGGACAAATTTTGAAGCATGTGCCACAATGTAGTACGCCGGATTTCTGGTCACTGAATTTCCATCTATAGTAATTGCACCAAGACATTCTGTACAGCCGCCATCGGTATGCGGATCACTGTTAGGGTCTGAAGCAAGATTCCACTGAAGTACGTTTCTACTCCAATTTCGAGGTGCACCTACCATCAATTCTCTCATGTGCCAGCGTATATCTGAATTGAAATCACCCGGCGCCTGAATCCATTGTTCTGTAAAATATAAATTCTTATCCGGATGTGCATCTCTCACTAAAGACATATTGTTGATCTGACCCGCATACAAATGAAATGCCGAGCCATCCACGTAACTTTTAGCCAATTCATCATTCATGATTGAAATAGGATAGTCGGGATTATCTAAATTATGATCAAACAATATAATTTTTGTATTGATATTTTCTGAAGCAAATAAAGGCCCTAAATGATCTCTGATAAACGTCTTCTGCTGTTCTGCATTCATGACCATACTCGGATTATTGTAAGGGTTTTCAGGTTCGTTTTGAATGGTGATAGCATCAATGGTAATGCCTTCATCCGCCATTGCTTGTATGTATTTTACAAAATAATTAGCGTATGTGTCATAATACTGCGGAAGTAACTCACCGCCTATTGTAGAATTATTGCTCTTCATCCATGTTGGTGCAGACCAGGGCGAACCAAGAATTTTAATATTGGGATTGATGTCTAATATTTCATTTAAAACAGGTATGAGGTTAGCCATATCCGGATTAAGTGAGAAATTGTTTAGATTTTCATCAGTTTGTCCTGCTGGCAAATCATTGTAACTAAATGTTGTAGGATCTAAATCTGATGATCCAATACTCACTCTGAGATAACTCACACCGATACCAGAATCGCCGTTTCCAAAAAGTTCCTGCAGGATTTCTGCCCGTGCTGATGAGGACATACTGTTCAGTAATATTGCACTACCACCCGTAAGCGTATAACCGAAGCCATCCATGTCCTGATAACTCGTATTTTCTGAAATATTTATTGAAAAGTTATCGTTGGTCGTTAAGGGAAATATCCCATTAGTAGTTTTATTCAGCAAATTTGTTTTATCTGGCGTTGTCAGGTAAAAATCAACACTCACTTCAGATACAACCGGTGGTTCATAATTGGGCTGATCGTCATCACCGCAACCAATAAAAGTCAATAAGACTGCTAATATTAATGTCATTTTTATGTTAAGCATTTTAATTTATTTAAATATTTTAATCTTCTACAAATTCATAAGTGCCAGTCTGGTAATCATCGTCAAGTACAATCGTTACAGTGTAAGATCCATCTGTTGAAATATTTTGAATATTAGAACCTCCACCATTAATGAGGTTTCCTGTTAATGCATTAGGTGAATCACTGCCCAAGTCAAAATCCCATGGACTAATAAATTTACTGTCAAAACCGGCAGAAAGATTAGTCGTAATGGTATACGTATTAGGATGAACGTAGGTCATAGGAAATTCGTCCCTGTCCTCCCACACCTGCCAGTGAAACAGTTTAAAATTATAGTAAGTCCAAACAAGTTCCGGAGCACTGAAATCTATACTCAATCTTAAACTACGGTTGCTGACAAGGCTGATTGAATTGTTATTTTCAACTAAGGTAAGTGCATCTGTAACCACATCTGCATCCGGTGTAACCGAATCTGCAAGTAGTGCATTGACAGAATAGCTATTACCACTACCATCAACTTCTGTATTTAAGGTATAGCTGTTATCAGCCTGCATAGGAATAAACCTGTTTGTACTAAACACATCTCCATCTTTTGAAAATTCCTCAATCATAGATCCATTCTCTAAAAGAAATAATTGTGAAGGTGTCTCAATTGGTTCTGTTACTGTTTCATCCACTTCAAACGAATAGGTGTAATTATCCGTAGAAAAATCTAAGGTCACAAAGTATTGTCCGATTTGGTTATTTGGAATATCTTCTACGGTAAATCCTTGATCAGTGGCATCATTTTCTAAAACAAGTTGGTTTGGTGTTCCTACAATTCGTTTCAATAAATAATTCCAGTCGCCGTTTGCTCTAAACGCAAATCCTCCGGTAGCAATCAAATTGATAGAAGCTCTCCAGACGCCTTCGCCTTGATACTCCAGTGGTTCGTCGCCACCCCAACCACCATTGATTGGTGTTCCCACCATGCTCCAGAAGTTGATTTCTAAAAGTTCGTAGGTATTATTATCAAGGTCAACACGAATTCTATACTCGCCTGAATTATCTACAGCAATGGGTGTTCCAAAGAATTCCAAAGCGCCATCTGCTCCTCCATATTCTAAAGCCGGTAGTGAGCGTTCACTGTAAAATTTATAAGTGCCTTCCTGATCGAGTTTGGTATATACTTCATAAACATTTGATAGTGTTCCGTTAGTATCGGTTAATCTTTTTAAAGCCATGGCTTGAGCCAGTTCTTCTCCTGTCTCGGTAGCCGTTCCGGCAATAAATAAATTTTGAGGTAAAATCTCATCCTGAAATCTCAATGCCTTAAGCTGAATGGTAGAAGTAGACGTTTTGCTCAAACTTTTAGCCTGAACACTAATTTGAACATCTACTTCAGAACCTGCGGCGTAGCCTCCAAAAGCTAAAGCCTGGTCTAAATCCTGATAGCTTATGGACAAAGATGTGCCCGTACCGTTATTTGAAGCAGGCTCAGATAATAAAGGGGTTTCATCCTCAGACGAATCTGATGTGTTTACAATAACATCGTAAGTAACAGCATATCCAGCTGAGGACTGAGCGGGTTCCCAGCTAATGGTTACAGTCTCATTTGGTGTATCCTGATCTAATATTATAAGTTCATCAGCCGTTGGCAAATTAATTTCGGGATCACTCAACTCCCATTGTCCTTCAGGCTGCATGTTTTCTTCTTCCTCACAGGAGCTCAATAGGAGTCCAATGCAAGCAAAGATGAGTAAATAAGTTATCTTTTTCATAGTCAATTTTTATAGTGGATTTTGTTCTAATGCAGGGTTTCTGTCTAATTCCTGTTGCGGAATTGGCAGTAATATTTTGGCCTCTGTCATATTGTAATTTACCGGATTACCTGTTCTTAAATCAATTTCAACTAAATTGTTCATTGTAGAGACCAAGGCGTCATAACGCGCCAAATCGTCCCATCTCTGCCCTTCCTGAAAGAGTTCGAGACGTCTTTCCTTTAGGATGGTTTCTCTAAGTATCTGCTGAGAACTGCTTTGTTCCGGTGTTAAGTCCGGCAAACCTACTCTATTTCTTATTTTGTTGACTTCAGTAACAGCATCATTAAGTTGACCAGTTTCGTTTAAGGCTTCAGCTTTAAGTAAAACAATGTCTCCATATCGAAGTAAATACGTATTGTCTGCACTGGCAAAGCCATTGGCATTTTTCCATTTGTAGCTAAAGGGAATTGATGAGCCCTGGCTGCTTCCCCAGAATTCATCTACCCATTGAACGGATTCAAATAAAATAGAGGCATTTTTTCTTGTGGTATCACCTTCAGCATCAAAAGCATTTACCAAATCGACTGATGGTGTAACAAATTTACGCCAGGAATCTCCACTTATAGAAGGTGGCAATAAAAGCTGTGGACCAAAGTTACCTTCATTCCCGCCTAAGTATTGAACTTCTAAAATGGATTCTGCATTATTATAATTGTTGCCACTAAACAGGTCAGAATACGCTATTAACTCATAATTAGCTGAACTGTTTTCGACAGCTTCAATGTGATTTAAAACCGCCTGATAATCGCTATTTGGTTTTTGAGCGTTTACTTTTGCCGCCAATGCATGAGCAGCACCAAATGTAGCTCTGGCTTTGTTTACACTCGCGTCATTACCGTAAGTTTCAGGCAAAAGACCTGCTGCTTCGTCTAAATCTGACAAAATCTGCGCATAAACTTCTTCTACGGACGAACGAGGAATATTTACACTCTCAGGATCTGTGGAGGTAGTAGTGCTTAAAACCAATGGCACGCCACCCCACATTTTTACTATTGTAAAATAATGATAAGCTCTTAAAAAGTAAGCTTCACCTTTTATTTGCCCTCTTCTTTCTTCTGATAATAAAGGATCGTCAATACCATCCACACGTTCTAAAACCAAATTGGCTTTAGCAATGGCATTGTAGATATTAGACCAGTGCGTAAAAAGTCTTGAATGGGTAGGTTCGATGTCCAGATAATCAATTTGAAAGATTTCAGGATTATCACCTCCGGCATAACAATTGTCTGAACGAACATCTTGAAACAAGAGCCTATCCCAAACATAGTATTCTGAAGATTGAAAGGACTCATAAGCGCCTACCAATGCGCCTTCAATCTGACTTGCAGTATCATAAGCATTACCGCTGGTTTCTTCAGATATTGGTTTGAGGTCAAGCTGATCTTCGCAGGATATAACTGCAAAAATGAGTAGAGTAAAGATTATATATGTATTTAGTTTCATAGCGTTTAAGTTAAAAAATTACGTTTAAGCCAAATATTATATTTCGGGTTTGAGGATATGTTCCAAAATCAATGCCCTGAACGGTATTACTGCCTCCAAAAGCATTGACTTCAGGATCAAAACCCGAGTAATCTGTAATGGTGAAAATATTTTCCCCTGTGGCATAAAGCTTAAAGGCAGACACATTTAAGAAATCTAAAACATTCTGAGGCAGATTATAGGAAAGTGTAATAGTCTTAAACCTCAGGTAAGACGCATCTTCAATAAAACGAGTGGACACTCTGGAATTATCACTGTTGCCAAAACTGGCTCTAGGGATATTGGTCTGGTCTCCGGGCGCTCTCCATCGGTTCAAAACAGCTGCAGATTGATTTTTAGGATCAACCATGCCTTCAATGTCTATTCTTGTGGCATTCAGCATGTCATTGCCCTGAGAACCCTGTAGAAAAATAAATAAATCAAAGTTCTTGTAACTAATGGTATTGGTAAAACCATAATAAAAATCTGGATTGGCATCGCCAATGATGGTCCTGTCTTCCGGACTTGGTGTAAAGGTTGAATTGCCTTGATTGTCTATATAAAAGGCATTTCCTGTCTGGGGATCTACACCGCCATAAATATAACCAAATAAGGTTCCCAGTGGCTCACCTTCTCTTACAAGACTGGCTTCACCTCTTCCGCCAGAAATTCCACCCTGAAGTAATTCCTGTCCTACAATGTTTATGACTTCATTTCTATTAAAGGAAATATTAAAACCTGATGTCCAGTTCAATTTATCCGATTGGATGTTTACACTGTTAAAGGCAAACTCTAAACCTCTGTTTTGAATTTCGCCTATATTTTGAATAGCACTATCAAAACCGGATGATGTTGGCAATGGTGCATTAAGCAGTAAATCCCTTGTGTTTTTAATGTAAGCGTCTGCAGTTATGCTCAGTCTGTTGTTAAAAATGCTCAGGTCTATACCAACATTTGTTTGTTCTGATTCTTCCCATTTCAATTCTAAATTTTCAATTGATGCCGGAAAAGTACCGGGTTGAGCTACACCTCCGATAGGATAATTTGCTCCACTTCCTACACGTCCCAGATAGCTGTAGGGCGCAATATTATCATTACCAACAACTCCCCAGCCTGCTCGTAATTTCAAATCACTGATAACATCATTGTTTTCTAAAAAGCTTTCATTTGATAATCGCCAACCAGCTGAAAATGAAGGGAAATAACCCCAGCGATTATCAGGACCAAAAACACTTGAACCATCAACTCTAAAGTTCGCTGTAAACAGGTATTTATCATTAAAGTCATAATTTACTCTACTGATAAAGGACGTGTTAGATTTTTCTGCTTTAGTCGCTGTTGCATTAAACAGTTCTGAACCACCGTTAGGTGTAGTAATTGAAGCACTTGAGAAATTTCTGGTTTCAATAGAGCTGTTTTCAAATTTAAATTTTTGCAGTACCGTACCCACTAAAGCTTCAATTTTGTGTTTTTTGATTTTTGTATCGTAGGTTAGCGTGTTATCTAAAATATAATAAGAGTTCTTGTTGGTATTGTTAATCGCTTGTCCGCCAATGGCCGAACCGAAACCTGTTCTAAAAGGATCAAGGAAAGAGTCAAATATTCCGCTGTTTTGGTCTATACCGTAATTGAATTTATATTTGAAATCCTTTAAAAATTTAGCTTCCAGATACACATTTCCTAAAAAACGTTCACTGTTAAACTCGCGATCTAAACCATCTGTGCTTGCAAGGGGGTTTTCCCAATTTTGAAATGGATTGCTGGTAAACATGCCCTGCTCATTAAAAACGCCTAAAATTGAAGGCGTAGTTAAAGCACCAAGTAAAACACCGCCTTGATTTACACTGTTATTATCATTGACATCAACATCTCTGTAAAGGGTATAAGCTATTCTGGAACCAAATTTTAACCACTCATTGATTTCCTGGTCTATATTGATTTTAAAGTTAGAACGTTGCAGTTCACTACTTCTCACGGCGCCTTCCTGATCTAAATGCCCTGCCGAAATAAAATAATTGGTTGATTTTGTTCTTCCCGAAACCGAAGCCTGATAATTTTGTGATAAACCATTTTGAAAAACTTTATTTTGCCAGTCTGTGCGTTCAGTAAAGCTGTCCCAATCGGTTGTAAGCCCCATTTCTGTCATCAAATCTCTGTATTGCTCACCATTTAAAACAGGTAAGGTATTCCAAACCTGAGAAAATCCTACGTAGGAATCTAAGGTGACTTTAGGTTTAAGAGTCGTTCCTCTTTTGGTAGTAATAAGAACAACACCATTAGCACCTTGAGCACCATAAATGGCTGCAGAAGAGGCATCTTTCAAAATTGTAATATTTTCAATATCAGTTGGGTTTATAGAACGGGTGTCTGTTGTTGGTACACCATCAACTACATATAAAGGTTCACTGCTTGCATTAATAGAGTTAGTACCTCTTATTCTGACACTAAAGCCCGCAGAAGGTTTTCCCGAACCGGAGATTACCTGTACACCCGAAGATTGACCTTGAATTAAAGAGCCTACCTGGACATTTGGTCTGGATTCAAAGGATTCACCATCTATTGTGGATACAGATCCAGTAATGTCTTTCTTAACCTGTGCGCCGTAACCCACTACAATTACCTCTTCCAGAGCACTTACATTTTCTTTTAAAGTTACATTAACTATACTACGTCCATTAACAGGTTCGGTGAGGGTTTCAAAACCCAAGTATGTAAAAATTAACTCTGAGCTATCACTAAATTCATATTCAATGGTGTAATTACCATCAAAATCTGTAATTGTACCTCTATCAGTATTTTTAACTTGTACAGAGACTCCAGGAATGGGTAAACCTAAATTATCCAAAACCTGACCAGATACACTATTTTGAGCATTTATTCCTGTTAAAGCAGCTGCTAGAAAGGAAATATAGAATGCAATTTTAGAAGTTATTTTCACGATTAATGGCATTTGTAATTTGAGTACAAAGCTAATGTATGTAAACACGAAAAGGTTGTAGTAAAAATTAAAAAGTGGATTTTGTGAAAATCAAAACAGATATAAATAACAGATTATCAATATTTTAAATTTATAATTGTAAAGAAAAAAAGTGGACATATATTGACTTAAAATACTTAAGAATAATCTTGAATAATAAAAATTATGATACTTTTATTTGATAGACTTAACAAGTTCTTCAAAATTATTTTTGTCTATTGCGGCTTTATTTAAAGAAGCCCTATAATTGTAAATGGTATTTACAGAATACATCAATATTTTAGCAATTCTGGAACTTGAAGTGATATCTAACTTAATAAGCGCCAAAATTCGCAGAGAAGTGTTTAATGTATTTTCATCTTCCAAAATAATTTGATCGCCTGGTTTTAAAAGTTTGTTGATCTCTTCAACGAAATCGGGATGAATTTGCAAAAAAGAGCTGTCAAAATTTTTATTAAATATTTCAATTTCTTCATTAAGCAATTGCTTAGATTTTGAAAGTTTAAGCAATGCTTTTATTTGATTAGTTTGGACATATTTAGTGACCTGAGTTCTATAGGTGTCTAATTTTGAAATATACTCTGAATATAAATTCACGAAGGTTCCGATATAATGTTCTTTAATATCGTTTGATTCAGATAATTTTTGATATAAATATTTTAATTCTTCGTTTGAATCATTCAGCTTTTGGTTAAACTCTGTCAGTTTTGTATTGGATAATCGTAAGGAATTTCTGGCTTCACTTAATTTTTTATTCCTGTTAAAAACGTAATAGACAGAAATAAATAGAAATAAAGCCAGGATACTGATAAATATTAATAAAATTTGAAGGTTTCGTTTTTGTCTGGTTGTTTTATCATCGTAGGCTTTTGTAATTAAGGGCATATTATTGGCAATATTTACAAATCTTAGTCTGGAATTATAAAACTCAGCATCATCATACGAATAATTGATGTAGCGATGAGCCCGATTAATGTCACCCTCTTCAAAAAATATTTTAGCCAAAGTCCCCATAGACGCATTATCTTTTACTGAAGCCTGAATATCTGATATGGCCGATAAAATCAAATATTTCTTTTGGTTAAAAAGATCGTTTTTTAATTCATAAAGAAGAGAGCGTTCAAAGGTGATAAGCGCATATAATCTTGCTCCTATTTTTACTCGTGATAATCGTTCTGAATTTATTTTCATAGCCATATCCAAATTACGGCTATCTCTATAATCCTTCTCTTTAATCCTAAGGGCTGCCTCAGAATTTGGTTTTAAGCGCGTGTATAAAGAATCCTGATAAGCAAAATAAAGCTTATTGTATTTAGATTTGCTGCTATTAACGGTTGTGTTAAAAGATAATCCAGAATAACCTTCTTCATAGGCCAAATAATAGTTATTAATAAGTGTATCCGGCAAAGTAGTTTTTTGAATATCGTTCAGGGCATCAATAGACTCCTTGTATCGCCCTGAGTTGACAAGCAGTAAGGCTAATTTTAATTTGGCTCGATTTAAAAACAGAGAATTGTCTAATTGCTCTGCAATTTCAATATTGTTTTCAATAAATTCAAGAGCACTGTCAAAGCTGTAAAATTCATATTCTTCAAAAATTTTATTGTTTATTTCATAGATCTGTTTTATATCTGTTTTTAGTTGAATTTCATCAAGTAAGTCTTTAATTCTGTCCTCTTTTTTGTTGTCATAGAATTCTTTTTTCTCCATCTCCTGTTCTAATAGAGACAATAGACTATCTAAAGAATCCTGAGGATAAACCAGCCCTGAACTAAACATCAATATCAGAAAACACCTATATACCATTAATACACGTTATTTTATAAAACTTACATCAATTTCAAACTTACATAATTTCCAGAGATTAGTTTTTGATATGATCAGGTAAAATTCCCAATGCTCCTTTGAAGGCAGTTACAGCGAATACGAGGAAAACAAAAAGAAACGCATGGGCGATACCCAACCCAAACGGATCAAGTATAAGAAGTTGAAACGGGATTAACTAGTTGGTAGTTTTTAGAGGGTAGTCGGTAGTAGTGGGTAGTTGGTAGAGGGTTGTGGGTAGTTGGTAATGAGTAGTCGGTAGCATTTAGCCATTAGCTTTTAGCTTTTATAAGTTTATTCTAAATTTTGAACTATTAGTTTTCCAATAAAATAGCTTTGCGACTTAGCGACCCTGACTGCCATTTGGTAGTTTTGCGTGAGACACTTCCTAGTTTTGCTTAAGCTATTAAAACCTTAGCGACTTAGTGCCTTTGCGTGAGACATTTATATTATTTTCGCATCATGTCTCTCAAACTCACCCATCGCAAAATCATCCACGTCGATATGGATGCATTTTATGCCTCTGTAGAGCAAATGGACAATCCCGATTTACAGGGCAAGGCCATTGCTGTTGGAGGCAGCTCCAAACGTGGTGTAGTGGCGGCGGCGAGCTATGAAGCCCGAAAATTTGGAGTGAAAAGTGCCATGAGCGGATTTAAAGCGGCCAAACTCTGTCCGGAGTTGATATTTGTCAAACCACGATTTGATCGCTACAGAGAACTTTCTCAGCGCATACGTAGAATATTTTTTGAATATACCGATTTGGTCGAACCTTTATCTCTGGATGAAGCTTACCTCGACGTCACTCAAAACAAAAAAGGCCAGCCAAGCGCGACCAAAATTGCAGAGGAAATCCGACAGAAAATCAAAGAGCAGGTGGGTTTGAATGCCTCTGCCGGGATTTCTATCAATAAATTTTTAGCTAAAGTAGCCAGTGATATCAACAAACCTAACGGGCAAAAAACCATTCCACCGGAAGAAGTTGAGGAGTTTATAGAAAGTTTAGATATTCGATTTTTTTACGGCGTTGGCAAGGTGACTCAGGAAAAAATGTATCGGTTGGGTATTTTTACAGGTCTGGACATCAAAAACAAATCTTTAGATTTTCTGCAGGAACATTTCGGCAAGAGTGGGAAATACTATTATCTGGTGTCGAGAGGCATACATGAAAGTGCAGTCAAACCGGAACGCACACGTAAATCCTTAGGCGCGGAACGAACCTTTAGCGATAACATCAGTTCTGAGGTGTTTCTGGAAGACAAACTGGACCACATCGCAGAAGAAGTCGCCAGGAGACTCCAAAAACAGGATGTAGCGGGTAAGACCATCACTTTAAAAATAAAATACAGCAACTTCGAGGTACAGACCCGCAGTAAAACCTTAAAGCTGTTCATCTCCTCAAAAGACCTGATCATGGAAGAAGCTAAAACCCTTCTCTATCAGGAAAAACTGAAGGATTCTGTTCGTTTGATAGGTATTTCTTTATCTAATCTAAACAACGAAAAAAATGAAAATATAGCTGAAAATGATAAGGAAATTTTGGTTCAGCTGAAATTTAAGTTTTGATCAGCCTTCCAAATCAGCATACCTTATTTTACTAACCAAAATCAGTTTTTGAGGACTTTTCTCTCTTAGCCTGAAATAAATCTTAAAAATCATTTACATTTGAAAGTTAAAATTAAGCCGTTAATAGAGATATATGTTTAAAGCTGAACATTTTCAAGGTATAAAAACCAGGAAGGAATTAATTAAAATTGCAAAAAAACAAGGGGTAAATGTTGAAAAGACCTTGTACAAATTAAGATACGAAGCCGAATTGAGGAAACTACAGTCAGAATTTGTAAATCTTCAAAAGTGGATTGCCGAGAAAAAAATGCGAGTCGCTGTGATTTTTGAAGGACGTGATGCTGCGGGAAAAGGCGGTTCCATCAAAAGATTTAAAGAGCATCTCAATCCACGTACTTCTCGTGTCGTAGCCCTTAATAAACCTACAGACGTCGAAAAGGGCCAATGGTATTTTAGACGGTATATTAAAGAGCTGCCTAATCCTGGTGAGATAGTGTTCTTTGACCGTAGTTGGTATAACCGCGCTGTCGTAGAGCCGGTGATGGGATTTTGTACCAAACAGGAGTATGACAAATTTATGGAACAGGTACCTGAGTTTGAACATTTGCTTTACGAAGACAATTTAAAAATCATCAAATTTTGGTTTTCTATTTCTAAAGACGAGCAAAAAAAACGTTTTGAATCCCGATTACAAAACCCATTAAAACAGTGGAAATTTAGTCCGGTTGATATGAAAGGTCAGGCTATGTGGGACGACTATACCTATTATAAAGAACAGATGTTCAGTAAATCCCATACTAATTTCTGCCCCTGGACAATTGTAAAGACCAATGATAAAAAAATAGCCAGACTTGAGAGTATGCGGTTCGTCCTCTCACAGTTTGATTATACCGGCAAAGGTGATGCAGACATCACACTTTTACCGGACCCAAATGTTATCATGAGATACCACAGAAGTGCCATTCAAATTGATATTTAAGATACTATGACTACAAAACCATTAACCTTAACAAAAGAAGATCTTGATTTACTAAATTCCAAACTAGGAATGTATAACTTATTGAAAAATAAAAAAGTAAATGTAGAAAAGGTCCTGGAAGAAGTTCATTATGTCATAGAACTTAAAGCCCAGCAGGAAGAGTTGATAAAACTTCAGAATTGGGTCATTAAAAAAGACAAGAAGGTCATCATAGTATTTGAAGGTCGTGATGCGGCCGGAAAAGGTGGAGCCATAAGAAGAGTTACCGAATACATTAACCCACGTCATTTTAGAATAATTGCTTTAAACAAACCATCTGACGATGAAAGCAAACAATGGTTTTTTCAGCGCTATATCAAACACTTCCCTAAACCGGGTGAAATGGTTTTTTTCGATAGGAGTTGGTATAACCGTGCCGTGGTAGAACCGGTGAATGGATTTTGCACTAAAGAAGAATATGAGATATTTATGAGTCAGGTCAACGATTTTGAACGCATGCTCACACAATCCAATACCTATCTTTTAAAATATTATTTCTCCATTTCAAAAAAAGAACAAAAAAAACGCTTTGAAGACATCAAGAGCGATCCCTTAAAAAAGTGGAAAATGACACCCGTAGATGAAAAAGCACAAGGTTTATGGGATGAATATACCTATTATAAAGAAAAGATGTTTGAAGCTACCAATACTTCGCACGCGCCCTGGACGATCATCGATGCTAATAAGAAATCTGAAGCCAGGCTCACAGTGATTAAACACATTTTGGAAACTATACCTTATCAGTAGGTAAGTGGCTTTAATTGAGGTATAAGATATAAACCTAAAGAGATATAAACTATTTGTTATATCTTTTGCTGAGGCTTTGATCTTTAGAGTTAATAAAAGCTGGTCTTCAAATATCTAAAGGATAAAAAAAAGACAGATTGTTTTCTTGATATTATTATTTCTTAAAAATATTTATTTTTCAACTTCATCGGAGCTATTAATATCAAAAATAGAAGACTTTAATTTTTAAGACTAAAATCTTAAAAATTTTAACTATTTTTAGTCAAAGATTTTAAGCTTTATTCAGCTGCTATAATTAATCAGCCTGTTTTGATTTTGCTTTTCATCTACTTATCAATATAAACCATCAATTTAATAACCACAAGTTATGACAAGGCAAAACACCAGCAACAGCATTAAATTCTATCTCTTATTTTTTATCCTATCCTTTACGGCTGGTATAAGCCAAACCAAAGTAGATCAGTTAGATGAGTTACTGGATAAATATCATGAAACTAAAAAATTTAACGGCTCCGTTTTAGTCGCCGATCAGGGTAAGATTATTTACAAGAAAGGATTCGGCATGGCTAATATGGAATGGGATATTCCAAACGCTGGGGACACAAAACATAGACTGGGGTCTGTGACCAAGCAGTTTACAGCCATGTTGATTCTACAGCTGGCTGCTGAAGGTAAAATAGATTTAGAGACGCCTATTTCAACTTACCTGCCGGATTATCCAAAAGATAAAGCAGATATCATTACCACACATCATCTCCTAACGCATACCTCCGGCATTCCGAATTACACGGCTTTTCCTGATTTTTTCGCAGAAAAAAGTCAGAAATATTATACGCCGGATGATTTCATTAAACTCTTTCAGGATAAAGATCTGGAATTTACACCGGGAGAAAGTTTCAACTATAGCAATTCAGGGTATTTTCTGTTGGGTGTCATTATTGAAAAGATTTCCGGTAAAAACTATGCTGAAATGCTTCAGGAAAAAATACTGGCTCCATTAGGGATGACAGACTCAGGTTATGGTAACCATGACCAGATTATAGAACGAAGAGCAACAGGTTATGAAAAGCAGGATGCGTCTTACGTCAATTCCAGATACCTGGACATGTCTATTCCTTATGCGGCAGGATCAATGTATTCTACAGTTGAAGATCTGTATAAGTGGGATCAGGGATTATATACCAATACTCTACTTCCAAAAAAACACATGGAGTTGTACTTTAAAAAGCACACCGATGCATTTGGAAGTATGGGTTATGCTTACGGCTGGATGGTTGGTAAACAACCTATTGGCAATACTACAGACAGTATACAAGTAATTATTCATGGCGGAGGCATTAATGGCTTTAATACCATTATTTCCAGAACGCCTTCAGACAAGTCATTAATCGTCTTATTGAATAATACCGGTGGTGCTCCACTCAATCAAATATCACAATCTATAAGTGGAATTTTAAAAGGCAAAACATACGATATGCCAAAAAATTCAATTGTTATGGAAATGCAGAGCATCATAGCTGCAAAAGGATTAGATGCAGCGCTTTCATTTTACCAGGCAAATAAAAGTTCAGAAAAATATGAAGTCGATCAGGCAGAAATGAACCAACTAGGTTACCAGCTCATGGGCGATAAAAAATATGAGGATGCCTCCAAAATTTTTATGCTGAATATGGAAGAGTTTCCCGATTCCTCCAATGTTTATGATAGTTATGCAGAAGCCTTAATGGAAATGGGTCAAAATGAAGAGGCCATTAAAAATTACAAAAAATCTGTAGAGATGAATCCCAATAATCAGAATGGGATTGAAATGTTGAAAAAACTAGGCGTAAACCCAGACGAGCTTACACAAGACGTTGTTGTTCCGGATGAGATTTTAGAATCCTATGTTGGCGAGTATCAACTTCAACCGGGTTTTAGTCTTACCATTTCAAAAGAAGGCACACAAATGAAAGCCAAAGCCACAGGACAGGGCATTGTAGATATATTTCCAAAATCAAATGACAGGTTTTACCTCAAAGTTATTGAGGCCCAAATCCAATTTAATAAAGCAGACGATGGAAGCATAAAAAGCTTAACGCTGTTTCAGGCCGGGCGCGAAATGGAAGGAAAAAGACTTTCAGAATAAATTGGAAATTGTATTGACTATTAGACCTTAATAAACGTATTCCATGATTAAATTTTTCCGACAAATACGATACAAGCTTATGGGTGAACAAAATACAGCGCGATACTTAAAATACGCCATTGGAGAAATTATCCTGGTGGTTATCGGTATTCTCATAGCTTTATCCATCAATAACTGGAACGAAAAGTTAAAGGAGAATAAAAAGGAAGCCTATTTTATAGATGAACTTCAAAAAGAATTTATAAACGATAGTCTAACCTTGCAAAGACTTATTTTTCTATCAAAAATTAAGGCAGAAGAAGGAAAAATTGTAAAGGAATTCCTTTTAGGACAACCCATCTCTAAGGATTCAATCATTAGTATGGTATTTTTTAACGGCCGTTTTCTTGAATTTGAAAGCTTTACACCGACGTATGATGAAATCATTGCCACCGGGCAACAAAGCATCATCAAAAACGATTCGCTTAAAACACTGATTAAAGCCTTCAAAGACCAGAACAGTTTTTACAAAAGATTCTTATACGATGAATGCATGACCATTAAGCAACAATACAACCTGCACGCTTATAAATACTTTGAACGTAGTTTACTACCCGAATTATGGGAAAATGCAACCAAAGAAAACAAGTTTGTTGATATTGATGCGCTTGGTGATTATATGACAGATGTAGAAGGCTATAAAAAGGATTCAAATTCCCTGTACTATGTCACCATGAATATGGGCGTAGATCTGGATTTAAATCGTTTTTATAAAAATGTGGTCATGCCAGATCTGGAATTGATCCTAAAAAAAATACGTGACATAAAATCCAAATCCTAATAACGCGACTGATAATAAATTTCTTTAGATTAATTCGTCATTCCTTAATTATGAGAATTTAAAACGAAATTCCCAATTCAAATAGTGATTGCTAGAACTGATGAATTTATGAAGTCTAAAATTAAGCGATACAGCAGAACTAAAGAAATTTAAATCTGCTTATTCCTATGATTGACAGTGATTTGGATTATCTAAAATCATAAATCTCACAAAAATGATTTGTACGAATAAAAGTGAAAAAAAGAGATAGATGATAAAATGCAAAGCTTAATAATGTTAGAATTGGCATTTTATTTAAAATATCACTCAATGTAATTCGTTAAATTTGAGATTAAATCGTATACCTATGAACAAGATATCTCTTTTTGTATTGTGTTGTTTTGTTTCGTTCCTTGCAAATTCACAAAATATTGAAAAACCTGTCAAGTTTCAAGACAGTCTGTTTAGCGTAAGCCTTTTTAAAACAATTAAAATTTCTGAAAATTTGTCTTTCAATCCGGGATTGACTATAAGGCAGAAAACCGTATTTAATACCTTTGAAACTCCGCTGTTCTTAAATTACCAGTCCTCAGATAAAGCATCATATTTTTTTGGCATAAGCTCGAGAACAGTCATCAATAGAACCGAATTTGGCCTTAAAGTTCCTTATATCCAAGAACCCTCAAGGATCTTTATTTCTGCTGGTAAAAAATTAAATTTTGAAAATGGTGCAAATGCAAATTTTTCCATAAATTTTCCTCTGGAAATGAACCTTGGCTTTAAGTTTTAAAGTTCTTTTTCTTTAATATTTAGTTACAAAAAATTATTTACAGCCATAAGCAATATTATAATTGCTATAACAATAAGTTTGTAATCATACCTGCTTAGGCTTTTTTTATTGACAATATTTCGAATAACCATTACGGCATAAAAACCAAATACTAATAAAAATAATACGTTAAAAAATAATTTCATAGCAAATTAATTTTCTACGAGTTTATAAAAACCTGTAACCTAGTCTTAAATCAAAAAAATCGGCTATATGTCTGTGCGCTTTTAGACCAAAACCACCAAAAAATTTTGGTGAAAAATTATAGGTTAAGCTGTAGCGCTGATAGAACCGATCAGAATTGATATACTCATTCCAATAATAATAGCCTATTTGTTGTCCAAAAGTCACTTTTCCAAGCCAGAACTCATGTCCTATCAGTGCAGCTGCCTGAACAAAATTCTCACCATCGCCACGTTCCTGTATGAGTTTTCTTTTTGAAAAATCAAATATAAATTCTGTTCCTCCCGTAAGTGCACTTCGTCCGCCAATCCATCTGCTGTACTTACCTTGAAATCCAAAGACATAAAATTTATCCTTTCCTCCAATTGAAGTATTACTCCAGCCTGAAAAATGTGTCAGACTGACTCTTGTCTTATCTTTAGGAGGTTCTCTTTTTCCTACTTTTTCGTATTCCGGAAATTTAAAAGGACTAAAGCTTCTTGTAAGACCAAGACTTAAGGTAGGGAAGTTTAAGCCACGATTGGGTGTATTAACGCCTCCGTTAGAAGTGTGGTTATACTTTGCCAAAAGGCGAAGATTCCACAATTCATCGATTCTGTAAGTTGTACCTATACCCAGCATCAATGCAAAACTTAAATCTGTACTGTATAGATCATTCAAGGGATTTGTAGTCTCATTAAAAGGCTTTGATAAATAAGCTCCGCCTAACCCAATTCTAAAAAACAAATTCATAGTTTTATCTGTTCTAAAATAGGGTTCAATATAACCCATGGCCAAAGCGCCCTGACCAAGTATTTCCTCATTGTCAAAATCGTAGTAAGAAATTTCTGCACCTAACTTTGGAAAGCAATTACAGAAATCCCAGGCTTCTTTTTGTAATAAAAATCTGCTCCAGTCTAAACTTAATCCGGTTGGAAAGGCATTATCAAAATCTCTTAAGGAATGTGTGTGTTTTAAAATATGGCCATATTCAATATTAAAACCTATAAATGATGGATTTTTGATTGGACTATTGTTTCCGTCCTGTCCATAAGCATAAGAAAGGCATATCAAAAATAAACTAAACAGGAACCCAAATGCTTTCATTCCTATACGATTGAAATTTAATTACTTGATATTAAAATCAAAGTTTCCTGAGGTTCAATAAGGTATTCTGCACCATTTTCGGTAACAACAGCCATTTCTTCAACAGAAATGGTTTTTACACCACCACTTTCCAATTTCCAGGCATGAAATCCGTCAAACGCAAAAGTCATTCCCTGTTTGAGTTCTTTTTGGCTGGAAGGCCTGACATGAGAAGATTGAGAACCGCCCAGATTTGGACCGACATCGTGGGCCACGTAACCCACAGGATGTCCCGTGCTCCACATGACATACTCAGAATCCGCCTCGTTCATCAAGACCCTTTGCGCTTTATCGACATCAACGCCTTTCACTCCAGGTTTCATTGCGGCCAAAGCCGCTCTATTTCCGGCTTTTCCACTACTCCAGTAGTGCATGATGTCCTCAGGAGCTTCTTTTTCATCTGCTTTCAATACATAAGCAAAGCGCTGTATATCACTCACCCATCTATCATAAACTTTAATCCCAAAATCAATTTGGATGACATCTCCCGGCATAATGATTTTGTCTGTTGCATGCGAATGACCTCGATCCGGTCCGGAATTTACATTTGGATTTTGATCAGGCGACCAGGCGTCGGTAACACCATAGGCTTTCATTTTATTTTTTAAAAATTTGGCGATATCAGCATCTGTGGTTTTTCCTGGTACAACTTGTTTATAAGCTTCAATTTGCCAATCTGCCGTAAGTTGTGCAGCTTTTCTGAGTATCTCTACCTCTTCGGGTAATTTTATTGAGAGCCACTCGTAAACCAGCTCAGTTGATGGTACCACGTTGATATCAGTATCGGCTAAGGCATTTTTTATGTCATTATACTGCGAGTAGCTTAATCCATCTGCCATACTATTAGTTCCTGAAGTATTTACGGCTATATTTTTAAAATCTTTTGTTTTGATAAATTCAGCGGCTTGGGTGATTGATGACATGCCTCGTTCTACAGGAACAACATTATCGTGAATATCCAAATCATCCAGAGCGGTACTTTCACCGATAGGAGAGAAGGCATAGGAATGAAATCCATTCTCATCATTAAAGAATAAAAAGACTGCTGTTCCGCCTGCATTTTCACCGCCAACATGGTCTGCAAGGGGATCGTTGTTATTTTCTCTGCAAACCACAAACCATGCCTCCACTTTGGCCGATTTCAATGCCAGAGGTAATAAGCTGTCTATTCGTTTTTTCCTGATTTCAGGCCATGGGTTTTCTCCCCAGTAGGCTCCTGCGTCAAATTCACTTGGTGCATTATCTGCCGTATTTTGCGGATTGCAACTTATCAAAAAGGTACTTAAAAGAAAAAACGCTATCAATATTTTTTTCATGAGTCAGATTTACGTTAAGTAAATATATTATTTTAAAATTATAAATATTTTTAATAATATAAAAATATAACAAGTGTGTTGAAAATGTTTAATTTGAAATTCTCAAACAAAATTTATTTTTAAACCTGTTCCTGATAAGCCATAAAGAGCTGAAATAATAGTATGGCGAAAAATATGCCGAATATGACTAAAATATTAAATAGAATTTGAAGAAAACCATGCGAAAAAGCAAAAAAGGATTTTAGTTTTTTACCAAAGAGAAGCCTTATTATATTGACAAAAAGAAAACGAACAAGCATACCAAAAAACGTAAAAAGAATTACAACAGGAGAATTCTTTTCATTTTCGTAATAAAATAATTTTCTTAGCATTAACTTCTAATTAATTACAACAAATATCGTATTTTTAGATTTAAAATTTTGTATTGATATGGAACCAAATTACAAATTAGTTGAATATTCCTGGAGTCTTTTTGTCTGGCAGATGATTATTCTTGCGACATTGATATTATGGGTGTATTGCCTGACTGATTTATACAAAAGCGATTTTCACGGTAATGATAAAGTAATATGGTTTCTGATTGTCTTTTTTTTACCTATGTTAGGTTCAATTTTATATTTGACTATTGGCAAAAAGAAAAAGATAAAAGAAGCTTAGACTCACTTTATAACCTTTGAAAATGAAAAATATATTGGTTTGTATTGATTTTGAAGATGATCCGGAAATATTATTAAACAAGGCTATTGAATTTGGAATAGCTTTCGAAGCGAATGTTTCACTGGTTCATGTAGCTGCACCTGACCCTGATTTTGTAGGCTATGAAGCTGGTCCGCAATACATCAGAGATGCCAGGGCAGATGAATTGAAAGAAGAACACAAACTATTGCACAAATACGCCAATAAATTAATAGACAAGGGTATTTCGACCAAGGCATTTTTGATTCAGGGAAGTACAATAGAAACCATTATTGAAAAGGCAAGGAAGACAAATTCAGACTTAATTATTCTAGGACAACACCGTAAAAGCTTTATATATAAAACATTATATGGTAGTGTTTCTGAAGAAGTTATGAGGAAAACAAAAATTCCGGTCCTAATTATTCCAATATAGAAAATCTATTCTTTTATCGCAATTTCAGCTTTATTTATTTCAAGCGTTGAATTTTCGTTAGCCATTAGAAACCCTCTGAATGTATAATTACCATCTTCATCAATATTTAATGAAGCATTCTTTCCTGTAAAACTCCATTTTACTTTGCCATTCATATCGGTTTTGATTTCACCTATTGATATTTTTTTTTCAAAAGGATCAATTTCCAGGGCGCCATAAGGCAAGTTATCTTTTAAAATTTCTATTCTAAACCGTAAAGCAACGTCACCTTCATAAGTCACGTTCATATCTGACCAAAAATTGATTTTATCGCCCTTTTTTAGAGTAATTTTTGTTTCTTTTATGACAAGATTGTCTTTGCTGCTGACTTTATTAATTTCTAATCTGCCGACTTCGTCTCCGGTTAAGCTGCAGGATGATAAAAGCACTAAAATGCATAAGACAGCAAATTTGTAGTAGTTTTTCATTTTAATGTGTTGATTAATATCCACTTATTTTTTCTAAAATCTTATTCATCTTAAAATTTTCTGCTGCTAAAATTATATAAAATGTAGCTGTCATCTGATCCGGAATAATTGATAAATCTGGTAAAGTTTTCCAAAGGAACCATGGCGTTTTTATTGTTAAACTTACGAATTTCATAGCTGTTTTCAATCCAGGTATTTACTTTTTTAAGTCTGTCAACGTAGTCTTTATGTTTTAATTTTGGACTTTCTTTTACAAAATTTAAATCCTCATCCAAATGAATTTTAAAATAGTTTCCTCTTCTTTTAGCAGATGCAAACATTTCATAAACCATCATTTGTCCGCTTAGAATAAGCCCTTCAGTATTGGTCAAACTATTTGATGGAAAGCTGAAGGTGTTTTTGTCCACATGGCCAACCTCTACATCATAACCTTTATCTGTCGTTTGATTAACGCCTATATATAGTTGACCATTATAGGTTGAACCTATGGCCGGAGAGAAGAAACTGTTGTAAAAACGTTTAGCATTAAAATCCTCGGTTTTATCCTCTCCATTTTTTATGATCTGATTAAAATATTCAAACTCGTCCGGAGAATAAGATATACTTTTCATCAATTGACTACTGTTTAAGTTATAAATGTCAAGTTGAGCTATTTTTTTATGCATGCAAAAAGTGAATAATAAATCATTAGAAATGAATGCATTAAGTTGTTTGATCTTATCTCCGTTACCAACTTTAAAAAAATTCACCTCAGACTCACCGTTAAATTTATACCTTACTACTTTTACTATATCGTCCCACTTGTGTTCGCTTAAAGCATAAAGACTGGTCTTGCTGTAAAATAATTTCACTTCATTTATAAAACCTTTATGTATAAAATCATCATTGTCAACCAATATACTGTTATCTGAATTTATTTCAGGGAAAGACTGATTGAAGGCAGAGCTTTTTGAACTGTAGTTTTTCCTGAAAACTTCTTTGGTATTTTTAATTAGTGCAAAATCAAAATACCTTCTACTGCTTGAATATATAAATAAAACGTGTTGGTCTGAACTGAAAATATAAAAAGGTTTTAGTAGTCCTTTTACTTTTTGAATAGTCTCACTTTTAAAGTCTACATCATATATCTGTATTTCATCATTTATCTCATTTATAAAAGTTAAGATGTTATCATTAACATTAAAGGCTGAATACTTTGGTTTTTCTTCATGTTCAATGATCTTGATGGTTTTTATCTTTTCTGTTTCTCCAAAAAACACAAGATCGGATTCATACCTTTTTGTATCCTTATTTTTATTTATTAAAAGATGAAACGTGATACTATCATTGAATTTTCCTGAAACCTGAGAAATGTTTTTGTGTGATTCCGGAATTTTTATCATTCCAACTTTAGTCTGAGCATATAAGCCCGTAAAGCATAAAATCAATGAGGTGTTTATTAAAAATTTAAATAATCTCATAAAAGTATTTAATATAGTTTATTCTTTTGATTTACTATCTACAAAAATAGTTACCGGACCGTCATTTAAGAGTGTAATCTGCATATCGGCCCCAAACTGACCGGATTTAACTTTGGTGTCTAAAACTTCCTGAAGTTTTTTAATAAAAATATCATACATTTTTTTAGCAAAATCCGGCTTTCCGGCTTTGATGAAACTTGGCCTGTTGCCTTTCTTTGTAGAAGCATGCAGCGTAAACTGACTGACCACCATAGCTTCAAAACCAGTGTCCAGCAGGCTCAAATTCATTTTGCCATCCTCATCAGAAAATAAACGCATTTGACTGGTTTTCCTGACAAGCCAGTCTATATCTTCATCACTATCTGCATCTTCAATCCCGAGAAGAATGAGTAAACCTTGTTTAATCGAAGCTTCGTAATCCGGCTGGATGTTAACTTTGGCCTGCTTAACACGTTGAATGACTATTCTCATAATTCCTTAAATTTTACTTCAAAGTTCTCTAACAGTGCCGATATCTTAGCCTGACTTGTGTAACCAAAGGATTTAATGCGGTGTGAAAAAAAATATATCATCCTGAAAATTGGTTTTTTCTGTAGCCTCCATCATCTTCATCCAGTTCTTCTAAAATTTGACAGTAACTTTTATATCTTGTGTAAGCAATATCATCTGCTTCCAGCGCATCTTTTACAGCGCACTTGGGCTCGTTAAGATGAAGGCAATTATTAAATTTACAGTCGGATTTTATGGCAAAAAACTCTCTGAAATAATCGCCGAGTTCTTCTTTATCCATATTTATCATCCCGAAGCCTCGTATGCCTGGTGTATCAATGATTTTTGCACCAAAATCTGTTTCATGTAATTCAGCAAAGGTTGTGGTGTGTTGTCCCTGCATATGTTGCTCTGAAATCTCTTTGGTTTTGATATCTATACCGGGATCAAGTGCATTAATGATGCTAGATTTGCCAACGCCACTGTGTCCGGCAAATACATTGAGTTTACCTTTCATCAAATCTTTTACCTGGTCTAAATTCGTACCCTCTTTTGCAGAAATACCAATACATTGGTAACCAATATTTCTATAGACTTCGGCCAGGTATTTTAACTCGCCGTATTCATTATCATCAAGAATATCTAGTTTGTTAAAAAGTAAGATGGTTTCAACTGAATAGGCTTCTGAAGAAGCTAAAAAGCGGTCTATAAAAGTGGTGGTGGTTTCAGGGTTATTAAAGGTTATCACCAAAAATGCCAAATCTACATTTGCCGCGATGATATGGGTTTGTTTCGACAAGTTAACCGACTTACGGATGATGTAATTTTTTCGGTCTTCAAAATCTTTAATAATTCCTAAAATTTCGTCACCGTCATGGGTAACTTCAAACTCTACTTTGTCGCCTACCGCAATAGGATTGGTGCTTTTTAAGCCCTGTAACCTCAGTTTACCTTTTAGTTTGCAGGGATACATCTCGCCGTCATCAGCTCTGACCTGATACCAACTCCCCGTTGATTTATAGACCACACCCTTCATTAAATTACCATAAAATTAGTTCTTTTCATTTGTTAAAACTTTGTGTTGGTGTGCAATAGATTCCTCGTGAATGGCTTTTAAAAATTTGATAACAAACTCTTCACTCAGGTTATTTTCTTTACCTTCGGCAACCATATTCTCAAGGACTTCATTCCAACGTTTGGTTTGCAAGATAGCGACATTATTTTGCTTTTTCAAAGCGCCTATGTCATCGGCGATTTTCATACGTTTCCCTAACTGATTAATGATTTGATGGTCAACCACATCTATTTTAGTTCTTAGGGTATTCAATTTATTTCGAAATTCAACTTCTTCACCCTTTTCTTTTCTGATTCTTAGGTCTATTGTCATTTGGTGAAGTGCTTCTGGTGTAATTTGCTGCTTGGCATCACTCCAGGCTTCATCCGGTGTGTGATGAGTTTCTACCATAAGACCGTCGTAGTTCAGGTCTAAGGCTGTCTGGCAAATGTCTAAAATTGTATCGCGACGTCCTGCAATATGTGACGGATCTACAATTATTGGTAAATCAGGAAATTCATTTTGTAAATCAATAGCCAGTTGCCATTCCGGATTGTTTCGATATCTGGTTTTTTCGTAGGTTGAAAATCCACGATGAATGACCCCAAGATTTTGAATATCTGCTTTATGTAAACGTTCTACAGCTCCAAGCCATAAGGCCAGGTCAGGATTAACCGGATTTTTAACCAATACAATTTTATCGGTTCCCTGCAAGGCATCGGCAATATCCTGAACAATAAATGGACTTACCGTACTTCTGGCGCCAATCCATAATACATCTACATCAGCTTCCAAAGCTAAATCCACATGTGTTTTATTTGCTACTTCTGTGGCTATTTTTAGGCCTGTTTCTTCCTTCGCTTTTTTGAGCCAATCAAGGCCTATTTTTCCAACCCCTTCAAAGTTGCCGGGTTTGGTTCTTGGTTTCCAGATACCGGCTCGCATCACCGACGTATCTGTATCCTTTAATTGATGGGCAATGGTAAGGACTTGTTTTTCTGTTTCGGCACTACATGGGCCTGCTATGACCAATGGGTGATCTAAGTTGAATGCTTCTAACCAGTTCTTAAAGTTTTTCTTGTTAGTCATGTTTTCAATTTTATTTTATTCCGTCTAAGATTTCTTTTAATTTATTAGTTTTAAGTATCATGTTGAAAAGGCCTTCAAAGTCTTCATTTTCCAACTGGTTTTTAAATAATTCCAAATTTGAAATATATTTTGAAAGGGCCTCTACAACAAATGTTTTATTTTGTTTAAAAATCGGTACCCAGGTATTTGGGTTACTTTTGGCTAACCTGACTGTAGACTCGAATCCACTGCCTGCAAGGTCAAAAATATTGCGTTCGTCGTCTTCTTTGTCAATTACCGATTTTCCTAACATAAATGAACTTATGTGCGACAAATGCGAAACATAAGCCATATGAACATCATGGGCTTTCGGATTCATAAACCGGATCTTCATCTGCATGCTCTGAAAGCATTCCAAAGCCAGAGTCTGTAATTTTGGGTCTGTCTTTTCTATCTCACAAACAATCATGGTTTTGTTGTCAAAAAGGCTTTCAAAGGCTGCCTGAGGTCCTGAAAATTCTGTACCGGCAATAGGATGTGCAGCCATAAACTGGTGTCGCTTAGGGTTATGACTTAAGCTTTCACACAAACTTTGCTTTGTAGAACCCATATCCATTACCAGGCATTTATCATTGATTTTACTTAATATTTTGCTGATGGTATTTTCGGCAATATCAACAGGTATACTCACTATGATCAGACCTGCAGTTTTAAAGTCATCATCACTGGCAGCCCGGTCGATAAGGTTTAGAGCAATGGCTTTTTGAAGATGATTGTGGTTATTATCTTCACCAAGAAACTCCGCATTTGGGTAAAAACGCCTCAGGCTTAACAGCATTGAACCTCCAATTAATCCTAAACCAACACCAATAATTTTCATGCCTTCACAGTTTTGGTTCGTTCAATCGCTGTTTTAATTTCTTTTTCATCCAAACAAAGTGAAAACCGTACATAACCTTCACCGGCTGAGCCAAAAATGTGTCCGGGAGTGATAAAGAGCTGATGCTTGTACAGCATTTCATCTGAAAATTCAACAGAAGTTTGACCGTTTGTGATTTTGGCCCAAACAAACAATCCGGCTGAATCTTTTTTGAATTTCAAACCTAATTGTTGACATAAATTCCAAATAAGGGCTTTTCGTTTTAAATAGGTTTTATCCTGATTGATAAACCAATTTTTTGAGGAATCCATGGCTGCAATAGCACCTTTTTGAATACCGTAAAACATCCCGCTATCTACGTTAGACTTTACTTTCAGTACTTCATTAACAAGGTCTCTATGTCCACTAAGCATACCAACCCGCCAGCCTGCAAGATTGAAGGATTTGCTTAATGAATTCAATTCCAGGATGTGTTCGTTGTCGTTAAAATCGTCCAGAAAGCTTTCAGGATTGTCATTTAAAGTCAGGCTATATGGGTTGTCATTAACAATCAGAATATTGTGCTCTGTAGCAAAAGTTTTTAACCTGCTAAAGGTGTCAGCTTTGGGTTTAGCTCCGGTTGGCATATGCGGGTAACTGACCCACATCAGCTTGGTTTTTGGCGATATCAATTTTTCCAATTGTTCAAAATCCGGTTGATATTCATGATTTGCAGTCAATTCATAAAACACAGGTTTGGCACCGACAAGTCTGGTGACCGATGTATAGGTTGGGTATCCGGGATTTGGCAGAAGGACTTCATCACCAGGGTTGAGAAAAGCCATAGATATATGTGTAATACCTTCTTTGCTGCCAATTAGTGGTAATATGTTTTCTTCAGGATTTAAATTGATCCCGTAATAGTTCTTGTAAAAATCTGCTATGCTATTTCTAAGTTCCGAAATACCTTTATATGGTTGGTATTGATGTGCCTTTGGGTCCTGCATGGCTCGGGTTAAAGCTTCAACAGCAACATCAGGTGGTGGTAAATCCGGGGAACCAATTCCCAGGTTGATAATTTGCTGCCCCTGGTCCATTAGCGACCTGACTTCCCTCAATTTTTTTGAGAAATAGTATTCATGGATATGGGCTAATCTGTCGGCGGCTTGTATCATATTTCAGCTTGTTTATAATGTCCTAAGACTTTAAAATTTTGCGTAATTGATTTTAAATTTTCTAATACCTCCTCAAAGACAATATAGCTTTCAAATACCACATCAAGGAAAAAAGCATACCTCCATTTGGACTTTTGAAGTGGTACAGATTGTATTTTTGTCATGTTGATATGTTGCTCGTTTAAAACCTGAAGTACCTTAAATAAAGCTCCGGGTTGATGTTTTAATTCGAATTTTATTGAAGCTTTATTGATTTTTGAAGTGTCTTTTAGCAACTGCTTTTCCACTTTGATGAAACGGGTAGAGTTGAGGTTATGGTCCTGGATATGATGTTCTATGACTTCCAGACCAAACAATTCTGCCGTACCATCAGGCACCAGTGCTGCTGTATGTTGTCTTTGATGCTCTGCTATCTGGTAAGCAGGCAGGGCAGTGTCTGTATCTTCTATAAGCTTGATGTTTGGATGTTTTTCAAAAAAAGTTCCACATTGCAATAAAGCCATTTGATGAGATCGAACTGCAGAAATATCTTTAATAGTTTGGCCTTTAAGCGCTACCAGATTGTGCTGAATGTCTAAATAATATTCTGCTGTAATGTGCAGATTAAATTCTGATAATAACCTGTAATTTGGTAAAATGCTGCCTGCAATAGAATTTTCAATCGCCATGATGCCAAAATCTGCCTCGTTTTCTTCAACAGATTTGCATAAGCTTCTAAATTCATCGTAACATAACAGCTCAGGATTATTGGACGTGACATAATCCCTGACCACTTTATAATGGTTTGAACCTTTGATACCTTGTATAGCAATTTTATTTCTCATTGTTCCAAAAAAAAATCCCGAAATAATTTCGGGACTTTTAAGTTTAATTTTATGGTAAAATTTCAACAACAGCCCCTTTTGCTTATAAAATAAGCAAAATAAAAACCGCTCCAGAAATACAATTTATTGTTCATGTGGGTAAAATTAGAGAATTAATTGGAATGTGCAAATTTTTTTTGAGAAATTGTTTTTAAGGCTTAAAACATCCAAAATGCCATAGTATTCCACAGGGGTCGTGTAGGAAAAACTCACTTCCCCATTCGTTTTCAACTATTTTAGATAATCGTACATTTTTATATTTTTCAGTCAGGTTTAAGCTATGAATATGCTTTAAAGTACTTTCTAAATCACTAACTTCAAAGAAAATCATAGAGTTATCTATCCAATCTTTTACATAATAATCCTGTAAGTAGAATCCGAACTCTCCAATCTTGAAGTAAGACATTTTTTCTGAAGTAATTACTTCATCAAAACCTAAGTCATTATAAAAATTACGGGAAATGTCGTAGTCTTTTGAGCCAATGAAAGTTCTGATGGATTTACCTGTCATTTTCATAAATAAATGTATTTAAAATCTTTTGCCGATAGAAACTCCAAACCACGGCAAAGTTGCTTCTTGATTATTGGTTATTAAAGGTGTGAAGTTTGCTTTCCACATCCAGTTTTTTCCGAAATGCTTTTTGTAACCTACAGATAAAAATAGATTATTTAAATTATTGGTATTTGTTGAAGTTTCGTTATTAAAAAAGTCATCTGCACCAGCATCAGCCCAGGTATATCCTACGCCAAATTCGATGAAGTTATTTCTTTTTAAGTCGATTAAATACTGTATCGAAAATGGCAAAGTTAAATAAAACTCGTATTCAGTGTAAAAGCCAATTCCAGCTCTTAAACTAAGCCCTGGTTCTTTTGTTAATTGTCTTTCATAATTTATTGAACCAAACAATCCATTACCAAGCGCCTCAATAAATACTGTATTTCTGAGATTTTTATCCACAGCATTATTTTCCTGGCCAAATACAATCATTCCAATTAAAATATGGAATACGAACAAAACTTTTTTCATATGTTCTTGAATTAACGGTAAGTGTATTCTCCAGAGATGATTAAAGGAGCAATGCACTTAATTTTGCAATCGTAAAGTTAGAAAATAAATCTTAAACTTTTGAGTGTATGTCCTGTATGCATTTGTCGTGGATTTGGATGTTAGACAGAAACCCTGGTAAATTGTTGAATCGATTTTTCATAAAGACAGGTTAGTTTTTTAATTTTCAAAATTGTATTCTACTGCAACTAACTCAATTGAAGTAATCATACCTGCATCAAATGACTGTTCTTCGTCAAAAATAATATCGCAAGAGGAATTCGCATCAATCAAGTAGCAAGGTGAAGAATCGCTGGTAATGTTTGAACTCACTATGGAAAAACCATTAGCTGTGGTTTTTAAAGTTATTTTATGAAAACCGTTAATAGCAATATCGTTAGGATTTGTGAATCTTATTTCATATTGCAATCTCGAAGAATTATTTCCAGTATCTGGTGTGAATTCAAAAAGAATAACCTCATGTGTTACACTCTGTAATTCAGTTTCTTCCTGAGTTATTACGTCGTCATCTTCAGAACAACCGAATAGAAGAAAGAAGGCAGGAAGTAAAATAATTATCTTTTTTATATTCATAACTCTTTTGTTTTAATTTAAGGTTTTAGCTAGTAAATGATCGATTGTTTCTTTAAAAATTAATTGATCATGCTGATTTAGCAAATGTCGTTCAACATAAATATGAAACTTCTACTCCTTGACAGCATTAATTAAAATTATTTTATTTTGTCCAGGATTCTTTCAGTTTTGCGTTCATAAATTTTTCTCCATCAAAAATGCTCAGACCTTGCCAACTTCCAAACCAAATTTGGCCTTTATTGTCTTCATAAATACTCTGGGTAACATTGGAGGTTAATCCATCTTCAGTGGTGTACTGCTTGAAAGCAATGCCATCATATCGGTAGACACCAAAACCTTCAGCTGTAAACCAAACATTTCCCTGGCTATCCTCGTAAAAATTATAAGTTTCTTCACCTTCAATAATACCTTCCTTAGTGAAGTTGGTGTACGTTTTACCACTAAATTTGCTCACACCTCCATAATAAGTTCCAATCCAGATATTTCCCCGACTGTCCTCGAAAATATCTGCAGCATTGTTGTCGGTTAAACCGTTTTTAGTTGTTAAATGCGTAAACTCGCCCATATTGTATTTAAAAATTCCATTTCCGTCAGTAACAACCCATATTATTCCCTTTTTATCTTCTATGACTTTTTTTATTAATGTGTTAGAAAGCATGTGCTTTGGGTTTTGGACCATAGACTCTGGCAGCGAAAAAGGAATAAACTTCTTCCCATCAAAATGACTTAAGCCTCCAATTGACCCTATCCAAAATTTTCCGCTTCTATCAATTGTTAGACTCCAAATCTCTTCATTTTCACCGGGAAGTCCGTCTTTTTTTGAAAATATTTTAAACGCTTTGCCATCGTATTTTATAAGCCCATCGGAAGTTCCAAACCAGACATTACCTTTTTTATCTTCAATAATATCTAAAACCCTTGCTCCAGAACTAATTCTGGGAATTATTAATTTTTCAAGTACTTTTCCATCGTAACGGATAATGCCATCTCCATTGGTTCCAAACCAAAAGTTTCCTTTTTTATCCTGATGCATGGTCCTTACAAACTCTCTTACCATTCCATTTAAATTGGTGTGAATTTGCGGAAATGTAGTACTATAATTTAAAATGAATGGTTGGGTATTTATTTCATTTTTTATTGTAATATCAGTTGAATGTTTTTCTTTAGGTTTTCCTGTGCAGGAAATAATTTGAATTATCAAAAGCACTAAAATGAGATTCTTTGCTTTCGTGATCACTTTAACTTTAAGATTCAACATATTGTCGCTTTTGAAATGGGGAATAAGGTAAAATTATACTTTTGAATATTAACTGTTTATGATTAATCCAATTTCTTTTCATTCATTGTTTATGGGGCTCAATTTACCTTAATTTTCGTAATACAATTCTTTAGATTTTAAAAGAACACACTAAAAAATTCGCTGAATTAATTTACTCGTACCTATACCTCAGCTTTGCTTTATTTTCTTTTTATTTTCAAAACGGTACTCATAAAGGTTTTTTAACTCTGAGGCAATGTTTTCTTTCCATTCCTTAACTTTTTCTTCATTTTGTCCACTTTCAGTTTCCTTTATCAATTTTAAACGGCTTTCGGAAAATTCAGCTAAAATTTCGTTGTTTATTTGGTTTACTATGTCAAAGCCTTTTGCAATTTTTTTCTTGTTTTTCAATACTCGTTTTCTAAATTTTTAGTCAACCTATTTCAGGAAAGTACATTTTTTCAAATTGCATAGAACGTTCTGCGTATCTTCCAGTGGCGACCAAAAAAGCACAAAACTTATTTTTTCAGTCGTAAAATTAGAAAATAAATCCCATACCGCTGGTTTCAGCTCCCAAACCCCGCCATTGATATTCATCGTGTTCGCATTTGTTATTTTTTCAGAGTGTATTTGATCAATTCTTTATTTTTTTCATCAATTAAACTTAAACTTCCATCTTCGCCATAAACATATTTCCAATCAAAAGGTTCGTTTTCAATTCTGTAAATTTTTGATGTCTTATGTTCTTTAAGCAGTTTAAGTCTTTGAATTCGTCCGTATTTTTTTAGATAGATACCATTATCTGACATCTTAACAATTGAAAATTCGCCTTTCTCAATTCGGTCTCTATGATTTTGAAGATACCAAGTGTCTAATACAGCAACTTCACTCAATTTGCGTAAATTATTTTGATATTCATAAGATTTTGAAAGTTCATTGACTATATCCACTGTTTTTATTTCGTCCATTTTTTTAAAGAGATTTGGATATTTATCTTCTTGGTTAAATACAGAATAATTGTAAAAGGTTAGAGATACACTTTCCAGTTGATATGCAGGATATTTTCCTCCAAAGCTTTCAATAGCTCCTCCAATTTCTTTGGATTTTTCAATAATTGGCCAATATGCTATTTGACTTTTACCAATTTGATTATGAGTAAGATTTATAATTGTTAAAAAAGCGCTCCAGCCATTAGAATTATATCCTTTAGTTCCGTGTATATCAAAAATTAAAGCGGTTTTAATCATATTAGATATCGAAATACTATCAGCTTTTCTTAAATCACTTGTGTTTAAAAGAACTTCTTGGTCAATTATATAAAGCTTGTTCCAATATCCGCTTATTTGCTTTTCCGTATCTAACTTCTCAATTTCCGATCGAAATTTTTCAATTGGGATTTGAGAATTGCAAGGACTTGTTGAAAGAACAAGGATTAATAAAATTACAATGTTTTTCTTCATAATAAATGCCAACTATAATATACCATCAAAAATACACGACATTTTTAAATTATGAGTTTAGATGACAATTTATATTCAAAAGTCATTTTTACGGCTATTTTCGAAACTTATTTTACATAAATTTAGTTTATACAATTATTAAATTTCATAATATTCTCAATATATATTCTATACCCACTTAAGTCTTTGTACTTTTACAAATCAAAATTTAATAAATGGCAAACGAGACCCTGACTTTAGAGGATGTACAGAATTATGACTTTACCACCATTATCTGGATTGTTGCTCCATTAATGTTCTTTTTTGTAGCTTTAGAGTATTATTTAAGTCATAAAAGAAAACTTAAACTCTACACCACCAAAGATTTACTGGCTTCAACCTCAATAGGTTTGGTTAATGTTCTGTTAAATAGTGTAATGAAGGTTGGTGTATTTTTTGTATTTCTCTTTTTCTATAATTTGGCACCGATAAAAATTCCTATTACCTGGTGGTCATTTATATTATGTTTTTTTGCATTAGATTTCTGTCGTTACTGGTCACATAGAATTGCTCACGAACAGCGTTTTTGGTGGTCAACTCATGTCGTACACCATTCATCAGAGCATTATAATTTGTCTGTATCTTTCAGACTGTCATGGACACAAAATCTTAAAATTGTTTTCTTTTTACCTGTTATCCTGATGGGTTTTCATCCCTTAGTATTTTTAATTGTGCATCAATTGGAGGTTTTGTACCAATTTTGGCTGCATACAGAGCTCATTAAAAAGCTTCCCAAACCTATAGAGTTTATTTTTACAACGCCTTCTCATCATCGCGTTCACCATTCTACCAATCCTAAGTATATAGACAAAAATTACGGGTCAACGCTAATTATATGGGATAGAATGTTTGGCACTTTTCAGGAAGAAGAAGAGAAACCTGTCTATGGTATAACCAAACCTGTAAATTCCCATAATCCGGTTTATTTGGTTTTTCACGAATGGATAGCTGTAACTAAAGATCTGTACAGGGCTAATTCATTAAAAAATGCCTGGCAAATTCTCTTTGGCAGTCCTGTTGAATATCATAAGAATGAATTGAAGGCAGAAAAATCAAAAGCCTAAAAAGCTCATATTTTATAGGGCAGTACAAGCTAATTTTCTACATTTGAAAAAAAATTATGAAGTACATAAAGGTTTTGCTCTTTGCAATAGTTCTTGCGAGCTGTGCAAAAGACGAGAAAAACTTGATAGCTAAAAATCAACTTGGTGTTTTAACAAATACCACCAAATTTTCAGAAATTGAAAGTCTGTTTGATAAAGATTCTGTTGTCTTTACTCAAAAGAAAGGCGTTTTTGGAAGAGGTGTTAAAAACGCATCTCAAATCATTAAAATTTATGATACTTCTGGACAAAACTTATTAGTGATCAACCCTTTAAAAGTTTCTGATTCTTTAATAAAAATTAAGGATATCAGGATATTTTCAGAAAAGTTTAAAACAGACAATGGTATAGGTCTAGGCTCAAGTTTTAGCGAGCTCAAAAAGTACCATGATGTGAGCAATATCCAATCTTCGCTTAAATCTGTCATTGTCAGCTTGGATGAACTTAATGCTTTGGTTTCTTTTGACAGAGAAGTCCTTCCGGGTGATGTACGTTTTGATATTGAGGCAGAAGTCAAACCTATCATGATACCTGACGATGCCAAGATCAACAGGTTTTGGATTAATTTTGAAACTGAAAATAAAAATGATTAAAAATTTTGTCTCTTTAATGGGCATACTGCTTTTACTGATGTCTTGTAGTTCAAAAACTATAGACTATAATAAGTTGAGTAGTTTTGATGAAAATAATAACCTTCGAGCAGTCATAGAAATACCGTCTGGAACCAATGATAAATTGGAGTACAGGGCAGAACGAAACTCATTTGAAATAGATTCCTTAAATGGTCATCCACGAGTGATTGAGTTTTTGCCTTATCTTGTAAATTATGGGTTTATTCCATCTACAAATACTTCCAAAGACAGCAAAGCGGATCCTTTGGATATTTTGGTCTATGGCAAACCTTTCAAAACAGGTCAAATAGTTTCCGTTAAACCTATTGGAATTCTAAAGATGTTAGATGAAGGAGAAGAAGACGATAAGGTGCTTTGTATTCCAATTAAAAAGAAATATCAAATCATTGATATCAAAGATTTTCAGGACCTGTCTAAAAACTATCCCACATTGAGAAATATGATCTCTGATTGGTTTTTAAATTACGATAAAAATGCTGACATACAGATACTAGGATGGTTTGACGAAAGTAAAGCTTTAAGAATTGTAGATTCATTACAATCATAAAAATAATCCACAATGGCCAATAAAATCATACAATCTTTTTTACCTAAACTCATTGGATTGAGGTTGATGGCAATGTATAAGATAAAACCTAAAAAAGCCGTTTATAAGGCTTTTAAGTTGTTTTGTACACCAAGAGGTGGCTTTGTGAAACCACATCAAAAGGATTTTTTAAACGCCCACAAGGCAGAACAAATTCAATTCAAAAAAATAAAAATTCAAACGTACAGATGGAAAGGAAATGGACCAAAAGTATTGTTACTGCATGGCTGGGATAGTCATTCATTCAGATGGAAAGATCTGGTCAAACACCTAAAGTCCAAGGATTATGATATTATGGCCTTTGATGCTCCCGCTCAGGGCTATTCAGAAGGTAATCTCCTGAGTGTACCCATATATAACGAAGTTTTAAATAAAGTATTTAAACATTTTGATCCTGAAATTTTAGTAGGTCACAGTATGGGTGGCATGACGGCTATTTACAATCAATATCTGGAAGTAAACCCCAACATCAAAAAGTTGATTTTGCTTGGTGCACCATCAGATTTAAAGAGAATCATGGATGGCTTTCAAAAGATCTTAAGATTAAGTGATAAGTTTATGAGGGCTACCGAACAATATTTTAAAGAAAGATATGGGTTTTTCTTTTCGGAATTCAATTCTAAATATTTCGCTAAGAATATTAAAATACCAACATTGATCATCCACGACAAATATGATAAAATAGTGCCCTATAATGAGGCTCAGGATATCCACCAGGCTATCGAAAACGCCGAACTGATGATTACTGAAGGTGCCGGACATTCTTTACACAAAGAAAGGATTTATTTGAATATTCTTCATTTTATAGAAAAGGACTAAATTAAGCTATGGATTTCCCTATTAGAATCAACAAATATTTGAGTAAAGTTGGATTTTGCTCACGCCGAGAGGCAGACCGTTTATTGGAAGCTAACCGTATCCTTATTAACGACAAACTGCCGGAGCTAGGGACAAAAGTCGAAAAAGGCGATACTGTAAAAGTTGACGGTAAACCCATTGAAGCTGAAACTGATGAGAAAGTCTACATGATTTTCAATAAACCAAAAGGCATTGTTTGTACGACAGACTCTAAGGTAGAAAAGGATAATATTATAGATTTCATCAATTATCCAACCCGTATTTATCCCATAGGTCGCTTAGACAAAATGAGCGAAGGATTGATCTTTTTGACCAATGATGGAGAAATAGTCAATAAAATACTAAGAGCCAGGCACTTTCATGAAAAGGAATACGTGGTAAAGGTCAACAAACCCCTTTCAAATGATTTTTTAAAATTGATGCGGAATGGTGTTGATATTTTAGACACAACAACACGTCCCTGCCAGGTGGAGCAAATCAATCAAAATACATTTAAAATCATACTTACTCAAGGTCTCAACAGGCAAATCAGACGTATGTGTGAAGCTTTAGGATACAGAGTTATTGCTTTGAAACGCATTAGAATTATGCATATTGCTTTGGATTTGCCTGTTGGAAAATACAGAATGTTTACTGACAAAGAATTAAAGGAATTATATAGACAAATCTAATCCTTTTTTAAACTAAAATTAGAAATGCAATTCATTTATACAGGTTGTGTATATTTGTTTTTTAACTGATATTTATGGGATTATTCAAAAAAAATCCATTTGGACATTATCTTTTTTTAAAAAAATGGCTGATTAGAATTATGGGAACGCTAACGCACAGGCGTTATTCCGGATTCAATCAACTTCAAATAGAAGGTTCTGAGGTGATCAAAAGTTTACCGGACACGAAAGTTTTGTTTATTTCAAATCACCAGACCTATTTTGCCGATGTTGTAGCCATGTACCATGTTTTTAACGCCAGTTTGAGTGGCAGGATAGACTCCATAAAGAACGTAGGATATTTATGGGAGCCAAAATTAAACTTGTATTATGTTGCAGCCCGAGAAACCATGAAAGGTGGTTTCTTACCAAAAATACTGGCCTATGCAGGCTCTGTAAGTATAGACAGAACCTGGAGAGCTGCCGGACAGGAAGTGAACAGACAAGTAAAGTTTAGTGATATTTCAAGTATTGGAATGGCCCTGGAAGACGGCTGGGTCATTACCTTTCCTCAAGGCACTACGAAACCCTGGAAACCTATAAGAAAAGGAACAGCCCATATCATTAAAAAATACAAACCCATTGTAATACCAATCGTTATAGATGGTTTCAGGAGATCTTTTGATAAAAAAGGGATTAACATTAAAAAAAGAGGTATTTTACAGTCCATGAACATCAAACCACCGCTGGAAATAGACTATGACAAAGATACCATTGAAGATATTGTAGAAAAAATAGAATACGCTATTGAGCAACACCCTTCTTTTATAAAAGTCATGACCGAAGAAGAGTTAAAACTGCGTGAAGAACTCAATGAACAAAGGAGGTACAGTGCGAAAACAAAAAAAAATAAATCCAAAAAGGAAAAAAATTGATCATTTTGTTTGAATCACATCATACATTTATTTAAAACAATTTATGTCTAAAAAAATTCTACTTTTTCTGTGTAAAGGTTTTGAAGCTTATGAAGCCAGCGTCTTTACAGATGTTTTTGGCTGGAATAATTATTATGGACAAGGTGGAGTAGAGGTCATAACTGCTGGATTTATGTCAGAAATACAAGCCTGCTGGAATTTTCATGTAAAACCTGAAATTTTATATGAAGATATAAATATTGATGATTATGATGCAATGGCCATTCCGGGTGGTTTTGAGGAGGAAGGTTTCTACGATGATGCTTTCAGTGAAGATTTTATCCAACTGATTCAGGCTTTTCACCTGAAACAAAAAATAATTGCTTCTGTATGTGTTGGCGCAATACCTATAGGCAAGGCCGGTATTCTAAAAGATGTTTCCGCCACAACCTATGATTTATTTGACGATCATCGTCGAGGACAACTTGAAAGCTTTGGAGCAAAAGTCCGGAACGCTGCATTAGTTTTTGAGAAAAACATTATTACATCAACAGGACCATCTTCGGCAATTGAGGTGGCTTTTAAGTTATTGGAAACTTTAACAGGTTTAGATAATATGCTTCAGATTAAGCATCTTATGAGATTTTAATTTTAATTCTGTAACAAAATGCAAATTTCCACTACAAATTATATAGATGTGCTTTATATAATTTAAAATTTTACAATATGACTTTATCATCTAATACTTCATTTTACAGATTAGCCTATATATTATTTATACTTCTTGGTTTATATCAATTAATAGGCCACAAAGACTATTTAAGTGCTGCCAGTAGCTTCGGAATAGCTCTAATATTTGACCCTTTTAATAAAGACCAAAAATGGGGAGAAAAACCTGTTTGGCAAAAATCAATACTTATCCTTCAACTTGGACTTTCTTTTGGATTACTGATCTACAATTTTTTATAGAAGCTTACACTACTGTTTTGGTTCTATAATCAAATAAACTGCAGTACTGTCACCAATATTAAATACTTCATGCCATTCTACTGATTTGTTATAAAAATAATAGCCTGAAGGCACATCTACTTCACGGGTTCCAGTCTGGTCAGTAATTCTAAATCTGCTGCCTTGAAGCGTGTATCCGAAATGCTCATCATGGAAGTGTTTTTCATGACCAACATTTGGAGGGAAAGTGCATTTTAAAGTTCTTAATCTATCTGTTTCCTTAAGAATTTCGCAAACTTTATCACCTTTCCAGCCAGCTTCTAAGGGATCAGGAAGATTTTGTTCCTGCTGGCATGAAAGACATAATAGAAAAATATAAATGTAAAAGCATTTATACATCCTGTCTGTTCTTTTTGTACTCATCATCCCAATTTTTTACCTGAGGATCTCCGAGTTGGTCCTGAGACTTTGCTATGATCATCGATACAGCTGCATCGCCGGTAACATTTACTGAAGTTCTCAGCATATCCAGGGGTCTGTCCATTGCAAAGATTAAAGCTAAGCCGGCTTCAGGGATACCTGCCTGACCTAAAACGATAACAAGCATGACCATACCGGCACCAGGTACAGCAGCTGAACCAATAGATGCCAGGGTTGCCGTTGCAATAATTCCCAGCTGAGTGCCTAAGGTCAAATCCATGCCAAAAGCCTGTGCGATGAAAACAGCAGCAACAGCCTGGTATAAACTTGTGCCATCCATATTGATGGTTGCCCCAATTGGAAGGACAAAACTGGCTACCTTAGGATCAACACCCATATGTTCTTCAACCCGCTCCATGGTGAGCGGGAGCGTTGCAGCACTTGAACTTGTTGAAATGGCCAAAAGTTGAGCAGGAGATATACCATTTAAGAAAAACGCCGGATTCTTTTTAGTGAAAATCCAGACTATCATCAGATAAAAACCAATCATCAAAGCCAAGCCTAATATTACAGCCATTGAATAATATAACAAAGCATAAAATAGATCTGCAGAAGGTGCTTCTACAACCAGTGCGGCCATTAAGGCCAACACGCCATAAGGTGCCGCAAGCATAATGATATCAATCATCTTTAATATGACTTCATTAAAGCCATCAAAGAAGTCTTTAACCGGTTTAGATTTGTCATCGGGAATCAGTATTAAACCTATTCCAAAGAAAATGGCGAAAAATATGACTTGAAGCATATTACCATTATCAGAAGCAGCACCAAATATATTATCAGGCACCAGGTCTTCCAGCGCCTGCAAAGGTCCGCTTTCCTTTTGTTTTTGAGCATCTAACTTTTTGGATTCAGCATCACCGGCATAAGCGTCTAAGAGTTCCTGTCTGGTTTCATCATCAATAGAGCTTCCAGGTTGTACAATATTTACTATCGCCAAACCTATACTCACCGCCACTAAGGTTGTGAGGATATAGGTCACAATGGTTTTAAGCCCCATTTGAGAAAGACTGGAAATGTCTTTAAGGTCTGACACACCTTTTATTAAAGAAGCCAATATCAAAGGCACGGCAATCAGTTTTAGGGAATTGATAAAAATATTTCCAAAAGGCTTTACCCAATCGGTAATAAATTCCGGACCCCAGTCGAAGTTTGTAAATCCTAAACCGATTAGGATACCAAGTGCCATTCCGATAAGTATTTGCCAATGCAATGCTAACTTCTTCATGAAAAAGTGTTTAAATTTTTGATGTTTTGTCAAGTAAGTAATAATCTGCCATAACCAACGCAGCCATAGCTTCTACAATAGGTATTGCCCGAGGAACAACACAAGGGTCGTGTCTTCCCTTTCCCTGAACAGTTACTTTTTGATGGTTCTTGTCTATACTATCCTGGTCTTTAATCAAAGTAGCCACAGGCTTAAAAGCCACATTGAAATAGATATCCATACCATTTGAAATTCCGCCCTGTACACCACCACTGTGATTGGTTCTTGTCCTACCGTCTTCTGAAAACACGTCATTATGAGCACTTCCAAGAATACTGGTTCCCGCGAATCCGCTACCGTATTCAAATCCTTTGACAGCATTTATCGACAACATCGCTTTTCCTAATTCAGCGTGGAGTTTGTCAAAAACAGGTTCACCAAGTCCAACGGGTACATTTTGAATTACACAGGTTACAACACCGCCAATGGTATCGCCCTGTTTTCTTACACTTTTTATGTAGGATTCCATTTCCTTAGCAAGTTCCGGGTCAGGACATCTTACCGGATTGTTTTCAATACTATTAAAGTCTATTTCTTTATAGCTTCGGTTAAGTTTTAATTCTCCGACAGAAGAAGTGAAAGCCCGAATTTGCATAGGTTTTATGAGCTGTTTTGCAATAGCTCCGGCTACCACACGGCTCGCTGTTTCTCTCGCACTGGATCTGCCGCCACCGCGGTAATCCCTGTTGCCATATTTTTTAGCGTAAGTAAAATCTGCGTGACTGGGCCTGAATTTGTCTTTTATATGGTCGTAGTCTCTTGACTTTTGATCAGCATTCGGTATTTGAAAGCCTATAGGTGTTCCTGTGGTTTTACCTTCAAATATACCAGACAAAAATTCCACAACATCAGATTCTTTTCTTTGTGTTACAATTGAAGATTGCCCCGGTTTTCTGCGGTCTAAATCCAATTGTACTTTTTCAAAATCTAACTCCAAATTGGCAGGACAACCATCTATAATACCTCCTATGGCCTTACCATGGGATTCGCCAAATGTTGTTAGTCTAAATAATTTTCCAAAGCTATTTCCGGCCATCGTTTTGTTTTATAACCAATTATTTTGAACTTTAAGTACCTGTTCGATAAGATCTCTAACACAGGCATCTCCACCGTTTTTGTGAGATACGTAATGAGAAATTAATTTTACTTCAGCTACAGCATTTTGAGGACAGGTAGCCAGTCCGGCTACTTTCATTACCGGTAAATCAGGAATATCATCTCCCATATAAGCCATATTTTTAAAAGGAATCTTATACTTATCGGAAAAGTCTCTCAGGCTGTCCATTTTATCTTCTTTTCCAAGGTAAACATCTGTAACTCCGAGACCCTCTAATCTGGTTTTGACAGCCGGGTTATTGCCACCGGAGATGATACAGATTTTATAACCTTTATTTAAGGCATGCTTTAAAGCATAACCGTCTTTTACATTCATTTGTCTCAGGAGTTCACCACTTTCTGAAATATGAAGTTTACCATCGGTAAGTACACCATCAACATCAAAAATAAAAGCTTTTATATAGTTGAGTAATGGTTTGTAATTGATTTCACTCATAAGTTTTTTGTATTGAAGTCGTCAAATATCGGTATAATTCTTTATAATTTGCGTTTTCGAGCTGACCGATATGTCTGTTTATGGTACTTTGGTCGTTTCTTTTAGCAGGACCTGTCTGTGCTTCCTTTGGAATTTTGAAATTAATTTTATCTGCTGTTTCTTGAATAAGCGGTCTTAAGATATCAAAGGGTAATTCTTTTTCCCTGCAAATATCGTGACCAATATGATAAAGATGGTTTACAAAATTACAAACAAATACGGCCGCAAGGTGCAATTCCTGCCGCTGTCTGCTGTCTACCTCATAAGCTTTAGCCCCAAGGCTTATTGCCAAAGACTTCAGAACAAGCTCATCAGCGTTATTTTCGGCTTCAATGCACAAAGGCAAATCTTTAAAACTCAAACTTTTGTCTCTGGAGAATGTTTGAAGCGGGTAAAATACAGCATTGCGGTTTGATGAATCGAGTAGGGGAACACTTCCGGAAGTATGGGCAACAATACCTTCTACATCGAGATTGTTTACAATTTCTTTAACGGCATCATCTTTTATGCAAATCAAATAGATATCGGCAGGTTTGAGCTTATCAAGTTCTGAAGTCGTTTCGAATCTGCTGAATTTCTTCAGGCTGCTTTTATTATGGTTATAAATCTGAACAAGATCAACAGCATTGTTATTTTCTAAAACATTGATGAAATGAGAGGCCACATTTCCTGTTCCTATTACGCTTACTTTTAACATAGCTCAAAAATATTAAAATACTCTGAGCTGTTGTACAGATAGTGATGTTTTTTAAAGATGAAATTGACCGGCCTTAATGAATACGATACCTTATTTGAAGACTCGGTGCCGACATGACATGCTTAAAGTTATCGTGTTTTATACTGCTAAGCAATTATCACAGCGAGAAGTTATTCTGATGTAATGATTTACGATCACAACATCGAGGCATTTTTTAGACAAACAAACCCAAAATTTTATACAGAAAATATTTAATACAACTGAAAATATTAAACCTCTAATCGATTTGAATCAAATTGTATACATTTGAAATATGTGTTTTCACGCCTCAATAACATCAACAGCTAAACAACTCGAAAAACGAAGTAAAGCTAAATTTATAAACAATGATGTTAAAGCACAATTTGAAAAGCCTCATTATCATCTCAATGGTTTTTCACATCCTAATTTTCCAATTCTTACTCAGGAATTACCGGATAAACTTTTACCGGCTATTTGGGGCATAGCACCTTCAAGTACTAATGTCGAAGAGCTTGATAAGTATTATAAAAAAGCATCAAAGTTTGGTGGCGGACTTAATGCTCGATCAGAAAAACTGGACTCACACTTTCTGTATAAGCAGGTTTATAAAACACAGCGTTGCTTAATATTTGTAGATGCTTTTTTTGAGCCACACCACATAAAATCTAAATCGTTTCCTTTTTTGGTCAGGCGAAAGGATAAAGATCTTATCGCTTTAGCCGGCATTTACTCCAGATTTGATAATGGTCTGGTAACCTGTAGTATAATTACAAAACCAGCCAGTAAATTTATGGCGGAAATTCACAACCAAAAAAAGCGGCAACCTGTTATGCTGTCTGATAACATTGAAAAAAAATGGATTGATGAATCTGTTGATGAAAAGGATATTTTTGATATTCTTAATCAAGATTATAATGATGAAGACTTAGAGGCTTATCCTGTAAGTAAAATTCTCCATAGTCCTAAAAAGGAATCTAATATTCCTGAGATTTTAGAGGCTATTGATTATCCTGAATTAAACAGTTTATTCTGACTGTAAACAGCATGCTTATAAATTATATAATTTAGTAATATTCATAAAAAATTTCCCAAGCAACGTCATCGTTTTGATAAGAAGAAGAAACCAGAGGTTGATTATTGTTATTATAGGTATTAGTGATAATTTGATTAAAGGTTTCTCTTACTTCACCATTACTGTAATAATTTTTATGTTCTATTTTTATGGCATTATTTTCATTAGGTATTATTCTATAAAAAAAATTATAGGCGAAGAGTTGTCCTGATAAATTAGAACCAAAAAAAGGGTTTTTAGCGTTATCATATTCATATTCAGTCGTACTCAACAAGTCATCATCTTCACTGAGGTTGGATCTTGAAAACCACTCTTCAAGAGTATTATTGCCAGAAGCAGAATAGATGAGGTCGTAATATGAACCACTGGAACAATTTTCTGTGTTACAAATTTCGTAACCAATCAAATCTCCATTGTCATAGTTTATGAAGACCTCAACAGCAAAATCACCCAAGGGACTTTCTCTTCTTTGGTTTACAATTAGACCATTTTCATATTCAAATTCTGTTATTCCTACCAGTATATTCGAATCGGTTCGATATGTTTCTACATAACTTATTTCATTATTTTCATTGTAATAAAATATATCCTTTCTATCTCCAGTGCCTGCTATATCTTTAATTTCAATTTCGCTTACAGTATTATTATTATTGTATTTAAATAGAAGTGTCCTTTCTGGATCACCAAAGAAATAAATAGTATATTTCTTCAAAAGTCCATTCCCCGATACTGTATCATCTTGATCACATGATGTAATCATTAAAATGAAAAAACAAAAAAGATAATTTTCAAATTTCATTGAAATTCAATTTAATATTTCGAAATAAAATCGTCAACAACCTTTTGAATGTCTTTCTGCCTGTTGTCGTAACTACCAGGTATAAATTTAATATTGGTAAGCTGCTCGTAAAGTTCAATATACCTTTGGGTAACATGATTTATGAATTCATCAGGAAGGTCCGGCACAGTCTGACCGGCTTTACCCTGAAAATTATGTTCAATAAGCCATTCTCTGACAAATTCTTTAGATAGCTGTTTTTGCGGCAGACCTTTTTCCTGTCTTTCTTCATAGGTGTCTGCATAAAAATACCTTGAAGAATCGGGTGTGTGTATTTCATCTATGACTACTATTTTGCTTTCAGAGGTTTTTCCAAATTCATATTTAGTATCAACCAGCAACAATCCTCTTGATTTTGCCAATGCTGTTCCAATTTCAAACAATTTTAGACTGTACGCTTCTAAAATTTTATAATCTTCTTCGCTGACTATGTTTTTGGACAGAATGTCTGCTTTTGAAATATCCATGTCGTGTTCTCCCTGTTCCGCTTTAGTAGTAGGCGTAATGATGGGTTTTTCAAATTTATCATGTTCCTTCATGCCATCAGGTAAGTTTACACCACAAAGTTCTCTTTTGCCATCACGGTATTCTCTCCAGGCATGTCCGGTTAGATAATGCCTAACCACCATTTCAACTTTAAAAGGCTCACATTTGTAGCCAATACTGACGTTAGGGTGTGGTGAATCTATCAACCAATTAGGAACTTCATTTTTAGTTTTATTCAGCATGTAAGTAGCTAATTGGTTTAAAATCTGACCTTTATGAGGTATGCCCTGTGGTAATACAACATCAAAGGCACTAAGTCTATCCGTAGCAATCATGACTAAAATATCATCATTGATGGTATAAACACTGCGAACTTTTCCCTGGTAAAACCCAGTTTGGTTTTTAAAATTAAAATCAGTTTTAGTGAGACTTTTATTCATTTAATTTTGATTTTCAATAGCTTTATATGCAGCAATTACTTTTCTGACGAGTTTATGTCTGATAACATCTTTATCGTCCAGGTAAATGATACCGACACCTTTCACGTCCTTTAAAATCAGTAAAGCCTCTTTAAGGCCGGAAATGATTCTTCTTGGTAAATCAACCTGGCCGGTATCTCCGGTAATCATAAACTTGGCATGTTTTCCCATTCTGGTAAGGAACATTTTCATCTGCGCATGGGTTGTATTTTGTGCTTCATCCAGAATAACGAATGCATTATCTAAAGTTCGACCTCTCATAAAAGCCATTGGAGCAATTTGGATAACTCCTTTTTCGATATAGGACTCCAGCTTTTCCGGTGGAATCATATCTCTTAGCGCATCATATAAAGGTTGCATATAAGGGTCGAGTTTTTCTTTTAGATCTCCCGGTAGAAAACCCAGATTTTCACCTGCTTCCACAGCTGGTCTGGTGAGTATGATGCGTCTTACCTGTTTACGCTTTAGCGCTCTGACGGCCAATGCAACACCAGTATAGGTTTTTCCGGTACCAGCCGGACCTATGGCGAAAACCATATCGTTTTTGCCCATGAGTTCAACAAGCTTACGCTGATTGGCTGTTTGTGCTTTGATGTTTCTGCCGCCAACACCATGTACCAGAACTTCTGATGCACTTTCAGGTGTGGTATAATCCTCTGAAGATTCGCTGGTGAGAATACGTTCTATGCTGTTTTCATCTATTTTGTTGTACTTGCCGAAGTGCTCCAGAATCATGGCAAAACGTTTATCAAATTCTTCCAGTCGTTCTTCATGACCGTAGACCTTGACCTTGTTGCCACGAGCAACAATTTTAAGCTTCGGAAAGTAGGATTTTATAAGTTCTACGTTAGCATTATGATGTCCAAAAAAATCTTTTGGACTTATTTCGGTCAGTTCTATGATGAGTTCGTTCAAAAAAAGAGGTTTATGTATTATGTTTCAAATTTAATTAAAATAATGCTTTTAGGTTTGGTTGAAATATTAAATATATGATACTATTTATTAACCGTCTATCAATTGAATTTAAATCTAGAGGAAAGTAGTTGATGTCATGGCTTGTGGACTGACTCTGACTCTGACTCTGAAACGAGTTCAGAGTGACAGGGATCAGACTCTGAAATGAATTCAGAGTGACAAGGGGTTGACTCTGAAACACTGAAATGAATTCAGTGTAAACGAGTTCAGAGTGACAGGGATCAGACTCTGAAATGAATTCAGAGTGACAAATTCAAGACTCTGAAACACTGAAATGAATTCAGAGTGACAAATTACAGAGTGACAGGTGAGTTTGTCAATGCTGAATTTATTTCAGCATCTAAGACAACAACTCATCAAATTTGTCGATGCTGAATTTATTTCAGCATCTCATACAACATCTCATCCAATTTGTCGATGCTGAATTTATTTCAGCATCTCATGATGTTGGGTGACTTGTATTTATTCAAAAGTTTAACTAATTTAGACCTATGCCAAAACGACATTTTCATAGGTATTGGGTTTATATCATCACTAATAAACCAAGAGGAACACTGTACATAGGTGTCACCGGTGGCATAGATGATAGAATGGAGCGACATGCAGCGAGAAAAGGCAGTAAGTTTGCAGCAAGATACAATTGTACAAAACTCGTTTACCTTGAGGAATTTAAGTACGTTAACGATGCCATTGCCAGAGAAAAACAACTGAAACGCTGGCACAGGCAGTGGAAAATTAATTTGATTGAAGAACAGAATCCTGAGTGGAGGAATTTGTGGTCGCCCTTGGGGGTTAGCTTTGGTTCTGGCTCTGACTCTGACTCTGACTCTGAAACACTGAAATGAATTCAGTGTAAACAAGTTCAGAGTGACAAATTCAAGACTCTGAAACACTGAAATGAATTCAGTGTAAACAAGTTCAGAGTGACAGGGATCAGACTCTGAAATGAATTCAAAGTGACAAGTTACAGAGTAACAGGTGAGTTTGTCGATGCTGAATTTATTTCAGCATCTAATACAACAACTCATCAAATTTGTCGATGCTGAATTTATTTCAGCATCTCAAACTAACAGCAGACATAAGGCACTACATTAAGAATTTTGAAATTTCACGATCAAATTTATCTAAAGTATATTGTTTTGACCAAAGATAAGCTTCTTTCGACATTTGCTCTAACTCTTTTGAGTTTTGCAATGCATTCATTAGATTGTCAATTTCCTTCTGGCCCGGCTTTGCTGACAATAAAAATCCTCTGCTACCATTATCAATCATCCAGGTCAGACAGGAAACTTTACTTGTGATAGGTATACAACCCCAGAACTTGGCTTCTGCAACGGCTTTGGGCCAGCCTTCAGATTGGCTAAGCAATATTAAAAAATGGCTATACTTTAAAGCCTTTTTTACTTTTCCCTTTGGCTGGTTGCCATAGACAAATGCCCAATTTTCTGCATTTAAATGATTAATACGATTAATCAGCTCTTCTTTTAATTCACCATCTCCATAGAAGTGCAAAACGGCATCTATACCATTTTGTTTTAGTTGATTTATCAGGGTCAGGGCTTCGAGCGGTTGTTTTCCGGGACTTAAAGTGCCAACAAAGCAGAAATGCAGTGTTTTTTTGTAGTTTCTGATGTAAAGTTCTTCAATTTCAGACTTTAAGTAACTGGCGGTAAAAAAGGGCTTTATGTTTTTAGACTGATTTGGCCAGTTACCATATACCAAAACCTTCATATTTTTGGTTAGAAACGTATTATTTAAAATCCATTTTTGAAGGTTGTAACTCCAGGGCTGTTTGGCTTGAGGATCCCAGTTGCCGGCATATTTGGCTGTTTTTGTTTTTTGCGGAAACAAGACTTGTGCAAAACAGCCGATAAGCCCCATATTTCCAGGACAGCGCAGATGGATATGGTCGGCAGTTTTCATGGCTTTTAGTATAGTGTATGTAATGCCTGGTAAAACCAAAAGCGTTTTCAGACTATTTGTAAATCCAAGCAGTGAAAATGCCGAAACTTCTACAAAATTGATTTGAGGATGGGTGTAATTCAGGCTTATCTGCGAATCGAAGGTATTTGCTCTTGGAGCAATAATGGTTACTTCATCAACATGTTTTAACCAAATATTCATCTCCTGCACGTAGGGTGCATAAGCAAAAAGTTCTCCTTCTGCATTTATATAATGTTCGGCATGGGTGATGATGAGGAAGTTCATGCCTAAAAATATTTATATTCTTTGAGAGGTTGCTTTAAAAGTTCATTTAATAAATTAATTTCATTATCGGTATAAAACTTTTTATAGAATTCCCAACCCAATTGTTTAATTGGATAATTGGATATAAAACGTTGATGAGATTTTGTGAATTTCAATTCGTATGCATTTAATACTTTTTCAATTGTAGAAATTGGATTTTCACATAAGTCTTCATAAAAAATTATATCACGATTTAAAGATTTGGAATTTGAATATATCCGCATATAATATTTAGAATAAAACCTAATCTTATCTTCAGTTGTGAGTTTATTGAATTCTTCAATTTTATCTTTATAAAACCATTTTTGTTTTAAATATGAACTTACAATTACTCTTGGATCTCTTTCTATCCAGAGGATACTGTAATTATCAAAAATTTCATCTAGAACGCTTGTTCTTCCTGCTCCAGTAATTTTAGTAATAAAGTTATCTTTATATTGATATTTAAGAATTTCAGTAATTGTTTTTTTTAAATCTGAAGCTTCCTTTTTTGAAGGTGTGTATCCATCACTAAATGATTTTAAATAATAACTCCAGAATTTATAAGCCTCCGCTGGCTTTGGAAATTTAGATTTATTAATCAGATTAGTGTCAAATAAATTTATACGATAAATAAAATTCAAACAACTCAAGATTGGCAAAAAAGGATAATTATTAACATACCCTGAAATCCATCCAAAGTCTGCATGAAAGCTAAGTAACTTACTTAATAAAGTTGTTCCAGATCTACCAGGTCCATTAATAATTAAATTCATTTATTTTATAATAATTATTTAATCAGCTAATTTCGATTTACTTTTTTGTAAACATAGCTTTTGTTAAGCATAATTAAAAATCCATGAATAATAGGTATTGGTAATGAATTATATTTTTTAAGGAATCTGTCGTAATAGCGATTTACATATTCATCAATCACAAACGGGATGTAATAATCAGAACAATAAAAGGTGTTAATGACATCTTTTGCTGGAATATAATTCTCGTTGAATTTAATTGTTTGTATGTGCTTTTTATAGCTTTCTTGAAATATTTCAATAGCTGATAATGGAATAGTTAGAGTGTTGACGAAATAAATTGATTTTGAAACATCTATGGCAACCCATTTATTTAATGCTTTATCATAGATTTCGTTAAACGAATGCCCGCCGGTATGCGCATCTTTATTTTTTAAGCCCCATTCTCTTACTTTTATGTCATTTATCACGCAAAAGTTATTAAACACCTGACAAAAATCGCTGCAAACGCCATAACCTCCTTTTAGCATAAGTATTAAAGCATTCTCAGAATCGATGCCTAAGCCTTTGCCGCCTTTGATATGGTTTCTTAACCAAATGGCAATTTTTAGGGCTTTGTCGAAATCATTTAAATCCTGAGTACACTCCTTAAAAATCCGACGGTTTATCTCAAAATAAATTTCAGGAATGCTGTCTATAGGATTGTAAATGTTATAATTAATTTTGCTTAACGCCTCAATATTTATAGTCCTAAACAAGAGCAGATGCCTTACTTTATAAAAGAAAGGGTTCCGGTTCCAAAATTTATTTAGACGTTTTTTAGTTTTCACTTCTTAAAATTGACTTATATAAATTTAAATTTTGTTTCATTATTCGATCATGGCTAAAGCGCTGTTTTATATCTTTTAGAGCTTCTTTGCCAAAACTGTGTGCAAAATCAGGATTTTTTAGCAATGTTATAATTTGCCCAGCTAGTTTTTCTATATCAAACGGGTTGCATAAGAGTCCTGTTTTATGGTGTTTTACAACCTCAGGCCCTGGGCCTAAATTACTTCCAACAAAAGGCTTACCCATGGAAAGTGTCTCAAGCCAGGCCAAAGGCAATGCCTCCATATGAGAGGGATAAGCGCAAACTTGGGCTTTGTCTATTTCTTTAGCAATATCTTTATTTTCTACTGCTCCCAAAAATGTAACTTTGTGTTGTATTTTGTCCTCCATTTCTGTTAGTAAGAAACTCAGGTAAGACTTTTTAGAACCTTTTATTAGCGTGTCACGTCCAGCGATAACTAAGTGAGCAGTTGGCATAAAATCTATAACCTTTGGCATGGCTTTAATTAATTGCCGAATGCCTTTTTTTTCGCACAAAGACCCTGCAAAAAAAATACGTCCGGGTACAATTTCAGAAGTGTCAGAAGGTTTAAAACGCGGCAAGTTGGCCAGATTGTAGATGACTCCTTCCAATTTATCTTTGAAATCGATGTACTTCAGGGTGTGTTTAACCACGTATTCGCTTACACCAATCACGTGGTCTGCGATTTTAAAACTTCTTTTTTCCTGATAGCCTTTCCACCAGTTGATTTGTCGCTGTTCCGATTCAGCAAAAAAATGATGCCCGCCATTCATCCGAATCAGGTATTTGATGTCTTTTATTTTATGTATAAAGGCTAATCCCAGTTCTGTACTTTCAACAACATCTATTGGTTGTTTTTTATGTAGATCTCTAATTGCACGATTAAGAATTTTGAAGTTGAAATACCAGGTGAAAGGTTTTATTTTTTTGGGCTTATAGCGGTATACAGTAACGCCCTTATCATTTTCAATCTCTTCTTTTTGAACATAATTTAAGCCTATAACCGAAACTTGCACATTGTATTTAACCAACCCTCTCGCCATGTTTTGAACAACGGTGCCAACGCCGCCATGCGGATAGCCTTGTTTTGGGTATTCGGATGTAAGGAAAACGATGTGCATCAGGTTAGGCTTAATAATTCTTTGACCATCTGTTTTGAAGCATGCTTGTATACGTTCTCACCAATCACCTTATTTCTCCATGCCATCTGGTCCTTTTCTGCTTCTTTGTTTTTGTTTTTAATCAGGTCGGGTATATTTTTAAAATCACTCTTTTTAGTTATCCAGTACACAGCATCAAGCCCAGCCATTGATTTAAAATGCTCGTATTGGTAGATGGTCTCCACAGACCAGTTTTTAGAATTTGGATTTTCTAACGAAATTTGGGACGGTTCAGGTCTGTAATTTACATAAAATGCAGGCTTATTAAACATGGCAAAATCATGTGCCATGGTGGAGCCTAAGTTGACAACAGCATCGGCATGAAAGGCTAAATTTACTAAAGCTTTGATGTCTTCTTTTTTAGGAAATTTAAAGGCCCACGACCTACTAGTACCGTCCTGATACCAATCTGCAGGCGCATAAGCTATGTCCGGGAACTCTTCTAAAACGGGCTGAAATCTTGTAGCATCATCTGCAGGTGACGGCCTAAGTATAAGCTGTGGGCGTTTATTTTTTTCTATGGTCAAAAAGGCATTCGCCAAATCCCTTAAGTAGTCGGGGTCAAACGGCGAAGTAAGTTGGTCATCGCCAGAATAACACACCAATGGTCTGCTTTTATCCAGGCCATGTTTTTGAAAGAACGCCGTTTTAGATTCGAGTAAATTCTTATCCAAATAAAATTCAAATTGAGGTGTCCCGGTAATGTGTATTCTTTCCGATTCAATCTCCGGGTAATACACATTAAACTCATTTTTCATGTATTCTGACCACACAAAGAAATAATCGCTATAATAAGGAATACGTGCTTTTGGCATATTATCCCAGGAATAAATCGCCGACACCGATGGGACATTTAATTGCTTTGCTGCTGCAAAAAGTGGAATGTTGTAAAGCGCTCTTTGGTGTGTTGTAAAAACAAGATCAGGGGACGCGTTTTTGAGCAAGTCTTTAAACGGGCTTATTGAAGCGGAATGTTTTAAGGTGTGGAGATACTGGTTTGTTCTATGCTGTATTCTTGGATAGGATTTGCTTAGGTAAGTTCCGTAAATCTTTACCGCCTTATAAAATAGTTTTTTAAAAAATTGCTTGTAGCTTCTTCGCCAGTTTACCATGATACTGGGATTCGATCGAAGCCCGGAATTATAGGTCAGCCTTGCATAACATAGACTTTCTCTTAGAAATTTGTGCTTAAGGCTTTCGTTATATTTAGGTATTCTGACGGTTTTGAAATGTTCAGCATCTGCATTTATTTCTTTTTCTATGCGATTATCGAAATTATGAACTAAAGTTACACAAAAAGCCTTACAAGCATACTTGATAAAATCAGACAGTAAATAATTTTTAATGCCCACGCCGTCTGGTATCAGAATTAAGAGTTTTGGCTTATCCATGTGTTATGAACTTAATGCATTGGCTATGTATTGTGCCTTTTCCCAATCCTCTAAAGTATCAATATTTACATGATTTTCAGGATTTGATACAATAAAAGAAATCTTATCACCATACAAGGTTCCTTTTTTAATAGCGTTCCTTTTTGTAATATATATACTTCCATCTCTAAAATAGGTTTTAGGTAAGTCCTGACGACGTTTTATGATTTCAGTTTCGCCCGTGGCTATCTTTAAGAATCCTTTTGCATCCGATTCAAATACCCAGTGCGGATTATACTGATGAGGCACAGGCAATACACTTACCAAAGCATCACAATTGTTTAAGATAAATGTTTCTATGGCTTTATCTATAAATCCTTCTTCTCTAAACGGCGTTGTGGGTTGCAACAATAAAACAGCATCAAAATATTGTCCTCTTTTTTCATAAAAGTCTACGGCATGTTGCACTGCTTCCAGACTCCCCGAATTGTCTTTTGATAAATAGTCTGGCCTCTTAAAAGGCACTTCTATTTCGTATTCCTTTGCAATTTCTATCGCTTTATCGTCATCTGAGGAAAGAATTAATTTGTTAATTAGTTTTGTCTTTTTTGCAGATTTTATGGTGTAAGCCAGTAAAGGTATTCCTGCTAAATGTTTTGTATTTTTTTGCGGTATGCCTTTCGATCCTTTGCGAGCGGGAATTATGGCCAATATTTTTAGATGATTTGACAAAACTATACTAGTGGTTTAAAGTTTTTTGTTGTAAATGCTGCTTGGCTTCAACAATAATTTTATTCATATTTAGTGCCCAGGTTTCAATACTATATAAATCTTTTGGAATTTGAGGTGTTTTCGGTTGTTTTGTCATGTATAGCTCCATTTTATTTAACCAGTTTTTAGCATTTTCATAGTCATCAACAAGCCAACCATATTCACCGTTTTTTAATACTTCCGGAATGCCGCCTGAATTTGACGCCATGCAAAAACAGCCGCAAAGGAGGGCTTCAGCAAGTGTTAGACCAAATCCTTCTATGTATAGGCTTGGAAAAAGATAAACATCTACTTTTTTATAAACGTCTGGTAGCTTATCGTTTTCTATTCTGCCAAATGATGTTATCCCTTCACCTTCAATTGTATTATAGGTACCTACAATCCATAATTCAGTTTGTGGAAATTTAGCATGAAAATCATCCCAAATCTCTAAAATAGTGCACAAACCTTTTTTGGGTCTGTCCTGACTACACCATAAAAATATGGTTTTATTAAAATTCTTAATTCTATTGTCTGAATTGAAGAGTAAAGTGTCTATTCCATTAGAGGATATTGAAACATTTTTCGGTAGTAAAGAAAATTTCCTCAGGTTAGCATTAATAGCAGAATTAGTTAAGAATAAAAGTTCGTCTATATGTTTAAAGACAAATTGAGTTTCAGCCTTATTAGCAAATAATTCATGACCATGATATGAATATTGCAAGTATAATCTGTTTTGAAGATTATGGTTCTGAATATATTTAATAAGAGATTTTAATAGTCCAAAATTATCTACTACATGAACTAAAAAAACTGATCGAGGATACTGTTTTATAAACAACGAAATAGAATTTACATAATGATAAAATCTATCAGTTTTCAATTTTGCATAGATTTTGTACAAAATGTGCTTCTTTATATAAGAATATTCGACATGATCATACTCTTTTAATTCAGGTTTAGGACAAATGATTACATCAACCTTTGTAGTGTTTTTAATATAGCGGTCATATCTATTTGTCCAGCTTCCTATTTTATGGTAGGGGAGAGGTAAATGACTAATTAATATAACCTTTATATTACTGTTCATCTAAATTTAAATTTTCAAAAAAGTTTTCTAAGTTAAAATGATTTACTATTGAAAAGTAGCTTGATAAATCTTTCCCACCAATTTTAAGTAAGTTGTAAACGTCTTCTGGATTGTTTAGTTCTGCATTAAATCCAATAAGTTCTGTTTCAAATTTTGCTATGCGACAAATTTCAGATTTTTTAGGACCAAAGTGCATGATTGGTTTTTTGTGTGCTATACATTCAGGTAATTTGCCCGGCAGAAATGGACTGATTGCGCCGATGTGTTCTATAATCATTAAGGCTTTTGCTTTTTGTGATATGGCATTAATTAAATTTAGTGGTAGTCTTTTATTAATTATAACAACATGATCTCCAAAATCCTGCACTTCATATTTTATACTACCTATAAAAACTAATTTAAACCCTTTATCAAAAAAACCTTCATTATATAACTGGTTATAAACTTTAATGATACTATGAATAGGCCGATGCTTTAATAAGGTTCCGGCATGTAAAAAAAAATGGAACGGTTTTATACCATGACTATCTAAAAATCTATCAGCCGCATCTCGAGAATTGTCATCAATTTTTATTTTGGGTAGAAGATGAGGAAGGATAATTGATTTTGATATGCCAAAATTATAATGTTCATCCATCCATTCTGCTAGCAATTTAGAAGGGAAAGCTAATAAATCTAAGTTATCAATAGTTTTTTTAAGTGATTTTTTTGCTTTAACTGTATATCGATTTGCTTTAGCCTTATAAGGCTCAGGAAAAACATCGATTGGAAATGGATCATGTATAAGACCAATTTTAACAGCTTTAGTTTTAATTTTAGAAACTGCTTCTTGAGGACCAAAAAAACCACCACCACTTAAAGATATAATGATATTGTATTTATTTAAATTTATTTTTTTAAGTTTTTTATATAATGCTTCAGTTCTGTTAATATGATTTAGTGTAGTTCTAAATACTTTGACGTAAATACTACTTTTAAACTTTGTTATTTTATTAGTTGAATTATTAAAATTGCTAGTGTACGTTAATGAAGCTCTGTGTTCGAAATCCCATACTGTCATGGGTTCAGTTAATATATCATATTCTATCTCATAAGGAATAGATTCTATAATTTTGTACGCCCTTATACAAGCCGAATACTTATTTTTTTTAATTTCTGAAGTAACAATTAAAACTTTCATTCTAAATTTTTATTGTAAGAAAGTATTTCACTAACATGATTTAAAATCCTTTTAGAGGTTTTACCATCCCATTTTTCTGGTATTGTGCCTTGTTTCCATTGGTTATTTTCAATTTTTCTGATAGCATCTTCAAAATCTTTTGGAAAATTCTTTATCAGTTCATTTGTTCCAATTTCTACTGTCTCAGGTCTTTCTGTGTTTTTTCTTAAGGTGATACATGGTACACCAAAAACTGTGGTCTCCTCTGTTATTCCACCAGAATCAGTTATTACTGCTTTTGCATTTTTAATAAGATAATTAAATTCTAAATAAGGGAGTGGTTTTATTATTTTAATATTTGAAAAATCATATTCAAAGTTTTTATATTTGTTTGATACTCTTGGATGTATTGGATATATAATGTTTTCTAAATGAATGTTTTTTTCAATAACACTTAAAATGTTATAAAACTTATCTTTATCATCTACATTAGATGGTCTGTGTAAAGTTAAGATGTAATAATCTTTTCTACTCAAGTTATGTTTATTCCAAATATTTGGTTTACGAAATTTATTTTCAAATTTTTTTAGCGTATCAATCATTATATTACCAACAAAGTAAATTCTTTCTTTACTTTGTCCCTCTTTTAAAAGGTTTTTATTTGCATTTCTAGATGTCGTAAAAAAATAGTCTGTAATGCTGTCTGTCAAAATCCTATTAATTTCTTCAGGCATAGCTATATCACCAGATCTTAATCCAGCTTCTATATGAGCGACTTTTATTTTTTCTTTTTTGGCAACAATAGAACATGCTATGGTAGATGTAACATCTCCAACTACGATGCATAAATCAGGCTTGTATGTTTTATTTAGATAGCTTTCGTAGGCAATCATAATCTCTGCCGTTTGTTTTGCCTGAGAATTACTGCATACAGAAAAATTAATATCAGGATCTGATATTTCTAATTGCTTGAAGAAGTCCTCACTCATTATTTTATCGTAGTGTTGACCTGTGTGTATTAGTCTTGCTTTGAATTTTTGATTATTCTTAAATTCATGCATTAATGGTGCAATTTTTATAAAGTTTGGTCTAGCACCAGCAATGATGTCAATTTTTAAAATTTTATTCGAAACCATGTATTTCAATTAAATAATATTTATTCGCCAAATTTTATTGTATTATATTCAATCAAAATTGGTTTATTAAGCAAGTTAGAAAATTAATTAATATCAAAAAAATTAGTTATTTTACTATTTAAGAGATAAAGCCTTTACATGCATTAGTTTATACCCTTTTTTAGTAAAATGAAATATAAGTAAACCTATGAATATTCTATATTTAGTAAAAAAATTTAAAGGTGTTTGGATTAAGCTCTTGAAAATATACCTAAGGTAACTATTAGACTGACTTAAGTCTATGAGTCTTATTTTGGTATATTGAAACATCATTCTATAGAAAGCATAATTCATCATCTTTTTTCTATAAATATAATGTACATTCGATTGATCTATTTTTTTAGAAGTAATAAACGTATTTTTAAAATAATAAAAAATTGAGATAATAAAATTTAAATCATTGTCAAGCTTTTTTCTTTTGATTTTATTTTCATTTCTATTACGCCTTATAATATATAAAGGCTTTTCAATGTACTTAAATTTCAATCCATTAATTGAAATTCTAAAGTTAAAATCAGCTTCCTGTGATTTTTTCAATCTTTCATCGAATAGCTCTTTATTCGTTAAAAAACCCCTCCTCCATAGTGGTCCGGGTGTTGAGAAATTTAAATTACCATTCAATAGATCATAACTTGGTGTTTTAGAATTGATTTTTTTAGGATTGAAATATTCAAAATAACTATTTTTTTTTATATCGTCATAAAACCCAAGTGCGTAGCAAGTTATCATATCAAGATTAGTGTCCTTAATTACCTGAATTTGTTTTTCTATTTTTTCAGGCAACATCAAATCATCACTATCAAACCAATTAACGTATTTACCTTTACTTACCTCAAAACCATAGTTTCTGGCATCATTGCCGCCAGGCCAATATTCCTTTGGTCGATGATAATACTTAAACCGACTATCGTTTTGGACATATTTACTTACAACTTCATCTGTATTATCTGTTGATCCATCATCGACTATTATACATTCCCAGTTTTGGTAAGTCTGCGCTAAAACCGAATCCAAAGTTTCCCCAATTAAATGTGCACGATTGTAAGTGGGAATGATGATAGACACTAAAGGTTGATTTTCCATTATTGCATTAACAATACTTCTACAATATTACAAAATCCTTTAAAATCAAAAGTTCATTTTGTTTTAAATCTTTCTGTAAATAAAAACAAAGTCTTCATTTGGCCTTTGTTTGGTTATCTAGTAGAGTTCAGCGACAGACTAAAGTAAAAAAAGTTCTTTATACCAATGTCCAAACAACAGCTATCACTCCAACAACCGCACAATAAATCGCAAAATATGAGAGTTTAGAATTTCTCACCAGTTTAATCATCCAGGTACAAGCTAATATGCCTGCAATAAATGCAGCTATAAAGCCTACACTAAGTGCTGTAAAATTAGAACTGTCATAACTTAAATCACCACTCAGGATATCTTTACCAATTTTACCAAATATAAGCGGAATGACCATTAAAAAAGAAAAGCGTGCGGCTTTGTTTTTATCGTTACCTAATAGCACTGAGGTCGAAATGGTGGCACCGGATCTCGAAATACCGGGAAGCATAGCGATAGCCTGAGAAATACCAATGACAAATGCGTTTTTGAATGTTACATTTTTATCGGTGTTTCTGGCTTTATCGGCCAGAAATAATAGGGCAGCTGTGACGATGAGCATACATCCAACCAGAAAAATGTTGCCGCTAAAAAGTTGTTCCAGTTCCTTTTCAAAAAATACACCTACTATCACTGCCGGAACCATTGATAAGGCAATTTTTGAAATAAATTGCAGATCTTCATTCCATTCAAACTTCAAAACTCCCATTACCAAAGCGTAAATATCTTTTCTAAAGACAACTATTGTACTTAAGGCCGTGGCAAAATGAAGCACAACGGTAAATAATAAACTTTCCTTAGGGATAGAATCATCTCCTAAAATGGCTTTACCCAATTCTAAATGTCCGCTGGACGATACCGGTAAAAATTCTGTAAGTCCCTGAATAATACCAAGTATGAGTGCATCTATTGTTTCCATTCGGCAAATATATCAATTAATCATAAATAAGACTTTTTTAAGAAAATTTTGATGGAATAATTTCAAACTAATATTTAAAAATGTAGATTTGATTTTCAATCTGAATATGAACTGCAAAAACTGCCATAGTGATTTAAAAGAAAAAGCTAATTTTTGTTATGAATGTGGTGCTAAGGTTATCAGAGAAGATATCACACTCAAACAAATTTTAAGAGACTTCATTGTCAATTTTTTTGGCTGGGACAACTCTTTTTTTAAAACTATAAGGACACTTCTAGTTCGCCCGGAAGTATTGATAGATGAGTATCTGGATGGCGTGAGGAAACGCTATATGAATCCTTTTGTTTTTCTCACCATAGGCACTGCAATTTCACTATTTATCTTTAACAGCTATTCTGAAGTATTTATTGATTCCAATGCAAAAATCTCTAACTTCCAAATGGAATTGATGAAAGATGCTTTAGGTGAAGATTTTGCAAATTCCGAAGAATTTCAGGATGAAGTCAAAAAAAACCAGGAAATAGCAGAGGAGTCTGCTGAATTTACGGTGAAGTACTTCAACGTAATGACCTTTATTTTTATTCCCTTCTATGCATTTCTGACCATGCTAGTATTCGGCAGAAAATACAGCTTTGGAGAATACATTATTATGACATGCTATATTCAAGGCATACTGTTTTATTCTACAATACTGTTTTTTGCTTTAAGCATTTTTTTAGATTATCAATTGCTAACCTTTTCCCTACTTGTAACTATTCCGTATTATCTTTACGTATTTGGTAGACTTTTAAAACTTAACTTATGGCAATTGTTAGTGAAATTACTGAAATTCATATTATTCTTATTTTTATTCCTTATCGGGTTAGTTATTGTTGGGATAATCGTTAGCATAGCTGTCATATTAATATCCAAACTATTTGAAATATCATGAAATACCAAGTAAGTATTGTTATAGAAAAACCCATAAACGACGTCATAAAGCTTTTTTCTGACAGGACTAATGATAAATTATGGATGAAAGGTTTTAAAGCAAAAACCCCGATTGAAGGCCATGAAGGTGAAGAAGGCGCAAGATGCAAAGTCGAATTTCAGTTAGGAAAACGCTATTTTGCGATGGAAGAAAAAATTGTGAAAGTTAATCTACCTGAAGAATATACGACAACCTATACCACACCAAAAGTGTTTAATGTGGCAAAAAATTCGTTTGAAAAAATTGATGACCATAACACAAGATATATTACCGAACAGGACTTTCAATTTAAAGGTCTCATGAAAATCATGGCTTTCTTTATGCCCGGAGCCTTTAAAAAACAATCCATGTCATACCTAAAAGATTTCAAGGCTTTTGCAGAAAAACAATGATATATGTCGCAACTTAAACCTGAGGATATTCCTTCTAAAATGCTGTCTTTAGATCCATTTTCGCAATGGTTAGGGATTGAAATTATTCAAGTGAAAAAAGGTTACTGCAGATTAGGTCTAAACATCAGAAGGGAGATGCTGAACTCTATGCAAAAAGCACATGGCGGTATAGCCTACGCTTTGGCCGATACAGCTTTTGGATTTGCAGCAAATACACATGGTCGATTTGCCGTGTCCATTGAAACCTCAATCAACCATATTGAGGCTTTACATGAAGGTGATTATGTTGTGGCCGAAACTCAATTAGATATTGCAAAAAACAAATTGGGTTTTAGCACTGTCAATTTATATGTCCAAGATAAAATTGTCGCCATTTTTAAAGGCGTTGTTTACAGGACATCAAAAGAGTGGGAGTAGTTTTATTTGTGACAAAACCTCAAAGGTTTCTCATGAGTGTGATAAGAAATCTTTGAGGTTTGTTTTGTAGCAATCAATAATAAATTAATAGCATCCTGAATTCATAGAAAATAAACCGTTTATTTCGACTTAGTGGTTATTGAGCAGTTCGACGTGCTCACTGTATCATTTGTCGAAATGCTCAGCACAAATCACTGTTTGAAATTAGACATAAGACTCTCTAAATGACTATGTTCTCTTAAAGGATATTTTAAAAAATATTAAAACAAAAAAATTAGGTTTGCGGTAAAAATTCTTTATAATCGAAACCATTTGATCCTTAAGTGGCTGTTTATTGTCTTTACTCTTTTCTCTTATATCGACTTGTACTGAGCTGAGCTGATGTAAGCGGTTTTTACGCCAAAACTTAGGATTCTTGTGGTAATAAACAAATACCTTAAGCTTATATTCTTTCTTTTTAGCTGATTTCTGAAAATATTTCCAACAGAACTAAAGAAATACCATTTTAGACCAATAATTGGCTATGATTTAAACATAAAAACAAATAATTTTGATTAAAATATTTTATCGTGAAATCAGTAGTATTTAGTTTTTATTTAATTCTATTTAGTTTTTTTGGCAGCAATGTGATTGCTCAAACATTCGTAACTGTTTACTCAGAAAACTTTGAGTCAATAGCAGATGGAACCCAAATCACAGACATTGGTTTCAGTTGGTGGGGAAATGAATCTGCAGTAACACAGTCGAGTGGCAATGGTGCTAATGGAAGCAGTGGATTTATAAGCAGTAGTGATTCTCCTGCAACTATTGGAATTTTAAAAGAATTCACGCTTGAAACCGGTAAACAATACAGGTTCAATCAGTCAGTAAAACTTTCAGCAGGATTGATTTACAATCCTTTACGTATATCCAGTACAACTTCAAATAATTTAAGTTATTATAACCAAGGTCAGACAAGCGGTACGGGTAGCTGGGAAGTTTTTAGCAGTAATACCTTCACAGTTGTTTCCGGAGAGGAAGAAATCGGGGTCTATACTGTAAAGGTCAATAATTCCGGTAATATCCATTTAGATAATATAAAACTTGAGATTGAAGGCATAGCCTGGACAGGTGCAGTATCAAACAATTGGCATGATTCAGGTAATTGGGAAGGAGGTACAGTTCCTACAGAAGACGATCATGTGCTGGTTGCAAATGTTTCTAATCTGCCAGTCATAAGCGATCAATTGGTTAAAGTTAAGAGCCTGGAGATAGCTGATGGAGCTTCCCTTCTTGTTCAAAACAGTATAACGGTTATTGTAAACGGACAATTAACGGGCGACTCCGGTTTTATACAACTTTTACCTGGTTCTGTTTTATTTGCAGAAAGAATAGTTGGTGATAACCATATCATACCTGAATTTGGCAATTTTTCTATAAACAGTGTTTTTCAATCTCATATGGTCTTACAAAGGGATAAAAATATTTCCGTTTACGGAAAGGCCAGTGATGGATTACCTGTAACAGTTGAATTTGCCGGTCAAAGTATTACCACAACAGCCGTCAATGGTAATTGGGAGGTCAGTTTCAGTCCGATTTCTGCCGGTGGACCGTACACCCTTACAATTACAGGAACAGACACTTTTGTGTTTGATGACATTTTGATGGGAGATGTCTGGATATGTGGAGGTCAATCTAATATGGCTCAAACCATTCAGGTTTTTAAAAACAGGCCTGAAAATTTTACTGAGTTTCAAAACGTACCCGGTACTTACCAAAATGATAATATCCGTTTGATGACAGTCAAGGTAGTAGAATCTAATACACCAGAGGATGACGTTCAGATCCAAAGAGATTGGTCACCACTATCGCCAGCCACTTCATTAAACTTTTCTGCAACGGGTTATTTCTTTGGCAAATCTTTACAGCCTGAAATTAATGTCCCCATAGGACTAATAACTGTAGCGAGAGGTGGTACAGGTATGGGTTCCTTTATGCCAATTGAGGCTATAAATGCAAATCCAAATACACAAAACTACAATTATGCCAATATAGGACTGAGCGGACCTTCTACACTTTATAATTCTATGGTTCACCCCCTTACGAAGCAAGCTATAACAGGTGTAATCTGGTATCAGGGTGAGCATGAAACCATACAATTTAATGACCTTTCAGGTTTCAGTTCAATATTTGCAGATATGATCAATTCATGGAGAAATGCATGGGGACAGCCTAACGCTCCATTTATCTTTACCCAACTTCCTGGTTGGGGTCAGGTAAACGATCAACCTGTAGACCTTAAACAGTCAACAGTCAGGCAACAGCAGCTGGACACCTGGAATACTGTCCCAAATACCGGTATGGCTGTTTCTATTGATGGCGGAATGACATTGGACGTGCATCCGCCAAACAAGGAAGATGTAGGAAATCGATTGGCATTGTTTGCAAGAAAAATGGCATATGCAGAGGACATCATCTATTCAGGTCCAAAAATAAGAGAAGCGGTTAGAGTTACCCAAACCGATAAAGCCATCTTAAAATTCAAGCATTTTGCGAATGGATTAGAGTCCAGAGCAATTACCTTAGACCCCTACGGACCGACACCGTATAATTTGGTTAGTGATAGTATTTATGGTTTTGAAGTCGCTGGTATTGACAATGTGTTCCATAATGCGACAGCGGTTATTGAAAATGATAGTATTATAACGGTAACTTCGATTAATGTACCTGAACCCGCTAAAGTAAGATTTGGATGGAAAGCTTTTCCATTCACTAATTTATTTAATGATGCCGATTTGCCGGCTTCTCCGTTTGAGATGGATGTACTGGAAGTTATGAGCGATAATTCATTATCGACAAGCGATTTTGTTAAACCTGAGGACAATTATTTTACAGTATTTCCTACCTATCTTAACAGCGGAGAGTTTTTAAATTTAAAAAATAAATTTTCAACACCATTTGTGTGTGAAATCAGAGACGCCTTAGGAAGATTAAAAGCTAAGCATCAAAGTCAAAACGGCAAAGAAATATCAATCAGTTCTGATGAGTTAAGTGCTGGTCTTTATTTTGTAATTCTCAAATCAAATGAAGAGAATGAGGTGAAAAAGATCATTATCAGGTAACAGGTCAATTTGATTGCTGTTTTTAAAGTTTTAACCGCCATTATTCATGGTTTTTAATGATTCTCTTCTTTTTGGCGGTTAATCCCGATTTAGAGAAACTCAAATTTGAGTTACGAAAATTCTAGTTTTTCTTAGTCGCAACATGACATTAATACTTTTTCAATGAATATTTCGGATTAACTCACAGAATATTTGTAAGGTAGATTAAATTATATGAAATATTTGTTTTTAATATTTATCTTCCAAATAGTATGAAAACTACATTATTGCAATAGGCGTAAAAACCTCAAAGGTTTACCGGCTTGTAGCTAATAACCTTTGAGGTTTATATCCGGTGAAGAGAAAAACCTCAAAGGCTTATATCCAGCGTTGAGAAAAACCTTTGAGGTTTAACGCTAAGGAATAAATAACCTTTGAGGTTTGTTATAAAAACTTTTGAATTATTATTCTTCTATCCCTTCCAGACTTAAAATAAAAGCATATTCCTTGGCTACTTCTTTAATTCTTTCAAAACGTCCGGACGCACCACCATGACCGGCATCCATATTGGTGTCCAGGAAAAGTAAATTATCGTCTGTTTTTACATCGCGTAATTTAGCCACCCATTTAGCTGGTTCCCAGTACTGAACCTGAGAGTCGTGTAAGCCGGTTGTGACCAGCATATTAGGATAGTCCTGTGCTTCTACATTGTCATAGGGCGAATAAGATTTGATGTAATCGTAATACGCTTTATCATTAGGATTACCCCATTCGTCGTATTCACCTGTGGTTAAAGGAATAGAATCGTCCAGCATGGTAGTGATGACATCCACAAAAGGTACCGCTGCAATAATACCGTTGTATAATTCCGGTGACATATTTACAATAGCACCCATCAACAATCCACCGGCGCTGCCACCATATGCATACAAATGATCCGCAGAAGTATAATTATCTTCAATCAAATATTCAGAACAGGCTATAAAATCAGTAAAGGTATTTTTCTTCTTAAGCAGTTTGCCATCTTCGTACCATTGGCGTCCCATGTATTGTCCGCCTCTTACATGTGCAATGGCATATACAAAACCCCTGTCCAGTAAACTCAGTCTCACAGTAGAAAAATAAGGGTCTGAAGTTGAACCATATGATCCGTAGGCATATTGAAATACAGGATTATTGCCATTGAGTTCAAGGCCTTTTTTATAGACTAAAGACATGGGAATTTTTGTGCCATCTTCCGCCGTTGCAAACACTCTTTTAGATTCGTAATTTTCTTTATCGAATTTACCTCCTAAAACTTCCTGCTCTTTTAAAACATTTTTCTCCTTAGTAGCCATATTGAATTCAATGACAGAAGAAGGTGTTGTAAGCGAATTATAGGCATAACGCAGTATTTCAGTATCAAATTCTACATTTGTTGTAGTGTAGGCGGTATAAGTTTCACTTTCAAAAGGCAGATAATAATCTACACTATTATCCCATCGCATTATTCTTAGTTTGTTCAGGCCTTCAGAACGTTCACTTACAACAAGATAGTCTTTAAAAATATCAATATCCTCTAAGAGAACATCATCTCTATGCGGAATGACTTCTTCCCAATTTTCTTTTGATGTCTCGTTTAAGGACGTTTTCACAAGTTTGAAGTTTTTAGCGTTGTCCTGGTTTGTTAAAATATAGAAATGATCGCCAAAATGATCAATACTGTATTCTAAGTCCCTTTCTCGGGGTTGTATAACCCTAAATTCACCATTAGGATTATCAGCTTCTAATACGTGATATTCTGTAGATAATGTGCTGTAATTTACGATCACAATAAAATCCTGAGATTTGGTTTTATACACAGCTGTACCAAATGTATCATCATCTTCCTGATAGACCAATTCGTTATCGCTTTTACCCAACTCATGCTTATAAATTTGATATGAACGTAAGGTTACCGGATCTTTTTTGGTATAAAATAAAGTTGAATTATCCTTGGCCCAGGTTGACGATCCTGTCGTGTTTTCAATAACATCTTCTAAAATGGTATCGGTCTCTAAATCCTTCACCCGGATGTGGTATTGTCTTCTGCCGATGGTATCTACTCCAAAGGAAATTTTCTTGTTATCCGGGCTTATACTCAAACCTGTAAGGTTAAAATAGCTATGTCCCTCAGCCATTTTATTGCAGTCGAATAATATTTCTTCTTCTGCGTCTAAGCTTTCTTTTTTTCTGATATAAATCGGATAGTCTTTGCCCGTTTCATATTTTGTAATGTACCAATATCCATTAAACTTGTAAGGAACTGAAGAGTCGTCTTGTTTTATACGGGATTTCATTTCAGAAAACAAAGTATCTGTAAGACTTTCCAGGTTTTCGGTCATTTTTTGATAGTATTCATTTTCAGCTTCAAGATAGGCTATGACTTCGGGGTTTTCGCGTTCTCTCAACCAATAGTAGGGGTCGTTTCTATCATCACCATGAATAGATAAAACCGTGTCTTTTTTCTTCGCAACTGGCGGATCAATGTTTTTTTTCAAATTGTCTTTTTTTGATGTGTTACAGGAAGCTGCAAAAATAATACATAGTACCAAGATATAATACTTTGATAGAGGCCTGTGTGTTTTCATTTTTTGATGCGTTAAGATTTAGGATTAATAAACAATAGTTTTATGAAATTTTAATTTTACCTGAGAAAGTAGATCTGCTATTTTTTGACCTGAATCTCCTTCACCATAAATTTTTGAAGGTTCTACACAGTTTTTCATTTGAAATTTGATAGCTTTTTTGATGGCCTCGACATCATGAGGAACATCAATTACATTGTTGGCACGTAATCTGCGATGCTGTCTATTTCCTATGTTTACGACGGGAACGCTAAGAAAAGACGCTTCTCGGATACCAACACTGGAATTACCAACCAAGGCTTTTGAATTATGTATAAGCTCTAGAAAATCTTCGCTGTTCATATTTTTAAAAAAATGAACATGCTCAAGTTTATGATACTCTCGATAAGCCCTAATACCTGTTGAAGTACCATCAGCGCCAGCGTCTATATTAGGCCAAAACCAAAATGTAGGAATATTCAGTTCGTCAATGGCTTTTAAGGTTTCCTCTATTTGAATCCTGCTTTGGTCGACTTGAGTGGTATTAGGATGTTGCATAACCACAATATATCCAGTTTCATAATCTGGTTCATGACCAACACCTCCATATTTTTTATATGGATTAAAGCTCAACCTTTGTTTTTTTATGACCGGTAAAGCCAGGTCTATTGAAGGACAACCAGTTAGAAAAATACTGTCTTCTTCCTCTCCTAATTTTTGTATTCTTTCGAAGGCATCATTTGTAGCAACAAAATGATAATCTGCAAGCTTTGTGATAGCGTGCCTAACTTTTTCATCTATGTTGCCTGTAACCTCACCACCTTGAAGGTGAGCCAATGGTATATTCATATACGAAGCCGCGATAGCTGTAGAGATGGTTTCAAACCTGTCTGCAACGGTTAAAACAATATCAGGTTTTAGGTTTTCAAAGACACTTGAGAGCTCAATGATTCCAAGTCCGGTCGTTTTGGCTGCTGCGGTTGTATTTTCACCTTCCAATACGCTAAAAACTTTAGCATCAACATCAAAGCCGTCAGCTTTTATAAAATCAATAGCATTGCCATAGCGGTTAAGTAGGGCAGAAGCTGCAATAACAAGCTGAAGCTTTAAATCAGGATGCGTTTTTATAGCTTGTAAAACAGATTTTACACGACTATATGAAGGCCTGGCTGTAATGACTACGCAAATTTTGCGTTTCATAAAATGATTGATTTATTGGTAAAAATAAAGTTTTTAATGGGTTTTATAACTGAAAAAAGTTTCTTTTTTAGTTAATTTGAAGCATGACATAATCCTTATTTCAGGTTTATGCTTAATTTAATTATGATATGAATAAACCCCATTCCGTTTTTACAATTGCAGAAATTGCTCAGGCTCATGACGGGAGTTTAGGTATGGCACACGCGTACATAGATGCCTTAGCAAAAAGAGAAGTAGACGCTGTAAAATTTCAAATTCATTTGGCTTATGCAGAGAGCAGCGCTCATGAGCCTTTTAGGAAAAAGTTTAGTTATCAGGATAAAACTCGATATGAGTATTGGGAGCGGATGTCTTTTACTTTAAATCAATGGAAAGCCTTAAAGCGGCATTGTGACGAGGTTGGAATAGAATTTTTGGTTTCTGTCTTCAGTAACGCAGCAGTAGATTGGGCTGAAGAAATAGGGGTAAAGCGTTATAAAATTGGTTCGGGTGAAGTCAATAATATGTTGCTGCTGGAAAAAATAAAACAAACCGGAAAACCGGTCATCTTATCTTCTGGAATGAGTTCTATTGAAGAACTGGATAGAAGTATAAATTTTTTCAAATCGGAAGATGTCGAGGTTTCTTTATTACAATGCACAACCGCATATCCAACTACACCGCAAAAATATGGTTTAAATTTGATTAACACATTTAAGAGTCGATATGACATTTCTATTGGATTTTCAGATCATTCGGCTAAAATTTCAACTTGTATTGCAGCAGTAGCGCTTGGGGCAGAAATAATTGAATTTCACGCAGCTTTTTCAAAAGAGCAGTTTGGCCCTGATACTACTTCATCACTTAGTTTGGACCAGATAGGAGATTTAATCTCTGAAGTGCGTAATGTGAAATCTGCATTAAATCATCCTGTAGATAAAAATGATTTAAAGGATTTTGATGCTTTGAAATCCATTTTTGAAAAATCCTTAGCTGTAAATAAAGATTTAAAAAAAGGACATGTTTTATCTTTTGAAGATTTAGAGGCTAAAAAACCTAAAAATAAAGGTATTGATCCAAAATGTTTTAATGAAATTATTGGTAAAAAATTAAAGATGGATAAAAAAGCCTGGTCTTTTTTAAATTTTGAAGATCTTAAATAGTTACAGTTAACAGTCGCAGTCTTTAGTCGCAGTAAACAGTCGAAGCATTCAGTTGCAGTCAGTTGTGTTTAGTGTCCAGTTTACGGTACGTTAATTTAGCCTACTTTTTAATTAAAGCTTTTAAATATAAGATGAAAATTCAAATAAAATCTGTCAAAAATTTTTATGTAGAATTCAAAATATGAATTTAAACTCATAAACTCATAAACTCATTTAAGCACTTCAGGCATTTTAGCTTTAAAGCGTTCAAATCTTGGGTTTGAAACATTTTGTATATATCTATTGTTAGGATGTTTCTTTTTATAATCCTGATGGTATTCTTCAGCAATCCAAAATTTTTCGTAAGCTTTAACCTCTGCAGCGATAGGTCTATCATATTTTGGTTGCAGAGCATTAATCTTTTCCTCTATAATTTGTTTTTCCTTATCATTCTGGAAAAAAATTATCGAACGATACTGACTTCCTCTATCCGGTCCCTGACCATTTACCTGCGTGACATTTTGTGATGCAAAATAAACATCCACTAAAGTTTCAAAACGGACAACATTAGAATCATAAATGACTTTTACAGCTTCTGCGTGACCTGTTCTTCCGGTATTACTCTCTTCGTAAGTCGGATTTTTAGTATGACCACCAGCGTATCCTGATATAACTTCCTTAACTCCTTTTACTTTTTCATAAATAGCTTCTACACACCAAAAGCAACCACTTGCAAAATAAGCCACATCAAACTTTTGAGAAAGTTCATTGTATGCTTTGATTTTTTCAGGTGTTGGTTTTTTGTGGGTCAGGTTGCAACTCAGCGCTACATTAAAAATTAAAAGTAATATAATTAATTTTTTCATATTTTTTTTCCGTAAAATTAATTGATTCTCTAATGTTCAAACACTATATTTATGTTAATATAGAATCAAAAAAACCGTTTCGGTTAGGAAACGGTTTGTTATATTTTAAGAAATTAAGTTTAAATTTTACTGAAAACTTTTTCCATTTTCTCTTCTTCTTCTTTGGCAAGTTCCTGATCAACAAGGATTCTACCACTATGCTCATCGGTAATAATTCTTCTTCTTGCTGCAATTTCAACCTGAACCTGTGGTGGTATCGTAAAGAAAGATCCACCTGAAGCACCTCTCTCGATAGTTACCAGTGCCAAACCATTTTTAACACTGCTTCTTATTCTTTCATAAGCTTTAACCAATCTTTCTTCTATTTTTCCTTTGAGTTTTTCAGATTCCTTTTCAAGAGCTTTTTCCTCTTTTTCAGTTTCCTTTAAAATATTATCAAGCTCAGATTTTTTATGATCAAGATGTTTTTGTTTTTCTTCAACCTCTTCTTTTTTCTGCTCTAAGACTTCGCTTTTATGTTCTGTCTGGGCATAAAATTCTTTAATGTGTTTCTCGGCTAATTCAATTTCAAGCTCCTGGTATTCGATTTCTTTACTCAGAGCATCATATTCTCTGTTGTTTCTGACGTTTTCCTGCTGCTTCTTGTATTTTTTGATACGATCTTCAGTTTCGCTTATAAAGATTTTCTTTTCTTTTATTTTGATATCGATTTCCTCTAAGGCAGTTTGCATTTTTTCGATACGCTTGTTAAGACCAGCAACTTCATCCTCAAGGTCTTCTACCTCAAGAGGAAGTTCTCCTCTCATGTCTCTAATTTTGTCTATTCTTGAATCTACAAGCTGTAAATCGTATAAATTTCTGAGTTTTTGCTCTACGCTAGTCTCTTTCTTTTTTGCCATAATCAATAATATTGAACCGGATTGGTATTTAAATTTGATAAAACGACTGCAAAATTAGTGAAATTTTCATTAATAAAACTATATAAATAATCTTTTGTGAATTGCTCACTCTCGTAGTGGCCAATATCAACCAATATAATTTGATTTTCAGCTTTAAAAAAATCGTGATATTTCAAATCTGCAGTGACGTAAACATCTGCTTTTGATTTTAAGGCATTTGGTATAGCTGAAGCACCACTTCCACCTAAAACAGCTACTTTTTGAACAGGTTTTTCCCGTTTCTTTGAATGTCTTAATGTAGGGGTGCCGAAAGTTTGTTTTAACAGATCCAAAAAATCATTTTCAGTTAGAGCCTTGTCAAATGACCCCGTCATCCCTAAACCAATATGTTGATTGGTGTTTTCGAGGGTTTCAACTTCATAAGCAACTTCTTCATAAGGGTGAAATTCAAATAGCTGTTTTAGAACTTTACTTTCAAGGTGTTTGGCAAAAGTAATATTGATTTGGATTTCATCCTCATAATGGGTTTCTCCTTTTTTTCCAATAACAGGGTTAGAGCCATCTTCTCCTTTAAAACTGCCTCGGCCCTCGATATTAAAACTACAATTTGAATAATTCCCTATGTTTCCCGCTCCAATTTCAAATAATTTTTCTCTTAGAAATTTAGCATTGGCTTTAGGGACATAGGTCGTAAGTTTTTTAATGCTTTGAGCTTGTGGTATAAGAATTTGTCTGTTTTTAAGTCCTAATTTATCGCAAATAACATTGTTGACACCCTGAAACGAATTATCTAAAGCCGTATGAATGGCATAGATGGCTACATCGTGTTTAATGGCTTTAATAACGGCTCGATTCACATAATTAGTAGGAACCAATTTTTTTAAACCTGAAAAAATAATTGGGTGAAATCCTACAATTACATTACAATGCTTTGCTATAGCTTCATCTACAACCTCTTCTGTAGTATCAAGGCTTACTAAAACACCTTTTATATCCATATTGGCATCACCAACTATGAGTCCAACATTATCAAAATCTTCAGCATAATCTAAAGGTGCAAGAGCGTTCAGTTTATCTATGAGTGCTTTTATTTTCATAAGTATGTGAAATTTCAGTTTCTTTGTAAAATTATAAATTATACTTTCGTCAGGCGTCTGGCTTTATTAAATTTTTTGAAATATGTCTGTCATCAAATGGTTGTTGTGGCCTTTTTCAGTTATTTACTGGTGTATAACCAGCATTAGGAATATACTATTTGATATAGGTATTTTAAAATCTAAATCATTTGATGTCAATGTGATATGTATTGGAAATTTAAGTGTTGGTGGAACAGGAAAATCGCCTATGATTGAATACCTGATTGAGCATTTAAAACATAAATATCAGATTGCAGTTTTAAGTCGTGGGTACAAACGAAAGACCAAAGGCTTTCATGAGGTGTCTGCAAAAAGTACAGCAGAAGAAGTTGGGGATGAGCCCTTACAATTTAAAAGAAAGTTTCCACAACAAATTGTATGCGTTGACGCCAATAGGAGAAATGGCATTTCAACAATTTTAGCAAAATATCCAAAAACTGAAATCGTGCTTCTTGATGATGCCTTTCAGCACAGAAAGGTAAAAGCAGATTATAATATTCTGTTGACCACCTTTGACAGGCCTTATTTTAGCGATTTTCTTTTACCAATGGGTCGGTTAAGAGAGTCCAGATCAGGAGCCAAAAGAGCTGATTCAGTAATTGTAACAAAATGTCCATCGACTTTGACCGAACATCAAAAAAATAATTACAAACAGCAGATTAAACTATTGAACCATCAACATTTAGGTTTTTCAAATATTAAATATTCTGAAAATTTAAAAAATGACAGTTCAGACTTATTTCTTTCAGATTTTGACGATTTTATTTTAATCACTGGTATAGCTAACCCAAAACCTTTATTGGATTTCTTGAAAAATCGTCAAAAGACTTATCAACACCATGCTTACCCGGACCATTACCATTTTACAGAAAAGGACGTTAGAAGATTTAATAGTTTTTCAAAACCTATTTTGACCACTGAAAAAGACTATGTCAGGCTAAGAGATTCGGGAATTAAGCAATTATACTATTTGCCAATTACCATTGAAGTTGACATTGATCTTATTTCGTTGATAGAAAATTATTGAAATGAACAGCAGCATACGATTTCTCTTCGTTTGTGCCTCATTCCATCGGAATGACTTGGGGTTTAAAAATCGGTCTTGAGTTCGCCAGGCATAATCCGAGTTACCGGTCATGCCGATTCCTAGACTTCGGAAGAGGCATCCCATCACGCGCATCAGGTAGCCCTTGAGAAGCAGCATGCGACTCCTCGTCGTTCGTGCCTCACTCCGTCGGAATGACTTGTTGCTACTGTAAGCATTTTTTAGTACACCAGGCATATTACATGCTGCAGGTCATGCGGATTCCGAGAATTCGGAAGAGGTATAACAATGCACATCACGTAGCCCATTTTAGCTATAGTAATGAATAGCAGCCCTGAAATAGCAGCGAGCGATTCCTCAATCGTTCGTGTCTTTTTTGAAGTCTTGGAACTGCAATGGCTTTAATCTAATAAATATTTATGTGTAATTAATTAGCAGCCTCGTCAACTAACTCATCCACACTTTCTATAGACGCCAAATATCGTTCTGCATCCAATGCTGCCATACAGCCGGTTCCAGCTGCCGTTACCGCTTGTCTGTACTCTTTGTCCTGAACATCTCCACTGGCAAATACACCGGGGATGTTGGTTTTTGTTGATTTTCCTTTAGTGATTATATACCCTGTATCATCCATATCTATCATGTCTTTAAAGATATCGGTATTAGGTTTATGGCCGATGGCTATAAAAAGACCTGTAATGGCAATATCTTCTTTTTCTCCGGTTTCATTATTAACCATTCTTAAACCTTCAACAACCTGCTCGCCCAGCACTTCATCAACTTCCGTATTAAATCTGACGTCTATGTTTTTAGTATTAAACACTCGATGTTGCATGGCTTTTGAAGCTTTCATTACATCTTTTCTTACCAGCATAGTGACTGATTTACAGATTTTAGCAAGATATGTTGCTTCTTCAGCAGCAGTATCTCCACCACCAACAATTGCCACATCTTGTCCTTTATAGAAAAAACCGTCACAAACGGCACATGCAGAAACGCCACCACCTCTTAATCGCTGTTCGCTTGGTAAACCAAGATATTTAGCAGAAGCTCCTGTTGAAATAACGATACTTTCTGCTTCTACCCATTTGTCATTATCAACCTGTGCTTTATGAATGCCTCCAACTTCTTTACTTAATTCTACTTTTGTTACCATTCCTATTCTAACGTCAGTTTCAAATCTTTCAGCCTGAGCCTTAAGTTGTTCCATCATCTGTGGGCCATCAATACCATCAGGATATCCGGGAAAGTTTTCAACTTCTGTAGTAGTTGTTAATTGTCCGCCGGGTTCCATCCCCGTATATAAAACAGGTTTTAAATCTGCTCTTGCTGCATATATGGCAGCGGTATATCCAGCTGGACCTGATCCAACAATTAAACATTTTATACGTTCAATACTATTTTCCATGTTAATTTATTTTGTCTAACAAAAATATTGTTTTTTGGTTTAATGAAATTAATCAAATCATAGCTTTTTCTAATAGCTTATTAACAAATCCAATAAAAAAGCCGACAAAAGTGTCGGCTTGCTTAGAATTTCAAAACAAAAATCTAGTTAATAAGTTTCTGGATTTTTTGTTTAAGAGAACTGTCAGTCGCAGATGCTTTTGCGATAGATTGGTAAGTATCCACTTTTAGGCCTTTACTGATGATTATTCGTTCAATATTTTCCTGTATGCTTTCGTTGAGTTTAGCTATGTTTTTTAGAGCATTGTCATACTGTTTTCTTTCTTCAGCAGTAGGCTGTTTTTTGCTGGTATCTTTCAAACTCAGGTGTATGTCGTTAAACTCATCGCTGGTTAATCCAGCATTTTCTATAGCTGTTATCATATTTAATTGTAAGGTCATATTTTGGTTACGAACTTCCAGATAAGCTTCTGCAAATTTTTGTAAAGTTTCATTCGAAAATGATGAATTTTGAGACCATATTATGCTCGATAAAAATAACGTTATTACTAAAAGTACATTTTTCATATAATATAATTTAATACAAATGTAAGTATATTTTTCTATTGATAAAATCAATATGACATCTAGTTATAACTTACTTGAAGGTTTAAAATTGTAAATAATTCCTAAATTGAAACTGAGTGGGTTATATCTCAAATTGATTTTTGTCCCAATGCCATCTTCTACTTCTATCTCACTAAAAGCATTATAATTTAATTCTAAATTTAAAGCTATATTACTTGAAATATGATAATCCATGCCAATTATTCCTTTAAATCCTAATACACTAGTGCCTGAAAAATCATTTTCGAAAATATTATAGTTAATGTCCTGCAGGAGCGAAAGACCAAGCCCTAAATACGGTCTTAACTTATTTTTGTCTTGTAAATAGTAAAGACCATTTATATAAATCGAATTGGTTGTGAGCATTGTAGATAGGTCAGGAGAATTAGGGGGTGAAAAAAAATCAAATGGAACAAATAGACGGTTCCTTTTTTTTTCGAAACCAGCCTGTAAAGCAATGTTATTTGTAAAAAAGTAACCAAGACTAAAACCTAAGTTGTAACCTACATCATGATTATAGTCTAATTTTATATCCAACCTATTTGATATTGAAAAAAGTGAAAATTCATCCGAAAGTAATGGAGAAATGCCGCCGTAAATCTTTACGAACAGTTTGCCTTTCTGATCGAAATCACGGTTTGTATTCTGACCAATGCAAATTAAGGGTATAAAAAACAATAATATGAAATATTTTTTCATTATTTACAATTAAAAATTTCTAGTTAAATTTTTTAGCCTCTTCCCAATATTTATCCATTTCTTCCAGACTCATATCCTGTAGATTTAAGTTTTGCTTAGAAGTTTCTTTTTCTAAATACTGAAAGCGTTTTATGAATTTCTTATTGGTTAATTCCAAGGCTCTTTCAGGATTTATATTTTTATGTCTGGCATAATTTATTAAGGCAAACATGATATCTCCAAATTCAGCTTCCATTTTTTCCTGGTTTTGAAATTCTGACTCAACTTCAAATTCGTCAATTTCTTCTTTAACTTTTTCAAAAACCTGTTCCGGTTTTTCCCAGTCAAAGCCTACTCCGGCAACCTTATCTTGAATCCTCTGAGCTTTAATCAA